>NZ_JBBPEV010000001.1:0-1200000 GCF_038069945.1 Aquabacterium sp. A3 | reverse complement strand
ATGCCCCGCGCAGCCTGGCCGAAGGCAAGGCTCAGTTGGTGTTGAGCAACGGGCAGTTTCGGGTCAGCCACCTGGCGCTCATCGGGGCGCGGGCACCCGACAAGAACGGGGCTGGTATCCGGTTTGAGGGTGGCACGCTGCATGTGGAGGACTGTGTGTTCTGGGGGGCTGATTCAGGCATCCTGACCACCAGTGACACGGAGCGCCACGCTTCGACCGTGACCGTCGAGCGCAGCGAGTTTGGCTATCTGGGCCATGGCGACGGGTACTCGCACGCCTTGTACGTGGGGCGACTGGCCGAGTTGCGGGTGGAGGCGAGCTATTTTCACCACGCGTTTGTGGGCCACCTGCTGAAAAGCCGTGCGCGTGTGAACCACATTGCCTACAGCCGTTTCACCGACGAGGAGGGCGGGCGTGCCAGTTATGAACTGAGCTTTCCGAATGGGGGCGAGGTGACGCTGACAGGCCTGATCGTGGCACAGTCGGCCAGCACCGAGAACTCGCTGTTGGTGTCCTATGGTGAAGAAGGCGATGTGTGGCCGGTGAACCGTTTGACGATGTTGAACAACACCTTGGTCAACGGCTTGCCCTACGGAGGTCGCCTGCTGAGGGTGTCAGGGGCCTTGCAAGGCGGGCTGGTGTGGAACAACCTGGTGGTGGGCGCGGGAACCTGGGCGTTGCCTGCTCAGGTCAACGTTGGCAACAACCTGCATGCCGAGTGGGATGAACTGGTGGCGCCATGGCGGGGCGACTTCAGGTTGGCAAACCCGGATCGCCATGGGTGGCTGCGCCCGCAGGGGGTGAAGGGCAGCGAGGCGATGTTGCTGCAACGACAGTATGTGCACCCCCGCCGTGTGTTGCCGCTGAGCGCCCCGGACCCTGCCGCTGCGGTGGTCGGGGCATTGCCGCCTGCGTCGGCCCCATGATCGATCTCTATGGGAGGCATTGGGGAGACAATGAGGGCCCATGATCAGCCACGACGGTTTGCAGTGACCTGGCCTCCAGCGTTCCAGAGTCAGACTTGGTTCGAGTTGCTCTTGCAGTGCGGGCTTGAGCGGCCACCCGTGGGCGTGCATGCGCTGCACCTGATGACGACGGACGGCCAGTTCCAAGCCCACCTGCCCTGCATGCAAACCCACCCCCGCGGGCACCTGCGCTCCCTGAGCAATTACTACGCAGGCTGGTATGGCCCCGTGCTGGCGACTGGTGGTGATCTGTCGGTGGTGGATTGGGCAGCGGCCGCGCGCTTGGCGGCCCGCTTGCCTGGCGCCTGGATGATCGAGATGGCCTCCATGGGCGCCGACGATGCCTGGGTGATGGCCTGGCGCAGGGGATTGGCGAGCGCGGGTTATGTGACCGACACCTATTTCAGTCATGGCAACTGGTACCTGCCGCGTGCGCCGTGGCGTGACTTTGATCATTACTGGCAGGCCCGCCCATCCAAGTTGCGTCACACGGTGGACCGGGCCCGCAAGCGACTGGACCGTGATGCCGACTGGTCACTGGAGATCATTCGGGATGATGCGGACCCCCTGGCGCTGGCACGGGGCATCGAGGCCTTTGAGGCGGTGTATGCAGACAGCTGGAAATCGGCCGAGCCCAACCCGGCGTTCATGCCGTCGCTGATGCGCGCGGCGGCCAGCGCAGCCTGTTTGCGCCTGGGGGTGTTGCGGGTGGGGGGCGTGGCGGTGGCGGCCCAGCTGTGGCTGGTGGATGCGGGCAAGGCCTGCATCTACAAGCTGGCTTACCGTGAGGATGCGGCCCGGTGGTCGGCCGGTTCGGTATTGACGGCCGCCTTGATGCGGCACGTGATCGAGGTGGACCAGGTTCAAGAGGTGGACTACCTGATGGGCGACGAGCCCTACAAGCGCGACTGGATGACGCACCGGCGTGAGCGCATCGGGCTGGTGGCCTTCCGCTGGCGAGACCCCCGTGGCTTGTGGGCCTGTGCCCGTCACCACGCGGGCCGCTGGCTGCGCCGGCTCAAGTCGCCAGCGACGCCAGCCAGCGGCTGACGGCCTGCTCCAGCGCGTCGTGGGTGTCTGGCGTTGAGCAGGTGTGGTCTGCATGGCGCAAGGCCTGCCATTGCAGTGAGGCCGCCTGGGCGGGCGGCGTCCATGCCGGGTCTTGTCGCACGCTGGTTTCAAATTCCTGGCCGGTGGTGTCGTGCTGGCTGATCAACACCAGCCTGTGCCCCTGGAATCGGCACCAGCCTTGTCGCATGCGTTCCTGGAAGGTGGCGGGCGTGGGCGCGTGGTGGCCGCCTGCGCGCAGCAGGTTGAGGCCCAGGTCGCGCAGTTGAGGCCAGCCCACCTGACCGCTCAGCACTTTTTGCCAGAAACTGGCCTGGCGCAGCCGCTGGAGATAGTGGTGCTTCAGGTGCGTGCGTGCCAGGCTGTGCGCCGACCGCACCCAGGGGTTGATGAGGCACAGGCCGTCCACCGCCGTGCTCTGAGGGCGGGCCTGGTGCATCAGTGCCACCGAGGCCCCATCGCACAGGCCCAACAGCACCAGGCGCCGGGCCTCGGGGCAGTGTTGCTTCAGCAGGTTCAGGGCGCGCTCTGCGTGCCCGGCCAGTTGGTCAAAGGGCTGCACCGTGCCGGTGGCGTCGCCCAGGCCGGGCCAATCAAACCTGAGCACGGCGTGGCCTTGCGTCGCCCAGGCCCGGGCCAGCAGCACGAACTGGCGATGGGCACCCACCCGGCTTTGAGCACCGCCACCCAAGATCACCACCCCCAGGCCCGAGGCCGGGGTGCCGTTGGCGGGGGTGCTGAGTGTGGCGATGCCGTGCCAATCGTGTGGCGAGTGGCCGTCTGTGAACGACAGCCAGCGCTCCTGGCAGCCCGGCCAGTGCCGAAAGCTCACGGTGCGGCTGGGCGACGACGGTGGTGGTGGGTTCATGGCGCTTGCATCGCCTCCAGGGTGGCGGCCAGCAAGGCGGGGGCATCCTGGGTGCCGTGGTTCAGCCAGAAGCTGGGTGCCTGCACCGCCAGGGCCTGCGCCTTCCATCCCTGGTCGGCCACGGCCGCTGCGTGGTGTTGAGCCGCCACGCTGGGGGTGGCCGGTTTGCCCTGGCATTCCAGCCACACCCAATGGCCTTGGCCGGCCGGCGTGGGGGCCTTGAAGGCGCGCAGCTCAGCCGCCCAGCGCGGGGTGATGGGGTAGCCGCCCAGCGAGACGGTTTCGTGCATCAGGCGCTCTGCCGCATTGGCACCCGAGCCCGAGCTTGGGGCATCGGCCGTGGCGGGGGTGGCAAGCCATTGGCGGGCGGTGTCCAGGCGCAGCCACTGCTGCAACTGTTGTCTGCCCTGGGTGATGGGTTGCCACCACAGCACGTTCAGCAACTTGCCCGACCCGTTTGGGGTGCTGTCTGGTGCGGTGTTCAGCTCGGCGGCCAGTGCCGCGGACAGCATCGCACCGCCGCGCACGCCCCACAGCCACAGCGGCACGTCGGGGTCCTGGTCGCTGGAGGCGTCCCGCAGGGCCTGCAGTGCCGCCTGGCTGTCGGCCAGCCAGTGCGGCCAGCCCAGGTCGGCCAGTCGGCCATCGCTGTCGCCCGTGCCGCTCAGGTCAAAACGCAGCACGGCAAAGCCGGCTTGCGCCATCTGCCGGCAGGCCAGGGCGCACACACGGTGGCAGGTGTTGAACTCTTCGGCCAGCGCCGGCAGCAGCAGCACACGCCCACGACAGGGCCGAGTGGCCGGGGGGTGATACAGGCCAAACAGCACGCCGTTGGGGCCATCCATGGCCAGGACCTGGCCAGCGTGGGCGCTCATGGCCGCACCTGTTCAGTCCACCGGGTTCAGGGCCTGCTGAACCAGCGTCAACAGGCTGCCCACGGTGGCGAAGGTCTGCGCGTGGAGGTCGGCGTCATCGAACACCACGCCAAACTGTTGCTCCAGGTGGCTGACCAGGGCCACGGCCCCCATCGAGTCGAGCTCGGGCAGGGCGCCCAGCAAGGGCGTGTCAAGGTTGAAGCGCTGTGCTCGCCCCTCAAGTTGCAGGGCGTCATCCAGGGCATGCAGGAGTGGGGGCAGAAGATCCATCGTGGGACAGCGGGGCGTGTCTGTGGCGGCCAAAGGCGGGCGCACCTTCACTTACCATTGTGAACCATGAGCGCGGCCCCTGATCACCTGTGGAGTGTGCCTCCGATCCTGCTGCACGACCTGCCGCGTCGCGCGGCTGGCTGCTGCCCGGACGCCATCGCCCTGCGCACCGGTGAGGCGTGCTGGACCTACGGCCGCCTGCAGTCCCGCATCGAAGCATGGGCCCACACCTTGCGGTCCGCGGGCCTGCCGGCGGGCGCACGCGTTGCCGTGCTGGTGGACAAGCTGCCCGAGACCGTGGCGGTGTGTTTTGCCGTCAGCCGGGCGGGCGGGGTGCTGGTGCCGCTCAACCCCTTGCTCAAGCCGGCGCAGGCCTTGCACGTGATTCAGGACGCGGGCGCCTGGGCGCTGGTGGCCTTGTCGCCACCCTCGGTGTCGGCCTGGCTGTCGGCGTGGCCTGCGCCTGCGCCGTGTCGGGTCATGGGGCCAGATACAACGCCAGATGCAACCCCAGATGCAACCCCAGATGCAACCCCAGGGGCCCACTCAGACCCTGTGGCCGACCCGTCCGTGGTGGACACCGACCTGGCCGCCATTTTCTACACCTCGGGCAGCACGGGGCGTGCCAAAGGTGTGATGGTGTCGCATCGCAATCTGGTGGCCGGGGCGGGCAGCGTGGTGCGTTACCTGGGCAACCGGGCCGACGATGTCTTGCTGGCCGCGCTGCCGCTGTCGTTTGACGCGGGCTTCAGCCAGCTCACCACCGCATTCATGGTGGGGGCGCAGGTGGTGCTGCACCACCATGTCTTGCCGCGCGACACCTTGTTGGTGATGCAGCAGCACGGTGTGACCGGGCTGACGGCGGTGCCCCCGCTCTTGGCGCAACTGCTTGCGCAGCCCTGGCCGCCCGGCGCGGCCGACCGCCTGCGGTATTGGGCGTGCACGGGAGGGCGGGTGTCGTCGTC
Organism: Aquabacterium sp. A3; assembly: GCF_038069945.1. Classification (NCBI taxonomy): domain Bacteria; kingdom Pseudomonadati; phylum Pseudomonadota; class Betaproteobacteria; order Burkholderiales; family Sphaerotilaceae; genus Aquabacterium; species Aquabacterium sp. A3. Next base: position 1,194,989 of record NZ_JBBPEV010000001.1, on the reverse strand, counting down.
CTTGCTGACGGCCATGCAAGGCGCTGCGCCTCAGGCTTTGCCTTACCTGATGTATGGGCTCACCGAGGCGTTTCGCTCGACCTACCTGCCGCCTGACCAGGTGGGGCGACGCCCCGATTCCATGGGCAAGGCCATCCCGAACGTCGAGGTGCTGGTGCTGCGACCGGATGGCAGCCCTTGTCACCCGGGCGAGGTGGGCCAGCTGGTGCACCGCGGGCCCCTGGTGGCCTTGGGCTACTGGAACAATCCGCAAGCCACCGCCGAGCGCTTTGGGCTGTGGTCGCCCAGTGGGCGCCCTGACCTGGGTGAGCGCGTGGTGTTTTCAGGCGATCTGGTGCGGCAAGACGCCGAAGGCTATCTGTACTTCGTGGCCCGTGGCGACGACCTGATCAAGACGTCGGGCTACCGGGTCAGCCCGACCGAGGTGGAAGAGGTGGTGTTGTCGTGCGAGGTGGTGGCCGAGGCCATCGCTTTGGGCCATCCTGACGACGTCTTGGGCAGCGTGGTGCGGGTGGTGGCCACTCGGCGGCCGCAGGCCCCGGTGGACGACGCGGCATGCACCGATGTGCTGATGAGACACTGCCGCCGACACTTGCCTGGCTACATGGTGCCCCGGCTGGTGGAGTGGGTGAGTGCCTTGCCGCGCAACCCCAACGGCAAGATCGACCGACAGCGATGGAGGCTGGATGACGTGGCTTGACTGGCGCGATGGCCAATGGATGCTGGGCGATGGGTCGGTGCGCCGCCTGGCCGAGCGGGCGGGGCAGACGCCCTTTTATGTGGTGGATCGACGCCGGGTGACCGAGCGTGTGCAGGCGGTGCGGCAGGTCTTGCCCCCTGGGGTGCGCCTGTACTACGCGGTCAAGGCCAACCCCATGCCTGCCTTGCTGGGGCACCTGGCTGGCCTGGTGGATGGCATGGATGTGGCTTCGGGCGGTGAACTGAATGCCGCATTGAACGCCGGTTGCGCGCCCGCAGACGTGTGTTTTGCGGGGCCTGGCAAGACCGAGCTGGAGTTGCGACAGGCGGTGGCCGCTGGCGCGTTGTTGCATGTGGAGTCGCTGCGCGAGGTGCGCTTGCTGGGTGAATTGGCCCGGTCGTGGGGCCTGTCACCAGCGCTCGGCCCCCGGGTGGCGCTGAGGGTCAATCCGGATTTCGAGCTGCGCTCGGCGGGCATGCGCATGGGCGGGGGCGCCCAGGTGTTCGGTGTGGACGCCGAACAGGTGCCGACCGTCCTGGCCGAGGTGGCGCGCGAGGGCCTTCGCTTTGAGGGCTTTCATGTCTATGCGGGCTCTCAGATCCTGAAGGCCGAGGTGCTGGTGTCGGCGTTCGAAAGAACCCTGGACATGCTGCGCGGCTGGGCGCAGCAATGTCCCGCGCCGGTGTTGTCGGTGAATGTGGGTGGGGGCTGGGGCATCCCTTACCACGCTGGTGAGACGCCGCTGGACATCCAGGCCGTGGGCCAGGCGATGGGTCGGCTGTGGCCAGCGCTGCAGCAGGTCTGGCCCCAGGCCCACATGACGGTGGAGCTGGGGCGCTACCTGGTGGGCGAGGCTGGCGCCTACGTGTGCCGGGTGCTGGAGCGCAAGGAGTCCCGGGGCCAGGTGTTTGTGGTCACCGACGGGGGCATGCACCACCACCTGGCGGCGGCGGGTCATTTTGGGCAGCTCATACGTCGGCCGTATCCGGTGGCCTTGGCCGGCGCGGCGCCCGGCGGCCCCACCGAGCGGGTGAATGTGGTGGGCCCCTTGTGCACCCCGATGGACACCCTGGCCCAGCAGGTGGAACTGCCCCGCGCCGAGCCCGGTGACCTGGTGGTGGTGTTTCAGTCTGGCGCCTATGGCGCCTCGGCCAGCCCCCAGCGCTTCCTGAGTCACCCCGCCCCGGCCGAGATCTTGCTGTGACGGCCGTGCCGTGGTGGCCCCTGGCCCTCTCGCTGGGGGGGCTGGGGGTGGTGCTGTGGTCTGCACGCCAGCCCGTGTGGGCCATGGCCGTCGTGCTGGCCTTGTTGCCGGTGGCGCACCTGGGCGTCTGGTCAGGCTGGCGGCAGGTGGACGAGTTCGAGTTGCTGCTGACCCTGGTCTTGTTGGGCGCCACGCTCCATCGCTGGCGGGCGCCTCGGCCCGCCCATCCCGCAGGCGCGCGCGGGCCCGCCTGGTGGGTGTACGCGATGGCGGCCCTGTGGTGCCTGAGCGTGGGGCTGGCCTGGTGGCGAGCCGATGCGGGGTGGCCTGCGTGGTGGGAGGTGTTCTGGGGCGATGAGCACTCGGCTGCGGCGCCTTTGCGTGCCGCGCGCTCCACGGTCTGGGCGGTGTGGGCTTGTTGGTGCCTGTGGCCTTGGCGTGCCGAGCGCGAGGCCACCCGCCGCCTGTCCTGGGGCATGGTGACCGGGCTGGGTTGCTTGTGTGTGACGGTGTTCTGCGAGCGCCTGCAGGCGGTGGCATGGTGGGATCTGGCCAGCGACTACCGAACCACCGGCTGGTTCTGGGAGATGAACCTGGGCGGCGGCGCCATCGACGCCTACCTGGCCATGGCCTTGCCGTTCGCCTGGTGGGCCCTGACGCGTGCACGGCGGCCGCTTGGCTTTGCCGTGGGCGCCGTGCTGCTGATGGCGAGCTGGTATGTGGTGGTCACCACCTATTCCAGAGGGATCCTGGTGGTGGCCGTGGTGCTGAGCGCGCATGCGGTTTGGTGGCAGAGCCGGCAGAGCCCGTCCTCGCGGCCCGCATGGTGGCGTCCCGCCTGGCGCGGCCTGTGCCTGCTGTGGCTGGTGGAGGTGGTGTTGCTGGTGTCCATGAGCCAGCTGGCTGGGCAGCGCCTGGCGCAGTCGCTGGACGACACGGTGGGGCGCTGGCGCCATTGGCAGGCCATCACGGGCCTGATGACGGGCCCCTCCGACCTGTGGCGTGGCCTGGGGCTGGGGCAGGTGCCCGTGCAATACAGCCAGCGCCATGGGCATGCCGAGTTGCCTGGGCGCACCACCTGGCAGCCCGAAGGCGGCCACGGCCCCGCTCACGTTGAGCTTTCGGGGCCGGCCACTCGCCTGGAGCTGGCGGGCCGATGGGCCATCATGCAGCGCATTCAACTGCCCGAGGGGCTGGGGGGGCACCACGTGCATGTGCGCCTGCATGGGCGTGTCGAGCACCCCTTGCAGGTCTCGGTGGCCGTGTGCCAGCAGCACCTGCTGTACCCCATCGATTGCGCGCAAATGCAGGCCAGCTGGCAACCTGGCGACGCCATGATCACGCTGGACGGGCCGGGCTTTCGCGGCGCATCGCCCGCGGTCTTGAAGGTGTCGGTGTCGTCGGTGGCGGGTCAGTTGCGCCTGCAGCAAGTGCAGTTGTGGGCCGATGGCCAGGCCGTGCCCCTGCAAAACGCGAACTTTTCACGGGGCAGCGCCCATTGGTGGCCGGTGTCGCAGTCTTACTTTATCCCTTGGCATGTCGATAACCTGTACCTGGAGGTGCTGGTCGAGCGCGGACTGCCTGCCCTGTTGGCCCTGGCCGTGCTGATCGTGCATGGCGGCTGGCGGGCGGGGCGTGTGCCGGACGGGTGGCCCTGGGCGGGCGCCGTGCTGAGCATCGGCCTGCTGGGCAGCCTGATCAGCGTCTTCGAGTTTACCCGCGTGGCATTCCTGCTGCAGTTCCTGTTGTGGTGGACGTCCTTTTCGGGGGATGAAAGCAGGCGGCTGCGGGCGTAAGATGGAGAGTTACACGCCGTTACCCCGAGTGCGCACCGGGTTGGCGGCGGCAAACAGGGTTTGGTATCGATGATCAAGATTTTTGGGCACCACTTCCACAAGCGCTCCATTTTTCAGGTTCTCTTTGAGGCGGCCGTCTTGATGGCCGCCGCATTTTTTGCCGTGTGGTTGCAAGCCAGCATGCGCCAGCCCGACTCGGTGCTGGACAGCACGCTCACTGGCGTCTTCGTGACCGTGACCTTCATCATGGTCAACGGCACCTTGGGCCTGTATGAAAACGCCCGCTCGTACACCCGCACGGCCATGCGCATCCGGGCCCTGGTGGCCTGGCTGGCGTCGGCGCTCATCACCCTGGCGTTTTTGCTGTTGATGCCCAAGGTCATCGACAAGAGCGTGTGGCTGGTCTTTGGTGTGCTGATGGCAGCCAAGACCCTGGTGGTGCTGCAGCGTGAGGTGATGGAGTCCTTCCTGCCGTCGCGCATGACCCGCAGCCGCGTGCTGATCTATGGCGTGGGCACGCGCGCGAAGGCGGTGGCCGAATCTCTGCTGCGGTTTGACCCCAACGTGGACATCGTGGGCTTTGTGGAAAGCCCCAACGAAAAAGACCGGGTCATCGACTCGCATCCGGTGTATGGCCCCGGGCAGCACCTCTCGACGCTGGTCAACGAGCTGCAGGTCGATGAAATCATCGTGGCGCTCACCGAGCGGCGTGGGGGCAGCATGCCCATGCGGGAGCTGCTGGACTGCAAGCTCGATGGCATCAGCGTGATCGACATCGCCACCCATTTCGAGCGCAAAGTGGGGCAGATCCGCCTGGATGCGATGTCTGCCGGCTACCTGATCTTTGGCGAAGGCTTTGACCAGGGCGTGGTGCGCACCGTCCTGAAGCGGGTGGTTGACCTGACGGGCGCCATCTTCTTGCTGCTCCTCACGCTGCCGGTCATGTTGATCACCGCTTTGCTGATCAAGCTGGACAGCCGTGGCGCGATTTTCTACACCCAGGACCGGGTGGGGTTGGGCGGCAAAGAATTCAAGGTGGTCAAATTTCGCAGCATGCGCACCGATGCTGAAAAAGACGGCGTGCCCAAGTGGGCCACCGCCGGCGACAGCCGCGTCACCCGCGTGGGGCGTGTGATCCGCAAGTGCCGCATCGACGAGTTGCCTCAGTTGTTCAGCGTGCTCAAGGGCGACATGAGCCTGGTGGGGCCCCGCCCCGAGCGTCAGTTTTTTGTCGACCAGCTCACGCAGCAGATCCCCTTCTATGCGGTACGCCACAGCATCAAACCCGGGGTGACCGGCTGGGCCCAGGTGCGTTACCAGTACGGATCCACGCTGGAGGATTCGGTGCAGAAACTGCAGTACGACCTCTACTACGTCAAAAACCACTCGCTCTTTCTGGACCTGGTGGTGTTGTTTGAAACCGTGGGGGTGGTGTTGACCGGCAAGGGCGCGCAATGACGCCCGAGCCCCTGTCGCGGATGCGTCCATGGACCTGCCCGGACTGACGCAGCTCGGCCACGCCGCCTGCGCGCTGGCGTACCTGGCGTACACCGGCATGGTGGCGGCACAAACCTGGCGCCATCCTGAGGCACGTCGAAGCCTGCTGGCCTTGTGGCTGGCCGCGGCACTGTCCCTGGCCTGGGCCCTGGCCGGCGCACTGCATGATCACGCGCCCTGGGTGGCGCTCACCGAGGTTCGCCTGGACGCCTTGCGCTACGGCGCCTGGTCGTTGGTGTTGTTGATGCTGCTGTCTCGGGCGGGTGAGACGGGCGCCAGACCGGTGGCCGTGGGCGCCCTGGTGGCCGGCGGGCTGCTGCTGTGGTGCCTGTGGCTGCCCAGTGCGCTGGGCTTCACGCTGCTGGCCATTGCGGGCCTGGTGTTGCTGGAGCAGTGGCTGCGCCATGTGCCCGAGGACGCCCGCTGGAGCATCAAGCCGGTGGCCATTGGCCTGGCCGGCACCTTCATCTTCGACATCTACCTGTTTTCGCAGGCCACGATCTTTCAGGCGGTCGATGCGCATGCCCTGACGGCCCGGGCCTGGGTGCACGCCTTGATGGTGCCGTTCCTGGCCTGGTCGGGCGTGCGCCAGAGCGCCTGGATGGCGCGTGTCCGTGTGTCGCGCCAACTGGCTTTTCAATCGGTGTCGGCCGCCCTGGCAGGAGCCTATTTGCTGTTCATCGCCAGCCTGGGGTACTACCTGCGCTATTTCGGTGGCAACTGGGGGCAGGTGCTGCAGATGGGCCTGCTGGTCTTTGGCCTGGCCTGCCTGGTGGCGGTGTTTTTTTCCGGCACCTTGCGCGCCAAGCTGCGCGTGTGGCTGGGCAAGCACTTCCTGCGTTACCGCTACGACTACCGAGAAGAGTGGTTGAAGTTCACGCAGGCCCTGTCGTCGTCCACCGAGCCTCAGGCCTTGCAGTTGCAGGTCGTCAAGGGCCTGGCCGGCATGGTCGAGAGCCCTGCCGGTGGGCTGTGGTTGCGTGAGGCCGGCGCACCAACGCTGAGGCAGGTCTCGCGCTGGAACCTGCCGCCAGTGCAGGCCGCCGAGCCGCTGGACGGCAGCCTGGCCGAGTTCATGAGGCACAGTGGCTGGGTGATCAACCTGGCCGAGCGCCACCGACACCCCGAGCGTTACCCTGGCCTGGTGCTGCCTGCCTGGCTGGAAGGGCTGGACCAGGCCTGGCTCTTGATTCCGCTCAAGAGCGCGGGCGTGGAACTGGGGTTTGTGTTGCTGTGCCGTCCTCGCACCGACTGGGACGTGAACTGGGAGGTCATCGACCTGCTCAAAACGGCAGCCACCCAGGCGGCGAGCTTTCTGGCCCAGGTCATGGCCACCGAGGCGCTCATGGAGTCACGCAAGTTCGAATCCTTCAACCGGATGTCGGCGTTCGTGGTCCACGACCTCAAGAACATCGTCACGCAACTGTCGCTGATGATGAAGAACGCGCGTCGACTCAAGGACAACCCCGAGTTTCAGGAAGACATGCTGATGACGGTCGAGCATGCCCTGGAGCGCATGAAAACCATGATGCTGCAGCTGCGCGAAGGGGCCGAGCCGGCCGCAGGCGGCACGGTGGGGGTCGATCTCTCGGCCATCGCCCGCCAGTGGGTGCAGCTTGCTCAACAGCGTGGCCGTCACATCGAGGTGGCGCTGGAGGAGGGCGTCACCGCCCGCGGACACGAAGAGCGCATCTCTCGGGTGGTCGGCCACCTGGTCCAGAACGCGCTGGACGCCACCGAGCACCAGGGGCACATGGTCAAGCTGGTATCCCTCCGATATGGGAGTCACGCCTGCCTGAGAGTCGAAGACAATGGGGTGGGCATGAGCGAAGAGTTCATGCGTCAGCAACTGTTCAAACCCTTTCAATCCACCAAAACCGCGGGCATGGGCATCGGGGCTTACGAAAGCGCGCAGTACGTCGCTGAACTTGGCGGCCGCCTGACGGTCGAAAGCCAACAGGGCCGGGGCACCACGTTCACGCTCACCTTGCCCTTGCTGGACATGTCCGACCCCCCGCAACCGCCTGCCGCCACCACGCCATGAGCTCCACCGCGCGAAACCCCGCCGTGCTGATCGTCGAAGACGACCTGGCCCTGCAAAAGCAGATCAGGTGGTCTCTCGATCAACTGGAGTGCGTGCTGGCCTCTGACCGCGCCGAAGCCATGAGCCAGTTGCGCCGGTTTCAGCCCCCCGTGGTCACCATGGACCTGGGGCTGCCGCCCGATGCCGATGGGGCCACGGAAGGCTTCGCGCTGCTGGAAGAGATCCTGGCCTCATTGCCGGACACCAAGGTCATTGTCCTGACAGGGCAGAACGGCCAGGCCAATGCATTGAAAGCCGTGGACATGGGGGCCTACGACTTCCTGGCCAAGCCTTTCGAGCCCGAGGCCCTGGCGCTGACCATCGACCGCGCGCTGCGCCTGCACGAACTGCAGATGGAAAACAGGCGCTTGCGTGCAGCGCAGGCCCCTGAGTCCATGGGGGGGCTCATCACCCGCGACCCCGACATGCTGCGTGTGTGTCGCATGATCGAAAAAGTGGCCCACGCAAGCGCCACGGTGTTGCTGCTGGGCGAAAGTGGCACGGGCAAAGAAGTGCTGGCCCGCAGCCTGCACAAGGCGAGCAACCGGCACGCGGGCCGTTTCGTGGCCATCAACTGTGCCGCCATCCCTGAAACCCTGCTCGAGACCGAACTCTTCGGTCACGAAAAAGGGGCCTTCACGGGCGCCGTCAAGACCACCCAGGGCAAGATCGAGCTGGCCCATGGCGGCACCCTGATGCTCGATGAAATCGGCGATCTGCCCCTGCCCTTGCAATCCAAGCTGCTGCGGTTTTTGCAAGAACGCGTGATCGAGCGGGTGGGGGGCCGGCAAGAAATCCCGGTGGATGTGCGCATCGTGTGCGCCACCCACCAAGACCTCAAACAGCAGATCCAGGACGGCGCGTTCCGCGAAGACCTTTACTACCGCCTGGCCGAGATCGTGGTCAACATCCCCCCGCTGCGCGCCCGCGTCGGCGATGCCGTGTTGATCGCCCACGCCTTTGTGCACCGGTTTTGCGCCGAGCAGCAACGTCCCGCGCTGGCCCTGTCGCCCGAAGCCGCTCAGCTGATCGAGCAGCACACCTGGCCGGGCAACATCCGTGAGCTTGAGAACTGCATCAAGCGCGCCTGCATCATGGCCGAAGGTAAACGCATCGTGCCCGAAGACCTCGGGCTGTCCGCCTCATTGGCAGAGGCCGACACGGGTACCCTCGACCTTCGTGCCGTGCGCGAAGCCGCCGAGCGCAAAGCGGTGCTGGCGGCGCTGGCCCGGGTCGATGGTAATGTGCTGCAAGCCGCCGAGTTGCTGGGGGTCAGCCGCCCGACCTTGTACGACCTCATGCACCGACTGGGACTGCGCTGAGCCCATCTCGTGCAGGCCGCCTTCACGGATTTCCGAACATGACCTCACACTTCCACGTTCTGCGTCGTTCTGCCTTGTCTGTGCTGGTGGCTGGCTTGATGGTGGCCTGCAGCGAAGACCCCGAGGCCTTGAAGGCCTCTGCGCGAGACAGCCTGGCGCGCAATGACACCGCCACGGCCATCATCCAGCTCAAAAACGCCCTGCAGGCCCAGCCCGATGCGGCCGATGTGCGCTTCTTGCTGGGGCAGGCCCTGTTGCGTTCGGGTGATGTGGCGGGGGCCGAGAACGAGCTGAACAAGGCCCTGGAGGCCGGCCACCCCGAATCACAGGTGCTGCCCGTGCTGGCCGAAACCCTCGTGGCGGCCGGCAGGTTCCAGGACGTGGAATCCAGGTTTGGCAAGGTCAAGCTGTCTGACCCCCAGGCGCAGGCCACCGTGCTGGCCTACCTGGGAGAGGCGCAGATGGCCTTGGGCAAGCCCACCGACAGTGCGGCCAGCCTGGATGCATCCTTGGCCTTGAACGCCGAGCAGACCGTGGCCTTGCTCAACAAGGCCCGGCTGGCGGCACGCCAAGGCCAGTACCCGCAGGCCAGCGCCTTGCTGGACCGCGCCCTGGCTGCTTCGCCAAGGCACGCGGGCGTGCTCAAGCAAAAAGGCGATTTGCTCTTTTATGGCATGGGCAAAGCCGATGAGGCCCTGGCGGTCTATCGGCAGGCGGTGGAGTGGCACCCAGGTTTTCGGGACGCACAGATCAGTGTCGTTCGGGTGCACATGAACCAAGGTCAGCTGGACCAGGCTGAGCAGGCCTACAAGGTGCTGCAGAAGATGGGTGAGAACTACCCCAAGACCTTGTTTCTGGGGGCTCAGCTGGCCTTGGCGCGAAGCGACCTGCCCCAGGCCCGCATCCAGGCGCAAAAGCTCTTGCGCCTGGCGCCTGACAACGGGCTGGCGCTGGAGCTGGCCGGTGCGGTGGAGTTCCGCAGCAACGCCTTGCTTCAGGCCGAGCCCTTGCTGGCCCGCGCCGTCACGGCCATGCCGGACTCGGCGCTGGCCCGGCGGCTGCTGATCCAGACTTATTTGCGCACCGGGCAGCTCGACCGGGCCGAGCGCACACTGCCCGACAAGCTGGACGCCAATCAAGACCCCGAAATGCTGGGTGTGGCCGGCCAGTTGTACCTGGTGCTGGGCCAGCAGGCGAAAGCCCAGAAGTACTTTGAAAAAGCCACGGCGCTGGCGCCCAACGATCCCGAGAAAAAGACCAGCCTGGCCCTGGCCCGACTGGCCTCCGGTGACGCCGAAACGGCCTTTGGAGAGCTGCGCAGCATCGCCAGCGAAGACCCCGGCGTGGTGGCCGACATGGCCCTGATCAACGCCCTGGTGCAGCGCCGCGAATTGGACAAGGCGCTGCAGGCCATCGACAAGCTGTCGGCCAAGAAGGCCGACGATCCCATCCCCTGGCACCTGCGCAGCCAGGTGCTGACGTTCAAACGTGACATCGCGGGCGCCCGCAAGGCACTGACACAGGCCCTCAAACTGGCGCCCACATTCTTTCCGGCGGTCAAGGCGCTGGCGGCCCTGGACATGCAGGAGCGCCAGCCGGACGCCGCGCGACAGCGCTACGAGGCCTTCATCGGTCAGTACCCCAAGAATGCAGACGCCATCCTGGCGCTGGCCCAGTTGCGCGCGCAGTTGAATGCGTCGCAGGACGAGGTGGTGGCGCTCTTGAACAAGGCCATTGAGGCTGCGCCATCCGAGTCCGCCCCCCGACTCATCCTGGTGGATTACCTCCTGCAGCAGAACGCCAGCAAGCTGGCCTTGACGGCTGCGCAGGCGGCCTCCGCCGTGCTACCCGACAACCCCTCGGTGATCGACGCCCTGGGCCGGGCCCAGGTCAGTGCTGGCGAGCATCACCAGGCGGTCAACACCTTTGGCAAGCTGGCGGTGATGCAGCCCCGCGCGGTGGGGCCACACATGAGGATGGCGCAAGCCCATGTCGCCGCCAAGGACCTGCCTGCGGCGGCGCAGGCCTTGCGCAAGGCCCTGGATGTGCAGCCCGACCACCTGCCTGCGCAGCAGGCGCTGGCGCAGCTGGCTCTGCGCAACAATTCGCCCGACGAGGCCTTGGCGGTGAGCAAGTCCATTCAGAAGCAGCGATCGACCGAGGCGATCGGTTACGTCGTCGAAGGCGACGTGATGCTGTTTCTCAAGCGCCAGAGCGAGGCGATGCAGGCCTACCGCACGGCGCTGTCCAAGGCGCCCACGTCCACCGCCGTGGCCATGAAGGTGTTCAATGCCCTGGTCAGCACTGGGCAGGGCGCCCAGGCCCAGGCCTTTGCCCAGGATTGGCTGCAGAAACAAGCCAGAGACCATGTGTTTGCCGGCTATGTGGGCGAACAGGCCATGAAGGCGGGGCAGCTTGCACAGGCTGAAAAATACTACCGGCAGGCTTTGGCCAGCCGCCCCGATCAAGTCATTTTTTTGAATAACCTGGCGTGGATTCTGTCGCAGCGCGGGGATAAAGAATCCCTCATTCACGTGGAGCGGGCCAACACCCTGGCGCCGGACAATCCTGATATCCTTGATACATATGCTGGCATTGTCGCCGGTCAGGGTGATGTGGCAAAAGCCTTGTCCCTTCAGCAGCGCGCCGTGCGGCTGCAGCCCGAGCGCGGTGATCTGCGCTTGAGTCTGGCCAAGCTCCAGCTGCGGGCAGGGAAGACCGCCGACGCCAAGGCCACCCTGGGCAAGTTGCAAGAGCTGGGCAACAAATTTGGCAATCAGGAAGAAGTGTCCCGGTTGCTCAAAGGCTTGTGAATTCGAGCCACCCACTGAACCGGGTGGCGAAATGGTTGGGACCATGTTGGTCACGCGGGGGAATGAAAGTGTCGGAACGTCCTGAGTCTCAAGAGCAGTCAAGCGCTGGCGACGTCGTGCCCGGCGTGGGCTCGGAACGTGGCCCGCTGTCTCGCCGTGCTTTGATGCGGGCTGGCCTGAAGGCTGCGCCCATCGTCATGACCCTGAAAACCGACATGGTGCTGGCCACCACCACCAGCGGCTCCACCGTTCGTCCTTCGGCGTTTTCGTCGTTCGTGGCCAACGGCTTCCGTTGCAGCGCAGGTCCGGCCAAGAGCGGCAAAGCCACTGGCAAGTTCCTGACCCGTGATCAATGCAAGAGCCTGGTGGTCACCACCACCATGTACTTCAAGTACAAGTATCACAGCTACAGTGAAGGCTGGAACGGTTGTGGCTTCGTGAAGCCGAGTGTCCGGTTCTCCGGGTGCAGCACCGACAACCCCAAGCTGGACTGGATCATCCGGACCCTCAATCCCCAGAACGATCGCGACCGCCTGGGCCTGTATTGCGCCATGGCGTACATGGCGGCCAAATACTATGGTGATGCCGAGTGCTTCATCACCGAAGCCAATTGCCGAACCATCTGGAAGAACAACGGTGTGTGGACCGTGGGCGGCGTTCAGCGCGATCTGGCCTGGACACTGGCTTACTTCAATCAGGTGTACGGCGCCAATGCGTTTGACGCATGCTTGAAGGGTGCCTGAGCCTGGCCGAAGAACGACTGGTTCTGAACGCCGCGCGCTTCAATTTTCGCTGCTGGGATGACGGGTGTGTGGTGCATGACCACGCCGACGGCGCACTGTACGCGCTGACGCCCGCCGCCGGAGAGGTGCTGCGCCACCTTCAGGACTGTCCTGAGGGGCTGACTCCCTCGGCCTTGTCATTGCGTTTGTTGGGGCCCGCCGAGCCGGGTGACGAGGCGTTGTTGTCGTCGCTGATGGCACCTTTGCGGGACCTGGGCATTCTGAGGGTCGAGCCATCGTGAGTGCCCTCCGCATTGGCAGCCTGACTCGCCAAGCCTTGCACGAACACTTGCGTGGACCTGGCATCTTCGTGCAGATGCCTCCCTTTGTCATGCACATCCGCTCGCCCATTGCGGTGGTGGCCGATGGCATTCACCGGCTGTACGCTCAGCACCTGTGCTGGCATCAAACGGACCGTTTCGTGGATTTCAGGGTGTCGGTCCGTGTGCGGCGTCCCTGGTGGCGGCCCTTGTGCGAGTTTCAGATGGACGGGCTTCAGCCCTTCACGCCCCTGGCCATGGGCGAGGCATTTGCCTTGCTGGAGTGGGGCATGAACTGGTGCATCACCGGGCATTGCCACCAATGGGTGATCTTGCATGCGGCCGTTCTGGAGCGGGGTGGGCGCGCCGTCATCCTGCCTGCGCCCCCGGGCTCGGGCAAGAGCACGCTGTGCGCCGCCCTCATGGGGGCCGGATGGCGCCTGTTGTCTGACGAGTTGACCTTGATCGACCCTGACTCGGGGTTGATCACGCCCAGCCCTCGGCCTGTCAGCCTGAAAAACGCGTCGATTGACGTCATTCGCCGGCGGCTTCCACACGTGCCCATGGGGCCGGTGGCCCACGACACCCTCAAAGGCACTGTGTGCCACCTGAAAGCCTCGGACGACAGTGTGGCCCGAGCGGACGAACCTGCTCGGCCGGCCTGGGTGGTGTTTCCGAAATACGACCCCCAGGCCTCGCTGGAAGTGCAAGCACGCGGTAAAGCCGACGCCTTGCTCGAGTTGCAGCGCAACGCCTTCAATCGCCACGTGCATGGGCATGCCGGATTTCACGCGGTGGCCAATGTGCTGGACGCCAGCCAGGTCTACGATCTGCGCTACAGCGACCTGGATCGCGCCTTGGCCTTCTTTGATGGCTTGTCTGCCCATGCCTGAGCGTTTGCCATTGCAGCCTTTGCTGAGTGCACTCAAGCACCCCGAGGTGCTGGTGTCGTATTCGGGTGCGCAGTGGGATCAGCTCATGCGCCTGGCGCGTGCGGGCGACCTGGTGTCGCGGGTGGCTGCACTGGCACGGCAGCACGGCATCTGGGATGACCTGCTGCCGGCGGCGCGCCGGCACTTGCGTGCCGCCGAGCTGTTGTGCCAGCGCCAGCACACCGAACTGGGTTACGAGGCGCAGGAAATTGCCCTGGCCTTGAAAGGGCTGCCAGGCCCGGTGGTGGTGCTCAAAGGGGCGGCCTACGTGCTGTCCGGGCTGGATGCCGGACGGGGGCGCATGCTGGGTGATGTGGATGTGCTGGTGCCCCGAGCGCAACTGGCCGACGCCGAATCAGCCCTGATGTTGGCCGGCTGGATGTCATCCAGCAGCGACTACGATCAGCACTATTACCGGCAATGGATGCACGAGCTGCCTCCGATGACCCACATCAAGCGTGGAACGGTGCTGGATGTTCACCACGCCATCTTGCCGTCCACGGCGCGCCTGTCGCCCCCGACGGCCAGCCTGATGCAGCAGATCGTGCCCACAGGCCACGTCTCGGGCTTGTGGATGCTGGGTCCGGCCGACATGGTGTTGCACAGCGCTGTGCACCTGATGCATGAGGGGGAGCTGGAGATGGGCTTGCGCGGTCTGGTGGACCTTGACGCCTTGTTGTCAGAATTCGGCCCCCGGTCGGGCTTCTGGCCCTCGTTGCTGGCGCGAGCCCGCGAGCTGAATCTGGGCCGACCGCTGCACCATGTCTGCTGGCTGCTGCAGGAATTCCTGGGCAGCGCCATCCCGGAGGACTTTGTGCAAGGCTTGAGCCAGGTGTCTGGTGCGCGGTCTGGCGCGGTGTCATCAGCGCTGACCGGTTGGGCCTTGAGGCTGGCCATGGTGCCCCGCCACCCCGAGGCGGACGTGGTGTGGAGCCCGCTGGCCAGACAGTTGATTTACCTGCGTGGGCACTGGATGCGCATGCCTGCGCACCTCTTGGCGGCGCATCTGGGCAGAAAGGCCTGGATCGCGGCCACCCAGGGATGGCGTGAGGCGAGAGCCCAAAAAGAAACGGCCCGAAGGCCGTGATCTGGTGACAGGCCGGGGCCTCACGCCTGCCGGTTGCCAGCATTGCCCTTTTTATCGGGCTGACCGAACAGGCTGTCCTTGATGACGCGTGCCATGAACACCGAGTTGGTGACCAGGTAACGTCGGGCCAGGCGGCGCGGCTCACTGCACAGGCGATGGAACCATTCCATGCCGATCTTCTGAACCCACTGGGGCGCGCGCTGAATGGTGCCTGCGTGGTAATCGAACGCAGCGCCAACCCCCAGCATCACCGCGCGGATGCTGCCACGGTGGGCTTGCATCCAGGCCTCTTGTTTGGGGCAACCCAGGCCCACGAACACCACCTGCGCGCCAGAGGCATTGATCTGGGCGATGTCGATCTGGTCTTCTTCAGGGCTGAGGGCCCGGAAGGGGGGCGAAACCATGCCGGCAATCTTCAGCTTGGGGAAAGCCGCCGTCAACCGGGCGCGCAACTTGGCCAAGGTGTCTTCAGAGCTGCCATAGAAAAACACGCTCTGCCCCAGGCGCTCGGCCACCTCCAGGTAGCGCCACATCAGGTCAGGACCGTTGATGCGTTGCTGCTTGTCAAAACCTTCGCGACGCAATGCCCAGGCCACGGGAGCGCCGTCAGGCAGGGCCAGGTCGGCTTGTTCCAGGGCCTTGTTGAACGTTGCATCCTGCGAGGCGGTGACCACGGAGTGCACGTTGCAGAACGCCACGTAACGGGACTGCCGTTGACCGGCCCACGCGGCGATGCGCGAAACGACCTCGTCCCAGCCGATGGCATCGATGTGTGAGTCAAGAACGTTGGCGCCGCGTCGCATGAAATGCTTGCCCGAACTCATCTTGGCGCGCTCAAGCCGACGCTCGTGCTCGACGAACGACAAGGATGGGTAGCCAAAATTCGGATCTGGATGTCTCATAAGCCGCCCCTCGGGTGGGGTTGATCTGTTGGGTCTGGCGGCACGGGCCGCGTTGACTGTTTGTCGTCATTCTAGGGAGCGGGCTTGAATCTTCTGTCAGGGAAAGCCATCGAGTCGGGGGGAGGGACTTCCCGCAACCGTGACATTCTCACCGTGCCCGCACTCTCTCTGTCCCCCCCGTCAAGGGGTAAGTTCCTCGATACGGGGGTTGTTCCCAGGTTGTTTCTGGGGGAACTTGTCGGGCGATTGGGTAACAATCAGCCGTGCTGGTGCTTGCGCCCAGCCGTCATTCATTTCTTTTGCCCATGAGCACTACTTCTTCTGCTTCGCCACCGCTGCCATGGTGGTCGGCCCCCGTGGGCGCACGCGGTGGCGTGTCTGTCCAAGCCATCGTGGTTTTCCTTCTGGCGTTTGCAGTCATGTACGCGCCGGCGTACATGGAGCTGGCGAGAACCACCTGGACCACCGATGAGCAGGGCCATGGGCCTCTGATCCTGGGGGCCGCCGCCTGGTTGCTGTGGGTCAATCGGCAAACCATATTCGAGGGCCCGGCCCGGCCTGCGGTGTTTTCCGGGTTTGCGTTCTTGACGGCTGGGGTGGTGATTTTTTCCGTCGCGCGCTCTCAGCAGATGATCGAGATCGAAGTGGCATCTCAGATGCTGGTTTTGATCGCTGGTTTTTTGCTGCTGCATGGCAAATCGGCGCTGCGCAAGGCGTGGTTTCCGTTGTTTTTCCTGTTGTTCATGGTTCCGCTGCCGGCGTCGGTGGTTCAGGCCCTGACCCTGCCGCTCAAGAGCGCGGTGTCGGTCGTGGCCGAAAACATCCTCTACTGGGCGGGATACCCCATTGGCCGCACTGGCGTGATGCTGACGGTGGGGCCCTACCAGTTGTTGGTCGCTGACGCGTGTTCGGGGTTGAACTCCTTGTTCACGCTGGAGGCCCTGGGCCTGCTGTACATGAACATCATGAATTACCAGTCCAAGGCGCGAAATGTCATTCTGGCCATTGCCATCGTGCCCATTTCCTTCATTGCGAACGTGACGCGGGTGATCATCCTGGTGCTGATCACTTATCACCTCGGGGATGAGGCCGGTCAAGGTTTCATGCACGGTTTTGCTGGCCTGGTGCTGTTCGCGGTGGCCTTGACGTTGACTTATGCGTTTGACCGGGTGCTGGCAGTGCGTTTTGATGATCAAGGAGGCGCACGTGGCCGTCGCAAATGAACCCTCGCCCATCAAATGGCCCGTGGCCGTGATGGTGGCCGCCCTGCTCATGGTGGGCGGGTCTTATGGGCTGACCCAGGCCCTGACGCCCACCCGCGTGATGGCCGATGAACTGCCGGCGTTGAATCTGGAGCAGGACATTCCAAAACAATTTGGCGACTGGCGATTGCTTGACAACGGCCCGGCGGTGGTGGTGGATCCGACGGTGGAGGCCACGCTGGCGGAGTTCTACTCGCAAACCATCGGACGAAGCTATGTCAACTCCAAAGGACAGCTGGTGATGCTGTCATTGGCGTATGGCAAGAACCAGAACTCGTTCAACACCGCGGCGCACCGTCCCGAGTTCTGTTATGCGGCTCAAGGCTATCTGATCAAGAAAGTGGCCGAGAACGCATTCGCACTCAAAGACCATTCGGTCATTGCCAGTCGCTTGGTGGCCACGCGTGTTGGCTCACGGCACAATGAACCCATCAGTTACTGGGTGACTTTGGACGACACCACCGCCTTGCCCGGCTTGTCTCGGCGCATCCAGCAGTTCAAGTACGGCCTTCAAGGCAAAATCGTGGATGGATTCCTGGTTCGGATTTCGTCACTGGGCGCCGACAATGATCAGCAGTTTGAAGTCCATGAGCAGTTTGCCCGTGATCTTGAGCAGGCCATCGCGCCGTCACTGCGCCCCCGTTTGTTTGGATTGAGCGGTTCTCATAAATGACCAAAAAAGTAGCATTGATCACTGGCGTCACCGGGCAGGACGGTTCTTACCTGGCCGAGTTTTTGTTGAACAAGGGCTACGAGGTGCACGGCATCAAGCGCCGCAGCAGCCTGTTCAACACCGACCGCATCGACCACCTGTACCAAGATCCGCACGTCAACAACCGCAACTTCATCCTGCATTACGGCGACCTGACGGACAGCACCAGCCTGGTGCGCATCGTGCAGAAAGTGCAGCCCGACGAGATCTACAACCTGGCCGCCCAAAGCCACGTGGGCGTGAGCTTTGAAGAGCCCGAGTACACGGCCAACGCCGATGGCATTGGCGCGCTGCGGCTATTGGAGGCCATCCGCATCCTGGGGCTGGAAAAGAAAACCCGCTTCTATCAGGCCTCAACCTCTGAGCTGTACGGCCTGGTGCAAGAGATTCCGCAAAAGGAAACCACGCCGTTCTACCCTCGCAGTCCTTATGCGGTGGCCAAGCTGTACGCCTACTGGATCACGGTGAACTACCGCGAGGCCTATGGCATGTATGCCTGCAACGGCGTGCTGTTCAACCACGAAAGCCCGGTGCGTGGCGAAACCTTCGTGACGCGCAAGATCACGCGCGCCATCAGCCGCATTGCGCTGGGCCTGCAAGATTGCCTGTACCTGGGCAACATGAGCGCGTTGCGCGACTGGGGTCACGCCAAAGACTACGTCGAGATGCAGTGGCTGATGCTGCAGCAAGACGTGGCCGAAGACTTCGTGATCGCGACCGGCGTGCAGTACAGCGTGCGCGAGTTCGTGGAGTTCTCGGCCAAAGAGCTGGGCGTTACCTTGGCCTTTGAGGGCGAAGGAGAGCAAGAGATTGGCAAGGTCGTTAAGGTTGAAGCCGTGGGTGGTGAGATGCTGGCCGCGTGCAAGGTGGGCGATGTGATCGTGCGGGTGGACCCACGCTACTACCGCCCCACCGAGGTCGAAACCCTGTTGGGTGACCCTGCCAAAGCCAAGGAAAAGCTCGGTTGGACGCCTAAGATCACCCTGCATGAACTGGTGCGCGAGATGGTGCAGAGCGACTACACCAGTGCCAAGCGGGATGAGCTGGTGAAGGGCGCCGGTTACCAAGCTTACGATTACCACGAATGATCAGGCCCGGGAGGGCATAGTTTCATGATCAGCGCAGCGAAGCACCTGGTCTCGGCTGCGTGGCACAGGCGATGGTCGCCAGAATTGTGGCTGCTGGCCTCCAATTTGCTCGGGAGGCTTCTTGGCTTTGTGGTTTCGTTGTTGGTATCCCGGATCCTCGGAGTTCAGGCGTTAGGCATGTATTCGGGTCTTTTGATTACCACGGCAAGCCCAACGTCTCCCATGGCTTCCGCGCTGGCAAACAACGCGACCATGATGGGAGCAAGGGGCGCAAGCCCTGATTTTTGTTGGCGTTTGGTGCGGGCTCACTTCGGCACCTTGTTGCTCAGCGCCTTCGCCGCCTTCGCAGGCTGCCTAACCATGATGCAGGCTGTTGGTTTGCACGACTCCGTCGGTTTGGATTGGGCGTTGGTGGTGTCGGTTTCAGCTATGTTGGTGTTGGGGCAACTCCTGACCCCGTTCGTCATGGGTTTGGCGCACGGAGTGAATGCATCACGTCGTGCGGCAATGTGGAGTCTGGCTTGGACCTTGACGGCCTTGCTCTTGGCATACTCCTTAATTACAACTGTGGGATTGAGCGGGGTGTTGTGGCTAGCTGCGGGGGCGGGCGTTCTGCCAGCAATGTCTCTGCTTGTCTGGATGTGGTGGCGAGGACGTAATTCGGAAATTGGCTCTGCATCGGATCATGAGTTGCGGGGGCAGGCAAAACAGCAGTTTCGGCGTGCTATTCCGAGTATTGCCGCTACCGTGTTGAATAACGCAACCAATTGGCTGGCTTGTATTTATCTTGCAGAAGCATCCCACGGTGCTGCAGGCGTTGGTTTGGTCGCCATCGGTTTGCAATGGATGGCCTTGATGTTGTTGCCTTTGACCAGTTGGAACGGCCGTGTGATGCGAGCCTTGACCATCGGGCAATCTGAAGGGGCGCAGGCTTTCGGAGAAGCAGTTAGGGCCCAAACAGTGCGATGTATGTTGGTCACCCTGGCCACCTCGTTTCTGGTGGCCGTTGTTACACCATGGGTCGCTGACTTGTACAGGGTGGACAAATACTTGTTATGGGGGCTGATGACAGTCAATGCTGTTGCGGCCACCTTATTTGCAGTAAATTTTGTGTTTGAGCGGGCCTGCTTTTGCCTCAGCATCCAGCGTGTCTGGCTGATGGCGTCAATGGCAGCCTACGCAGTGCAGTTGATCTTCACTTTCTATTTTATTGCTGAGTCAATTTTGGTGGTGGCCATTGGGAATCTGCTTGCAATTACAACACTGTTGTTGATCATGCGTCGGGTCATCAGGCGCGATGCACGTTCGTTGCGCATCGCTGGGGGGAAGTCATGAAGACTACCGGAATAACAAAAGTGGCGATGGTGACTAATATACCAGCGCCATATAGGATTCCTGTTTACGAAATATTGGCCAAGAACAAAGAAATTGATTTTTGCGTGTTTTTTTGTTCGGGGCGAGAGCCTGACAGAGCGTGGGATTTGCAGCAGGCCTCATACAAGCAAGTTTACTTTGAAGAGAGGTTCTTTAGTTATTCAGGAAAGTTTGTGCACTGTAATCCAGATGCTTGGACGCGTCTGCGTGATTTCCAGCCCGATGTCATCGTGACGACAGGCTTTAATCCAACTTTTTTGTTGGCGTATCTGTATGCTCGACTGCATGGCGCCAAGCATGTGGCAATGACCGATGGGACTTATTACACCGAGTTTCAGACGCTCACCTGGGTGCATCGCTTTGTTCGTCGTTGGGTTTATGCAGGGACTAAAGCATTCATTGGTGCCAGCAATGGTTCTTTTGATTTGTATCGGGCTTATGGAGTCGATGATTCGCGTATTTTTCAGTCCCAACTCTGTGCCAACAATGATTTGTATGGTTATGAGTGCCGTGGCGCTCGCCCATACGACTTCGTCTTCAGCGCGCGTTTTATAAAAGCAAAAAATCCTGACTTTGCCATTCGTGTGGCTGCTGGCGTTGCGGAAGTATTGGGACGCCAGGTGACAGTCCTCATGATGGGCTCAGGTGACATGGATGTGGAGTTGCGAAAATTGGCTCAGGCCTCGTCGCCAAAGGTGAGAGTTGAATTCTCTGGCTTCGTTAAACAAGGTGATCTACCTCAGTATTATGCCTCAGCCAAGGTGATGTTGTTTCCCACGCAGATAGATACGTGGGGTGTGGTTGCCAATGAGGCATTCGCTGCGGGTGTCCCCGTATTGGTGACTCCAATGGCGGGAGTGGCAAATGATCTGGTGATTGACGGAGAAAATGGGTATGTTTTGAATCTGGATATTGACTTGTGGGTTGAGGCGTCTGCTCGCTTGCTCTCTAATTCAGATCTTTGGCAATCGATGTCTCGTCATGCAAGGCGGCATGTGTTATTTTACTCATATGAGAATGCAGCAAAAGGAATTTATGATGCTGTAGTTTCGGCTAAGGCAAGTTTTCAATGAAGATATTGTTTGATGTGGCCGAGTTGGCTCCTGGCATGGGTAAGAGCATGGGCATATATAACTATGCAAAGCGATTGCTTGAGCACATTCCGCCGCTATTGCCGGACGGATGGGAGTTGCATGTGGCATGCAATGCTGGAGGTCAAGAGGACTTCTCCGTCCAGCATGAAAAAGTACATCTGCATCGAGTGCTGAATCAACAACAACCAGGAGCGCTGAGGCGCCAGTTGTGGATACGTTGGGGAGCACAGGCGCTGTCTTGTCAAGTTGGGGCTAATATATATTTCACGCCAAAAGGATTTTTGCCTGGTTTTTTTGGCAAGCCTGCGGGATTAAAATCTGTGGCCGTTGTGCATGATCTTATTCCGCTGTGGTATGCGAAAAATTATCCCGATCAATTCTCGTGGCTGGAGAAGATGATTGTTAATGGCGGCCTATTGAGAACTGTTCGCTTTGCAGATCAGTTGATAGTGATTTCTCAGGCGACTGCTGATGACGTACTTTCGATGGTGCGTCGCGACGCCAGTTCGATGAACGTAGTGCATAATGGTATACCCCTGGTGACGCCTCGGCGAGAGCCGCCAAGAAAAAATCCATATATCTTCGCAATGGCTTCTTCACTGCCTCATAAGAATTTAAATGGGTTGCTGGCGTCATATGAGTGTTATCGGAATTTGTCCGCAGATCCATTGCCGCTTATTATATGTGGGGTTGCTGATCCTGGGTTGTGTGGTGTTGAGGTTGTGAGTGGCCTTGATGAGCAGAGTTTGCATACTTACTATGCGCACGCGGAGGCCTTCCTTTTTCTTTCTCTTATCGAAGGCTTTGGTTTTCCGCCGCTTGAGGCTTTGTCCCACGGAACGCCGGTGGTCTGCTCTGACATACCTGCTCTGAGAGAGGTGGTTGGAGATCAGGCTATTTTTGTTTCTCCTGATGACCCGAGTTCTGTCGCATCGGCTCTTCTTAAAACATTGTCTGAAAATCGTGTGCTCAGGGCTGGCCGTCAGCTTGCCCAGAACCCTCTCGCCCCAATTTACTCATGGGATCGTTGCGCCAAGGGCGTAATTTCTGCATTGAAAAGCGTCGCATCACCTACGTCAGCAACATGAATGGATGTTGGTCATGAATACCAAGGTTTACGTTAACCAAGATCATCGCGCCGGAGCTGATTCGCTCATGGGCCTGGTGTTCGGATTCGCGCTTTTATCGTTCTCGGTGACAATGGTTTGGATAGTCACCGATTTTGGCGTTCCGCTATTGCAGCTTCCAGTTATTTTGTTGACTTTATTAGCGGTGGTGGTTGCCGGGTTTTTGTATTTTCTTAATCCGGCCAGATTTTTGACTTTTTTTCTGATAGGTCTGGTCTATTTTTCATTTGAGGCGACGGTTCGACTTGGTGGTGGCGGCGGCGGTGATCTCCAAAGTTTGGTGAAGGGTGTTTTCACGCTGGCGCTGGCTATGTTGGGGATATTCACTGGCTTGAGGTCGATCTGGAAGTCCTGGATATCTTTGGCATTTTTTGCCTACGCCTTGTTTGCGATGGTGTCCGCAACATATTCTCCAATGGTCTTGATCGCGGGGGTGGCTGGCATCGCGTTGGTCGGGGTTGCGATCATCGCAGCCAAGATTGGGCAGGGCGACCAGGCCGATGTCGAGGATTATTGGCGCGCGATGTATTGGGCATCAACTCTTACTGTGCTTGCTTCTTTCGCATTCATGGCAATATCGCCAAATCTCGCCCGTGACTTCCAGGATATGGCGAATTATCGACTGCGCGGAATTACAGGTACGGCCAATAGTCTGGGGCCCATCATGGGTGTCGCCTGCATCATGGCTTTTTACATGATGAAGCGTTCGACATCGCCTGGTTGGTGGCGTTTCCATGTGGTCATGCTGCTTTTATTTTCCGCAGCTCTTTTGCTGACAAATAGCCGGTCGTCAATTTTGGGTGTTGCGGTGGCCTTTATTGCCTCCGGTTTTGTGGGCGGAGGGTGGGGTATTCTTAGGTTCTTGGCTTCTTTGATCGGTGCCACGATATTGGCAACCGTTATGTTTTATCCAGGGCTGCAAGACCAGTTGCTATCGATGGCCGCAGCCCTTTTTTCTCGAACAGGAAGCGTACACGAGTTGACTACATTCACTGGTCGTCAGATCATTTGGGCTGCGTCATGGCGACTGGTTGAGGATTCTCCGTGGATCGGTTATGGCTTGTCGAGTGTGTCCGTGGTGCTCCCAAAGGCGCATGCTGACCAATGGGGCAATACAGTTGCTACTGCGCACAACTCTTTGCTTGAAAGCCTGCTCTCTGTAGGTTGGCTGGGAACGTTGCCCTTGTTGGCCGTCGTGCTTGCGTGTTTATGGGTATTGGCCAGGTATCTTTTCGCTTCCTATTCTCTTCGCGACGAAAGTGATAGCGTTGTAGCAAGACGTGCGATGAGCGTGTGTGCATTTCGCGTTCTGATCATGATGTTGGTGCAAGGGGTGGGTGAGAAAGCGTTTGCCGGGCATCCTGGGTCGCCGTTTGTCGCCTTGGGTGCTGTGGTGGCCACCGCTGTTTTCATGACATTGAACATGCCGCGATCCGTAGCTTGGGGCGCATCGATTGGTGGGAAGAGCTGATATGACCCAAAGACAAAAGACCGTCCTGAGCCTTGCGACAGCGGGTTCTGTGCTGTTCGCCATGTCGTGGTTTTGTTGGTGGTGGTTGAGCTCCGGCGTGACCACGATCAGCATGGCGGCGACACCGCATGATGATTTTGAAGAAGTGGCGCCTATATCTGACCCTGTCAGGGTTCAAATTGAGCACTCGTTTAATGATGGGGCGCTGAGGCCTTTAAACGAAGAGGGAAGCCTGCGGGTCACTTACAGCGCTAGGAGCGTTGTGCCATATCAAGAGGCAACGCTTGATTTTGCTGTGACGAATCAGTCTCCAGTGGTTGCAAATATCGGTTTTTTCCTGACTGATCGCATCGTCGCTTTGCAACCAAATCGCAATCACTATCTGTTTGCGACGGTTGATAGCGCAGTGACCTCGGATATGAGGGCTTCTTTGGGGCTCGGATTTCACCTCTACGGTGAAGAGGGGTATATGGGCGAGGCGGCTTCATCAAGTGGCCGCGTTGCTTGGTATGGCAGGGCGGGACAGGTGGTGGAAGCAAACTATTATGCGCCTGCGCCGTCTGTTGACAAAAGTGGTGTGAGTCGGCCAACTTCAGTTAGGCCGCGTTTCGCTGTGGTCAATATTGAGCCGGGGGCCACCGTCAGTGCATCGTTGCGCTGGCAGGCGCTGCGGATTCAGACGCGGAGGCATGATATACCCGTCATGATAAATTCTGCACCAGCGTACCATGTCGACGCGGTTGCCAACTCTGCTTTTTACTTTACTGTGAGAGGCATTGGTTCAACACAGGTGAAAGAGGGTGATGAAGAGGTTTTGATTTTGCGTGATGGCACTCGGCAATGGTTGTCGTCCAGAGCGGCTACGCAATGGGCAGCAGTCGGAGAGGTGGCCTCGATATGGTCTTGGCCTTTGCCCTCTGATGTGAGACCCGGCACCTACGACCTTCTGTTCGGTGTGCGGCCAGAAGGAAGCGATAGTTGGAGGTCGCTGAGATCTGGTGCCGGTGTTTCTCCGCAAAAAGACGGCTTGATAAAACTCGCGCGATTACAGGTATCTGCTGATCGTGCACCCATGATGCGCATGGGCATGAGTTTTCATCGTTATCCCGGTAGAAGTCAGCAAGCACTGGGGCCTTTACGGCTTCAGTACGATTTTGCCAGAAGCCTTGCAGCGGATGGCATGTCCGGGATGCAGTGGTGGCAAGGCGTCGATCGGTACGAGTGGTCTAAGGTGGATGAGTGGGCAAGCTTTCATGCGCGAGATGGTCGCGGCGTGATCATGGTGTTTTCAGGCTCGCCCACTTGGGCAAGTATGCGGCCAACAGAACACTCGTCCATGTGGATTCCTGGTTATGCCGCTCCCCCAGAGCGACGTTACTGGCCAGCATACGGGCGATTGGTGGGTGAAACTGTAAAGCGTTTGCGTGGCAAGTTGACCGCGGTCGAGTGCTGGAACGAGCCGGATCTCATTGGCGGCTTCACTGGTACCGCCACAGAGTTGGCGGATTTGTGCAAGATCGTTTCCACTCGATCCAGGGCCGTTGCCCCTGAAGTCCCCGTGATTTGCCCACAAGCTGAGTCAGCTCACGGATTGCCATACGTGCTGCAAGCTAGAACGTCGGAGGGGGAGCCGATCACGCAGTTCTGTGATTATGTGGGTGCTCACGTATATGGTGCCTTGAGTGAAGACCAGGCAGGGCGTGCTTATGACGAGAGACGTATTCATGAAGAGCTATGGCGCATGCAAAATTACTTGGAGCAATTTGGCATTGATAAGCCATTGGCAGTGACTGAGTACGGGGTCGCCAGTTGCGGGGGGCGTCCGCTGAACGGACATGAGATGTTTTCTCAGATGACATCCAAGGCGGCTGGAATGGCAATCTATCAGGCCATCAGAGCCTTCCGCGAGGGAGGGGTTAAAATTCTCGGTTTGTACTCATACGATCATGAGGATCGGGATCCGAAATGTAGGCCTGGTGGTAGTTTTATCAGGTTGACCACATCGAACATATTTGGTGCGCAAAATGTGGATGATGTGGTTCTGGGGTATATAAACGAAGCCTATGAAAAATTTGGTCGATGATGCTGCGTTGGCACTATGCAAATCAGGCGGCTAGAGCAGAAGACTCGGCTGGATGTCTCATATATCTGCGCCTTGTGCAGAGGTTAATGGTTTGAGATATTGTTTTTATAAATAGCGAATCCGCTCGGTATTGTTGCTGTGAAAAACAAATCAATACTCATTCAAAACTGAGCCAACGAGTTCAACATTGGCCAATCTCATTGTTTTTATCATCTCTGCCGCACCGCTATAACGGCTTGCATCCCGGCGAGCGATGACCATTGCTGCGCCACACCGTGCAGCAACCACTGCTGCATCTGCGCCGCTGGACATGGCTGGGGTGTCGACAATGATCCGGTCAAACTTTGTTTTGAGTTCGCGCATCATCAAACCAAAAGCCGGGCGCTCAAGCAGTTCAAGCGGGTTGGGAGGGACCACCCCGACGGGCAAAACGTAAAGGCTGGGCAATCCACTCACGGATTGGATGACCCGAGAAGCGGCACGACCTGACAAGATGCTAGACAAGCCAGAGCTGTGCTCTTTAAGCTTGAAGAGGTTGTGTAGACGTGAGTTGCGCATGTCTGCGTCAATGATGAGCGTCCGTCCTGGCAGCTGGGAAAACGCCACGGCGATATTGGCTGCAAAAAAGGTTTTGCCGTCGCCCGACTCAGGACTGATGATGGCCAGGGCATGGCGAGGCCGCTCTTCAGAGAACAGCTGCATGATCAACTTGCTGCGGATCGCACGGAAGCTCTCGGCTTGCTCGGTGAATGGCTGCGCGCCAACGACCAGTTCTGGGTCGAGGCTGCTTCGATTGGTCTCTGAGGAATAGGGGTAGTGAAACTGTTGAGCCAGGGCCCAGATGACATCGTCGGTATTGGCCAAGCCCAAAGCGACCGCTGCTTCACCGAATCGGACACCATTTTCTCGTTGATACGTGAGAATGCTTTCTATCTGTTCCACAGATAAATTGTTGGCCTTGGCGATGAGCTCCCCGATGCTCATTTCGCTGGTGGGCTGTGTGGGCGCTGCCTCCTCCGCAGGACTTAGGACGGAAGTGGCTGCGAACTGGCGGTGGTTGTGTGGTGCGTTCATGCCGTTCAGGAGGTAGTTGTCAATGCGGCAGTTTTCCTGTGGCTAGGCCCAGAAATTCGAAACCCGGATTTACGAGTGGGGCCTTTGAGTGTTCCCAGCACCGCAACCTCAAGCAGTCGTGTCAGATCGTCTGCGCTGCGAATGCGTCGGTCAATCAACTCCAAGATCAGGGCTGTCATCATCGAGAGCAGCGCTCCCAAAACGGTGGCTATCACCACATTCAGTAACATGTTGGGTGAGGAGTGCTTGACGGGCGCTGTTGCCTTGCTGAGCACCATGACACCGGCTTGGCTATTGTTGCTTTCCAAGTTGATTTGGCTCAGTCGCAACTGAATGGCGTCATAAATCCTCTGAGCACTTTCGACGTCACGTTCTAGAACGGCGAGTTCGGTGCGAGCTTCTTTGAGTTGCAATACCTTGGTACGTTGATCTTCATATGCCTGCACCGCATCGCGTTCCCGCGATGAGTTGATGTTGGCTGTCACGCCCACGCCGCCAGTGATGCGGCGTGTCTCAGATACCACTCTGTTGCGCAAGGTTTCGATGCTCGCTTTCAATTCAAGCACTTGCGGATGCATGCTTCCGAGTCGTTCCGAGATCTGATTGAGTTGAGCCTCTTGTAGTGCTAGTTGGCTTTTAAGGTTCGCCACAACCGGACTGCCAAGTACATCTGCCGTTTGGTCTGGACTCACATTGGCTTGAGCCCGCTTGCTACTGGATTCTGAGCGTATGGCCTTCAAGGCAAGAACTTGCTGAGACAACTCGAGCAGCTTTTGATTTTCTACGTCCAGACGTTCATCTGACGCAATGATATTTTTGGACTTTTGAGCGTTGGCCAGTTCAATCTGTGCCTTTTCTAGTTTTTCTCGCGCCAACTGTGCCCGCTCTTCAAAAAAGCTGGCATATTGTCTTGCAGGTGTGGTTCTGAACTGCACCGTGGTTTCGATGAAAGCCTGGGCAAATGCGTTTGCCATTGCGGCGGTAAAAGTCGGGTCGGCACCCTCATAGGAGATCTCGATCACATTTGACTCTCGAGAGGGTTTGACCTTCAACCCTTTGGACATCAGGTCGCCAAGCCAAGCGATGTAATCGCCCCGCTGCTCCGTCTCCTCAGCCCACTGGCTTCGCAAGGTGGGGTTTTCGTCCAACCGCAATAGCCGGACCACTCTTTGCGCCACTGCAGGGCTCTCAATCACATCGATCTGGGTCATGAGAAACGACATGGCCGAAAGCGTGTTCATCGACTGGGCCGAGACGGGGTCTGGCCTTGAATCCAACAACACGGTGGTGGATGCCTGGTACTTTTTGGGGAATACCAGCGTAGCGATGACAGTGATCAGCACTGCGGCAACGAAAATGCCTGCAGCCAACTTCCATCTTGCGCGCAATATCCGCAGAAACTGATCAAATGTCATAGCGAGTAATCGGTGTTCCTAATTCACGGCAGCAAGGGGCAAAAGCCCCTTGTATCACTTCAGTCCAGACAAGCCCTTGCTCAGTGCATCTGCGTCGATCCCGCCGGCGCTGGCCGGTGCGGTCACCGGTTCGGTCACGCTGGGTTCGGCGGGCGCTGAGGCTTCAGATGCTGGCTGCGCTGCTTTTTCGGCAAACTTGCCAAGGTAATCGATTTTCGCAGCTTCGCGCAGGGTCTTGATTTCTTTCTGTGCGGCTTCGCGGCGGCGCTCGGTCATCAGGAACTGTTCGATGATCGGCTTGGCCTTCTCGAAGTCGATCGGCTGTTCGCGAGACGCCACCACCAGCACGGCCTTGAAGCCGTCCTTGGCGGTGATGTACAGGGCTTGGCCGTCGCCCACCTTGGCGAGCTGGTCCACGATGGCCATGGGCAGGTTTTCGGCGGCCTGGGTGACCTGGTTGGCGTTGAACTTCATGCCGCTGGCCTTGAGGGCGTCCGCAAACTCTTGCGGGTTCTTGGTGTTTTGCAGTGTTTGCACCAGCGGTTGGTATTGCTCGGGGGTGCCGGGCACGGTGAACTCTTGCAGTGCGTACACCTTGCGCTTGGCAAACAGCGCGGGCTTTTCGTCGTAGTACTTGCGGATGTCTTCATCCGTCGGGGTGGCGGCCACGGCGGCCGAGGTGCGCTCCAGGTAGGCGCGGGCCAGGATGTTGCGGCGGGCCGAATCCAGGGCTTGCACGATTTGCGGGTCGCGGTCGAGCTTTTGCTCTTCGGCCTTGGCCACGGCGAGCTGCTGGTCGATCAGGCCTTCCAGGATGCGCTGGCTGGCCGCGTCGGCCTGTTCGGGCTTGAGGTTGGGCTGGCGTTGCAGGATCTGGTTGATCTGGTGCACGGTGATTTCGTCGCCGTTGACGCGGGCAGCGGCCTGGGTGGCCTTGCCTTCACCGCCGGATTCGGACTTGTCGCCACAGGCGGCCAGGAAAGCGGCCATGACGATGGGCAGAACAACGAGGCGAGCGGCGCGAATGCCTTGGGATGAGCTTGTGCTGGACATGGTTTGAAAGGTTGATTGAAGACTTGTCGGCACCCGTTACGGTGTTACATCGGCAAGACCGACTGATCATTGAGCGCAAATGAAGTTCCCGAGCGCTGCAAATGCCGGGGTAAACGAGGGTATCTGTGGGTGATGTCAGTCGGATGTCGGCGGAGTGAGGCGGCGCCTGTGGGGGCGCCAGCTGGCGATCAACCCCAGGACGCCACCCACCATGCTCCCTGTGAAATGCGCCCAGGGGGCCACAGTTATAGCCGAGTCCGCGGCGTTCACGAGCGGGTGTTGCCAGGGGTTTTCCATGAAAACCTTCAAGGCAAGCCCCCCCAGGAGGAGGGTGCCCAGTGTGCGGCGGGCGTCAGGTGCCGCCGACAGCAGGTGGTGGGTGCCCAGGATCGCCACCCCGGCGTGGAGCACGCCCGAGGCGCCCACGTAGATCTGGGGCACGGCCTGACCGGCCAGGGCCAGGTGGGTCAGTGGCCAGGCCAGCGCCCAGGCCGCCGCCGCTGGCCAGCGCACACGGGCTTGTTGACCCAGCGCGGCGATGGCCAGCAGGGCCAGCATGTTGCCGGCCAGGTGCGCTGCGCTGCCGTGCAGCCAGGCGCAGGTCCACCAGCGCCATCCATCCTGTCTCAGGCCCTGGGGGGGCGAGAGGGTGAGGCTGTGGGCCCATGCGGGCCAGGTGTCGAGCGGTTGCTGCAGCGGTACCCAGCCCAGCCACAGGGCCGGGGCCCCCAAGGCGAGGCTCATGGCCCACCAGGCCCAAGGGCGCGATGGTGTGGTCATGGGCGGGGGGGCTTCAGCAGGGCGCGAACACCGTGTGCCACAACTGCAGCACGGCCTGCCGGTGCGGGATCAAGGGGGTGAGTTTGTCGCCGCTCAGGCGTGTGGGTGCTTCGTTCAGGCGTGCCCGGTGCTGGATGCGCCGCAGCTCCCGGTAGGCTTGTCCGGCCGCCGCCCCCACGCCGCTGGGCAAGAGCCCGGCCTGTTCGGCGCGCAGCAGCAAGGCGATGTTGCCCACGTTGTCCATCAGTTCGGGGTGGGCATGGCTGTGGGCCAGCACGAGGTATTGCACCGTGAATTCGATGTCGATCATGCCGCCGCTGCAGTGCTTGACGTCGAACTGGTCGGCTGGGCAGGGGTGGGCTTCGCGCAAGCGCTCACGCATGGTCACCACTTCGTCGCGCAGGGCGGCGGCGTCGCGGGGGGTGGACAGCACCGCTCGCCGGGTGCTCTCGAAGCGTGCGGCCAGCGCAGGCTCGCCAGCGCACCAGCGGGCCCGCGTCAGGGCCTGATGCTCCCAGGTCCAGGCGGTGTTGCTGCCGCGCTGGCGCTGATAGTCGTCAAATGCCATGTAGCTGGACACCAGCAGGCCCGAGTTGCCGTTGGGGCGCAGCGCGGTGTCGATCTCGAACAACTCGCCTGCGGCGGTGTGCAGGGTCAGCCAGTTGATGTACTTGCGTGCAAAGGCCAGGTAGGCGTCGATCGCGCTGGGAGTGTCCGGGCCGGCCTGGCTGTCTTCGGTGTCCTGGGTTTCGTCGAACACGAACACGACGTCCAGGTCGCTGCCATAGCCCAGCTCCTTGCCGCCGAGCTTGCCATAGGCGATCACGGCCACATGGGGTTGGCGCCCCACCGCATAAGCGGCCTGTTTGCCCGGCCGTTGCTGCAGGTGGGACCAGGCCCACTGCAGGGTGATGTGCAGGGTGGCATCGGCCAGGGCCGACAGGTCATCGGCCACCTGCTCGACGGTGATCAGCCCTTCCACGTCGCGCACCAGGGTGCGAAACACCTCGGCATGGTGGGCGCGGCGCAAGGTGTCCAGCAAGGCCTCCTCGTCGGCCTGGCCCGCCCGGGTGAGGGCGTCGTGTCGTTCCTGCAGTTCGCGCAGGTAGGCCTCGGCGTCGAACCGGCCCTCCATCAGCCGGGGGTCGGCCAGCTCGTCGATGACGCCGGGGTGGCGCAGCAGGTAGCGCATGGGCCACTTGGCCAGGCCCAGCAGCCGCAGCAGGCGTTGCAGTACCTCCGGGCGCTCAACCAGCAAGGCCAGGTAGCTGTCGCGGCGCAGCAGGGGGCTGAGCCAGTCCATGAACCGCATCACCGCGTCAGGGCCCAGGGGCTCTTGTTCGGACGCTGGCGCGAGGGCCAGGCGCGTGGCGCGGCCCACGAGCTTGGCCAGGCGCAGTTTGGCCGCGTCCGACAGCATGGCCACCTTGGGTTGCTCGGCAAAGCGTCGCACGTGCGAGCAAACCTCCAGCGGCAGGCGGGCCAGGTAGTCTTCGCTGTCGATGGGCAATGGCGGCGCACCGCAGCCCTTGCAGCCCGAGGCGCCGCCGCCATCGCGTCCGTCATGCAGCAGCGCGTCAAATTCGGTGGCCACCAGTTCGCGCACCCGACACAGGGCGTCCAGCATCCGGCAAGTGGCGCTGATGCAGTCCGGGCGCTCTGGCGGTCCTTTTTCGCGGTCGGTCAGCCCCAGGCTGGCGGCGATCCAGGCCAGGTCCTCGTCGGCAGTGGGCAGCAGGTGGGTCTGCTGGTCGTCCAGGAACTGGATGCGATGCTCGATGCGGCGCAGGAAGATGTAGCACTGCGCGAGCTTGTCGGCGGTGTCGGGCGGGATCAGGCCCCGGGCCACCAGGCGGGGCAGGGCCTTCAAGGTGGAGCGGGTGCGGATTTCCGGGAACTGACCGCCACGCACCACCTGCAGCAGCTGCACGGTGAACTCGATTTCGCGAATGCCACCGCGAGACAGCTTCACATCATTGGCGCGCTCGGGGCGCCCGGCCGCACGCCGGTTGGCTTCGTCGCGGATCTTGCGGTGCAGTTGCCGCAGGCCTTCGAAGACGCCGTAATCGAGGTAACGGCGGTACACAAACGGCATGACCAGGTCG
Organism: Aquabacterium sp. A3; assembly: GCF_038069945.1. Lineage (NCBI taxonomy): Bacteria > Pseudomonadati > Pseudomonadota > Betaproteobacteria > Burkholderiales > Sphaerotilaceae > Aquabacterium > Aquabacterium sp. A3. The sequence continues at coordinate 1,162,973 of NZ_JBBPEV010000001.1, read as the reverse complement.
CGCAGCGCCAGCGCACGGGTGTGGTGATCTCCGCCCGGCATGCTGCGCCGCGGCGCCACGATGCGGCTCTTGAGCCAGGCAAAACGCTCCCATTCCCGGCCTTGCACCAAAAAGTATTCTTCCAGCATGGCCATGCTGACCACCGGCGGGCCGGAGTTGCCGTTGGGTCGCAGGGCCAGGTCCACCCGGAACACAAAGCCGTCCTCGGTGGTGTCATCGATCAGCCCGGAGATCTTGCGCACCACCTGGCTGAAGTACTCGTGAGCGGTGATCTTGCCCTTGACGATGCCCTGGTCGTTCACGCCGGCGGTCATGCCGTCGTCTTCGTACACGTAGATGAGGTCGATGTCGGACGACACATTCAGCTCTCGGCCGCCCAGTTTGCCCATGCCGACCACCCACAGGTCGATGCGTTGACCTGCTTCGTTCAGGGGCGCGCCGTGGCGCTCATCGAGTTCGGCCTCGGCCTGTGCCAGCGCGGCGTCCAGCGTGACCTCGGCCAGCTCGGTCATGGCCAGGGTGACGGCCGACATCGCGGCGCCGGCTTCCACGTCCTGCGTGGCCAGCCGTTCCATGACGAGCTGACGCGCCACCCGGAGGGCCGAGGGCAAGGGGCGGCCATGGGCCTGCAGTCGCTCAATCAGGGCCCGGATGTCGGCGCTGCGAGGCACCCCGGGGCACGCCGCGAGGAAGGCTGCGCACTCGGTTTCATAACGCCGGCGGATGCGCTGGACGTAGCGCGAGTGGTTGGCGCGGGCCGGGCTGGGCACCGCATCGTGATCAAAATCAAACATGGAACCGGACGGCCGATGTGAGGGTCTGTGCTAGGGTTATCGCTGAACGATCCCGCAGACAGCTAGGCACATGGTAGAGCACCGTGGTGACCCGCCATCTAGGTGATTCGACTGACCATAGACCTTCTTTCATGCCCGCAACTGCGATTGAGCCGGATCCTGTGACTTCTTCCTCCTTGGGGCGACTGTGGCGCAAGGGGGGGCGCTGGGCACTGGCGCTGGCCTTGGGGGTGGGCATGGTCTTGGCCGTGGCATGGGGACTGTTGTTGTTGCAGATTCTGCCCCGTGCGGCCGATTGGCGTGACGACCTGGCGCAACAAGCCACACAGGCCTTGGGGGTGCCAGTGCGCGTGGGGGCACTGGAAGGACGCCGCGAGGGCCTGTGGCCGGTGCTGGTCCTTCGGCAGGTGCAACTGTTGAGCGGCGACGGGCGCCCCGAGCTCACCTTGCCCGAGGTTCACGTGCGGCTGTCCTTGTCCACCTTGTCGCCCTGGGCCTGGCTGGATGGCCGATTGCGTCTGGGCGAGCTGGTGCTGGTGGCCCCAGACCTCTCCATTCGGCGAGACCGCGACGGCGTGATGCACATCGCGGGTTGGCGCCTGGACCCCGCCGCGCCAGCGGCCCAGGGGGCGGGCGACACCTCGGCGGCCGACTGGGTGCTCACACAGGCCCGCATCCGCATCGAGCGTGGCCGCATCCAGTGGCACGACCAGCGCCTGAACGCGCCCCCGTTGTCGCTGACCGATGTCACGCTGGACGTGCGCAACCGCCTGGGCATGGTGGGGCGCCAGCATGACTGGGTGGTGCAGGCCACACCACCGGCCGATGTGGGTGAGCGTTTTGAGCTGCGTGCCGATGTTCACCATTCCTGGTGGAGCCGGCCCAGTGACTGGCGCGCCTGGTCGGGCGACGTGACGGGCCAGTGGCCCCGGGTGGACGTCAGGCGCTGGCAGGAGCACGTGCGGCTGCCGGTGGAGGTGATGTCGGGCGCCGGCCGGGTGGGGGTGAGCTTGTCGCTGGAGGCGGGCCGGCTGGCCCAGGCCGCGCTGGACGTGGACGTGCGCGACGTGCGCATCCGCTGGCAGCCGGGCCTGCCCACGATGGTCTTGCGCCAACTTCAGGGGCAGTGGCGGGCTCAGCAGGCCCCAGACCGCACGACGGTGGGGTGGGATGACCTTCAAATGACGCTGGAGGACGGTCAGCGCTGGCCCACGGGGTCGGCCGAGCTGAGCTGGCGCCACGAACCGTTGGCCGCCGGCCAGGCCTGGCCCGTCTGGGCGCAGACACTGGGCGGGGACGCCCGGGCCAGCGCGCTGGACTTGCACATGCTGGCGAGCCTGGCCGACCGATTGCCTTTGCCCGCCGAATGGCGCGAGGCTTTGAGGGCTTTTGAGCCTGCTGGTGTGCTGCGCAACCTGGCCCTGAGCTGGCAGGGCCCGCCTGGGGCGCCGGGCCACTACACCTTGTCGGGGCAGGCACAAGGCCTGCGCCTCCAGCCCGCCGGGCCGGGCGGGCAGCGCCCCGGGCTGGGGGGCGCCGATGTGCAGTTCAGCCTGGACGAACGCCAGGGCAAGGCACAGGTGCAGGTGCAACAAGGGTGGCTGGCCTTCCCCGGGGTGTTTGAAGAGCCCAAGATCCCCGTGGACCGGCTCCAGGCCCAGGTGGCCTGGCAGCAGCGCGACGGCCAATGGGCGGTGCAGGTGCGCGAGGCCACGTTCGCCAATGGCGATGCACAAGGCAGCCTGCGCGCAGACTGGCGCACCTCGCGACCTGGCGAGCGAGATGCCGCAGGCCGGCCCCTGGATGCCCTGCCGGGCTGGCTCACCATGACAGGCCAGTTGGACACGGCACAGGCCACGCGCGTGTGGCGTTACCTGCCCCTGACCATTCCGGCAGACACCCGCCACTACGTGCGCGACGCCTTCACCACCGGGGTGGGCGAAGCTGTCACCTTCGAGGTGGATGGCGAGCTCAACGCGTTTCCGTTCAAGGACGATGTGGGTGGCCGGTTTCGGGTCAACGTCCCCTTGCAAGGGGTCACCATGGCCTATGTTCCGCCGTCCTTGCTGGGGCTGGACAAGGACGCCACCCACGGCGTCTGGGCGCCGCTGAGCGATTTGAAGGGCGTGTTGCGCTTCGAAGGGCAGCGCATGCTGGTCAGCCAGGCCACAGGGCGGCTCGCCACGGTGGGGGCAGGGCAGTTCGTGCTCAAGGATGTCGAGGGGCGCATCGACAACCTCGGTGACGACGACCCCCGTCTGACCGTCAATGGACAGGGGCGCGGCGCTTTGGAGGACGCCTTGCAGTTTCTGGCCCGCTCGCCCATCAGCGCCTGGACGGGGCATGCCCTGGACGATGCCCGGGCGCACGGCCAGGTGGCCTTGAGCCTGGGCCTGGACATCCCCTTGATGCGCACAGACGACACCCGGGTGCGTGGACAGTTGATCCTGGGTGAGCAGGACATGGCCAGCTTGAAGCTCAACCCGGATGTGCCCTGGCTGTCCATGCTGCGTGGGCAGATCGACTTCACTGAACAGACGCTGGACGTTCGCACCCAAGGCCGGGTCTGGGGCGAGACCTTCACGGTGCAAGGGCAGCGCGGGGACGACGGCATTGCCCGCTTCAAGGCCACGGGTCGCATGGGCGCCAGGGGCCTGTCACAAGCCCAGGATTACCCCTTGCTCGCGCGCCTGGGCCCGATGTTGACCGGCGATGCCCCGGTGCAGGTTCAGGTCGAAGTGGGTGAAGCGCGCGTCCGGCAGGGGCAGCCCCTGGCGGAGGTGCTGGTGCAGTCCAGCCTGCAAGGGGTGCAATCCAGCCTGCCGGCGCCGATGACCAAAGCGGCCCAGGCGGTCTGGCCGCTGCGCGTGCGCTACACCATGCCCGATGCCAGCGGCAACAAAGACGCACTCCAGATCGATCTGGGCAATCCGGCACAGTCGTCCGTCACCTCGGCGGCCATGCCCTGGGTGCGCGCAGATTTGCAGATGCCCCGCACCCTGGCCATGGGTGGCGCACGCGCTGCGCGCAACGTGCGTGGCACCATGAGCGTGGTTCAGGTGGGGGGCACGGAGCCCACCCGCCTGCCAGCCATGCCCGAGCGCGGCCTGCAGGCCCAGTTGGTGCTGGACCGTCTGGACCTGGACGCCTGGATAGCCATGGCCCGGCAGTGGGCCCCAAGCCCACCGGTGACACCGCTGCCGATGGGCGTGGGGGGCGTGGCGGGCGGCGCGCGCAGCGATGGCGCCGACGGCTTTGACGCCTTGCCCGACACGATCAACCTGCGCGTGGACACCTTGACCTGGCGCCAGCGCAGCCTGCACCAGGTCAACGCCGCCCTCGCGCATCCGGCGCCCCGGGTGTGGCGATTGCAACTCGATGCCCGTGAAGCAGCCGGCGTGCTGGAGTGGCTGCCTGACGAGGCCTCGCAGGCCGGTGTCGGTGCTCAGAAGCTGGTGGCCCGGCTGCAGCGGCTGACGGTGCCTGCGGCCGATGCGGAGGCCATGAGCGCACAGGCCGTTCAAGGACTGATGCAGACCGACACCACCACCAGCGTGCCCGCGCTGGACATCGCCGTGGAAGACTTCGATTGGCGCGGCCTGTCGCTGGGGCGCTTTGAGATGCAGGCCGTCAACCGCCGCATTGCCGATGGCAGCGGCCGCCAGTGGCCAGAGTGGCGGCTGACACGATTTCGCCTGGGTGGTGCTGAGGCCCAACTGAACGCCCAGGGCAACTGGACGGTCGCTGACGGGGCGGCGGGCCGGTCGCGGTCGGCGTTTTCATTCACGCTGGACGTGAACAATGGCGGCGACCTGCTCGCCCGATTGGGGTGGCCCAAGACGGTGCGTGGCGCGCGTGGGCAACTCAGCGGCCACGTGGCATGGCGTGGCTCCCCCCTGGACCTGGACACCGCCACCATGACCGGGGACGTGAAGGTGCGTTTCAGCCAGGGGCAGTTCCTCAAGGTCGACCCTGGTGCCGCCAAGCTGCTTGGGGTGCTCAGCCTGCAATCCCTGCCACGCCGGCTGGCCCTTGACTTCAGGGACCTGTTCCAGGAGGGCTTTGCATTTGACGCGATAGACGGCGATTTGCAAATCCAGCAAGGCGTGGCCAGCACGCGCAACCTGCGCATGCGCGGAGTGCAGGCCGTGGTGCTGATGGAAGGGCAGGCCAACCTGGGGCAGGAAACCCAGGACCTGCAGGTGTATGTGGTGCCCGATGTCAATGCGGGGGCCGCATCGCTGGCCTATGCCGCCATCAACCCGGTGGTGGGCCTGGGCACCTTTGTGGCGCAGATGCTGCTGCGCAAACAGGTGGCCGAGGCAGGCACCCAGGCCTTCCGGATCACAGGGGCCTGGAACGATCCCCAGGTCACCAGGGTTTTGAGCGCCAAAGAACTCACGGTGCGTTCTGACGCGGCACAATCGGAAGCTGCCAAGGCCTCCTCACCCTGACGCTCTCCATGGAACTCACCCGCCGACAACTGCTGTGCACCTTGCCTGCCGTGCCCTGGGCGCTGAGCGCCTGCGGCCTGGAGGCGCACCCCACCGTGCCCGACCTGCCCTTCACCCAGATCGATGGCAGCCAGCACCGTCTGGCCGATCTCAAGGGCAAGGTCATGGTGATCAATTTCTGGGCCACCAGTTGCAGCACCTGTGTGCGCGAGATGCCCGAAATCGTGGCCACCCACCGCAAGTTCGAGGCGCAAGGGCTGGAGACGCTGGCGGTGGCCATGCAGTACGACCCGCCGGCCTACGTGATGTCGTTTGCCCGAACCCGTGCCTTGCCCTTTCGGGTGGTGATGGACCACACCGGCGAGTTGGCCCGCTCATTTGGCCCGGTGCAACTTACGCCCACCACCTTCGTCGTCAATCGCCAGGGCGAGATCGTCAAGCGCTACATTGGCGAGCCCGACTTCGATGCCATGCACCAACTGCTGGCCCGTTTGTTGGCGGCGCCTGCCAAAGCCTGATCACATCACCCGTGTGAGCTCGTAGACCAGGGCCGATGGCAGGCCGCTGAGGATGGCGTCGCGACCGATGCGGGCCATGCCCGTGTCGCTGACGGCAGCGATCTCGAAGGTGCGGCCCTCGTCCAGCACTTCGATGAACACGAACTCCGGGACTTCGCGCCGAATGTCGGCCATCAGGTGCTCAAAGCGCGGCGTGCGCAATGCACTTTCAAACACCAGCGCATGAGGCAGCCCCTCACGGCAGAACGCCACGGCCTCTGCCACCGACCCCACAAAGTCCAGCACCAAGCCCATGGACTTGAGGCACTCACGCACCTGCACGCGCAAATCCCGCCGTTGGCTCATGACCAGCACATGGCTGCCGGCCAGCGGTTTGGAGTTGATCGAATCGGCAAAATCATCCGGTGAGGCCTCGTGGCTGAGGGCCTCCAGCCTGGCGGTGACCGTGCAAGGGAAGTCCACCGTCACGTGCACATGGGTGGCATCGGCCTGGCGCCGCACCACCAGGCCCAGCGTGCGCGCAGTCTGATCAAACAACTGCCAATGCAGGTTGTTGAGCCCCCAGTCGCCGGTCTGGTCGCCGTCGCTCCTTCGCGCCGGTTGATCGCTGGGGTGATGGCAGACCCTGCAAAGCAGCCGCGCGTGTTCCGGCCAGGTGCCCATCGACACCTCCAGGCTCACGGCGCCATGTGCCAAAGGCATCCACCAGTCGATCAGCGCATTGAGCATGGCGAACAGCATCGACGCATCCAGGCGCACTTCAGCCGGGTGCAGCGCCTGGGTGAGCTGAATGCCGTGGTTCTGAAGCTCACGGGCCCGATAGGCCAGCACGCTTTGCAGGGTGTGGGTCAGGTGCACCCGCTCGTGCGATTGCCTGATGCGCCCCGAGGCCAGCCTGGCCATCTGTTGGCACAAGAGTCCTGCCTGCCGGGCCCGGTCGATTTCATCGCGCAGGGCTTTCAGGCCCTGTCGGTCGATGCGGCCGGTGGTGCTGAAGGTGGTGACGCGCTCCAGTGCTGCCGTGAGCGGCTCGGCCAGCTCTCGGCCCACCTGGGCCAACAAATCCTGCCAGCGGGCCAGTTCGCCGTCGTCTGCCAGGCCAGGCGCTGGCGGAGACAGGGCATCAGGCCCCACCAGGGGAGGCATCTCGGAGAACTTCATGGGCATCCCTGGGGTGCGTGTCCACGCCCGCAGCGGGGTGGTCATCGATCAGTGGTTGGAAGTGTGGGTTCATGGTGGCATGCTGTCCATCCCACGCATGGGTGAAAACACGCAGTTCAATGAGATTTTTTCACATCAAGAAAAGACTGGCGATGGCGGCCGTGGTGCTGTCTGGACTGAGCGCCTGCAGCCCGGCGCTGGATTGGCGCGAGGTGCGTCTGGAGGGCGACGGCGGCCTGATGGCGAGCTTCCCGTGCAAGCCCGAACACCACCAGCGAACGATCGAGATGGCGGGTTGGCCGGGCCCCCTGGCGGTGGGCTTGTGGTCGTGCGAGGCCGGAGGGGCCACCTGGGCCCTCAGCCGCGTGCAGGTGGCCCAGCCTGAACAGGCGCGCACCTTGTTGCTGGCCTGGCCCCGTTGGACGCGTGGCAACCTGGAGGCCGCTGCACGGCAGTTGCCCGTGGCGCGAGAGGTTCAGGCACAAGACGCCGAGGTGCGCGTGCAGGGCATGACCCCCTGGCCCGAAGCCCGTGCCTGGCATTGGCAGACCGAGCGCGCCGATGCCTCGGGGCGGCCATTGCCGCTGGACGTCCACGCGTGGCATTTTGCCCACGGCGTGACGGTCTTTCAGGCGGCCGTGTGGCGCGCCGGGGCCTCAATGGGGGGGGCAAAGGGTGAAGATGTGGCGAATGCCTACTTTCAGAGCTTTCAATTTCGGCCGTGAGCGGCCGATAATCCGGCCCGTATGCCCGGTTTGCTGATCATTGCGCACGCCCCGCTCGCTTCTGCATTGAAGCTGGCGGCGCAGCATTGCTTTCCGGATGCCGACCCGCAGCTTCAGGCCGTGGACGTGCCGCCCAATTTGCCCTGCGACGAGCTGGAGGCTCAGGCCCGGCAGCTGCTGCAGACGCTGGTGGATGCCGACCCTCGGGGCGAGGCACTGGTGCTGGCCGATGTGTTTGGCGCCACGCCATGCAACACCGTTCAGCGCCTGGCCGACGGGGTGCGCATCAAGGTGGTCACGGGCGTGAACCTGCCCATGCTGTGGCGGGCCCTCAACTACGCGGCCGAGCCCCTGGAGCAGCTCATCCTTCGCGCGGTGGCCGGCGGCACGCAGGGCGTCATGCAGGTGGGCAGCAGCCGACCGCAAAATCAGGCCATCCAGACCACCCATGATCAAGACCACCGTCACCATCAGCAATAAGCTGGGCCTTCACGCCCGCGCATCGGCCAAGTTCACCAAGCTGGCCAGCACGTACCCATGTCAAGTGCACATGAGCCGCAACGATCGGCGCGTCAATGCCAAAAGCATCATGGGCGTGATGATGCTGGCGGCGGGCCTGGGCACCGACGTCGAGATCGAGTGCGATGGCGATCGTGAAGCCGAGGCCATGCAGGCGCTGCTGGCCCTGGTCAACGACAAGTTCGGCGAAGGCGAATGAGCCGCGCTGGCCTGGGCTGGTTTCCTTGATTCCTGGGTTTTCCCTTGGCTTTGACCGCCGGCGCCTCGGCGTGTTGTGTCAATGTCACAAGCCGGCGTGCGCGACATGGCCGGTCGGTGCACAGTGAGAGCCCAGTTCAGTTTTGGCCGCGATTGGCCGATAGCCGAACGTCAGATCCATGAACACTGAATCCATTGACCTTCAGTTTCACCTTCAAGGAGTTTCGATGAGCCCCCAACGCCTCGCCCGGGTTTCCCTGGCTGTCTCCCCGGTTCGTTTGGCCGCCTGCGCACTGGCCGCGTCGCTGGTGTCCGTGTCGGCCGGGGCCGCCGAAAACGGCGGTCAGCGTTATTCGGCAGGCATCGGTGGCAGCGACATGACCGCGCCGCTCATGCCCGGCTGGTACTTCCAGGCGCCGGTGGTGGCCTATCACGCCAAGAAGATCAAGGGCGACAACGGCAAGCAGGCCACTTACCAGGTGCCCCCCAGCCCCCCGTTTGTGCCTGCCTTCACCGCGGCGCTCGACATCGATACCAATGTGCGCGCCGTGCAGCCGCGCATCACCTACCTGGACAACACCCGCCTGTGGGGCGCCAACATTGGCTTCACCATGATGTTGCCCATCGTGCAGCGTCACGCTGATTTTTCCTTGACAGCGCCGGCCGGTGCTTTTGGACCCTTCCAGAGCACGGTGCAGGCGGGTCTGGACGCGCAAGCTGCCCAGATCAGTGGTCACGTGTCTGGCATCGGTGATTTCGAAATGGGCGGCATCCTGCACTGGGAGTTGGCCGACAACCAGGCCATGACCCTGGTCACCACCTTCGTCGTGCCCACGGGTGATTACCAGGCAGATCGTCGCCTGAACCCGGGTTTCGGCAACTTCTACACCTTCCGCCCGTCGCTGCAGTACTCCTACATCGGCGACGGTTGGGACTTCGGGATGCGTGGCGTGCTGTCGTTCAACACCCGCAACAAGGAAACGGGCTACCGCTCGGGCAACGTGGCCAACGTCGACTTCCAGCTGATGACCTTCGTCAGCGAAGACATTCGTGTGGGTCTGCAAGGTTTTGCCGTCAAGCAGTTCCAGAACGATTCCCAGGATGTGTCTTACCTGGCCGATCCCAGTGACGCTGCCACCATCACCAATGGCAATCGCATGCGTGCTTATGGTCTGGGCCCGGCCATCGGCTGGCTCAAGGACGGTGGTGACATGATGGTGGAAGGCAAGTTCATCAAGGAATTTGGTGCCCGCAACCGCACCGAAGGCCAGGCCTTCTGGCTGACCATCTCCAAGCCTCTGGGGCTGTGAGGTAGCGCCATGCAGCACGACGAACCTGGTTCACTGAGCCGCCGGCAATGGCTGGCCTGGTCGGCGGCCGTGGCGAGTGGCATGCTGATAATGCCGCCCGCCCACGCCAACGTCATGCTGGAAGACGTGGTGCTGGAAGAGTCGGTGGTGGCCCATGGCCAGAAGCTGGTGCTCAACGGCGCGGGCGTTCGACGTCGCGGCTATCACAAGTCGGACGTGGTGGCCTTGTACCTGCCCGAAAAGCGCACCACCCCTGACGCCATCTACCGGCTGGACGGGGTGCGTCGCATCCAGCTCAACCTGTTGCGCAACCTCACATCGTCCACGATCACCCGGGTGTTCTTGTCGGACTTCAAACAGGTGGCCACCGACGAGGAGTTCCGCCAGCTGATCGAGCCTCTGGGCATGATTGGTGCCGCCTATGCCGACATCAAGCGCGTGCGCAAGGGCGATGTGGTCAACCTGGACTGGGTGCCTGGCAAGGGCTGGATGGCCACCCACAATGGTCGTCCTTTGCGCAGCGTGGATGGCATTCTGGCCATCAACGACCCCCTGGCCTACCAGGTGTACCTGCGCATGTACCTGGGCGCAGCCGCGTCGGCCGAGTTGCGCAATGGCCTGCTGGGTCTGACCCGACTTGAGAAGGTCGAATAAACAGCGCGCTCAGCGGCCGTCGTAATGGGCGGCCAGCATGGCCGGCATGGGGGAGTCCACCAGGCTGGACACCAGGCGCAAGGCGTCGGCCGTGGGGTGCGACAGCACCCCGCGTGGGCTGTGGTTGAAGGCTTCCTCCACCCAGGCCTTCAGCAGCAGCGGGCGCACCATCCACGACAGCTCCTGAACGGCGGCCAGCGATGTCATCAATTGGTCGGCGTCTGGTGGCTGCGCATCCGGCCACGACTCTCCTGCGTCGCTGCACCGCGTCATCACCCCGGCATACCAGGCCAGGCCCGACAGGCTGATGTACACGCTCTGTCCGGCCTCCACAGGGATGAACCGCGCCAGGTAGGCGGTCAGGGTGGCCACATGGTGGCGTTGGGCCTTGTTCAACGTGATCAGGCCTTGTCCTTGTCCGGTGACGGGCCTCATGAGCGCAGGCCGCTGGCCGACCGTGGCCAGCCGGTGGCGCAGCACCAGCCACCACAGGCGTTCGCGCGGGGTGACGCGGCCATCGGCCCGCAGCAGGTCGCGGGCCAGGATCACGATCTGGCGGCGCTCATCCACGTTCAGCGGCTGCAAGACCCCGATCACACGCTCGAACTCCGGCACACGGGACTGTGGCGTGATGGCGGCCACATCGTCCAGGATCGTCAGTGCACCAGGCAAGTCGGCGGCGTGCTGCAGCCACAGCTTGCGCTCGCGGGCGTTGTCGGGGCTCATCATCAAAGCCAGCAGCAACAGTCGCAACTCGGTAGGGCCTTGGCGAAGCTGAAGGCGCGCCAGGGCGCCTTGGGCGTCGTGACGTTGCGCCGCCACCCCCGATGCTTGTGTCGGGTCGTGGATCACGCCCTTGGCCGCGGCTGGGGCATCGATGGCGATGGACGGGGGCGCGCCGGCCAATGGCAGTGCGGGCAGGTCTGTCAGGCGCACGCCCACCACCTCTCTCACGGCGGCGCCCGCCAGCACGCCAGGTGGCGGTGATGTGTGGTGGTGGTCGGGTTCTGACGAGGTTTCCCGCAGCAGGGGGGCGGGCATGGGTGGCAGCACGGTGCCACAAACGCGGCGGATGCGCTCTGACAACTTGGGGTGGGTGGCCAGCCAATGCACCCCTTCCGGTTCGTGCAGCAGCATGGCGGCGATCATGCTGGCGCTCGGGTTGCGCATCCGCCCGGCCAGTGCCTGTTGATCGTGCCAGATCTTGCGCAGGGTGTGCCCCAGGCCATCGCGGCTGCGCGTGAACTGGATGGCGCAGGCATCGGCCAGGTGTTCGCGTTGTCGCGACACGGCCGCCTGAAGGAGCCTGCCTGCCAGCCAGCCCAGCCAGCCCACCACGGTGAACACCAGCCCCACCAGCCACGGCAGTGGATGCACATGCCCGCGCTCGTCGGCCGCCATCAGGTTCTGCCCATAACCGTGCACGAGCGACAACCCCCAGACCAGCGCGATCATCCGCATGGACAAGGGCAGATCGCCTTCTTTGATGTGCCCGAACTCGTGGGCCACCAGACCTTGCAGCTCGCTGCGCGTCAGGCGTTCCAGCGCCCCCCGGGTGACCGCCAGGGCGCGGTCGTCTTCGCTCCAGCCCGCCACGAAGGCATTGATGGCGTCCTCGCGTGGCAGCACGAACACCCGCGGCACCGCCTGACCACTGGCAATCGCCATCTCGTTGACCACGTTCAGCAGGCGTCGCTCCAGCGAGTTGCTGCCCTCGGTGAGCTCTCGCCCGCCCATCCAGTGGGCCACCCGGATGCCGCCGCCGGCCTTGAGCCGCTGGGTTTCCACCCAGCAACCGCCCAGCACAAACAGCAGCACCAGGGCCGTGTTGGTTTCAAAAAACAGCGTGGGCCATCCCAGGGTGAATGGCAGCAGCAGCTTGTAAGCCAGGCCCATCACCACATTGATCGCCAGCACCAGGGCCACCAGCAGCACGGCAAACCACGCGAACAGGCGCGTGGATTCTTGTCGGGCCGTGGCCTGGTGCTGTCTGAAGCGCATGGGGGGGGCCGGCTCAGAACTTCACCGCCACGGGGGCGCGTTCACTGTCTTGTGTGGTGGACTGCAGCATGTCGGCCTGGCGGAAGCTGAACACGCCCGCCACCACATTGGTCGGGAATTGCTGCGCCGCGTTGTTGTAATCCAGCGTGGCATCGTTAAACAACTGCCTGGCGAACGCGATGCGGTTTTCGGTGTGGGTCAGCTCCTCAGACAGTGCTTGCATGCGGGCGTCGGCCTTCAGCTCGGGATAAGCCTCAACCGTCGCCTGAAAGCGCCCCATGGCCCCTGCCAGCACCCCTTCGGCCAGCCCCAGGCTCTTGATCGGGCCCGCTTCCAATGGCTTGGACTTGACCATCTCGGTGGCCGCCATCACCTGGGCGCGGGCAGCGCTCACACGCTCCAGTGTGTCGCGTTCGTGCTCCATGTACTTGCGCGCCACCTCCACCAGGTTGGGGATCAGATCGTGCCGACGCTTGAGCTGCACGTCGATCTGGGCAAAGGCGTTGCCGATCTCGTTGCGCAGGCGGACCAGCCGGTTGTAGGCGCCCACGCCCCAGAACACCAAGATGGCCGCGATCCCGATCAGTACGACGGCGGTGAGTGTCATGGTGATGATGTCCCTTGTTGGTGGAATTGGGTGTGGCCCTCCTGGCGCAGCAGGCAGGCGGGGCAATGCCCGCAACCGTATCCCCAGGCGTGGCGATGCGATCGGTCGCCCAGGTAGCAGGTGTGCGTGTGTTCGATGATGAGCTCATTGAGCGCATCGCCACCCAGTGCATGCGTCAGGGCCCAGGTCTGGGCTTTGGTCAGCCACATCAGGGGGGTCTCGATGGTCATGGGGCTGTCCAGCCCCAGGCTGATGGCCACCTGCAGGGCCTTGAGGGTGTTGTCGCGGCAGTCCGGGTAGCCCGAGTAATCGGTTTCGCACATGCCGCCCACCAGCACGCTGGCGCCACGGCGGTAAGCCACGGCGGCTGCAAAGTTCAGGAACAGCAGGTTGCGGCCCGGCACGAAGGTGTTGGGCAGGCCGCTGGCCGTCATCTCGATGGCGCGGGCTTCGGTCAGGGCGGTGTCCGAGATCTGCCCCAGCAGCCCCAGGTCCAGCACATGGTCATCGCCCAGGCGGGTGGCCCATGCCGGAAAGGCCTCGGCCAGGGCCTCGCGCACGCGCCCCCGGCAGTCCATCTCGATCCGATGGCGCTGGCCATAATCAAAACCGATGGTTTCAACGCGCGCGTAGCGGTTCAACGCCCACGCCAGGCAGGCCGTCGAATCCTGCCCACCAGAAAACACCACCAGCGCGGTGCGGGTGTCAAGGGTGGCGATCCGGTTCATGGGGCGATGTCCTGCGGGAGAGGTCTCGGTCACGGGCACCCGTGTGCCCAACGCGGCGAGCATAGCGCAAGCCAGGTCAAAGGCCCCGCATCCGCGCGGGGCGCTGGAGGTATTGCCCCCTACTTGAGCGACAATCGAGGGTTTCCCGTCATCAGAGCAGGGCGCCTGTGCGCGCTTCACACATCATGGCTGCATTCAACCAAGAGACCGTCACCTCTGTTCACCACTGGAACGACACCCTGTTCAGCTTCCGCACGACGCGCGATCCGTCTCTGCGGTTCGCCAGCGGGCACTTCGTGATGATCGGCCTGGAAGTCGACGGCAAGCCCCTGATGCGTGCTTATTCGGTGGCCAGCGCCAACTACGAAGAGCACCTGGAGTTCCTGTCGATCAAGGTGCAGGATGGCCCCTTGACCTCGCGCCTGCAGAAGATCCAGGTGGGCGACAAGATCCTGGTGGGCCGCAAGGCGGTGGGCACCCTGGTGGTGGACGACCTCACGCCGGCCAAGAACCTCTACCTGTTCGGCACAGGCACGGGCCTGGCGCCCTTCATGAGCATCATCCAGGACCCGTACACCTACGAGAAGTTCGAGAAGGTCGTGCTGGTGCATGGCGTGCGCCTGGTCTGCGAGCTGGCGTACCACGACTTCATCACCCACGAGCTGCCCCAGCACGAACTGTTGGGCGAGCTCATCCGCGACAAACTGATCTATTACCCGCTGGTCACGCGCGAGCCCTTCCGCAACCAGGGCCGCCTGACCGACCAGATCGTCAATGGTGAGCTGGCCAAGGGCGTGGGCCTGCCGCAGCTGAGCCCCGCCAACGACCGCGCCATGATGTGCGGCAGCCCGTCCATGCTGAAGGACCTGTGCCAGATCCTGGACGACGCGGGCTTCAAGGTCTCGCCGTCTCAGGGCGTTCCGGGCGACTATGTGATTGAACGGGCGTTTGTCGAGAAATGAGCTGGCGCACCCGGCGCATGACCGGGTGGTCCCAGTACCGGTCCAAGGCGTAGTGCAGGCCGGTGTTGACGATGGGTTCGACAAAGGTCACTGCGCCAGCCACGGTCACGCTGCCGGTCAGGGCATAGGCGATGCCGAACGAGCTCGCCATGTGCAAGACGCCGTAGGTTGCTGTTTTGGCCATGATGCGCTCCAGGTGGTCTTTGTTTGAGAATGGTTCTTATTGTTGATGACCTGACAACATCAGTCAAAACGATAGAAGTCATTGCGGCCATAGTTGTGATCAATGATTGAGGCCGATCTGGCCAGAGAGTCGTCCACGATGAGCAAGCGCACTTCCCCCCGATGGGCCTCACTGGCGCCCTGGGCGTCCTGGGCCACGCCCCTGGTGGCACTGCTGGCGTACCTGGCTTTCTGGCCGGTGGCCATTGAGCCCCGCGCCTGGCAGCCCCCCAAAAACGCGGGCTACACCGGCGCGCACCAGGCCAACGAGCGCCTGGCGGCCCTGCGCCCCTTGCCTTTGGTGGGCGCGCAGCATGGCCCTGAGCACATCCTGGCCCATGACGGCCTGATCTACACCGGCCTGGCCAACGGTGACGTGGTGCGCATGAGCCCCGAGGGGCAGGAAGTGCGCGATGTGGTGATCAACACCGGGGGGCGCCCGCTGGGGTTGGCCATGGACGGCCAGGGGCGTCTGCTGGTGGCCGATGGCATGCGCGGTCTCTTGCGTGTCACGGGGGTGGGGCCTCAGGCCCAGGTGGACGTGATCCTGAAGGCCGTGCAGCAGCCCGTGCCCAACGACCCCGTGCGTTATGCCGACGCGGTCGAGGTGGCGGCCGACGGCACCGTGTGGGTCACAGACGCGTCCCGTCGTTTTTCGCCCCGCGAGCTGGGCAGCACGTTCGAGGCCGGCGTGCTTGACATCCTTGAACACAGCTGCACCGGGCGCCTGATCGCCTTGCATCCCGACACGCTGGAGTCGCGCGTGGCCTTGTCCGGCTTGTGCTTTCCCAACGGTCTGGCGTTCAGCGGTGATGGCCGCGCCCTGTTCGTGGCCGAGACCGGCACCTTCCGCATCGTCAAGCTGGACCTGGCCAAGCTGTCGGCAGTGCGATCGCCCATGGGCGATCACGTGCCTCCGAGCCTGGACGATGCCTTCAAACAAAAGGCCGCCGTGGTGCTGATCGACAACCTGCCCGGTTACCCGGACAACCTCACCCGCGCGCCGTCGGGCCGGATCTGGGTGGGCATGACCAAGCCCCGCAGCGACGTGCTGGACTTTGGCCTGACCCAGCCCTGGACACGCCAGCTCATCGCGCGCTTGCCGCGTGCGCTGTGGCCCGTGCCACCGGCGTATGGTCACATCATGGCGTTTGAAGAGTCTGGCCGCATCGTGGACGACCTGCAAGACCCGAAGGGTGGCTACCCGGAGACCACCTCGGCGACCGAGGTCAATGGCCGGCTGTTCGTGCAAAGCCTGAACGCCACCTCGCTGGCCTGGCTGCCTTACCGTGGGCCGGGCGTGCCCGTGCCGGCCGAGGACGACGACCCCGGCCTGCGTTGAGCCGCCAGCTCAGGTGCGTACTTCGCCCTGGCCCAGCACCACGAACTTCATCGACGTCAGGCCTTCCAGGCCCACGGGGCCCCGGGCGTGGAACTTGTCGGTGCTGATGCCGATTTCGGCGCCCAGTCCGTACTCGAAGCCATCGGCAAAGCGGGTGGAGGCGTTGACCATCACGCTGGCCGAATCCACCTCGCGGATGAATCGCATCGCATTGGGGTGGTTGGTGGTCAGGATGGCGTCGGTGTGGTGTGAGCCATAGCGGTTGATGTGGGCCATGGCCTCGTCCAGCGAGTCCACCACCTTCACGGCGATGATGGGCGCCAGGTACTCTTCAAACCAGTCCTGCTCGGTGGCGTCCACCACGGTGGCGCCCTCGACGCGGCCCAGAATGGCTTTGGCGCGCAGATCGCAGCGCATCTCCACGCCCTTGGCCGCGAACACGGCACCGATCTTGGGCAGGAAGGATTCGGCCTGCTGCACGTGCACCAGCAGTGATTCGGTGGCGTTGCAGGGGCTGTACTTCTGCGTCTTGGCGTTGTCGGTCACCTTCACGGCCAGGGCCAGGTCCACCTCGGCATCCACATAGGTGTGGCAGTTGCCGTCCAGGTGTTTGATGACGGGCACGCGGGCTTCGGCACTGATGCGCTCGATCAGGCCTTTGCCGCCTCGCGGGATGATCACATCAACATACTGGGGCATGGCGATCAGCTGGCCCACGGCGGCGCGGTCGGTGGTCTGCACCAGTTGCACGGCCTCGGCGGGCAGCCCAGCCTGCGTCAGGGCAGCCTGCACCAGCTTCCACAAGGCCAGGTTGGAGTGGATGGCCTCCGAGCCGCCACGCAACACGCAGGCGTTGCCGCTCTTGATGGCCAGCGAGGCCGCCTCGATCGTCACGTTCGGGCGGCTTTCGTAAATCATGCCGAACACGCCGATGGGCACGCGCATCTGGCCCACGCTGATGCCGGTGGGGCGGCGGCGCACATTGGTGATCTCGCCGATGGGGTCGGGCAGGGCGGCGACCTGTTCGCAGCTCTCGGCCATCGTTTCGATGACCTTGTCCGTCAGGCGCAGGCGGTCGACCATGGGGGCGGCCAGGCCGTTCTTCTCGGCGGCGATGATGTCGGACTCGTTGCGGGCCTTGAGTTCGCCGGCGTGCGTGCGGATCTGCGCGGCCAGCGCCAGCAGGGCCTGGTTCTTGGCGGCGGTCGAGGCCGCGGCCATGGTGGTGGCGGCCGCGCGTGCTGCCTGGCCAACGGCGTTCATGTACTGGTCAACCGGCTGGTCAACCTGGGGCAGGGTGGTGGTGCTCATAATGCGCCATTGTCTCAAACACCGGCAGGGATTGCCCAGCACCCGATGCCCGACCGACGTTCTTCACCGGCTTCACATCAGGTCATCCACATCCACCCGCTGGCGCCGCCCAAACCCCCACAGGGGGCGCCGTGCAATGGCTGTGGGGTGTGCTGCCTGGCCGAGCCCTGCCCGGTGGGCATGCTGATCAGCCGGCGCCGCACCGGGGCGTGCACAGCCGTGGTCTGGGTCGAAGGCGAGCGGCGGTACCGGTGTGGATTGCTCACCTGGGGTAACCCCGAGGTGTCCGATGCGGCAAATCAGTGGCCGGCAGGGCAAAAGGTGGGTTGGGCGCCACAACTTTTTGTGACAAACCTCTTGCGCCCCTTGTGGCAACGATGGGCCAGGCGCATCATTTCTGCAGGCAGCGGGTGTGATGCAAGCCTCGACGTCATCCGGGAAGACCCTTGATTTCACCGATATAGGGGGGGTGTCCCGGTCTCATCGTGGCATGGCTTTCGCCTGCGGTCCCTAGCATCGATTACATCGTTGGACCCAAGCGGAGCACACCATGCGCAAGATGCTGCAACAAACCTTGATGGCCGTGATGGCCGTGTGGGCGCTGTCGATGATCCAGTCTCAAATGGGCTCATCCAGTTCGGGCATGTTGCTCGCCTCATCGGCCCACTGGGCTGCGCGCTGAGGCACCGGCCTCAGCGCCAGCCGAACATCATCGAGCGCGCCAGCAGGCGCTTGGCAGGCCCCAGGGCCTGCAGTGCGCCCAGGCTCAGGCCCCGGGCTGTGGCCAGGATCGGGGCGGGCCACGTGAAACTGCGCGCCAGCAGGTCGGTGGTGGCCATCAAGGCCACCCGGTCTGGCTGACGACGGCGCTCAAAGCGCCTCAACGCACCTTGTATCGCTGCGCCACGAGTTTCGGCGCTGAGGGCCGCAGTGGTGTGGGCCAAGCGCAAGGCGTGCAAGAGTTCATGCACGTCGCGCATGGCCAGGTTGAACCCCTGGCCGGCCACCGGGTGCAGCGTCTGAGCGGCATTGCCTATGCGCACCACGGCGCCATCTTCCACCAGGCGGCGGCGTGCCTGCAGGCCCAGCGGGAACCCCTTCAGGGGTGACACCGCCTCGATCGCACCCACCTCGTCATGAAACACGGTGTTCAGCAGCGTCAAGCGCTGTGCATCGTCGAGGCTGGCCACCGGATCGTCGTGTCTGGACACGCACCACACCAGAGCTGCGCGCCGTCCAGGGCGCTCATCGCTGGCAGGCATCCCGCCAGGCCCGCTGATGGGCCCATCGGGCAAGGGCAGCAAGGCGGCCGGGCCACTGGGGGTGAACCGCTCGTAAGCCACGCCCTTCGGCGTGTGCTCTGACAGCCTGACCTGGCCCACCCAGGCCGTCTGCTGGTAGTCGTGCTGCAGCCCATCGGGCCAGCGCAAATCGGGTTGCTGGCCAAACACGCCGCCTTCGGCCACCACCACCACGTCGAAGGCCTCGGCAATGTCGGCATCGATCTCCACCCCGCTGGCCAAGACTTTCCAGCCCCGCACCGGGGTGCCAAAACGCATGGCCAGGCGATCAGGGGCGGCCTCGCACGCCGCCTGCCACGCCGCTTGTAGCGGGGCCACCAGGGTGCCGTAGGCCAGCACGGCGCCCAACTGAGGCACCTGCTGTTCAGTGGCGCTGATGCGAACCACCGGTTGCTCGCGGCCCGGCCACAGCACCGTGGGTTGCTGCTGAGACACGTGCACCGTCAGGATGGGCGCCACCTGCCCGCTGGCTTCGATGGCGGGCCACACCATCATGCGCTGCAGTTCTTGCACGGTGCCCAGCGACAGTGCCAGCGTGCGCGCGTCGCCCCGCACATCCTTGTCGGCAGCGCGGGCATCGAACACCGTGATGCAGGCGTCCGGCAGGGTGTGTCGGGCCTGCAGGGCCAGACTCAGCCCCGACGGCCCTGCCCCGACGATGGCCAGCTTCAGGGGCCGCGCGGCCTGGTCGGACAAGGGCGATGCGGCCGAGGCGGAGGTGGTCGTGGTGGGCATGGTGTTGTCTTCAGGGCACGCGGTCACGGCGGGTTGCTGCTCAGCGGGGATTGTCGGCCAGTTTCTATAATCTGGTGTCTGCCCAATGTTTGATCTGGGTGGAGTGCCGGCCACATGGCCGCTTCAACCTCTCATTGACGACGGGCCTTTTGCGTGACCGACACCTCGACCCCCCTTTACCGACAATTGGCCATGGCCGACATGGCCGAGGTTGATCAGGTCATTCATCAGCGTTTGTCGTCACGCATTGCCCTGGTCAACCAGATTTCGCACTACATCGTGCAGGCCGGGGGCAAGCGGGTGCGCCCCATGCTGCTGCTGTTGGTGGCGCGCGCCCTGGGCCATGACACCGCCGAGCGCCACGAGTTGGCCGCGGTGGTGGAGTTCATCCACACCGCCACCCTGCTGCACGATGACGTGGTGGACGAGTCGGACTTGCGCCGTGGTCGCAAGACCGCCAACGCCATGTTCGGCAACGCGGCCAGCGTGCTGGTGGGTGACTTCCTCTACTCGCGTGCGTTCCAGATGATGGTGTCGACCAACCGGCTGCGGGTGATGGAGGTGCTGGCCGAAGCCACCAACGTCATTGCCGAAGGCGAGGTGCTGCAGTTGATGAACATGCACGACCCCGACATCTCGGTGGACGACTACCTGCGCGTGATCGAATACAAAACGGCCAAGCTGTTTGAGGCCAGCGCGCGCCTGGGCGCGGTCATCTGCGAGGCATCGCCCGAGGTGGAAGAGGCTTGCGCGGGCTACGGCCGCACCGTGGGCACCGCCTTCCAACTGATAGACGACCTGCTGGACTACGAAGGCAGCACGGCCGAGTTGGGCAAGAACATTGGCGATGACCTGCGCGAAGGCAAGCCCACGCTGCCGCTGCTGGTGGCCATGCAGCGCGGCACGCCTGAGCAGCGCGAGATGATCCGGCATGCCATCGAGCATGGCGAGGTGGAGCGCATGCCCGAGATCGTGACCATCGTGCGCGACACGGGTGCCCTGGAGGCCACCCGCGAGGCCGCGCGCGACCAGGTGGCGCGCGCGCAGGCGCACCTGGCCATGCTGCCCGAGTCGCCCTGGCGCGAAGCTCTGCTACAATTATCGGCTGACTCGATCGGGCGTTCCAGCTGAGCTGAACGCCGGTTTGATCAAGTCGATCGGGGTGTAGCTTAGCCTGGTAGAGCGCTACGTTCGGGACGTAGAGGCCGGAGGTTCGAATCCTCTCACCCCGACCAATTTCTCTGGTCGCGGCCAGGCTCCGACCTCACGGGCGTGCGCACACCTGACCGCCCAGCACCTGTCGCTTCATGAAGAAAGCGACCAGTTCAAACGATTTCAGCGGCGACAGCACCAGCAAGGTGGTGTCAATGGCCCATTCTTTCAGCTGACGGCGTTGCCAGTTCACCTGCTGCAGGTGGCGGTGCGCCAGCTCGTGCAGGCGGGGGCAGTCCACGGCCAGGTCATGTGCCGCGCGGTAGCGTTCGTGGGCCTCGGCCCATCGTTGCTGCTGCGCCAGAGCCCGGCCTTCGGCCAAGGCGGTTTGGCATGCTTGGAGCCGGTGCGTGGTGTCGTCCATGTGATGTCCTTGGGCTGTTCTCGGCCTGACAGAATACCCGGCAAGTATCCATTTGTATACACTCAAGGTCCGCGCTTTCTCACCAGGGCGAGGTAAAAGCCATCCATCTCCGCCGTGGGCCACACGCGCACGGTGTGTGTGCATGCCTCGGGCAGGGGCTTGTCTTGCCACGAGGTCAGGCCGGCAGTGATGTT
The DNA here is from genome assembly GCF_038069945.1 of Aquabacterium sp. A3. Lineage (NCBI taxonomy): Bacteria > Pseudomonadati > Pseudomonadota > Betaproteobacteria > Burkholderiales > Sphaerotilaceae > Aquabacterium > Aquabacterium sp. A3. Next base: position 1,141,661 of record NZ_JBBPEV010000001.1, on the reverse strand, counting down.
GCTGAGTTGGTGTAACCAGTCCGGCATGGGCAGTACCTCGGCCGCATCGCGTTTTTTGAGCAGGTGGGCCACCACGCGTTCGTTTTCTTCAGGCGCGTAAGAGCAAGTGCAGTACAGCAGGTGGCCGCCGGGCGCCAGCGCGTCAAAGGCGCTCAGGATCAGACGCTCTTGCTTGCGGGCGCATTCGGTCACCTTGCGCAGGCTCCAGTGCTCGGTGCTGTCGGGCTCGTCGGAGCGAAAGCGGCTTTCGGACGAGCAGGGCGCGTCCAGCATCACGCGCTGAAAACTGTCGGGCTTCAGGCGGCCGATCTCGCGGCCATCCTTGAGGTAGCAGCGGGTGTTGCTGATGCCCATGCGCTCCAGGTTGGCCTTGAGCCGGTGAAAGCGCCCGTGGACGGGCTCGACCGCGCTGATCTTGCCGGCGTTGCCCATCATCTCGGCCATCAGGATGGTCTTGCCACCGGGCGCGGCGGCCAGGTCCAGCACCCATTCATCTGCCGTGGGAGCCAGCAGGATGGGCGCCAGCATGCTGGACAGGCTCTGGATGTACAAGCGCCCGTCGTTGGCCCAGGCGCCATGGGTCAGCGCGTCGCGCTGCGCTGGCGGGCATTGCCAGGCCATCACGCCTTGATTTTGCGCCCAGGGCACTGGCTCAGGGGTGAGGCCAGCGGCGCGCAGGGCCGGGATCACGCTGCTGGCATCGGGGTGCAGGCGGTTGAGCCGAAAGCTCACGACCTTGGGGTGCTGGAACGAGGCCAATGCCTCGGCATGGCGGTGCGGTGGGCAGAGCTGCTCGAAGCGGCTCAAGAATTCAGCTGGCAATGACATGTCACGGATTGTCGTGCCAGTTTGTTCAGCCCATCAGCCCATCAGCCCATCAGCCCATCAGCCCATCAGCCCATCAGCCCATCAGCCAGCATGCCCGCGACGGCACTGGCCACCACCACGCACCACACCGGCCAGCGCCAGGCCAGCCAGGCCACCCCGCCGCCCAGCGCGATCAGCAGGCCCAACGGGGAGGTGAGGGTGCTGGTGGCCACCGGGTGGATCAATGTGGCGCCCAGCAAGCCCACCACCCCGGCGTTCACCCCGGCCACCAGCACCAGGGCCACGGTATGCTGACGCAATTGAAGCCACCAGGGCAGTGCCGCGGCCAGCACCATGAACGCTGGCACAAAGATGGCCACCAGCGCCAGCAGGCCACCCAGCCAGCCACCAGGACCGATGCTGGCGCTGGCCCCCAGGAAGGCTGCCAGCGTGAACAAAGGGCCGGGCACGGCCTGGGCGGCGCCATAACCGGCCAGGAAGGCGGTGTTGTCGATCCAGCCTGTGGGCACCAACTCGGCCTGCAGCAGTGGCAGCACCACATGCCCGCCGCCAAACACCAGGGCGCCGGCGCGGTAAAAGGCATTGGCCAGCGCCCAGGCATCGCCATGCCGGCCCAACCAGGGCAAGGCCAGCAAGCCGGCCAGGAACAAGGCCAGCCACAGCAGGCCCGTGCGGCGGCGCGGCACGTGGCGCGGCATGGCCTGGGCCTGCTGGGGGCCGTCGCCCATGGTGCGTGTGGGGCCCGCAGGAGCCCATACCTTCAGCCGCCAGGCCAGCATGGCCATCGCGCCCGAGCCCAGCAAGGCCAGCCAGGGAGTCCACCCCCCTGGCCAGCACAGCAAGATGAAGCCCACGCCCAAGGCCATACCACGGCGCAGGGCGTCTGGGCACAGGCTGCTTGACATGCCCCACACGGCCTGGGCCACGATGGGCACGGCCACCGCTTTCAGCCCGGTCAGGGCGCCTTGGGCCCACGGGGATGTCCATGCCGACAGGCCCATGGCCAGTGCCGTCAGCGCCACGGCAGACGGCAGGGTGAAGCCCAGCCAGGCCGCCAGCGCTCCACGGTAGCCTGCCTGCATCAGGCCCAGGGCCATGCCCACCTGGCTGCTGGCGGGCCCGGGCAGAAACTGGCACAGCGCCACCAGGTCGGCGTAATCGTGCTCGCTCAGCCAGCGGCGGCGCACCACGAAGGCATCGCGGAAGTGGGCCAGGTGGGCCACCGGCCCGCCGAAGGCGCTCAGGCCCAGCGCCAGGAATGCCCGGAATACCTGCCAGGCACTGGCGGGTGGGGATGGGTCAAAGGGCTGGGCATGAGGATTCACGGGTGCGTGTTGTACACCCTGTGGCGCCCATCTTGTGTGACAAGCAGCACGTCATAGCGGTCCTGGCGTCCCCCGTACGCGGGACCGTCCATGCCGGGCGAGCCTATCGGCATGCCCGGCACCGCCAGGCCCAGGGCACGGGGGCGCTCTTTCAGCAGGCGCTGGATGTCGGTGGCGGGCACGTGCCCTTCGATCACATAGCCCTGCACACGCGCGGTGTGGCATGAGCCGTAGGACTTCGGCATGCCCAGCCGCTGGCGCATCTCGGCATTGCCTTCGTCATGCACCTTGGCTTCAAAGCCATGGGCCTTGAGGTGGTCCACCCAATCCTGACAGCAGCCGCAGTGGGGGTCTTTCCAAACTTCCACCAGCGGTCGGCGGGGTGAGGTGGCCCAGCCCGTGGGCAGGGCGGCTGCCGTGCTCATCAAGGCGGCCAGGGCCACCAGTCCTTGTCGTCGGTTCATGGCGTGTCCTTTCAGTGTTGGTGATGGTGGGGCTTGCGAACCTGCACTTCCACATCGCCTGGCTGCACGTCAGCCGGCGCTTGACGGTGGGCGGCCGGCGCAGGGCCGGTGTATTCGTGCGCCACCGTGCCCGGCGGGTTCTTGAACCAGCCCGGATCGCGGTAATCGTGGCGGGCCAGCCCTTTGCGTACCTTCAGCACCGAGAACATGCCGCCCATGCCGATGGCGCCAAACGGGCCCTGGCCGGCCATCATCGGGGCGGTGTTGTCGGGCAGGGGCATCTCCATCTCGGTCATGTCCTTCATGCCGCGTTCGCCCATGGCCATGTAGTCCGGAATCAGCTTCGTGATCTGTCGGGCCACGCCGCTGTGATCCACGCCGATCATGGTCGGCACGTCATGGCCCATGGCGTTCATGGTGTGGTGGCTCTTGTGGCAGTGGAAGGCCCAGTCGCCCTGTTCATCGGCCACGAAGTCCAGCTGACGCATCTGGCCCACGGCAATGTCGGCCGTGATCTCGGGCCAGCGTGAGCCTTTGGGGGTGGGGCCGCCATCGGTGCCGCTGACCACGAACTCGTGACCGTGCAGGTGGATGGGGTGGTTGGTCATGGTCAGGTTGCCCACGCGGATGCGCACCTTGTCCATGTGGCGCACCACCAGCGGGTCGATGCCTGGGAAGATCCTGCTGTTCCAGCTCCAGATGTTCTGGTTCAGCATGGTCATGATCTTGGGTGTGGCGCTGCCGGGCTCGATGTCGTAGGCATTGAGCAGGAAGCAGAAGTCGCGGTCCACCTCGTCGATCAGCGGGTGCTGACCTTTGGGATGCGTCACCCAGAAGCCCATCATGCCCATGGCCATCTGCACCATCTCGTCGGCGTGGGGGTGGTACATGAAGGTGCCGGGGCGGCGGGCCACGAACTCGTACACAAAGGTTTTACCGGGCGGGATGCCGGGCTGGTTCAAGCCCGTCACGCCATCCATGCCGTTGGGCAGGCGCTGGCCGTGCCAGTGGATGCTGGTGAGCTCACCCAGGCGGTTGGTGACGAAGATGCGTACGCGGTCGCCCTCCACCACCTCGATGGTGGGGCCGGGGCTTTGGCCGTTGTAGCCCCACAGGTGGGCCTTGAAGCCGGGCGCCATCTCGCGCACCACGGGCTCGGCCACGAGGTGGAACTCTTTGACGCCGTTATTCATGCGCCAGGGCAGGGTCCAGCCATTGAGCGTGACCACGGGGTTGTAGGGCCGCCCGGTGTTGGGCATCAGCGGCGGCATGGTGTCGGGGCGGTTCTGGATGACCGGCTCGGGCAGGGCGGCCATGGCCACCTTGCTGACGGTGGCGGCGCCCACGGCGGCGGTGATGGCACCGGCCCCAGAGAGGAAGTTTCGTCGTGATGTCATGTTCAATCCTGTGTCTGAAACGGACGGGTGTCAGTGCGGGGCATTGCCGCTCGCAGGCAGGGCGGGGCTGTTGCCCCCCGACGGTGCGCTCAGGCTGGGGCTGCTCACCATGGCCAGGTCCAGATCGGCCTGGGCCACCCAGAAGTCGCGCAAGGCATCCAGGTAGGCCGCCACGCTGTGCACCTGGGCGCGGGCATCGGCTAGCAGGTCGAACACGCCGATCAGCATGCCGTTGTAGCGCAGCAGGTTTTCTTCAGAGATGCGTTGCTGCAGCGGCACCACCTCATCCCGCAGGTGGCGGGCAATGTCGTAGGTGGTGCGCTGGTTCACGTAGGCCTCGCGCACCTCGGAGCGGGCGCGGATGGCCGTGTCGGCAGCGCGGTCCAGGGCCTGCAGGTACACCGCCTCGGCCCGGGCCACGCGCGCGCCGCCCCAGTCGAACAGGGGCAACTCCAGCGACACCTCCCAGCCGGTGGTGGTGGGCTCTTCATTCGAGCTGGCCCGCTTGCCGCCCACCTCCAGCACGTTGATCAGTCGCGTCTGTCGTGTCAGACCCAGGCTGCGCGCGGTCGATTCGGTGGCGGCCACGGCGGCCTTCACGTCCAGCCGCTGGGCCATGGCCTCCCGCTCCACCTCGGGGCGATCGGGCAAGGTGGCGGGCAGGTCCGGCAGGCGCTCGGGCAGGGTGAAGGCGGTTTGTGCGCCCCACAGGCCCAAGGCGCGGATCAGGCGCTCGCGGGCCGCGTGTTCGGCGCGCTGGGCGCGGGCCAGGCCCAGGGCCGCCTCGGCATGAAAGCCCTGTTCACGCGCCTGTTGCAGCCGGTTGAAGTTGCCCACCTGGGCCATGCGCTGGGCCAGGGTGGCGCTGGCCTCGGCGGCCTGCATCACCTGCTGCATGTAGCGTCGGCGCTCTTGCGCCGCCACCGCTTCCACATGGGCCTTGCGGGCTTCGGCGGCCACCTGCAAGGCCTTCTGAGCCACCTGCAGCTGTGTCTGCTGAAGTTGCTGATCACCCAGCCGGCTGAGGGTGGGCATGAACAACAGGCGCGCCAGGTTCACATGGATGCCGCGCTCGATCTCGCGCTCGTCACCCTTGCTGGAACGGCCAAAGCTGAAACCCGGGTTGGCCAGCCGAGAGGCCTGCACCCGCTCGGCATCGCTGATACCCACCTCGGCATAAGCGGCTTGCAGCCCTCGGTGGTTGAGCAGGGCGATCTGCACGGCGCGCTCGGCGTCCAGTGGCTGGGCCAGCAACTCGGCCACGCGTTGGGCCACGGCCTGTCGGTCTTCGGCGCTGCGCTGCCATGTCAAGGGCGCATCTGAGGCGGGCTGGCCCAGAATGGCTTGCGCGCTGGCCGGCATCTGGTTTTGAACACCGTGCAGCCCGCCGTCGGTGGCCACGGTGGCGCAGCCGCTCAGCCCCAAGGCGAGGCTCAGCAGCAGGGCGGCAGGCCGGCGTGCGGTGCGCACACCAGGCCCGTGGATGCGGTCAGTGGTGCGCATGCGGGTTCTCCGGTGCAGCCTGGTTGGCCGTGGGCTCGGGCGCGTGGGCTTCGCGGGTGTAGGTGCGCCAGCCGCCAATCTGGTTCACGCGTTCATTGGCCTGCACCCAGGGCACGGGGCGCCCTGCCACCAAAGGGCTGTAGGTGCGCAGGGCGGATTCGAACGTCAAGGGGGGCACGGGGGCATCGGCCTGGGTGGGCTGGGGTGACGAGGCCGGTGGCTGGGCATGGCTGGCGAGGCTCCAGACGGAGACCAGCATCCCGAGCATCCACGGCAAGGGGCGATGGCGCATGGGTTTGAGCATGGCGAAGGGCGGCCTGATGGCCGATGGGGGTGATGACAAGGTGGCCGCGCCCTTGGAGCGCGCGGCAAGGGACTCAGATCACGCCGTGGGGGGGGGCGGACGGTCCAGGTGCCGAACCGTGGCAGAGCGCCACGTGCCCGTCGGGCTGGCAGGCAAGGTGTGAGGCGCAGCCTCTACCGTGGGGCTGATCCAGACGCTGGGCAGCGTCGAGGCGCCGCCGCAGTGCGCACAGGCGCTGCAGCTGTGGTGGCCAGCGCTGCCGCCCTCGTGCGGGCTGGTGGCGTCGGCCGGGGTGGCCTCGGTGGCGTTCAAGGCGTTTGTGGCGCCCCCCTCATGGTGAGGGCAGGCCTCGGCATCGCTGTCCGCCATGGCCATGACCACCATCGGCGCAGCGTCAGCGGCACTGCAATGCGTACCACCGGCCAGCGCCAAGGCCTTCAACGGCATGGCCACGGCCAGCAGGCAAATCCACCAAAGACGCAGTGCGCGCAACATCCTTGTAGCCTAGCGACACCATTCACCCTTGTCAAACCGGCGAGGCAACACCTGCCAAAGCCCTGCAAAAACCCTGCAAAACGCGGTAGAAACGAAGCCATGCATGACACATCGGCCAGTTCAGACGCAGGCCCCACGCCACGCCAGCCGGCATCGCCGCCGCGCATCGGCCTGGCCTTGGGCAGTGGCTCGGCCCGTGGCCTGGCGCACCTGGGCGTGGTGCGCGCCCTGAACGAAGCCGGTGTGCCGCTGCACTGCATCGTGGGCACCAGCATGGGGGCCTTGGTGGGGGCGGTGTGCGCCGCAGGGCAGTTGCAGCAGCTCACCAGCACCTTCCAGGCTTTCGATTGGCGCAAGACGCTCTCGTTCTTCGACGTGGTGCTGCCCCGCTCGGGCCTGCTGGACGGCGCACGGGTGGGCGAGCTGGTGCGCGAGCATGTGGGCTCAGCCACCATCGAATCCCTGCCCATCGCGTATGCGGCCGTCAGCACCGACCTGGTCACCGGCCAAGAGGTGCTCATCCGGCAGGGGGACGTGATCGACGCGGTGCGGGCCAGCATCTCGGTGCCAGGCATCTTCACCCCCGTGCGGCGCAACGGCAGCATCCTGGTGGACGGCGGCCTGGTGAACCCGGTGCCCGTCAGTGCCGCGCGGGCCCTGGGGGCCGAGGTGGTCATCGCCGTGGACCTGAACCACCAAATCGTGGGCGGCAAGAACTTCAAATCGCTGCAGGCGCGGCGTACCCCGGCGGCGGCAGAGTCGGCGCGGGCCACGACCCCGGTCACACTGAGCGATGCCGCCCCTTGGCTGGCCGGTTACCGACGCGCCATGCAAGACCTCAAGACCCGGCTGCAAGGCAGCGAATGGGCGCGTGGGCTGGTCCTGGCGCAAGGGGTGGCGCCGCCCTCCAACCAGGAGCCCATGCCCAGCATCTTCGAGGTGCTGCTGGCGTCCATCAACGTGATGGAGACGCGCATCACCCAGACCCGCCTGGCCCTGGAGCAGCCCGAGGTGCTGATCCAGCCGCCCCTGGGGCACATTCGCTTTCTGGAGTTTGCGCGGGCCGATGAGCTGATCCAGATCGGCTACGACGCCGCGCGGCAGGCCCTGGCCACCAGCCCGGCGCTGCAGGGGTGGTGTGATCAGGCCGATCAGACCAACCAAGCCTGACACGCGCCCGCCTCAGAAGCCCAGCGCGCTGCCCGCCCCCAGCAGCGTGGCCACGCCCAGCGCCGCAAACAAGGTGGCGGCCAGGCCATGCACCAGGCGCATCGGGATGCGCTCGGCCAGCTTGTCGCCCGCGAACACGGCGGGCACGTTGGCCAGCATCATGCCCAGGGTGGTGCCCAGCACCACCATCACCGGCTCGGGGTAGCGCGCGGCCATGGCCACGGTGGCGATCTGCGTCTTGTCGCCCATTTCGGCCAGGAAGAAGGTCACCAGCGTGGCGCCAAACACGCCCAGCTTCGAGGCCACCTGCGCCTCGTCGTCTTCGATCTTGTCGGGGATCAGCGTCCACAGGGCCATGCCGATGAACGACACGCCCAGGATCCAGCGCAGCATGTCGGGCTGCACCAGCCGCGTCAGCCAGGCCCCCACGGCACCGGCCAGGGCGTGGTTCAGGATGGTGGCCACGAAGATGCCCAGGATGATGGGCAGCGGGCGCTTGAACCGTGCGGCCAGCAAGAAGGCCAGCAACTGCGTCTTGTCGCCGATTTCAGCCAGCGCAACCACGCCGGTGGAGATGAAAAAAGCTTCCATGATGGGGATGGAGATAACCTGGCCGGTGTGCGGACGATTGACCACGCCGCGTCCCCGGCCAGATTCGGAGGCGGTGTGGTCAAAGGTCTTGCCAGGTGGTTCGACAGCCGAGGCTGTCGGGGACTGCGCACGCCATGGCCTGCGGGCCAAGTGTGTTGACGTGGGCCTCTTTGCGTGGAGGCAAAGAGCGGCTACTCCCCAATGACGCCGTCAGTGTAAACCACGCAGGCGATCAGCCCGTGGGCTGCCCCGAGTGGTCAACCACGCACGCGGCCACCAGGTCGCCCGCCACGTTGAGTGTGGTGCGGCTCATGTCGAGGATGCGGTCCACCCCGATGATGAGCGCCAGTCCTTCGGCGGGTATGCCTGCGCTGCCCAGCAACATCGAGAGGATCACGATGCCGATGCCCGGGGTGCCTGGCGAGCCGATGGACGCCCCCACGGCCAGCACGACGATCACCAGCAACCCTGACAAGCCCAGGCTCACGTCAAACACCTGCGCCAGAAACAAGGTGGCCATCACCTGGTACAGCGCGGTGCCGGCCATGTTGACCGTGGCGCCCATGGGGATGACGAACCTGGAGACCGCGGTGCTCACGCCCAGCTGCTCTTCGGCCGTGCGCAAGGTCAATGGCATCACCGCGGCCGAACTGCTGGTGGAGAACGCCAGCAGCAGCACATCGCGCGTGCGTTGCAAAAACTGCCATGGTGAGCGCCTGCACAACACCGCATACAACGCCAGCATCATGCCGAAGGCCAGCACCAGGGCCAGCAGCACCGCGCCCACATAGGCGCCCACCCCCCACAGGGCCTCCAGCCCGGTGTTCACCACCAGCTGCACCATCATGCCGAACACCGCGGCCGGCACCAGGTACATGGCCCAGCGCACCACCACCATGCTCAACTCTTGCAGCGCTGTCAGGAGCTCGGTGATGGGGCGTGCCTGCGCGGCGGGCAGTTTCAGCATGGCCACGCCGAGCAACATCGCGAACACCACCACCTGCAGCATGTTTTGCTCGACACCGGCCCGCAAGGGGTTGGTGGGGATCAGCCCCAACAGGCGACTGGGCCACTGGCTGGCGTCTGCGGGGGCGCTGGCCAGCGGTGCGGTGGCCGACAGGTGATCCACGCGGGCGTACTGGCCGGGTTCGATCAGCAGCACCACGCCCAGGCCGATGATGGCCGCCAGCAAGGTCGTGAGCACAAAAAAGGCCGCTGTGCGCAAGCCCATGCGTTGCAACTGGGCCGTGTCCTGGTTGCTGCAAATGCCCAGCATGATCGACGCCACCACCAGCGGGATGACGATCATCTGCACCAGCGACAAGAACAGGCTGCCGGGCAAGGCCAACCAGTTCACCAAGGTGTTGGCGGCCGCTGGCGCCAACCACTGTCCCCAGGGGCCGATGCCCAGGCCCACCCCCAGGCCCAGCGCCATGGCCACCAACACCTGCAGCCACAGGCGCGTGCGCACAAAGCCCCTGAGGCGACGGGTCAGGGGCCGAAGGGCCGGCTTGACGGGGGTGGTGGGGTTGGTGGGGGTGGGGGACATGGGCTGGACGAGGGGCTTGAATCGAGAATACTGCACAGTGCTGCCGCACCGCGTGAGCTGTGCGTGTTTTCGATCAAGACAAGGGCTTACGCTGTGGGCCACAATGGCTCGCGCATGAACGGTGTGACGGGGGCATGTGCCACCCCGCAGGAGAGCCGCTTGAACGACACGTCCCCCTTCTTCGAGCCCGTGGGCTCGGTGGCCCGGCATGAAGTGATCACGTGCGATGCCCAGGCCACCGTGCACCAGGTGGCGTCGATCATGCATGAGCGCAGCATCTCCAGCATCATCGTGCGCCGCGATGGCGCCGAGGTGGGCATCATCACCGACCGCGACCTGCGCGCCATGCTGGCCGACGGGCGAGATGCCCAAGCCACGCGGGCCTGCGACATCATGCGTGGCCCCCTGTTCACCATCAACGAAGACCGCCCCTTGTACGAGGCGCTCTATCACATGAGCCGCCGCCGCACCCACCGCATGTGCGTCACGGATGCCAGCGGCAAACTCATCGGCATGGTCACGGGCACCGACCTGCAGCGCCTGCAAACCCGCAACGCCCTGGGCCTGGTGCTGGCCATCGAGCGTGCCGAGTCGGTGGATGAACTGCGCAGTCTGCACGATCAGGTGCAGAAGACCGCCGTGGATCTGTTCAGGCAGGGCTTGTACATCGGCGAGCTGGTGGGCACCGTGGCCCGGCTCAACGACTTGTTGCTGGTGCGCCTGATCAAGCTGGTGCGCCAGGACTATCCCACCCTCACCAAAGACTGCGCCTTCCTGGTGCTGGGCAGCGAGGGGCGAGGCGAACAGACGCTGGCCACCGACCAGGACAACGCGCTGGTCTATGCCGATCACCTCAGCGCCGCCGAGGTGGACGAGCTGGCCCGTTTCAGTGAGGCCCTGATCACCGCGCTGATCGGCATTGGCGTGCCCGAGTGCACGGGGGGCATCATGGCCCGCAACCCCGAATGGCGGCGCAGCCTGAGCGATTGGAAGCACACCGTGCACAAGTGGTACACCACGCCCATCCCCGACCATGTGGTGCACGGCACGATGTTCTTTGACATGCGCCGTCTTTACGGCGATCCCGCCCTGGCGCAGCAGGTGCAGCAAGCCGTGATCGACGCGGTGTCACACAGCGCGCCCTTCCTGGCGCGGTCTGCCGCCAACATCGTCAGGTTCTGCAAACCGTTCGGGTGGTTTGGCCGCATCGAGACCGAACTCAAAGACGGGGTGCGCAGCTTTGACGTCAAGAAGAACGGCTTGTTCCCCATCACCGAGGGGGTGAAGGTGCTGATTCAGCAAAAAGGGCTGGTGGGGGGCAATACCCATCAACGCATCGAGATGCTGGAAGGCGCGCAGGTGCTGACCCCCAAGCAGGCGCGCAACCTGGTGGCCAGCTTCGATGTGCTGTTGCACTTGCGGCTGAAGGCGCAGTTTGACGCCTTGGCCGCAGGCAAGAAGCCCCATAACTTCCTGAGCTTCGAGGGGCTCGACAGGCTGCAGATCGGGCAGTTGAAGCTGGCCCTGCAGACCGTCGAAACCTTTGGTCGCTTCCTGGAGCAGCACTTCCAGCTGGGCGGCATGCGCTGAGGCCGTGCGCCCAGCCTTCGGTGGGTCAGGCGCGACGGCGTCGGGCCATCACGCCCGCCACGATCAGGCCAGCCAGGGCCAGACCGTAGGTGCTGGGCTCGGGCACGGCCGGCACGGCGCTGATCTTGACCAGCAGGTCGTTGCCGCTGTTGGGGTGCTGGATGTTCACGTACGTCACGTTGGGGTTGAACTTGTCGAAGTACATCCCGGTGAACTCCGAGCCCGGAATGCCGTTGGACGCCCAGCGTTGCAGGCCTTCGCCTTCATCGTTGAGGTCGCCATCGTGGTTGAGGTCGCGGGCAAACCAGATGTCGTCACGGTCGGCGCCAGGTTGATCTTCGATGATGTACAGATTGCCTTCGGCGTCCACGGCCAGGTTGTCTGGGTTGGTCAGCTCGGCCCCCACGGCCTGTCCATTGCCCAGGTCCAGCGTGTCGCGGTTGGCAAACAGGCTGACCTCATTGGTGCTCAGGTTCACTGCGTAGATCTCGTGCGTGGTGGTGGTGGCCATGTACAGCACTTCTTGACCCGCCGCGTTGACGATCACCTCCAGGTCTTCCGGGCGCATGTAGTCGGTGCCGCCCACCGCATTGGCGCTCAGCCGACCATCGATGTCGCCTTGCACGCCGATCACCGACGTTGACAAGGGCGCGCCGGTGGCGTCGGTGATGGCTTCCCAGGTCAGTGCGCCCGTGGCGTTGGCGTTGTTGCCACCATCCACCTTGGCCACAAAGGTCTGGCCTGCAGTGAAGTACTCATTGCCGGTGCTGGCGTTGGGGTTGGCCGCCACGTACTTGTACAAGCTGCCACCATTGAACTCGTCGATGAAGTACAGGCTGTTGCTGCTGTCAAAGGCCAGACCTTCGTGCGACACGCGGGGCACGATCGAGCGGTGGATGAGGTCGCCGCCATTGGCCACGGCCGTGGTGGCGTTCGTGACCTCGAACAGTCGACCCTTGGTGCTGGTGGCGCCCCAGGATTCTTCGGCCGTCAGGTAGCTGCCCCAGGGGGTCCAACGTGATGCATCGCCAGACACGAACGAGCTGGTGCCGGGCGCCACGATGGTGGTCGTGCGCGTGTTGTAGTTGGTGTCCCACAGGTCGACGCGCTGCACGCCCGCCGAGCCCGTCTCGAAGGGCATGAACAGGTAGCGGCCGGCGTTTGCGCCGCTTTCGTTGGCCGTGATCATGTCCCAGTTGCCAGAGTTGGAGCCCGGCACCAGGGTGTTCTGGTTGCTGCGGTTGGCGATCACCTCTTGCGTGAACAGCGGGCTGGACAGCAGCACGGGGGCGCTTTCAGGCAGGGGGCTGGTTTGCGAGGACAACAGGGGGGTGAAGTTGTCGAATTCGGTGGCGGCGGATGCCGACGCGGCCACGGCCATGGCGGCCATCGCAGCCATGGCAATGCGGGTTTGTTTCATGGGGACTCTCCAGTGGGGATGTGATGTTCAAAGTGATGCTCGAGCCCTGGAGAGACTAAGTACGGGGTGTGGCAGGCGTGTAAAGGTTCCGCGTCGTTTTGATGACAAGCCCTGATCCCTTTGGTGTCTTGCCGGGCAGATCGGCGCGGCTGTCCACCAGGCAAAACAAGGTCATGCGACTTTTCTATGCCGCCCATTGAAATTCCACGGTTGTCAATCATTCGGGTGGTGGGTTTAATAGACCTTGAACCCACCCTGATGAACCCAACAAGGAGAACGACATGGACAACAAGCAAACCAGTTCTGGCCAATGCCCCGTCATGCACGGAGGGATGACCTCGGCTGGCATGGCCAAGATGGATTGGTGGCCGAACGCCCTGAACCTTGACATCCTGCACCAGCACGACACCAAGACCAACCCGCTCGGCGCCAGCTTCAATTACCGCGAAGAGCTCAAGAAGCTGGACGTGGACGCCCTGAAGAAGGACCTCAAGGCCCTGATGACCGACAGCCAGCCCTGGTGGCCGGCCGACTGGGGACACTACGGCGGCCTGATGATCCGCATGGCCTGGCACTCGGCCGGTACCTACCGGGTTGCAGATGGCCGTGGAGGTGGTGGTACAGGCAATCAGCGCTTTGCCCCCATCAACTCCTGGCCTGACAACGCCAACCTCGACAAGGCCCGCCGCCTGCTGTGGCCGATCAAGAAGAAGTACGGCAACAAGATCAGCTGGGCCGACCTCATGATCCTGGCCGGCAACATGGCCTATGAATCCATGGGCTTGAAGACCTTTGGTTTCGCCTTTGGCCGCGAAGACATCTGGCACCCCGAGAAAGACACTTACTGGGGCTCCGAAAAGGAATGGCTGGCCCCCACCGGCAGCGAAGGCAGCCGCTACTCGGGCCAGCGCGACCTGGAGAACCCCCTGGCCGCCGTGATGATGGGTTTGATCTACGTGAACCCCGAAGGTGTTGATGGCAAGCCTGACCCGTTGAAGACGGCACACGATGTGCGCATCACGTTCGAACGCATGGCCATGAACGACGAAGAAACCGTGGCCCTGACCGCTGGCGGCCACACGGTGGGCAAATGCCACGGCAATGGCAATGCCGCCAACCTGGGCCCCGCCCCTGAAGGGGCCGAGATCGAAGAACAAGGCATGGGCTGGAACAACCACCAAACCCGTGGCATTGGCCGTGACACGGTCACCAGTGGCATCGAAGGCGCCTGGACCACCCACCCTACGAAGTGGGACAACGGCTATTTTGATCTGCTCCTGGGCTATGAGTGGGAGCTCAAAAAGAGCCCGGCTGGCGCGTGGCAGTGGGAGCCGATCAACATCAAGGAAGAAGACAAGCCAGTGGACGTGGAAGATCCCTCCATTCGCTACAACCCCATCATGACGGACGCCGACATGGCGATGAAGATGGACCCTGAGTACCGCAAGATCTCCGAGCGCTTCCACCAGGATCCGGCTTACTTCTCTGAGGTGTTTGCCCGCGCCTGGTTCAAGCTGACCCACCGCGACATGGGCCCCAAGAGCCGCTACGTGGGCCCGGACGTGCCGCAAGAAGACCTGATCTGGCAAGACCCGATCCCGGCTGGCAAGACGGGCTATGACGTGGCCGCCGTCAAGGCCAAGATCGCCGCCGCAGGTTTGAGCGTCAGCGAACTGGTCACCACCGCCTGGGACAGCGCCCGCACCTTCCGGGGCTCAGACAAGCGTGGCGGTGCCAACGGCGCCCGCATCCGCCTGGCACCGCAAAAGGACTGGGAGGGCAATGAGCCTGCCCGCCTGGCCAAGGTGCTGGCCGTGTACGAAAAGATCGCTGCCGACACCGGTGTGAGCGTGGCCGACGTGATCGTGCTGGGCGGCAACCTGGGCGTGGAGCAGGCAGCCAAGGCGGCGGGCGTGGACGTGACCGTGCCCTTCGCCCCCGGCCGTGGTGATGCCACCCAGGCGCAGACGGATGTCGAATCCTTTGAGGTGCTCGAACCCCTGGCCGATGGCTTCCGCAACTGGCAGAAGAAGCACTACGTGGTCACGCCCGAAGAGATGATGCTGGACCGCGCGCAACTCATGGGCCTGACCGCCCACGAGATGACCGTGCTGGTGGGGGGGCTGCGGGTGATCGGCACCAACCACGGTGGCAGCGCGCATGGCGTGTTCACCGACCGCGTGGGTGCCCTCACCAACGACTTCTTCGTGCACCTCACCGACATGGCCTACAGCTGGAAGCCCACCGGCCGCAACAGCTACGACATCGTCGACCGCGCCAGCGGCGCCACCAAGTTCACCGCCACGCGGGTGGACCTGGTGTTCGGCTCCAACTCGGTGCTGCGCTCGTACGCCGAGGTCTACGCCCAGGACGACAACAAGGCGAAGTTCGTCCACGACTTCGTGGCCGCCTGGGTGAAGGTGATGAACGCCGATCGTTTCGACCTGGCGTGATCAGGCCGGTGTGATGCCGGGGGCGTTGCCCAGCAGCGCCTCCAGCACCGGCAATTGGTGTCGCCGGGGCACGGTGATGGCGTAGAACTGCTCTTGCAGCTCGTCCGAGCCACCCAGGCGCACCAGGGTGCCCGATTTCAGTTCGTCCTGCACCACCACCTCGGGCAGCACGGTCAACCA
Source organism: Aquabacterium sp. A3 (assembly GCF_038069945.1). NCBI lineage: Bacteria > Pseudomonadati > Pseudomonadota > Betaproteobacteria > Burkholderiales > Sphaerotilaceae > Aquabacterium > Aquabacterium sp. A3. The sequence goes on along the minus strand of NZ_JBBPEV010000001.1, from coordinate 1,126,392 downwards.
GCCGCTGTCACGCGCGATCAGGCGCAGCATCGCCATGTCGTCCACTTCGGCACGCAGGCGTGGCTTCACGTCGGCCGACAGGCACAGCGCATCAAACTGGGCGCGCAGGGCATGTCGTGGGCCGGGCAGGGCGATGTCCTGATCGTGCAGATCGTGAGGCACCCGCAGCGTTTGCCCTGCCCATCGGTGGGCGGGGCCCACCAGCGAGATGGACTGTCCGCCCAAAAAGCGGCAATGCAGCGGCCGGTCCGGCGCGGTGGGCACCGGTTCATTGGCCAGCACCACGTCCAGCTGGTGCTGTTGCAGGCGCTCCAGCAGGCCCTCCAGCAGACCAGACTCCAGGGTCAAGGACACGGCCGGGTTGGCCAGCAAAGGCCGCATCCAGTTCTCCTGGTAGTTGCGCGACAGGGTGGCCACGCTGCCGATGCGCAGCCGCACCATGCCCTCGTCGCGGCCCTGAAGCCTCCCCAGCATTTCACGGCCCAGCCCGAAAATATCGTCGGCATAGGTGCGCACCAACTGTCCCGTGTCGGTCAGCACCAGCCGGCGCCCTTCCCGGGTGAACAAAGGGGTGCCCAGCCGGTCTTCCAGCTGGCGGATCTGCGCCGACAGCGCCGACTGCGAGGTGTGCAACTCTTCAGCCGCCCGAGTGAGGTGGCCGATGCTGGCCACGCGCCAGAAGTAAAACAGGTGATGAAAGTTCAGCTGGGCCAGGTCTTTCATTCTGTTTTTGATATTGAAATGTTCTTATCATTGTATTTTACAGAACATATGCGGAGGCGCACCATCGCGGCAGTGCAATGGAGGTGTCTCATCGTGCAGATCAACGACGTGTGGCTGGCCGCCGACGGCCTGGTGACCGGCGCGCCTGCCGCGGTCATGGCGCTGATGGCCGTGGTGGCCTGGTGTCACCGCGAGGCGGCCTGGCGCGGCTGGATGTTCAGCGCCGTGCTGGCCTTGGTGCTGGCCGTGGGCGCCTGGGGCATGGCCTGGGTGCAGGGGGCGTTGGGCCTGAGCCACTGGATGGCGGTGCTGGTGCAGTTGCTGGGGGTCATCATCGGGGCCTTCTCATGGCGGTATCTGTCGGGCGAGCCCGGGCAGCGCCGCTATGTGGTGGCGCTGGCCGGTGTGCTGGCTGCCGTGCACGTGCTGTTGCAGGCGCAGCACTGGGCTGTGCTCATCCTGGCCTGGGCCCTGGTGGGTTGGCTGCTGCAGCCCTTGCTGTGCTTTTACGCCGAGCGGCCATTTGCCCTGCTGGCTGCCCATAAAAAGCGCCTGGCCGATCGCCTGGCCGATGTGCTGCTGATCGCGGCGGCCGCGCTGGCCTGGCACACCGTGGGCAGTGGCGCCTTGCCCGATCTGTGGAGCCACCTGGCCACCCACGGGGCCTCTTGGCCCCTGCAGCTCAGCGCGGTCTGCCTGGTGCTGGCGGCCGTCCTGCGCACCGCCTTGTTGCCGGTGCATGGCTGGCTGATTCAGGTGATGGAGGCCCCCACCCCCGTGTCGGCGCTGATGCACGCCGGGGTGGTCAACCTGTCGGGGGTGGTGCTGATCGGCTTTGCCCCCTTGCTCAACGCGGCCCCTGTGGCCCAGGCCCTGCTGGTGGTGCTGGGCCTGCTCACCGCCGGGCTGGCCGGGCTGGTGATGCTCACGCGCATCAGCATCAAGGTGCGCCTGGCGTGGTCCACCGTGGCCCAGATGGGCTTCATGCTGATGGAGATCGGCCTGGGCTTGTACACGCTGGCGGCGCTGCACCTCATCGGCCACTCACTGTACAAGGCGCATGCTTTTCTGTCGGCCTCTGGTGTGGTTCGCCACACCCGCTTGCAGCACCAGCAGGGCCGCGCCGGGGTGGCGGTGCTCAGCCAGTGGTTGGCGCCTGTGGTGGCGATGGCGGTGATTGTGGCGGTTGGTGTGGGGGCAGGGCAGCCGGCCTGGCCGCTGTGGTGGAGCGCGGTGCTGGCCCTGGCCTGGGCGCCCTTGCTGTGGGGCTGGTCGTGGCCTGCCTTGTGCAGTGGTGTGGCCTTGGTGGCCCTGCTGGCAGGCCTGACCACGGTGGGGCATGCCTTGCCCCTGGGCTTGGCGGACGCGCCCTTGCATTGGGCCGGATGGGGCGTGGTGCTGGGCCTGGCCGCGCTGTATGGCTGCCTGGTGGCGGTGCAGCGGCACTCGCCCCGGCTGGAGCGTTGGCGTCGCTGGAGCTACGCCGGCTTTTATGTGGATGAAACCTACACCCGCCTGGCCTTGCGCTGGTGGCCCACCGGCTGGGCTGTGCCGGCCAGCGGCGGTGCAGGCATGAAGGAGTGGCGCCATGAGTGATGTTTCAGACCTGAGCAGCGTGGCCGACGCCATGCCCTGGCAAGACCGTGTCGATCGGGCCTGCGCGCAAGCCTGCGAGGCCATCGCGCCCACTTGGCCGCTGGACCGGGCCATCGCCGTCAACCCGCACTGGCAGCGCATCGGCATGCCCGTGCTGGAGGTGGCCGCGCGCATGGCCGTGCTGGCCGACATCCGCGTGTTTCCGCCCCGGGCGCTCTTGGCCCAGGCCTGGCGCGATGGCCGCATCACCGCCCAGGACCTGACCCAGGCCCTGGCCGATCTGCCTGCAGCGGCCGCCAGGCTCGACGTAGCTGCCTGCGTGCACGCCCTGTCCGAGCCAGGCCACACGCCCCGACTGCCCCTGCTCATCGACGTGCTGGACGATGACGCCCAGCGCCACCGCCGGCTGTCGTGGCGGCAGGCCATCACCCACCAGGTCAGCCAGACCTGCGCGGCGTACTTCGATCAGGACCAGGCCGACTGGCAGCCTGAGCGCAGCCATGGCCTGTACGCCTTCTGGCGTGACACCCTGGTGCACGACCAGGGCATTGGCGTGCTGATGGGCTTGCCCACGCTGGGAAGGGCCGTGGGGCAACTGCCCGCCACCCGCGAAGACGCCGAGTCGTGGGCCTTGCGGCAACTCGGCCTGCCGGAAGACGTGTGGGCCGACTATCTGGAAGCGGTGCTGTTGTCGGTCAATGGCTGGGCGTCGTGGTGCGCGTACCTGGGCTGGCAGGCCCGGCTGGCCGGTGGCCACGACCCACACCTGCGCGACCTGCTGGCCATCCGCCTGGCCTGGGGCGCCATCCTGCTGGCCACCAAGGACGACGCCAGCACGCGCCACGCCTTCGCCGCCTTGCAGTCGCGGTGGCGCGAGGCCCCGGCCGTGCTGGACGATGCCCGCGCCCGCCTGCGGGTGGACGAGGTCTGGCAACTGGCGCTGGACGTGTCCTGGCAGCGCCGCCTGGCGCAGCAACTGCAACAGCCTGCTGTGGCCGGCCATCAGGCCGCGCCCATGGTGCAAGCGGCCTTCTGCATCGACGTGCGCAGCGAACCCATGCGCCGCGCGCTGGAGGCCGAGTGCCCCGAGGTGCAAACCTTGGGCGTGGCCGGATTTTTTGGCCTGCCCGTGGCCTACACCTCGCTGGGCAGCGCAGAGCGGCGGCCTCAGCTGCCAGGGCTGCTGGCCCCCGCCATCGACGTGCACGACGCCATCGATGCCGCGCCCGACCAAGCCAGCCCCTCACCAGATCAGACCGAACGCGCACGCCAGGCCCGTCAGCGCCATTGGGCCATCACCTCACCATGGCAGGCGGCCAGCCATTGGCCCGGCGCCGCCTACTCGTTCGTCGAGGCCGCGGGTGTCGCGTACCTGGGGCCCCTGCTGCGCTGGCTGCATCCCACCCGTGGCGAGCGGGCCCGCGACGACCTGTCCGGCCTGCCTGTGCGCTACCGGCCGGTGTGCCGTCCGGCCCTGGCGGGCCTGTCCCTGGCCGAGCAGGTGGACCTGGCCGGGCGCGTGCTGCAAGGCATGGGCATGCCGCCAAGCGCATCGCCTTTGCCCCTGGCCCCCCTGGTGGTGCTGGTGGGCCATGGCAGCCAAAGCCACAACAACGCCCACGCCGCCGCGCTGGATTGCGGCGCCTGCTGCGGACAGACCGGCGAGGTCAACGCCCGCGTGCTGGCCCGCCTGCTCAATGACTCGGCCGTGCGCGATGGCCTGGCCCAGCGTGGCAGCCGCATCCCGCCGGCCACGCGCTTTGTGGCTGCGCTGCACAACACCACCACCGACGACATCGAAGCGTTCGACACCGACCTCTTGCCGGCCCACGCCCTGGCCGCATGGCAGGCCCTGGTGCCCCGCTGGCAGCGCGCCAGCGACCGCGTGCGTCAAGAGCGTGCCCCCTCGCTGGGCCTGATCCAGGGGCAGCCTCTCACAGCGCGCCAATTGCACAAGCAACTGCAGCGCCGCGCCAACGATGGCGCCCAGACCCGTCCCGAGTGGGGGCTGGCCGGCAACGCCGCCTTCGTTATCGCCCCCCGCTGGCGCACGCAGCACGCCAACCTGGCGGGCCGCAGCTTTCTGCACGACTATGACCCCGCCTGCGATCCCGACGGCAGTTGGCTCACCCAACTGATCACGGCGCCCATGCTGGTCACCCACTGGATCAACTGGCAGTACCACGCCTCCACCTGCGACCCCGATCGACTGGGCAGTGGCAACAAGGTGCTGCACAACGTGGTGGGCGGCCACCTGGGCGTGTTCGAGGGCAATGGGGGTGACCTGCGCATCGGCCTGTCGCGCCAGTCGCTGCACGACGGTCAGCGCTGGGTGCACGACCCCGTGCGCCTGACGGTGGTGATCGACGCCCCGGCCGACAGGATCGACGCCATCGTGGCGGCCCACGAGCCGGTGCGCCACCTGGTGGCGCAGGGCTGGTTGCACCTGTGGCGCTTCGAGGGGGCGCAACTGCAGCGGCGCACCCAGACAGGGTGGGCTGAGGTGATGCTGGGCTGAGGCCTGGGCCCTTGAACCCGTCCGTTGCAAGGCGATTTGACCTGGTGGCGTTGGCGCAGCCAATGGCTCAGGTCAGTCGTGCCCAAGGACGATTGATCGCTGTTTCCAACACACGCAGGCGATCGACGATGGCATCGAAAGTGGGAGGCTCGCCGATGAACATGCCGGCACCGATCATGCGCTGGAAGTCATCGCGCAGCGCGGCCAGCGCGGCATCTTCCGGAATGAGTCTGAGCTGCCCGGACAAGCATGCGTCGTAGTTGGCGTAGCTCGCGTTGTAGAAGGCCTTCTTGTGCTTGACGACATCGGCGAGCAGAGCGCGATCGGCCACAGCGGCTTGCCCATGGGCAAGATCGGCCAGCATGGCCAGGTCGTACCAGTGGCGTGACAGGCGTTCGGCGCCTGTGCGGAACTCGTCGCGCTGACACTCGACGTGCATCAGCGTCGCTTTTTCCCAGAAGGTACGTGCCGGAGACAGCACACTGACCGGCGATCGAGGGAAATCGAGTTCAGCAACATGTTCCGCGATATCAGGCCGTACCTCATGCTCTTCGTTCGGTTCGGTGATGTTGCGGCCACCGAACTCGATCAGGACGCTGTTGCCCACATAGTCTCCCGGTGACTCCAGCACGCTCGGGTAGCGTATCCGCATCTGCTCGCCGTCATCGCTGACTTCAAGCTGGAACGCTTGGGCATCGAACTCCTCTGCCAGCATCCTCTGGAAGTGCGGCGCCACAACACCGTGGGCGTGATCGCGCACGAAAGACTTGAGATCCTCGCTGAATTTCTTCAACCGATTGCGTGAGACGCCTTCGGCAAACGGGTCGAAAGCGCCGTCCAAGCCACGGTAGTCGAGCGTGATGTCCACGTCCTCGGAGAAGCGGGCAATGGCGCCAAACACCTTGGAGAGGGATGTGCCGCCCTTGAAGGCCATCGGCAGTCGGTCGGGCATGGTGAACAGGGCCTGCAGCACCCAGCAGACCCAGACATCCTTTTCCAGTACGACGGGCGTGCGGGCAAGCTGCGGGGCCAGTGCCCGATAGATTTGGGACTGCTCTTGAGCTTTTAGGTGCAGGAAGGAGTCAGGCATGAATGGCCGTTCGCTCGTTGCGGAAGATGGCGTCGCTCATCCACGCGGGCATTGAACTGGTGGCGGACTTCAGCACCTCGAATTCGCTCGATCCCAGCTTGCGCCGAATCTTCTCGACGAGAGCAGGCGTCACTTCCTTCTTGCCGAGATACCACATCGCCGCAAGCGCGAGCCCGGCGGGTCGTCCTGCCAGGGCCAACTTGCGTTGGCAGACGTGCTGCAGGCGGATCTCCATCTTGCCCACGCGGATGCGCTTCGACGGGCCGGATGTCACGAATACAGACTGGGTCGGGACCTGCGTGGTCAGTTCGAGCCGACGCGCCGCTTCAGCACCATGAACCTGGACGACAGCACCAGTGGTCTTTGCAACGGTCTCGGCCACCTTAAGAGGCTCGGGCATCACCTTGCCAACGAAACGGCTGACCTCGGGCCGCACAAAGATGCCGCGCGTCACACGCTCAATCGACCCTGCCTTGACGAGGCGGGAGAGGGTCTGATCGACGGACGCACGCGTGCCGCACTCCAGGAATGCTGTCGGGGTGAAAGGCTCCCCGATCAGCATCGCCTCGATGCGCTGGCGAATCAGTTCGGCGGTATTGGTCGTCGTGTTCATGTAAGAAAATATATGTCAATTTCTGACAAACTGCAAATGCGATAGTTTGCTGGGGCAAGAAAAAGGGCCCGGAGGTCATCCGGGCCCTTGTGTTTGGTGGAGCCGGGGGGAATTGAACCCCCGTCCGTCAGCCATCAACGAGCAGATCTACATGTTTAGCTGTCTGATTTGAATCTCGCCAACCTGATCGCGCAGCAGCACGCTACCAGGTCAGCCAGTCACTTGATCTTGGCCTGTACCGAGTGACCCGGCACAAACCCAGCCTATGTGAATGACCTCTCAGCTGTTGTCTTGCGACTCAAGCCCGGCCCATAGGCCAACCGTTGAGAGGCTCACCGGTATTAAGCGGCGAGTGCGAACGATTCGTCGTTTGCAGTTAGTTTTTTTCCAGTGGATTTACGAGCTGACTGGTGCTCGACATGCCCTGTCCCGAATCCGCACCAACGTCGAAACCAGGTCGGCCCCTAGGACAAGCCCATTGTAGGCGGTTTGTGCCGCCGCTGCCGGGCCATGTGCATGACATGTGGGCCCGACGGAGATTTTCAAGGGCGCCGGCTCAATCGTCGCTCAGCACCAGGGCGGCGCAAAAGGCGTCCAGGCTGTCTTGCTCCACGTCCGACAGTTCACCGGCCGCCAGCCGGGCCATGCGCTCGATCGTGATCAGCCGGGCACGCAGGGCATCCTGCACCGCCTCGGCCTCGCCGATCTGGTCGATCATCATCGCGCCGGGGCCCCACAGGCCGCTTTCGTTCCAGCCCTGGCGCAGCTTGTGCAACAGGTGGTGGCACAAGGCCGCCGCACGCTGCAGCCCATCGCTGGGTTGGTCGGGCAGCATCAGTGTCAGGCGGTTCATGGCGCCTTGCAGGCTGAAGTCCAGCTGCGACAAGGCGTGCATCAGGTCTTCGCCAGACTGCCGCGCCCTCAGCGGGGCCACCACGCGCGCGGCGGCGGCCAGCGGGCCAGCCAGGTGCTCGTCAAACTCGCCCGGCACCACGCGCAAGGCCACGCTGGCGTGGTGCAAGGTGGCGCCCGGCAGCCGCAAGGCAGACAGGGCCTCTTCGGTGGCCGACAACAACTTGCCCAACTCAGACATCTGCGGCCCGGTCAAGCGGTGCGGGTAGCCCGAGCCATCCAGCCGCTCATGGTGCTCGCCCACGGCCCGCACCACGTCCTTGCTGTAGTCGGTCAACTGGCCCAGCAACAACTGGCCAATGTGCGGGTGCACCACCAGTTGCCGGTACGTGTCCACGTCCAGCGTGTAGGCCGCGTCGGCCTCGCCGTATTCAGGAGAGATGTACATCTCACCCACATCGTGCAGCAGGGCGGCCGTCATGGCCTGGGCCACCAGGTGGCGGTCGGCCTGGCGCGCACCCATGATGGCGCCGGCCATGGCCATGGCGTGCACCGCATGGTGAAAGGCCGCAGGGCGTGCGGCCTCGACCGCGCTCAACAGCAGCTGCACCACCGGGTGCAGGCGCACATCGCCCACGCCTTGCAGCAGGATGTGGGCGTGGGGGCGCAGCAGGGGCGTCAGCACGCCCTCGTGGTCGATCAGGGTCTGCACCGCGTCCTTCAGGCTTTGTGGCGTCACGCCATCCTCGGCCAACAGGCAGGTTTCCAGCGGCTTTTGCAGCGATCTGTCCATCAACTTGCGCTGCAGTTCTTGCGAAACCGGCTGGTTGCGCGCCCACAGCTTCATGCCGTTGATGTCGAAGATGTCGCTGGCCGCGATGATCGAGCGGGTCTCGCTGGCCTCCAGGATGGTGGCCAGGGCGTGCGGGTTGGCGGTGTGAAACGCCGCGCTGGGGCTGTGGTCAGACATGGTCGATCTCCAATCCGCCTGTTCAGGCGTTCCTTGGTTATCGACCGTTGGCGGGGCTGACTTGAGCAGCCTGGCGCTTAACTGCGGTAATCGGCGTTGATGCTGACGTAGTCGTGCGAGAGGTCGCAGGTCCACACCGTGGTGGTGGCCTGGCCGCGCCCCAGGTTCACGCGGATGGTGATCTCGCTTTGCTTCATCACGCGCTGGCCATCTTCCTCGCGGTAGGCCGGGTTGCGCCCGCCCTTGGTGACCACGTGCACGTCGTCCAGGTGCATCTCGATGAGGTTCTGGTCCAGGTCGTCGATGCCCGCGTAGCCCACGGCCGCCAGGATGCGGCCCAGATTGGGGTCAGACGCGAAAAACGCGGTCTTGACCAGCGGCGAGTGGGCGATGGCATAGGCCGCCAGGGCGCATTCGGCCTCGGTGCGGCCGCCTTCGATGGTCACGCTGATGAACTTGGTGGCGCCTTCGCCGTCGCGCACGATGGCCTGGGCCAGCTTTTGCGAAACCTCGATCAGCGCAGCGCGCAAGGCCTGGCCATCGGCGCTGGTCAGGTCGGTGATCTCGGCGTGCTGGGCCTGGCGCGTGGCGATCAGCACAAAGCTGTCGTTGGTCGAGGTGTCACCGTCGATGGTGATGCGGTTGAACGACGCATTGGCCGCATCCGTCACCAGGCTTTGCAGCAGGGCGGGGGCCACCTTGGCGTCGGTGGCCACATAACCCAGCATGGTGGCCATGTTGGGCTTGATCATGCCGGCGCCCTTGCTGATGCCGGTGATGGTGACCGTCTGGCCGCCCAGCGTGATCTGCTTGGAGTACGCCTTGGGCAGGGTGTCCGTGGTCATGATGCCTTCGGCGGCCACGGCCCAGTTGTCGGCCTTCGCGTCGGCGATGGCGGCGGGCAGGCCGGCTTCGATGCGGTCCACCGGCAGCGTCTCCATGATGACGCCGGTCGAGAACGGCAGCACCTGGCGTGGCGACAGTTGCAGCAGGCGGGCCAGGGCCACGCAGGTGGCGCGGGCGCGCACCATGCCGTCTTCTCCGGTGCCCGCGTTGGCGTTGCCGGTGTTGATCACCAGGGCGCGGATGTCGCTGCTGTCTTGCAGGTGTTCGCGGCAGATCTGCACCGGCGCGGCGCAGTAGCGGTTTTTGGTGAACACACCCGCCACCGCGCTGCCCTCGTCGAGCAGGATGACCGACAGGTCGCGGCGGTTGGCCTTGCGCACGCCGGCCATGGTGATGCCCAGCTTCACGCCAGGCACGGGATGCAGATCAGCAGGGTTGGGGGCGCTCAGATTGACGGGCATGGTGCTTTACCTTGCAGGCAGGGCCGATCAGGCGATCTTGCCGTGGCAGTTCTTGTACTTCTGGCCGCTGCCGCAAGGGCAGGGGTCGTTGCGGCCCACACGGGGCACCGCCTGGCGGGCGGTGGCCGGATCGGCGTCCGTGCCCACCGTGCCGTCTTCGTTGGGGTGGGTGTAGCTCACGTTCACAAAGCTCTCGCCCTGCTGCTCCAGGGCCTGGGCGGCCTGCTCGGCTTCTTCGCGGCTCTGGATGCGCACGGTCAACAGCACGCGCGTCACGTCCATCTTCACCACGTCCAGCAGGCGGGCAAACAACTCGAAGGCTTCGCGCTTGTATTCCTGCTTGGGGTTCTTTTGGGCATAGCCACGCAGGTGGATGCCCTGGCGCAGGTAATCGAGTGCGGCCAGGTGCTCACGCCAGTGGCTGTCCAGCGACTGCAGCAGCACCATGCGAGCAAAGCCAGCAAATTGCTCGGCGCCCACCTGGGTTTCCTTGGCCGTGTAGGCCGCGTCGGCCGCTTCCAGCACGCGCTTGAGCACGTCTTCGTCGTCGGCCGCCGTGGCGCCGTCAACCCACTTCACCAGGTCCACGTCCACGTGCCACTCGTCACGCAGGTTGGCCTCCAGGCCGGGCAGGTCCCACTGCTCTTCCATGCTCTGGGCCGGCACGTAGGTGCGCACCACGTCGGTGATGGCGCCTTTGCGCAAACCGTTGATGAACTCGCCAGCGTCGGTGGATTCCAGAATCTCGTTGCGCTGCTGGTAGATCACCTTGCGCTGGTCGTTCGACACGTCGTCGTACTCCAGCAGTTGTTTGCGCATGTCGAAGTTGTGGCCTTCCACCTTGCGCTGCGCGCTTTCGATGGAGCGGGTCACGATGCCGGCCTCGATGGCTTCGCCCTCGGGCATCTTCAGGCGGTCCATGATGGCGCGCACGCGGTCGCCCGCGAAGATGCGCATCAGCGGGTCGTCCAGCGACAGGTAGAAGCGCGATGAGCCCGGGTCGCCCTGACGGCCGGCACGGCCACGCAACTGGTTGTCGATGCGGCGGCTTTCGTGGCGTTCGCTGGCGATGATGCGCAGGCCGCCCAACTCCTTCACCTTGGCGTTCAGCGCCTGCTGCTCGGCGCGCAGGGCATCAATCTTGATGCGCTTGCCGGCCTCGTCCAGGCTCTCGTCGGCCTCTACCAGTGCCACGTCCTTCTCGACGTTGCCGCCCAGCACGATGTCGGTGCCACGGCCGGCCATGTTGGTGGCGATGGTGATCATGCCCGGGCGACCGGCCTGGGCCACGATGTCGGCTTCACGGGCGTGTTGCTTGGCGTTGAGCACCTGGTGGGGCAGCTTTTCCTGCGTCAGCAGCTGCGCCAGCAGCTCGGAGTTCTCGATCGAGGTGGTGCCCACCAGCACCGGCTGGCCGCGGCCATGACATTCCTTGATGTCTTCGATGATGGCCTTGTGCTTTTCCTGGGCGGTTTTGTAGACCAGGTCGAGCTGGTCCTTGCGCAGCAGGGGGCGGTTGGGCGGGATGACGATGGTTTCCAGACCGTAGATGGACTGGAACTCGAAGGCTTCCGTGTCGGCCGTGCCGGTCATGCCGGCCAGCTTGTTGTACATGCGGAAGTAGTTCTGGAAGGTGATCGAGGCCAGGGTCTGGTTCTCGGCCTGGATCTTCACGCCTTCCTTGGCCTCCACGGCCTGGTGCAGGCCATCCGACCAGCGGCGGCCGGCCATCAGGCGGCCCGTGAACTCGTCCACGATCACCACTTCACCGTTTTGCACCACGTAGTGCTGGTCTTTGTTGTACAGGTGGTGGGCACGCAAGCCGGCGTACAGGTGGTGCATCAGCGTGATGTTGCCCGCGTCGTACAGGCTCTCGCCTTCTTGCAGCAGGCCAGCTTCGGCCAGCAGGGCCTCGGCACGTTCGTGGCCGGCTTCGGTCAGGTACACCTGACGGGTCTTTTCGTCGGCGGTGAAGTCGCCGGGTTCGATCACGCCTTCGCCGGTGCGCGGGTCGGCCTCGCCAATCTGGCGCTTGAGCTTGGGCACCACGGCGTTGATGCTGACGTACAGCGCCGTGTGGTCTTCGGCCTGGCCCGAGATGATCAGCGGCGTGCGGGCCTCGTCGATCAGGATGGAGTCGACTTCATCGACGATGGCGAAGTTCAGGCCACGCTGCACGCGGTCGCGCACCTCCATGACCATGTTGTCGCGCAGGTAGTCGAAGCCGTATTCGTTGTTGGTGCCGTAGGTGATGTCGGCGGCGTAGGCGGCCTGCTTTTGCTCGCGCGGGGCGTGCGGCAGGTTGATGCCCACCGTCAGGCCCAGGAAGGTGTAGAGCTTGCCCATCCACTCGGCATCGCGGCGGGCCAGGTAGTCGTTCACCGTCACCAGGTGCACGCCCTTGCCCGTCAGGGCGTTCAGGTACACGGGCAGGGTGGCGGTCAGGGTTTTGCCTTCGCCGGTGCGCATTTCGGCCACCTTGCCGTTGTGCAGGGCCATGCCCCCCAGCAACTGCACATCAAAGTGGCGCATCTTGAAGACGCGTTTTGAGCCCTCGCGCACCACGGCAAAGGCTTCCGGCAAAAGTTTGTCCAGCGACTCGCCTTGGGCAATGCGCTGCTTGAACTCTTCGGTCTTGCCGCGCAGTTGCTCATCGCTCAGGGCCTCGTAAGTGGGCTCCATGGCGTTGATCTTGGCCACCGTGCGCCGGTATTCCTTCAGCAGGCGTTCGTTACGGCTACCAAAAATCGAGGTGAGAAGCTTGGGCAACATGAAAACACAATCCGCAGGGGTAAGGGGGCAGCCACTTTGACAGGCTGACCGAAGCCAAAAAGTGTAGCACCGGCCTGTTAACGCACCAGGCGCGCGCCGATCAGGCAGATCCCTGCCATGCAGACCACCACCAGGGCGCCCGTGGGCAGGTCCAGCATGGCCGACAGGGCCAGCCCCAGGCCATAAGACAGTGCGCCCAGTGCATAGGCCCAGCCCAGGGCCCGCCCGGGGGAGGCCACCCGCCGCACCGCCAGGGCCGGCAGGATCAGGCTGGAGAACACCAGGTACACCCCCACCAACTGCACCGAGGCCGTCACCGCCAGCGCAAACACCACGTAAAAGCCGGCACGCCGCCAGGCCTCGGGCATGCGCCACCACACCAGCAGCAACACGGCGGTCAGGGCGGCCATCGCCTGCAACTGACCGGGTGTCACCCACAAAATCTGGCCCACCAGCAGGTCTTTGAGGTGTTCGCCGCCGTGCGGGTTGTCGGCCAGCAGCAAGATGGCCGCACACGAGGCCAGCACGAACAGGGCGCCGATCAGGGCTTCCTGGATGTCGGGCCAGTGTTTTTCCATCAGCAACAGCAGGGCGGCGCCCGTCAGCGCGGCCCCCGCCGCACAGGCCTGCACCTGCCAGCCATGGGGCTCGAACCCCAAGGTGCTGGCCAGCACCACCCCCAGGCCGGCGATCTGGGCCACCGCCAGGTCAATGAAGACGATGCCCTTGCGCAGCACCTGTCGGCCCAGGGGCACGTGGGTGGCCAGCACCAGCAGGCCCGCCACCAGGGCGGGCCCCACGATGCTCCAGTCCACGGGGTGCCAGTGCAGCTCTGGTGTCATGGGCTCACCGGCGGGGTGGCTGCTGCGTTCAGCAGGCGGGCCACCGTGTCGTCAAACAGCGCAAACAGGTTGCCAGCCTGCTCGTTGCCGCCCACCGTGTAGGGCAGCACCACCACCGGCAGGCCGGTGCGCTGCGCCAGCCAGTCGGCGCTGCGTCCGTCGTTGTAGGCGGCGCGCAGCACCATGCGGGCGGGCTGTTGGGCCAACTGGCTGATCACGCCAGCCAGGTGGGCGCTGCTGGCCTCCACCCCAGGTTTGGGCTCCAGCGTGGCCACCTGGCGCAAGCCCAGCCAGGCCTCCAGGTACGGAAACCCGTCGTGCTGCACCACCACCGGCAAGCCTTTCAACGGGGCGGCCTGCTGCGTCCAGCGGGTGGTGGCCTGCCCCCAGCGCAACAAAAAGTCGGTGGTGCGGGCGCGGTAGGTTTCTGCGCGCGGCGGATCGATCGCCGACAGCCTTTGCACCAGCGCACGCGCCACCAGTTCGATGTTACGCGGGTCGGTCTGGATGTGCGGGTTGCCGGCCGCGTGCACGTCGCCGTGCGCACGGTCCAGTGCCTTGGGCACGTTGCGCAGTGGCACCTGGTCGGTGGCCATGAAGTGCCCCGGGCGGCCAGGCTGAATGCGCGGGTTGCCGGCCTGTTGCAGCAAGATGGGCAGCCAGCCAGCCTCCAGCTCGGCCCCGGTGCACACCAGCAAATCGGCGCGCCGTGCGGCGGCGATCAGGCTGGGGCGAGCCTCGATGCGGTGGGGGTCTTGCAAGGCGTTGGTGGCGCGGTACACCTGGGCGTTGTCGCCGGCCAGCTCGGTCACCAGCGCAGCCCATTCGGGCTCGCAGGCCATCACCTGCAGCGGGGCCGACGCCGCCACCGCCGGCCAGGCGGCCGCGATCATCCAGGCGGCGCCGGCCACACACCAGCGCAGCGATGGGGTGGGGTGGTCAGAAGCTGTGTGCACCGTGGGCTCCCAGGCTCATTTGATACTGCAGGTACACCTGGGTGTCCTTGATGCCCAGGCGCGCGCGGTCTTCATTGATCTGGATGCGCCAGCGCTGGAACTCGCTGGGCGACCAGTCCATCATCAGGCTGGTGCGCTTCGGGTTGTGCTGTTCAGGCTGCAGGTCTTCCACCAGCGTGCGCACGGTGCCCTGGTTCAGGCGGTCGTAACGCAGGCCCACGCGCCACTTGGGCATGAACTGGTAAACGCCTTGCAGGTACCAGCCCGATTGGCTGCTGCGGTAATCGCCTTCGTCTTCCAGCACCTCGTCGGCCAGCACGGTGGCCGTGCCGGCTTCCTTGCGCCAGAAGTACTCGCCCTGCAGCTTGAACGAGGTGCTGCTGGCGTTGCCGTTGGGCGCCCATTTCCACACGCCGTCCACCACCCACAGGCGGCTGGTGCCAGAAAACAGCATTTCTTCGCCAGCGTGTTCTTCGCCCCCGTGGTCATGGTCGTGGCCGGCGCCGCCCCACAGGCGGTCGGCCGATCGGGTGCGCAGCCACGACAGGCCCAGACGCCAGCTGTGGCTGTCGCCGATGTCGTCGCCCGTGCGCGCAAACAGCACGGTGGCGCCGGGCTTGTTGCTGTTACGGTCGGCGCCCGGGTAGGCCTTGCCATTGCCCAGCTCGGCGCCCAGCTCCACGTACTGCAGGGTGGGCAGCACCCACTTCACCTGGGCACCATCTTGTGCATATTGCCCGTTCAAAAAGGCCTGTTGCACAAAGGGCGCGTCCACAAAGTCGCGGGCGTGGGCGTGCTGCTCGTTTTGGTAGCCCACCGACGAGAAGAACCGACCGCCCTTGAGCGTCAGCCCATGCGGCAGCGAGGTGGACTGGATGAAGGCCTCTTCAATGCCCACACCGTGGTCGTCTTCAATGCCCAGGGTCAGCGAGCCCATCACCCAGGGGTCGATGCTGGCGCGAAAGCTGACTTCCGATTCGCCCAGGTTGAAGCCTCGCTCGCCGGGGCCCACGCCATGGCCATCGCTGCCCAACTGGAAGCCGCTGAGTGCCCAGGTGCCCGGGTCTTGCTTGATGGATGCGTAGGTGCCGCTCAGGATGACCGACATGGACGGGTTGAACCGGTTGTCCATGTTTTTGGCGGGTGCGGCCAGCACGGCGGCGGGCTGGGCCTGAGGGGCAGGCTGGGCCGGCGGCAGCGCGTTGTGCGCGGCCTGTTGGCGGCTCAGGGCCTGCGCCTGGGCTTGCTCCAGTTTTTGCTCCAGCGCCTGCAGGCGGCTTTCGTACTGCTGCCGCATGTCTTCGATTTGCTGCTTGAGGGCCTGCAGCGTGGCCTGTTCATCGGCGTGGGCGTGGGGGCTCATCAAGGCCAGCAGCGCGGTGGCGGCCAACACGGTGGGCCGAGGAGACGACAAAGAATGAAAGATGGACAACATGATCAACACACATGACGGAAACGTGAAACACACCCCGGCCTGTGGGCCGACAGGCCCCGGGCGGGGAACGCGTGACAAGTGAAAGGCTGCAGCTCAGTGCAGCGTCGTCATGGGTGGTGCGCGCGAAGGCGGGCGCCAGCGGGTTGCTGGCGAGTGGGCCAGCCAGGCCCAGGCGGGGCGGGCCAGACCATGGGCCAGCGCCGGCAGCATCAATGCCGGCGTGGCGGGCAGGGCGGCGTGCGCCGCCTGCAGGCTCAGGCACAGGGTGCACAGGCCGTGGGCCTTGGGGTGATCTGACGAGTGATCGTGGGTGCGGTCGTGGGCGTGATCAGCGTGGTGCTGCAGTGGTGGCTGCGATGCCTGGTGCGACGCTTGGTGCGTCACCTCGTGGCTCAGCGCGTGGCGCCAAGCGCCCTGCTGCAGCAGCAGCCAGGCTGCCGCCAGCAGGAGCACCGCGCCCCAACGCCGAACCATGTGGGTTGTCATGGGTGCTTAATGTAGCGGAGTTCGGGTTTCCGCGAAGTTCAGCGGGGGCGCCTCTTTGAGCTTCAAGAAGCGGGCCGGGTTCTGGTGCACGCCATCCACCAGCACCTCAAAATGCAAATGCGGGCCAGTGGAGCGGCCGGTGCTGCCCACTTCAGCAATCTTTTGGCCGCGCTTGACCAGGTCGCCCGGCTTGACCAGCAACTTCGAGGCGTGGGCATAGCGGGTGATCAGTTTGTTGCCGTGGTCCAGCTCGATCATCTGGCCGTACTGGTGGTGGGTTTCGGCGGTCAGCACCACGCCCCCCGCAGCCGCCCCGATCGACGTGCCCGTGGGCGCAGGAAAGTCCAGCCCGGTGTGCAATGCCCTGGTGCCCCGAAACGGGTCACTGCGAAAGCCGAAGCCCGAGCCAATCACCCCGCCGGCCACCGGGGCCGAGCTGGGCACCATCAGGGCGTCCAGGCGTTTTTCGAACAGGCGAGACTCGATCAGGGTCAGCACGTCGGCCTGTTGCTCGCCTTGCTGGTTCATCAGGTCGATTTCTTCGCGCAGCGCCTCCAGCGTGGCCTTGGAGGGCTGTTGCAAGGCCGAGCGCAGGGGGGCATATGGCCCACCTTGCCCGCTCTGGCCAGCCGGGGCCGAGGCGCCGGCTGCGCCGGTTTCCGGCACCTGAAACTCTTCAGGTTTGATGCCCGCCATGCCGGCCACCCGCTCGCTCACGGTCTCCAGCCACACCAGGCGCGCCTGCAGCTCGCCCACCTTCACGGCCATGGCGTCGAGGTTTTCGCGCATGTAGCGCTCGCGGCGATCACGCTCGTTTTTTTGCAAGAAACGGGCTGCGTCCGACACCACCGGCAGGTTGATCCGTGTGGCCTGCATCAACAAAGAGTGATAGGCCATCGCCGTGACCATCATCACAGGCACAATCAGCAGCACAGCCACCAGCATCACCGACCACGGAGTGAACTGCAGCACCCGAGGCTGTTTGAAAACGCTGGTGGTGATGAGAATCTGCATGCCGCACCTTTCACTGAGTCAAGCCAATAGATGAGCGCGCCACCACGACGTCCTGGATCAGGTCGGTCCAGCTCCCGGCCGGCCACGTACCGGCCTGTGGTGCCGGATGTGCCAAGCGTGGACAGGGCTCTGCATCGGTCAGAGCCGCTGTTGAGCCTCATGCAGCGCCTGCGTGCTTCGCAAGACTGCATGGAGGCGGTGCGCTCCGTGTTGCCGCCAGCGATGGCGGCTCACGTCAAGGCGGGACCACTCGATGAAGACGGGTGGACCCTGCTGGCAGCCAATTCAGCGGTGTCGGCCAAATTGCGCCAGCTTCAGCCGCGCCTGATCGAGGCGCTGGCCTTGAAGGGGCACAAGGTTACCTCAATACGCGTCAAGGTACAAAAAGGCTGATCACAGCGCGCGGCCGGCGTCAAAGCACGGCCGGGGTCTGCGCCGCCCAGGCTTGCCGCTGCGCGGTGGCCTTGCCTTGCAGCACAAAGCCCAGCATTTGCTCGGGTTGGCTGGCCGACACAAACCGGGCCTCCAGGGCCTCGTCGGTCTCGGTCACTTGCCATTCGCCTTCGGCACCCATGGCCGGCGGACACACCACCGTGGGGCAGGCCGGCGTCTTCACCACCACCGGCATGGCGGGGTAGCTCACGGGCGTGGGCTTGCCCGCCAGCGTGGCGGCCAGGGCGCGTGCCTGCTGCATCAGCGGCATCACGTAAGGCAGCAAGAGCCCTTCCACCTCGGCGCAGTCGCCCAGGGCGTGCACATGCGGCACGCTGGTGGCCAGCTCGCGGTTCACCTTCACGCCCCGGGCCAGCTCGGCACCCGCCTGGGCGGCCAGCTCGGTGCGGGGCTTCAGCCCGATGGCCGACACCACCAGATCGGCGTCAAGGGTGCTGCCATCGCTCAGGGTCAGGCGCAACGCGCCATCCCCACGGGCGATGTTGGTCACGCTGGTGCCAAACCTGAACGCTGCGCCGCCGGCCTCCAGGGCCTTTTGCAGGCGCGCGCTGGCCGCTGGCGGCAGCAGGCGGGGCAGGGCGCGTTCGGCGATGTCGATCACCGTGGCCTTGATCTCGCGGTGCAGCAAGTCGTTGGCAAACTCGCAACCAATCAGGCCGCCACCCAGAATGGCCACCCGTTGAACCGGCTCGCCCATGGGGCCCTTGTCCAGCGCATCGGCAAAGGCGGCAAAGTCGTCCAGATCGTTGACCGACACCACGGTGTCGGCGGCGTTGCCTTGCAGCGGCAATCGCAGCTGGTCTGCGCCCAGGGCCAGCACCAGATCGCGGTAGCGCAGCGTGTCGCCGCTGGACAGCGTCACCGTGCGGGCGGCGGCGTCCACCGCCTGCACCGTCACACGGGGCAGCACCTGGGCCTTGAGCTCGTCGGCCATCTTTTCGGCCGGTTTCATCACCAGCGAGGCGGCGGTTTTCTTGCCCGCCAGCGCATTCGACAGCATGGGTTTGCTGTAAAAACCTGCGCCATCGCGGCTCACCACCACCAGAGGGGTCTCGGCGTCCAGCTTGCGAAACTCTCGGGCCAAGTTGTAGCCCGCCAGGCCGGCGCCCACGATCACGATCGGGTCAGACATGGCCAGCCTCAGATCTCGACCATCTCGAAATCAGACTTGCCCACACCGCAGTCGGGGCACAGCCACGTATCGGGAACATCTTCCCACTTGGTGCCGGCAGGGATGCCGTCTTCAGGAGCGCCCAAGGCCTCATCGTAGATGTAGCCGCACACAACACATTGGAATTTTTTCATGGGGATGCCAGCGGCCCGCAGGCCCGGAAACAGTGCAAAAAAACAGCCGCATTCTGAAGCAAGTCGGGTGCCATTGGGGGGCATGGGGCCGCCAAGAAGGTGATTTAGGCGACAAAAGAACGCATGGCGGCGTCTGGCGCAGGTGCGCAACAACGACATTGCGGCGCTTGTGCAGCAGGCAGGGGCGCAAGCACTCCTACAATGGTCTGATCTTGTCTGGTGAAAGATGGGGCTCATGACGCAGCGGAGACGGGCATTGTTCAAGCACCTGCAACAGACCTTGGCGGGGCTGGCACTGGTGATGTGTGCCACCACCTCGATGGCCCAGACCCTGGTGCCCACAGATGCCATGCGCTCGGGTGCAGGGGCGGGCTTCACGCCGTCCGTGGCGGCCGTGAGGGCCCAAATGGGTTCAACCGGCACCACCGACAGCAGCCTGACGGGCATCCCCACCATCCGTGGTGGCAGCGCCGCCTCGGTCGCTGCCCCCGACACCGCCCAACCCAAGGCCGAGCGGCCTGCCTTGCCCCCCAACGACTTCCAGCGCTTCGTGCTGGAAACCAGCGGCCAGGCCCTGCCCCTGTTTGGGTCCGACCTGTTTGAGCGCCCTGGCGCCTACCTGCCCGCAGACGGTCAGCCCGTCTCTCCTGATTACCGGGTGGGCGCGGGCGATGAGCTGCAGGTGCGGGCCTGGGGCTCGGTGGATGTCGATGTGCGCGCCAACGTCGATCGCGATGGCCGCATCCACATCCCGCGCATTGGCGCGATCAACGTGGCCGGCATCCGCAGCGCCCAGGTCGAAGACGTGGTGCGGGCCGCCATCGGCAAGTACTACAAAGAATTCCAGGTCAGCGTCACCATGGGCCAGTTGCGCGGCATCACGGTGTACGTGGTGGGGCAGGCCCGCCAGCCCGGCTCGTACAAGCTCAACAGCCAGTCCACCCTGGTGTCGGCGCTGTTTGCCAGCGGCGGCCCCAACCAGAACGGCAGCATGCGCCGCATCCAGGTCAAGCGCGGTGGCAAAACCCTCACCGAGCTCGACCTCTACCAGTTCCTGGCCGTGGGCGACAAAGCCGACGACGTGCGCCTGCAAGATGGCGACACCATCGTCATCCCGCCGGCCCGCGCCTTTGTGGCCATTGGCGGCAAGGTGGCGGTGCCCGCCGTGTACGAAATGGCCCAGGGCGGCGACACCATCGGCTCGCTGCTGGCCCTCACAGGCGGCCTGCCCGTGGTGGCCGACCCCAAACGCGTGCAGCTGGAGCGGCTCGACCCCGCCCGCAAACCCGCGCGCAGCGTGGAGGTGTTTGCCCTCGATGCCGCGGGCCTGAACAAGCGCGTGCGCCCTGGTGATCTGCTCACCGTGCAGTCGGTGATGCCCGAGTTTGGCAACACCGTCAGCCTGCGCGGCAACGTGGCCCAGCCCCTGCGCAGCCCCTGGCGCGAGGGCATGACCGTGCGCGACCTCATCCCCGGCCGGGCCTTTTTGATGTCGCAGGCCTCGATCAAGCGGCAAAACGAGGTGCTGCTGAGCGACGACGCCCGCCAGCGCGCCCGCAGCGGCCGGTTTGACGACGCACGCAGCGACTCGGCGCCCAAGGGCAACGACCGCCAGCCCACCGACAACGCCGACACCCTGGCCGCCCGCATCGGCAAGCTGGTGGACGAGGTGAATTTTGAGTACGCCGTGGTAGAGCGGGTGGACGCGGACCGCGTCAAGGTCAAGCTCATCCCCTTCAACCTGGGGCAGGCCCTGGATGACCCGGCCAGCCCTGAGAACCTGGCCCTGCAACCGGGCGACATCGTCACCGTGTTCTCGGTGAACGACGTGCGTGTGCCGCAGGCCAAGCGCCAGGTGTTTGTGCGGGTGGAAGGTGAAGTGCACCGCCCCGGCATCTACCAGATGTCACCAGGTGAAGGCCTGGCCCACTTGCTGGACAAGGCCGGTGGCCTCACGCCCGACGCCTACCTGTTTGGTGCGGCCTTTTACCGCGAAGAGGTGCGTCGCAATCAGCAGGCCGCGCTGCAGCAACTGGTGAACCGGCTTGAATCGCAAGTGCAAGGCCGCATCAGCAATGCCGCGGCCAACGTGTCGGGCGTTGAGGCGGCTGCCGTGGCGCAGTTGCGCCTGCAGGCCGAGGCCGAGGCGCAGAAGCAAGCCCTGCAGCGCCTGCGCGAACTGCAGCCCACGGGCCGCATCATGCTGGGCCTGCAAGGCCTGGATGCCCGCCAGGCCCAGTTGCCTGCGTTGAAGCTGGAAACCCAAGACCGCCTGGTCATTCCCAACCGCCCCGACTTTGTGTACGTGCTGGGCTCGGTGAACACCGAATCGGCCTTGATCTGGCGCGAGGGGCTGGAGGTGAAGGACTACCTGGACCAGTCGGGCCTGACGGGTGGCGCCGATCTGGACGAGATGTTCGTGATCCGTGCCGACGGCAGCGTGATCTCGGAGCAGCGCACCGGCTGGTTCAGCAGCGTGCAGGGCACCAAGGTGTTGCCAGGCGACGTGATCGTGCTGCCTGAAAAAACCAACCGCGAAAGCGCCTGGAGCGTGTTCACACGCAATGCCAAGGACATCACGCAGATCATCTACCAGTTCAGTCTGGGGGCTGCGGCGATCAAGACGTTGAGGGATTGACCGTTACAGGCCAAGGGCGCACATGCAGACTGTCCAGCAACATGACGTTCGCGCCGATGGCGACGAACCCAAACAGATTTCCATCATCGATATCTTCATCCTCATTGGCATGAGGAAGTGGACGTTTCTGTCGGTATCGATTCTGGGGACGGCCCTTTTTCTGGCTGTCGCCTTGACCGTGCCACGCTACTACGTCGCAACGACCTTGATGCTGATTCCTCAACAGCAGCAACAAGGAGGCTCCGCCCTGTTGCTGGCACAGTTGGGTGCGTTGGCAGGCGTGGGTGGCAGCGGAGGCGTTCAGGCGTCCGACGAGTTGTTCGCCTCGTTGCTGAAGTCCAGAAAGATCAAAGAGTCCTTGGTCGACCAGTTCAATCTGGCCGCACGCTATGAATCGGGCTCTGTTGTGGCCGCCCAGGATGTGCTGGCGCAGCGCACCACGCTGTCGCTGGACAAGAAAACAGGCCTGCTGACCATCACCGTCGATGACCTGGAGGCCAAGGTGGCCGCCGAAATCGCGAATGCCTACGTTGCTCAACTGCAAGCCTTGTTGGGAAAATTGGCCATCACCCAAGCCCAACAGAGAGTGGCATTTCTGGATCAGCAGGTGACCGCCCAGCGCGCCTTGGTTGACGAGGCCGAGCGCAAGTTTCGTACTGATCTGCAGACCAGCGGTCTGTCGGTGGCCGATGTAGAGGCCGACTCGACGGTCAAGGCAAGCATTGAGCTGAAGACGCAGATCGCCTCGGCTGAGGTGCGCCTCTCATCGTTGCGACAGTTCTCGACCGAGGGCAACATGGCCGTGATCAAGGCCAAGGCCGAGTTGGCTGCGTTGCGGCGCCAATTGGCGCGACTTGAGCAGGGCAGTGGCGATGCATCAGACGCCCAGGAAAAGCGGCCTGCGGCAACCTCTTACCGTGACTACAAGGTGCGTTTGTCTGCGCTGGATGCCTTGGTTCAGCAGCAAGAGCTGGCCCGCATCGAAGCTGCCAAAGAGGGGCCTTTGCTGCAGCAAGTGGACGTGGCTGTGCCGCCTGAGCGGCCGACCAAACCCAGCCGCGCCCTGATCGTCATCATCGGCGCTCTGGTGTCTGTGCTGGTGGGCGCAGCGGTGGCCATGATGCTGGCCGGCTTGCAGCATGCGGATGCCGGGTTCAAGCAAAAGATGGCCCGACTCAGGCAGCTGTGGTGGTGAGCCCCAGGCATGGCCCAGCATCGGCGCCCTGAAGCGAGCTCAACCGCCCCCTTGAGCGGGCGACTGGCGCGCTACTTCGTGATGGGCTTGCCGGTCTTCAGCGTGGTGATGTCTTACCTGCTGCCAGCGGTGTTTCATTGGCAAGACGTTCAATACCTCACCAACCCATTGCTGAGGCCTGAGTTCATTGAACCGGCCGCCACCTACGCTGCCGGCGCGCTGGCCATTTACCTGCTGTTGCTGGTGCTGTTTCCGGTGCGTGGCGTTGCGCCATTGGGGTTTGAGTGGGGCAGCAGTTTCAAGAAGCTCGACCCCAAGGTTTACCTCATTCTTGCTTTGGTGGCGGCGGTGCTTTGCCATCTCTTGTACGTGATGGCGATGGGCGGATATGCTGCACTCATTTCACCATCAGCCAGGTTTTACGTGGCTCAACCCTGGGCCAAGACCCTCGGGGGCATTTTTGGGTTTGCTAGTCTGATCATCTACGGCATGCTCGGCCGAGGCCGTTCGTTGATCCTGATATTGTTGGCTGCCAACGCCGCTATCTATAGTTTCTCTATTTCCAGCCGGTCGTCATCGGTCTTCTTTCTCTTGGCGACGCTGATGCTGCTCAGTCGGCGTCGTTGGGTCAGCGCTGCCTTGTTCTTTGTTATGGCGGTGCTGGTGTACGTCGATGCCATTTTGGGGCGTTCAACATTGGGTATTGGTCGAATCTTGGCGGCGCCAGAGTGGCTTGCCTACCTGGCGGATTTGCCGTTGATCCTTTTTGTCTTCTACGACACATTTTCAGCCTTGCAGACGCTGACCGTGGCGTTCTCAATTGGCCCCATCGCGCAGTTCACAGATTGGGGCTCATTTCTTACCTATATTTCTCCGTTGCCGTCATCCTTGATCGATGTTGAGTCATTCAGGCCATACCAATCGCTCAGCTATCACCTTGGCATAGGGATCGGCATCAACAGCGACATCATGTCTGAAACATACCTGTGGTTCGGGTGGGCTGGTATGGTCGCTGCGGCAATTTTTTATTACGCTGGGTATCGCGTCATCTGCGCAAAAGCATGGGGGGCGTTCTACCCTCTGCTGGTCATCGGATACGTCTACTTCTGTGTCATGTCGAACGTAGGTTCACTGCGTGCAGCATCTCGACCTTTTATTTATGTGATCGTGATCTATGCTGTCTTGCGCCTGTTATGGTGGCTGACTCGCAAGGCCACCGTGCTTGTCAAGCGGGCTGATATTCGCTTGCCATCCATCGCGTAGTCCATCTTGCGTTGATCAACTCGACTTTGTGAACGTGTAGATGCCGCACCCATGATTGACACAGATTTCGCTGTGAGCGATGTCAACGTGCGTGTGCAAGTCGCCACGGTCGTCGACGTAGTCAAACCGCTCTAGTGTGATGGTGGCTGGCTGATCAAGCCACGTAAAAATATCTCTGGGATGAAAGACTCTGTGTGCGTTGAAATGCACCTCATTGCGGCGACCGATCGGGAAACTGATGTACAGCCGACCTCCCGGCTTCAGCATTCGCACGATGTTGCGAAAGCCTTTGATGTGTCCCTCAGGATCCAGCGGGTCTCCATACCGCCCCAATCCAAAATGCTCTATGGCATGGAGGCAGGAAACGGAGTCGGAGATGCACTCAGTCGCACTTTTGGGGTCCATCAGATCCGCCTTGAAAAATCTGATGTTTGCATGCCCCGTGTCTTCCAGCGCGCGTACGTCCATCACGTCGATGGGTCTGAAAGAAGCCACGTGCGCCACAAATCCATCAATGCGTGAACCGATGTCGAGATGGCGCTCAGGCGCATGTTGATGTACCAATGACGCGACGAGCAGATCTTGATGAAAGTAGGCTCCACGGCCGGACCCGGCAGATTTATTGTGCTCTCCCAAGATCGGCAGCTCATGGGTGATATGGCCGCCTAACCGCTTGAACTCAGACCTCTGTGAACGGTATCGAGGGTAGTCAAGCAGCGCACCGAGTTTTCGAGGATCTAAGCCACTTGCGACAGCAACCATGGCAAACGGCCTGACAAACTTTTTGAGCATTTGTGTCATCGGGGTTGAGTTGTCTTGCTGGTTGAAAGGCATCTTGGCTCGTCGCTTTAGATGTGTGCTTGTCAGCCTGATGGCCATCGTATCTGTTGCAGCTTGCTGAAGTTCTTGCTCAGCAAGGTGGGCCATCCACCCACACCGTGTTGCCGAATGGCGCGCAAGTCTTCAGCAGACTTGCGCATGATGTTGCCGAGCGATCGGTTGCTGGCACCGCCGGTTTTCATGTTCACCATCACCTCGGGCAGGTAACGGGCCTGAAGCCCTGGCAGCGTGAAGACGCGCAACACATGTTCGTAATCGGCCGCGATGCGGTAACGGGTGTCGAACTCGCCTGCCTGCGCCAGCACGCGGCGCCGTAAGAACAAGGTCGGGTGCGGCGGCATCCAGCCCCGGCGCAGCAGGTCGGGTGTGAATGGCTGTGACCGCCAATGGCGCACCACCTGATGTGGTGCCTCGCGGCGCACGTAGTTCAGGTTGCCGTACACCGCGTCCACAGAGGGATCCCGGAACAACTGGCCCACGGCCTTGAGCACGCCGGGGTTGGCCAGGGTGTCATCCGAGTGCAGCAAGCCGATCACCTCGCCTTGTGCGGCGCGAAACCCTTTGTTCAAGGCGTCGTAGATGCCCGCGTCGGGCTCACTGTGCAGGGCGCTCACCACGTCGCCGAACGATTGCCGGATGAGCGCCTGCGTGCCATCGGTGGAGGCACCGTCCATCACCAGCGATTCAAGACCGGGGTATTGCTGTGCGCGGATCGATTCCAGACTGGCCGCCACGGTCTGTGCCGAGTTGTAGGTGGCCGTGATCAGCGTGATGGTGGGCAGCGGTGCGTGCATGGCGTCCTGGCTGAACTTCATCATAAACGCACGTCCAGCACCTGCTCGACCGCCGTGGCGATGTCGCAGCGGTGGTCGCGCATGTACCGTTCTACCTCGGCCACCTTGGCGTCAACCAGGTACCGGTACCAGCCGCCCTGCAGCACATGAAACGCCGTGCCGGCCTTGCCGTCCAGAAAGCCCAGGGCCAACACGTACCTGAACAGAAAATAGGCCATGGCCCGCACCCCCGGGGGCAGGCGCCCGTACACCTGGTGTTTGAGCCAGCGCTTGACGCTGAAATCCAGTCGCTCCTGGGCATGGGCGTCGCCCGTTGAGCGCAAAAAGCGGTGCTTCAGGTTGAGCTGCTCGACGGCCTCCAGGCTGGCGTAGCGGTTGTGTTTGGCGGTCCACCACGTCAGCGACCGCAGGTTGTGGTCGTACATCGTGCCCCGCAGCACGGCGGTGGGGCCGGTCACTTCAACGTGTTCGTCCATCCAGCGGTCCATGCAGCGGCCATGCCCCCGCCTGAACAGGCGCAGGATGTTCACCGGGTACACCAGCCCGAATCGGATGTCCCGGCCCTGAAAGATCATCCGGCGTTGCACATAGAGGCCATGGGCCTGCGTGCTGGGCAACGCTGTTTGAATGGACGCCACCAGCACCTCGTCCATGTACTCGTCAGCATCCATGCGCAAGACCCATTCGGTGCTGGCATCCAGCTGTGTCAGTGCCCAGTTCATCTGGGCGGCGTGGGTGGTGAACGCGTGGTGCAGCACCCGCGCGCCCTGGCGTTCTGCCAGGGCCACGGTGTCATCGGTGGAGCCGCTGTCTACCACCAGAATGTCGTGACTCACCTGCTGAGCGCTGCGGATGCAGCGCTCAATGTGCAAGGCTTCGTTGAAGGTGAGGATGATGACGGTGAGCTTCATGGCAACGGCTTCGTCAGTTGCGCGTTTGGGGCGGGCGTTGGCCCACCACCCGTTGCGGATTGCCCGCCACCACGGTCCATGGCGCCACTGATTTGGTGATGACTGCGCGTGCGCCCACCACCGCGCCCGTGCCAATGCGCACGCCGGGGCCGATGAAGGCTCCCGCCGTGACCCAGGCCTGCGCTTCGATGTGGATGGGGGCCGCCACCAGGGTGAACGAGGGGCTGCGATGGTCGTGCGAAGCGGTGCACAGGTGGCTGTACTGGCTCACGGTGGCGTGATCGTCGATGAGCACGGGCGCCACACAGTAGCAGTCCACGTCAGGGCCCAGGCAGGCGTTGCGCCCCATGCGCAGGTTCCAGGGGGCCCAGATGCGGGCGCTGGGGTAGGGGTGCGCGCCCGCCTCGATGTGGGCGCCAAATAGGCGCAGCAGCCAACGACGCCATGCATGCAGTGGGGTGGGGCTGGGGCGGTACAGGGTCAGCCACACCAGATGCCACGCCAGCCTGCCAAGCTTGTTGCGCCCTGTGAGTCGTTGCGCTGTCATCGGCTCACGCATGCCCCAGCTCCTCGTAGCAGTCATTCATCTGGCGTGCCACCACGGGCAGGTCAAATGATGATTTCATCCACGACCATCCGGCTTCGCCCATGGCCTGCAGGGTGGGCATGGGGGTGGACATGGCACGCCGCAGCGCATGCGCCACATCGGGCACGGTGGGTGAGCAAATCCATCCGCATTCGCGCTCGGGAATGTCTGTCCAGGGCGTCTTGTCGGTGGTCAGCACTGGCAGCCCATGCCCCAGTGCCTCGCAGACGACCATGCCAAAGTTTTCGGTGTAAGAGGCCAGCACAAACAAGGCGCTGGTGTGCCATACCCTGAGCTTTTCGTTCCCATAGATCGGGTCTTCCAGGGTGACGCTGTCCTCAATGCCCAGATCGGTCACCAGACTCAGAAGGTGCCTACGGTAGGTGGCTTCGGTTGGGCCCACGACGCGAAGACGCCAGCCGGCCTGCCTGGCCTGTGGCCATGCGCGAAGCATGACCTCAATGCCCTTGAGCACATGCACGCGCCCCAGGTACAGCACAGTTTTTTCCTTGGGTTGATGGGCTTCGCTTTGCGCCGGCACATCAAACCCAAGCGGCACGGTCACTGTGCACGCATCAGGCAGCAGCTGTTTGACCGCTTGTTCCTCAATGGCCGAAGTCACCATCACTTTGGTGGCTGCCCGCATGCGGCGTCGCTCCATCAACAGCCAGGCGAGCTTCTTCTTGGTGCCTCGGTAGTCCACGGCTGCCGGTTGCAGCATGCCGTGCGGCGACACGATGATGGGACAGTTCAATGTGCGCGCCACAGCGCTGGCCGCCAGGTTGCTGGGCAGCCACATGCCGTGATCGTGCAGCACCACCCGGTGGCCAAGCTGCCGTTGCTTCATCACCTCGTCGATCAGGGCATCGCGAAAGCGTGCGTATTGCTGCCATGGCAGCCTGGGGCGTTCGATCAAGCGCAAGGCCCCCGTCAATCCCTGCCAGCGCTGGGCATCGTAGTGGTCGCTGAACGCCAGGCACCGAGCCTGCTGCCCAGCGGCCTGCCTGAACCCGAGGCTGTTGCTGATGACCGGGGTCACGCCGCTGTTGGGCGTCAGAGAGCCCACGGTGTGGATGACCGCCACCGGTGCCTTGCTCATGCCTTGCCTTTGCCTTGGCGCTGCATGGCCAGTTGGTGCGCCCGCTCGGCCGCAGCCATGAACCGGTCCACCATGATCGTGGTGTGAAAGCGGGTCTTGATGGTGTGCTCAGCCCGTGCAGACATGTCGGCCCTCAGCGCGTCATTGTTCAACAAGCCCTCAAGCGTATCAGCCAGCGCCGCTGCATCGCTTTTGGCAAACAGTGCGCCGCTGCGACCAGGTTCCAACGCTGAGATCTCGGGGTTGTGCTGCTTCAATTGGTCGTGGGTGACCACGGGCAGGCCGTAGTTGAAGGCGTGCAGCAGCGACAGGCCGATGGCGCCGGGGTACACGAACAGGTCGGACTGCAAAAACCAGGGTGCCAGCTGCATCTCGTCGTGAATGGGGCCGAGCCAGGTGATCTGTTCAGTCAGGCCGACTGCCGCCATCTTGGCCTTCAGCGCGGCATCCTGATCGCCGCCGCCAATGATCACCAGTTGCACGCGTTGACCACGCTGCTTGAGTGCCGCCAGCGCGTCAATCAGCACATGCAGCTCGGCTTTGGGTGTCAGGCGGCCGCAAAACAGAATCTGGAAGCCTGAGGGTGAGACGCGGCCCGTACCCGAGCTGAGTCGATCGGGTGTCCAGTGGGCGCGCGCCTGTTCGATGGCCTGCGTGCCCATCGTGTTGTTGGTGGCAAACACCCGGTCGGGCGCAAAGCCGTTGGCAATGAATTGATCGCGCTCTTCATCGGTGTACAGCAGTGCCACATCTGCGAACCGCCACAGCAGGTGCCGGATGCGCGCCAGCCAGGGGCGCGATGATGAGCTCCAGCCATGGCCCTGCACGATGATGCCCATGCCCCGCGCGCGCGCCTTGATCAGCAAGGGGTAGACGCTGAGAAACCGGGGGTTGCCTGGTACGAGCAGTACATCGCCTGTAGATGCGCCTCGTAGGTTCAGGCCCGACTGCCAGTAAAGCTTGTCACCCCGCCAGGACGACAAAGTGTGATCAGGGGCGTAGATGATGTCCGCAAGACCATGTGCGGGGATGCTGGAGGGACCGCCCGGTATGTGAGGGGAGGCCATGAGAATCAACTGTCCCCCTAGGCGACGGCCTACGCCCGAAAAAAATTCGGTCCGGTAGTGTGGCACCGTGGGTTGAACAACGAATACCTTCATGGCGCAATCCCTTTGCCTGAGCGACAAACCTGGGGGAACACCAGAACTCGACGGTGTGCGTTCATCAGCGCTTGGATGCGGAGGTGAAGTCAATCAGATTCAGCGACGCACGAGCGGCAGCAGACGCGGCCAGGATGCTCAGAATGGACATGCCATGCCATGGAGTGGTGAGG
Source organism: Aquabacterium sp. A3 (assembly GCF_038069945.1). Classification (NCBI taxonomy): domain Bacteria; kingdom Pseudomonadati; phylum Pseudomonadota; class Betaproteobacteria; order Burkholderiales; family Sphaerotilaceae; genus Aquabacterium; species Aquabacterium sp. A3. Next base: position 1,096,801 of record NZ_JBBPEV010000001.1, on the reverse strand, counting down.
ACAAGCAGACATCCTAGCCCCAGATACACGAGGTTGGATTTCAGCACCGATCGGGGTTGTCCATGATGCAGGCTGATCACGGTGTGCCATTGCAAAACAATGGTGCTGGTGGCCAAGACCACCGCATAAGCGACCCACGGTCCATCGAAGGGGGCTTGGAACCCGTTTTTGAACATGTGCATGGCCATGTCGATGGGCCAGACCAAGCCTGTGCAAAACACGATCACCACGCCGATGAGAGCCGCCAGTCGCCACAGTTGACCTTGTGCGTGAATGACCAGCAATTTGGGCAAGAGATCTCGGCCGTAGTGCTGAAACACATTACCCATCAGAAAGACCAGCGCGCCAGCAAAGGATATGAACAGCAGCATCTGGGGGATTTGCTCCGCCATTCCCGGGGTGACTTGCATCAGGAACACCAGCGCTGGCGGCATGGCGATCACAGGAAGACTGCTGGCCAACAGGTGAATCCGCAAGCGCAGGGTGCCAAGCAGTGCTTGCTGCCGATCCCGCCACCGTGATGGGCTGTTGGCTGGCAAAGCCAGGGTAACCAATGCCAGGCAGGTGGCAAATGTGGGGCCAGCGGCATAGAGCACCGCTGTGACAGGGGCTTGTTGCTGGATCACAGCAAGGATGTAGCCACCAAAGAAAACGGTGTGTCCACCATAAAGTATCAAGGCTCGCCAGGCCAGGTTGCGAGCCGTTGCCATGGTGAAGACCACTTCTGGCAAGGCCAGAGCCAGTGCTCCAACCAACACGGTGCTCCAGGTGCTGAATGCTGCATGTCCGCTGCCGATCAACATCAACGCGGTAGACAGCAACAGCAAGAGGCTCAGCAACTCGAACTGTGCTCGCACGGGGCGAACAGCATCATGTTCAGCCGCGTTGCTGTTGGCAAGGTAGTGCTGAAAGACGTTCAGGGTGAACAGTGCGCACAGTCCGTTGGCATTGGCCAGCAAAGCCGCGTGCGGCACGGCAAACGTCGGCTCCAGCTGGGTGATCAGCCCCAGCAGGTACATGTAAACCAGTCGGCTGGCCGCACTGCTGGCCACCTGAAGCAGGAATCCCATGATCAACAGCGGATCACGCGGATGGCGTGATCTGGCATGTACCTGCCCAGGTCGAAATCCCGGTGGACGATGGCCTGCCCCGAGCCCAGATAGGCGGCCCACAGCGAGAACGACGAGCGCGAGGTGACGATGGTGCCATGTGCCGACATCCGCAGCATGCTGTGCAGGGCATTGGGCGAGGCGTCCACCTCATCGGCTCCCAGCGCGGCCATCAAGGCGGGTTCCAGGGTGTGGGCATCGGTGAACACGCGCACGCGCGCCCCAGGCGCAGACTGGCGCGCCACCCGCACAGCGTCCACATACCATTCGTCTGGGATCTGGTAGTTCATCGTGCCTTGCTGGGCGGCCGCTGTGGTGGCGGCGGCAAAGTCGCCTCGCCGTATGTGCACGCAGATGTCCTGGGCAGAGATGCTCGCAAGCTCTTGCATCAGGGCCTCGCGGTGCCGGTAATGATCCACCAGCCACTGCTTGAACGTTGCTTGGTGGGCGGCATCAAGATCGTGAAAGTGCCTGCCCAATCCTTCTTGCACCCGCAGCCGCTCAGCGTGGCCGCTCAGCCTGAGGGCCACGGCCTTGGCGTGCAGCAGCACTTCCTGGGGTGTTCGGTGGCGAAACAAGTCGCCATAGGCGCGGGCGTCTTTTTCTCGCCGCAGCCATGGGCCTGGCTTCCACTGAAAAAACTGCGGAAACACCAGTTGCCCGCCTTCCAAACGTTGCGCCTGGAACGCGCGGTACATCGGAAACAGCAGGTTGCCCAAGCCGGGCCCCAGCAGCCTGAAAAACAGAAAGTCTGCTCTGCTCAGGACGGGGAAGTGCAGCAAAGCCCTGTCGGTTGCCATCATCCCTCAAGGATAACTGCGCGCCCGACCATGCCGGCTCGGGGTGTTGGTTTGCCGTCAGGCGCTGTCGCCGAGGGCACGGCCTCAGTTGGCCACCTTGCCGCCCAACACCACCGTGCGGTTGCCAGACGACAGGCCATGGTGCAGCAAGGTCAACACGGCGGCACCTGCCACCGCGGCCAGCATGGCGGCCATGTGGCTGTGGGCGTAATAAACGGCCGCCAGTTGACACGCCAGCACCATGCTCCACAGCACCAGGCTGGCCGCGCCGTGTGCCAGCCAGGCCGGCCGCGCCGGCACGTGGCCACCCTGGCGGATGGTTTTGTACACCAGGTGGTGCAGATGCCCTTGATCTGGCAGCCCCGTTTGCACGCGGCTCACCACGCGGCGGCGGTACATGGAGTACACCGTTTCCCACACGGGGTAGAGGGCCGACAGCAGCACGGCCCAGGTGGACACATCTGGGTTGCGGTTCAGCAGCAGCACCGCGCACGATGCCACCCAGAAGCCGGCCAGGTAGGCGCCGCCGTCGCCCAGAAAAATGCGGCCAAACGGAAAGTTGAAGGCCATGAAGCCCAGCATGGCGGCGATGCCCCAAAGGCACAACTTCATCACCAGCATGTCGTTGGTTTGCCAGGCCATGGCGGCCAGGCCCGCCAGGATGATCACCACCGTGCCAGAGGCCAGACCGTTCAGGCCGTCAATGATGTTGACGGCGTTGGTCATGCCGCCCACCGCAAAGCAGGTGAAGACAAAGGCCAGCGGGGCCAGCATCATCAAGTCATCCACCAACGGGGTGTCCAGCCGGGTGAGTTGGGCGTCGGCCAGCACGATGGCCAGCGCGGCCGAGGCAAACGACGCCAGCAAGCGCGCGCGCACCGACACTTTTTTGGTGAGGTCTTCCAGGATGCCAGCGGCGAACACGGGCAGGGCCGCCAACAGCAACAACACGGCGGTTTGGTAGGTCTGGCCTTGCAGTTGGTGGCCCACGGCGATGCCGATGAGCAGGCTGATGATCAGACCCAGCCCGCCCACCCGGGGCACGGGCGTGGCGTGCAGCTTCTGGATGCCGCCCAAATCGCTGTCCAGCGAGAGGCGGCCGTGCCAGCGTTGTGTGAGCACCAGCACGGCACACACCAAAAAGCTGGTGCCCAAAATGGCCGTGATGGCCCAGATCAGCGTGCTAGTCATGCGGCTGCCTACCTGTGGTTGATGACGCCAAGCGAGAGGTTCAAGGCATTTTCAGACATTCTATGCGGGTTCAACCTGATCAGAAACCGTGACAGATGCCCGCTTTTTGGCGCTTGACCTGCGGGTAAACGGTCTTCATCCATCATGGGCTTGACCCGCCTTTGAGGCGTATGTTGCACTGCAATAGATCGTAGCGACTTCCGGCCTTGTTGCAAGATGCCGCACGCTTTCGATGCCGACTCAGCGCAACAATGCATAAAACATCTTCAGCCAGCGGCGTGCTTGCGTGGTTTGCGCAACAAGGGTTTCGGCCTTTTGACTTTCAGCGCCAATGTTGGCAGGCCATGGCCGAGGGGCGCAGTGGGTTATTGCATGCCAACACCGGCTCGGGCAAGACCTTGGCGGTGTGGGGTGGCGCCCTGCAGGTGGCCCGCCCTGACGCCCGTGGCCTGCAGTGGCTGTGGCTGACGCCGATGCGCGCCCTGGCGGCCGACACCTGTCAGGCCTTGCAGGCGCCTTTGGCTGCGGTGCTGCCCGGTTGGAAGCTGGGCCTGCGCACGGGCGACACGCCATCGGCCGAGCGCGCACGGCAAGACCGCGCCTGGCCCCAGGTGCTGGTGACCACGCCCGAGTCGCTCAGCCTGATGTTGTCGCGCCCCGATGCCGCCCAGCGCTTTGCCGGCTTGCAAGGGGTGGTGGTGGATGAATGGCACGAACTGCTGGGCAACAAGCGCGGGGTGCAGGTGCAACTGGCGCTGGCCCGCTTGCAGGGGTGGCGCCCAAGGCTGTGTGTGTGGGGCATCAGCGCCACGCTGGGCGATTTGAATCAGGCACTGCGGGCCCTGTTGCCGGGCGAGGCCGTGCAGTCGGCCGTGATGGTGCAAGGCCGGGTGGACAAAACCCTGCAGATCGACACGCTCTTGCCTGCCCAGCCCTCTGCCTTGTCGTGGGCGGGGCATTTGGGCTCGCCCATGGCGGCGCCGCTGGTGGATGAGCTGGCCTCTGCCAGTACCACCTTGGTCTTCACCAACACCCGCTCGCAAGCGGAGCTGTGGTACCAGGCCCTGTTGGATGCGCGGCCCGATTGGGCAGGGCTGGTGGCCTTGCACCATGGCTCGCTGGACGCCGATGTGCGGGCCTGGGTAGAGCAGGGGCTCAAAGCCGGGCGCCTGAAGGCCGTGGTGGCCACCTCGTCTTTGGACCTGGGGGTGGATTTTTTGCCGGTGGAGCGCGTGGTGCAGATTGGTTCGGCCAAGGGCGTGGCGCGGCTGTTGCAGCGGGCCGGGCGCAGCGGGCATGCCCCGGGGCGACCGTCGCGCATCACCCTGGTGCCCACGCACACGCTGGAGCTGGTGGAGGCGGCCGCCGCCCGACGCGCGGCCCAGGCCGGCCAGGTGGAAAGCCGCCATTCCCCGCACTGGCCCATGGACGTGTTGGTGCAGCACCTGGTGACGGTGGCGCTGGGCGGCGGCTTTGACGCCGACGAGCTGTGGGCCGAGGTGTGCCGCACGGCGGCCTTTGCCGATTTGCCGCGGGCTGAGTTTCAGTGGGCGCTGGACTTTGCTGCGCGCGGCGGCGACAGCCTGCGCGCCTACCCCGAGCACCACCGCATCGCGCCCGATGAACTTGGCCGCTGGCGTGTGCCCGAGCACGAGCCCACGGGCCGCCTGGTGGCGCGGCGGCACCGCATGCAGGTGGGCACCATCGTCAGCGATGCCTCGATGATGGTGCGTTTTGTGAACGGCCCCAAGCTGGGCACGGTGGAAGAAGGCTTCATCGCCCGGCTGCACAAGGGCGATTGTTTTGTGTTTGGTGGTCGCCTGCTGGAGCTGGTGCGCGTGCAAGATCTCACGGCCTATGTGCGCCGCGCCGAGGGCAAGCGCGCGGCCGTGCCGCGCTGGCAGGGCGGGCGCATGCCCTTGTCCAACGAGATGGCCGATGCCGTGCTGGCCCTGCTGGGCGAAGCGGCCGAGGGGCGCGCCTGGCACGAGCCCGAGATGGCGGCTGCGCGCCCCATGCTGGACGCACAAGCGCAGATGTCGGCCTTGCCGCGCCCGGGGCGTTTGCTGGTGGAGCAGCACCGATCGCGCGAGGGGCACCACCTGTGGCTGTACCCCTTTGCAGGCCGCCTGGCCCACATGGGGCTGGCCAGCGTGCTGGCCTGGCGCCTGGCCCGTGGGCAGCCCAACACCTTCAGCCTGGCCGTGAACGATCACGGCCTGGAGTTGCTGAGCGCCGAGCCGGTCGATCTGGACGAAGCCCGGCTCCGTGCAGCGCTCAGCCCCGAGCACCTGGCCGACGACATCCTGGCCAGCCTCAACGCGGGCGAGCTGGCGCTGCGCCGCTTTCGCGAGATTGCGCGGGTGGCGGGTCTGCTGTTCACCGGCTACCCGGGCCAGGCCAAGAGCGCGCGGCAATTGCAGGCCTCCAGCGGCCTGTACTACGAGGTGTTCAAGCAGCACGACCCCGACAACCGCCTGCTGCAGCAGGCCCAGCGCGAGGTGCTCAGCCAAGAGCTGGAACTGGCCCGGCTGCAACACACCTTGCAGCGTCTGCAGGGCCATGCCATCGACTGGGTGGTGTTGCCCCGCCCCAGCCCCTTCAGCCTGCCCTTGATGGTGGAGCGCCTGCGCGAGCGGCTGAGCACCGAGAAGCTGTCAGACCGCGTGGCCCGGGCGCTCAAGGCCATGGGGGCATGAGCTCAGTCGTCCAGCAGGTCTTCGCTGGTGGGCTTGGCCTCGACGCGATAGCTTTCACTGGCCCAGGCGCCCAGGTCGATGGCCTTGCAGCCCTTGCTGCAAAAGGGCCGGTAGGGGTTGTCCAGGCTGTAGAGGTGCATGTCGCCGCACGAGGGGCAGCGCACTTCCAGGCGTTTGGCCCCTGGGCCGGATGACGACGTTTCGCTCATGCGCACAAGGTCAGTTCGAAGCCTGCATCGGTGTCGGCCGCCAGCTTGAGCTTGCCGTCGCTGTCGGCCCGCATCAGGCGAATGGACACCAGCAGTCGGTTGGCGCTCACCTCGGGGATCAGGCCCATGGCCTCGTCAATGCGCAGCCGCAGCAGTTGGTAGTTGCGGCTTTCTTTGAGGCTTTGCTGGTACTGCCCGCAGGGCGCAGCCACCATGTGCGGATGCCCGGCATCGCGCAGCAGGCCCAGCATCAGCTGGATGGCCTGGGCAAACGGGGCCAGCGTGCCCACCCAGCCCTGCAGATCGGCCTGGCGCTGCGCGGCCGGCAGGTGCTGCCACGCAAAGTAGGCGGGCAGGTCGAATTCGCAGGTGCCGCCCGGGATGCTGATGCGGCTGCGGATGCTCATCAACCAGTCGTTGGATTGCAGGCTCTGGCCTGCTTTGCCGGTGGTTTGCTGCAAGGTGTTGTGGCAGACCTCGATGCGGCCCAGCACCTCGTCCAGCACGGCTTCGTGGATGGCGGGGTTGCCGCGGTAGCCCATGAACTGCTGTTTGTAGCGGTCCAGATCGCGCAGCAGGTCGGTTTTGAGGTCGGCCCGAGAGGCCACGTCCATCACTTCAAAGATGGTGGCCAGCGCGTGGTGGTGGTCCACCGGGTCTTCGCGCCACATGAGCAGGGTCAGGCGCTTGAACAGGTGTTCAAGCCGCAGCATCGTGCGGATGCTCTCGCTCAGTGGGTATTCGTAGATGATCAACGCGCCACCTGATGCAGGTCAGTTCCGGAGGGTCAGTGCCCATTGTTCCACAGTTGCCAGAGCTTCTCGACCTCGTTGCGCAGTTGTTGCAGGCTCAAGCCCTCGTTGACGATGACATGGTCGGCCAGGGCCAGGCGGGTCTCGCGTTGCGCTTGTTTGGCCAGCACCGCCTCGACGGCCTCTCGTGGCCAGCCCGAGCGCAGCATCACCCGTGCGATCTGGGTTTCAGGCTCGGCATCGATCACCAGGATGCGGTCGACCCGCTGGCGCCAGTGCGAGTGGGGCCCGGCTTCGGCCAGCAAGGGCACGTCGTAGACGATGTGCTGATCGGGCAGGGCCAGGCCGGCCTGGGCAGCGGCGTGCTGCTGGATCAGGGGGTGCAGGATGCCTTCCAGCCGGGCCATGGTGCCGGCATCGCTGAAGGCCAGCTCGCGCATGCGGGCGCGGTCCATGGCGCCGTCGGGCGTGATCAGGTGCTCGCCAAAGTGCTGGGCAATCAGGGGAATGGCTGCGCCTCGTGGCGCCGTGAGCGAGCGCGAGATGGCGTCCGTGTCGACCAGGTGCGCGCCCAGTTCGGTCAGCATCTGACTGACGGTGGACTTGCCGCTGCCGATGCCCCCGGTCAGTCCGATGGACAGGCGCTGCATCACACCCAACCCAGCCAGCCCAGCACGGTGGGGGCGCCTGCCAGGGCCACCACCAGCCCGGCGCCCGCCAGGAAGGGGCCGAAGGGCACGTACACGCCCTCGCGCAGTTGGCCGGACACCTTCATGCCGATGCCCACCACCGCACCAATCAGCGATGAGCCCAGCACGATGGGCAAGATCATGCTCCAGCCCAGCCAGGCGCCCAGCGCGGCCAGCAGCTTGAAGTCGCCATAGCCCATGCCCTCTTTGCCGGTGGTGAGCTTGAACAGCCAGTACACCGACCACAGCGACAGGTAACCCGCCACGGCACCCCACACCGCGTCCTTGAGTGGCAGGGCCGTCCAGCCCAGCGCGGCCACCACGAGGCCGGCCCACATCAGCGGCAGGGTGAGGTCGTCGGGCAGCAAGGTGGTGTCCCAATCGATCAGCGACGCCGCCAGCAACACCGCCACGAACCCACACCACAGCAAGGTGGTGGGCTGGGCCCCGAATTGCTGACCACAGACCACAAACAGGCCCGCCGTGACCGCCTCCACCAGGGGGTAGCGCAGGGAGATGGGTGTTTTGCAGGCCGAGCACTTGCCGCGCAACAGCAGCCAACTGATCACCGGCACGTTTTCATACCAGCGGATGGCGTGCCCGCAAGACGGGCACCGCGATGCCGGCTTGGACAGGGTGATGGGCTCGGTGGTGGCGGTGTTGGCGGCGGCCGTTTGCCCCAGCACCTCGGCGGCATCGGCCTGCCAGCGCGCTTCCAGCATCTTGGGCAAGCGATGCACCACCACGTTCAGAAAGCTGCCCACGCACAGGCCCAGGATGCCCAGGCCCCAGGGGGTGAGAAACAACCCCAGTACGTCGGCGAATGGAACGCTTGGCAAAACTTAAACCACCTGGCCCAGCTTGAAGATCGGCAGGTACATCGACACCACGATGCCGCCGATGATGGTGCCCAGCATCACGATGATGATGGGCTCGATCAGGCTGGACAGCGCGCTGACGGCGTCATCCACCTCTTCTTCGTAGAAGTCGGCGGCCTTGCCCAGCATCTGGTCGAGCGCGCCGGATTCTTCGCCAATGGCCGACATCTGCAGCACCATCACCGGGAAGATGCTGGTGGTCTGCATGGCGTTGGTCAGGCTGGTGCCGGTGGACACGTCTTTCTGGATCTGTTCGGTGGCTTCGGCAAACACGGCATTGCCCGCAGCCCCACCCACCGAATCCAGGGCCTCGACCAGGGGCACGCCTGCGGCAAACATGGTGGACAAGGTGCGCGTCCAGCGGGCGGTGGCTGCCTTGTAGATGATGTCGCCAAAGATGGGCAGCTTCAGCAGCAGACGGTCCATGCGTTTTTGCATGGCCTCAGACCGCTTCCAGCTTTGCAAAAAGAAGTAGATGCCGCCGCCGATGCTGCCAAAAATGGCCCACCAGTACTGCACAAAGATCTCGGACATGCCCATCACGAACAGGGTGGGGGCGGGCAGGTCGGCACCGAACGAGGTGAACACCTGTTTGAAGGCCGGGATCACGAAGATCATGATCACGGCCACCACCACGAAAGCCACCACCAGCACGGCGATGGGGTAGGTGAGTGCCGATTTGATCTTTTGCTTGATGGCGATGGTTTTTTCCTGGTAAGTGGCCAGCCGGTCCAGCAGGGTTTCCAGGATGCCGGCGGCTTCGCCGGCTTCCACCAGGTTGCAGTACAGCGCGTCAAAGTACAGCGGATGCTTGCGGAACGCCGACGACAGGCTGGTGCCGGTTTCCACATCGCCCCGGATGTCGTTGAGCAATTTGGTGACGCGCGGATTGGGCGCGCCACGGGCCACGATGTCGAACGACTGCAGCAAGGGCACGCCAGCCTTCATCATGGTGGCCAGCTGCCGGGTGAACATGGCGATGTCTTTGGGCTTGATCGAGGCGCCACCGCTGGTGCGGCGCTTCTTGACCTTCTGCACCATGATGCCCTGGCGCCGCAAGGAGGCGCCGACCACGGCCTCGCCGCCCGCGCGCATTTCGCCGCGCACGACCTTGCCGGTCCGGTCTTTGCCTTCCCATTCAAAGATGGATTCTTCAGGTTTCTTGGCGGCAGTGGCCATGTTCGGGAAACTCCGTCAGGATGCGGGCGCGCTCATTCGTTGGTCACGGCGATGACCTCTTCCAGGGAGGTGACACCCTGTTTCACCTTCACCAGGCCCGATTCGCGCAAGTCTCTCACGCCTTCGGCCTTGGCCTGCTTAGCAATATCCATGGCTGTGCCCTGAGTGAGAATAATCCGTTGGATTTCCTCACTGATGGGCATGACTTGGTAAATGCCCACGCGACCTTTGTAACCGTTGTTACAAGATGAGCAGCCAATCGCCTTGTAAGGCCGCCACGAGCCGTCCAGATCAGATGCTTTGAACCCGGCGTTCAGCAGGGCTTGATCGGGATAGTCGGCGGGCGCCTTGCAGTTGTCGCACAAACGGCGAGCCAGGCGCTGCGCGGTGATCAGGATCACCGACGAGGCGATGTTGAAGGGCGCCACGCCCATGTTCATCATCCGCGTCAGGGTGGTGGGCGCGTCGTTGGTGTGCAGGGTGGACATCACCATGTGGCCGGTCTGGGCGGCCTTGATGGCGATGTCGGCGGTTTCCAGGTCGCGGATTTCGCCCACCATGATGATGTCGGGATCTTGCCGCAGGAAGGCCTTGAGCGCCGCTGAAAACGTCAAGCCGGCCTTGTCGTTGACGTTGACCTGGTTGATGCCGGGCAGGTTGATTTCGGCGGGGTCTTCCACCGTGGCGATGTTCACGCCCGGCTGGTTGAGGATGTTCAGGCAGGTGTAGAGCGACACGGTTTTACCCGAGCCCGTGGGGCCCGTGACCAGCACCATGCCGTAAGGGCGCTTGATGGCATCCATCAGGCGCACCTTCTCTTCGGGCTCGTAGCCCAGGGCCTCGATGCCCAGCTTGGCGCTGGACGGGTCGAGGATCCGGATCACGATCTTTTCGCCAAACAACGTGGGCAGCGTGCTGACCCGAAAGTCGATGGCCTTGTTGCCGAACTTCAGCTTCATGCGGCCGTCTTGCGGCACCCGCTTTTCAGCGATGTCCAGCTTCGAGATCACCTTGATGCGCGAGGCCAGCTTGTCCTTGATGGCCAGTGGGGGCTGCGAGATCTCGCGCAACTCACCGTCCACCCGAAAACGCACGCGGTAGTTGTATTCGTAGGGCTCAAAGTGCAGGTCAGACGCGCGCGCATTGATGGCGTCGATCAGCATCTTCTGCAGAAAGCGCACCACCGGGGCGTCTTCCACCTCGGCCGACATGTCGGCCGCGTCGGCCGCAGGCGCGCCCATGTCTTCTGTGACATCGAACTCGAAGTCGCTGGAGGCGATGGCCGAGAGTTGCTCTTCGGCCGACGTGGTGATGCCTTCCAGCGCCTTGCTGAGCTTGTCATGCTCGACCAGCACCCATTCAGGCGCCAGCTGGGTGGCGAACTTGATGCGCTCGATGGCCTCTTGATCGGTGGGGTCTGCCCCGGCCACGAACAGCCGGTTGCCCCGCTTGGACAGCGGCAGCACCTGGTACTGGGCCGCCAGCTTGTTGTCGATGATGTTGCGCGGCACGCGCTGCAGGTCAATGGCCGACAGGTCAACCAGCGGCACCGACAGGGCCTGCGACAAGGTGTGCGCCAAATCAGACGGGTTGATGGTGCCCGACTGCATCAGCGCGCTGACAAAGTTGCGCTTTTGCTCTTTGGCCGTGCGCGTCAGGGTTTCGGCGGCCTTGGCATCCAGCTTGCCGGCATTGACCAGCACCCGGGCCACACCAGAGAGGGTGCCCGGGGTGTCTGCGAAGGTGGATTCAGCGGCCATGGGACGTCAAATGCTCAAAAGCGCATGGTAGCGCAGGGCTGGTCAGATGATGCCATCGTCTTGTCGTGGGTGAATCCAGAACAGTGGGCAAATACCGGCTAACTTTTTCGCGCCCAGCGTGTATTCGCCTCGCCCTATGGTCGGGAGTGTTCCATTGGGGTCAATAGCAACTGTTGGCCTCCGGCCGCATCCCCGGTCGGGCGCCTGGGAATGGCGGCCACGACCGCCAGGCCTTGCTTGCGCATCAGGTATCTCAGGGTGTTCAGGTCCATGGCGTCCACCACCGCCCAATTGGCAGGAAGGCTATCGCCATCACATAAAGCCAAAAGGGCGTTGTCGTTGATCACATTGCTGACCATACCCCGGGCAGACAACGGGCGGTCTGAGATGAAATGGTTCTGTATGCCATCGCACGGCACGTCAACCAGATCCCGGAAGTAGCTCCCCACTTTGTTGAGGTGAACGTAGAGAGATGCTGGATTGGCATGACTCAACAAGGCATGTCGCGAGCGTGAGCCCTGTTCGTAGGCGAGGGCTGCAGCAAGCCGATTGAGCACGGTCGCCAAGCCGTGGTTTTCAAAGTCCTGGCGCACAACCAGCCTTAAAAGGTAAGAAGGCCGCAGCGGATGTTCGTATCCGATCTGGTACACACATGCCGCCAAGCCACCCGCAACGTCTTCCACAAGGAGGACTTGGCCGAACTTGATGTAGCGGTAGCTGTCGAAAGGGCTGATTTCTCTGGCGAGCGCTTCCCCATATCTGCTGCAAACCAGTTGCTCGATGCGCGGGATGTCAATTGGCTCAGCCTTTCGCAGGGTCAGTTGCAGTTTGGCCAGGTCTTCCCTCTGGTTTGCGCTGAGCATTTGAAAAAATGCCACATCGGTCATGCCACCTTGATAAAACGCAAATACTTCGTTGGGTGCCAGACAAAGCACTTCAGGCTTGAACATCAACAAAGTCCCTATGCCGAATCTGGTTTTGGCGTTGACTGCGGCGCCTGTGCGCTCAGAAATCGCTCTGGGGTTGGCGAGATGGACAGATGGGTATGCACACCGATCCAACGGTCCTGTTGGCGCATCAGCACGATGGTTGCCCGGCCAGTGCGCAAGTACGCCTGGCCACTCCAGGCTTCAATGCCTTCACCCGACCACTGAACCGCCACGACGTGATGCTCTGCGTCGCCCCATGCTCTGGCGCTGTCCATGTGAAATCGAAAATTTCGAGTTCTTGGCCACACCACCTGCCACTGCTCGCAGATCAGGCTTTGAAGGTCTTGGCCTGCATGCATCACCGTGCCGAAGGCGCACGTTTGCGGATGAAATCGTCTGGAGGCCTCGTCAAAGCGCATGTCTTGCACTTCGGCTTCCCAATCGCTCAACCAGACCTTGATCTCTTCCGGGATGGTGGGCCAGGACGTCATGTCAACTCTCTCCAAGGTGCAGACAAAAGGGACTCGACTTCGGGTGGCCTGCGCGACATGGCATTTCCGGGCGAAAACGTCAGCTCGCACAGGTACACCCGATCGTCGCTGCCCAGAAGAAAGTCAACCCGCACGGCAGAAAATGGCTTGGCGATTTCCAGTGCGTACCTGAGCATCTCATGTTGACGCGGACCGATCTGATAGTTCGGCACTGGTGGCAGGATGGGCTGCCAAGGCAGCGGCTGAAAGTCGGGGCCCAACCATGTGGAATATTCCTGCCCCGTCGTCGCTGACTTCAGAAACAGGCCCACCATCGGCACTTCGCCATTAAGAACGTAGAAGTTCCACGAAATCGAGTCTTGGTCGCCTTGGACGCTGCGCTCCAGCATCAACTGAGGCGTGAACACGTTGTACCACCACTCACCATTGTCCTGACCGAATGGCTTTTGAAGCCAGCCGTTGGCCATGACTTCCAGGCGAGAACGTCGCTCTGAACTCAACGGGTAACTGAGTCGCTCGAACATCCCACTACCGTGGCTGGCCTTGAGGTAGTACACACCGGCGGCTAGTTCATGGTTCTGGGGCAGGCGCGCGCTGCTGCCCTGCCATGCCAGCGGCGCGCAACTCAGTTGGTCAAGCAATGAGGCCGGAATGAACGACGCAGTGGCCAGTTTGTTGCCACTTTCCGGAGTCTTTATTTCGCCAAAGAATTTGAACCACATCACCTTGTCATTGAAGGTGTGCGGTCTGACCATGTTGGGGTAATGGTTGAACTTGGCTTTGAAGCGGCTGAAGGCTGTTGCCACTACCCAGGTAAATTGTCCAGGCGGGTAGTGGTCGATGCCGCGCCGACGACCTTCGCGAGGATTTCTGCGCCACGGTGACCCTGCCGCCGCCCGAATCTCGTCAAGCTGTCTGGATGCTTCAAAATAAGCACCTGACCGCAGCAGGCGGAATTTTTCTTTGAATGTCATGGCCTCGTTGGGTGTCCACGCGCTCAGGACGAGGCGTTACGAAATTTTACGTCCCTGAGGGTGGGGTTCAACCGATGCCACCCGGATAGGGGGCGAGCGCAGAGGACTCATTGCTGACCAGAATCGATCACCGCGCTGTGGCGCTGTCGTGGCCCATTGTTGTGAGCTTGTGCGGCTTGGGGGGGCTTTGGTACTGGTGTGCCCGTGGATTCGATTTCACTGATGAGGGCTACTACCTCGTCTGGATCTCGAACCCCTGGATCTATCACACCTCGGTGTCGCAGTTCGGCTATGTCTACAACTCCTTGTATGCCTTGCTACAGGGGGATGTGGTGGCGTTGCGTCGGGCGGGCGTACTGCTGAGCTATGTGCTGGCGGGCTTTTGTACTTGGGCGGTGCTGTGGCGTGCGGGGGGGGCAGCGTTGCCCCGTTCAACCCGTGTGGCGCTTGTGTTGTGTATGCCTGCGGCTGCGTTGCTGGCCTATCACCACTGGTTACCCACGCCCAATTACAACCACTTGACCTTTCAAGGCATGTTGTTGGCAGTGACCGGATTGATGTTGCTGCGACAGTCCTCGTCCGGCGAAAGGTGGATCTCTTTCGGTGTCGTGTTACTTGGCGTGGGCGGGGCGCTGACGTTTCTTGGCAAACCAACGTCTGCCGCTGGATTGGCCTTGTTGGTCGTTGTGTACGAGTTGATCTCAGGTGCAACAGCTTGGCGTCGACTGATCACCAGTGGGGTGGTGGCGTTGGTGATGCTGGCTGTTGCAGGTTTGATGATCGATGGAAGCGTACTGACTTACATGCGCCGTTTGTCCCAGAGTGTGGAAGTGGCGTCCACCTTGGGTGGTGGGCACGGAGCAGATCAGTGGTTGCGGCTGGAGGGGCTGAAGCTTGGCCGTTCTGGCGGCGTGGTCATGGTGTTGGCCGTTGCCGGTGTTTGGTTGGTGTGCGGTTTATGGTTCCGCGCAAATGGTTGGGTGCGCGGCGGTTTTGCCACTTTGCTTGGAATGGTGTCCGTGCTGTATGGCGTTGGTTGGCTGCCCACTTCAGATGTTTTTGAAACGATGGGCGGCAAGCTGATGCTGGCTGTGCCGTTGGCTGCCGCCTTGATGCGCTTGTTCAATCGGCGTGGGGTGATCGATGGGCAGGGGCGGACGTTCTGGGCGCTCGTCATGCTGATGATGGCTTTGCCTTATGCATATGCAGTGGGCACCAATCGAAACTACTGGAGTGTCGGGGCGTACGCCGGCTACTTCTGGGCACTTGGCGGCCTGTTGTTGTGTCTGCCCCTGTGGCTGGACAAACAGCGACAGGCGCCGGTGATTCCTTATGTGCTCTGTGTTTCGCTCATCGCCTCGCTGACTTTGAACACGGCATACCAGCGTCCCTATCGGCAGGCAGTGCCTTTGTGGCAGCAGCAGCGTCATGTTGTATTGGACGACAGACGGGCGGCGTCCGTGATGGTGTCTCCAGAGTTTGCACA
Source organism: Aquabacterium sp. A3 (assembly GCF_038069945.1). NCBI lineage: Bacteria > Pseudomonadati > Pseudomonadota > Betaproteobacteria > Burkholderiales > Sphaerotilaceae > Aquabacterium > Aquabacterium sp. A3. The sequence continues at coordinate 1,081,655 of NZ_JBBPEV010000001.1, read as the reverse complement.
ATACATCCAACAGGCCCGCCAACAAGCACGAGACGCTGGGTTCTCGAGTGGAGACGCCATGATCGACATGACCGGCCGTTCTCCAGGTTTGTTGTTTGCGCTGGGTGCACGCAGTGTCGGGCAGGCATGGTTCATTGGCGGCTACAGGGGAAGCACGCGCAGGGCCGCTGCACTGTTGTCCAATGTCCGCTGTGACGTCCTGGCCAGTAGCTGGCTTCTGGTGGAACTCGATGGTAGCCGCCGATTGTCCCCGACGCTCACCAGTTCGTTTGGCGCCAACTTTATCGATGCCTATGATCCTGTCGCTCAATGGCGCGCGGTGTCTGGTGAGGGTGGGCAACTGAAGTGGCGCGAGCAGACGCTGTATCGGCCCAATCGTCCAAAGGATCAGGCGTCCCGGGCTTGTGAGTTGGCCAGGGCATCGCAAGCCATTCAAGGCGTCAGCGAACCCGAGCTGGAAAGGTATATGAAATGACGGCAAGGCATTTGATCCGGCCAGAGGAGCGGCGCAGGCCCCAGCCAACTGATGCTGAACTGGGTGAGGGCAGCCTGAGTGTGGTCGTGCCAGTCTATGGTTCTGCACGCATCCTGCCTTTGCTGCATGAGCGTTTGTCCACGGTGCTCAAATCCATGAACTGTCCTTACGAGATCATCTTTGTGGATGACTGCGGGCCGGGTGAAACATGGTCTGTTTTGAAGGACTTGTCTGCCCGTGATCCTGCTGTTGTCGCGGTTCAGTTGATGAAGAATGTGGGCCAGAGCAGTGCGACGTTGTGCGGATTGGCGCATGCCAGAGGTTCCACGCTGATCACCATGGACGACGACTTGCAGCACCTTCCCGAGACTCTGCCGGGGCTTGTGCAGGCCTTGAACGACGACACGGATGTGGTCATGGGCGTGCCTGAGCGACCTCGTCACAGTTGGTTTCGCAGGCTTGGTAGTGATGCAATTCACCACCTGAATGCGCTCATGCTGGGCCGCGACTCGGACCTTCGTTTTTCAAGCCTCAGGGTGATGCGCCGCGAGGTTGCTCAGGCCCTCTTGGGCATGAGTACGCTGAATCCAGCGTTGGGTATGTTGATCGATACCGTCACCCATCGCATTGTCAATGTTCAGGTGGCACATGCAGATCGTCATGAAGGGCGCAGTGGCTATACCTTGCGCAAGTTGTTGTCGATGACCATGAGCAATCTGGTCGGGCAGTCGATGTTGCCCCTGCGTTTTTTGGCACTCATTGGTGGGCTCGGGATCGTCCTTAGCGTGGTCTTTACCATTGTCTTGCTGTTGCGTTATTTTTTGGGGGGTATCGGCGTGCCAGGTTGGACCTCCACGGTGCTGTTGATCTTGTTTTTGTCTGGCTTCAATTTTTTTGCATTTGCGGTGTTGGGCGAGTACGTGCTGCGCATCTTGCAGCAATCCAATCACACCCCGCAGTACACGGTTCGTGATCTCAGGCAAGCGCAGTGCGGACAACAATCGGAGCGATCGACATGACAACACTGCGGTTTTTGGTGTTGGGCATTGGCCATGCTCAGGTCGATCTGCTGCGCCATCTGCAGGGCCGCTGTGAACTGCACGCCGTGAGCAACAGTCGTCATGGTCGCGGATTTCCGCTGGTTGATCGTTTTGCAGAAATTGACATCACCGACCAACAGGCAGTTTTGAGCTACGCGCGAGCGAATCACATCGATCAGATATACACCGTTGGCTCGGATGTGGCCATGCCCACCGTCGCACATGTGGCGTCAGAAATGGGTCTGAGTTTCCTGGTTGCGCCCAGTGTGGCGGCGACGTGCAACCACAAAGTGGCCATGAGAACGGCCCTCAAGGAGGTCTATGGTGCTGTGCCTTTCGAACTGGTGGCTGGTCCAGGTTCCGACGTGACGCTGGGGTGGCCGGTGGTTGTCAAGCCGGTGGACAGCCAGGGGCAGAGGGGCGTGTCCATGATCGGCGACCCCCAGGTCTTTGATGCTGCAGTGGTGGCCGCGATCGCCCATTCTCGGGCTGGTCAGGCCATTGTCGAACCATTGATAGATGGACCAGAGATTTCCGTGAACGCGTATCTGCGCGATGGCGAGTTGATTTTCTTTCTGCCTTCGGCAAGAGTGTCCTGGCCTGACTTTGACGGTGGCCTCATCCATCAGCACCTGCTGCCAGCCTCATTGACGGACACGGAGGTGGCTCGTGTTCGACGCTTGGTGGTCGAAACACTGAACACGCTGGGGCTGCGGCAAGGTCCTGCTTACTTCCAGATCAAGATGTCTGGGGGGCACCCGTGGCTGATCGAGGTCACACCAAGGCTGGATGGTTGCCACATGTGGCGTTTGATCGAAGCCGCCACGGGGGTGAATCTGCTGAGCATGGCCGTTTCGCACCTGCTGGGTCATGCCCCGGATGAGGTGCAGGCTTTCACGACTCGGTCGGCTCGGCTGGAGTTCTTCTGTCAGCCACCTGATACGTTGGTGCACCATGTTGAGCCGCATCCGTCCGCTGTTCACGTCGAGTGGTACTACGAGCCTGGGGAACGGGTGCGGCGCATGAACGGCAAGATGGAGAAGTGTGGGTATCAGATCATTCTCGAGGGCACGCCATGAAGATTGCGATCACGGGTGCCAACGGATTCCTGGGGCGGCACCTGCTTCGGTGCTGGGTTGACCGATTTGAGTTGGTTGCGATCAGTCGCCATGCAGCGTCACTGAGGGTGCCGTGCCGCATCTCTGACTACACATCTGACAGCCTTACACCGCTGATGGAAGGCTGTCAGGCGGTTGTGCACCTGGCCGCCCGCCGCCCCCTCGGCCTCAATGGTGCAGAGGTGATGCCCAACGTCTTGCTGGATCAGTGTGTATTTGAGGCGGCTGAGCGCGCCGGGGTGCGCCATGTGGTCTTGGCGTCGACCCGAGGCGTGTACGGAGGTATGCCTGCGCCGTGGTGTGAGTCCATGCAGCCTGAGCCGCTCACCTTGTATGCCTTGGCCAAGCTCCAGTCTGAGCAATTGGCGGCCTTCTATCGCCGGAGGGGCATCACTGCGACGGTGTTGAGGCTGTCGCAGTTGTTTGGTGAAGGCGAATATGAGGGCGGTGCGGTGAATACGTTCATCACCCATGCGCAACACAAGCGCACGGTTCGCATCAGCGTGACCGGACTGAGGCGAGAGTACACCTACGTGGACGATGTCGCGCAAGCCATCGGTCGTGTGCTGGACAGTCCTGCTGACGGTGTATTCAACCTGGGCAGTGGCGAGGTGGTGAGCATGCTGGACATGGCCACCCAGGTGTTTGAGGCATTTGGGCGACCTTCGGCCGATGTGGTGGTGGCCGACGATGCCAGTGTATCGACCGAGTTCTCTTTGATGGACAGCAGCCGCTTCAGGCGGGCGTTCGACTGGCGGCCTCAATTCACTTTGCGCCAAGGAGCTCTGGCCGTGGCGGCGCGGATGGGGCATGCAACGTCGGGGGTGTCATGAGCTATCAGCAGATCGACAGTGAAGTACCTGATACGGTTTCTGTGTACCCCGGCGCTCGCGTGCTCCGGTCTAGGCTGGGTGCCCATTGCGTTGTGGGTAACCACAGCCGTGTGGACGATTCTGTGCTGGGTGCCCACGCTCGCATTGATCGCAACAATCACTTGACGCACGCCGCAGTCGGAGCACACTCGTATACAGGCATGGACACGGTGATCATGCATGCCACGTTGGGTGCTTTTTGCGCGGTCTCGTGGCATGTGTCGATTGGGGGCGCTGATCATGATGTCAGCCGAATCGCGCAGCATTCGTTTCTGTATAACCACCATGATGGATTGCGCCCTGCAGAAGCCGACATTCCGTATGACCGATTTGCCCCGCCTGTACTGATTGGCTCTGATGTTTGGCTGGGGTCTGGTACAGCGGTCTGTCGCGGCCTCACCATCGGACACGGCGTGGCGGTTGGCGCCAATTCGGTTGTGACTCGCGATGTGCCTGATTTCGCTGTGGTGGTGGGCGCACCTGCGCGAGTGATTCGAATGAGGTTTACCGACGCAGTGATCGAGTTGTTGCTGCGGCTGCGGTGGTGGGACTGGGATGACGGCTTGATTCGCCAGCACTTTGCCGTACTTTCGTCTCAACCTGACGTCGGTCGGTTGAGGGAGTTGGTGGCGGAGTTGAGGGCTTGATGGCGCGGCTGCCTTTCACATGGCCCCGGCTGCTCAAGGCGCTTGTATCGCTGTGCCTGCTGGCTTATGTGGTGTGGCTGGTGGATTGGCACCAGGTTGCAGCACTTTGGCGGGACGGCCGCTTGTACCAGTTGTGGCCTGGACCGTTGCTCTTGACCCTTGGCTTGTGGGTGGCTGCTGCGCGCTGGCGGCTGATGCTGGCGGCTCAGGGGGTCGAGATTTCCCATCGCCAGGCCCTGACCCTTTATTGGCGAGCAACCTTCTTTGGGGTGTTTTTGCCCGGGGTGATTGGTGGTGATGTGGTTCGTGCCGTGCTGTGTCAGCGAGCCACGGGTGCCAACCCCGCTGTCATTGCGTTCGGCATCGCCGCCGAACGGCTGGCCGGGATGTGGTGCTTGGCAGCCATCGGCACCATTGGGGTCTTGTTGTTGCCAGACGCCCTGAAGTCGGCCTTCAGTGTTTCATTGATCGGTCTGACCCCCGCCATGGCCTTGCTGATACCGCTGCTGGTGTGGGCAGCGTTGTGTGGTCGTCATGTGCTGGCCAAGTTGACCCGGCCTCTCTGGGTGGCGACTCTGTCGGCAGCCGTCGTGAGGATGATGGATTCGCTCGCACGAGTGCCGGCTGGCGTCTTCTCGAAAGTGCTGGTTGCGGGCCTGGTGTTTCAGTTCAGCGAAATTCTCGTGTTTGCCTTGTTTGGGCACATCCTTGGCTTGACCGTTCCCTGGCACGTCTGGATGTTTGTCGTGCCTTTGGTTTATCTGGCCACGGTACTGCCAGTCTCCGTTGGTGGGTTGGGTGTGCGAGAGGGGGCCCTGGTGTGGTTGCTGGCACAGGCCGGTGTTGTCAGTGCTTCGGCGGCCTTGCTGGCATTGTTGATCTACTTGAATCGTGTTGTCACGGCGAGTGTCGGGGCCGTGCTAGATGGCACAGATGAGCGATTAACTCTCAAACCCCCGCCGCTCTTTGATCAGCTCGATAAGTGACTCGGAGTCATCTTCGAACTTGCGGCAGAAGAGGGCCTCGCCTGGGCCATAAAAGTCGCTGACAACGCTTGTGGATTGTGCGGTAAGGTCTTGTACGTGTTTCATTGTGATCACAGCCGGATTCGCGCCGCCTTGGGACCAGTCTGTGTATGTCAGGTTGCGTTTGATTCGGTCACTGAACCGCGAGTTGGATATGATGGTGTGGAAGAATGATTCGTCCGGGCATTGAGTATTTTCAAAGAAGCGCACAATTTTCTTCTCACGCTCGGTGAATCTAACAATGTGCTCGGCAGATTGGCGGGTCAGGCACCACCAGGTGCTGCCTCCATAAGGTTTTATTTCTCCAAGGTGTTGGTGTACGCTTCGGGTTTTTGGTGTCATTCCAATAAATAGCTTTATTCTCTCTGGAACAGTTTCAAGAGGGTTGCGTCCTGGCCTTTTTTTGTATTTTTCAAGCCGGCTCAACGGTTTTCCTGCCTGCTCTGATGGCATGGCAACGGTGTTAATAAACTCGGCCCCTGCATTTTTTTCAAAAAGCTTCTGATGTATGTCTGCGACTGAAGCGGGTAGTCTGCCCCGCTCAAAAGACAGAGGTAATCGGCTGCAGGGTTTTTGTCCAGCGCGGTGCGAATCAATTCTAGACAGGCCTCTACTTGGGAGAAATCTCCCCAATATACTTTATATCTATTTTTCGTGGCCATATCTCCAAGCCACGAAAACTCATGCGTGATGACTTTCGCGTCGAGGTGGACGTGGCACGATGAGTGATCGGATTGTAATGCATTTAAAAGTCTGCGTAGATGGTTTGGATTTTGGTGTGCAAGAATGAGGTAGGCTATTTTTAGCATATTTAATTCGTGTTTGGCTTAAATGCATTCCCATTGCTGCGGTGCAATTTTTGGGCGCTGAACACTGGCGTCTTGTTTTCTGGTCCATTGTTTAGGGCATATAGTCATCCCTGCTCGCGTTGAAAGCCACGCTGCCCACCAACTGAATGTGCTGTTGGCAATAATGTGGTGATGACAAAGGGACATTAGCCAAAGGTCATGTGCGGGTATGCTTGCGTCGGATTTGACTGCTGTATAATCAAATCCAAGATCTAGGTTTTGAGTGACCCAATCTGGGTCGTCAGAAAAAACAAGACAAGTTGTTATTTCTGTTTTCGATCTTATTATTTCTGCCGCATTCTTGTAGAAGAGGGCGTCACATGTGCCGTGATGCGCATTGGCGTTTGGGTTGCTTACGTAATCTCCTCGCCTTACATGTAAGCCAAGGCTGTTTGGTTTTTGGGCTTCTGATACCAGTTCGTTGGGGAATTTGATGGTTGATTTTGGCGAGAACTCTTTGAGTAATTCATTTCGAATATCGCGGAAGATATTTGGGTCTTGCCAAAAGCCCATGAGTCTGCCACTTTTTTTGTGGATTTATTGCTAATGAAGGGGTCTTCGTTGGTGCCTTCTCTTAGCCATGGTTGGCGTTTTAATATGATTCTTGGTATTTTGTCCACGCCTGCCGTGATGTTCCATGCGTTGAGTTCGAATGCGCGCTGTGTGTAACCTGATGCTTTGCGACTCAGGAAAGATGTATCTAAGTTGAGTCGCATGTCAAATTTTCGGGCCAAGGTCAAGCCGGCAGCATATTGGAACATCTGGTTGCCAAGTCCTCCTTGTAGCTCAACTGAAATTGTCCGGCTGTATGGGAGTTGGGGTAAATGCATTTTGTTTCAAAAGTTGCGTTATGTTGCGTGGTCGTGCGCTGCCTTAGCTTTTGCTTCTTGCCTGTTGATCTTGCGTGCTGTGCCTGTTGTGGGCAGCACGGCCCCTCATTGTTCAGATCAGAAGCATACAGACGATGTGAATTGCTTGGCCATAAACTTTTTCTTTAAGGCGGTCTTAAGGTGGATGCACTTATAGTGCTGTCATGTTGGAGTTTAAAATGATGAGCATTCAGCAACAGAGCTTTGATCAGCATATTCCCTTCAACCGGCCGTACATGACCGGGAAAGAACTGCATTACATAGCAGAAGCCAAGTTTGGGAATATGCTGGCGGGCGATGGGCGGTTCACCCAGGTTTGTCATGGCTGGTTTGAGCAGCGCACAGGGTGTGACAAGGCCTTGCTGACTCATTCGTGCACGGCGGCGCTTGAAATGGCAGCCCTGCTGCTTGATCTTGAGCCAGGTGATGAGGTCATCATGCCTTCGTACACCTTCGTGTCGACCGCCAATGCGTTCGTGCTTCGTGGTGCGGTCCCAGTGTTTGTGGATGTGCGTGAAGACACGTTGAACATCGACGAAACGTTGATCGAACAGGCGATCACATCGCGAACCAAGGCCATTGTGCCGGTTCATTATGCGGGGGTGGCCTGTGAGATGGACGCCATCATGGCGATCGCACAGCGGCATGGGCTCAAGGTGGTCGAGGATGCTGCCCAGGGTGTGATGTCTAAGTACAAAGGCCGCGCCTTGGGGACCATCGGGCACCTGGGAGCGTACAGCTTCCATGAGACCAAGAACGTGATCTCGGGGGAAGGTGGTGCGCTGCTGGTGAATGAGCCGACACTGGCGCTGCGGGCCGAGATCATTCGTGAAAAGGGTACCGATCGCAGTCGATTTTTTCGGGGTGAAGTAGACAAATACACCTGGCAAGAGGTGGGATCGTCTTTCTTGCCTGGCGAGATCATTGCCGCATTTTTGTGGGCGCAATTGCAGGAGGCAGACGACATCACTCGTCAGCGACTGAAGCTGTGGTCTGGGTATCATGCGGCGCTTGAGCCTTTGGAGCGGCAGGGGCTTTTGCGTCGGCCTGTGGTGCCGGTCAGCTGCCAGCACAACGCCCACATGTACTACGTGTGCATCAATCCGAAGCTGGACCGGCAGGAGGTGCTTAGCCTAATGAAATCGCACGGCGTGCATGCCGTATTTCATTATGTGCCATTGCACAACGCCCCTGCGGCACAGCGCTATGCACGGGTTGCTGGCAGCATGTCAGTAACAGATCGACAGGCGGCTTGTTTGATCAGGCTGCCCTTGTGGATTGGGATGTCTGAGGCTCAGCAGCAGCGTGTGGTCGCCGCGCTCAGGTGCTCTATCCAATGATCGGCGATATCGCAAAGACGACCGAGTGGATATGTTGACCGCAGATCAGGGTAGTGCGGTCAAGTCTGCTGCAACCAATGTCAAGCCTGGGTTTGAGCTTGACGCCACCAATGCCTGCAAGGGGGTGGCTTTGCTGCTGCTGCTATGGCATCACCTGTTCTATAAACATCCAGAATATGGTGTGTGGGTTTACCAAAGCGCGTTGTTCGCCAAAGTATGTGTGGCCATTTTTGTGCTGTTGAGCGGTTACGGCTTTTCCAGGTCAGTCAGTGCCGCTCCAGCAGGCGTTGCGCACTTCTATAGAACCCGACTTGTCCCCCTGTACATGAACTACTGGTTTGTGGCGCTGATCTTTGTGACGATCGGTGTCTGTGCGGTGGGAGTGAGCCTGCAGGGCGCCTACAACGGGCAGCCGTACCTGAAGTTCCTTGTGCAGATGACGGGGCTGCATCGCTACGTCTATCCAGAGTATGGCTACAACGCGACCTGGTGGTACATGAGTGTGATCATTCCGCTCACGTTGTTGTTTCCACTCTTGCATCCACTGATGAAGGGGCACGGCGCCAAGGTGCTGACCGTGTTGCTGTTGCTCCTGCTGATCAAGAGACCCGTTGTACCGGTGCTTAACGAGTGGCTGTTTCCCTTCGCGTTAGGCATTTACATGGCGCAGCGCGAGACGATTTCCTTGATCGCCGCATACCTGCAGCGTCTGGGGCCGACCCGCTTTGCTGTTTTGTTCCTTGGGCTGGCGTTTGTGATGCTGTTCAGAACTTACAGCCCTGTGCTGTCAGGCACACGAATAGATTGGCTGTTCGCAGTCCTGATCATCGTGTTGACCTACGAGGTTGGGCGCCTCAGCAGGTTGCTTCAGCGTTCATTGGCTTACCTGGGCGGCCATCTCTTCAACATTTTCCTGTTTCACACATTCGTCTATGCGTACTTCTGGCGCGACTTCATTTATGCGTCGGGTCACCCAGCAGCCATTTTCGTGACCTTGCTGCTCGTCTGTTTGGCGGTGTCTGAAGTGCTGGAGAGAATCAAGCAGGCCATCGGATTTCACGTTGCAGTCCGCCGCCTCAGAGGACGGCCCGCAACAGAGTCTTGAATGCACTTGATCAGGTCGTGGCCTGGAGTCGTACCAGGCTGGCGTACAGTCCGTTGCGCTCTACAAGGGCGTCGTGGGGGCCCTGCTCGGCAATGCGGCCTTCCGACATCACGCAGATCTGATCTGCGTTTCGGATGGTGCTCAGGCGATGAGCGATCAGGATGAGTGTCTTGCTGCCGCGTAACGATTGAATCGAGCGCTGGATGACAGCCTCTGATTCTGAGTCGAGGGCCGAGGTGGCCTCGTCGAATATCCACACCGCAGCGTCACGATAGAGGGCGCGTGCGATGGCCAGCCGTTGGCGTTGGCCCCCGGAGAGTTTGCTGCCGTTGGTGCCGATCTCCGTGTCCAGGCCTGAGGGTTGCTCGGATACGAATGTCCACAAATTGGCGGCTCGCAGGCATTCTTCCACCCGGCGGCGGTCAACCGGTGTTTTGCTGGCGTACGCCACGTTCTCCGCGACCGTACCGTCAAACAGGATGATGTCTTGTGATACCACCGCGAAGTGCTGGCGAAGGCTGGCCAGTTTCAGTTCCGTGATGGGCGTACCGTCAAGCTCTATCCGTCCTTGAGACAACTCCGAAAAGCGCAGAAGCGTGTTGACCACGGTGGACTTGCCCGCCCCCGAGGCCCCTACCAACGCGATGGTTTGCCCAGGTGCGATGCGGAGGTTGAAGCCTTGCAGGGCAGGCGAAGGGGCGCCTTCGTAATGCACCCACGCATCCTTGAAGTCGATGCCGCCTTGACACGTTTGCATGATGCGCTGGCCATCGTCTCGTTCAAGTTTGGCGTCGAACAACTGAAAAGCCCCGGTGAGCGTGATCATGGCGCTGTTGAGTGGCTGAATGACATCGGTCAGATGGCGCAACGGCGAAATGGTCATCAACAAGGCGGTGAGGAACGAAACGAATTCGCCTACCGTGGCACCTCCTTGGGAGGCCTGGTGCAACGCGAGCATCAGAATGAAGGACACGCCAATGGCTGCGATGACCTGGGTGGTTGGCGTGATCAGGGAGCTGGCTGACACCTGTTTCATCAGCATGCGGCGCTGATGAAGGGCTTGCTCATCAAACCGGCGCATCTCAAAATCTGCTGCGTCAAAGGTTCTCACCACACGCCAGGCCCTGGCGTTGTCGTCGACGGTTCTGACCAGACGCTGGTTGCCGTGGTAAGCGGCATGGCCGATGCGTTGTAGCCGCTTTCTGATGAGCCGCACTGAAATGGCCAACAAGGGCATGCTGATGAACGCCAGCAGCGTGAGTTGCCAGTTCAGATAAAACAGGTAGGCCACCAGGAAGACCAGCGTGAAAAAGTCCCGTATGACACCAATGGCTGTGCTGCCAAGGATGCTGGAGGCAGATTGCGGTTCATTGACCACCTTGGCCACAAGCTGCCCTGAGCTCAGTCGTGTGAAAACGCTGGCATCGGCATGAACCAAAGCACGCATGAGGTCTTGTCGCATTGACAACACCACGGCACTGGTGGCGTAGTTCATGGTGAAGTTGCCCGCGTAATTGGCCAGACCTCGCACCAGAAACAGGCCAATCACCACCACTGGCACCATCCACAGTGGGTAATCGAGGCCATCCTGAAACCCAGAATCCAGCAGTTTTTTGAACAGCCATGGCACGACAGGCTCAACTGCGGAGCCAATGATGAACATGCCGATGGCAGCTCCAAACAACTGCCAGTGTTGCTTGGCGTAGGTAAGAATGCGTTGCCGGGTGGCTTTGAAATCTGAGTCGGTCATCTGATGGAAGCCTTAAGGCCAGCATGCGAGTTTAGCTGCTGAGGGATAATTTCCATGGGTGATCCGCACCTGAGAACGTCTGTGACCATCAAGCTTCCACTGATCTCTGTTTACATCGCAACGCGCAATCGTGAGTCGTTGCTGCAGCGTGCGATGTCATCTGTGTTGTCTCAGTCCTATCCGAACCTGGAGTTGCTGGTGGTGGACGACGCATCGACCGACGGTACATCCCGGGTGTTGGCAAATTGGTCGGAGCGTGATCCGCGTGTTCGCTTCAGCGTGCTCAGCGCTCCGGCTGGCGCTCCGTTCGCCAGAAACCAGGCCATCCGAATGGCCACTGGAGACTTCGTCACTGGCCTCGACGATGACGACATCTTTCTGCCCCAGCGCCTCGAGCTCTTCTTGAGCCATTGGCAAACCTTGAAGCCAGATCAAGACAAGGCATTTCTTTACTCTCAGACCCGGGCGGTCGGCCCTGGAGGGGCCGTGGAATCGCGGATGCCTGCCCAGGCGACCGTAGATTTGCTTTGCGTGAGCAATTGCATTGGGAATCAGGTATTTGCCCCTCGTGAGGCATTTTTGTCGGCAGGGGGCTTCACCGAGGGGCTTCCAGCCTGGCAAGACCTTGATTTGTGGCTGTCCATGATGCGTTTGGGTCTCAAGGGCCATCTTGTTGATGAGGTGACGATGGAGCTGGACGCGTCGCCTCGTGGGGACCGGATTTCAGACCAGGCCAGGACCCGCATTGAGGCAGCCCGTGACGCCTTGTTGGCCCGCCATGTGTGGCTCAGCCATGCTCAACGCCGAGATCTGTACCTTCAGTCCTTGTCCAGGCATTACAACTTCGACATTCGGTGGCGTGATGTCGCTACGGTCTGGCGCCTCGACCCCACTCGTCAGACCACCCGACGGGTACTCAGTCTCTGGTGGCGGAGACTGAGAGGGCGATGACGTCTCCCCATGGTCAGTTTGGATGGCGCCGACGCAGAGCGCTTGCGAGCGCGCGGGCCTTCAGAACATAGTGATCTCGGTGCCGTCCCAAGATCTTCTTGCGCAGATGAATGAGGTGCAAGGCGTCAGCTGCGCGGCCTGCAGCCATGAGGCTTTTGATCAGCTTTCTGGCATGCTGGCCAGCGATGATTTCAGCAGGGGCTTCATCAAGCCAGGCGCGAAGCTCGGCAGGCTCCATGGCGTGTGCGAAGTTGTGCATGCCATGAAATCCAAAGCTGCGGCGATAAGGACCGTATTCACAGGCGAAGGCTTGGGCCATAGGCAATGGGGCCAGTCTGATGCCATGCTTGGTTTCAAGTGCGTGCCGCTGATGCACACAGATGGTCATGTCTTCGGGCTCGCCAGCAGGGCTGGGCAGGTGCCGGCTTGCGTCCAGCAGCTTTCGTGATCGAAGAGAGAAGCCGCCGTTTCCGACCAGTCCAGGGTGACCTCCGTGGTACCAAGGTGCACCGATGTAATCTACCGTCAGATATTCGTCGCGCCACAGTTCTGGATGGGAGATGAACCCGTCCCATTGAATGACGAGCACATGTTCAGTGTGTACGTGCGCGTGAAGCTCATGCAACATGAATCGGGAGTAGTCATCAATGTTGCGCAGGGCAGGGATGGCGCCAAATCTGATTCCAGTGTGTTGAAGGTCTGGATGGTGGCTGAAACCGACATCGCCCAGAAACAGCACGTCACCGAAGTCAATGAAGCGCATGCTGTGCTTCAAAGCGTGGATGGCTTGCGCCGCCGCACGGGTATCCACACAGCAAAGTGTGACCCCCGAGAGATTCAACCTTGATGACGACATGGCGTGACGATGGCTCTCTCAGGTTCGGAGAGTTGGCTGGCGCATTTGTTTCCACCTGGCCATCAGCCAGCGTGCCAGCACGTAGCGCTTGGGATGCAGCAGCATGCCCCGGGCATGCTTGCTCAGTTTGGCGTGCCTGGTGTCAGCTTGTTGTGCCGCTGCCAGCAGGGCAGGAGTGTTCATGGTGAGCGAAGACAAGCCGGCAGCAAGAAGGGCTTCCAAGTCAGCCCGACTCACCCGTGGAATGGCCCCGGCATGGCGAATGGCAATCACCACGTTCGACAGCACGGCCACGTTGGCTTGTTGCTCGAGCTCTTGACTTTCGTTCAGCATCTTGATGGCACGCAGCGGAGAAGCCAGGGAGGTGGCCTGATCCATGCAGCGAGAGAACGTCTGGTGTCTGGTGATGCTGCCAGGCCGCACCCGGTACCGAAAAAGTGCATGTGGCACATACATGATCGTGCTTGCTTTGGCGATCAGCAAAGGGACCGTGATGTTGTCTTCATAGCACCGTCCTGGAGGAAAGATCTGAGGAGCCATGCTCTCAAGCAGCGAGCGACGAAATATTCGACAGCATGAGGACATGAAGTTGTCTCGGAATGCGGCGATGAGGGCGTGTTGCGCCGAGACAGTTTGCAGCGCAGGCAGAGAATGACGCAGGGGCTCGTCATGCTCGCCGGAGCGCCACAAGATGGCATCCATCGTGAGAATGTCAGGCTGACGTTCGCGAAGATGTTGTCTCGCGACGGCGATGGCCTCGCTGCACAACACATCGTCAGAATCGATGAAGCATACGTAGTCGCCGTGGCAGTGCGCATAGGCCACGTTGCGCGCCACGGAGAGTCCCTGGTTCGGTTGATGCACCACTTGGATCAAGTCAGGGTAACGCGCCGCCCATTTGTCGCACACGCTCCCTGACTCATCCGTGCTGCCGTCGTTGATCAAAATGATTTGATCGGTGTTTGCGCAGGCCGTCACCACGCTGGCAAGGCAGTCGTCCAGAAAGCTCTGGACGTTGTAAACCGGGATCAGGAACGAAATGTTGGGCAGCATGTGTCAGCGGAATGGGTCGGGCTGAGCCAAGTGCTGCTGCACATAGTCCGCCACGCCCTCATCCAGGGAGTGAAATTTCTCGCTGAAACCTGCTTGTCGCAGCTTGTCCATCCGCGCCTCTGTGAAATATTGATAATTGGGCCTGATGCTCTCAGGCATATCGATGTACTCGATGCTCACAGGTTTGGCCAATGCCTTGCCAATGGCTTGCACCAAGTCCACGAAGCTACGCGCCTGCCCCGTTCCCAGGTTGAATATCCCGGATGCCTTTGGATTGTCCAGCAGCCACATCATGACATTGCAGCAGTCTTTGACATAGACAAAGTCTCGCAGTTGGCCGCCGTCCTCATAGCCCTCCTTGTGAGACTTGAAAAGGCGAATCGTCTCGCCACGTGCCACCAGCGCCGTGTTCTTGGCCACCAGGCTTTTCATGTCCCCCTTGTGGTATTCATTGGGGCCATACACATTGAAGAACTTCAGGCCAGCCCATTGAGGTGGGGCTTTTCCTTCGGCCGCCCGTTCAACTGCCCACTTGTCAAACTGGTGTTTTGACCATCCATAAAGATTCAAGGGGGACAGCTTGTCAAGCGCGTCGGGATTCTGGTTGTCCGCGAAGCCTTGCGCGCCGTCACCATAGGTTGCAGCCGACGATGCATAGATGAACGGCGTGCCGTGGAGCGTGCACCATCGCCACCAGGCCATCGTGGCGTGCAGATTCACGTGGAGAATCTCGTCGCCATCGGTGGAAGTGGTGGAAGAGTTGGCCCCCATGTGAAAGACCGCGTCGGCTCGCTCGAGTTTGGGCAGCAGTTGGTCCAACGACCGATAGTCCACCAAGTCCAAGAAGCGCCGTTTGGCGATGTTCTTCCACTTACCTTGGGTACCAAGATCGTCCACCAGGAGCAAGTCGGTACGGCCTCGGGCGTTGAGGTCGGCCACGATGTTCGACCCGATGAAGCCTGTGGCGCCTGTGATGATGATCATGGTGGCAGGCCCTTCAAAAGTTCAATGGTGAATGAGCGGTGACAGCAGCCCCACCACCTCATCCACCGAGATGGCGGCAAGGCTGGTGGCCTTCACGTTGTGCAGTGTGGCCGGATCATGATCCAGCGTGGCGCGTGCGCCGATGATCACATGGGTGGGTGTGCCCACTGCGGCCGATACGTTGACCATGCCGGTGTCGTTGCCCACGCAGTGGTCACAGAGCTTCAATGCGGCGGCGCTGCCCATCACGGGCGCGTCGGTGATCACCATGAAGCCGGCCTTGAGGTCGTTGGGCACTTGCGCGGCCAGGTCTTGCGCCATGGCTTTTTCGGCGGGGCCGCCCAGCACCAGCACGCCACAGCCGGCCTTCAACAAGCGGCAGGCCAGTTGCGCATAGCGATCGATGCCCCACTGCTTGTGGGTTTCGCTGGTGCCGATGGCCAGTGCCACCCGCGGGCGGGGCAGCGACGCCAGACGTGCTTGCATCGTGGTCATGGCACTGTCAGGCACGTCCATCTTCGGCGCAAATGGCGCCGGGATGAAGCCATGCGCCAGCATGAAGGCCTCCGACTCTGGAAACACTGCCAGCGACGGGCCCTGGTACGGCTGGATGTAGGGCCCTTGCGTGAGAAAGACGCGCTGCAGCCAGCGGTAGCCAAAACCCAGGCGCACCGGGATACCGCTCAGCCCGGCGATGAGGCCCCGGCTGGCCCGGCCAGAAAACAAGACGAGCCGGTCATAGCGACCGGCTTTGAGTTCTTGGGCCATGCGCCACATGCCGCGCAGGCCAGCATGGCGCCCTCGGCGCTTTTCGCCCCGGCGTGGACGGTGGTCGTGGTCGATCACGGCCTCCACCCAGGGCTCGTGGCCAATGAAATGCTTGGCCAGGGTGGAGGGTTGCGCCACCACGGTGACCTTGCCGTTGGCGCTGAGCTCGGCCAGGCGCTTGAAATAGGGGATGTGCCACACCAGATCGCCAATGCCGGTGTATTGCAGCAGGACGACGGTGCGTGGTGGGTGCTGGGGGGAACTCATGAGTCAGGGCAGCGTGAAGCCGCTATTGTGCCAAGCGTTGCGGGTGTTCTATTTCGTTGGACAATCCGGGTTGGATTTGTGGAGCGCCCATGTCAACCCTGTTTCTGGACAATCTCAAGGAGCACGCGGCCGTGTTCGAGGCCCTGCCGGCCCTCTTGCCCCTGGTGAACGAAGCGGGGGCGCTGATGGCGCAGGCGGTCAAGGCCGGGGGCAAGGTGATGTTTTGCGGCAATGGTGGGTCTGCCGCAGATTCGCAGCATCTGGCTGCCGAGTTCACCGGGCGCTTCATCAAAGACCGTGCGCCGCTGGCCGGTCTGGCCCTGTCCACGGATTCGTCGGCGCTCACCTGCATCGGCAACGATTACAGCTTTGACGAGGTGTTTGCCCGTCAGGTGTTGGGCTTGGGTCGCGCCGGGGATGTGCTGGTGGCGATTTCCACCTCGGGCAACTCGCGCAATGTGTTGCGTGCGGTGGATGAGGCCCGTGCCTTGGGCATCAAGGTGGTGGGTTTTCTGGGGCGCGATGGCGGCGCGCTGAAGCCGCTGTGCGACGTGGCCATCGTGGTGCCCAGCCAGGTCACCGCGCGCATCCAGGAGGCACACATCCTGATCGGCCACACCTTGTGCGGCCTTGTTGAACAACACCTGGACCTGGCCTGAGCCCATGCCGATCATCGTGAACAAAGACCTCTTGGGGGCCCGCCGTGTGCTGGTGGTGGGCGATGTGATGCTGGACCGCTACTGGTTTGGCGCGGTTGAGCGCATCTCGCCCGAGGCACCGGTGCCGGTGGTGCGCGTGGCCCAAGAGCAAGAGCGCGTGGGCGGCGCGGCCAACGTGGCCTTGAACATCAAGACGCTGGGCGGGCAGGTGACGCTGTTGAGCGTGGTGGGGCAAGACGAGCCTGCGCGCCGCCTGCAGCAGTTGCTGGAGGGGCATGGCGTGGCCACCGTGCTGGGCCAAGACCCTCGCATGCAGACCATCGTCAAGCTGCGCGTGATCGGGCGCAATCAGCAGCTGCTGCGCGTCGATTTTGAGCGCGAGCCCGACCACGAGGTGCTGGGGCAGATGCTGGGCGATTTCGAGCGCGAACTGGCCAGCCATGACGTGGTGCTGTTTTCGGACTACGGCAAAGGCGGGCTGGCCCACATTCCGCGCATGATCGAGCTGGCCCGTCAGGCCGGCAAGGCCGTGCTGATCGACCCCAAGGGCAGCGATTACAGCCGCTACGCGGGGGCCACCGTCATCACCCCCAACCGGGCCGAGCTGCAGCAGGTGATTGGCGCCTGGAAGGACGAGGCCGAACTGGTGGCCAAGGCCCAGGCCTTGCGCGCCCAGTTGAACCTGCAGGCCCTGCTGCTGACCCGGTCCGAAGAGGGCATGACCCTATTTGAAGCCGATCACGTGGCCACGGTGCAGGCCCAGGCCCGTGAGGTGGCTGATGTGACCGGTGCGGGCGACACCGTGATCGGCACCCTGGCCCTGATGCTGGCCTGCGGCCTGTCGCTGGAAGACGCCATGGGCCACGCCAACCGCGCTGGCGGCCTGGTGGTGGCCAAGTTCGGCACGGCCACGCTCACGTACGAGGAGTTGTTTGCGTGAGCGACCATGACTTGATCGACAAAATCTGCGCCCGCGAACACATCGCCGCGCGCATGGCCGAGCTGCCCAAGCCGGTGGTCTTCACCAACGGCGTGTTTGATGTGCTGCACCGGGGCCATGTGAGCTACCTGCATGCCGCCCGCCAGCTGGGCGGCTCGCTGGTGGTGGCGGTCAACAGTGATGCCTCTGCGCGCCTGCTGGGCAAGGGACCTGACCGCCCGCTGAACAAGGACATCGACCGCGCGGCCGTGCTGGCCGGGCTGGCGTCGGTGTCGCTGGTCACGTTCTTCGATGAGCGCACCCCCGTCGATTTGATCAAGGAGGCGCGCCCCGACATCTACGTCAAGGGCGGCGACTACGACATGGAAACGCTGGAGGAGACCCGCGTGGTGCGCTCGTGGGGTGGTGAGGCCCTGGCGATTCCGTTTGTGGACGGTTTCTCCACGACCTCGCTGGTGCAGCGCATCCGTGCCGGACAGTCAGCGCCGGCGGCGCGCAAGGCCGCCTTTCTGGACCGCGACGGCGTCATCAACCTGGATCGGGCCTATGTGCACCAGTGGGACGAGTTCGAGTTCGTGCCCGGGGCCGTGGACGCCATGCGCCGCCTGCGCGAGGCCGGCTATGCGCTCATCGTGGTCACCAACCAGTCTGGCCTGGCGCGCGGCATGTACACCGAGGCGCAGTTTCAGACGCTGACCGCGCGCATGTGCGAAGCGCTGGCCGCCGCTGGCGCGCAGGTCGAGGCGGTGTACCACTGCCCGCATCACCCCAAAGGCAAGGTGCCCGAGCTGGCGGTGGACTGCGACTGCCGCAAGCCCGAACCCGGCATGATCTTGCGGGCGGTGCGCGAGCACGGCCTGTCGCTTGAGCAATCGTTCATGGTGGGCGACAAGCCATCAGACATCGAGGCTGCGCGCGCTGCGGGCCTGGGGCGCGCTTACATCGTCCAGTCTGACAATGCCGAGTCAACCGACGGGCTGGCCGGGGCCGACGCGGCTTATGCAGATTTGGCCAGCTGCGTGGATGCGTTGCTGAAGTCGGCCTGAACCTGAAGCAGCGGCATCTGGCATCAAGCCGCGCGGCGCTTGCCGGTGGCCCGCTGATACACCCCCAGGTTGCCCTCAACCATCGCGTCCACCGAGAAGCGATCGATCACCCACTGGCGGCCAGCCGCCCCGTAGCGTTGGCGCAACTCGGCCGAGCCCAGCACCTTGTTGAGTTCGTGCACCAGCGCGGCGGTGTCTCCCGGCGTGATCAGCTCGCCATTGAGCCCAGGCTGGATGATTTCAGGGATGCCACCTGCCCGCCCGCCCACAAGCGGCACCCCGCAGGCGGCGGCCTGCAGCAGCGACACGCCCAGGCCCTCCATGTGGGCCGGGTGGGCCAGCACATCCAGGCAGGGCAGGATGCGGTCGAGGTCTTTGCGAAAGCCCGGCAACTGCACGTGCTTGGCCAGCAAGGGGTCGGATTGCACCCGCGTGTGGATCTCGTCCCACAGCGGCCCTTGGCCGAACAGGATCACCTTGAGGTGAGGGTGCTGGGTCAGCACCTCGGGCAGGGCGTCCAGCAGCGTGACATGCCCCTTGCGGGCGATGAACTGCGCCACCATGCCGATGGTCAACTCGTGGTCGGCCACACCGAAGGTCTGGCGGAACCAGGCCAGGTGCGAGCGATCGGGTCGGTAGCGCTCGGTGTCGACCGCGCTGAGCACGCAGTGCACCTTGGCGGGCGGCACACCTTCGGACAGCAGCACCTGGCGGATGCCGTCCGAGATGGTCACCACCTCGTCATAGAGGCGGTATTTCAGGCTCACCACCCAGCGCGCCTCTGGGTTATCAACCCGGCGGCTGAGCACCACGGGCACGCCTTCAAGCCGGCCGGCCAGCGCGCCCCACAGGTCGCTGCCACGCCGACTGTGCAGGTGCACAACATCGGGCTTCACGGCGCGGATCAGCCTGCGCAGGCGACCCGTGAGGCCCATGTCGGCATCGCCGCGCATCGTCATCTCGACCACCTGGGCGTGTGGTGCGGCCTCAGCGGCGATGGCGCTGCCGGTGGGGCAGGCCAGTACGCAGTCAATGCCACGGGCTTTGAGGCCGCGCAACAAAAAGACCACCTGCAGCGCACCGCCATACAGGTGCATGCCGGCTTCGACGTGCAGCACCTTCATGACTGCGTCTCCAGCTGAACGATGGCCGCTTGCAGCACGCGCTCGGTGGTCAGCCCCGTCATGCAGGTGAAGGCGCCGTTGCAGGTGGGGCGACGGCGGCAGGGTGAGCAGGGCAGGGCGTCGTACAGGATGCGTGTTCGGGCGGTCGGGCCCTCCCGATAGGGACGCGTCGAGCCGAAGAGCGCCACGGTCGGGATGCGCAGCGCCGAGCCCATGTGTGTCAGGCCCGTGTCCACCCCCACCAGCAGCTGCGCGTCGGCGATCAGCGCCACGCTTTCATCGAGCTTCAAGGCGCCGGCCAGGTTCAGCAACTGCGGTTGGCCCGCGCAGATGCGTTCGGCCGCTTCGCGGTCGGCGGGGCCGCCCAGCACCACGGGTTGCAGCCCACGCGCCAGCATCTGCCGGCCGAGTTCGGACCAGTTGGCTTCCACCCAATGCTTTTGCGGGCGGGTGGTGAAGGGGGCCAACACCACCAAGGGCCTGGCGCCCGGGGCGTTCTCCCCAGCCGCCTGCAGGCGCTCACGCAGCACCTCGCGAGCGCGCGCGCGCTGCGCTTCACCCACGGCCAGGTCGTGCACAAAACTGCCCTGTGGCGCGCCCAGGTAATGGGCCACGTAGCGGTACTCCGAGCCCATCACCGGGTCGGCCCCAGGCGGTGGCGTGACCACCTCGTGAACCAGCCGGTGGCTGCCCTCTCGGGCGATGATGCTGACGCGCCGGGGCGCGCCGGTGAACCAGGCCACCAGGCCGCTCTTGAGCAGGCCCTGGCCATCGAGCACGAGGTCGAATTGCTCGGCCTTCAGTTGGGCCCGGAAGGTGCGGATGGCGCGCCACAGCGCCAGGTAGCGCCTGGCCTTGAGCAAGGCTTGCCACTCGCCACGCGGCCAGATGATGACCTGCTTGAGGCGCGGGTTGTGCTTGAGCAGCGGTGCGCACACCGGTTCGCACACCCAGGACACCTCGGCCCGAGGAAACCGCGCTTTCAGGGCGGGGATGAGGCCCGAGGCCATGACGATGTCGCCCAGGGCCGAGAGGCGGACGACAAGGATGCGACGGGGCTCGGGGTGCTTGGTGCTCATGGCATCAATGCCTCAGCGGGTGCTGGTCAGGCAGCGCTGATACAGCGCCAGCGTGTGGTTGAGCATGCTCTGTGCGGTGAGCTGTTCACGGTAGAGTCGCCCGCCTTGGGCCACCAGGTGGGCGCGCAAGGGCGCATCGGCCTGCAACCGATGGATGCCGCCTGCCAGGGCGGTGGCGTTCTCGGTGGGCACGAGCAGCCCTGTGTCTTCGTGGCGCACGATTTCTGGCACACCGCCCACATCGGTGGCCACCACGGGCAGGCCTGCCGCAAAGGCTTCGATCACGGCGATGGACAGGGCCTCGCGGCGAGATGCCAGTGCAAACGCATCAAAGGCGGGCAACAGTTGGGGTACGTCTGGGCGAAAGCCCAGGCTGTGCACGCGGGCGGCCAAGGCAGGCTGGCTGGACAGTGCCGTCAGCACGTTTCTGCCGTAGTCGGTGTCAGGGTCGCCCACCAGGTAGAGGTGCACGTCTGCGGGCAGGGAGTTCATGGCCTCGATCAGCAGATCCTGGCCTTTGTCGCGCACGAATCGCCCCACGTGGACCACCGCAAACGCCCCATCAGGGATGCCCAGCGCCCGCCTGAGGGTTTGCCGTTGTTCGGCGCTTGGCGATGGCGGCGCCTCGGGCACGCCGTTGTAGATGAGGCTGACGTCGTCTGGCGCATAGCCTGCCTTCAGCAGGCCATCGCGCACGGCACCCGACACCGCGATGATGTGCGCACAGCGCTGCATGTGCGTGCGCGCCGTGGTGGCGTGGGCGGTGCAGAGGGCCACCGGGGCGCGGTGGCGGTGACCCGCGCGACCGGCATACATGGCGCCACGGATGAGGTGGCCGTGCACGATGTCTGCACGAAAGCGTTTGAGCAAGGCCCGAAGCTTGTAGTGTGACCACAGATCGAACAACCCATGCATGGGAATGTGTTCGCTGGGGATGCCGGCTGCCTCGCATTCACGGCCCAGCCACGAGTCCAGCGGTCCTGCATAACAAACATCGTGCCCTGTCTGGCGCTGCAGGGTCATCATCAGCAAGGCGTGGTTTTCAGCGCCACCGTAGCCATGGCTGTGCAGGACGTGGACGATGCGCATGCTTTCGTCAAGCTTCACGCGGCGACGCGGTCGGGCAGTGCGGCCTGGCCCTTGCGCGCGTGTTTGGCATGCAACTTCCACGCGAACCCGACGAGGTTGTCGCCATATGAAATGGCTTTGCGCGTCAGCTCGTACGGGTTGTCTGAAAAGTTGGCAGCGCCACGGATGCAGGTGGTGGCCGTGCGGTAGCCGGCTTCTTGCACCATGTCGCGTGAGCGTTCGGTGTAGTCACCAAAGGGATAGCAGAAGTGCTCAACGCCTTCGCCCAGCAGGTCTTCGAGGGCTTGCTTGCTGCCCATGATCTCCTGGCGTTGCTGGCCCGCGCTGAGTGTGGACAGGCGCGGGTGCGTCATCGCGTGCGAGCCGAAATCGCAGCCTTCTCGCCGCAATTGCCTGATGGCCCCCGCGTCCATGAGGCGAGGCAATTCAGGGCGGTCTGACAACCAGTCGGCCTGTTTGCCCACCAGCGCGCTCACCAAATAGACCATCGCCGGAAATCCATGGGCTTTCAGGGCAGGCCAGGCGTGCTCTCGAAAGTCGTCATAACCGTCATCCACCGTGATGACCACAGCACGGCGTTTCAGTGGCCGCCCCTCGAACAAGCAGGCGTGGGCCTGGTCCATGGACAGCACGTCCACGCCCATCCATTTGAAATAGCTCAGTTGGGCCTTGAACCGATCGATGTGGCAAAACAGCGCGCGATGTGCCGACGGGCGCGGGTAGCGACCAATCTGGTGGTACATCAAGATCGACAGGGGGGGCGCGGCGGGTGGGCGCATGGACGAGGATCGTTCGGGCACGGCCGGCGGATGTTAACAGAGCGCAGCGTTGGCCTGGGGCGGGCTGGGGTGGTCAGGCCGATGGTTTGCCTGCCCCGGCGTCCTGGGCGGCGGGCTCCAGCATTTCCATGGCCGTGGGGGAGGTTCTGAACATGGGCGTGAACGCCGTTTGATGGCCGATGTCGGCAGGCACGCGGCGTGACAGGTACCAGGCCGACAAGCCCAGCAGCAACTCCACCCCGGTGAACCACGCGGTGAGTGCGGGTGGGCCAAACTGTTGCATGAGCCCGCCCGCCACGATGGGGCCGATGGCCGCACCCACGCCGTGCATGAGCAGCAAGCTGGTGCAGCCGGCCAGGATTTCGGTGGGCTGCAGGCGGTCCATCATCCGGGCCATGGCCATGGGGTAGAGCGCGAAGGCAAACCCCCCATACAGAAAAGCAACCGCCAGGACAGCGTTCAGCCCATGGGGGCTGGCCAGTTGCAGCAGTGCCGCACACAGGGCGGCCCCCACGGCCACGAAGGTGATCACGTGGCCACGGTCCAGCCGATTGGTGATCTGCCCGATGGGCCACTGCAGCAGCGCGCCGCCCACGATGACCGCGGTCATGAACCAGGCCACCCCGGTGGTACCCAAGCCGCTTTTGTCGGCCCACACCGCGCCCAGCCCCCAGAACGCACCTTGAGAGAAACCGGACAGGAAGCTGGCCGAGCAGGCCACGGGCGCCTTGGCGTACAGTGATTTCAAGCCCAGGCCGGCAATGCCTTCGATGGCCGGTTGCGCCAGACGGGTGGCGGCCAGCGGCATGATGGCTGCGCAGATGCTCAAGGCGGCAATCGAAAACAGCACGTGGCCGCCCGGGTTGCTCCAGTGCAGCATTTGTTGCGACAGCGCCAGGGCGCCCAGGTTGACGGCCATGTAGACGGCAAAGACCCGGCTGCGGTGTTCAGGCAGGGCATGGCTGTTGAGCCAGCTTTCGACGATGGTGTAGAAGCCCACCATGGACATGCCGGTGAGCAGCCTCAGCACAAGCCACATCACGGCGGTGGGCACCAGCTCGTGCAGCAAGGCCGAACAGGCCACCAGCGCCGTGAAGAAGGCGAATGCCCGCACGTGCCCGACGCGCTGGATCATCCGGGGCGCCAGGTAGGTGCCCACCAGGAAGCCCACGAAGTACATGGCGCCGATGGCGCCCAGCGTCTGGCTGCCAAAGCCCTCCAGCCCGCCGCGCACGGCCAGCACGGTGCCCAGCAGGCCATGGCCCAGCATCAGCAGGGCCACGCCGGCCAGCAGCGCAGCCAGGGGTTCAAACGTTCTCAGCATCAGACAGGTGACAGGTTGAGGTCATCCTAGCAGCCTGCGAATCACCTGACGCCGTTGGGGGCAGAAATGAAAAACGCCCAGCGGTGCTGGGCGTCGAATTTGGTGGCCAAGGGCGGAATCGAACCACCGACACGCGGATTTTCAATCCGCTGCTCTACCAACTGAGCTACTTGGCCTGTTTCGTTGATGTGCCTGAAGGGCAGTGATCAGCGAAGACCTAGACTATACATCAATTTGAAGCCGATTTTTTGGCGCGTCCCAGATCAACGCCCAACTGTTTCAATTTTCGATACAGGTGGGTGCGCTCCAGGCCGGTCTTCTCGGCCACACGGGTCATGCTGCCGCCTTCGCGCGCCAGATGGAACTCGAAGTACGCGCGCTCGAAGTCGTCACGCGCTTCGCGCAAGGGGCGGTCCAGCTGGAACAGCTGCTCGTGAGAGGGCCCGGTGCTGACATGCAGGGGCGCGTGGTGCATGGCCGGCGTGGCCGCGCCCATGGCGTGGGGGTGGGCCGATGCATGGTGTGCTGGCGCGCCATAGGCATAGGCTGGTTGTGGCGCCACAGGTGCATGGTGAGCTGCGGGGTGGGCGTGGGCCACTTCGGCAGCCACCATCGGGGCCACCATCTCGGTGCGCAGGGGGCTGGCGTGCTGGGTGGCCAGGCCCTGGCTGTACGAGGAGGCGGCCGTGATGGGCGTGACGGTGGCCAGATGCACCGGGGCCTGACCACGTGCAGCCGGCGTGGCCGGTTTGCTCAGGGCCTGTTCGACCGTGCGCAGCAGTTTCTGCATGGTGATCGGCTTCTCGAGGAACGAGTGGGCCCCAAATTTGGTGGCCTCGACGGCGGTGTCGATCGTGCCGTGGCCGGACATCATGATGACCGGCATCGTCAGTTGACCGCCCGCTGACCACTCTTTGAGCAGCGTGACGCCATCGACATCGGGCATCCAGATGTCGAGCAAGACGAGGTCGGGCTTGACCCGCTCGCGCTGGATGCGGGCCGTGGCCGCGTTTTCAGCGACTTCGACCGTGTGGCCTTCGTCGCTCAGGATTTCGCTCAGGAGGGCGCGGATGCCCAGCTCGTCGTCTACTACAAGAATGGTGGCCATGAAATGTCGGTACGCCAGTCAGGCATGTTCGTCGTGTGTGCCCGATGGTAAATGGGATTCTGATGACAGCACCGAAAATGATAACGAAACTTGCGCCCCGATCACCGGCTGGCCGTCGGAGGGATACCCTAGGGCGGCGTTCGATTCGGTGGCGTGGCGGTTGCGGAGCTTGACCAGGGCGTGGTGCTCGTCGGCCACTTTCTTGACCACGGCCAGGCCCAGGCCGGTGCCTTTGGCTTTGGTGGTGAGGTAGGGCTCGAAGGCGCGTTTGAGCACCTTGTCTGTGAAGCCTGGGCCGTTGTCGCGCACGCGCAGGCGCACGGCGCGCACCGTGCCTTGCTCATTGAGGGGGGCATCGGTGATCAGCTCCACCCGGGCGGGTGACTCGGGGGTGGCGTTTTCGGTCGTGGCATCCAGCGCGTTTTGAACCAGGTTGTGCACCACTTGCCGCAGCAGCGTGGCGTCGCCCTGGATGGGCGGCAGGTTGGGGCTGAGCTGCAGCACAAGCCGCCCTTGTTCCAGTGCATCGCCGTACAGTGCGGTCACCTCGTGCACCAGCTCATTGAGGTCCAGCGGGGCGAGCTGGGCCGTGGGCAGCCGGGCAAAGTCCCTGAATTCATTGATCAGGGTCTTGAGCGCCTGAACCTGCGTGACGATGGTGTTGACCGAGCGGTTGAGCAGTTGCTGCCCAGGCTCGGGCAATTGGGATTCCAGCTTCATCTGCAGTCGCTCGGCAGACAGCTGGATGGGGGTCAAGGGGTTCTTGATCTCGTGGGCCACGCGTCTTGCCACCTCGCTCCAGGCCTGGGCGCGCTGGGCAGACACGACCTCGGTGAGGTCATCGAACACGATCAGTCGTTCGTCTGGCGGCAGGTCGGCGCCGCGCACCAGCAGGGGCAGCGGTTCGCTTTGCTGGGGCAATTGCAGGGTGTAGGGCTGCTGCCATTGTTGGCGCTCGCCGGGGGTTGGGTCGCGGGCGAGGTCGTCGAACCGCAGCTGGATGTCGCGCGCAAATTCCTGCAGCTCGGCGACGTCGGTCAGCGGGCGGCCGATGTAGGCCGACATGGGCAGCCGCAAGATGCGGGTGGCACCGGGGTTGACCAGCACGAGGCGCCCGGCGGCGTCCAGCACGAGCACGCCAGCGCTGAGGTTGTCCAGCACGGTTTGCAGGTGGGCGCGGGCACTGTCGAGCTCTTGCACGCTGTCGTCGGCCAGCTGTCTGGCATCGGCCAGTTGCTGGGTCATGGCGGCGAACGCGCGCGTGAGGCCGCCCAGCTCATCTTGGGAGGTGAAGATCGTTTTGGGCCGCAGGTCGCCGCGGGCCACTTCTTCGACGCCTTCGGCCAGCAAGAGCAGGGGCCGGGCCAGTTGCTGCCCCAGGATCGCGGCCAGCAAGAAGGCGCCAAACACCGCCAGCACCAGCGTGAGGGTGAGGATGCCGATGTACATGCTGCGCAGGCCTGCGCGCCCCAGGGCGCGTTGCTGGTAGTCGCGGTAGGCGGTCTGCACCTCCAGGGCGTGGCGCACGATGTCGGGGGGCAGGTTCTGGCTGACCAGCAGGTAGCGTTGCTGCTGCTGCAAGGCAAAGCCCTGTTCGGGGATCCAGGCCAGTGCCACGATGCGGGCGGTGGTGCCAGGGTCGTCCAGGCCCTCGATTTCAACCGTCACGCGGTCTTGGCGGGCGCGGTCGCGCAGCGTGGTGCCGATGCGCTCGGTGCGCAGCGCCGACGCCCCCATGGCCTCGGCACTGAGGATGAGCTGCCCGTGTTCGTTGACGACGGCGGCGTATTCGGCGCGCACGCGCTCGCGCAGCATTTCCAGCTCCAGCAGGCTGGGCGTGCGCTCGCCTGTGCGGTCGTTGAGCACGTGCTGCTCAGCCGCCAGGCGGGTGGATTTGGCCAGGTCGGTGCTCAGGGTGTCGAGGGTGCCTTGTGCCAGGCTCAGGCCGGCGTCCAGCGCGCCTTCAACCCGCACGTCAAACCAGGTCTCGATGCTGCGTGACACGAATTGGTACGACACGGTGTAGATCAGCACGCCTGGCACCAGGGCCACCAGCGCAAAGATGCCGGCCAGCTTGAGCAGCAACTGGCTGCCGAACTTGCGGCGGCGCAGGCGCAAGGCCAGCCGGCCCAGGGCCAGCAGGATGACCAGGCTGAGCAGGGCGGCAATGGCGATGTTGCTCCACCACAGCCAGCCGAAGTAGGGCTCGAACCGCTCCTGGTTCTGCGTGGTGAGCACCAGCAGAAAGCCCAGCACCAGTCCGCCACCCAGCAAGGCGATGCTGGCGATGATCCAGGCCCAGCGGTTGAGTTTGATCGGGCCCATCGTGGCTCAGTTCCGAAGCTGCACTTGCCGCTCCAGTTCCAGGTCCCAGGTGTCCTGATTGCCCATGCCGATTTGCAGCGGGCGGGGCAACTCTTTGGTGTCCAGGCGGAATCCGAAGTCAACGTAGTGCTGGTCAGCGTCTCCGCTGGGGCGATCACCGATGCGCCAGCGGGTGCTGCGTCTCAGAACGTCCAGGGTTTCTTCCAGCGAGGCGTAATTCCGGGTGAAGGCCCCGATGCTGAGCCGCCATTGGCGGGTCAGGGGCTGGTAGGTCACGCGCCAGCGGCGAGTGGCCTGGGCACGCAGTCGGTCTGTCCAGTACCAGCGCTGCTCAAGCAGCCGCGCCTCGGCCACAAACACCACCGACACGCCGCGCTGCAGTGCGTTTTTGAGGTCGTCGGACAGGCCGACCTCGATGTCGTAGTCGAGATAAGCCCCGTCGTCGTCCACATGGGCCTGCAGGGTTTGCAGGCTGAGCCCGGCTCGCGTCTCATTGGCCCAGCTCAACGACGGCACCCCGGCGGTGAGGGCCAGGGCAGCCATCACGGCCGAGGCGCTGCGGGTGAGCAGGTCTCGTCGGCGCATGGGGTGTGTCAAGCCGGATCGGTGTGACGGGTCAGGAGTGCATAGTAAAAGCCGTCCCCCCTCTCATGGGGGGCAGTGTCGGGGTATTCGACCACAGGCAGCAGGTGCCCGGGGGCGGCTTGCCGACAGGCCTGGGCTTGTCGTTGCAAAAATGCGTCGATGCGCTCCTGCCCTTCTTGCTTGAAGACCGAGCAGGTGCAATACAGCAGCCGACCACCCGGTGCCAGCAGGGGCCACAGGGTGTCCAGCAGGCGGTCCTGGGTGCGCTGAAGGGCGTCGAGGTCGCTTTCTCTTCGCAGCCAACGCACGTCAGGGTGTCGCCGCACGATGCCCGAGGCGCTGCAGGGGGCGTCCAGCAAGATGGCGTCGAAGGGGCGGCCATCCCACCAGGTGTCGGGCTGGCCCGCATCCCCCACGCTCACGTCGGCATGCAGCTTGAGTCGCGCCAAGGTGTCATGGATGCGCGCGGCGCGCTGCGGGTCGATCTCCAGCGCCTGGAGCGACAAGTCTGCATGCTCCAGCAGGTGGGCCGTTTTGCCGCCGGGGGCGGCGCAGGCGTCCAGCACGCGGGCCCCGGCAGGCAGGGGGGGCAGGCCCGGCGGATGCAGCAGCCAGGTGGCGGCCTGTTGTGCCGAGAGGTCTTGCACCGACACATCGCCATCGGCCCAGCCGGGCAACTGGTCTACAGGGGCCGCCTGTGGCAGCACGATGGCATCACCCTGGGCGGGGGGAACGCCTTGCCATCCGGCCGCCAGCAGCCGCTGCCGATACGCCTCGGCGCTGCCATGGCGGCGGTTGACGCGCAAGGTCATGGGGGCGGGGCGCTGGTTGGCGGCCAGCAAGGCCTCCCACTGGTCGGGCCAGTCGCGTTGCAGGCGCTGGACCCACCAGGCGGGGTGGTTGAAGCGACCTGCCAGGTCGTTGTCGGCCAGTGCCGGCAGGGCCTGCGGCTCACGCAGCACCCGTCGCAACACGGCATTGACCAGGCCGCTGGCGGGACGGGCGCGTCGCTTGCAGGCTTCGACAGCCTGGCTGACCAGGGTGTGGGCCGGATAGCGTGGGCCGGGCAGCAGCGCCAGACAGGTGAGCAGCAGCGATTCAACCCAGGGCGCTGGCTTGCGCGGCACCAGGGCCGCCATTTGGGATTGGGCGCGGCCCAACTCACGCAGGGTGTCAGAGGCCAGCGCTTGCACGCCAGGCCTCAGCGAGGCGGGCACCTCGCCCAGGGCGTCAGGCAACGACCGCCCCTGACGCACCAGCCCGATCACCTCGGCGGTGGCTTCAAGCTGGCGATGCAGGGCGGGGGTTTGCGGGTGGGATGAGGGGGGCGTGGCGCGCGTCATGGCGCGCCGATTATGTCAGTCACCCAGGAAATGACGGCGGTAGCGGGCGGGCAGGTCGTCGATGCGCATGAGCATGGGCAGGTCGGCGGTGTTGAAGTCGGGGTCCCAGGCGGGGGCGCCCAGCACCTTGGCGCCCACACGCAGGTAGCCCTTGATCAGGGCCGGGGCCTCGACCTGAAGGTGGCGATCCAGTTCGTCCACCGGCAGGGGCAGGCGCGGGCGCACCTGCAAGTCGATGGGCGCCAGGTGGCTGTGGCGCAGTTGCTCCCACAGGCTGGCGGCCACATGGCCACCGTCGCGCATGCTGATGCTGGCGCAGCCGATCATGGTGTCAAGCTGGTTGCGCACCATGAATTCGGCCAGGGCCCCCCACAGGGCCATGATGGCCCCACCCGTGCGGTGATCGGGGTGCACGCAAGAGCGCCCCAGCTCAACCATCTTGCCGCGCAGGTGGCGCAGCCGCGTGAGGTCGAATTCGGTTTCGCTGTAGAGGCCCCCCACGCGCCGCGCGGCGTCCGGCGTCAGAACGCGGTAGGTGCCAATGACCTCGCCAGGCTCGCCGTCGGCCCCTTCCAGTCGCACCAGCAGGTGCTCGCAGTAGGGGTCGAACAGGTCGATGTCGTGCCCGGCGGGGCTGCCATGAGGCACGCTCAGGCGCGCCCCCATCTCTTCAGCGAAAACTTCGTGTCTCAGGCGTTGCGCAGCGCGAACATCTTCTTCAGTGCGAGCCCAAACGACTTGAAAACCGGTGCGCGATCGTTCGCGAGTCCCGTCCGAGCCCGGATGAAGTGACCTCCGTGCGGCGCGCGGGGCGACCGAAGGGGTGGCAGGCAGGTCGGCCAGAGGCATGGTCGGCAAGGGCAGCTCGCGCATCGCGGTCTCCGTGCAGTGGTTGTTCGATGCCTGCCAGTCTGGTCTGAAGGGGTGACGTCCCGGTGACGGGTGCGTGACAGTCTTGTGACGCCAAGCAGCCGGCCCCTGGCAAATCCGTACGCCGCTCATGGGCTCTCGCTGGTAGCATCGCAGGGTATGAGCATTCAGGTTTTCGGCTTGCCGGTGTCGCGTGGGGTGGCCATAGGCCGCGCCGTGCTGGTGGCATCCAGCCGGGTGGACGTGCCCCACGTCTTTGTCGATCCCGACGACCTCGAAGCCGAAGTGGCGCGCCTGCACGCCGCGCGCGACCACGTCTCCACCGAGTTCGACAACCTCAAGCGCGATTTGCCGGCCGATGCGCCAGCTGAACTGGCCGCCCTGCTGGACGTGCACCAGATGCTCTTGCAGGACGAAGCCCTGATCGGCGCGGCCGGAGAATGGGTGCGCACGCGCCACTACAACGCGGAGTGGGCCTTGTCGGCGCAGCTGGAAGTGCTGGCCCGCCAGTTCGACGAGATGGAAGACGCCTACATCCGTGAGCGCAAGGCCGATCTGGAGCAGGTGGTGGAGCGCCTGCTGCGCCAACTGGCCCAGGCCGATGCCTCGCGGGTGCCCGATGCCCAGCGGCATCCCCGCGATTTTGGTGGTGAAGAGCCCCTGGTGCTGGTGGCCAGCGACATCGCCCCCGCCGACATGCTGAGCTTCAAGCGCAGCGTGTTCACCGGCTTCGTGACGGACGTGGGTGGCAAGACCTCGCACACGGCCATCGTGGCACGCAGCATGGACATCCCGGCCGTGGTGGGCGCTCGCCAGGCCAGCAGCCTGATCCGTCAGGACGACTACATCATCGTGGACGGCGACGCCGGGCTGGTCATCGTGGACCCGTCTCCCATCGTGCTGGAGGAGTACCGCTTTCGCCAGCGCCAAAGCGAGCTGGAGCGCGGGCGCCTGGCCCGCCTGCGGCACACCCCGGCGGTCACCCTGGACGGCGAGCGCGTGGAGTTGCTGGCCAACATCGAGATGCCCGACGATGGCCAGGCGGCCCTGGAAGCCGGCGCCGTGGGCGTGGGGCTGTTCCGCAGCGAATTCCTGTTCATGAACCGGGGCGGCAAGCTGCCTGACGAAGAAGAGCAGTACGAGGCTTATCGTCGCGCGGTCGAGGTGATGAAAGGCATGCCCGTGACCATCCGCACGGTGGACATCGGTGCCGACAAACCGCTGGATGGCCTGTCAACCTCCGAGCTGCGACACGAGTCGGTGCTGAACCCTGCCCTGGGGCTGCGTGCCATCCGCTGGAGCCTGTCAGAGCCCAGCATGTTCCGCAAGCAGTTGCGCGCCTTGTTCAGGGCGGCGCACCATGGGCCGGTCAAGGTGCTCATTCCCATGCTGGCCAGTCAGCGCGAGATTCGCCAGACGCTGGACAACATCGCCCATGTGCAGCGGCAATTGACTGACGCGGGCAAGCCTTATGGCCAGGTCGAGCTGGGGGCGATGATCGAGGTGCCAGCCGCGGCGCTGACCCTGCCGATTTTTTTGCAGCACTTCGATTTCATCTCGATCGGCACCAACGACCTCATTCAGTACACCCTGGCCATCGACCGTGCCGACGAGGCCGTGGCGCACCTCTACGATCCCTGGCATCCGGCGGTGTTGTCCCTCATTCGTTCGTGCATCGAGCAGGCCCGGGCCGCAGGCAAGGGGGTGAGCGTGTGCGGTGAGATGGCGGGTGATCCGGCCTTCACCGAGCTCTTGCTGGCCATGGGGCTGCGCAGCTTTTCGATGCATCCCACCCAGGTGGCGTCCGTGAAACAGCGGGTACTGCGGGCCGACACGCGGCGTTTGCTGCCCCTGGCCAACGTCGTGATGCAAGCCGCCGATCCCGAGCAGGCTTGCGCCGACTGGCTGTTGTCCGGCGGCGCCCCGCCCGCCAGCGTGGCGGGGCCGGTGGTCGTCAACGGCTGAGCGTTTCCCAGCGCTCCAGCAAGGTCATCAGCTCGGTGTCGATGGCCTGCACGCGCTCGTGCAGCTCAGCCACCTTCGAGCCCTCTTTGCGGTAGGCCTCCGGGTCGGCCAGTCGGGCGTTCAGCGCGCTTTGCTCGGCCTCCAGGGCCTCGATCCGCGAGGGCAGCTCGTCGAGTTCTCGCTGTTCTTTGTAGCTCAGCTTGCGCGGCTTGGCCGGTGTGGCCGCAGCGGCGCCTTGGCTTGCGGCGGCAGGCGGGGCCATGTCCGTGGCCGATGGCTTGGCGTTGTCCTTTTTGCCGGCCAGCGCCTGGGCACGGCGCGACTGCGTCAGCCAGTCTTCCACGCTGCCTTCGTACTCGCGCCAACGCCCCTGGCCTTCGGCCACGATGGTGCTGGTGACCACGTTGTCCAGAAAGCGCCGGTCGTGGCTGACCAGGAAGACCGTGCCAGCGAAATCGGCCAGCAGGTCTTCGAGCAGGTCCAGTGTTTCAATGTCGAGGTCGTTGGTGGGTTCGTCCAGCACCAGCACATTGGCGGGCCGGGCAAACAGGCGGGCCAGCAGCAGGCGGTTGCGCTCGCCACCGCTCAAGGTGCGCACCGGCGAGTTGGCCCGCTGGGGTGAAAACAGGAAGTCGCCCAGGTAGCCCATCACGTGCTTGCGCGCGCCGTTGATCTCGATCCACTCGCTGCCCGGGCTGATGAAGTCGGCCAGCGTGGCGTCGAGGTTCAGGTTGTCTCGCATCTGGTCAAAGTAGGCCACCTGCAGGTTGGTGCCCAGTTTGACGGTGCCCTCGTCGGGCGTCAGCTCGCCCAGGATGAGCTTGAGCAGGGTGGTCTTGCCCGCGCCATTGGGGCCGATCAGGCCCACCTTGTCGCCGCGCAAGATGGTGGCGCTGAAGTCCTTGACGATGTCGCGCTCGCCATAGCGCTTGTGCACATGCTCCAGCTCGGCCACGATCTTGCCGCCGCGCTCGCCCTGGGCCACGTCCAGTTTGGCGCGGCCCACCACATCGCGGCGGGCGGCCCGCGCCTCGCGCAGGCCTTCCAGGCGCTTGATGCGGGCCACGCTGCGCGTGCGGCGGGCCTCCACGCCCTTGCGGATCCACACCTCTTCCTGGGCCAGCAGCTTGTCAAAGCGGGCGTTGTTGAGCGCTTCGTCTTGCAGTTGCTGGGCCTTGAGGGTTTCGTAGGCGGCAAAGTTGCCGGGGTAGCTGCGCAGCACGCCTCGGTCCAACTCGACGATGCGCGTGCACACCACGTCCAGAAAGGCTCGGTCGTGCGAGATCAGCATGACGCTGCCCTTGAAGCCTTTGAGCAAATCTTCCAGCCACGCGATCGAATCCAGGTCCAGGTGGTTGGTGGGCTCGTCCAGCAGCAGCACGTCGGGCGCGGCCACCAGCGCGCGCGCCAGGGCCACCCGCTTGCGCAGGCCGCCCGACAGGCGCTCCACCAGCACGTCGGCGTCCAGCTGAAGCCGCTGCAGCGTTTCCTGAACGCGTTGCTCCCAGGTCCAGCCGTCGCGGGCTTCGATGGCGGTCTGCAGGGCGTCCAGGTCGTCACCGTCGGCGTGCGCCTCAAAGCGCGCCCGCAGGGCCCTGACGTCGGCGAGGCCATCGCTGACGGCTTCGAACACCGTGGCCCCGGGCACGAAGCTCGGCTCTTGGGCGACGTAGTCCAGTCGCAAGCCGTTCTGGCATTGCAGTTCGCCGTCATCGGGCTTCTCCAGCCCCGCCACAATCTTGAGCAGGGACGACTTGCCCGTGCCATTGCGGCCAATCAGTCCGACGCGTTCGCCGGCCTCCAGCGTCAGATCGGTGTGGTCCAGAAGGGCCACATGGCCGAAAGCCAGGCAAGCGTTGGACAGGGTGAGCAAAGACATTTTGCTGGATGAAAAGATGCGGGGTGCAGGGCCTTGATTGTCGCCCAGTCTCACCCGGTCTCAGGGAGTGTCATTCCAGGGCCGCGCAGCGACAATCCACGCCATGACTTGGATGCGACGGATTGCATGGGGGGTGTTGGCCCTGCTGTGGTGCTGCCTGGGCGGGCTGAGGCCGGCATGGGCGGGAGCCACCCCTCAGGCGTTGGAGGCCGCCGCCGCACCCACGGTGTGGTTGCCCTTGCATGAGGTGACCACCCTGGATGCGGCCTGCCTGGTGGTGGGCGCAGGTGCGCGCCCCCCTGATGACGATGCGGCGTGGTTGCATGCGCGCCTGCCTCACCTCTGGTCGCGAACGCACCCTGGTTTTCAGGGCACCATGTGGTATCGATTCAAGGTGCGATTGCCGTCCACACCCACGGACACGTGGGCGGTCCACCTGCCTCGCGTCGTGATGAACGCCCAGGTGTGGGTGAACGGCACGGCCATGGCCTACACCGGCTCCCTGGTTGATCCTGTCACTCGCAACTGGTACACGCCTTTGCTGGTCAATGTGCCGTCCAGTGCGTGGGTGCCCGGAGACAACGTCATCCACGTGCGCGTGGTCAGTGGGCAGTTGCGTCGTCACGGGCTGGCGCCCATCCAGGTGGGGCCTGCAGCGCAGCTTGCCCAGGTGCATGATCACCGCCGCTGGTTGCAGGCAGACGGTGTCACGGTGGCCAACATCGCCTTGTTTGCGCTGGGTGTGGTGATGGCCATCATCTGGCTGCGAGATCGGGCTCAGGTGTCGGTGGGCTACATCAGCGCGGCCGCGCTGATGTGGAGTACAGGCACTTCGGTGATGGTGGCGCCCAACCCATTGAGCCCGGTGGTGTTGTGGGAGAACCTGGCTTTTTTCCTCACGGCGTGGTCCTTGTTGTTGATCTGCATGTACTACTACCGCTATGGTGGCGGCCGCGTGGTCTGGCCGGAGCGCCTGGCGTGGATCATGATCGTGGTGTCACCGGCGGCGCTGCTGATGTCGCCCACCACGCGCACCCAGACCATCATCTATGGCGCCATCTACCTGCTGGCGTTGGGCGGGGTGGCACGGGCGATCTATTCGATCGTTCGACAAAAGCAGGCCGAGGGCCTGTGGCTGCTGCTGGGCATTGGCCTGATGATGGCCGCCGCCAGCCACGACCTGTCGATCGAGCTGGGTTGGCTGGGGTTTGACGAGATTTACATCCTGCCCTTCATCGCGCCGGTCAATGTCTGCCTCATCTTTGTGCTGCTGGCCGGCGAATTCGGCCGCTCCAGGCGGGCCCTGCATGAACTCAACCGCACCTTGTCGGCCCGTGTGGCCCAGCGCGAACGAGAGTTGCGCGACAGCTTTGCCAAGCTGGCGGCCATGGAGCGCAGCCAGGCCGTGTCGGCGGAGCGAAGCCGCATCTTGCAGGACATGCACGACGGCGTGGGGGCTCACCTCAGCTCGGCCCTGCGGCAACTGCAGGTGTCTGCGCACGATGATGTGGATTTGCCCTTGGTGACTCAAACCTTGCGTGACTCGCTGGACCAGCTGAAGCTGTCGGTCGATGCCATGCAACTGCAACCCGGCGACATGGTGGGCCTGCTGGCCAGCCTACGCTACCGCATGGCCCCCAGGCTGAAGGCCTCGGGCATTGAGCTGGTCTGGGACGTGCCTGAGCTGTCGTCGTGGCCGCTGGGCGCGCCCCCCGCGTTGCGGCAGGTTCAGTACATTTTGTTCGAGGCCATGTCCAATGCCTTGCAGCACGGTGGTGCCACCCGCCTGGTGCTGATGGCCAGACAGGATGCAGACCACCTGGTGCTGAGCCTCATCGACAACGGCCGTGGGCTGAGCGCTGAGCATGTGCCCGGACAAGGCCTGCAAAGCATGCAAGGGCGGGCGGCCGTCCTCGGTGCCGAACTCTCGTTTCTGCCTCTGGCCCAAGGCGGGTTGGAGGTTCGGTTGAGCCTGCCCTGGGAGTTCGCGGGGCAGAGTGGTTTATCCTCCGCAGCATGAGCGATTTTGCTGGCCAGACGTGGCGGGTGGTCATCGTTGAAGACAATGCCCACACCCGTCATCACCTGGAACAATGCGTCCGGCACAACCCCCAACTCGTGCTGGCCGCCTCGTTCGGCACCTTGTCACCTGCCCTGACCTGGTTTGGGCGGCAGGGCGCTGATCTGTTGTTGGTGGACCTGGGCTTGCCAGACGGCAGCGGGCTGAGCTTGCTGCAGCACGTGCGAGACCGGTGGCCAGGCTGCGACATGCTGGTCGTGTCCATGTTCGGCGATGAAGCCAGTGCCGTGGCCAGCATCGAGGCCGGTGCCGTGGGCTATGTGCACAAGGATGACGACGCCACCGACATTGCGGAAACCTTGTTGGCTGTGAAGCGAGGCGCCTCACCCATTTCGCCCATGATCGCCAGGCACCTGTTGCGGCGCATGCAGCCCCAGCAGACCTTGGCCGGTGCCACGGGCTCGGCGACCCCACCAAACAAGTCCTCGTCAACGGGGGCGGGGCAAGAAGACCCCCACGTTGCACTCAGCCCGCGCGAGCACGAGGTGCTGGGCTACATTGCGCGCGGCTTTTCGTATGCCGAGATTGCCCGTCAGCAAGGCATCACCGTGCACACGGTGCAGACCTACATCAAGAAGCTGTACGGCAAGCTGGCCGTGCATTCGCGCGGGCAGGCCGTTTACGAGGCCAGTCGGCGAGGCTTGCTGGGGGCGCTGGATCAACCGCCCGCCTGAGCCCCCGCTGCCAGCTGTTGTTCGAGTGCGTCCACGAACCGCTGGGCCACGTTGTAGCCCGTCTGATCGGTGATTTCCTGAAAGCACGTGGGGCTGGTGACGTTGATTTCGGTCAGGCGGTCGCCGATGATGTCCAGGCCCACCAGCAGCAAACCACGCGCCGCCAGGATGGGGCCCAAGTGCCTGGCCAGCGCCCAGTCGCTGTCGCTCAGGGCCTGGGCCACGCCTTTGCCGCCAGCGGCCAGGTTGCCGCGCACCTCGCCGCCTTGCGGTATGCGGGCCAGCGCGTAGGGCACGGGTTCGCCGTCAATCAGCAGCACGCGTTTGTCGCCGGCGGCGATGGCGGGCAGAAAGGCCTGCACCATGATGGTCTGGCGGCCATCCCGTGTGAGGGTCTCGGCGATGCTGCCCAGGTTGAGCCCATCGTCTTTCACCCGAAAGATGCCCATGCCGCCCATGCCATCCAGCGGCTTGAGGATGACATCGCGGTGTTGCGCGTGGAAGGCCCGAACCGCGTTGATGTCGCGGGTCACCAGCGTGGGTGCGATGTGCTGCGGAAATTCCAGGATGGCGAGCTTTTCAGGGTGGGCGCGCAAGGCGTCCGGGCGGTTGAACACCCGCGCACCTTCTCGTTGTGCCTGCGTCAGCAGGTGCGTGGCGTAGACGTATTCAGCGTCAAAGGGCGGGTCTTTGCGCATCAACACGGCGCCCACCTCATGCAGTGACAGCACGCGCGTGTCTTGCACCGTGAACCACTCGGGCGCCTGCCCCGTCAGCCGGATTTCGCGTGCCTGGGCCTGTACCGTCGAGCCCTTCTGCCACACCAGATCCTGCGGCTCGCAGGCCCACAGCGTGTGTCCGCGCGAGGCTGCTTCGCGCATCATCGCGAACGTGCTGTCCTTGTGGATCTTGAATGTATCGAGGGGGTCGGCAACAAAGAGCAGTTTCATGGCGTTTCAGGGCATGTTGTCCAGCGCGTCCGGACGGCTTCGATAGTGTTCCACGAACAGCGTCAGGCCACCGGCCACCAGCCCCCAGAATGCCGAGCCCACGCCCAGCAGCGTCACGCCCGACAAGGTGACCAGGAAGGTGATGATGGCCGCCTCACGGCTGCGGGGTTCGGCCAGCGCAGAAGCCATCCCGTTGGCGATCGTGCCCAGCAAGGCCAGGCCCGCCACCCCCAGGATGAGTGCGGCCGGGAAGGCGGCCAGCAAGCCTGCCACTGCACCACCCAGCAAGCCCATGCCAATGTAGAACAAGCCTGCCCAGACGGCGGCGGTGTAGCGCTGGTGGGTTTGTGGGTGTGCATGGGGGTTGAGCACGATGGCAGCGGTGATGGCCGCCAGGTTGAAGGCGTAGCCACCCAATGGGGCCAGCAGCACCGTGGTGATGCCAGACCAGCTCATCAGTGACGACACGGGCGGACGGTACCCCGAGACGCGGATCGCCGAGACCCCTGGTACTGCTTGCGACGCCATGGTGACGATGAACAGGGGCAAGCCCATGCCCAACATCGCCTGCCATGACCAGGCTGGGGTG
This sequence comes from Aquabacterium sp. A3, assembly GCF_038069945.1. Classification (NCBI taxonomy): domain Bacteria; kingdom Pseudomonadati; phylum Pseudomonadota; class Betaproteobacteria; order Burkholderiales; family Sphaerotilaceae; genus Aquabacterium; species Aquabacterium sp. A3. The sequence goes on along the minus strand of NZ_JBBPEV010000001.1, from coordinate 1,043,279 downwards.
ACCCACACGGGTTGAGCCAGCTGCAGCGTCATCTGGCGCGTGTCCAGCAGCCCTTGGAGGCCGGCCACCACACTGCCCCCGATCAACACACCCAGCACCGCGTAGCGCGGCCACCACCGTTTGCCCACCAGGTAAATGAGCAGCATGCTGATGATCATCAGGGGTTGCGCCGTGGCTGCGGCGAAGGACATCAAGGCAAATTTGGCCAGAATGCCCGCCAACAGGCTGGAGGCCAGGGCCAGGGGGATGCGGTTCATCAGGCGCTCGAACCACCCCGTCATGCCACTGAGCGCCATCAGCACGCCACACAGCACGAACGCTCCCACCGCTTCAGGCAGACTCACGCCGGCCGCAGCACTGGCGATCACGGCCGCACCAGGCGTGGACCAGGTGATCAGTATGGGGATGCGTGTCCACAGGGACAAGCCGATGGTGGCCACGCCCATGCCCACACCCAGCGCCAGCACCCATGAGGTGATCTGATCGGCCGAGGCACCCAGCGCGCTGGCGGCATGAAAGATCAGGGCGATCGTGCTGGTGAAGCCCACCAGGGTGGCCACAAAGCCCGCCGACACGGCCATGGGATGGCTGTCTCGCCAGGCCTGGTGCAGTGGGCCGGTGCCAGCCAAGGTGTCAGAGCTCCACCTTGGAGCCCAACTCGACCACGCGGTTGGTGGGCAGGCTCAGGAAATCAGCCACGCCAGACGCGTTGCGGTGCATGCTGGCAAACAGCTTTTCGCGCCACGGGGCCATGCCACTGCCGATCGTGGGGATCACGATGTCACGAGACAGGAAGTAGCTGGTCTCCATGTCGTCGAGCTGGATGCCTTGGTGCTTGAGCAACTTCAGCGCCTCGGGCACGTCGGGTTCATTCTTGAAGCCGAAGTGCAGCATCACCTGCCAGCAGTTGTGCCCCAGCGACTCCACCTCCACGCGCTTGTTGAACCCGATCCATGGCACCTCGTGGGATCGCACGGTCACGAACAGGTTTTGCTGGTGCAGCACCTTGTTGTGCTTCAGGTTGTGCAGCAGCGCATTCGGGGTGGTGCCTGCGTCGGCATTGAGGAACACCGCCGTGCCGGCCACCCGTTGCGGCGGGCTGATGAACACGGCCTCCAGAAACGATTTCAACTCGATCGCGTCACTGCGCAGGCGTTCACTGAGCAGGTGCCGTCCGTCGCGCCACGTGGTCATGAGGGCGAACATGATCACGCCGATCATCAGCGGGAACCAGCCACCATCGGCGATCTTCAGCACGTTCGCAGAGAAGAACAGCAGGTCGATCACGAAAAAGAAGCCCGTGGCACCGATGCAAAGCCACAAGGACATCTTCCAGGCATGACGAATCACGAAGAAGGTCATGACCGTGGTGATGAGCATGTCGATCGTCACGGTGATGCCGTAAGCCGCGGCCAGCTTGGTGCTGGAGCCGAAGAAGCCCACGGCCAGCACGATGCAGCCATACAGCGCCCAGTTCACGAAGGGGATGTAGACCTGTCCGGCGGCATTCACCGAGGTGTGCAGCACGCGCAGCCGGGGCATGTAGCCCAGCTGGATCACCTGTTTGGTCACCGAGAAGGCCGCCGAGATCAGTGCCTGAGAGGCGATCACGGTGGCGCAGGTGGCCAGCCCGACCAGCGGGTACAGCGCCCAGTGCGGCGCCATCTCGTAAAACGGGTTGCTGACGTTCTCGGGGTGGGCCAGCAGCATGGCCCCTTGTCCGAAGTAGTTCAGCAGCAGGGCGGGCATCACCAGGCTGAACCACGCCAGGCGGATGGGCTTCTTGCCGAAATGGCCCATGTCGGCGTACAGCGCCTCAGCACCGGTAGCGCACAGGATGAGGGCGCCCAGCGCCAGGAACGCCAGCCCGGGATGATCGAGGATGAAGCCCAGCGCATAGTGCGGGCTGACCGCCACCAGCACGGCCGGGTTCTTGGCCACATGAACCAGCCCCAACACCGCCAGCACCAGGAACCACACCAGGGTGATGGGGCCGAAGAACTTGCCGATGCCACCGGTGCCATGCCGTTGCACCACAAACAAGGCGGTCAACACTACCAGGGTCACCGGCACCACGAATCGTTCAAGGCCCGGCGCGGCCACTTCCAGCCCTTCCACGGCCGACAGCACCGAAATGGCGGGGGTGATCACCCCATCGCCAAAGAAAATGGCCGTGCCGAAGATGCCCAGCAACAGCAGCTTGCTGCGCAGGGCGGGCTTGTCGGCCACGGCCGTGGAGGCCAGCGCCAGCATGGCGATCAAGCCCCCTTCGCCGTTGTTGTCGGCACGCAGGATCAAGGTCACGTATTTCAGTGACACGATGATGGTCAGCGTCCAGAACATCAAGGACAAGATGCCCATGATGTTCTCGGGATTCAGTGGCAGCCGACCATGTGCAAACACCTCTTTGAGTGCATACAGGGGGCTGGTGCCGATGTCGCCATAAACGACGCCGATGGCGCCCAGGGTCAGGGCGGCCAGCTGTTTGCCGCTCAGTGAGGCCTGATCAGGATGCTGCACGGACGTGAACCACAAGTCTTCAAGCCTGCCATTGTGCGCGCGAACGGCCCTGAATCTCACCCGGAGTGAGGGGTTGTCAGGTACAAAGCACGCAGGCAGACACCTCAGGTGTAGGTTTCGGCGTCGGGGTCGGTCGCCTCCAGCTCGTAGCTGGCCGCCAGCATCGCCAGCCGCCCGATCACGCCGTACATGTAGAAGCGATTGGGTGCACTGGCGCCGGGCTTGACCCCAGGGCGCGGCAGGTGGCTGGGCTCGGCGAAGGCCAGAGGCACAAAGCTCGATCCTGGTGCGTTCAGGTTCTCGTCCACACCCCGTTCGGCGTGCACGCGGTAGAAGCCGCCCACCACGTAGCGGTCGATCATGTAGACCACCGGTTCGGCCACCGCATCGTTCATCTGCTCGTAGGTGGGCACGCCTTCCTGGATCAGCACCTTGCTGACCGCCTGCCCATCCTTGACCACCGACATCTTGTTGCGCGTGCGGCGGTTCAGGTCCACCACCTCCTTGGCGTCGCGCACCGTCATGATGCCCATGCCATACGTGCCATTGTCGGCCTTGACCACCACGAACGGCTTTTCATTGATGCCGTATTCCTTGTACTTGCGCCGCACCTTGCCCAGCAAGGTGTCCACCTGGGTCTGCAGGCACTCCATGCCCGTGCCTTCCTGAAAATCAACCTCGTCGCACACGGCATACATGGGGTTGATCAGCCAGGGGTCCATGCCCATGAGCTTGGCAAACTTTTTGGCCACTTCTTCGTAGGCCGCAAAGTGCTGGCTCTTGCGGCGCACGGCCCAACCGGCATGCAGCGGTGGCAGCAGGTATTGCTCGTGCAGGCCTTTGAGCACCTCGGGGATGCCGGCAGACAGATCGTTGTTCAACAAGATCGTGCAGGGGTCGAAGTGTTTCAGGCCCAGGCGGTGGCGCGTGCGGATCAGGGGCTCCAGGGTCAGCACCTGCCCCTCGGGCAAGGTGATGTCCATGGGCTCGGTGATCGCTTCATCCAGCGTGCCCAGGCGCACGTTGAGTCCGGCCTGCGTGAAGATTTCCATCAGCCGCGCCACGTTCGTCAGGTAGAAGGTGTTGCGCGTGTGTCGCTCGGGAATGAGCAGGAGGTTCTTGGCCTCAGGACAGATTTTTTCGATGGCCGCCATGGCCGCCTGGACGGCCAGGGGCATCATTTCCTGGGTGAGGTTGTTGAAGCCACCCGGAAACAGGTTGGTGTCCACCGGTGCCAGTTTGAAGCCCGCGTTGCGCACGTCCACCGAGGTGTAGAACGGCGGCGTGTGCTCCATCCACTCCAGCCTGAACCACCGTTCGATGGCCGGCACCGATTCCAGCATGCGCTGTTCCAGTTCGTTGATGGGACCGGTGAGGGCGGTGATGAGATGGGGAACCATGGATGAGGGCTGTGCTGAAGTCGGTTGCCCATTCTAGATAAAGCCTGCCGTTGCTGCAGGACGGCGTGCGTTGCCAGTGGCCTCGCCATGAAAAAGGCCACCCGAAGGTGGCCTTTGGAGGGTGTCTGTCAGCCGGCGGGCCGGCCGACAGGCGCATCACTTGTGATACGCAGTTTCGCCGTGCGAGGTGATGTCCAGACCTTCGCGCTCTTCTTCTTCAGAGACGCGCAGGCCGATGACCAGGTCGGTGATCTTGTAGGCGATGGCAGCCACCACGCCCGACCAGATGATCGTGATCACGACACCTTCAGCCTGCACCAGCAGTTGAGAGCCGATCGAGAAGTCTTCGGCGCCGGTGCCACCCAGGCCAGGGGCAGCGAACACGCCCACCAGCAAGGCACCCACGATGCCGCCCACGCCGTGGACGCCGAACACGTCCAGCGAATCATCGGCACCCAGCATCTTCTTCAGACCGCTCACGCCCCACAGGCACAGGAAGCCCGAAGCCAGACCGATCACGATGCCGCCCATCGGGCCCACCGAGCCGCAAGCCGGGGTGATGGCCACCAGACCAGCCACAGCACCCGAAGCGGCGCCCAGCATCGAAGCCTTGCCCTTGAGCAGCAGCTCACCCACAGACCAGGCCAGCACAGCAGCGGCGGTGGCGAACAGCGTGTTGGCGAAGGCCAGACCGGCGCCGCCGTTGGCTTCCAGGTTGGAGCCGGCGTTGAAGCCGAACCAGCCCACCCACAGCAGGGCAGCGCCCACCATGGTCAGCGTCAGCGAGTGAGGCGTGAAGGCCTCTTTGCCGTAACCGATGCGCTTGCCCACCATGTAGGCGCCCACCAGACCGGCCATCGCGGCGTTGATGTGCACCACGGTACCGCCGGCGAAGTCCAGCGCGCCCTTGTCGAGCAGGTAGCCGCCCACGCCCCACACCATGTGAGCGATGGGGATGTAGCTGAAGGTGAACCACAGCACCGAGAACAGCAGCACGGCACCAAACTTGATGCGCTCGGCGAACGAGCCGACGATCAGGGCGCAGGTCAGACCGGCGAAGGTGCACTGGAAGGCGATGAAGATGAACTCGGGGATCTTCACGTTGTCGGTGAAGGTGTCGGCCAGCGAGTCAGCGGTCACGCCACTGAGGAAGACCTTCGACAGGTCGCCGATGATCAGGCCCTCGCCACCAAACGCCAGGCTGTAGCCGTAAACAGCCCACAGCACCGAGATCAGCGAGAACACCGTCAGCACCTGCATCAGCACCGACAGCATGTTCTTGCTGCGCACCAGGCCGCCGTAGAACAGGGCCAGGCCCGGCACCATCAGCATGACCAGCACGGTCGAGACCATCATCCAGGTGACGTCGCCTTTGACGACGATGGGGGCGGCAGCTTCTTCAGCCGCTGGTGCGGCCTCAGCCGGGGCAGCTTCGACAACGGTTGTTTCCACGGCGATGGCCGCGGCGGGCTCGGCGACAGCAGCATCTTGAGCGTGCGAAGTGCTCAGGAAACCGAAGGCGGCAAGTCCCAGTGCGATGGACGCAATGAGCTTTCTCATGTAAGGCCTCTTGGAAGGACAGAAAGTTGGGTGACAGCACTCACACCAAAACGGTGTGGGCCACAGGGTACGAAGGCGTGCGCTGGATCAGAGCGCATCCTTGCCGGTCTCGCCGGTGCGGATGCGGATGACCTGTTCCAGTTCAGTGACGAAGATCTTGCCGTCGCCGATCTTGCCGGTGCGGGCAGACGACTCGATGGCTTCCACCACGCGGTCGAGGATGGACTCGTCCACAGCGGCTTCGATCTTCACTTTGGGCAGGAAATCGACCACGTACTCCGCGCCACGGTAAAGCTCGGTGTGGCCCTTCTGGCGACCGAAGCCCTTGACTTCGGTCACGGTGATGCCCTGAACGCCGATGGCAGACAGGGCCTCACGCACTTCATCAAGCTTGAATGGCTTGACGATGGCGGTCACCATTTTCATGGTTGTTTCTCCGGTGAGGTTGGCAAAAAAATCGGACGAAGCGTTTACTGCATGAACCATGCCAGGGCCGCTGACCCAGGGGCACGCCGAGGAAATGACCACCTTGCCGCGCGACTGGCTGCATTGAGCGTCAAGCTGGTGCAGGCGCACTAAATTGGTGCAAAAGTGTGTCTGTGTGCTACCCGGTGCAGCGCAGACGCTCAGAAACGCAGCGTTGCACAGATGTTGTGCGTTGCGCATGGCGGTAAACGCCCAGGTCACTGTTGCGGTGCACGTTGGTGGGCGTGCTGGCCGGCGTGTGGGTGCCTGAGGCGCCGGTGTCGCCGTTGTTGCCATGGGGGCACACGCCCTTCAGGGGGCTGTCCGGGCAAAGGGGCACTGACTAGCATGCGGCAGCATGTCTTTAGCGATTGTTCACAGTTGTGCCCTGGATGGGCTGCATGCTCCGCGTGTGACGGTCGAGGTGCACCTGGCCAACGGCCTGCCCTCATTCACCCTGGTGGGGCTGGCCGACACCGAGGTCAAGGAGGCGCGTGAGCGTGTGCGTGCGGCCCTGAGCAATTGCGGGCTGTCGTTTCCCTTCAATCAGCGCATCACGGTCAACCTGGCGCCGGCAGACCTGCCCAAGGAGTCTGGTCGCTTTGACCTGCCGATCGCCGTGGGCATCCTGGCGGCGATGGGCGAACTCGATGCCGCACGCCTGCAGGGTCTGGTCTTGGCCGGTGAGCTGTCGCTGGGTGGTGAGCTGCGCGCCATCCGGGGCGGCTTGCCCATGGCCCTGGGCCTGAGCCGTGGCGAGCCGGCGCGTGCGCTGGTGCTGCCCATGGCCAGTGCCCAGGAGGCCGCACTGGTCGATGGTGTGACCGTGTACGGTGCGAGCCACCTGGCCGATGTGGTCGCGGCCCTCAAGCCCGGCGATGCCGGCGGGGCTCAGGGCTGGGTGCGTGTGGCGCCCGCCGCGCGCCCGCCTGCGGCGGCCAGCGGCCCTGATTGGCGAGACGTGCGCGGGCAGGGGGCTGCCAAGCGCGCGCTGGAGGTGGCTGCCGCGGGCGGACATTCGGCCCTGCTCGTGGGGCCACCAGGCACGGGCAAGTCGATGCTGGCCCAGCGACTGGCCAGCATCTTGCCCCCGTTGTCATCACAAGAGGCGCTGGAGTCGGCGGCCGTGCTCAGTCTGGCGGGTCAGTTTGACGCGGCCGCCTGGCAACGACGCGTGGTGCGCAGCCCCCATCATTCGGCCTCGGCGGCGGCCTTGGTGGGGGGCGGTGCGCCGCCGCGACCCGGCGAGATCTCGCTGGCGCACCACGGAGTGCTCTTCCTGGACGAGTTGCCCGAGTTTCCCCGTCCGGCCCTGGAGGCCTTGCGTGAGCCCCTTGAAACCGGTCACATCGCCATCGTGCGTGCTGCGCGTCGTCAAACCTTTCCGGCGCGGTTTCAGCTGGTGGCGGCCATGAATCCCTGCCCCTGTGGCCACCATGGCAACCCCCTGAAGGCCTGCCGCTGCACGCCCGAGCAGGTGGGGCGTTACCAGTCCCGGTTGAGTGGGCCGCTGCTGGATCGCATCGATGTGCAGGTGGAGGTGCCGGTGCTGCCGCCTGCCGTGCTGGCCGCCGCACCCGATGGCGACACCACCGAGACCGTGGCGGCGCGCGTGAAGTCCGCCCGTGAGCGGCAGTGGCGACGCCAGTCGTGCCTCAACACCGATCTGGCTGGAGAGGCGCTGGACACCCATGCTGGCCTGACCGAGCCCGCCCGGGCGCTGCTGGCCAAGGCGTGCGAGCGGATGGGGTGGTCGGGCCGGGCTTACCACCGCGTCATGCGACTGGCGCGCACGATCGCCGACCTGACGGCCGACGATCAGGTGCAGCCGGCGCACGTGGCAGAGGCCGTTCAGTACCGTCGCAGCCTCGGTGTGAGCCCCTGACGCCTGGTGCCACGTGCACTAAACTTATCGGGCAATTCGCGTCAAGAATGGAGACTGATCATGCGTGGTGTGCGTCGTGTGTCTGCGGTGGTGGTTCGCCCTGTGGTGATGGGGCTGTTGATGGCCTCAGCGGGGCTGTTGGTGCCGTGCTCGGTGGCGCGTGCCCACGATGGCCATCACCCCGAGGCGTCCGCCACCGAGGCGGCGCCCGTGTTGGTGCAAGGGGCCTGGATCCGGGCCACGGTGCCTGGCCAGACGGCCACGGGCGGGTTCATGACCTTGCGCGCCCAGCGCGACCTCACGCTGGTGGGCTTTCGCAGCCCGGCAGCGCCTCATGCCGAACTGCATGAAATGGCCATGGACGGCGACGTGATGCGCATGCGGGCGGTGGCCCAACTGCCTTTGCCTGCTGGCAAGGACGTGGCCTTGCGTCCTGGCGGGCATCACCTGATGTTGATGGGTTTGACCCAGGCGCTGCCTGCCGGTCAGGATGTGACCCTGGAGCTGCTACTGAAAGACGCCCAAGGCAAGACCGTGGTGCAGTCGGTGAAGGTGCCGGTGAGCGGCAAGATGCCTGCGCCGCAACCTGGTGGCGCCTCGGACGGTGCGCACATGCACCATCACTGATCACTGTTCTTCAAGGCGTCTGGGGGGGTAGGTGTCCCAGCCGTGGCACCCCGGGCATTGCCAGAAGTGGTGCTGGCTTTCAAACCCGCAAGCCGCGCAACGGTAGCGTTGCAGGGGCTTGGCTGCTGTGGCCAGGGCTTGCTGCAGGCGTTCGATTTCGGGCTCGTCCAGCGGCACGTGGGTCAGCAGGCGTTCCCGGATCAGCTCTTGCGCCGCAGACAGTGACGGTTGCTGGCTGATGTGCGCCATCAGGGCTTGTCGCCGCTGCAAGGCATCGTCTTGCAGGCTGTTCATGGCGTTCAGCACCGACACGGACGGTGCACGTTGGTACAGGGCGGTCAGGCGGGTCAGGGCGCGATCCACCTGACCTTGTTCGCGTGCCACCTGTGCGTAGTCGTGGGCCACCAGCGCAAAACTGTCGGGCTGCACGGCCATCAGGTCTTCCCAGACCTGCAGGGCCTGGGCCGCTTGTTGCAGGCGCATGAGGCGCTGCCCCATCATCACCATGGGCCGCGCGGCGTGCGGCTCGGCCTGCCTGGCCTGCTGCAGGGCCTGTTCGGCACGTTCGTCCTGGCCTCGGGCTTCGGCTTCCTGGGCGATCTCGCACCAGTGGTGCGCCATGCGGCGTGCAAACGATCCGCGGCCAGCGGCTTCCAACTGGCGGGCCACCTCGATGGCCGGCAGCCAGTTGCGCGAACGCTCGTACAGCGACAGCAGTGCCAGTCGTGCGTCGGTGGCGAAAGCCGTGCCGTCCAGCGCCTTGAATGCTTCTTCGGCCCGATCGAACAGCCCGGCCTTCATGAAGTCCTGGGCCAAGGCGTGTTGCGCACGCTCCCGGGCGTCGCGACTGATGTCTGCACGTGCCAGCAGGTGCTCGTGCACCCGGATGGCCCGCTCGTACTCGCCACGGCGTCGAAACAGGTTGCCCAGCGCGAAGTGCAGGTCTGAGGCCTGTGGGTCGTGCTGTACCGCTTCAATGAAGGCGTCGATGGCGCGGTCCTGCTGTTCGTTGAGCAGCAGGTTCAGCCCCTTGAAATAAGCCTGAGGAGACGCCGATTCGTCCCGCCGCAATTGCCTCAGGTCCAGCCGAGAGGCGGCCCATCCCATGAAGAAGACGGCGGGCAGGGCCAGGAGCAGCCACTGGTAGTCAAGATCCATGGTGCGGTGTCAGCGAGCGGGCTTGCGGGGCGCCGGCATGTCCGGTGGGAAGGGCAGCGAGGTCAGACCTTCGGCCGCAGCGGCTGCGTTGGACGAGCCGCTCGACGATGGCGTGCTGTTCGAAGGCTCCGGGCTGACCGGGTCAGGCAGGAGCATCTCACGTTGTCGCGCGCCCCGACGATGCCGCCACCAACTGGGCAACATGGCGAGCACGCCCGTGGCACAGCCCAGGGTGAACACGATCAGCACGACGTACACCATGGGGGCCCGCCATTGATGCCCGAAGAACCAGCGCAGCTCGACCACATGCTGGTTGTTCAAAGCGAAGGCAAACAGCACGAAAAACAGAGCGGCTCGCCACAACCAGTTGAACACGCGCATGGGCTCAGCTTTCCGGTGTGGGGGTGGCTGGCGGCGACTGGTCCACGCCTTCGCGCAGTGCCTTGCCTGGTTTGAAGTGGGGCACCAGCTTTTCAGGGATCAACACCTGCTCGCCCGAGCGCGGATTGCGCCCCATTCGAGGCGGCCGTCGGTTGATCGAAAAACTGCCAAAGCCACGGATCTCGATGCGGTGCCCGCGCGCCAGCGCATCGGACATGGCATCCAGGATGGTCTTGACGGCGAATTCGGCGTCACGTTGCGTCAACTGGCCAAATCGTTCGGCCAGTCGGGCCACGAGGTCGGATCGGGTCATGTCGGGTGATGCTGGCAGAGGCTGTGATCAGGTGTCGGTGTGGTCACCGGCGTGACAAGGGACAGCTGATCACAGCCCCTGCGGGCCGTTCGGCTCAGTGCCGAACAGTCGCAGGGGAGGCAACGGCATCAGCCGTTGTTCTGGTCGAGCTTGGCCTTCAACAGGGCGCCCAGGCTGGTGGTGCCGGAGCCTTCCTTGGTGGTGTCGGCGCGCAGCGACTGGATGGCTTCTTGCTGTTCGGCGCTGTCCTTGGCCTTGATCGACAACTGGATCGAACGCGACTTGCGGTCGATGTTGGTGATCAGGGCGGTGACTTCGTCGCCTTCCTTCAGCACGTTGCGAGCGTCTTCCACGCGGTCGGTGCTGATTTCGGAAGCACGCAGGTAGCCGGTGATGTCGTCACCCAGGGAGATTTCAGCACCCTTGGCGTCCACGGTCTTGACGGTGCCGGTGACGGTGGCGCCACGGTCGTTCAGGGTCGTGAAGTTGGTGAAGGGATCAGAATCCAGCTGCTTGATGCCCAGCGAGATGCGCTCGCGCTCGACATCGATGCCCAACACGATGGCTTCGACTTCCTGGCCCTTCTTGTAGTTGCGCACGGCGGCTTCGCCAGGCTCGTTCCAAGACAGGTCGGACAGGTGCACCAGGCCGTCGATGCCGGCCGTCAGGCCCACGAACACGCCGAAGTCGGTGATCGACTTGATGGGGCCCTTGACCTTGTCGCCACGGTTGAAGTTCTGAGCGAACTCGTCCCAGGGGTTCGGCTTGCACTGCTTCATGCCCAGCGAGATGCGACGCTTGTCTTCGTCGATCTCCAGGACCATCACTTCCACTTCGTCGCCCAGGTTGACGATCTTGTTGGGCGCGATGTTCTTGTTGGTCCAGTCCATCTCGGAGACGTGCACCAGGCCTTCGATGCCGGGTTCGATCTCGACGAACGCACCGTAGTCAGCGATGTTGGTGACCTTGCCGAACAGGCGGGTGCCCGAGGGGTAGCGGCGCGAGACGCCCACCCAGGGATCGTCGCCCATTTGCTTCAGGCCCAGCGAGACGCGGTTCTTCTCGGCGTCGAACTTCAGGACCTTGGCGGTCAGCTCTTGACCCACGGTCACCACTTCAGACGGGTGACGGACACGGCGCCATGCCATGTCGGTGATGTGCAGCAGGCCGTCGATGCCGCCGAGGTCCACGAAGGCACCGTATTCGGTGATGTTCTTGACCACGCCGTTGACGATCGCGCCTTCGCGCAGGGTTTCCATCAGCTTGGCGCGTTCTTCGCCCATCGAGGCTTCGACCACAGCGCGGCGCGACAGCACCACGTTGTTGCGCTTGCGGTCCAGCTTGATGACCTTGAACTCCATGGTCTTGCCTTCGAACGGCGACATGTCCTTGACAGGGCGCGTATCGAGCAGCGAGCCGGGCAGGAAGGCGCGGATGCCGTTGACCAGGACGGTCAGGCCGCCCTTGACCTTGCCATTGACGGTACCGGTCACGAAGTCGCCAGACTCCAGAGCGGTTTCCAGCGACAGCCACGAGGCCAGACGCTTGGCCTTGTCGCGCGACAGGATGGTGTCGCCGTAGCCGTTTTCGATGGCGTCCACGGCCACCGAGACGAAGTCGCCCACTTGGACTTCGATTTCGCCCTGGTCGTTCTTGAATTCCTCGATGGGCACATAGGCCTCGGACTTCAGGCCGGCGTTGACGACCACGAAATTGTGGTCGAGGGCCACCACCTCGGCGGTGATGACTTCGCCGGTGCGCATGTTGGCGCGCTGCAACGACTCTTCAAAAAGGGCGGCAAAAGATTCAGACATGGAGTTTCCTGTGCCGGGATGAGCCGGCGGTGACGCCCAGGCCGACAGGAACGACCGGGGCGGGTAGGGTTGAAGAACATGACGCCCGAACCGGCTTGGGGCCGGTCTGAATGCTCATGTCCTTGCCTGGCAGCAAGGACCGAACGTCACAGCCTTGGTGGTTGGCTTGGGTGAAAGTGCATCGCCGAGGCTCTGGGCCTTCAGGGGCGCGCCATCACGTGCGGCCAGCCCGCATCCCACCACGCCAGCACCGTGTCCACCGATTGTTCGATGGTCAGTGCCGAATTGTCGAGGCTGCGGGCATCTGCAGCAGGCTTCAGCGGGGCCACCACCCGGTTCATGTCCCGGTGGTCGCGCGCCTCCAAATCTGCGCAAATCTCTTCTAGGGTAACAGAAAACCCCTTGGAAATCAATTGTTTATGTCGCCGCTCGGCGCGCTGTGCCACGGTGGCGGTCAGAAACACCTTCAGTGCCGCGTCCGGAAAGACCACGGTGCCCATGTCCCGGCCGTCGGCCACGAGGCCTGGCAGCCCCCGAAAGTTCTTCTGCAGGTCCATGAGCGCCTGCCGCACCCCGGGGTGGGCTGAAATCCTGGAGGCGGTTTGGCCCACATCCTCTTGCCGCAGGTCGGCGCTCACCTCTCGCTGATCGACCCAGATGTGCTCACCGTCAAAGCGCAACGGCGTGGTTTCGCCCAATTCCCGCGCCAGTTGTTCCAGTGCGGGGGCATCGTCGGGCGCGATCTCGTGTTCGATGGCCAGCAGGGCCGTGATGCGGTAGAGCGAGCCCGAGTCCAGAAAGCGGTAGCCCAGGCGGGTGGCCAGCGCGCTGGCCAGGGTGCCCTTGCCCGAGGCGGTGGGACCATCCACCGTGATCACCGGGATCCAGTCGGCCAGGGTGTCGGCCACCTGGAAGAGACACTCGAAGTAGTCGGGGAAGGTTTTGCCCACGCAGCGGGGGTCTTCGATGCGCACCGAAATGGGCTGCCCTGCATGGCCACGCGGCTGACCGGCTGCCGCCGTGGGGGCCAGCGGGTTGAACGCCGCCAGCGAAAAGCACATGGCCATGCGGTGGTCGTCGTAGGTGTGGATGCTGGCGTGCTGCCAGCACCCCACCGCGGGCGCCGTGACTTCGATGATGTCATCACCTTCGACCACCGTGGCGCCCAGCTTGCGCAGTTCGCAGGCCATGGCCGCGATGCGGTCGGTTTCTTTCACCCGCCAGCTGGCGATGTTACGCAGGCGGGTGGTGCCTTGGGCATACAGCGCCATCACCGCCAGGGTCATGGCCGCATCGGGGATGTGGTTGCAGTCCAGGTCAACGGCCTTCAGGGGCCAGTCACCGCGACGCACCTCCAGCCAGTTCGGGCCGGACACCACGTGTGCGCCCATGGCCTGGGCGGCCTCGATGAAGCGGATGTCACCCTGGATGGACTGCGCGCCCACGCCCTCGATGCGCACGGGCTCGTCGATGCCGGCGATGGCCCCGGCCGCGATGAAGTACGAGGCCGACGAGGCATCGGCCTCGACGTGGATGACCCCCGGCGACCGGTACTGGCTGCCCTGGGGGATGGTGAAGCGCTGCCAGCCCTCGCGCTGCACCTGGATGCCAAAGCGGGCCAGCAGGTTCAGCGTGATGTCGATGTAGGGCTTGGAGATCAGCTCGCCCACCACCTCGATGGTCAGGGCCTGGGCTTGAGACACCAGGGGCAGGGCCAGCAGCAGGGCGGTCAGGAACTGGCTGGAGACATCGCCGCGCACCTGGATCGGCCGGCTCAGGTCGAGCTGGCCACCGGCCAGGCGCAAGGGTGGATAGCCTTCGTTGCCTGTGCATTCGATGGTGCAGCCCAGCGGGCGCAGGGCGTTCACCAGATCGCCGATGGGGCGCTCGTGCATGCGCGGCACCCCACTGAGCGTGAAGACGCCGCCTTGCGTGGCCGACAGCAGGGCCAGTGCGGCCGTCAGGGGGCGCATGGCGGTGCCGGCATTGCCCAAAAACAGATCGGCCTGCAGCACCTTGAGTTGCCCGCCCAGGCCGGTGATGTGCACGGTATCGCCGTCCTGGTGCAGGTCGCAGCCCAGGGCGCGCAGGGCGTCCAGCATCACGCGGGTGTCGTCAGACGCCAGCAGGTCATGCACGACGGTGGTGCCTTCGCTCAAGCCGGCCAGCAGCAGCACCCGGTTGGAGATGCTCTTGGAGCCCGGCAGGCGCACGGTGCCTCCGGCAGACAGCAGGGGCGGGAGGTCAAGGAAGGCGGTGGTGTACATGTGGCGGTCGGTGCGGCCCAGGCCGCAGTCTCAGCGAGCAGCGTTTGGCTTGCCGCCCAGGCTCCATTGGCTGCGGGCATCCGAAGCCGATCGGATCTGCTCTTGCAGGGCGGGGCCGTTCCATTCACGCATGTGTCGCTCCATCTGCTCCAGCGCATGACGGAACGCCTCTGATTGTTTCAGGATTTCTTCGCGATTGGACAGCAGGATGTCACGCCACACGGTGGGGTCGCTGGCGGCAATGCGTGTGAAATCGCGAAACCCGGGGCCGGCCAGCGTCAGGTACTCCTGACCCCGTGGCTGGTCGGCCATGGCGTTGATGTAGGCGAAGGCCAGCAGGTGCGGCAGGTGGCTGACGGCGGCAAACGCCGCATCGTGGTGCTCGGGCGTCATCTTGAGCACCTGACAGCCGATGGCCGCCCACACGTCGGTGGCTTTTTGCACCAGGGTGGCGTCGGTTTGAGGCAGGGGCGTCAGGATGACCTTGCGGCCCTGGTACAGCCCCGCGTCGGCATGCTCGATGCCCGCCACCTCGCGCCCGGCGATGGGGTGGGCCGGCACGAACGAAGGCAGTCGCTCTTTGAGCACGCGGCGCGCCGCATCGACCACGTCGCGTTTGGTCGAGCCCACGTCCATGAAAAGCACCCCGGGGTCGACCAGATGGCGGATGGCCTTGAAGGTGTTTTCACTGGCGGCCACCGGCACGGCCATGAGCACGATGTCAGAGCCAGAGACGGCCAGCAGGGCCGACTCGGCCATGACGTCGATCACGCCCAGCCGCCTGGCCTTCTCCACCGTGGAGGGTGACTTGCTGTAGCCCACCACGCGGCGCACCAGCCCCGCCTTTTTGAGGGCCAGGGCAAATGAGCCGCCCATGAGGCCGCAGCCAATCAGTCCGAGCTGGTTGAACATGTCAGAGGGGGTCCACAGGGAAGGTGCCCAGCACCTTGACGAAGCTGCACAGCGCTTGCAGCTCGGCCAGGGCCGCTGCCACCGGGGCATCGTCCAGGTGGCCGGCCAGGTCAATGAAGAAGACGTATTCCCACTGGCCAGAGCGGGCAGGGCGCGATTCAAAGCGGGTCATGGACACCCCATGGCGCTTGAGGGGCGCGAGCAGGTCGTGCACGGCACCGGGTCGGTTGTCCACCGACACGATCAGGCTGGTGCAGTCATGGCCGGTGCGTTGCGATGGTGTGTGATGCTCGGGGCGGGTCAGCACCACGAACAGGGTGCGATTGTGTGCCTCGTCCTGCACGGCGTGGCGCACCACGTGCAGCCCAAAAATCGACGCTGCACGTTCGCTGGCCAGCGCGGCGATGCCAGCGTCCTGTGCCGCCAGCCGCGCGCCTTCTGCATTGCTGGCCACCGGCCGGCGTTCGGCCTGGGGCAGGTGCTGGCTGAGCCACTGATGGCATTGAGCCAGGGCCTGTGGGTGCGCGCACACCGCCTGGATGTCGCTCAGGGCGGGTGTTTGACGCAGCAGGTTGTGGGTGATCAGCAGGCTGGTTTCGCCCACGATGGTGAGGTCGGATGCCAGCAGCAGGTCCAGGGACCGGGCCACCACCCCCTCGGTGGAGTTTTCAACGGGCGCCACCCCGAAATCAGCCGTGCCGGACAAGGTGGCGCGAAAAACTTCATCGATGCTGGCGCAGGCGATGGGCTCGATGGACGAGCCGAAGAACTTCAAGGCGGCTTGTTCGCTGAAGGTGCCTTCCGGGCCCAGGAAGGCGACCCGCTGGCGGGCTTCCAGTGCGCGGCAGGCCGACATGATCTCGCGCCAGATGGGGCCGATGCTCTCGGGCATCAGGGGGCCGGGATTGGCGGCCTTGACCCGTTCGATGACCTGAACCTCACGGTCAGGACGGAACACCGGCGAGCCATCGATCTTTTTGACCTCGCCCACGGCATGCGCCAGCCGGGCCCGCTCGCTCATGAGCGCCAGCAGTTGCCGGTCGACCGAGTCGATCCGCACCCGCAGGTCGGCCAACTGCTCGTCGACCGGACGATCGTCGGGCTGGTAGGCGTGAGGGGCTTGAGGGGTGTCAGCCATGGCGCAAGGCAAAGTCTTTCAGGTAGCCGACCAAGGCCTCCACGCCGGCCAGTGGCATGGCGTTGTAGATAGAGGCCCGCATGCCGCCCACGCTCTTGTGGCCCTTGAGTTGCAGCAGTCCTGCCTCTTTGGCGCCAGACAGGAAGGCCTCGTTCAGCGCGTCGTCAGGCAAAAAGAAAGGCACGTTCATGCGAGAACGGCAATCGGCCTGCACCTTGGTGCGGTAAAAGCCCGACTGGTCCAGGTAGCCGTAGAGCAACTCGGCCTTGGCGATGTTGCGCGCCTCGATGGCCGCCAGGCCTGTCAGCTCACCGGCCGGTGTCACTTCACGCTGGCGTTTGATCCACTGAAACACCAACCCGGCGATGTACCACGCGTACGTGGGGGGGGTGTTGTACATCGACTCGTTGTCAGCCACCGTTTGGTAGTTGAACCCCGAGGGGGTGATGGGCAGGGCGTGGCCGAGCAGGTCTTCGCGCACGATGACCAGGGTCAGCCCCGACGGACCGATATTTTTCTGGGCGCCACCGTAGGCCACCCCCACGCGCGTCCAGTCGATGGGCCGCGAGGCGATGTGGGACGAACAATCGATCACCAGCGGTGCGTCGCAGCCCAGGGCCCGCAGGTCCGGCAGCTCGTGCATCTCTACGCCATGGATGGTTTCGTTGCTGCACACGTGCACGTAAGCCGGGCGCTCACTGAGCTGCCAGCCGCCGTAGGCAGGCAGGCTGGTGTGGCCATCGGCTTCGTTGGTGGCCGCCACATGCACGTCACAGTACCTGCGTGCTTCCTTGGCCGATTTTTGTGACCACGATCCGGTGACCACGTAATCGGCGCGCGCCCCGCGAGACAGGTTCATGGGCAGGATGGCGTTTTCGCCAATGGCACCGCCTTGCATGAACAGCACCTTGAAGTGCGCAGGGATGGACAGGATGTCGCGCAGGTCGGCTTCGGCCTGATGCGCAATCGACAGGAATTCCTTGCCCCGGTGGCTCATCTCCATGACGCCCATGCCCGAGCCGCGCCAGTCAAGCATCTCTCGCGCGGCCTGTGCCAGCACGTCTTCGGGCAAGGTGGCCGGGCCGGCAGAAAAATTGAACGGACGGGACATGGTGGGTCAGCCGGGACAACAGGGAACGCCGGGCACCTGGCCCGGCCACGAATCACTTCTTGGAGGCGGGTTTGGCTGCGGGCTTGGCCTCGCCATTGCCACTCAGCTTGCCGCCGGTTGCCTTGTCGAGGATGTTGCGGATGTTGGTTTCAGCCGTTTGCAGCTTGGGTTGCACCTGGGGGCGGGCGTCTGCCACCACCTTCTCCAGCATGGTGTTGCTCATCTCGGGCAGCAGGCCCTGGTACTTCTTGAGCACGGGGGAGTCCAGCATGGCCACCAGATCTTTCAGTTCGTCTTCAGTGAACTTTTCTTCCAGCAGCGGTGCCAGGGTGGATTGGCTGAGCTTGGTGGCGCTGGCACGAACCGCCGGCACGGCGGCGTCCAGGTACTTCTTGATCTCGGCATCGATCTGCTTGGCCGTGGCTTCGCGTTTGTCGTCCGGCACGGCCTGGGCCATGATCTGGCGCACGCTGGCGGCCATCTGCAGGGCAGGACGCTCGGCCACCGAGCGCGCCATGTCTTCCAGCGCAGGCTGCTGCAAGGTCAGGATCTTCTGCACATCGGCCTTCTTGTCGGCGTGGGCAGCCAGGCTGGTGAGCATCAGGGCCGTTGCCACGGCGGTGGCCAGGGTGTTGCGAATCAGGGTCATGTACTTTCCTTGCGTCCTAGGGTGAGCGAACCCGCCTGCCTCGGCGGTCGGGTGTGTCAACTTGGTGTCCGATGATCAGGATTCGGTTCCACCCAGCTCGTCAGGGCTGTCAGCGGCTCCGGCGCCCGTTCCGGCATCGTCCTCATCGGCGGGGGCGTTGGCGTCATTTTCGACGATGCGCTGCAGGCCGATCAGCTTGGCGCCTTCGTCCAGCGCGATCAGGGTCACGCCCTGCGTGGCGCGGCCCAGTTCACGGATTTCGGCCACCCGGGTGCGCACCAGCACACCCTTGTCGGTGATCAGCATGATCTCGTCTTCCGGGCGCACCAGGGTGGCCGCGACCACCTTGCCATTGCGCTCGGATTGCTGGATGGCGATCATGCCCTTGGTGCCACGGCCGTGGCGGGTGTACTCGACGATGCTGGTGCGCTTGCCGTAGCCGTTTTCGGTGGCGGTGAGCACACTTTGCGATTCGTCTTCGGCCACCAGCATGGCGATGACCGACTGGCCTTCTTCCAGCATCATGCCGCGCACGCCACGGGCCGAGCGGCCCATGGGGCGAACGTCTTCTTCGTCGAAGCGCACCGCCTTGCCGCCATCGCTGAACAGCATCACGTCGTGCTTGCCATCGGTCAGGGCGGCGCCCACCAGCACGTCGCCCTCGTCCAGGCCCACGGCGATGATGCCGGCCTTGCGGGGGTTGCTGAAGTCGGTGAGCGGGGTTTTCTTCACGGTGCCCAGGCGGGTGGCCATGAAGATGTAGTGGTCTTCAGGGAAGGTGCGGAACTCGCCGGTCAGCGGCAGCACCACGTTGACCTTCTCGTCCTTGTCCAGCGGGAACATGTTGACGATGGGCTTGCCGCGCGAGTTGCGCGAGCCTTGCGGCACTTCCCACACCTTCAGCCAGTACACGCGGCCCCGGTTGCTGAAGCACAGGATGTAGTCGTGCGTGTTGGCGATGAAGAGCTGGTCGATCCAGTCGTCTTCTTTGGTGGCGGTGGCCTGCTTGCCGCGGCCGCCGCGCTTTTGGGCGCGGTACTCGCTCAGCGGCTGGCTCTTGATGTAGCCGGTGTGGCTGAGAGTGACCACCATGTCGGTGGGCGTGATCAGGTCTTCGGTGCCCAGCTCTTGCGCGTTGTGCTCGATGGTGGAGCGGCGGGCGCCCAGCTTGGTCTGGCCGAACTCGGTGCGGATGGCTGTGAGTTCGTCGCCGATGATGGTGGACACGCGCTCGGGCTTGGCCAGGATGTCCAGCAGATCGGCGATCTGGGCCATCACGTCCTTGTACTCACCAATGATCTTGTCTTGCTCCAGGCCCGTCAGGCGTTGCAGGCGCATCTGCAGGATTTCGCCGGCCTGGTCTTCGCTCAGGCGGTACAGGCCATCGGGCTGCATGCCGTAGTTGGGCGACAGGCTCTCGGGGCGGTACAGCTGCGGGTCACCCTCGACGCGCGAGAGCATTTCGCGCACCAGCGACGAATCCCAGCTCTTGCTCATCAGGGCCTGCTTGGCCACCGGGGGCGTGGGCGAGGTCTTGATGGTTTCGATGAACTCGTCGATGTTGGCCAGCGCCACGGCCAGGCCTTCGAGCACATGGCCACGCTCGCGCGCCTTGCGCAGCTCATACACTGTGCGGCGGGTCACCACCTCGCGGCGGTGCTCCAGGAAGACCGTGACCAGGTCCTTCAGGTTGCACAACTTGGGCTGACCGTCGATCAGCGCCACCATGTTGATGCCGAAGGTGTCCTGCAGCTGCGTCTGCTTGTACAGGTTGTTGAGCACCACCTCGGGCACTTCACCGCGCTTGAGCTCGATCACCACGCGCATGCCGGACTTGTCGGACTCGTCCTGGATGTGGCTGATGCCTTCGATCTTCTTCTCATTGACCAGCTCGGCGATGCGCTCGAGCAGGTTCTTCTTGTTGACCTGGTAGGGGATCTCGTCGACGATGATGGCCTGGCGGTCGCCCTTGCCGATGTCTTCGAAGTGCACGCGGGCGCGCATGACCACGCGGCCACGGCCGGTGCGGTAGCCTTCACGCACGCCGCTCAAGCCGTAGATGATGCCGGCGGTGGGGAAGTCGGGCGCAGGGATGATCTCCATGAGTTCATCGACCGAGCACTCGGGGTTCTTCAGCGCATGCAGGCAGGCATCCACCACCTCGTTGAGGTTGTGCGGCGGGATGTTGGTGGCCATGCCGACTGCGATGCCGGCCGAGCCGTTGATCAGCAGGTTGGGCAGGCGCGCGGGCAGCACCAAAGGCTCTTTTTCGGAGCCGTCGTAATTGGGGCCGAAGTCGACGGTTTCCTTGTCGATGTCGGCCAACATCTCGTGGGCGATCTTGGCCAGGCGGATTTCCGTGTACCGCATGGCAGCGGCGTTGTCACCATCGACCGAACCGAAGTTGCCCTGGCCGTCGACCAGCATGTGGCGCAGCGAGAAATCTTGCGCCATGCGCACGATGGTGTCGTACACCGCCGAGTCACCGTGCGGGTGGTACTTACCGATGACGTCGCCGACGATGCGAGCGGACTTCTTGTAAGGCCGGTTCCAGTCGTTGTTGAGCTCGTGCATTGCGAAGAGCACGCGCCGGTGCACGGGCTTGAGGCCGTCACGGGCATCGGGCAGGGCACGGCCCACGATCACGCTCATCGCGTAATCGAGGTACGAACGCCGCATCTCCTCTTCGAGGCTGATGGGCAGGGTTTCCTTGGCGAATTGAGTCATGCGCTGTGTGGCGGTGGTACCGAACCAAAGCGAGATTGTAATTGGCCCGACCTTGTCGCCCTACAGCAACATACTTGAGCGTGTTGGCCGCCGGCGATCACGCCCGCCCTCGACAAACTTGAGCATTCGGGTGGCTATGGCACAATGTTTCACGTCTGAGGCCCTGGGGTGAACCCTGATCAACAGGTCAGTCTTTACATCAGTGCTCTGCCTTCGGGCTTGTTGCGGCCCTTTTGCCGCGCCTTACACATGCGAGGATCTAGATGAACAAATTGAATCGAGTGGCCGCCCTGTTCGCCTCTGCTGCCATGGTGACCGGCGCTTTCGCCCAGAACGTTGACAACTGGCGCGGCACCGATGGCACCGTGTGGAAGAACGGCACCAATGAATACTGCTGGCGCGACAACTTCTTCACGCCCGAAACCGGCGTGCAAGGTTGTGATGGCGTGCCTGCTCCTGCCGCTCCGGCGCCTGCGCCTGTGGCTGCGCCTGCTGCGCCGGCTCCGGCACCTGCTCCCGCCCCTGTGGTGGTGCCTGCAGCCCCGACCACTGAAAAGGTCAGCTTCGCGGCCGACGCCTTCTTTGACTTTGACAAGGCCGTGCTGAAGGCCGAAGGCAAGGCCAAGCTGGACGACCTGGCCGAGAAGGTCAAGGACCTGACCCTGGAGGTCATCATCGCCGTGGGTCACACCGACTCGGTCGGTCCTGACGAGTACAACCAGAAGCTGTCGATCCGTCGCTCGGAAGCCGTCAAGGCCTATCTGGTCGACAAGGGCATCGACGCTGCCCGCGTGTACACCGAAGGCAAGGGCGAGAAGCAGCCCGTGGCCGACAACAAGACATCCGATGGCCGCGCTCAAAACCGCCGCGTGGAAATCGAAGTGGTGGGCACCCGCACCGTCAAGTGAGTTCCGGGCCAGCGCTTCAGCGCTGGTTGAGAACACAAAAAACCCGCCAGCTGGCGGGTTTTTTCATGGGTGGCCGGGGCGTGGCTCAGGCCAGCAGCACGTCCTTGCCGCTGAGTCGTTTGCTCAGCTGCGCTGCCATGCGGTTGACGATGCCGTAGATGGACAACTGCGGGTTGGCGCCGATGCTGGTGGGGAACACCGAGCCGTCGTGCACCGAGAGGTTCTCGACCTGCCAGTGCACGCCATCAGGGCGAACCACCCCTTGCCGCTCGCTGCCGCCCATGTGGCAACCGCCCATGACGTGGGCACTGCCGGCGCCCGTCAGGTAGGGTTTCATGTCAAAGCGCTCGATGGCTTCTTTGGCGGCGGCCCAGGTGCTGTAACTTTGCCCTTGCTCGTGCCATGGGGTGACGGTCTTGGCGCCAGCGGCGAACTGGATTTCGGCCATCGTGAGGTACGACCGGCGGAACCCGTCCAGCAGGTAATCGCTCATGGGGTAGTGCAGCAGTGGCGAGCCGTCCAGGTTCAGCATCACCGTACCGCCCTCCGATTCCGGGTGGAATCCATCGCGCATCAGGGCCAGCATCATCTGCGTGTTGGGGTACTGCGCAAACCGCTCGGCCAGGGTGCTGCCGAACCCGCCCAGCAGAATGGAGGCCAGTCCAGGGTGGATCGGGGTGGCTTCCAGCTTGTAACCGATGGGGCCGTTCAGGGGCGAATGTTCGATGAAGTGGTCGGAGTAAATGGACTGGGGAGCGCCCGCCCAGCCTTCGATGCGCTGGTCGAACACGCCACTGGAGAAGGCCACTGGGTGCAGGAAGGTGCGCTTGCCCAGCAGATCGTGTGGGTCGGGGGCCTTGGAGCGCTTGAGCAGGGCAGGCGAGTTGATGGCGCCGCCCGACACCACAAAGTGCCGAGCTTTCACGCGCATCACCTGATCGCTGGTCTTGCCTCCGTTGACCCGGATGGGGACGCACACCAACTCTTGGACCTGACCCTTGTGGATCACGAGCTCCTGGGCGCGGGTTTGGTAAAACAGGCGCGCACCAGCGTCCAGTGCCGCCGGGATGGTGGTCACCAGCATGGACTGCTTGGCGTTGGTGGGGCAACCCAGTCCGCATGAGCCCAGGTTCCAGCAGCCGCGCACATTGCGCGGAATCACTTCGGCCGAGATGCCCAGTTTGTGCGCGCCCGTGCGCAGCAGTTCGTTGTTGGGGTTGGGGGGCACGGGCCAGGCATGGATGCCCAGGCGACGCTCGGCCTGTTCGAACCAGGGGTCGAGGGCATCGCGGGTGAAGTCGTTCAGACCGTACACCTCACGCCAATGGCCGAGGGTGGCTGAGGGCGTGCGAAACGAACTGGTCCAGTTGATGACCGTGGTGCCACCCACGCAGCGGCCTTGCAGGATCGTGATGGCACCGTCCATGGTGCGGCGTCCGGCGCCATCCTGGTACAAATCGGCATAGGCCTCGGACTCGCGCTGATTGAAGTCTTTGCTGGTGCGCAGGGGGCCCTCTTCAATCAGGACGACGTCCAGCCCGGCCTTGGTCAGCAACTCGGCCGTGATGCCCGCGCCCGCGCCGGTTCCGATGATGGCCACGTCGCAGCTGACGGATTCAGGCAGGCCTTGCTCGCCACCGTTGGTGGCTTTCCAGCCTCGCGCCAGGCCGTCACGGAAAGGATCAGGTAATTTGCTCATATGGCGATGGGGCCCGGGTAGCCGGTCAGGCTCCAGTTGTCTTGTTGTGTGAAGAACGACATCAGGGTGATGCTGCGCATCACCTGGTAGCTCAGACGGTGGCTGGGCAGGTCATTGAGTTGCATGTAGGCCAGCGCTTGCGCCACGTCCTGATCGGTGGCTTCTTTCCAGTTGCTGCTCAAGCCCGTGACGAGGTAACGGGTGGGCTTGTTGCCCAGCAGCCCCACCAGGGCGCTGACCTGGATTCGCAAGGCATCAGGCAAGGTGTTGAGGAAACCTTCTAGCCGCTCGATGTGAAGCGAGAGGTAGCGTTCACGCGCCGCAGGATCGGCGGGCAGCATCGCGCCCAGGAAACCCCGCGCCAGGCCATGAAAGACGTCTTTGCCGGCGTCGGTGAGGCGGCCGTCACTCATGCCGCGATTCCAGTACACCAGCCCGCCCAGGGCCGAGCCCAAAGCGCCCAGGGCCACGGCGGTCTTGAGGAACCAGCGGCGCTTGGGGGTCAGGGGGTGATTGATTGCAGGATCTGCCATGTCGTTGGTGGGGGGTGAGACACCCGTCGAAGCAGGAAACAATGAGACTCACATTTTCCTTCGATTTCGACTGGGGGCAGGATGGGGTGTCTCCCTTGACGGCGGCGTGAACCGAGTCCTGGGCGCTTTCTGGCGTTTTGCTGGGGCGATCCGGCGTTGCGCTCGATCGGGAATACCCTTGGTCGCGAATGTTGCAGAATGCATGCAGCGAATGACGCTATTTCACCCTATCCGTGTGACGCACCCGACCTGCCATGGGTGCGTCAATCGACGTTGATGAGAGGACGATCAAGATGACCACATCCAAGCCATGGCTGGCGAATTACGAACCGGGCGTTCCGGCCGAGATCAATGCCGACGAATACAACTCGTTGGTGGACTTGCTGGAGCAGGCGTTCAAACAGCATGCCCGTCGCAACATGGCCGCTTTCATGGGCGCGCACTGGACGTTCGAGCAAGTGGATGAGCTGTCGCGTTCTCTGGCCGGTTATTTCCAGTCATTGGGCTTGGCCAAGGGGGCCCGCGTGGCCTTGATGATGCCCAACGTGCCGCAGTACGTGGTGGCCATTGCCGCTGTCTTGCGCGCCGGTTATGTGGTGGTCAACGTCAATCCGCTGTACACACCCCGTGAGCTGGAGCACCAGCTGAAGGATGCTGGCGCCGAGGCCATCGTCATCCTCGAGAATTTTGCAGTGACGCTGCAGGAGGTGGTGTCGCGCACCCCGGTCAAGCACATCGTCGTGGCCGCCATGGGGGACATGCTGCCGTTCGTCAAGGGCGCGCTGGTGAACTTTGTGGTGCGCAACGTCAAGAAGATGGTGCCGGCCTACACGCTGCCCAACACAGACAAGTGCCGCACGGTGAGCTTCAAGGATGCGCTGGCCAAGGGGGCGTCGGCCAAGTACAGCCGCCCCAGCCTCAAGGCGGACGACGTGGCCTTCTTGCAGTACACCGGCGGCACCACGGGCGTGTCGAAGGGGGCCACCCTGTTGCACCGCAATGTGGTGGCCAACATCCTGCAAAACGAGGCGTGGTTCAAGCCGCAGCTCAGCAAGCTGGGCAACGAGCCCCTGGTGGCTGTGTGCGCCTTGCCGCTGTATCACATCTTCGCGTTGACGGTGTGTTACTTCATGGGCGCACGCATGGGCTCGATGAACATCCTCATCCCCAATCCGCGTGACCTGCCTGCGGTGATCAAGACCCTGAGCGCGTACAAGATCAACCAGTTCCCAGCCGTGAACACCTTGTTCAATGCCCTGGCCAACCACCCTGACTTTGCCAAGCTTGATTTCTCGGGCTTGAAAGTCTCGATGGGCGGGGGCATGGCGGTTCAGCAAGCGACCGCCGAGAAGTGGCTGAAGTTGACGGGGTGCCCGATCGTGGAAGGCTATGGCTTGTCGGAGACCTCGCCGGTGGCCACGGCCAACCGCCTGGACAACCAGACCTTCAATGGTTCGATCGGCTATCCGGTGCCGTCCACTGAAGTGGCCATCCTGGATGACGATGGCAACCAGCTGGACATCGGTGGCGTGGGTGAAATCGCCATCCGCGGTCCTCAGGTGATGGCCGGCTACTGGAACCGCCCTGATGAAACGGCCAAGGTGATGACCAGCGATGGGTTCTTCCGCACCGGCGACATCGGGGTGATGGACGCCACCGGGCAGGTCAAGATCGTGGACCGCAAGAAGGACATGATCCTGGTGTCGGGCTTCAACGTGTACCCCAACGAGGTGGAGCAGGTGGTGAACCTGCACCCGGGCGTGCTGGAGTGCGCCGCCGTGGGCGTGCCGGACGAGAAGTCGGGCGAAGCTGTCAAGCTGTTCGTGGTGCGCAAGGATGCCACTTTGACCGAGGCCCAGTTGAAGGCCTATTGCCACGAGCAACTGACCGGCTACAAGTGCCCGAAGTACGTGGAGTTCCGCAACGACCTGCCCAAGACCAACGTGGGCAAGATTCTGCGCCGCGAACTGCGCGACGAGAAGAAGGCCGCCTGATCAGGCCGGTGCTGAAGCGATCTCTCTGGAGCTGAACTTCAGCACCACCGCCCTGAGGTCGGCCCTGTCGAAAGGTTTGGCCAGGTAATCGTTCATGCCGGCGGGCTGACAGCGCTGGTCATAGGCATCGCGCCCGTTGGCGGTCAGTGCCACGATGGGCACCGGCTGGTGCCCCAGCCGTCGCTCACGGGAGCGAATGGCTTGCGTGGCGGCAACGCCGTCCATGCCCGGCATCTCGCAGTCCATGAGGATGAGGTCGGTGCGGCGGTGCTCCAGCCAGTCCAGCGCGCTTTGGCCGCTGCTGGCGGTGTTCACGTCCAGTCCAAGCAATCGCAGCTCGGCTTCAGCCACCAGCGTATTGACCGGATTGTCGTCCACCAGCAGCACGTGCGAGATCCCTGAGACAGATGCGACGCTGTCGCTCTGAAGGTCGACCTGGGCCTGGTGGTGGGGGATGTGCGCGGACCCGAGCCTGCTTGGCTCGGTGCCTGGCAGCGGCAATGTGCACTTGAACACCGATCCTTGTCCCGGCGCACTCTGACAAGTCAGGGCGCCCCTCATCGCGCCACAGAGTTCTCGCGAGATGGTCAGGCCCAGCCCGCTGCCGCCAAAGCGTCGTTCGTAGGTGCCTTCGGCTTGCTGAAATGGCTGAAAGATGCGGTCGATGTCGTCGGCCGGGATGCCGACGCCCGTGTCTTGCACGCTGAGCTCGGTTCGCCCGGTGATTTCGTCGCGTGTGACCTTCAGGCGCACTTCGCCGTTTTGGGTGAACTTGATCGCATTGCCCATCAGATTGAGCAGGACCTGGCGAATCCGGGTGATGTCACCCATCACCCACGTGTCGGCAGGCAGGGCCGAGTCCAGCGCCAGCGTGAGCCCTTTGGCCTCTGCGTTGAAGCGGATGGTGTCCACCAGCTCGTCGAGCATGGTGTTGAGGCAGAACGGCGCAGGAGCAATCGGCAGGCCCGTGGTTTCCAGCTTGGCGAAGTCCAGCACGTCGTTGATGACCTGCACCAGGTGTTCACCCGCGTGGTGCATCAGCATGAGGTGTCTTGGGTCAGGCGGTCGGTCGGCGTGCTCTCGAACCAGCCGCAACAGCCCCAGCATGCCGTGCAGTGGCGTGCGCATTTCATGGCTGATCGTGGCCACGAAACGGCTGCGCATGTCGGCCAGCTCCTGCACCTTCTGCAAGGCTCTTTTCTCGGCCTCGTGGGCCAACTCGCTTTCGAAGCGCAGCCGCAAGGTGGTCATGAATCGACGGTTCAGCCGCTGTCCTTCGAACAGCAGGATGCCGGTCAAGCCCAGGAACCCGGCGAAGCAGAAGTAGCCCAGGTCATCTCCTCGCTGAAGGGCGTAAACCGCGTTGGGGACCAGCCCGGCCACCACAAATGTCCAGTTGGCTGTCGAGTGGATGTGCAGCATGATCACGCCCAGGCTGGCCGCCGAGATGCCCACGCTGATCGTGACGATGGCCACACTGAGGTCCATGACCGGCGTCAGTCCCCAACCCATGGCGCCCCATAGCATGCCGTCCACCACGGCCAGCCCCACGTAGGCCTGATCTGTGTGTCGTGTCGGCTGCCGAACACAGGCTTGGGAGTACCAAATCCGGGTCAGGCTGATGGCCAGGCGCGCCGCCAACCAGGGCAGCAAGGCAGCAAGGTCAACGCGTTGCCACAAAACGATCGCGACCGCCAAGGCGCACACCAGCGAGGCGCATTGCGCCAATGGCATGACCTCGTGCATGGCCAGCACCTGGGCGTGACGAATGCGCGTGTCCACGCCAGCGTGGTGATGGGACGCAGAGGATACCCCGGTGGATGACGGCATCCCAGGACTATCGGCCGCGATGGGCGGGGTGAACAGGGGGCCACCCCCGGGGGCGGCAGACCGAACCGTGACGGATTGCTGGTCGGCTCAGTCTTTGAGGAACAGGCCTTGCAGATCGCTGAGGAAGTCAAAGCCCTTGTCGGTGGGCCAGGCGCGCACCAGATCGCGCGCCAGCAGGCCCTTGGTTTCTGCCTCGGTCAGGGCGGTCTGGATGCTGGCCAGGGTGAGGCCCGTGCGCTCGGTGAACCTCGCCAGCTCGAAACCGTCCTTCAGGCGCAGCGCGTTCATCATGAACTCGAACGCCCGGTTGGGGAGATCGATCTCGTGTTCGTTCGAGCAGGCTTGTCCTGCCAAGGCGTGCGCCATGTAGCTGCGGGGCTCGCGCCAGCGCACCTGCCGCACGATGCGGTCAGGAAAGCTGATCTTGCCGTGGGCGCCTGCGCCGATGCCGATGTAGTCGCCAAACATCCAGTAGTTGAGGTTGTGGCGGCTTTGGTGACCCGGTCGGGCGTAGGCCGAGACCTCATAGCGTTGCAGGCCGGCCTGCGCGGTGACCGCCACGAGGTGATCCAGCATGTCGAAGGCCGTGTCGTCGTCGGGCAGGCCCGCGGGCGGCTGGGTGGCAAAACGCGTGTTGGGCTCCATCGTCAGGTGATAGAGCGACAGGTGAGGGGGCTGGAATGACAAGGCCGTGGCCAGGTCGCGCTGCAGATCGGCCAGGCTTTGGCCTGGCAGCGCATACATCAGGTCGATGTTGAAGGTGTCAAAGCAACTGGCCGCCTCGGCGACGGCGGCACGGGCCTGGGCGCCATCGTGAACGCGCCCCAACGCCTTGAGTTTGGCGTCATCGAAGCTTTGAACGCCAATGGACAGGCGATTGACACCGGCTTCACGGAAGGCGCGGAATCGGTCTTTTTCAAACGTCCCCGGGTTGGCCTCCAGCGTGATTTCTGCGTCGGCCTCCAGAGGCAGGCGGGCGCGAACGTCGGCCAGCAGTCGGTCGATGCCTTCGGGCGAGAACAGACTGGGCGTGCCCCCGCCGATGAACACCGTGTACACACGGCGCCCCCAGACCTGCGGCAGCACCGACTCGAGGTCGGCCCGCAAGGCGTCCAGGTAGCGGCCCTCCACATCGGGTGGGAGGTGCGCACTGCCGCCCAGGGCCGACCGCTGAGGCGCGTTGACTTCATGCGAGTTGAAGTCGCAATACGGGCATTTCTTGAGGCACCACGGCAGGTGCACATACAGCGACAGCGGTGGCAGCGTCTGCAGGCTGCCGGGGCGGCTCAGGGTGATCATGGGCGTTGCCAGGGCCAGTGGTGTTCGGCGCTCTGCAAGGGGCCCCACTGCTGGCTGATCAGTTCGCGCAGGCGCACGCAGGCCTGGGCGCGGTGGCTGATGTCGTTCTTCACTTCGGGGGGCAGTTCGGCGGCGCTGGCACCATGGGTGTCGATCCACAACAGCGGGTCGTAGCCAAAACCATGCTCGCCACGGGGTGCCGCCAGCAGGGTGCCGGCCCAGTGGCCCACGGCCACCAGGGGCTCGGGGTCATCTGCGTGTCGCACGGCCACCAGCACCGAAATGAAATGGGCGCGGCGGTCGCTTTGCCCCTTCATCACCTCCAGCAGCCACGCGTTGTTGGCGGCATCGATCTGTTCGCGGGGCAGGCCTTCGGCGATGCGCCCGGCGTCCACGGCGTAGCGCGCCGATCGCACGCCCGGCGCGCCACCCAGCGCGGCCACGCACAAGCCCGAGTCGTCGGCGACGGCCGGGCCTCGACCTTCTCGCGCCGCATGGCGGGCTTTCGCCAGGGCGTTTTCAACGAAGGTGATGTGGGGCTCTTCAGCCTCCGGGATGCCCAGGCTGCCCTGGGTCACCAGGGCGATGTCCAGGGGCTGCAGCAGCGCCTGCAGCTCTTTGAGCTTTTTGGCGTTGTTGGAGGCGAGGATGAGGGTCTTGCTCATGATGGCCGTGGGTCGTTCAAACGATTCAGCCCTTGTTCAGCGGCAGCGCCAGGGCGGCAGCCTGGGCCGCAATCAGTTCGCGAATGCCCTTGTCGGCCAGGGCCAGCAACTGGTCCATCTCGGTGCGCGTGAAGGCCACGCCTTCGGCCGTGCCCTGCACCTCCACGAAGTGCCCGGCGCCCGTCATCACCACGTTCATGTCGGTGTCGCAGGCCGAGTCTTCGGTGTATTCCAGGTCCAGCAAGGGCGTGCCTTCGACAATGCCCACGCTGATGGCGGCCACCGGGTGCAGGATGGGGCTGCTGCTGATCTTGCCGCTGGCCAGCAGGCCGTTGATGGCGTCCACCAGAGCCACATAGGCGCCGGTGATGGCCGCGGTGCGGGTGCCGCCGTCGGCCTGGATGACGTCGCAGTCGATGACGATGGAGCGCTCGCCCAGCTTGGCCAGGTCAACCACGGCGCGCAGGCTGCGGCCGATCAGGCGCTGGATTTCTTGTGTGCGGCCGCTTTGTTTGCCACGGGCGGCTTCTCGGTCGCTGCGGGTGTGGGTGGAGCGGGGCAGCATGCCGTATTCGGCCGTGACCCAGCCTTCGCCGCTGCCGCGCTTGTGGGGCGGCACCTTTTCTTCGACCGAGGCCGTGCAGAGCACTTTGGTGTTGCCAAAGCAGATCAGCACCGAGCCCTCGGCGTGGATGGTGTAGCCACGGCTGATGGTCAGCGGGCGCAGGGCATCGGCGGCGCGGGCGTGGGAGCGTTGGTAGGCCATGGGGCTTCTCCGAGGTCAAAAAGGAAACAAGGCAGACCGACGTGGGCCGGTCTGCCGCGCAGCGTCCCGAGGGGACGGGATCAGCTTTTTCGGGCTGCGTTGGCCGATCGCCGGATCGCTTCGTTGATCTCGCGGATGGAGCGCTCGATCTCGGCTTCGTCCAGCTCGTCGGCACCCACGCTCTGTCCGGGCGTTCCGGTGTTGCCCATGCTGGCCTGGATGGTGGACGCAAACACCTCTTCGCCCAGGGTCTCGGTCAGCACCGAGCTTTGTTCGTCGTGGCCCGTGCCTTCCCATTCCATGGCCAGCACGGTCACGTTGTCGCACTTGGGGCCACCATTGCGCAGGGCCACCTCCACCAGTTCGGGCACAGCATCTGAAATGGAGCGCGTGGCCAGGTGGTTGGTGATGAGTTCATCTTCCACCGTGCCCCACAAGCCGTCCGAGCACAGCAGCAGGCGGTCGCCTTCTTGCAGCAGCAACGGGCCGGCGGTGTCGACCACCGGCTTGCCGGGGCTGCCCAGGCAGGTGAACAGCACGTTGCGGTTGTAGCGCTCGTTGACCGGCACGACCGACGACAGCGAGCTTTGCAACTCGGAGTAGGAGTGATCGCGCGTGCGGGCAATCAGTTTTTCGCCCCGCACGAAGTACAGCCGGGAGTCCCCGCAGTGAGCCCAGTAGGCCGTGTTGCCCTGCAGGATGCAGGCCACGATGGTGGTGCGGGGGGTGTCGATCAGGCCTTTTTCGCTGGCATAGCGCAGCAACTGGTGATGACCTGCCATCACGGCGTCTTGCAAAAAGCGCAGGGGGTCGGCCAGTTTGGGGCGGGCGTCACGCTGAAACAGCGCCGCCATCGTTTGCAGCGCCAGTTGCGAGGCCATCTCGCCTTCCGGGTGGCCGCCCATGCCGTCCGCCAGGGCAAACAGGCCGGAATCCCGCGTGTAGCAATAGCCCATGCGGTCTTCGTTCTTTTCGCGGCCGCCCTTGCGGCTGATCTGATAAACAGAGAATCTCATGCCAGTGCAGTGCCTTCCTTATGCCTTGGCTCCGGACTTGAGGTTTTCAAGTTGCAGGCGCACGCGCTCGCTCAGCGTGAGCTTGGAGTAGCGACGCTCGGTTTCGCGGGCGAGCTCTTTTTGCAGCGCAAAGACGCTTTGCGGGCGGGCCAGCGGATCCAGCGACATGCACCACTCGGTCACTTCCAGCAGGTTGTCTGAATAGACGTTGCGCAGCCTGGACAGCGACAGGTTGAGGCGGTCTTTTTCAAGCCGCTGGGGTGCGTCATTGGGTGGGTAGCCTTGCATGCACGCATAGATGCACGCGCCGATGGCGTAGATGTCCGTCCAGGGGCCCAGCGAGCCGTCGCGGCGGTACATCTCGGGGGCGGCAAAGCCCGGTGTGTACATCGGGCGGATGAAGTTGCCCTCTTTGCTCAGCACCTCGCGCGCCGCGCCAAAGTCCAGCAGCACCGCCTTGTTGTCGTTGGTGATGAAGATGTTGGCCGGCTTGATGTCCAGGTGCAGCATCTTGTGCTGGTGCACGATGCGCAGGCCGCGCAGGATCTCGTCGAAGAGGCTGCGGATGGTGGACTCGCGGAAGACCTTGTCGCGCTTGAGGTCGCGCGCGGTGACGATGAAATCCTGCAGGGTGTCGCCTTGCAGGTAATTCATCACCATGTAGACGGTTTCGTTTTCGCGGAAGAAGTTCAGCACCGACACCACCGACGGGTGGGCGATCTGGGCCAGCGAGCGACCTTCTTCGAAAAAACTCTTCAACCCCAGGCGGTACAAGGGTTGTTTGTCGGGTTTGACGCGGGGGATGAGCTCGCCAGGCGAACGCTCTGCCAGCGAAGCGGGCAGATATTCTTTGAGCGCCACCAGGTGTTTGTCGGGGTCTTCGGCCAGGTAAACCACCCCGAACCCCCCTGCGGCCAGCTTCTTGACCACCTGATAGCCGCCCACGACGGTGCCCGGAGGCAACGGAGCGGGTTTGGGCTTTGACATAATCGGATTTTGTCTGGTGTCAAGTAACCATGTCAGTCTACTCCATGACCGGCTTTGCCAGTGCCGTCTCGTCGGCTCCCGACCACGCCGGGGAAAACACTGAAGCGGCTGAATCGTCCACTGGTTCACGCCGCCAGGCCTCCGGTGCGGTCGGCGCCGAACTGCGATCGGTGAACAGCCGCTTCCTGGACTTGAGCTTCAAGCTGGCCGATGAGTTCAGGGCGCTGGAGCCCGCCCTGCGTGAGTTGCTGACGGCGGCCTTCAAGCGCGGCAAGATCGAGATCCGCCTTCAGCCTCAGCGCGCCTCGGACGCCGGCTGGCCGCAGCCCCAGCCCGAGCAGTTGCACACCCTGGCCCGGCTGGAAAGCACGGTTCAGAACTGGTTGCCCAAGGCGGGCGCATTGTCGGTCAACGAAGTGCTTCACTGGTGTCGCGCGGCGGCGCCGGCCGTGCGCCTGGAAGACGCCGCCTTGCAGGCCGCGCGGGATTGCGTCGAGGCGCTGAAAGAGGCCCGGCAGCGCGAGGGCGCCCGCCTGGTGGCGGTGCTGCAAGACAAGCTCAAGGCCTTGCGGGCCCTGGCCGATCAGGCCGAGCCGCTGGTGCCTGCGGCGGTGCAGCGGCAGCAAGAGCGGTTTGTTCAGAAGTTCCAGGAGGCCCTGCAGGCCGTGGGCGGCACCGTGACCCCGGAAGCCGCCCAGGATCGGGCCGTCAATGAAGCGGCCGCCTACGCGCTGCGCATTGACGTGGACGAAGAACTGCAGCGCCTGAAGGCCCACCTCGATGAGATCGGCCGCCTGCTCAAAAAAGGAGGCGAAGTGGGCAAACGACTGGACTTTCTGATCCAGGAACTGCACCGCGAGGCCAACACCCTGGGTTCCAAGGCTGCGGCGTTGGAGTTGACGCAGATCTCGGTGGACATGAAGGTGCTCATTGAGCAGATGCGCGAGCAGGTTCAGAACATCGAGTGAATCTCTGAGGGGCAAGTCCCCAGCGTCATGGTGGACAATCCGTGGCATCCGTCACAGCCCAACACCCCACCATGACGAGTTCTTCTGCACGCTCTGCACACCAGTGGCGCTTTTTCCGCGCTGGCGGTTTTGACCAGGTCCACCTGCAAACCGGCGCTGACCTGGCCCACCTGGCCGACCTGGACCAAAAGCTCTGGGTCGCGCTGTCGTGCCCCACGAAGGGTGTCGAGTTTGACCGTGCGACCCTTGCGCTGGTGGACACCGATGCGGATGGGCACGTGCGTGCGCCAGAGTTGCTGGCGGCCCTGTCGTGGGCATTCACACGGCTGACCTCGCCAGATGTGCTGATGCGAGGCGGTGAGCTGGCCTTGTCTGACATCTCTGCGCAGAGCGAAGAGGGCGCGCGGCTGCGGGCTGCGGCCCAGCGCATCCTGGCCAGTCTGGGCAAGCCCGAAGCCACCCACATCAGTGTGGCCGACGCCGCCGACAGCGGGCGCATCTTCAGCGGCATGCCTTGCAACGGCGATGGCGTGATCACGGCCGCCGCGCTGGACGAGCGGGCCGCAGGGGTGTTTGCCTTGATCGCCAGCACCCTGGGCACCGTGCCCGAACGCTGCGGCGAGCCAGGGCTCAACCGTGCCCTGATTGAGCGCTTCTTTGCCGAGGGCGCCGCACTGCGCGCCTGGCGCCAGGATGGTCGCGCCACCGTGGAAGGGCTGGATGGGCAAGAGGCCTCGGCCTACGAGGCCCTCATCGCCGTCAAGGATAAGGTGGACGATTACTTCAGACGCTGTCGCCTGGCAGAGTTTGACCCCAGGGCCGCGGGGCTGCTCAATGGCAGCGAAGATGATTTGCGCCGCATCGGTGCCCAACTGCTCACCCAGGCCCTGGATGGTGAGGTGGGCGCCTTGCCCTTGGCCTATGTGCGCAGCGGCGCCAGCCTGCCGCTGACCGAGCAGCTGAACCCGGCATGGGCCCCGGCGGTGCAGGCCTTGCGTGATCGGGTGGTTCAGCCGATCTTGGGCGAGCGCGCCGAGTTGTCCGAGGCTGAATGGACGGCGCTGCAGTCGCGTTTCGAGGCCTACGGGGCCTGGCGTGCCGCGCAGCCCGACACCCCGCTGCACGATGTGCCGGTCGAGACCCTGGACGCCGCCCTCGACGGTGGTGCGCAAGAGCCCCTGCTGGCACAGGTGGCGCAAGACGAAGCGGCCGCCGAAGAGGCCGCCTTGATCGGTGACGTGGAGCGCCTGACGCGCTATGTGCGTGATCTGGCGGCCTTGTGCAACAACTTCGTGGCGTTCAAGGATTTCTACACCCGCCAGGGCAAGGCCACCTTCCAGGCAGGCACCTTGTACATGGACGGGCGCAGCTGCGAGCTGACCGTCAAGGTGCTGGACCCGGCCCGACATGCTGCCCTGGCGGGGCTGTCTGGTGCGTTCCTGGCCTACTGTGACTGCGTTCGCAAAGGCGAGAAGATGACCATCGCCGCCGCCTTCACGGCGGGCGATTCCGAGCAGTTGATGGTGGGCCGCAATGGCGTGTTCTACGACCGGGACGGGCGCGACTGGGACGCCACCATCGTCAAGGTGGTGGACCACCCGATCAGCATCCGCCAGGCGTTCTGGACGCCTTATCGCAAGGTGGCCCGCCTGATTGGCGAGCAAATCGAGAAGTTCACCGCCTCGAAGGCCCAGGCCTCCACCGACTTCACCACCCAGGCGGTCACCAAGGCGGGCGACAAGGTGACCACCGCTCCGGCCGCGGGGGCCCCGGCTGCAGCCCCGGCCCCGGTGGATGCCGCCCGGTTCGCGGGTATTTTTGCCGCGGTGGGCCTGGCCATCGGCGCCATTGGCACAGCCCTGGCAGCGCTCGTCACGGGCTTTCTGGGCTTGCAGGCCTGGCAAATGCCGCTGGCCCTGCTGGGCCTGATCGCCCTGATCTCCGGCCCGTCGATGCTGATGGCGTATTTCAAGCTGCGCAAGCGCAACCTCGGCCCCATCCTGGACGCCAATGGCTGGGCCGTGAACACCCGCGCGCGCATCAACATCGCCTTCGGCACGGCGCTGACCCAGCGTGCCGAACTGCCCGAAGGGGCCGAGCGCTCGGTGGTTGACCCGTTCGCCGACCAGCGCACCCCGTGGAAGCGCTACGTGCTGCTGGTGTCCGTGGTGGCCGGCGGGCTGGCCTGGGCCTGGTGGTCCGGAAACTTGATGGGTTAAATTCCGCGCTTCGCGCTTTTTTTGATTCAAAACGCCCGCATGAACGCCGATACGACTTCTCAACACCCGTCCACGGAGGTGGCAGACATGGATCACCCTGGGAACCTGTTCGTCGTTTCGGCGCCCAGTGGCACGGGCAAGTCCAGCCTGGTCAAGGCCTTGCTCGAACTGGACTCGCGGCTGCAAGTCAGCATCTCGCACACCACCCGCCCCCCCCGGGGACAGGAGCAACATGGCCGCGAGTACTGGTTTGTCGGCAAGGACGATTTCCAGTCCATGATCGATCGCGGCGAGTTTTTCGAGCACGCCGAGGTGCATGGCAACTGCTACGGCACGTCGCGCAAGGCCATCGAGGAGCGCATGCAGCGCGGCGAGGATGTGGTGCTGGAGATCGACTGGCAGGGGGCCTTGCAGATCAAGAAGATCTTTCCCAACGCCGTGCTCATCTTCATCTTGCCGCCCAGTTATGAAGAGCTGTTGCAGCGCCTGAACCGCCGTGGCGAAGACAGCCCGGAGGTGATCGAAACCCGCATGCGCAATGCGCGCATCGAAGTGGCCCAGGCCCGATTTTTTGATTTTGTGGTGGTCAATGCCCTGTTTGAGTCGGCTTTGTTCGATTTGAAAGCCATTGTTCACTCGCAGCGGTTAAAATACGCTGCTCAGCTGAGAAACAAGGCGGCGGTGTTCCGTGCCCTTGACCTGTGCTGATCCCATCCTGACCCTTTCGGAGCGTTTCATGGCCCGTATCACCGTT
Source organism: Aquabacterium sp. A3 (assembly GCF_038069945.1). Classification (NCBI taxonomy): domain Bacteria; kingdom Pseudomonadati; phylum Pseudomonadota; class Betaproteobacteria; order Burkholderiales; family Sphaerotilaceae; genus Aquabacterium; species Aquabacterium sp. A3. The sequence goes on along the minus strand of NZ_JBBPEV010000001.1, from coordinate 1,006,714 downwards.
GAAGACTGCCTGCAGAAGATCCCCAACCGCTTCCAGCTGGTGCTGTGTGCCACTTACCGCGCCCGCATGCTGAGCCAAGGCCACGCTCCCAAGATCGAAACCCGCAACAAGCCCAGCGTGACGGCCCTGCGCGAGATCGCTGGTGGCCACGTGGGCACCGAGATGCTGCGCAAGGTGCCGACCTGAGCCACGGCTCGCGGAGCCCGGTGCGCGCCTGAGCGCGCGTCCCGCCTCCAACTGGTTTGCTGCCCAAGGCCCGTCAGTGACGGGCCTTTGCCATTTGTTTGAACGATCCATGCCATGACGAGGGCATGGCAGTCGCGGTAAAGTGTCTACATGACCCTGGTGACCGATGCGGCGGCGGCGTCCTTTGCTGCCCTGACCCACAAGCTCGATTACATGGACGAGGCGGACATCCGCCGTGTCCGCGATGCCTATCGTTTTGCAGACGAGGCTCACCTGGGGCAGTTTCGCGCCAGTGGCGAGCCCTACATCACCCACCCGATCGCGGTGGCGGGTCTGTGCGCCGACTGGAAGCTCGATGCCCAGGCCATCATGGCCGCGCTCATGCACGACGCCATGGAAGACTGTGGCGTCACCAAGATCGAGCTGATCGAGCGATTCGGGGCGCCCACCGCCGAGATCGTCGATGGACTGACCAAGCTGGACAAGCTGCAGTTCTCGACCAAGGAAGAGTCTCAGGCCGAGTCGTTTCGCAAGATGCTGCTGGCCATGGCGCGCGATGTGCGAGTCATCCTCATCAAGCTGGCCGATCGCTTGCACAACATGCGCACCATGGACGCCATGGCCGCGCACAAACAGGCCCGCATCGCCCGCGAGACCCTCGACATCTATGTGCCCATCGCCCACCGGCTGGGCCTGAACCAGACCTACCGCGAGCTGCAGGAGCTGTCCTTCCAGTACATCAAGCCCTGGCGCTACGGGGTGCTGGCCAAGGCGGTGAAAAAAACCCGCGGCAACCGGCGTGACCTGGTCGAACGCATCCAGACCGAGGTCGAGAAGGCTTTTGGCGCCGCCGACATGCAGGTCGAGGTGTACGGTCGCGAAAAAACCATCTACTCGATTTATCACAAGATGGTTGAAAAGAACCTGAGCTTTGCCCAGGTCAGCGACATCTTCGGTTTTCGCATCGTCACGCAAGAGTTGCTGGACTGCTACCGTGCGCTGGGCGTGCTGCACCAGCTCTACAAGCCCTTGCCCGGACGCTTCAAGGATTACATCGCCATCCCGAAAGCCAATGGCTACCAGTCCCTGCACACCACCTTGGTGAACCCGGTGGGCACGGCCGTCGAGTTTCAGATCCGTTCGCAGGCCATGCACGCGGTGGCCGAAAAGGGCATTGCCGCCCACTGGATGTACAAGGAGAACGACCACTCCGAGCCCGGCACCTCGCCTCAGGAAGGGGCCGTGTGGCTGCAGTCGCTGATCGACATTCAGCAGGAAACCCGAGACTCAGCCGAGTTTCTGGAGCACCTCAAGATCGACCTGTTCCCGGAGTCGGTGTATGTCCTGACGCCCAAGTCGCGCATCGTGGCCTTGCCCAAAGGCGCCACGCCGGTGGATTTTGCCTACGCCATCCACTCGGGCGTGGGCGATCGCTGCGTCTCGGCGAAGGTCAACGGCGAGCCCGCGCCCCTGCGCACCGAGTTGCGCAGTGGTGACGTGGTCGAGATCGTGACGGCCGCCAGTGCCCGCCCCAATCCCAACTGGCTGAATTTCGTGCGTACCGGACGGGCGCGCTCGAAGATCCGCAGCTATCTCAAGAACATGGAGACCGAGGAGTCGCTGGCCCTGGGCCTCAAGCTGCTGAGCCAGGCCTTGCGCGCCGAGGGCATGGCCTTGCCGGCGGGCGCCGAAGACAGCCCTGGCCGCGACGGTGCGCTGTGGCAATCGCTGGTTCGCTGGGGTGGCAATCGCACGCGCGACGAACTGCTGGTGGACATCGGGCTGGGCCGAAAGATCGCCACGATGGTGGCCAAACGGCTGGCGCAGTTCATGGCCGAGTCTGGCGAGCGCCCTGACGCACTCACCCTGACCCTGGGCCGATTCTCTGACGACGCACCCACGCAAGGTGCCGTGGTGCTCGATGGCAGCGAGGGCGCCACCGTGCAACTGGCGGCGTGCTGCACGCCAGTGCCGGGCGATCACATTGCCGGTTACCTGGGCCGTGGCGAGGGCCTGGTGGTGCACCGCCACACCTGTGGCGTGGGGCAACGCCTGTTCGAGCGCGACCCGGATCGCTGGATCGAGGTGAGCTGGTCCGAAGAGCCCACCCGCCTGTTCGAGACGGTGCTGCGCATTCTTGTGAACAACGGCAAGGGCGTGTTGGCCCAGGTGGCTGCCGCCGTGAGCCGCGCCGAAACCGACATCACCCACATCGAGATGGGCAATGAACGCTTGGGCGAAACCGCCGAGTTGCGCCTGACGGTGTCGGTGCGGGACCGACTGCACCTGGCCGAGGTGATGCGCATGCTCAAGCGCTGCGCCGTGGTTCTGCGCGTGGAGCGCGCCTGCGCCTGAGCTCAGTGCCCCACCGGTCGCGGTGGGTAACGCACGGCCAGGACTTCCAGCCGGTCCAGTCCGCCGGGGGTCATCAGGCTGACCTCATCGCCCTCGCGCGCCCGCAGCAGTGCGCGCGCAATCGGTGACACCCAGCTCACCTCGCCACGCAAGTTGTCGACCTCGTCGATGCCCTTGATGGTGATGGTCCGTTGCTCGCCCTGCTGGTTTTCGTAGGTGACGGTGGCCCCGAAGAACACCTGGTCATTGCCATGGTGCAGGCTGGGGTCCACCACCTCGGCCACGTCCAGCCGTTTGGTGAGGTAGCGGATGCGCCGGTCGATCTCGCGCAGACGCTTCTTGCCGTAAAGGTAGTCGCCGTTTTCAGAGCGGTCACCGTTGGAGGCCGCCCAACTCACGATATCGACCACCTTGGGGCGCTCCACATCGATGAGGTGGAGCAACTCGGTGCGCAGGCGATGGTAGCCATCCGGGGTCATGTAGTTTTTGCCACCGGCAGGCAAGGGCGGCAGTCCCGCGCCCTCATCGTCGTCGTCGTGCTCGTTTTCCTTGGTGAAGGCCTTGCTCATGGACGGATTGTGCCCAATTCCCGAGGGCATGGTGACTGGCCAGGAAAGCGGGACAAGTTCACGCCTGCACCAATTTTTGCACCGAATCTGGTCACACAGGGATGGTGGTATCTCGCAAAAATGAAATACCTGCCGATAACCCAGTCATGTGGTTGGTTGTATCAGGCAGTAGGAGATGTTGGCCATGTCTCGTGTGATCCCTCTGGGCCCAGGGTCCCGCATGCTGACTACCCGTGAGGCGGCTCAACGCCTGGGGGTGTCGCTCAGAACCGTGCAGTTGTGGGTGGAGGCAGACATCCTGCCGGCCGCGCGCACGCCCGGTGGGCACCGCCGGATTCCCTACAACGCCGTGGAAGCGCTGGCACTGAGCACCGGGCTGGGCGGCGATCCTGCGGCCATGGGCGGCATGGTGGCCGAGCCGCCGCCGGCCGACACCCATGCCGCCATGGACGTGCTGCTGGTGGCCGACGACGCCAACTGGCAGGTGCAGTGCGAGCAGGCCTTGTCGCCCTTTGGCGGGGCGGTGAACTTGCGCTTTGCAGAAACAGGCTACCTGGCCTTGCTGCAGATCGGCCAGCAGGCGCCCGACCTGCTCATCACCCACCTGGACCTGCCCGGCATGGATGGCGTGGCCATGCTCCGCACCCTGGAGCGGTGCGAGAACCTGACCGGTCTTCGCGTGCTGGTGCTGACACCCCAAAACGAGCACGAAGTGGCCCGCCGAGGGGGCCTGCCCCCCTCCGTGGAGATGATGCCCTGGCCGGTCTCGGCCGAGGCTGTGGCCGTTCGAGTCGGTCGATTGCTGTTGGGGCAGCGGGTGTCCTGAGGAGAATCGCATGAACGAAGCCTTCAAGTTGCTGTTTGACCAGGTGAAAAGCGGCATCGTGTGGGTGCAGCGCAATGGCGCCGTTCGCTACGCCAACAAGGCGGCCGTGCAAATGACGCCGGTCATGTTGGGTCAGGCGATGATGGACCCGGTGGCAGAGCGCACGGTCAAGGCGGCAGGGCAGGGCATGTTGAACCTGCCGTTTTCGTTCGAGCTGACCACGCAGGAAGCTCACCCGGACACCATCCGTGCCGTGCTGATTCCTGCGCCGGTCGGGCAGGACCTGATGGTGGTGCTCAACAACGTCTCTGAAGAGCGCTGGTATTCGCAGGCCCTTGAAAACCTGATCGGCTACATCGAGGCGGAGATGGCCGCGCCCATTGAACAGCTGGCCAGGCGCCTGCCCGACATGGAGCGCGTGGTTCGACAACCCACGCCGCAGGACGTGGAATGGCTGACCAAGGACGCCCGCGCCCTGTCGGTCAAGCTGGGCAAACTGAGAGACCTGGTGGCGGTGTTTGGTGAAAGCGCCATTCAGCGCGATGAACGCATCCTGGTCAATGAGTTGCTGCAAGAGGCACTGGCCAACGTGATCGGGCAGGCCAAAGGCCGCAACATCACCGTGGCCACGCAGGGCCTGGACGCCGAGCTGCCCGTCGTCTATGGCAGCAGGCATTGGCTGTCGATCGCCGTGGCCGAGTATCTGGAGCAATCCATCCGCAGTGCGCGGCCTGGCGGCCTGATCGAGTTGTCGGTGCAGGCGGTGGGCACGCGCGTGATCGTGCGGGCGCGCAACCAAGGCCTGTTCGTCTCCAACCACGAGCGGCGCAGCGCCTTCGTGCCGTTTGGTGTTGGCGACTCTGCCCGCACCACCGATGAGCGCACCAGCATCGGCCTGGCCCTGAGTGAGCGCATCGTGGCCCAGCACGGCGGCACGGTACGCATCGAAGACGAGTTTGATGCCGTGGATTTCGTGCTGGAAATACCGGCTGGTGCGCCCGCCAGCCAGGATGCCCAGTTGTCGGTTGAGCAGGCTCAGCGATACGCCCGAGACATGGCACAGCTCATGGCACGCAGCATGAGCAAGCGCGTGGCCCCCAGCGGGGCCGACAGGAGTGAATCATGACCCATCGCATTCTGATCGTGGAGGACCAGCCTGACATCTGCAAGCTGATCCGCATGACCCTCGAGTTCGGTGACTTTGAAATCCATGAGGCCCACGATGGCGAGACGGGGTTGAACATGGCCCGCGCCATCAAGCCGACCGTGATGCTGCTGGACGTGATGATGCCTGGCTTGCTGGACGGCTACCAGGTGTGCAGTCGCATCAAGGCCGACCCCGAGCTCAGCAAGATCCGGGTGGTCATGCTGACCGCCAGAGGGCAGGTGACCGACATCGCGGCGGGAGAGGCGGCAGGCGCCGATGCCTACCTGGTCAAGCCCTTCAGTCCGCTGGAGTTGATCGAGCGCGTTGAGTCCATTGCAGCTGAGGCTGCCTGACGCCCATGGCCGACCGCCAGCCTCTCGAGGACGTGCCCGAGCAGGTGCTGCGACTGATGGGGCGCCTGGAGCGCTTCACAGGCCGCATGCCGATGGGGCAGGTGGTGTCGGCCATCGTGGTGCTGGGCGTCTTGCTCACGGCACTGATGACGGGGGCCGTCTGGTGGGCCGAGCGGTACCGGCAAGGTCAGGCCTTCCGTGCTGAAGCACGGTCGGTGCAGGCGCAGGTGCAGGATCGCTTGTCCCACCGGCTGCTGCAGTTGCATCAGATGAGCGCCCTGAGCTGGATGGGCGGTGGCACCCAGGCCGAGCTGGCATGGCTGCCCGACGATGTGATCCGACTGGTGGTCCATCAGGCGTCGGCACGCCAATCGCATTCCTTGTTGCTGCAGTGCCTGGCCAGACAACAGGCTGGCGAGCAAACGCGCTTTTGCCCCACGGTGGTCAGATCGTCTGACGTGATCGGCGCACTGGCTGCGCCCGTGCCAGGCAAAGAGGGCGAATGGCTGGTGTGGTCGATCAAGGCCTCGGCCTTGTGGCCACCGTCTCGCGCTGACAGCGCCTGGCAGATCGCCGGGCGTTTTCTGCTGAACGGCGACCAGGGCAGCGACTCGGTCACCGATCAGGCCATCACCTTGAACGTGAGCCTGGCAGGGCGCCAATTGCCCTTGCAGATCACGGGACGCTATGCCCCGCGCGATTGGATGGGTGCCGTGTCCACGTGGGCCGGGGTGGCCGTGGCGGCCACCGCAGGCCTGCTGTTCACCGCCGCCGGTCTGCACGTGTACTTGCTGTTGATCTCCACCCGGCGCCGCGCTCGGGAGATGGCGCGGGAAATGAACTCCGCCCTGCAGCGCACGCAATCGCGCAACCAGGTCGTCATGGATGCCGCCCCGGATGCGATCGTGATGACCGACGCCCATGGTGTGGTGCAGTGGTGCAATCAGGCCTGTTCCAGCATTTTCGGGCGCCCGCCAGAGGCCATGATGGGCCACGGGCTGGCCGAGGTGCTGCCGGTCTTGGGCGAGGCGCCCTTGCAATCATGGTTCGATCAGCATGGATTTTCCAACCGGGTGATCGGCTACGAGGCCTTTGGCCGACGCAACGAAGGCACCGCGTTTCCGGTCACCGTGTCGGCCAGTCGGGCCGAGCTCGAGGGTGAGTGGATCATCACCTTCATCGTGCGCGACACCACGGACGCCAAGTGGGCCGAGCAGGAGTTGCTCTTGCGCGATCGCGCGATCGCCTCGTCGGCCGAAGGTGTGGTGATCTCGTCCATGACCCTGCCCAACCAGCCCATCATTTATGCCAACCCGGCGTTCGAGCGCATCACGGGTTACGAAGGCCACGAGGTGCTGGGCATGAACTGCCGCCTCTTGCAAGGCCCCGAGCATGAGCAGCCCGCCGTGGAGGTCATGAGGCAGGCGATCGCCCGCGGCGAGGCCTGTCATGTGGTGCTGCGCAACTTCCGCAAGGACGGCAGCCTTTTTTACAACGAGCTGGCGCTGTCGCCCGTGAGCAATGCCGACGGGCAGGTCACCCACTACGTGGGGGTGCAAAAGGACATCACCGAGCGCATGGCCGCCGAGCAGGTGCTGCAGTTACGAACCGAGCGGCTCAATGCGGTTTTCGAGCTCAGTCCCGACGGCTTTGTCGTGCTCGACAAGCGCGGTGAGGTCAGCATCGTCAATCCATCGTTTGAGCGCATGACGGGCTTGCTGGCGGCCGATCTCGTGGGGCTCAGCGGCGAGGCCTTCGACGAGCTGCTGTGGACGCGCTCCGAGTCGGTCGAGTCATCGGCCGTCAAAGCCGGAGGCATGCTGGGTGCCCGCGATGAGGGCGATGACCCGGCAGGCATGCAGCGCAGTGTTTTGCAGCTGCACACGCCCAAGCCCCGCACCCTGGTGCGCATCGTGCGGCAGGGCGGGCAAGACAGCGAGACGGTGATGTACTTCCGGGACATCACCCACGAGCTGGAGGTGGACCGCATGAAGAGCGAGTTCCTGGCAATGGCCGCGCACGAACTGCGCACGCCCATGGTGAGCATCTTCGGTTTCACCGAGCTGTTGCTCAAGCGCAGCTTCTCAGATGAGCGCCGTGCCGACATGCTGGGCACCATCCATCGGCAAGCGTCGGTGCTCATCAACCTGGTCAACGAGCTGTTGGACCTGGCCCGCATCGAGTCGCGGCAAGGCAAGGATTTCAAGCGGGCGCGTCAGCACCTTCAGCCACTGGTCGCCTCGGTGCTGGACAGTCTGTTGGTGCACAACGATCCGCGAAAGGTGCGCTGCGAGTTACCCGGCGAAGCCGTGTGGGTGGATGCCGATGCTGAAAAGCTGTCGCTGGCCTTGACCAACGTGCTGTCGAATGCCTACAAATACTCGCCCGAGGGTGGCGACATCGAGCTGGACCTGGTGTGGCGCCTGCATGAGCAGCGTGATCAGGTGGGCATCCGCGTGACCGACCACGGCATCGGCATGACGCCTGAGCAACAAGAGCGTTTGTTCGAGCGCTTCTACCGCGCCGACACGTCGGGCAACATCCCAGGCACCGGGCTGGGCATGACGATCGTCAAGGAGATCATCGAGTTGCACGGCGGCCAGGTGACGGTGCTGAGTGCGTTCGAGGTGGGCACCACGGTGACCTTGTGGCTGCCAGCGCAGGCGGGGGCAGAGCCAGGCTCGCCCGCTGGAGATGACCACGAACACGCCGGCGATGCCCAAATAAAAAGCCGCAGTCCGGAGACTGCGGCTTGACATGGTTGGTGCGGCTGGCAGGATTCGAACCCACGACCCCTTGGTTCGTAGCCAAGTACTCTATCCAACTGAGCTACAGCCGCATACCTTGGTGATGTCGATCACCACAGCACGGTGGCCGGTGTGTCGATGCATCTCCGAAATGATCTGGTGCGGCTGGCAGGATTCGAACCCACGACCCCTTGGTTCGTAGCCAAGTACTCTATCCAACTGAGCTACAGCCGCAACGACAGAAGACCAAGACTATAGCACGAATTCAGTGGTCGTGCGCGGAATGACGTGTGTCGGACACGGTGGCGGCCTGACGGTAGCACCGTGCGGCCTCGTCGACCTGCTGGTTTTGTTCCGCCAGCCGTCCGAGCGCAGCCCATGCCTGGCGCCGGGCCTGAGGCGCCAGCCCATCGTGGTGAACCGCCGACATCAACAGGGTGCGCGCCTTGCCCCACAGCTGGCGCTCCATCAGGGCCAGGCCCACGCTGAGCGCCAGCCTGGGGTGGCGCAGCGCCAGGGTGTGGGCCGCATCCAGCCGGGGCAGCCAGTGGCTTTCCAGGCCGGTGCGTGATTCGGCCAGGGCATCGGCCAGGGCGTCCACCGCCTCGCCTGACACCTTGTCCAGCTTGTCCCACCAGGGGGCCAGCCATTGACGGGCTTCGTCGGCCTGACCAAGGCGGGCCATGCGCACCGCAGCATGGGCGGTGACCAGCGCGTCTTGCCGATCCTGGTGATCGAGTTCGTGCCATCGGGCCCGAAGCTGATCAACGTCCCGCGCGTCGTTCAGGGCGTCCAGCGCGAGCGTGCGCAGCAGGCCTTCGGCCGCTCCCAAGGTGAAGCCTTGGTGCTTGGCCAGCAGGCGGGCGGTTCGCAGGGCTTCCATGGGCTGTCTGGCCAGTCGCGAGGCTTGCAACTTCAGCCTCAGGGCCTGCGTGCGCCGAGACACGCCTGGCGGCAAGTCGGCCAGATCGCGCAGGGCCCGCTCGGCATCCCGGTCGTCCAGCGCGCACTCTGCCGCCAGCAGGCGCGCGCCTTCTTCTGCGGCTCGGGTGCCTTTGGTCAGGCGCCCCAGCTCGATGGCCCGCTGCAGGTGGTCATCGCGCCTGGTGCGGTCTTGCAGCCGGTGCAGGCTGCCCGCCGACAGCATGTGGGCCAGGGCGGTGAATTCGGGGTCCAGTTTGAGCTCGGGCGTGTCGGCCTGGATGGCGATGGCACGCTGGCAGGCTTTGTGCGCGCGGGTGTACCGGCCCGCCATGTACAAGGCCAAGCCATCGCGCAGCGCCGATTGGGCCTGCCGGTCGCGCTGATTGAGTCTCCAGCGTCGCGCCTTGTCCGGCAGGTTGAACAGGCCGTCCAGCCCCTGGATGAGCGAGTAGGTGGCCACAAACGCCACGGCCAGCAGGAGCAGGAACAGGTTGAACGAAATGTCGGCGCGCCAGCCCAGCCAGTGGATGCTGACCACGCCATCGTTGTGGCCCAGCACCGTGGCCGCCACCACCGCCAGGGCGGCGAGGAAAATCAACCAGATCACGGCACGCATGAGGGTGATCTCCGTCAGCGCAGGCCGCCAACCGCAGCCAGTGCGGCCAGCGTGTCGTCAGGGCGAGGTACGGCCGTTTTCTGGGCTTGGGTGCTGGTGTCCTGGATCAGCTGAGTCAGGCGCTGGGCCTTGCCAGAGCGCATGTCGAAGTACCGGGGCAAGGTGCTCTGAACCTGCCGCAGGTCGTTGAGCGCCGTGGGTGTTTGCCTGCTGAGTAAGGCCAGCCTGGCATTGAGCAGCCGGAGTTTGAGGTTTTCGCGCAGAAAGAAGCTTTCTTCAGGGGCCACGAGCATGCTTTCGGGGTGCTCGATGCGGCTGAGCCGGATCAGGCCACGCGTTTCATGCCAGGCCGCCCGCGCCCATTGGCGAGACCACTGCCACGCCTGGTCTGACCAGGTGCCGTCAGAAGGGGCTGTTGGCGTGCTGCTGGCCGCAGCATCGCCTGGCGTGGCCTGCTCCTGGGTGCGGGGCTGGGCGCTGCGACCGGGGGGCGCGCTGGCGGCAGCCCGCGTGTCCGAGGGCGTGTTGAGCAGCGGCACCTCGTCGATCAAGCGGATGGCGTCATCCAGGCGGCCGCTCAACACGGCCAGATCGGCCACCCGCGTGCCTCTGAGGCGGTCAAGGTCTTTGCCCACCGCGCGCTTGACGTTTTCCAGGCCGGGCAGTTGCACCCGATCCAGCCGTTCTTGCGCCGATGTCAGTGCCAGGATCATGGGCTCGGCACTGCCCGTCAGCGTGGTTTGCTGACTGGCCACGCGCAGGGCCGCCTCGATCTCTGCCACGACGCTTTCGTCTCGCGAGAGGTTGACCGAACGGATGAGCTCTTCCACCTGGCTGCGCTGCAGGGCCACTTCGGCCACTCGCGCCTCCAGCAAAGAGGCGCGGGCCGCCGCATCGCGTGACAACTCCTGGGCCTGACGGGCGGCCACCTTGGCTTCCAGCACCTCAGCCTGGCTGTCTTGCTGGCGACGCACCAGTTCTTGTTCCAGCGTCTGGGTGCGGTGGTGTGTTTGCCAGGCGGTCCAGGCGCTGACGGCGCTCAGCAGTGCGGCGCCAACCAGCGTCGGCGCCATCCAGCGGGGCGCGGAGCGGGCGCCAGCGTCGGTGGCGTTCGCGGTGATGGGGGCGGGGGCGGTGGGCTCGGTCACGGTGAAACGATTGTATCGGGCGTCGGCCCGCCCGCCTGGATGATGCGCCATTGCGCCAGCACCGCAGGCAGCGTGGGCTTGCAGGTCCAGCAGCGGCTCACACCGGCCTGCTGGGCCTGATGTGCCACGCGAGGATGGGTGCACAAGGCCTGCAGGTGGCTCAGTGTGTGTGCTGGCTGCGGGAGCTCGTCGGACAGGCGGGGCAGGTGGTGGCGCAACAGCAGGTCGATGGCTTCCGAGGCGCTGAACATCCACAGGTGGCGATCGGGCTGGTGCAAGGCCGTGACCGCCAGCGCGCGTTCAGCGGCGGACCAGGAGGCTGCGCCCCGTTGGTAGCACACCAGTGCGCGCACGGTCGCCCCGTGCTCCCGCCACCGCTGCGCCAGCCACTGTCGTCCCCGGGCTTGCTCGCCCTGCCCGCCACTGGCGATCACCACCTGCTGGCCAGCCCAGGCCAGGTGCTGCATCACGGGCCACAGGTGTTCAGAGTCAAATTGTTCGGCGTCTGCGGCGGGGCTGAGCACTTGGGCGGTGTGCAGTCCTGCTGGTGCACCCAGCAGCAGCAACTGGCTGGCGGTACCAGGGCCCGGTGCCGCAGCCAGGGTGTGGGCCGGCCAGCTCAGACCGGGGGGGCGCGCATCGAAAAATTGCTGCACAGCCGCCGGGCTGACAAACATCACCAGCCGCACGGTGTGCAGCGTGTGCCACAGGGCTTGAACGGCGCTCGGGTTCGCTGGTGGTGTGGTGCTGATCAATGGCAGCGCCAGCGCCTGAACGCCGTGCTGCCGCAACTGATCAACCCACGCATCCGCCTGAGGCTGCGGGCGCGTGACCAACAAGAATGAGGGGGCAGCGTGCACGATGGGGCGACGGCCTCACTGCTGCAGGGCGGCCAACCAGTCCGGGCCGGCCTGGTCTTTCAAGGCCTGGGCCACCGAGGTGCCCAGCGCCTGCGCCTGGTCGGTGTGCGTGACGGTGGCGGTGGCTTCGGCCTCGACCCAGCGGTCTTGCACAGGATGACCCAGCAGGGCGCGCAAGTGCAGGGTGCCGGCCGTGCCAGGCAGCCATTGTGCGTGCGCGGCCAGGGGCATGGAGCAACTGCCGCCCATGGCCCGTGACACGGCCCGTTCCGCCTGGCACGACAGCCATGTGGCGGGGTGGTTCAGGCGCGCGAGCGCCTGGGTCCAGAGGGCCTGGTCGGGGCGGTCACTGCGTATCTCCAGGCCCAGGGCTCCTTGGCCCGCGGCGGGCAGCATCTGGTCGGTGGGCAGGCTGCACCGAATGCGGCCTTCCAGCCCCAGGCGTTTCAGCCCGGCGGTGGCCAGCACGATGGCGTCGTAGTCGCCCTCATCCAGCTTGCGCAGGCGGGTGTCAAGGTTGCCTCGCAGGGGCTCGATGCGCAGGTCTGGCCGCCAGCGCCGAATCTGCACCATGCGCCGCAGGCTGGAGGTGCCCACCACCGCGCCATCGGGCAGGCTGCTCAGGTCGGCGTGGTGGTTTGACACGAAGGCGTCCCGTGGGTCTTCGCGTTCCAGGATCGCCGCCAGGGTGAATCCGGCCGGCAGGTCCATCGGCACGTCCTTCAGCGAGTGCACCGCCAGGTCGGCCCGCCCGTCTTCCAGTGCCATCTCCAGTTCTTTGACGAACAGCCCCTTGCCGCCCACCTTGGACAAGGTGCGGTCCAGGATCTGGTCGCCCCGGGTGGTCATGCCCAGCAATTCGATGCGGGCCCCCCAACGTTCGCTCAGCAGGTCGCTGACATGGTGGGCCTGCCACAGCGCCAGGCGGCTTTCTCGCGTGGCAATGACGCAGTGGGCAGGGTGGGGTTGACCGGGGGCGGCGAGGTCTTCTTCAAATCGGCTCATGTGCCGATGCTAACCCGGATGTCACGGGCGCACGGCCAGTGTCAGCTGCCGTTTCTGTGTTTGGTGGATGTAGCTTTGCAGCGTCCGTTCGTCAGCGCCCAGCCGCACGAATTCGCACCCCAGGCGGGCGCCTGCGGGGGTGGCGTTCAGCGGCGTCACGTGCAGCACCCGCACGGCGGTTTCCAGCTCCGTGGTGTCGTCCAGCCGGATCTGGCAGCGGTCGAGTTGCAGGCCGGGCTCGACCCCCTGCATGTTGGCGGGCAGCCACAGGCCCACCCCCGTCAGGCTGATGTCCAGGATGCGCAGGCTGATCGCGTCGTCTGGCGACGCTGGGGTCGTGAACGTGGCGCAGGGTGACTGGGTGACGAAGGGGCGAACACGGAACGCCTCGCGCCGCTGGAATCGATACACGACCTTGGGCAACCGTGCGTGCAGCACGGCATCGTGGCCGTGCTGGACCAGCATGGGCGATTCCACCTCGAACTGCAGCTTGATGCTGTCGAGGTACGCCACGGCCTGCACTTCGCCAGAGGCCTGGGATTGCTCCAGTGACAGGCGGTCCAGTGGCGCGTCCAGCACGATGATGCCGCGAGCCCGGTCGGTCGCCCTCAGCAGGGTGGCGCAATGCTGCCCCTGCGGGTTGCTCAGACTGACCAACGCCCGCTCTGACAGCAGGCGTTGGAGCAGTTCGTCAATCTCGGCCTCGGAAGTCAGCCGAAAGTCGTCTTGCATCGCTGCGGCTGCCATGAGGCCTCAATGCATTTTGCCGGGATCGGTCTGGCCGTCGATCATGCGGCTCAGGTCGTTCAGCCAGGGCTCGGCCAGGTTACGGATCTCGGCATCGTTGAGCAAGATGCGCTGCATGATGCGGCTCTTGAGCGCCAGTTCATCGGTGTTCAGCGGGTGCTCGTTGGCGGCGTGCTTGAGTTGCGAGATCAGCACGGCGCAGGCGCCTTCCAGCTTCACCACCGTGTCCCAGTCGCCTGCACGGGCTGCGTGCAGCATGTCGTGGCTGGCGTGTTCGATGGCTTCGTAGTAGGTGATCAAGTTGGCGGCTCCCAACAGTTCTTCTTCGGGTGCGGTGAGTGTTTCGGGGGCGTTCATGCTTTCACCTCCATACCGCCTTGCGCGGCCTGGGCACTTGCGGCGGGCTTGATGGCCAGCCAGGCCTCGCGCACCGGCTGAATCAGCTGGGTGCATTCGTCCAGCGCCTGGTGGTCGTTGCGCAGGTTGGCCTGGGTCAGGCGCAGGCTGATGTAGGTGTACAGGTCACGCAGGTTCAGCGCCAGTTCGCCGCCGGCCTCGACGTTGAGGCAGGCCTTGAGGCCTTCATCGACGATGCGGATGGCGCGAGACAGTGCGCGTGCTTTGGCGGCCATGTCCTTGGCCAGCAAGGCGCCGCGTGCTTCGGTCAATGCATCCAGGAAGCCATCGAACAGCAGCGTGACCAGGTGATGCGACGAGGCGCCGGTGACACTGGTTTCAAGACCGACCTGGCGGTACATGCCCGACAGGGCATTGGCGCCTGCGGGAATGGGGCGGGAGAAGGGGCTGGCAGGTGCGTACATCGGTGTGCTCTGCATGGTGACGTTGATGTATGTGTTATCGGCTGCCGCCTGTGCCACTTGAACCGGTTGCCTGTTGAACAGGGCCTGCTTGCCTGCGCATTTTGTTCAACCCGCAGGCCGCTGAACGGCTCAAGAAGATGAGTTGTTGGTCAGTGCTGCCAGTTGGGCCGTGACGTAGCTCTGAAGCGCTGTGAGGTTGCCCATGCTGGTGTCGAGCGCGGTGTACTGCTTGCGCAGTCGCGCTTCGACCAAGGCCACACGGTCTTCCAGGCGCTCGATCTTTTCGTCGTTTCGCTTGATCGACGCCTTGATGCCTTCCTGGCGCGAACTGATGATGCCGTCGGTGTCCACAATCTGCGCCGCCAGCGACTGGAAGCGCTGCGCAATGCCTTGGGCCGCCACATCTTCACTGTCATTGGCAAAGAGCTTTTGCAGCTCTGGCAGGTTGTCCATGGCGTCATCGAGCTTGCTGCTGTTGATGGACAAGGTGCCATCGGTGCCGATGTCAAAGCCCACGGCCGACAGCCGGTTGAAGGTGGATGAAGCCGAGGTGGTGGTGCTGGCGAGGCTGCGAATCTGCCTCAGCAGCCCGTTGGCGGTCGAGTCGCCCTGCAGCGGCCCGGCGGTCTTGCTGTCGGCGTCGTACAGCGTCTGCACACGGATCAGCCCGACCAGGTCGTTGTAGGCGGTTTTGAAGGCCTCGATGCCCGTTCGGATGCTGGCCTTGTCTTCGCTGACAGAGATGTCCACCGACGATGTGGTGACCTTGTTGAGTTGCAGGGTCAGGCCATCGAGCACATTGCTCAGGGTGTTGCTTTCCGAGGAAATCTCGATGCCATTGATGGTGGCCTTGGCATTGGCGGCCATCTGGTTGTTGGTCATGCTGCTGGTCGCGCCCGTGCTGGCGTCAAAAGCCAGCGCCGACAGACCGGGCGTGGTGCCCTCTGCGACATCCACCTTGAAGCCGTTGCTCTCTCCGTTGGGGCCGCGCATCACCAGGCGCGTGCCGGCAGCGTCGGTGACCAGTGAGGCCGTCACGCCCGCGTTGGCGGCGTTGATGCGGTCTCGGATCTTCTCCAGCGTGTTGTCGCCAGGGCCGATGGGGATGTCGATGGCCGCCGCCGCCGCCTTGGCCGCGAACGTGATGGCAGGGGGCTCGCCCCCGTCGGATTCGTAGGTGCCAAAGGTGATGGTCAGCGTGCCGTCGCCCACCACGGCGGTTTTGTCAGCGTAAGCGTTGGAGCTGATGAACTGGGCCGTGGCCAGGGAAGTGACATTCACCGAGTAGGCGCCCGAAGGGGTACCGGCGCTGGTGGTCACAGACACCGATGCGCTGTCGCTGCTGGTGGCCGTGGTGGCGTTCCAGAAGCTGTCTTTGTTGAGCGCCGATGCGGCGTCTTTCAGGGCAGAGAAGGAGCTTTGCACGCGGCCCCAGGTCGACAGCTTCGTGTTGAGCTTCGTGGTTTCGCTCAGGATCTTTTCTGCGGGAGCTTTCTCCAACGACACCAACTTGGTGACGAGAGACTCCGTGTCAAATCCGGCGCCAACGCCCAGTGAACTCAGTGTGGCCATGATGGGTACCTCCAATGCACATTCGTCCAGGGCTCATTCGAGACACCTGGACGACGGGAGAATCGGCTGCATCGGCAGAAACTTGAGCGGAGATCTTCGCCGTCCGCTGACTGCCGTGCGTATTTATCGGCCCAGCAAGCTCAGCACCTGCTGTGGCAACTGGTTGGCCTGAGACACCATGGCGGTGCCCGCCTGCTGCAGGATCTGGGCACGCGACAGGTTGGCGGTTTCGGCCGCGAAGTCCGCGTCCATGATCCGGCCGCGGGCGGCGGCCTGGTTCTCGACGTTGATCTGCAGGTTGGCGATCACGGCCTCGAAGCGGTTCTGCGCAGCACCAAAGGTGGCCCGGGCATCGTTGATCTTGTCCAGTGCGCCATCGATCATGCGGATGCTCTGGTCGATGATGTCACCATCCACCGGGGTGGTGTCGTCGGCCTGATAGCCGCCGATGGCCAGGCCTTCCGCGTCGCCTGCGTCGGCGCCATCGGTGCCCAGGTTCTTCACCACCGTTTGCATCACATCGGCGATGCTGGCGGCGGCAATCGGGGGCGGATCGGTCAGGTTGTCGCTCAAGGTGGTGCGAGCCGCGGCGACCGGGGTGGTGTCGCCTGCGGTGTTGCTCACCATGTTGATCGACCCCAGGTCGATGCGATCGTATTCGGTGGTGCCGGCGCCGACCTGGAAGGACATCGTTTCTTCAGCCGAGCCATCAAACAGGGGCTTGGCGTTGAACGATGTGCTGTTGATCGTGCGGCTGATTTCTTTTTGCAGCTCGCGGAATTCTTTCTGCAGGTTGGCTCGGTCGCCGTCACTGTTGGTGGCGTTGCGCGACTGGATGGCCAACTCGCGCATGCGCTGCAGGTTGTCGCCGATCTTGCCCAGTGCACCTTCTGCCGTCTGTGCCAGCGAGATGGCGTCGTTGGCGTTGCGGATGGCGACATTCATCCCACGCACCTGGCTGTTCATGCGCTCGGCAATCGCCAGGCCGGCCGCGTCGTCCTTGGCCGAGTTCACCCGCAAGCCTGAAGACAGGCGTTGCATCGACGTCGCCAGCGACGTCTGCGAGGTGTTCAGGTTGCGCTGAGCATTCAGCGAGATGATGTTGGTGTTGATCGTCTGGGGCATGGTGCACTCCTAAGAACTCATGACTCCCGGCCGAGAAGGCCGGCCTGCGGTATGCAGGCCAAAGTCGTCATGAACCGTTGCTTCGACCTGTTGTCATCAGTATTCGGCAACTTCGAGGGGTGCAATGCGGCGATGAAAAGCCCTTTCTCCGCCCAATTCTCAACTGATCAAAATGAAAAAGCCGACCCGGAGGTCGGCTGAGTGACGCCACCGCAGGGTGGCGTTCGAGGGCTTGAGCCGTGCTCAGCGCAGCAGGGACAGAACCTGCTGGGGCAGCTGGTTGGCCTGGGCCACCATGGCGCCGCCAGCCTGCTGCAGGATCTGCGAGCGAGACAGGTTCGAGGTTTCGGTGGCGAAGTCGGCATCCATGATGCGACCGCGGGCAGCCGACTGGTTCTCGATGTTGACCTGCAAGTTCGAGATCACGGCTTCGAAGCGGTTCTGGGCCGCACCGAAGGAGGCGCGCTTGTCGTTGACGATGTCCAGGGCCTTGTCGATCACGTTGATGGCGTCATCGATGTCTTGCATGGAGGCATCAGCGCCGGTGCTGTCCACACCGCCGATGCCGATGCCGGTGGCGCCGGTGGCCCACGCGGTGTCGATGACGGAGGCCATGATGTCGACCACCGCCGTTTGACGGCTGGCGTCATCGGTGGCGTTGTCGTAGGCATCGATCACGGTCTGGGCCGCGCCGGTGGTGCCGCCGTTCAGGGTGGCGCCGGTCACGGTGATCTTGTCCTGGGCGGTGGTGCCTGCACCCACCTGGAATTCCAGGTCGGCGCCTTCACCAGCGAACAGGGCCTTGCCGTTGAACTTGGTGCCTTCGATCGTGCGGCCGATTTCTTCCTGCAGTTGCAGGAATTCCTTTTGCAGGTTGGCGCGGTCGCCGGTGCTGTTGGTGGCGTTGCGGGACTGCACCGCCAGTTCACGCATGCGCTGCATGTTGTCACCGATCTTGCCGAGGGCGCCTTCAGCGGTTTGCGTCAGCGAGATGGCGTCGTTGGCGTTGCGCACAGCGACGTTCATGCCGCGAACCTGGGCGCTCATGCGCTCGGCAATGGCCAGACCGGCGGCGTCGTCCTTGGCAGAGTTGACGCGCAGACCCGAGGACAGGCGTTGCATCGAGGTGGCCAGAGAAGACTGGGAGGTGCTGAGGTTGCGCTGGGCATTCAGCGAGATGATGTTGGTGTTGACTGACTGTGCCATGGTGGACTCCTATTTCGTAAACCAAACTGCAAGATGACTGCGTCTAAGAACAGCTTGCCCGACGCTAGTCATCCAGTGCTTCTTGCATCGCTGCCCGAAACGTCTGGCCGGCTAACCGGACCCCGGTGCCTTGTCAAGCACCGTTGGTTTGGTTATCGATCAAAGTGGCGCTGACTTAAGTGCTTTATTTCTCGAATTGCCCGGGATCTTGATCTGGCTGACGCAAGACGCGAGGCCCGGTCTGATGTTGTCGGCCACTCGGGCAGGGACTTGAGGCTGCCGGCCTCCAGGCCCCTCAAATCAGCGGGTGTTGGCGGAGGCTGCCACGATGCGCCAGGGTTCGGCGCGCTCGGGCAGCCCCAGGCTTTCGTAGAACACCACCAGGTTGTGTGCAGCCAGGTGGCTGCCACGTCCCTTCACGGCACCCTCAAGGGTGAGGGTGTCACCCAGCTCCATGCAGCGCAGCCAACAGGCTTCGATCAGCGGCAGCACCTCCTGGGCCTCTTCGGGCGGCAGGCTCACCGCATGACTCAAGAGCACATCGCCCACCGTGAAGTGAAAGTCGGCAGAGTGTGACCAGTGCGGCATCTCTTGCTGGGCCAGGTCGATGGCCTCTGGCAGGCGGTTCAACTGCTTGAGCGCGTGCAAGGTGCGCAGCACCAGGTCATGGCGGTAAGGCGCCTGCGCGGGGCAGAAGGCCAAGGCCTTCAGCAATGCGTCGCAGGCCGGTGCGTAGCGGCCATGCACATCGTGGTCTTTGCCCAACTGGTAGAGCAGATAGTCGTCATCGGGCGTGTCGCGCAAGGCCTGCGCCAGCAATCGCTGGTTGCGCTCACCTTTGCGGGCCATGGGCTCAGGCAGGTAACCATCGTGTCCCACCACGATGGGCACATGACGAACGGGCAGTTGGTGCGCTGGCTGCTCGTGGATGCGGCCGGTGTAGCGAACCGTGCCTGGCAGCACCCGTGACTGGTGCGAGGGCGACCAGCTTTGTGGCCCGATCGCCTGCTCGAAGACGCTGTCCACGGTGAGCGTGCCCACGAACTCCGGCGGCTGTTCGCGCAGCGCGGCCAGCGCCTCGCCGCCTGATATCAACCACTCATCTGCATCCAGCACCAGATGCCAGTCACACCCGCCCAGCGCCAGTGCCTGGTTGCGTGCGGCAGAAAAATCGTCTGACCAGGCGGCCTCATGAACCTCTGCCCCGCATGCGCGGGCGATCGCCATCGTGTCATCGGACGATCCGGTGTCCAGCACCACCATGCGGTCCACCCAGGTGCGCACGCTGTTGAGGCAACGCGCGATGCAGCGGGCCTCGTTGCGCGCAATCATCACCAGGGCAACGGTGGGCATGGGTCAGTGGTCCTGAAACAGGCGTTGCCCCGTGAGTCGCTCGTGCTCGCGGATGGCGAATCGGTCGGTCATGCCCGCGATGTAGTCGGCCACCGCGCGATGCCGGTCACCACGCTGGGCAAAGTCGTCTGGCATGTCCTGGGGGCGATCGACGTACACCTCGAACAACTCGACCACCACCTGTTTGGCGCGCGCTGTGGTGTCGTTGACCTGTTCGTGGCGGTACAGCGCCTTGAAGAGGAAGCGCTTGAGCTGGGTGCTGGCATCGCGCATCTCGGCGGTGAAGCGCACCAGGGGCGGGCAGGTTCGTGCCTCATCGGCCGTCAGCGGCATGTATTCGGCAATGCGTGCCTGCGTGGCGTCGATGACGTCGTACACCTGCTGGGACAGCATGCGCCGGATGGCATCGAACAACAGGCGGCGGCCCTGCACGTGCGGAAATTCCTTCAGCGACTCGTCACGGAAGCGTGTGAACAGCGGCACCACATCCAACTGCTCCAGGGTGATCAGTCCCGAGCGCACACCGTCGTCGATGTCGTGGGCGTTGTAGGCGATCTCATCGGCCAGGTTGCACAACTGTGCCTCCAGGCTGGGTTGCGTGCCTTGCAGAAAACGCTGGCCGACCCCACCCGGCTCGTGGGCCTCCAGCATCTCTGCGTGCTGGCGAGAGCAGTGCTTGAGGATGCCCTCACGCGTTTCGAAGCTGAGGTTCAGACCGTTGTAAGCCGGGTAGCGCTCTTCCAGCTCATCAACCACGCGCAGCGACTGCAGATTGTGTTCGAAGCCGCCATGCGGCCTCATGCAATCGTTCAGGGCATCCTGCCCGGCGTGACCGAAGGGGGTGTGCCCCAGATCGTGGGCCAGTGCAATGGCTTCGACCAGGTCTTCATTGAGGCCCAAAGAGCGAGCGATGGAGCGCCCCAGCTGGGCCACCTCCAGTGAATGCGTCAGCCGCGTGCGAAACAGATCGCCCTCGTGGTTCAGGAACACCTGCGTCTTGTACACCAGGCGCCTGAAGGCCGTGCTGTGCACGATGCGGTCGCGGTCGCGCTGAAAATCGCTCCGGGTGGGCGCGGGCGCTTCCGCATGGCGGCGCCCCTTGGTCTTCTCAGGATGACTGGCGTAGGGGGCGAGCCACATGGTGCGTGCCTGCTTGGTGCGGTGTCAGCACGTGTGCGCCGCAATGACCTCGCGCACGAGGCGCTCGGGCGCGGGACGCATGCCGGCGGTGCCCAGCGGGCCGATCACCACAAAACGGATTTCGCCACCCTCGGCTTTTTTGTCCACCTGCATCAGCTCCAGGTAGCGGTCGGCACTCAGGGCCGGGCCCTTGACGGGCAACCCGGTGCGCGCGATCAAGGCCTGGATGCGCTGTGAGGTGGTCTCGTCGATCAGGCCCAATCGGGCCGACAGGTCGGCCGCCATCACCATGCCACAGCCCACGGCCTCGCCGTGCAGCCATTCGCCGTAGCCCAGGCCCGCCTCGATGGCGTGGCCGAACGTGTGGCCGTAGTTGAGGATGGCGCGCAGGCCAGACTCTTTTTCGTCTTGCCCCACCACCCAGGCCTTGATCTCGCACGAGCGCTGCACGGCGTACTTCAGGGCCTGCCGGTCACGCGCCAGCAGGGCGTCCATGTGCGCTTCCAGCCAAGCCAGAAACTCCGCATCGGCGATGGGGCCGTACTTGATGACTTCGGCCAGGCCGGCCAGCAACTCGCGCTGCGGCAAGGTGTCCAGCGTGGCGAGGTCGCACACCACGCGCAGGGGCTGGTAGAAGGCCCCGATCATGTTCTTGCCGGCCGGGTGGTTGATGGCGGTCTTGCCGCCCACGCTCGAATCCACCTGGGCCAGCAAGGTGGTGGGCACCTGCACGAAGGGCACGCCGCGCATGTAGCACGCGGCGGCAAAACCGGTCATGTCGCCCACCACGCCGCCCCCCAGGGCATACAGCACGGTCTTGCGGTCGGCGGCTTCTTCCAGCAGGCGGGTGAAGACCTGGTTCAGCGCGGGCCAGTCTTTGTACTGCTCGCCGTCGGGCAGCTCCACATCCAGCACCTGCTGGTAGAGCGGTGCGATGGCCTGGCGCAGGCGCGCTGTGTACAGCGGGCCCACCGTGGTGTTGGTCACGATCAGCGCCTTGCTGGCGCGCGGCAGGCCAGCGAAGGTGTCGGCCGCCTCCAGCAAACCCTCGCCGATGAGGATGTCGTAGCTTCGGTCGCCCAGGTCGATGGACACCGTGCTGGTGCCTTCAGGGGCGGGGCGTGCTGCAGAGAGGGTGGTCGTTGCCATGAATGCCGTCAGCTGAGGGACGGATGGCCCGACCAGACGGCGCACCGTGTCGCGGTGGCAGGCATCCAGACCCGAATGAATCAGGAGGAAGAATCGGGGAAAAGAGAGGGGGTGACGAGCCTTAACCCCGGCACTGAAGGCAAACGGTTAGGGCTGCTTCGTTCCCGATCTGACCCGGTTGGCCGCGCCCCCATGCGGGGAGGCCCGTCACCGTGGATTGTAGGCGATCCCGAGCGCCCGCCTTGTCAATGTGGTCAGCGCAGTTGCAATTCATCCGCACCGTAGGTGACGCCCAGCGGTTCGATGATCACCTGTTTGGGGCCGTCTTCCACGCGGCCCGCCACCCAGGCGTCGATGCCCAGGCCCTTGGCCACGGCCACCACGCGCTCGGCGTGCTCGGGCTTGACGTACAGCGCAAAGCCGGCGCCCATGTTCAGCGTGCCATAGGCCTCGTGGTCGTCCAGGCCGCATTCCTTCTGCATGAAGGCCAGCACCGGGGTTTTGGGCGGCACCTGGGTGATGCGGTAGGTGAGTTGCTTGGGGTGGCGCAGCAGCTTGCGCCAGCCGTGGCCGGTGACGTTGGCGCAGTAGTTGGGGATGATGCCTTCTTTGGCCAGCGCTTCGGTGACGGGCGAGTACAGCACGGTGGGCGCCAGCAGGGCCTCGCCGTAGCTTTGGCCGTTGCCGATGTCGGTGAGGTAGCCCTGGGGCAGGCGCTCGGCCAGCTTGCGCGCCAGCGACAGGCCGTTGGCGTGGATGCCGCTGGAGGCCAGGAAGACGATGGCGTCGCCGGCGCCCAGTGCATCGCCCACCGACAAGCGGGTCTTGGGGCTGATGATGCCGGTGCAGGATGCCGCCAGATCAACCCGGCCATCGGCCACGATGCCGGCCAGGGCAGGCGTTTCGCCGCCGCCCCAGGCCACGTTGCAGACCTCGCAGGCCTTTTTCCAGCCGGCCACCAGGGCGTTGGCGCGCACCTTGTCGCCAAACCAGTCCGAGCCACCGGCGGCCCAGTAGGCCTGCACCACCAGGGGCGTGGCGCCCACGGTGATCAGGTCGTTCACCGCCATGGCGATGGTGTCTTGCGCGATGCTGTCGTAGTAGCTCTTGCCCGTCAGGGTGGCCATCTCGTCGGCCACCAGGGTCTTGGTGCCCAGGCATTCCACGATCGAGGCCAGGTACATCGGGCCCACATCGACCACATAGGCCGATTCGCCGCGGGATGCCAGCACCTCGCTGAAGCCATGGCTGGCCAGGTGCGAGCCCGTGGCGGCGGCAGCACGCTGTGCGGCCACCTTCAGCGGGTCGATCAGGTCGTAGTTGACGCCGGCCTGGTCGTAGGTGAGGGGGGCATTCTGGTTCGGGGGCGTGGCGGCGGTCATGGGCGGTCAGCGTCGGGGTGCAGAAAACCCGTGATTATCCTGCACACCGTCGCCGTGTGGCGCCGCACGATGCCGTGGCGGTGTGTCATTGGCTGATCTTCAGGGCCTCTTCAATCTGGTATTCGAAGTAGCGCTGTCCCGAGTAGGCGATGGTCGACATCAACACGGTGGCCCCCACCAGCAAGGCCGTCACGATGCCAATGACCACGCCCCAGCCGCTGGCAGGACGCTGTGCGGGCGGCACCAGGCGGTTGTGGCGTGCGTGCCAGGCCTCGTCTGGCGTGAGCCCGTAGATGATGGCCTGCAACATGCACGCCGCCACCATGAAGCCCAACACCGGCAGCAGCACCCAGGCCAGTTGGTCGTTTTGGCCCAGCTCAAACACCCGGCGCACGCCCCAGGCCCCGGCCAGTGTCGGGATGGGGCACAGCCAACCCAGGCGGTCATTCAGCCCATACAGGTAAAAACGGTGCAGGCCGAAGGGGCCGCCCAGGACGGCGGCCCAGGTGGCCAGCGCCTTGGACTTGATGGAAGACGAGCTGGAAGACATGGCAGGGGCAGGGCGTCAAGAAATCGAACAAGAGATCGAAAAAGGGGAATGTGGGCCGCGCGGGACGAGGGACTACCCAAATCGCCGGTTGCTGACTATAATGCGCGGTTTTCCGGCCTACGTGGGGTGAATGCCCTGCGCGTATCTAAGTGGGCTGAAAACCTGTGGTGTGCGGCGAGGCCTGGGCCTTGTGTGCACCGCCTGGCCTGATCGCCCGAGTGTCTCCCGGCGGGATGGTCGATTGAACCCAACTGAAGGACACATCATGGTCGTGATTCGACTCTCGCGCGGCGGCTCCAAGAAGCGCCCGTTCTACAACATCGTGGCTGCTGACAGCCGTTGCCGCCGTGACGGCCGCTTCCTGGAGCGCGTGGGTTTCTACAACCCCGTGGCATCTGGCCAGGCTGAAACCCTGCGTGTCTCCACCGACCGCATCGAACACTGGGTGAGCAATGGCGCCCAGATGTCCGACACCGTGGCTCGCCTGCTGCGCGAAGCCAAGGCCAAGGCCGCTGCGGCCTGATCGACGTTCGTCGATCGCCTTGCCTGCCCTGCCGCATGAGTGAGCCCACCACCGCCAAAGCCCCTGTGCTGATCGATGGCGAGGTGTGGCCCGACGATGCGGTCGAGGTGGGGCGTGTGCTGGACGCCTGGGGCATCAAGGGTGGCTTCAAGGTTCTGCCTTTTTCGCCCGATCCCCAGGCCCTGTTCTGCACCAAGCGCTGGTTTCTGAAACCGGCCGAATTTCCGGGTGGCGTCAAGCGGCCGGCGGTACCCAACTTGCTTGGCCAGCCCAGGTTTCTTCAGGTGCGCCAAGCCCGAGAGCAGGGTGACGCCATCGTGGTGACCGCCCAAGGGGTGGACGATCGCAGCACCGCCGAGTCGCTCAAAGGCGCTCGCGTGTTCGTGTCGAGATCCGCGTTCCCAACCCCCGACGATGACGAGTTTTACTGGATCGACCTGATCGGTCTGGACGTGCTCAACCGTGAGGGTGAGGCCCTGGGCCGTGTGGCTGGTTTGATTGAAACCGGGCCGCATTGTGTGCTGCGCTGCGAGGCCCAAGCCGCAGACGGCAGCGCGATCGAGCGTCTGATCCCCTTTGTTTCGGCCTACATCGACAGCGTCAGCCTGGCGGAGCGTCGCATCGTGGCCGACTGGGGACTGGACTACTGAGTCCGGTGACAGGCGCCGTGCGCTTCGACATCATCACCCTGTTTCCTGAGCTGTTCGGGCCCTTCCAGCAGGTGGGCGTGACCCGCCGCGCCTTTGAGCAGCGCCTGGTCGAGTTGCACCTGTGGCCCTTGCGCGATCACGCCGAGGGCGCCTATCGGCGGGTGGATGACCGGCCCTTTGGCGGCGGCCCCGGCATGGTCATGCTGGTGGAGCCCCTGGTGCGTTGCCTGCAGGCGATTCGCCAGCACCAGGCCCAGGCGGGGCTGGGGCCTTTGCCGGTGATCTTGTTCAGTCCAGCCGGACGGCCCCTGACCCAGGCGCGCGTCGCCGAGTTGGCGGCCTCTCCCGGCTGTGTGTTGTTGTGCGGGCGCTATGAAGGCGTGGACCAGCGCTTCATTGACGCCTTTGTGGACGAAGAGATCAGCCTGGGTGACTATGTGCTGTCCGGCGGAGAGTTGCCCGCCTTGACCCTGGTGGATGCGGTGGCACGCCTGCAGCCCGGCGTTCTGCATGACGCCGCATCGCACGAGCAGGACAGTTTTTCCAACGGCCTGCTGGATTGCCCTCATTACAGCCGGCCAGAGGTCTTGACCCTGGGTGGGCCGCAGGTCGGTGGCGAGCAGGCGCACCCCCTGGACATGTCGGTGCCTGCCGTGTTGATGTCGGGGCACCATGCAGAGATCGCGCGGTGGCGCCGGCAGCAGCAATTGGCGATCACCGCCCGCCGCCGCCCCGAGCTGATCGAGGCCGCGCGGGCCCGCGGAGAGCTGTCCAAAAAGGATGAAGACTTTTTGCGCGGACTTGCGCTATAATCTTGGGTTTTCCGATCCTCTACCCGACCGCATCGGTCTGGAAGCCCAGGGCGCTGCCCTGTAGCCGCCAGCCCACCATTCATCAAGGTGCGGGCAAGATCATCTAGGAGCCCATTGATGTCCAACATCATCCAGCAACTCGAGCAAGAAGAAATTGCTCGTCTGAACAAGACCATTCCTTCGTTCGCCCCTGGCGACACCGTGATCGTCAGCGTCAAGGTGGTTGAAGGTACCCGCAAGCGTCTGCAAGCCTATGAAGGCGTCGTGATTGCCAAGCGCAACCGCGGCCTCAACAGCAGCTTCATCGTGCGCAAGATCTCCAGCGGCGAAGGCGTGGAGCGTACGTTCCAGCTGTACAGCCCTCTGATCGCCAACATCGAAGTCAAGCGCCGTGGTGATGTGCGCCGCGCCAAGCTGTACTACCTGCGTCAGCGTTCCGGCAAGTCCGCACGCATCAAGGAAAAGCTGGCCTGAGCGAAGCGAAGCCACTCAGCGTCAGGCTGAGTGGTGCCATGCACCGCATGGCAAACCGGCTTTCGCCCAAGGCAAAAGCTGGCCTGAGCCGATATCACCGCTCGGATATTTCAAGCCGCCCTCGCACTCGCGTCGGCGGCTTTTATCATTGACGCATGGCGCTGACCATTGACCCTCGTCTGGCCGAACTGCTCGGCCACGATCTCCACCTCCCCGCCCTGGATGCGGCACGCTGGAGCCGACCGGCGCTGGCCGAGCGTTTTCGCACGCCGCCCATCTGGCAGCCCGACATCGAGGTCGAGCGGTGGTACCAGGCCCCGGATCCGGTGGCGGCTGCCGTGCTGGTGCCGCTGGTGATGCGGCAGCAGCCAGCGGTGCTGCTCACCCAGCGCACCGCCCACTTGAAAAAACACGGCGGCCAGATCAGTTTTCCTGGCGGGCGCAGCGAGCCCTCTGACCTGACCCCGGTGGCCACGGCGCTGCGGGAGGCCCAGGAAGAGGTGGGCCTGGCGCCAGAGCGGGTGGAAGTGCTGGGCACCTTGCCCACCTACACCACGGGCACGGGGTTTGTGGTCACGCCGGTGGTGGGGCTCATCGATCCGGTGCCTGATGAGCTGGACCGGCTGAACCTGGTGCACGACCCCAACGAGGTCGACGAGGTCTTCGAGGTGCCGATGTCGTTCCTGATGGACCCACGCCATCACCAGCGGCGGGCGTTCGACCTGGCAGGCACCAAACTCGAGTTTTATTCCATGCCCTGGCAGTCCTCGCCCGACAAGGAGTATTTCATCTGGGGTGCGACCGCCGCGATGTTGCGCAATCTCTACCGTTTCCTGTCGGCGTGAGCTCGGGCGGTGGTTCACTGCATGGCGGCTCGGGCGGGGCCGCTATGATGCGTTCATGAGCTTTTTTGCCGTGTTGTTTGCGCTGTTGGCCGAACAACTCAAGCCCTTGTCCAACCTCAATCCCATCCACCACGCGTTGGTGGGGTGGGTGCGCTGGGCTGGCCGCAATTTTGACGCCGGTGATGCGGTCCATGCCAAGGTGGTCTGGGCCATCACCGTGATCGTGCCGGCCGCGCTGACGGGCGTGCTGTTCATGGTGGTTGACCGCTACAGCACCGTGCTGGCGCTCGTGTTCAACGTGGTGGTGCTGTATTTCATGCTCGGTTTTCGGCAGTTCAGCCACCACTTCACGGCCATCCGTGATGCCATCGAGCAGGGGCGGGAAGACCGCGCCCGTGAATTGCTGGCCCAGTGGCAGAGTGTGGATGCCTCGGAGTTGCCCCGCACCGAAATCCTGCGCCACGTGCTGGAGTACTCGCTGCTGGCGGCGCATCGCCATGTGTTTGGCGTGTTCTTCTGGTTTGTGGCGCTCTCCACCCTTGGCCTGGGCCCGGCTGGTGCCGTGCTGTTTCGCATGGCCGAGTTTGCCAGCCGCTATTGGTCTTACAAGAGCCAGGTCACGGGCACGCCCACGCACGATCGTTTGATGGGCCTGTCGCAAGACCTGTTTGCCGTGCTGGACCACGTGCCCGCCCGACTGACCGCGTTTGGCTTTGCGGTGGTGGGCAATTTTGAGGATGCCGTGGATGCCTGGCGCCGTCATGCGGTGCTGTGGGTGCGGCCCAACGAGGGCATCATCCTGGCCGCCGCGTCGGGGGCCCTGGGGGTGCGTCTGGGGGGCCAGGTGGCGCCGGCCGTCAGCGAGGTGACCCGGGACGTCAGCCGCACCATGACCCAGGGCGATTCACCCGATGTGATCATGGCCCAGGGCAGCACACAGGGAGCCGACCCACAACCGGCGCACTTGCGCAGCGTGGTGGGCCTGATCTGGCGTTCGGTGGTGCTGTGGATGTTGCTGCTGGCGCTGCTGTCGCTGGCCAACCTGATCGGCTGAGCCCTTCGTGTCAGCGCCTGGCGGGCCTCACAGGGCCTGCGCGCGTGCCAGCCAGTCCCGCAGGGCGCCGATCATGTCGCCCTGGCTGAACGAGCAGCTTTCTTCGGTGAACAGTGCCGCGCTTTCCAGTTGGTTCAACACGCGCTCCAGCACTTCCAGGTAACGCGCGGGCAGCGCTGGCTGGTGGGCCTGGGCGGCGTCTCGCCAGGTGCGTGCCAGTGCGTGCAGGGGCATGTCGCCACGGGCGTAGGCGTCCAGGGTGGGGGCCAAAGGGCTGAGGTGGTCGCTCATCGGAAACTCGTGTGGGGCTCACCAGCGGGGCTGGCTCAGTTCTTCAAACAGGTCGGCGTACAGGCGCAAGCGCAGTGGGCTGATCTCGCCGCGCTCGGTGGCGGCGCGCACGGCACAGCCCGGTTCTTGCCGGTGCGTGCAGTTGTGAAACCGGCACTCGCCCAGGTGCGGCGCCAGATCGGGCATGAGGCTGGCCAGGGCCATGGGCTCGATGTGGTGCAGGCCGAATTCCTGAAAGCCCGGTGAATCGATCACGGCGGTGGCGCGGGCGTCGTCCAGCCAGTACCACAGCGAGCTGGTGGTGGTGTGGCGCCCCGAGTTCAGGGCTTGCGAGATCTCGCCCACCTGGGCCCGTGCTTCGGGCAACAGGGTGTTGATCAGCGTGCTCTTGCCCGCGCCGGAGGGGCCCAGCACCAGGCTGGCCTGGTTTTGCAGCAGAGGCATGACCTGGGCGCGGGCCGCTTCGGCCTCGTGTTTCAGCGACAACTCCACCACCGGGTAGCCCATGGCCCGGTAGGGCGCCAGGCGTTCGCGGGCGGCGGGGGTGCCGGGCAGATCGACCTTGTTGAGCACGATGGTGACCGGGATGTCGGCCGCCTTGGCCGCGATCAGCGCACGCGTGAGCTGCACCTCGCTGAACACGGGTTCGACCGCGATCCACATCAGCAACTGATCGAGGTTGGCCGCGAAGGATTTGCTGCGCCATTCGTCCTGCCGGTACAGCAGGTTGCGGCGTTCATCCACGGACAGGATCACGCCCTCGTCGCCACCCTCCAGGGTGGGCTCCCAGCGCACGCGGTCGCCCACCACGGCCTCGGATTTTTTGCCCCGGGGGTGGCAGATCAGGCGCGGGCCCTCGGCGGGCTCCACCACGAGGTGGCGGCCATGGGTGGCCACGACCAGCCCCGATCGCCCGGCGGGCTCACCCGAGTCCTTGGGCCGACGATCTGGACGGCGATCCGGACGGCCTGAAGCCCCTTGCGAGCGCTTCATTGCGCCAGGGCATCTACCCGGGCGGCGCAGATGAAGTCGTTGATCGACAGGCCGCCCACCGAGTGGGTGGACCAGCGCAGGGTGCAGGTCTTGTAGCCCACGAGCATGTCGGGGTGATGGTCTTGCTGGTGCGCCACCCAGGCCACCGCGTTCACGAAGGCCATGGTGTGGTGGAAGTCTTTGCACTCCACGGTGCGGGTCAGCACGGCTTGAGCGCCAGCGCCCTCGACACGCCAGCCGGGCAGTTCGGCCAGCAAGGCGGGCAGGGCGTCGGCCGACAGGGCCGGGCCACTTTGGTGGCTGCAGTGTTGTTGGGCCAGTGGCTGGGTGCTCATGGGTGGGCAGGCGTGGGTTGGGGAGACAAGGCGCGCATGGCCGCCAGCCGCTCGGTGGCCGGTGGGTGCGAGTAGTGGAAGCGCACGTACAGCGGGTCGGGCGTCAGTGTGGATGAATTGTCTTTGTACAGCTTGATCAAGGCCTGGGCCAGGTCATGGCCGCTGGCCTGGGCACAGGCGTAGGCATCGGCCTGGTATTCGTCACGACGCGAGAAGTGCGAAAACACCGGCGCCACGAAGAACATCACCGGGGGCAGGGCCAGCATGAACAGCAGCAGGGCCAGGGCGTCGTTGGGGGCTTGCAGGTTGGGCATGACGCCCAGACCCTGGTAGAACGCCACCTGGGTGGTCAGCCAGCCCAGCAAGGCAAAACCCAGCAGGCTGATGATGAACATCGTCACCATGCGCTTGAGCACGTGCTTGTGCTTGAAATGCCCCAGCTCGTGGGCCAGCACGGCTTCAACCTCGCCATGGCTGAGCTTGTTCAGCAGGGTGTCGTAAAACACCACGCGCTTGGATTGCCCCAGGCCGGTGAAGTAGGCGTTGGCGTGCGCCGAACGGCGGCTGCCGTCCATCACGAACAGGCCCTTGGCCTGAAAACCGCAACGCTGCATGAGTTGCTGAACACGCTCGGCCAAGGACATGTCCTTGAGCGGCTCGAACTTGTTGAACAAGGGGGCGATGAACAAGGGGAAGATGACCATGAGCAGCAGGCTGAAGCCCACCCAGGCCCCCCAGGCCCACAGCCACCACATCTGGCCGGCGGCACCCATCAGCCACAAGATCAGGGCCAGGATGGGCGCGCCCAGCAGCACACCCACCAGCACGCTTTTGAGCTGGTCACCCAGCCACATGCCCCAGCCCATGCGGTTGAAGCCGTGGCGTTGTTCGATGCGGAAGGTGTTCCACGCCTCCAGTGGCAGGTCGATCAGGCCGCTGACGAGCATGAAGGCGCCAAACAGCGCCAGCTGGTAGGCCATGGGGCCCCAGCTGTCCAGTGTCCATTCGCGCACCACCACATTGAGCAGGCCCAGGCCACCCAGCAGCGTCCAGCCGATCAGCACGGCCGTCGACACGGTGGCCGACACCAGGCCGAAGCGGAGTTTGTCCAGGGTGTAGCGGGCGGCGCGCTGGTGGCTGTCCAGGCTCACGTCACGTGCGAAGGCCTCGGGCACGGCGTGCTGGTGTTGGGCCACATGGCGGCCCTGCCGCGCATCCAGCCACAAACGCGTCAGCAGTGAGGCCACGACGAAGAACGCAAAAATGAGGGTCAGGGCAAGGGCATCCATAGGGCAGGAGTGTACGATTCGGTCCCATGAGCGACACGTCCCTGCCCCAAAACCCTGCCGACGCCTCTGCCGCCGTGGTCCCCACCTTGGCCAAGAGCGAGAACAACCTCATCTGGATCGACCTGGAGATGACCGGCCTGAAGCCGGAGAGCGACCGCATCATCGAGATTGCGGTGGTGGTGACCGACCCGCACCTGGGCGTGCGGGTGGAGGGGCCGGTGTTTGCCGTGCACCAGAGCGACGCTGCGCTCAACGCCATGGACGCCTGGAACAAGGGCACGCACGGCCGCAGTGGCCTGATTGACCGCGTGAAGGCCTCGACCGTGGATGAGGATGCTGCGGCCGATGCGGTGATCGCCTTCCTGAAGCAGTATGTGCCGGCGGGCAAGTCGCCCATGTGCGGCAACTCGATCTGTCAGGATCGCCGGTTTTTGGCCAATTACATGCCCAAGCTGGAAGCCTTCTTCCACTACCGCAACCTGGACGTCAGCACCTTGAAGGAGCTGGCCAAGCGCTGGAAGCCGGGCCTGGCCGAGGGCTTCAAGAAGGCCCAGAAGCACACGGCCATGGCCGACATCCACGAGTCCATCGACGAGCTGGCGTACTACCGCGAGCACTTCCTGGTGAAGTGATGCGGGTGAGCGTTGGTTGTTGAGGTGCTGGTGCCCCACATTGTGCGACTGGATGCGCCGGCCACGCCGGGGGTGATCGACCATCCTCGGCCCGATCGGCTGGAGTCGGGCAACCCGCGACGCGAGACCTGGACGCTGTACGAGTCGGCCGATAGGCAGATGAGCGCGGGCATCTGGGCTTGCGAGGTGGGGCGCTGGCGCATTGTGTTTCCGCCTGGCAAGGACGAGTACTTTTTTGTGCTGGAAGGCTGGGTGCGTTTGCACGACCGCGATGGCGGGTACACCGATGTGCGGGCGGGGCAGGGCGCAGTCATTCCGGGTGGCTTTGAAGGCGCGTTTGAGGTGCTGGAGGCGGTGCGCAAGCACTTTGTGGTGGTGGAGCGCTGATACCGAGCGGGCTCAGCCTCGCCGCGCGACCCACGCCGCTCATGTCCCCCGGGCCGTTGGCCCTCCTCCTTGACTTCGCTGTGTGGGTCGCACGGCGAGGCTGGCTGGCAAGGTGGCTGTTCTAGCGCCAGTGCCAGGCTTGTGTGGCTTGCGATAACGCCTCGCCCAGTGTCTGGCCCTCGACTTTCAATCCAAGTGCCTGGGCGGCCTGGGTGACGGCGGCCACGGGGTCGTCCAGGTTCAGGGGCTCTGCGCCGTTCTGTTTGGAGAGTTTTTCGCCGTTGGCGCCCATCACCAAGGGGGTGTGCAGGTAGTGCGGGGTGGGCAGGCCCAGGGCCTGTTGCAGCCAGATCTGGCGGGGGGTGTTGTCGCTCAGGTCTTCGCCGCGCACCACGTGGGTGATGCCCTGGGCGGCGTCGTCCACCACCACGGCCAGCTGGTAGGCCCACAGGCCGTCGGCGCGGCGCACCACGAAGTCGCCCACGGCCTCGCCCAGGTCTTGCTGTTGCGGGCCCAGGCGGCGGTCGTGCCAGTGGATGAGGCCGTCGGGCTGGCCTGCATCGGGCACGCGCAGGCGCCAGGCGCGGCCTTCGCGTCCGTTCAAACCGCCGCGCTCGGGGCGGCAGGTGCCGGGGTAGCTCAGCTCGCCATGGCGCGGTTTGACGCGGCCCAGGGCCTCGTTGGTGCGGGCGATGTCGGCCCGCGTGCAGGCGCAGGGGTAGGCGTGGCCGGCGGCGATCAACTGGTCCAGCGCAGTCTGGTAGGCGGCTACGCGCTGGCTTTGCCACCACACCTCGCCATCAGGCGCCAGACCGCATTGCGCCAGTTGCGCCAGGATGCGCTGGTCGGCCCCGGCGATGCAGCGCGGGGTGTCCACGTCTTCGATGCGCACCCGCCACTGGCCGCCGTGTGCGCGGGCGTCCAGCCAGCTGGCCAGTGCCGCCACCAGTGAGCCCGCGTGCAGCGGGCCGGTGGGTGAGGGTGCAAAGCGGCCGATGTAGGCGCTCACAGCATCAGGCCCTCATGCAGGTCGAGCAGGGCACAGCGCGTGGCGGCGCTGCTGAGCTGATGCAGCCACCAGCTGAGGGCCTTGCCCGGTGGCAGCTCGCCTTGGCGCCAGGCGTAGTGCGGATGGGCCACGCGGGCTGGCCCTTCGGCCTGCCGGGCCACCAGGCGGCCGGCCTGGATGTGGGGCCGCACCATGGGTTCGGGCAGAAAGCCACACCCCAGCCCCCGCAGCTGGGCTTCCAGCTTGGCGGGCATGGAGGGCACGGTCAGCACGTCCTGGCCGGGCAGGATGCCCACGGTGGTGGGCTCCAGCCCCCGCGCCGTGTCGGCCACCGCCACCACCCGGTGGCGTGCCAGTTCGGCCATGCTCAGCGGCTCTGGCTGCTGGGCCAGGGGGTGGTGCGGGGCCACCGTCAACATGAAGGGCAAGGGGCCGATCGCCTCGCTGCGGATGCCCGGCATGGCAGTCCGCTCGCCTACCACGCCAATGGCCAGGTCGGCCTCTCCAGAGGCCAGGGCCTCCCAAGTGCCTGTGAGCACCTCGCTGCGCAGTTTGAGCCTGGTGGGCGGCGTCAAGGCATAAAAGGCCTCGATCAGGTCAAAGACGGCGTGTGGCGCGATGGCCTTGTCCACCGCGATGGTCAGCTCCGACTCCCAGCCCGAGGCCACTCGGCGCACCCGGTTGGCCACGGCATCCATCTGCTGCAACAGCAAACGACCTTCTCGCAGCAGCTCTTCGCCGGCGGTGGTCAGGCGGGCCTGTCGGCTGCTGCGGTCAAACAGCAGCACGTCCAGGGCGTCTTCCAGTTGGCGCACGCTGTAGGTCAGGGCTGAGGGCACCTTGCCCAGTTCGCGCGCGGCAGCGGCAAAGCTGCCCGTGCGCGCGATGGTCACCATCATCTGCAGGGCCTCGGGGGTGAGCACGTGGTGGCGGTCGGTGGGCATGTCGGGCGCGTCAGAAAGGTGGGTTCGTTCAATTCATTTGAATGATGCCGTCAGTGTGCCTCAGCCTCAAGAGGGGCATGGTTCCATACAGTGGAATCCATGGCGGAGACGTCAGCCCCGATGGATGGGCTGGCGCCAGACCCCGCCCACGAAAGGAGCCCACCATGATGACCCTGCGCCGCGCTGACGACCGAGGCCATGCCGACCACGGCTGGTTGCAGAGCCACCACAGCTTCTCGTTTGCCGAGTACCAGGACCCGGCCCACGTGTCGTTTGGGCCGCTGCGCGTGATCAACGACGACATCATTGCCCCTGGCGCCGGTTTTGGCATGCATGGCCACCGCGACATGGAGATCGTCACCTATGTGCTGGAGGGCGCCATCGCCCACAAGGACAGCCTGGGCAATGGTGCTACCGTGCGGCCCGGCGAGGTGCAGCGCATGTCGGCGGGCCGCGGCATCCTGCACAGTGAGTTCAACCCCTCGGTGAACGAGCGTACCCGGCTGTTGCAGATCTGGATTCACCCCATCGAAACCGGGCTGCGCGCCAGTTACGAGCAAAAGCACTTTGACGACGCCGACAAGCGCGGGCGACTGCGCGTGGTGGCCTCACCGGATGGCCGGGAGGGCTCGGTGTCGTTCCATGCCGATGCCGTGATGTACGCCGGCTTGTTTGATGGCGATGAGGCGTTCGAGCTGGCGCTGGACAGCGCGCGCAAGGTGTATGTGCACGTGGCCCGCGGCGAGCTGCAGGTCAATGGGCAGACGCTGCGCGATGGCGACGCCCTGAAGCTGGAGGCCGAAAGCCAACTGCACCTGGGCCAGGGCCGTCAGGCCGAGGTGCTGGTGTTTGACCTGGCGGCCTGATCCGCCACTCCCGAGCAGGCGCCGACCATGTCAGTTCTGCTGCGCTTCCAGGCTGTAGGCGGCATGGTCGTCCTGCCCCAGGTGCTCCACCAGCCAGGGCAGGGCTTCATTCAGGCGGTCGTACAGCGTGTACGGCGGGTTGATGATGAACATGCCGCTGCCAAACAGGCCCCGGCCGCTGGGGTCGGCGCGCTTGACGCGCAGCGTGGCGTGCAGCCAGTCCACCTTGTCGAGCTGACCCGCCAGGGCCTTGAGCTGGTTGGGCAGCTGTTGCGATTCGTGGCGCGCCACCTGGGGGTACCAGA
Organism: Aquabacterium sp. A3; assembly: GCF_038069945.1. Classification (NCBI taxonomy): domain Bacteria; kingdom Pseudomonadati; phylum Pseudomonadota; class Betaproteobacteria; order Burkholderiales; family Sphaerotilaceae; genus Aquabacterium; species Aquabacterium sp. A3. The sequence continues at coordinate 971,524 of NZ_JBBPEV010000001.1, read as the reverse complement.
TGGCGTAGGTGCCGGTGACAAAGCGCGGCAGCATCTCGCGCAGCGTTTGCACCACGCGGCGGTAGTCGTCCTTCATTTCATAGGGCGGGTCGATGTGCACCAGCCCACGGCGAGGCGGGGGCGGCAGGCAGGACTTCAGGCCCGCAAAGCCGTCTTCGGCGTGGATGGTCACGCCCCGCTTGACGTCACCAAAGTGCCGGCCCAGCAGGCCCAGTTCGGTGGGGTGCAGCTCGAACAGCCGCAGGTGGTCGCCTTCGCGCAGCATCTGGGCGGCCAGTTGTGGCGAGCCGGGGTACCAGGCCAGGTCGTCACCATGGTTGATGTGGGCCACCTGCTCCAGCAGGGCGCGCACGGCGGTGGGCAATTGCGTGTCTTGTCGATGCGGCCAGAGCTGGGCGATGCCGCTGACAGCCTCGCCGCTGGTGCTGGCGTGCTTGCCGCCCAGGTCGTACAGGCCGCTGCCCGCGTGCGTGTCGATCACCCAGAAGGGTTTTTCTTTGTGCAGCAGGTGCTTGATGACCTGCACCAGCACCATGTGCTTGAGCACATCGGCGTGGTTGCCCGCGTGGAAGCTGTGTCGGTAACTGAACATCGCGCAAGGGTAGCCTGATTTTTTCTCTCTGACCTCTTACTTCGAAAGGAAATTCACCATGAGCAAGAAGATCGTGATCGTGTACTTCAGCGGCTACGGCCACACCCGCCGCATGGCTGAATCCGTGGCCCAGGGCGCGGGCGGCACCTTGTTGGAAGTGGACCAGGAGGGGCAACTGCCTGAGGGCGGCTGGGACACCCTGGCCGCGGCCGATGCCATCATTTTTGGCGCACCCACCTACATGGGCAGCGTGCCCTGGCAGTTCAAGCGGTTTCTGGATGCCAGCTCCAAGCCCTGGTACACCCAGGCCTGGAAGAACAAGATCGCGGCGGGGTTCACCAACTCGGCGTCGATGAACGGCGACAAGCTGTCCACCCTGCACTACCTGTTCACCGTGTCCATGCAGCACAGCATGATCTGGGTGGGCACCGGCATCATGCCCAGCAACAGCAAGGCCGCCACGCGCAATGACGTGAACTATGTGGCCTCGTTCAGCGGCGCCATGGCCTCCACCCCGTCGGATGCCAGCGTGGATGAGATGCTGCCGGGTGATCTGGAGACCGCCCGCCTGTTTGGTGAGCGCGTGGCCCAGGTGGCCCAACGTTTTCAGGGGTAAGGCATGAGCAGCACCACCCCTCGTTTGTTGGTGATCGCGGGCAGCGCCCGTGAGGGCTCATTCAATGGGCAGTTGGCGGCGATTGCTGCGCACAAGGCGCAAGCGCTGGGCGCTGAAACCACCACCGTGGACCTGCGAGAGCTGACCCTGCCGGTGTACGACCAGGATCTTTTGCAGTCCCAGGGCATGCCCGAAGGCGCTCGTCGCCTGCGTCAGCTCTTTGCCGAGCACGACGGCCTGCTCTTGAGCAGCCCCGAGTACAACGCCCTGCCCACGCCGCTGTTCATCAATGCCTTCGACTGGATGTCGGTGGTGCAGGCCGAGGGCGATCTGCCCTCGGGCACGGGCGCCACGGAGGGCAAGCCGGTGGGCTTGATGGCGGCATCGCCCGGCGCGCTGGGTGGCATCCGTGCGCTGCCCATCGTGCGCACCTACCTGAGCACCAACTTTGCGATGGTGGTGGTGCCCGAGCAGCTGGCCTTGTCGGCCGCCGACAAACAGCTGGGTGGGCCCCACGCGCTCAAGGATGAGCGCATGGACCAGATGCTCGACAAGCTGGTGGCCTCGGTGGTGCGCCAGGCGCGTTGGCGTCGTCAAGAGGGCTGATCAGCGGGCCTGCGGCCCGGTCGTGCCAGAAACTCGCGCAGCGGCAACAGCGTCGCGCGCGGGTCTTCTTCTTGAGGCAGGTGCCCCAAGCCGGGCAGCATCACCAGGGTGCAGTCGGCAATGTCGCGGCAAAACAATTGCCCCTGATCGGGCGAAATCATCTCGTCTTTGTCACCCCACAGCACCAGGGTGGGCTGTTGCACGCGCCGGATCAAGGCCGCGTTGCTGCCAAACTGAGCCTGATCCATGCGCTGAAACAGCGCGCGGCGGTTGCCCACGCGCAATGCCAGCTCGAAGTATCGGTCGATCTTGTCCGGGGTGGCGCGCTTGGGGTCACCAAACACGCTGCGCACGCTCGCGGCCACCAGCGATTTGGGCAAGATGCGTTCGGACACCCAGCGCAGCCAGCGCGAACTGGCCACCTGGAACGCAATCGGCATGGACAGCACCGAAGGCTGGTAGCCATCGGAGTCGATCAACACCAGCCGCTCGACGCGGTCGGGGGCCAGCACGGCCGTCTGCCACGCGACTTCGCCACCCAGCGCATTACCCACCAGCACCACCTGCTTGAGTTGCAGCGCGTCCAGCAGCCGCAGCACAAAGCGGGTGTAGGCATCGATGCGGTAATCACCTTGCGGGCTGGGGCCGGTGAGCCCGAAGCCCGGCAGATCGACGCTGATCACCCTGCGCTCGGTCTGCAGCGATTGCTGCCAGCCTTCATAGGTGTGCAGGCTGGACGACATGCCGTGCAGCAGCACCAGGGGGTGAGGATCGTCTCGGGGGCCGGTGTCGCGCACATGCACCTGCATGCCATCCATTTCCAGGAAGGTGGACGGGTCGGCACCCCAGCGCGCCACCAGGGCGCCCAGTTGGCGGTCAGGCTCCCAGGTGGTGAACACCACCGCGGCCAGGCCAATGGCAAACAGCACCGCCGTCCACCACAGACGTTTGAACCATTTCATGTCGTCGTGCAGGCGCGAGGCGGCTCAGGCAGCGGTGCGTGCGCGCGTGCGCGGCTTGCTCATCTTGCGCATCTGGCGAATGATCAGCACCTGGTAGCTGGCACCCAGCAGGCGTACCACCTTGTCCAGGAACTTGGCGTCCGGCCCCACCAGCACGCGGCGGGCGTTTTTCTCAACCGCCGACAAAATCTGCAGCGCAGCCGATTCGGCCGTGGTGGTGCTGATCATCTTGTTGGCCCGGCGCTTTTGCTGCTCTTCGGTCACGCCGGTGAGCTTCTCCATCACCGGGTCCACCTTGCCGGCCATGGCGATGTTGGTGGCGATGCCGCCCGGGTGCACGCAGGTGGCGCTGACACAGGCGCCTTCCAGCTCCAGCTCCATGCGCAGGGCTTCGGTGTAGCCGCGCACCGCGAACTTGGTGGCGTTGTAGCAGCCCTGGGTGGGCACCGACATCAGGCCGAACAGGCTGGAGGTGTTGACGATGTGGCCATCGCCCGAGGCCTTCAAGTGCGGCAAGAAGGCCTGGGTGCCGTAGACCACGCCCCAGAAGTTGATGCCCACGATCCACTCGAAGTCACTGTGCTTGACGTGCTCCAGCGGGGCCGTGAGGGCCACGCCCGCGTTGTTGAAGATCAGGTTGACCTTGCCGTGGTCGCGCGCCACCTGGTCGGCCCAGGCGTACACGGCCTCCTTGTCGGCCACGTCCAGGCGGGTGATGGTGACTTTCACGCCATGGCGGCCCGCCAGTTCGGCGGTCTTCACCAGTTCGGTTTCATTCACGTCGCTCAGGGCCAGGTGGCAGCCCCGTTTGGCCAGTTCCACCGCCAGGGTGCGGCCCATGCCCGATGCGGCGCCGGTGATGGCCGCCACCTTGTTCTTGAAGTCTTTCACGCGTGTCTCCGGTGTGGTTGTTCGACAAGGGGCCGACCTGGGGTCAGCGTGTGCGCGCAGCGATGAATTCGCCGCAGGCCTTGAGCGTTGCGCGCGCCTCGGGCAGCATCAGCATGGTGGGCCACACATGCGGCATCTTGGGCTTGAGGTGCAAGGTGCTTTGTACACCTTGGGCCTTGGCGCGTTCGTGAAGGCGGGTGGAGTCCGACAGCAAGATCTCGTGCTCGCTGGCGTAGATCAGCAAGGGGGGCAGGCCCGCCAGATCGCCAAACAGGGGCGATGCCAAAGGCGTGTTGGCCGGTTGGCCGGCCAGGTACAGGGCCGCCGCCTCGGGCAGGGATTCGGGGTTGAACATCACGTCGGCGTCGGCCTGGGTCTTCATGGTCTCGCCCGAGCAGCTCAGGTCCGTCCACGGAGAGAACAGCACCGCGCCTGCAGGCAGCGGCAGGCCTTCGGCCTTGGCCGCCAGCATGCAGGCCAGCGTCAAGCCGCCACCGGCCGAATCACCGGCAAACACCACCGTTTTGGGATCGATGCCTTGGGCCAGCAAGGCCTTCCACCAGGCCAGGGCATCGTCCACCGCCGCCGGGAACACGTTCTCGGGCGCCAGGCGGTAATCCACCGACAGCACCTGGGCCTCGGCCGTGCGCGCCAGGTAGGCGCAGGTGGGGCGGTGGGTTTCCAGGCCGCAGAAAAAATAGCCGCCGCCATGGAAGTACACCACCGTGCGCTTCGGGTTGGCCACGCTCAGCCATTCGGCCGGGCACAGGCCCTTGTCTGGCTGGGCCGCCACCGGCGTGTGGCGAATGCTCTTGGGCGGCGGCGGGTACCGCTTGGCCAGGTGGTTGATCTTGCTGCGCGCTTTTTGCACATTCAGCGGGCCACGCCCAGCGCGCTTGAACTGCCAGCGCAAGACGAGGTTGGTGATGACGGCCTGGATGCTCATGCGCGTTCAGTCTGATAGGGGTTGAGCCGGAAGCGGCGGGTCTTGAGGCGGTATGCAAATGTAAAGCCTGGCCAGGCTGCGGTGTTGCGGCCCTGCTCGTTGAGGTACCAGCTCTTGCAGCCCGAGTTCCACACCGTGCCCGTCAGGGCTTGCTGCACCTGGCCCACGAATCGCTTCTGAGCCTCTGGCTTGACCTCGATCGTGCGCAGCCGCTGTTCTTTCATGGCCTTGAGCGCCTCCACGATGTAGTGGGCCTGCGACTCGATCATGTAGACCATCGAGTTGTGGCCCAGGCCCGTGTTGGGGCCCATCAGGATGAAGAAGTTGGGAAAGCCCGCCACCGTGATGCCCAGGAAGGCCTCGGGGCCCTGGCGCCACAGGTCGACCAGGTCGGTGCCGCCCTTGCCAAAGATGGCGCCCTTGGGGATCGGATCCTGCACCTTGAAGCCGGTGCCGTAAATGATCACATCCACCGGGTGCTCGCGGCCATCGTTGGTGACCACGCCGCGCGCCGTCACCTCGCGGATGCCCTCGGTGACGACCTCGACGTTGGTGCGCGCCAGGGCCGGGTAGTAATCGTTGGAGATCAGCAAGCGTTTGCAGCCCGGCGTGTAGCTGGGCGTGAGCTTGGCTTGCAGGGCCGGATCTTTGATGTGCTTGCGGATGCGGTGCTTGCCCACCTTGGCCACCAGGTTCATCCACTCGGGCTTGTACTTGAAGGCTAGGAAGCGCGCCTCCAGCATCCAGTAAAGCTTGTTGCGCGCCATGCGCTGGCGCCAGGGGTTGGCCAGAAAGTCCGCGCGCTCGCGCGTCGTCACGGGCCGGTCCATCTTGGGCACCACCCACGGCGGCGTGCGCTGAAAGTAGCTCAGGTGCGCCACCTTGGGCGCGATCTGCGGCACAAACTGGATGGCGCTGGCGCCGCTGCCAATCACCGCCACGCGCTTGTCGTTCAGGTCCACATCGTGGCGCCAGGTGGCCGAGTGGAACTGAGGCCCTTCAAAGCGGTTCAGCCCGGGGATGTTGGGGTAGGCCGGGTTGCTCAAGCCACCCATGCCCGACACCAGCACCTCGCCCTCGAACACCCGGCCGTCTTCGGCCTTCACCACCCACAGCTTGCGCGCTTCGTCCCAGCGGGCGCCCACCAGGTTGGTGTTGAAGCGGGCGTGCCGCATCAGGTCGTACTTGCGGGCCACGTGGCGCAGGTAGGCAAAAATCTCGGGTTGCGGCGCATACAGCCGCGACCAGTTCGGGTTGGGCTCGAACGAGAACGAATACAGGTGCGATTCGACATCGCAGGCGCAGCCCGGGTAGGTGTTGTCGCGCCAGGTGCCGCCCACCTCGCTGGCGCGCTCCAGCAGCACGAAGTCTTCCTCGCCTTGCTCTCGCAGTTTCACGCCCATGCACAGGCCCGAGAACCCGGTGCCGACGATGATGATGCGGTGGCGCTCGATGCCATCGGGGGCCGGGGCAGGGCGATGGGGGGCAGCCTGAGGGTGGTGCGCTGTCATGTGAGGGGATTCCCAGGAGGAGCTTGACTTTTGACAAAGAATCTTGTCAGAATAACTTTGACAATGATCCATGTCAATATAGGGATCTCCATGAACGCCTTGACGTCTGCCCCCACGCCTTCACCGCGCCGCCGGTATGGCGGCGTGCTGCCTGAAGAGCGGCAACGCCTGCGCCGCGCCAAGCTGATCGAGGGCGCCATCGAGGTGTTCGGCACCAAGGGCTTTCATGCGGCCACGGTGCGCGAGGTGTGCGTGGCCGCCCACCTGACCGAGCGCTATTTTTACGAATCGTTCAAGACCCTGCCGCAGCTGTTCATGGCCACCTATGGCGAGCTGCGCGACCAGCTCATGGCCCGCACGCTGGCCGTGCTCAAAGAGGCCGAGCCCACGCCTTTGGGCATGCTGGAGCCGGCCATCCGCGTGTTTCTGGAATTCATTCGCGACGACCCCCGGCGCGGCCGCATCATGCTGGTGGATTCGCTGGGCGTGAACGACGAGGTGGCCGCGCTGAGCGGCGCCACCGCACGCGACTACTCCAACATGATGCGCCAGCACCTGCACCTGCTGGTGCCCGACGCCCGGGCCGATGAGGTGAACCTGGACCTGCTGGCCGACGGCATGATCGGCCTGAACGTGCTGCTGGCGGCGCGGTGGATGCAGGATGGGTTTGCCGAGCCGCTGGACAAGGTGGTGCGGACCAATTTGTTGCCGTATCAGGGCTTGTTGACGCTGATGGCGTGAGGGCCACTGCCCTTCGGTGCGCTGTGCGGGCCACGGACGCCGGGTAGACAACTACGCTCGTTGCCTGGGGGCAGAGCCCCAGGCGCTCGCCATGCACAAACAGTCCTCAGGACTGTTTGTGTCAGGGCTCTCTCCCCCGGGGCGGACTGCGTCCCCCCCTCCTCCTTTACCTCGCTGCGTTGTTTACCCGACATCCGCGGGCTGAAACATGGGTGGCGTGCGACGGGCGGCTTTGCAGCGGTTGCCGCCATTAGTGACCCGCGCCTGAAAGCTCGCTCTAGGCCGGATTTCCGTCATTGGACAGATGGGGCTGTAGCAGGAGTTCATCCCCCCGTACAGCCCGGAGCACAACTGTACAGTCGCACGCAGATGGGATGCCTGAACTAGTCCTCTATCCCAGCGGGAACCACTTCATCCGCTTGCTGCGCCGCCTCTTGCTCGTCGGGGCGCGGCGGCTGGGTGTCGGGTGACTCCGGCAGGATGGCCAGACGTGCTGCCAAGAATGCGGCAATCTCGGCTAGACCATCCTCCGATTGAGTGATCGTTCGGTCGGCATCAATCGACACTGTGTGCCGCGCAAGACTTGCGTCGACCTTATCGATACGGGTGAGCCAACACCAATAGACCGGACGATGCTGAACGTGTAGCGGACCTGCGTGAAAGTTTGTGACCTTGAGCCTCACATCAAGGCCGGGAAGGTCACCGATTAGTCTCTTGACTGCTGCAGGCTCATCTTCCAATCCGGATACATGGATTTCCTGCTCTCCGACACTTACCAAGGACTTGCACCAAGGGCGGCCGCGGAAGGTTAGGTAGAACTTCGGGTCGGCGTCATAGACATGCAGAAAGTAGCGGCTGCTGTGGGTCTTGTTCGCTGTCTCCGGAATGAGCAGAGCCAATCGAAGTAAGTCTGCCAATATCGAACCCGTAGCTGGGGACTTGTTCCCTGCATGCTGGTTCCCCTCCGCGCCCGCCTGACCTCGAAGGAACTTGCATTCGAGCCACAGATGATGACGCCAGCCGTATTGGCTCAGCCGCTTGTTTGCAACAAATAGGCGATTTATATCGGCGAACAAGTCTGCACGCAGATATCGTGGATTCCCTCCCTGCTGATAAATTCCATCAGAGCGATATAGCCGCTCGCTTTGCAAGCAACCAATGGGGTTCGGAACATTGCGCCCGTTCAAGACCTGGAGGAGTGAAAGGGTTAGCGCGGAAACAATCCCAGATTCATAGCTTTGTGACTGGTAGCCAGTTCCGTGGAGGACCTCTGGCAGTGAAAAGAAGGCCTGTTCAATAAGCACTCGTCAAATCCCCCTCAAAAACTAAGTTGGTTGATGCTACTCATCGAAGCCTACGCCGATGGCTGCAAGAATTCTGGCATAGCATGGGGCTGAAAGTGGAAGATGTGGGACACCACCTTCTGCCGGAAGGCCGCATCTAGCGCAGCAGAGAAGCTGGCGACGTTGGCGGTGATCTGCTCCTTCCGCAGGATTCCGCGCCAGTGCGGTCTGTCATCGTGGGGTGACTCCCAGCTCAGCAAGTGGATCAAGGCCGTATGGGCAAACTGCACACCTTCGGCCCCGGCTACAAAGTGTAGATTGATGTGGGAGTCGGTGTGCTCCTCCTTCTCCGCCAAGTCCCACGCGGTGAACAACGACTGGACCTCGTCGTCGAGGTCCGTGCGACGCGCTCCTTCGCGATCTGTGAAGCTCACGTCGTCGATTGTCATCATCCATTGCTCCGCGTACCCCTCATTGGTCTTCTCGGTGCCAAGCAGTTTGTCCTTTCGAATGCGTAGGTGTATGCCTGCGCCAGCGCCGATTTTGTAGGCGACGTCGCCAGCCATGACGCCTAGGAGGTTCTCCCGCAACGCCGTCTCCAGATTAATGTTGAAGTTCTTGTCGGCCTTCTTCATATGCCTTGCCTCGAACAGCGTCCAGAGGCTGTGGAACTTCCACGCTACCAGCAATGGCATGCCCACCAGATCGGCGTAGTTCTGCAGGCGGCCCATGTATTCGGCCTTGAATGACAAGACCTTTTCTTTCTTCGACTTCACCTCGATCAGCACAGGGGACTTGCTGGTCTGGGTAGAGAATTTCGCCAGCAAGTCGGGGACTTGAAACTCCTGCCTGGAGGCAATGGGCACCTGATGCTGGTCCAGCTTGTGAAGTAGCTGGCACTTCCCGAGCCAGGCGCATACGACCGAGAACTCGTCCTCAACCGGCAGGCCAATGTCCAGACGGCGAACTCGCTCGGCCACTGCCGCGGCATCCGCGTCATATCCCAGCTCTGCCAGAGCGTCCTGGATGAGCCTCGGCAGGTCAGGCGGCGCAACGTCCCTCATTGTCGGCTTAGTTTCCACGGTGCGCCTCACGGCATCGAATTGAGCCTGCATTGCAGCGCAATCTCGTAGGCCTTCTCGAAATGCGGGGCGAGCGGGCGCTCCATCGACTGATGCTGCGCTATGACGGTCGCCTTGTCTGAGTCGCCAAGGCGTCCTTTGAATATCAGCCATGAAAACAGATGCGAAGTGGTTTGCGCGAGGGCATGGCCTGAATCTTCAGCCAGCTTGCGCGCCTTCATGTCGTCGGTGATAACGGCTTGACCGATCTTCATGGCGAAAGCGATAGATGACAGCTCACCCTTGCCCAGCTTTTTCCTGCTTTCAAGGAGCTTGATGGCTTGTAGGTCACCGATGTCGCAGGAATGGGCGGCAAAGCCGCCTCGAGCTTGCTCTTGGTTAAGCCGTCGCATAAGCTCGGTCTCCGCTTGAGTCGGGGCTTTCCGCGGCTTAATCAGGCATTCGTAACGCACGAAGCTGGTCATGCAGAATTCGCAATGCGCTTCGTTGGCGGCCGAATGCAGACGAGCTGACGACAACACGTTCCACACCGAGCAGGTGTCGGCAACATTGATTAGATGAAACTTTGATGGATCAATGGCCATGGAGGGTCCGGCCATAGAGGTTTGCAAGTTCGAAGAGCTCGCCGTGGCTGCAAAGCAGGGCTTCAGCCAAACGACCGATGCTGATCACCCCGGCGCTAAAGCCCTCGAAGCACAGACCCACGTAGAAATCCGAGAGCCCGAGCTCCAGCAGGTGTGCCTTGCGTTGGCGCTGCGTGGGATTGAGGCTGTCGGGCAATTCGGGGTCGATCTTGGCTTCGCGCGGCACGCGCAATCGGCGGATACGGTCGTAGTTGGCCTGTTCGATGAGCTTGGCCTCTTTGAGAGCGATGGCAAGCGCAACGCAACTCACTCGCAAATCGTTGGCCCACCTCTGTGCATCCGCGTCGCTCCACTGGCTGGGCGACGGCAGTTTCTTCAAGAAGGCGGGTGGCATCAAAAAGCACGATGCAAATCGATTGGCGCGAAGCTCCAAATAATCCGCCCCACTGGGGCGATCAAAACTGACGCTAGCGCCTTGCGCAGAGTCGAAGATGGCGTGGGCCATTTCGTGAGCAGCGCTGAATCGCTGGCGGTAAATGTCCTCGCTGTGGTTGACCAAGGCGCACTTTCCAGCAACCGGATGCATGATGAAAAGGCCGGAGATGTTCGAGTTGCCTAACTTGTGGCGGAAGACATGGACGCCAACGCTGCGAAATTCCGCGTAGACATCGCGTGGGACCACGCGGTCGTCATGTCCCAGAGCGGCGCGCAGTCGCGCTGCAGCGCTCTCTCCGTGGCCTTTAAAGAAATCCCCGCTTGGCGAAAAGAAAAAGTCCTTGGGCGGACGCCCCAACTCCCTCATCAGGAAGTCTTCGGTCTCGCACAGGTATAGAAAGTCTTGGATGGCCCGGCGATCTTCCTTCGTAAAGTCGTTGCCATGGGCTCGGTAGAGCGTCTCGGTTTGCTCGAACGGCGCAACCTGTTCGTTTGAGATGAAGAACTTGAAGTCGCAGCGATAGTGGTCGGCCAGGATCAGCACGTCGTCGCCCGTCGGTTCGACCAGGCCCGCTTCGATATCCTTTAGACGCGCTGCGTCAATGCCAGTCGCGGACGCGACCTCAACGATGGACTCTTTGAGCTGTCCTCGGTATTTGGCGAGTTTGGATCCTAAGGTTTTCAGGTCGATGGCCATGGCACTACATCATAGGCGGACTGGCGCTTGTATCAACCTCAGCGGTCACCTGCTCGCCAAAGCTGACCGGCTGCTATCAGCCTAAACCAGCCCATCCAACAAAGATCAGTCGCTCGCCATCAAGTGGCGCCTAACCCCCCCACCAGCGCATACTGCCCCTCGTCACGCCCAGTCCAGGAGCCCGCCCATGCCCCCCTTCCGCCTCATCGGCATGCTCGATTCGCCCTATGTGCGTCGTGTGGCCATCTCTCTGCATTGCCTGGGTGTACCGTTCGAGCACGAGGCCGTGTCCGTCGTCAGCACCTTTGCGCAGTTTCAGCGCATCAACCCTGTGGTCAAGGCGCCCACCCTGGTCTGCCCTGATGGCGAGGCGCTGATGGATTCGTCGCTCATCCTGCAGTTCATCGAGGCGGCGCACAGCCAGGGGCGCCATCTGTGGCCCACCGATGCCCAGGCACTGCAGCACGACTTCCGCGTGCTGAGCCTGGCCCTGGCCGCGTGCGAGAAGGGGGTGCAGTCCATCTACGAGCGCAATCTGCGCCCGGCCGACAAGCAGCACGGCCCCTGGCTGGCGCGTGTGCAGGGGCAATTGGTGGCCGCGCTGGCGGGGCTGGAGCACGCAGTGGCCTCCCGGCCCGAGGCGCTGGCGCCATCCCAGGGGCAACCCACCCGGCAGGCGGGCATCACCGCCGCCATCGCCTGGCGGTTTGTGGGCGAGGTGGAGCCCGCGCTGGCCCAGGCGGCCCAGCACCCGGCGCTGGCAGCCCTGGCTGCACAGATGGAATCCACCGAGGCCTTCCGGCGCTTTCCGCCCGTGGGGCCGGGGGTGAACCCACCTGCGGCGTGACTGTTTGTTCTCTTAAGTCATTGATTTAATTTGATTCACCGTACAAAATGCAAAAACAATATTTGTACGGTGATGAATTACTTACCCCTCTCTGACAATGCTGCTCGGCAGGCCATCGATGGCGAGGCCATTCATCAAGAATGGCTGCGCGCCGCGCAATCGGCCCGGCAAGTGGCAGGGGGCATGTACTTCAAGCGCGAAGGCGATTACGAGTACCTGGTCAAAACCTTGCCAGACAATCGGCAGCAGCGCCTGGGGCGCCGCACCCCTGATACCGAGGCCACCTACCAGGCCTTCATGCAGGCCAAGCACCAGGCGGAGGCGCGCAAGCGCTCACTGGACGACGCCCTGCGTGAGGCCGAGCGCCTGAACAAGGCCCTCAAGGTGGGGCGCGTTCCCAATGTGGTGGTCAGCGTGCTCAACACGCTGGAGGCGGCGGGGCTGGGCGAGCACTTCACGGTGGTCGGCACGCATGCCTTGTACGCGTACGAAATGGCGGCGTCGGTGCGCATCCAGGCCGGCGCCCTGGCGACGCAAGACGTCGATTTGCTGTGGGATGCCCGCAAGCGGGTGCAGTTCATTGGCCGCATGAATCGGCTGGACGGCTCCATGCTCAAGGTGCTGCAAGGGGCTGACCGCTCTTTCAGGCGCATGGACAACCAACTGGAATCGGCCATCAACGACAAGGGGTTCATGGTGGACTTTCTGCGTCGGGTGGCCGTGGACGGCGACCCTCATCCGTTTCGGTTCACCGACGATGAGGACGACATCTGGCCAGTGCAGGCCCAGCGGGCCGAGATGTTTCTTCAAGTGGCGCGGTTTGAGCAGACCGTGGTGTCGGTCACCGGCCGCATGGCCTTGATGCGCACCATTGCGCCGTCGGTGTTTGTGGAGTTCAAGCGGTGGATGGCCGGGCTGGCATCGCGCCCGGCCGCCAAGCGCCGCCGGGACGTGCTGCAGGCCAACATCGTTCAGCAGATGCTGGATGAGGGCTTGCTGGTGGCCTGATTGCCAGACCTTCCCCGGCGATCCCCCCAGCGGCTTCTTACAATCCTGCCCATGGCCTTTGTTCACCTGCGATCCCACTCCGAGTATTCCGTCGTTGACGGCACCCTGCGCATCGACGACCTTGTCAAGGCGGCGGCCAAGGACGGCCAGCCGGCGGTGGCGGTCACCGACCTGAGCAACCTGTTCGGGGCTGTCAAGCTCTACAGCGGGGCGCGCAAGAAGGGCGTGCAGCCCATCATCGGGGCCGATGTGTGGCTGGAGCCGGAAGAGGGCGCCAAAGCGCCCACGCGCCTGCTGCTGCTCATCCAGAACCGCCAGGGCTACCTGCGCCTGTGCGAGCTGCTGGGCGAGGCCTGGACGGCCCCCGGGCAACGCACCCACGCCTGGGTGTTCTGGCAGTCGCTGGTGGCCAACAACGACGGCCTGATTTGCTTGAGCGGCGCCGACCTGGGCCCCGTGGGCCAGGCCCTGCTGATGGGCGATGCGGGCAAGGCCGAGGCCTGGGCGCGCAAGCTGGCCGAGGCCTTTCCGGGCCGCTTCTACATCGAGCTTCAACGCGGCGGACACGCCACCAACGAGCCCCACATCCGGGGTGTGGTGCCGCTGGCGGCCAAGCTGCAGTTGCCCGTGGTGGCCACCCACCCCATCCAGTTTCTGGAGCCCGACGACTTCGAGGCCCACGAGGCCCGCGTGTGCGTGGCCGAAGGCGAAACCTTGGGCAACCCCAAGCGTATCAAGCGCTTCACCAAAGAGCAGCACTTCAAAACGGCCGCGCAGATGGAGGCCCTGTTCGCCGACATCCCCTCGGCGATTGCCAACACGGTGGCCATTGCCCGGCGCTGCTCGCTGACGCTGGTGCTGGGCAAGCCGCAGCTGCCCGACTTCCCCACGCCGATCATGCCCGACGGCCAGCCTCAGCCCATGGAAGACTACTTCCGCGAGCTGTCGCACCAGGGGCTGGAAGAACGGCTGCTGCACCTGTTCCCCGATGCGGCCCAGCGCGATGCCGAGCGCCCGCGTTATGTGGAGCGCCTGGACTTCGAGATCAACACGATCCTGAAGATGGGCTTTCCGGGCTACTTCCTCATCGTGCAGGACTTCATCAACTGGGCCAAGAACAACGGCTGCCCGGTGGGGCCGGGCCGGGGCTCGGGGGCGGGCTCGCTGGTGGCTTATGCGCTCAAGATCACCGACCTCGACCCGCTCAAGTACAACTTGCTGTTCGAGCGCTTCCTGAACCCCGAGCGGGTGTCCATGCCCGACTTCGACATCGACTTCTGCCAGGGCAACCGCGACCGCGTCATCGACTACGTGAAAGACCGCTACGGCCGCGATGCCGTCAGCCAGATCGCCACCTTTGGCACCATGGCCGCCAAGGCCGCGCTGCGCGACGTGGGCCGGGTGCTGGGCATGGGCTATGGCCATGTGGACAGCATCGCCAAGCTGATCCCGGCGCCACCGGGCAAGACGGTGACGCTGGCCAAGCTGCCGCCCGACTTCGACCCCGACAAGGCCAAGGTCATCTACGCCCGCCACGAGGCCCCCGAGCTCAACGAGCGCGAAAAGGCCGAAGAAGAAGTGGCCGCGCTGCTGGAGCTGGCCGAGCGCGTCGAGGGCATGGTGCGCAACATCGGCATGCACGCGGGCGGCGTGCTGATCGCGCCCGGCAAGATCACCGACTTCTGCCCGCTCTACCAGCAGCCGGGCAGTGACTCGGCCGTGAGCCAGTACGACAAGGACGACGTCGAGCAGATCGGCCTGGTGAAGTTCGACTTCCTGGGCCTGGCCACGCTGACCATCCTGGAGACGGCCAAAGAGTTCATCATGGCCCGCCACCCGGACCAGAAGGACTTCGACTTCGCCAAGATCCCGCTGGACGACGCGGCCACCTACCGGCTGCTGTCCGAGGGCAAGACCGTGGCCGTGTTCCAGCTGGAATCCCGTGGCATGCAGGGCATGCTGCGCGACGCCAAGCCCAGCGTCTTCGAGGACATCATCGCGCTGGTGGCGCTGTACCGTCCGGGCCCCATGGACCTGATCCCCTCGTTCTGCGCCCGCAAGCACGGCAAGGAAGAGGTCACCTACCCGCACCCGCTGATGGAGACGGTGCTCAAGGAGACCTACGGGATCATGGTCTACCAGGAGCAGGTGATGCAGGTGGCCCAGATCGTGGGGGGCTACTCGCTGGGCGGCGCCGACCTGCTGCGCCGCGCCATGGGCAAGAAGAAGGTCGAGGAGATGCAGCACCACCGCGGCTTGTTTGCCGAAGGTGCGGCCAAGAACGGCATCAGCGAACAACTGGCCAACGAGATCTTCGACTTGATGGAGAAGTTCGCGGGCTACGGCTTCAACAAGTCGCACGCGGCCGCGTATGCCTTGCTGGCGTACCACACGGCCTGGCTGAAGCAGCACTACACCGCCGAGTTCTTCGCAGGCAACATGACGATTGCCAGCGACGACACCGACAAGCTCAAGATCTTCCACGACGACGCCACGCAGAACTTCGGCATCCGCTTCACGCCGCCCGATGTGAACCAGGGCCAGTGGCGCTTCATCCCGATCGACAGCAAAACCATCTGCTACGCGCTGGGCGCCGTCAAGGGCACGGGGCAGGGCGCCATCGAGGCCATCGTGCGCGAGCGCGAGGCCAACGGCCCATTCAAGAGCTTCTTTGATTTCTGCTGCCGGGTGGACCGCAAGCTGGTCAACAAGCGCGTGGTCGAGGCCCTGATCAAGGCCGGCGCCTTTGACAACCTGGTGCCCCACCGCGCCGGTTTGCTGGCCAGCGTGGGCCTGGCGTTTGAATACGCCGACACCCTGGCCGCCAACGCCGACCAGGGCGGCCTGTTCGACTTTGGTGACAGCCACGCAGCATCCACCAACGAGCCCGACCTGGTGCCCACCGAGCCCTGGTCCACCAAAGAGCAGCTGACGCTGGAAAAAACCGCCATCGGCTTCTACCTGACGGGCCACTTGTTTGACGAGCACGAGCGCGAGGTGCGCCGCTTTGCCAAGCGCATCAGCGACCTGCAAGACAGCCGCGAGCCGCAGATGGTGGCCGGCATCGTCAGCGAGATGCGCATCATCAACGGCCAGCGCGGCCGCGTGGCCATCTTCAAGCTGGACGACAAGAGCGAATCCATCGAGGCCGTGGCCAACCAGGACACGCTGGACGCCAACAAGGACACCCTGAAAGACGACGAGCTGCTCATCATCCAGGGCAAGGTGCAAACCGACCGATTCTCAGGCGGCTTGCGCCTGAACGTGCAGCAGGTGATGAGCCTGGCCGCGGCCCGGTGTCGTCATGCCCGCTTTGTGCGCCTGGTGGCGCGCGACCAGGCCCTGCCCATCGACACGCTGCTGCAAGAGTTCCCGGCCAAGCGCGTGCCTGCGGCTGAGCCCGACCTGCCCGACGCCGTGCAGGGCCTGCCCCTGCGCGTCATCGTCGAGCGCCACACGCCCGAGATCTCGGCCCGGGGCGAGCTCGACCTGGGCGACCGCGCCCGCGTCTTCCCCAGCGATCAGGCGCTCAAGCGCCTCAAAGAGCTGATGCCCCAGGCCGAGCCGACGGTGGTGTACGGGGAGGGGTGAGCAGGGCTTGCTGATCGGCTGCATACTGTATAAAAATACAGTATGCAGCCAGATGACCATGACCCACCCCTTGCCTGGCCCGACCTGAGGCAGCGGGCCCAGCCCAGCAAAGGCCGAGGCACGGCCACGCGCCTGCCACATCGCTTCATGGGCGATGCCCGCGAGGCCGAGGGCGATGGCTGGCCGGTCGATGGGCGCGATGGGAGCGATGCCGAGGATGCACCCTCGGGGGCGCGCTGGCTCACCGAGGTCGTGCCCGAGCAAGCGCGCAGCATTTTGTCGCGCAACGACTCGCCCGACATCCCCTTCGAGTGGTCGCTCAACCCCTACCGGGGCTGTGAACACGGTTGCATCTACTGCTACGCCCGCCCCACA
Source organism: Aquabacterium sp. A3 (assembly GCF_038069945.1). Taxonomy (NCBI): domain Bacteria; kingdom Pseudomonadati; phylum Pseudomonadota; class Betaproteobacteria; order Burkholderiales; family Sphaerotilaceae; genus Aquabacterium; species Aquabacterium sp. A3. The sequence continues at coordinate 954,757 of NZ_JBBPEV010000001.1, read as the reverse complement.
CACAGCTACCTCAACCTGTCGCCAGGGCTGGACTTCGAAACCCGCCTGACGGCCAAAGTCAACGCGGCCGAGTTGCTGCAGCGCGAGCTGTCTCGGCCTTCGCATCGCTGCTCGCCCATCGCCATCGGCGCAGCCACCGACTGCTACCAGCCCATCGAGCGCGAATGGGGCATCACGCGGGCCGTGTTGTCCGTGCTGCAGGCCTGTGGTCACCCCTACACGCTGGTCACCAAGTCTGCCGGGGTGGAGCGTGATCTGGACATCCTGGCCCGCTCGGCGGCGGCGCAGCAAACCTACGTCATGGTCAGCCTCACCACGCTCGAATCGGGGCTGTCTCGCATTCTGGAGCCCCGGGCTGCTGCGCCACATCGGCGCTTGCGCACCGTGCAACGGCTGCGTGAGGCGGGCGTGCCCGTGGGCGTCAATGTGGCCCCCATCATCCCCTTCCTCAATGAGCCCGAAATCGAGCGCCTGATCGAGGCGGCCGCCCAGGCGGGGGCCCAGGCCATCCACTACACCATCGTGCGCCTGCCCTGGGAGGTTGAGCCCCTGTTCACCGAGTGGCTGCAGCACCATGTGCCACTCAAGGCCGAGCGCATCCTGGCCCGCATCCGCGACCTGCGTGGTGGCAAGGTCTACGAGTCGTCGTTTGGATTGCGCATGAAGGGGCAGGGCGTCTGGGGCGAACTGATACGGCAGCGGGTGCGCAAGGCGGCCGCCCGCCACGGTCTGGGGCACGCCGGCCCCATGCTGGACACCAGCGGCTTTGATCCTTCGGTGTGGCGTCCGGCGTCTGCCCAGGGTGAGCTGTTTGGGTGAGTGAGGCGCGGCAGCCCACCACAGCGAGACTAGAATTCGGGGTTTCGTTCTTCACTTCTGCCTGACCATGTCCAAATCCACGAAGGCCTCTCCAGTCACCAAGGCCACCAAGCCTGTCAAGGTCGCCGCTGCGGCGCCTGTTGCTGCCCCTGCCGTGGCCCAGAAGGCCGCCTCCGGCGTGAAGAAGGTCGTGCTGGCCTACTCTGGCGGCCTGGACACCTCCATCATCCTGAAGTGGCTGCAAGACGAGTACGGCTGCGAGGTCGTCACCTTCACCGCCGACATCGGCCAGGGTGAAGAGATCGAACCCGCGCGCGCCAAGGCGCTGAAGATGGGCATCAAGCCCGAGAACATCCACATCGAAGACCTGCGCGAAGAGTTCGTGCGCGACTTCGTGTTCCCCATGTTCCGCGCCAACGCGCTGTACGAAGGCGAATACCTGCTGGGCACCTCGATTGCCCGTCCGCTGATCGCCAAGCGCCTGGTCGAGATCGCCAAAAAGAGCAAGGCCGACGCCATCTCGCACGGCGCCACCGGCAAGGGCAACGACCAGGTCCGCTTCGAGCTGGGCGCCTACGCGCTGCTGCCCGGCGTGAAGGTGATCGCCCCCTGGCGCGAGTGGGACCTGCTCTCGCGCGAGAAGCTGCTGGCCTACGCCGACAAGCACGGCATCCCGGTGGAATTCAAGAAGCGCAAGGGCGGCGCCCCGTACTCGATGGACGCCAACCTGCTGCACATCAGCTACGAAGGCGGCGTGCTGGAAGACCCGAACTTCGAGCCCGAAGCCAATATGTGGCGCCTGACCGTGTCGCCCGAGAAGGCGCCCAACAAGGCCGAAACCATCGAGCTGACCTACGCCAAGGGTGACGTGGTCGCCATCAACGGCGTGAAGATGACCCCCGCGCAAGTGCTGACCAAGCTCAACGAGCTGGGCGGCAAGCACGGCATCGGCCGCCTGGACAAGGTCGAGAACCGCTACGTGGGCATGAAGAGCCGCGGCTGCTACGAAACCCCCGGTGGCACCATCTTGCTGACCGGCCACCGCGCCATCGAGTCCATCACGCTGGACCGCGAAGTGCTGGCGCTCAAGGACGACCTGATGCCGCGCTACGCCCGTCTGGTCTACAACGGCTACTGGTTCAGCCCCGAGCGCGAACTGCTGCAAGGCCTGATCGACAAGAGCCAGGAAACCGTCAACGGCACCGTCAAGCTCAAGCTGTACAAGGGCACCATCATGTGCACCGGCCGTGATTCCAAGACCGACAGCCTGTTCGACGCCAAGATTTCAACCTTTGACGACGACGGCGGCGCCTACAACCAGGCCGATGCCGCTGGCTTCATCAAGCTGAATGCCCTGCGCCTGCGCATCGGTGCCAACGTGAAGGCCAAGCGCGCGGCCTCGGTTCGCGCCAAGCCTGCCGCCAAGAAGCCTGCCGCCAAGAAGGCCGCCCCCAAGGCCGCCAAGGCCAAGTGATCGATTTCAAGGAGTTTCAAGCATGAGCACCACCACCCTGGCCGGCACCGTCAACACGCAGGCCAATGTGTACTTCGATGGCAAGTGCGTGTCGCACACCGTCACCCTGGCCGATGGCACCCGCAAATCCGTGGGCGTCATCCTGCCCGCCAGCCTGACGTTCAACACCGGCGCGCCCGAGATCATGGAAACCGTGGCCGGCCAGTGCACCGTCAAGATGGCGGGCTCGGACGAATGGAAGACCTACGGCCCGGGCGAAAGCTACAACGTGCCTGGCAATTCGTCGTTCGAGATCAAGGTGGAGGGCGAGCCCTACCACTACATCTGCCACTTTGGCTGAGCAAGGCCTGAGGCGACGGCCTCACACCACCACCGGCTCCGGCTCCAGCCGGATGCCGAAGCGGCCGTACACGCTTTCTTGAATGGCCCTGGCCAGGGTCACCACCTCGGCGCCGCTGGCGCCGCCTCGGTTGACCAGCACCAGGGCCTGCTTCTCATACACACCCGCACGCCCGATGGATTTGCCCTTCCATCCACAGGCGTCGATCAGCCAGCCTGCTGCCAGTTTGAAGCTGCCATCGTCCAGAGGGTAGTGCACCACGTGCGGGTCGCGTCCGATGATGTCACGGCATTGTTCGGCCGTCACCACGGGGTTCTTGAAGAAGCTGCCCGCATTGCCGATGACGGCAGGGTCTGGCAATTTGGCCCGCCGGATGGCGCACACCCAATCGAAGATCTGGCGTGCATCGGGCGCCGAGATGCCGGTCTCCAGCACCTTGCGCTCCAGTTCCAGGTAGCCCAGCATGGGCGTCCAGGGTCTGGGCAGGCGCAGCCTCACGGTCGTGATCACGCTCTTGCCCGCCAGCCCTTGCTTGAAAATGCTGTCGCGGTAGCCAAAGCGGCACTGGGCAGCGTCCAGGGTCACGGTGCGGCCTGTGACGAGGTCCACGGCGTCGAGCGACTCGAAGCGGTCCTTGAGCTCGACCCCATAAGCACCGATGTTCTGCACCGGAGCGGCGCCCACCGTGCCCGGAATCAGGGCCATGTTCTCCAGTCCTGGCAGCCCGTGGTCCAGGCACCAGGCCACCAGATCGTGCCAGACCACCCCCGCACCGGCCTCCACCACCCAGGCGTCCTCATGGGTGTGCAGCAGCCGGATGCCTTCGATCTCCATCTTCAGCACACAGGCCGGCACGTCACGGGTCAAGACCAGGTTGCTGCCACCGCCCAGGACGAATTTGGGCGCACGGCCCAGCTCGGGGTGGTCCACCACGCGACGCACGTCCGCCGTCGATCGAATCCGCACCAGCGTCTGGGCGTTGGATGGCAGGCCGAAACTGTTGAAACTGCGCAGGCTGGCGCCTCGTTCCATCGGTAATTCGACAGAAACAGCGGTGGCTGGGGTGGACGGCGACAGGGACATGGCAGAATTTTCGCAGACAAAGGAGAACCCATGCCCAGCTTTGACACCAAACTCGACCCCAATCTTGAATCCGTTGGCAATGCGGTGGACACCGCCATGAAGGAAATCGGCACCCGATTCGACTTCAAGGGCACCAGCGCCGCGCTGGAGTTCAAGAAGAAGGAAAAGCAGGTGATTGTTTACGGCGACAGTGATTTCCAGATCGACCAGGTTCGTGACGTGCTGTACAACAAGCTCACCAAGCAAAAGGTGGACATTCGGTTCATGGACGTGGGCAAGGTCGAAAAGATCGGCGGCGACAAGGTCAAGCAGATCGTCACGATCAAGGCCGGCATCGAGTCCGAGTTGGCCAAAAAAATCGTCAAGGTGATCAAGGACAGCAAGATGAAGGTCAATGCCAGCATCCAGGGCGAAGATGTGCGCATTCAGGGCAACAAGCGCGATGACCTGCAGGCGGCCATGGCCCTGATCCGCAAGGAGTTGCCAGATCATCCCTTCTCGTTTGACAACTTCCGGGATTGAGCCCCGCATGGCGATGCCCCTCTCGTGCCTTCGGGTGACATGCCTTTTGACCGCCCTGGTGCTGGGCGCAGGTGCCCAGGCGGCCAGCGTGGCCATGACGGGCCACATGGGCGGCAAGGCCCTGCTGGTCATCAATGGTGGTGCGCCGAAGGCCTTGGCCGCAGGCCAGTCCCACCAGGGCGTGAAGGTCGTCAGTGTTCAGAGCGACCAGACCGTGATCGAGGTCGATGGCCAGCGTGACACCATCACCCTGGGTGGTGTGCCCACCATCATCATGGGCCAGGGTGGCGGCGGTGGTGGCGCGCGCGAGATCGTGCTGATGGCCGGCACTGGCGGGCACTACTTTGCACAGGGCGCCATCAACGGGCGCAGCGTGCGCTTTGTGGTCGACACCGGGGCCACGTCGGTGGCCATGGGCGCTGAAGAGGCCCGGCGCCTGGGCATCAAGTTCGAGAATGGCACCCCCATCCAGATGGGCACAGCCAACGGCGTGGTCCGGGCTTACCGTGTCAACTTGCGTTCGGTGCGCATCCAGAACGTCGAGGTGTTTGATGTCGAGGCCTCGGTGGTGCCGATGGCCATGCCCGTGGTTTTGCTGGGCAATTCCTTCCTCGGTCGATTCCAGATGAACCAGACCAACGAAACATTGCGGCTGACGCGCCGCTATTGACGACGATCTCGTGGCCAAAAAACAAAGACTTCCTGCCGGGCACCAGCACCTGTGCGACATCCTGTTCGATCAGGGTTTTGGCGAGCGCCGCACCTGCGATGGCCTCATCCTCCATGGCCTGGTGCAGGTCAACGGCCAGACGGTCGATGACCCCGAGGCGGTGTTCCCCGCCGACGGGCTGGACATGGTGGTGGAGGGGCAGCCCTGGGTCAGCCACGTGCGTGCCCTGATCATGCTGCACAAGCCGGCGGGCTACGAGTGCTCGCTCAAGCCCGGGGCCTGGCCGGGCGTGCACAACCTGCTGCCGCCGCCGCTGCGCCGCCGGGGCCTGCAGCCCGTGGGCCGGCTGGATCAAGACACCACCGGCCTGCTGCTGATGACCGACGATGGCCCTTTGCTGCACCAGCTCACTTCGCCCAAGAAGAACGTGCCCAAGGTGTACGAGGTGGGCTGCAAGCACCCGGTGACCCAGGCCATGTGCGACAAGCTGCTCAAGGGCGTGGTGCTGGACGACGACCCCGAGCCGGTGGCGGCCGCGGCCGCCGAGGCCGACACCCTGCACCTGCGCCTGACCCTGCTGCAGGGCAAGTACCACCAGGTCAAGCGCATGGTGGCGGCGGTGGGCAACCGGGTCGAGACCCTGCACCGCAGCCAGATTGGCCGCCTGACCCTGCCAGACGATATGCCCGCCGGGCAATGGCGCTGGATTGACGATCCCGCCATCGTGCTGCCTTGAGCGCTCAGGGGCTGGTTCCGGTCGATAATTCGCGCACCATGCAAGTCTTTCGCGGTTTCCACCATGCGGCATTGGCGCCGACCTGTGCCCTGACGATCGGCAATTTCGACGGCGTTCACCGTGGGCACCAGGCCATGCTGGCCCTTTTGCGCAACGAGGCGCTGCACCGGGGCGTGCCCGCCACCGTGCTCACCTTCGAGCCCCACCCACGCGATTACTTCGCGGCCCTGGCCGACAAGCCCGAGCTCGCACCAGCCCGCATCGCCACGCTGCGCGACAAGCTGTCCGAGCTGGAGCGCTGCGGGGTCGATCAGGTGGTCATCCTGCCCTTTGACGCACGCCTGGCGGCCCTCAGCCCCGAGGCGTTTGTGCAGCAGGTCATCGTCGACGGCCTGCGTGCCCGCTACGTGCTGGTGGGCGATGACTTCCGTTTTGGCGCCAAGCGGGCCGGCGACTACGCCATGCTGGACGCCGCCGGGCAGGCCCAGGGCTTTGAGGTGGCCCGCATGATGAGCTACGAGGTGCGCGGCTTGAGGGTGTCGTCGTCGGTGGTGCGTGAAGCGCTGACCGCGGGCGACATGGCCCAGGTGGCCACCCTGCTGGGGCGCCCGTACACCGTGAGCGGTCACGTGGTGCACGGCCAGAAACTGGGGCGCAGCCTGGATTGCCGCACGCTCAACGTGCGCTTTGGGCACGAGAAGCCCGCCACCACCGGCATCTTCGTGGTGCGCACCCACGGGCTGGCCGATGAGCCTCTGGAGGGCGTGGCCAGCCTGGGTGTGCGCCCCACGGTGACCGAAACCGGTCGCGTGCTGCTGGAAGTGCATTGCTTTGATTGGCCGGCCCACCTCGGCCTCGAAGGGGGCTACGGTAAAATCGTGCGCGTGGAACTGCTGCACAAACTCCGAGACGAAGCCCGCTACGACGGGCTGGAGGCGTTGCAGGCCGCCATTCACAAGGACATCGCTGACGCGAAGGCCTTTTTCCAGGCGCAGCGCCGCCAGACCACGCGCGACCGAATTTGACGCTCGCACGATGCTCGGCCGCTGCATGGCGCCCGTGCTGCCCTTGCCACCGGGCCTGTGTGCCTGCCCGGCGGCCTGCCTCCTGACCGCACCCCCCAATCCCTGAAGTCCGGCGCCCGAGCCGGTCTTTGTCGAGAACTGCCATGAGCCAAGACCCACAAGCCAACCCCAAGAAGGGCGGCGCCAAGCCTGCCGACGCGGCCCCCGAGTCCAAGTACCGGGCCACGCTGAACATGCCCGACACCCCCTTCCCGATGCGCGGCGACCTGCCCAAGCGCGAGCCGGGCTGGGTGGCCGATTGGGAGTCCCAGGGCCTGTACGGCCAACTGCGCGCCGCGCGCCAGGGCGCCAGGAAGTTCGTGCTGCACGATGGCCCCCCCTACGCCAACGGCAACATCCACATCGGTCACGCCGTCAACAAGGTGCTCAAGGACATGATCGTCAAGGCCCGCCAGCTGGCCGGTTTTGACGCCATCTACGTGCCCGGCTGGGACTGCCACGGCCTGCCCATCGAAAACCAGATCGAGAAGACCTTTGGCCGCAACCTGAGCCGCGACGACGTGCAGGCCAAGGCCCGCGTCTATGCCGCCGAGCAGATCGACGGCCAGCGGGTGGACTTCAAGCGCCTGGGCGTGCTGGGCGACTGGTCGCATCCGTACCGCACCATGGACTTCGGCAACGAGGCCAATGAAATCCGCGCCCTGAAGAAGATCATGGAGCGTGGCTTCGTGTACCGGGGCCTCAAGCCCGTGTACTGGTGCTTCGACTGTGGCTCATCGCTGGCCGAGTTCGAGATCGAGTACATGGACAAGAAGTCCAGCACGCTGGACGTGGCTTTCTTGTGCGCCGAGCCCGAGAAGCTGGCCGCCGCCTTCGGCGTGGGCAGCCTCGCCAAAGAGGCATTCACCGTGATCTGGACCACCACCGCGTGGACGATCCCTGCCAACCAGGCGCTGAACATGCACGCCGAGTTGAGCTACGCCCTGGTCGACACGCCCAAGGGCCTGCTGGTGCTGGCCGAAAGCCTGGTCGAGAAGGCGACGCAACGCTACGGCTTCGAGCCCGATCAGATCAAGGTGCTGGCCACCACCCCCGGCGCCAAGCTGGAGGGCCTGAAGTTCAAGCACCCCCTGGCCCATGTGGATGCTGGTTACGATCGCCTGAGCCCGGTTTATCTTGCCGACTACGTCAGCGCTGAAGACGGCACGGGTATCGTGCACGCCGCGCCCGCCTACGGCGTGGACGACTTCAACAGCTGCATCTCCCACGGCCTGAAGTTCGACGACATCCTCAACCCGGTGCAGGGCAACGGCGTCTACGAAGCCGATCTGCCCCTGTTCGGCGGCCAGCACATCTGGAAGGCCGTGCCGGTCATCCTGGAGGCGCTGAACAACGCCGGCCGCCTGCTGGCCACCAAAGAGATCACCCACAGCTACCCGCACTGCTGGCGCCACAAAACGCCGGTGATCTACCGTGCGGCGGCGCAGTGGTTTGTGCGCATGGACGAAGGTGAGGGCGTGTTCACCGCCGACAAGGCGCCCAAGACCTTGCGCCAGACGGCACTGGACGCCATCGACCAGACCACCTTCTACCCCGAGAACGGCCGCGCCCGCCTGCGCGACATGATCGCCAACCGGCCCGACTGGTGCATCAGCCGCCAGCGCAACTGGGGCGTGCCGCTGCCCTTCTTCCTGCACAAGGTGACGGGTGAGCTGCACCCCGACACGCCGGCGCTCATGGACCGCGCCGCCGCGCTGGTGGAGCAGGGCGGCGTCGAGGCCTGGGCCAAGCTGGACCCGGCTGAGTGGCTGGGTGAGCAAGCCAGCGAGTACAGCAAGTCCACCGACATCCTGGATGTGTGGTTCGACTCGGGCACCACCTTCTTCCACGTGCTCAACAGCGAGCGCGGCAGCCACGCCCTGGCTGGCCACGCCGATGGCCCCGAGGCCGATCTGTACCTGGAAGGCCACGACCAGCACCGAGGCTGGTTCCACAGCTCGCTGCTGGCCGCGTGTGCCATCTATGGTCGCGCGCCTTACAAGGGCCTGCTCACCCACGGCTTCACCGTGGACGGCCAGGGCCGCAAGATGTCGAAGTCGGTCGGCAACGTGGTGGCGCCGCAAGAGATCAGCAACAAGATGGGCGCCGAGATCATCCGCCTGTGGGCGGCCTCGACCGACTACTCGGGCGACCTGGGCATCGACGACAAGATCCTGGCCCGCGTGGTGGACGGCTACCGCCGCATCCGCAACACCCTGCGCTTTTTGCTGGCCAACACGTCGGACTTCAACCCGAAGACCGACGCCGTGCCACTGAGCGAGCTGCTGGAAATCGACCGCTACGCCCTGGCCCGCGCCTCGCAGCTGCAGGAAGACATCCTGGCCCACTACGAGCGTTACGAGTTCCACCCCGTGGTGGCCAAGCTGCAGGTCTACTGCTCGGAAGACCTGGGGGCCTTCTACCTGGATGTGCTGAAAGACCGGCTCTACACCAGCGCCGCCAAGAGCCACGCCCGCCGCGCCGCGCAAACCGCGCTGTGGCACATCACGAACGGCATGCTGCGCTGGATGGCGCCCTTCCTGAGCTTCACGGCCGAAGAGGCCTGGAAGATCTTCAACGCGGGCCACGGTCAGACCGACACCATCTTCACCGAAACCTACTGGGATTTCCACGAGGCCGACAAAGACACCGAGCTGTTGGCCAAGTGGTCGCGCATCCGCGCCTTCCGTGAAGAGGTCAACCGCCAGATCGAAGACGTGCGCACCCGTGGTGAGGTGGGCGCTTCGTTGCAGGCCAATCTGTTCGTCACCATCAACGCCGACGACCAGCGCCTGCTGGCCGACCTGCGCAGCCTGGGCGATGACCTGAAGTTCGTGCTCATCGTCTCCAGCGTCGAGTTGGCCGAGGGGCATTCCACCCAGATCGAGGTCAATCCCTCCAAGGCCGTGAAGTGCGAGCGCTGCTGGCACTACCGCGACGACGTGGGCGTCAACCCCGAGCACCCGACGATCTGCGGCCGTTGCAACAGCAACCTGCACGGCGCCGGCGAACACCGCGAGCACGCTTGATCATGGCTGGCAAGAAGTCATCGCCGTCTTCATCGGCTTCCCATGGCCTGCTGCCCTGGCTGGGCATCGCGGTCATCATCATCTTGCTGGACCAGTTCACCAAGACGCTGATCGTGGGCTACTTCCAGTTGGGCGACAGCCGCGAGGTGTTCTCGTTCTTCAACGTGGTGCGGGTGCACAACCACGGCGCCGCGTTTTCGATGCTGGCCACGGCGGGGGGCTGGCAGCGCTGGTTCTTCATCGGGCTGGGCTTCGTGGCGGTGGGCTTCATGCTCTACATGCTGCGCCAGCATGGCGGGCAACGCCTGTTTGCCTGGGCGCTCACGCTCATCATCGGCGGGGCCCTGGGCAACGTGATCGATCGCCTCATCCACGGCTACGTGGTGGATTTTCTGGATTTCCACTTCCGCTTCCTGGCGCCGATGTTCCACGGCGGGCATTTCCCCTCGTTCAACATCGCCGATGTGGCCATCTCGGTGGGGGCGGCGCTGCTGATCCTCGACGAGATCCTGCGCGTGCGGCGCGGGGGCTGAACACCGCACCGGGCAGGGGATAGCCTGCAATGCAGGCGTCAAGGGCCTGTGCTAGGCTGAAGGTCAACCTTAGACCTTCCGCTCAGGCCCTGACCTGAGCCTTGCTGCCATGCCCGGACTGCTCTCCAACATCGACCCTGACGGCCTGCTCGAATTCTCGGTGGTCTACACCGACCGCGCCCTGAACCACATGTCCAAGCGCTTTCAGGGCGTGATGACCGACATCTCGGCCATGCTCAAGCGCGTGTACAACGCCCACTCGGCCGTGCTGGTGCCGGGCAGCGGCACCTTCGGCATGGAATCGGTGGCGCGCCAGTTTGCCCAAGACCAGCACGTGCTGGTCATCCGCAACGGCTGGTTCAGCTACCGCTGGACGCAGATCTTCGACATGGGCCGCATCCCGGCCAGCCACACCGTGCTCAAGGCCCGCCGCATCGCCGAGGGTGCTCAGGCGCCTTGGGCCCCTGCGCCCATCGACGAGGTGGTGGCCACCATCGCCCGCGAAAAGCCCGCCCTGGTATTTGCGCCTCACGTGGAAACCGCCGCTGGCATGATCCTGCCCGACGACTACCTGAAGGCCGTGGCCGACGCCGTGCACGCCGTGGGCGGCCTGTTCGTGCTGGACTGCATCGCCTCGGGCGCCATGTGGGTGGACATGAAAGCCACGGGTGTGGACGTGCTGATCAGCGCGCCGCAAAAGGGCTGGAGCAGCTCACCTTGCTGTGCCATGGTCATGCTCAGCGAGCGCGCCCGCCAGGCGATTGACGCCACCCAAAGCAGCACTTTTGCCATGGACCTGAAGAAGTGGCTGCAGATCATGGAAACCTACGAAGGTGGCGGTCACGCCTACCACTCCACCATGCCCACCGATGCCCTGGTGCGTCTGCGCGAGGCCATGGCCGAAACCGAAGCCTACGGCTACGACAAGGTGCGACAAGAGCAGGTCAATCTGGGCGCCGAGGTGCGCGCCCTGATGGTTCAGCACGGCTACCCCAGCGTGGCGGCTGAAGGCTTCCAGGCCCCGGGTGTGGTGGTGAGCTACACCACCGACCCCGACATCCAGAACAGCAAGAAGTTCCTGGCCCTCGGCCTGCAAACCGCAGCGGGCGTGCCCCTGCAGTGCGACGAGCCGGCCGACTTCCGCACCTTCCGCGTGGGGTTGTTTGGCCTGGAGAAGTGGCACAACGTGCAGCGCTCGGTGCAGCAGCTGGCCCAGGCGCTGGACGCCCTGGACGCGCCTCAGGCCAGCGAAGTCACCGCGTCGCGAGCGGCCTGAACGGGGGCGTGGGGCCTGTGCATGGCCCCCGACGCCGCCCGGGAATAAAACGCATCGCCTCGCAACCGGGCCGATGGCCGTTAGCATGAACCGCTCAACGTGGAGCATGCGATGGCCTTGAGGCACCCCCGATCTTTCTTTCACCGACGGCTGACCTGGCTGGGGCTCGGGGCCCTGGGCCTGGTCGCGCTGGCCTGGTTGATGACCGATCGCGAGGCCCGTGCCACCTCGGGTGAGCGCAAGTCGGCGCCGGCCGTGGTGGTGCGGGTGGCCGAGGTCGTGCAGGACGACGTGTCCATCGACGTGCAGGCCGTGGGCATGGTGCAGGCGTCGGCGCAGGCGATCGTGCGCGCCCGGGTGGCGGGCCAGCTTCAAGCGGTCAAGTTCCAGGAGGGCGCCCGGGTGCGTACGGGGCAGGTGCTGGCGCAACTGGATGACCGGGAAGCGCGTGCCGAACTGGCGCGCTGGTCGGCCACCGTTGACCAGTTGGCTGCCCAGTGGCGGCAGGCCCGTGACGATCTGCAGCGCTACGAGGACCTGGCCCGGCAATCGGCCATCTCGGTTCAGCAAAGAGACCAGCAGGCCAGCCAGGCCAGCCAACTGGAGGCCCAGTGGCGCGCGGCGCAAGCCAGCCGGGATGCCGCCCGCGTGCAACTTGAGCACACCGTGGTGCGGGCACCACTGGACGGACGCGCCGGCTTGCGACAAGTCGATGCCGGCAACCTGGTGGGGCCGGCAGACGAGCAGGGCCTGGTCACCATCACCCGCCTGGACCCGATCCACGTGGTGTTTGCCGTGCCCCAGGCGCGTTGGGCGGACGTGCGCGAGGCCCTCCAGGCCCGGCCGGACACCCCGGTCACTTTGCTGGAGTCAGCGCCCCTCGCGCCGCAGGGCGCCCGCCAGCCGCTGCAGGGCAAGGTGCTCACCCGCGACAATCAGATTGACCCAGCCTCGGGCACCTTGAAGCTCAAAGCCGCGTTTGCCAATGGCGACGATCGTCTGCTGCCTGGGCAGGCTGTCAGCGTCCGTTTGCCTGTGCGTCAGCTGGCGGGGGCCTTGGTGCTGCCAGCCACCGCCGTCCAGGCCGGGCTGCGTGGTGACATGGTCTGGCGCCTCACGCCCGCCAGTCCCGCCAGTCCCGCCCAGGTCGAGCCCGTGTGGATCGAGGTGATCTGGCGCGACGAACAGCGGGTGGCGATCAAAAGCGGGCTGGCCTCGGGCGACCGCGTGGTGGTTGACGGCCACGCGCGCTTGAAGCCGGGGGCCAGCGTGCGCGTGCTGCCGGCCGCCGACGCCGGGGAGGCCGGTTGATGACCCGTTGGTCTCAGTGGTGTGTGTCTCACCCGGTGGCCACCACGCTGCTGACGCTGGCCGTGGCCATCCTGGGGGTGCTGGCCTTTCCCCGCCTGCCGGTGGCGCCGTTGCCGCAGGCAGAGTTTCCCACCATCCGCGTGAGCGCCAGCCTGCCGGGTGCCAGCCCCGACACCATGGCGTCGGCCGTGGCAACCCCGCTGGAGGTGGCGCTCAGCGCGGTGCCGGGCATCACCGAGATGACTTCATCGAGCAGCCAGGGCCGCGTGAGCATCACCTTGCAGTTCTCGCTCGACAAGGACATCGATGTGGCCGCACAAGAAGTGCAGGCCGAGCTGGCGGGTGTTCAGCGCCGATTGCCTGAGGCCATGACCTCGCCGCCCTCGTGGCGCAAGGTCAATCCGGCCGACAGCCCGATCCTGGTGCTGAAGGTTCAGTCCGAGGTCTTGCCCATGACCGAGTTGAGCGATCTGGCAGAAACCGTGATCGCGCGACAGATCACGCAAATCGATGGCGTGTCCGAAGTGGGCATCACCGGCCAGAAGCGACCGGCCATCCGCATCCGGGCCGAGCCCTCCGTTCTGGCGGCCCAGGGGCTCACGCTGGCCGACATCCGGGAGGCCGTCAGCCGCACCACCCTCAACCAGCCCTCAGGCACCTTGATGGGCGCTGACCGGGCGGCCACGCTCCAGGTCAATCAACAACTGCTTGACCCCCAGCCCTATGCGGACCTGGTGTTGCGCAGTGCATCCGGTCTGCCCGTTCGCCTGGGCGACGTGGCTCAGGTGAGCTGGGGCGCAGAAAACGACCATGTGCAGGCCTGGCAGGATGGCCGAGAGGGCCTGAACCTCATCATTCGACGGCAGCCCGACGCCAACATCGTGGCCACCGTGGACCGCATCCTGGCGGCCTTGCCTGATCTGGCCAACCGGCTGCCTGCCAGCGTCGAGGTCAATGTGCTCAATGACCGCACCCGCACCATCCGGTCGTCGCTGCATGAGGTCGAGATCACCCTGGCCCTGACCGTGGTGCTGGTGGTGGCGGTCATGGGCGCCTTTTTGCGGCAGTGGTCCGCCACGGTGATCGTGGCCACCGTGCTGGGCGTGTCGCTGACGGCCACCGTCGGGTTCATGTACCTGCTGGGCTTCAGCCTGAACAACCTCACCTTGGTGGCCCTGATCATCGCCGTCGGCTTTGTGGTGGACGACGCCATCGTGGTCGTCGAGAACATCCACCGTCAGATGGAGCGTGGCCTGGGCATGCCCCAGGCGGCCATCGCCGGGGCCGGAGAGATCGGGTTCACGGTCGTGTCCATCAGCCTGTCGCTGGTGGCCGCCTTCATTCCTTTGCTGTTCATGGACGGCGTCGTGGGCAGGCTCTTCTTCGAGTTTGCCGTCACCGTGGCCCTGGCGGTGCTGTTGTCGGTGCTGGCCGCCTTGACGCTGGCGCCCATGATGGCGGCCTACATGATGAAGGGCGTGCCGTCTCATGAGGACTCGGGCTGGGTGAACCGGCTGGTGGCGGCGTACGGGCGCAGTCTGGCCTGGTCATTGCGCCATCCGCGCACCTTGATGAGCGTGTTTGTGCTGGGCGTGGCCGCGGCGGTCTGGGGCTATGTGGTCATTCCCAAGGGGTTTTTCCCGCTGCAGGACACGGCGTTCGTGTTCGGCACCACCCAGGGGCCGCAAGACGCTTCGTTCGACGACATGAAAGCCCGCCACGCGGCGTTGGCCAAGGTCGTGGCGCAAGACCCGGCGGTGCAGTCTTATGCGCATGCGGTGGGGGCCACGGGGGGCAGCACGGACATGTCCAGCGGCCGGTTCTGGATCGTGCTCAAAGACCGCTCAGACCGGGACGTGTCGGCCCAGCAGTTCATCGATCGGTTGCGCCCTCAGTTGGCTCAGGTGCCCGGGGTGACCCTGTTCCTGCGGGCCGCCCAGGACATCAATCTGGGCACGGGCCCCGCTCGCACGCAGTACCAGTATGTTTTGCGTGCCGCCGACAGCGGCGTGCTGGGCGCCTGGACGCAGCGCCTCACCGATCGGCTGGCGGCCTTGCCCGCCTTGCGTGACGTGTCCAACGATTTGCAGATGGGCGCCGGGCTGGTGCGCATCGAGATCGATCGGGATGCCGCCGCTCGCCACGGTTTGACGGTCGATGACGTCAATCAGGCCTTGTACAGCGCCTATGGGCAGCGTCAGATTGCCGAGGTTCAGACCGAGGTGAATCAGTACCCGGTCTTGCTGGACATCGACGCCGGCTTGCGTGGCCGGATCGACAGCCTGGAGTGGCTGCACCTGCGATCTCCCACCACCGGGGCCATGGTGCCCTTGCTGTCGGTGGCCCGCGTGTTGCCCCGCAGCACCGGGCCCGTGAGCATCGGCCGCGACGGCATGCAACCAGCGGTCACCATCGCGTTCAACCTCGCCGAGGGCGTGTCCCTGGGAGAGGCCGTCGAGTTGATCGAGCGCGCGCGGCAGCAAGAGGGGCTGCCTGCCGACGTTTCTGGCGAGTTCAGGGGCGCAGCGCAGGCCTTCCAGGATGCCTTGCAAAGCCAGCCCTGGCTGATCCTGGCGGCGCTGGTGGCCGTCTACATCATTCTTGGCGTGCTGTACGAGAGCTTCGTGCATCCGCTCACCATCCTGTCCACGCTGCCGTCGGCCGGGGTGGGGGCCTTGGCCATGTTGTGGCTTGTTGATGAGCCCTTTTCAGTGATGGCACTGATCGGCGTGGTGTTGCTCATCGGCATCGTCAAGAAGAACGGCATCTTGCTGGTGGACTTTGCCTTGACCGCCCAGCGGCGGCAGGGCGTCGATGCGTCCCAGGCCATGCAGGCTGCGGGCGTGGCACGGGTGCGCCCGATCATGATGACCACGCTGGCGGCCTTGCTGGCGGCCATCCCGCTGATGATCGGCCTGGGCACCGGCGCCGAGCTGCGCCAGCCGCTGGGTTATGCCGTGGTGGGGGGCTTGCTGGTCAGCCAGTTGCTGACCCTGTACACCACCCCCGTCGTGTACGTGATGCTGGACCGGTTCGTGCGGCGCCCGGACCACCCCCCCGCAGTTCCACCAATGACGTGAATCCGTCACAGGTATACCTTGTGAGACACCGCAACGCTCCGGAGGAGTCGTCTCATGGGTACTGCAAGCAGATTGCCCCAGCATGTCGTGGTGTCGCGGCGGCGCAGCCCGCGGCGGCGCACATCGTTGCGACGTCCGCCAGACTGGCCGGCGCTGGCCCAGGTCAGAGAGGCTGCTGACCCCTTGCCATCGGCTTTTGTGACGCCGCTGGCCGAAGCCCCCATGAAGCCCTCGATGGCGCTGGCCCACACCGCCGGCCAGGTGGCCTTGTCGGGCGTGATCGAAGCCGATGGCGATCCGCAGGGCGGCCCAAGCGTGCTCGACATGCCCCTGGCCCCATTGAGCTGGCGGGACCCATTCCGCTGGGTGGCCCTGGGTTGGCAAGACTTCGCGCGCGCGCCCTTCATCGGCTTGTTCTACGGCCTGTGCTTTGTGCTGATGGGCTGGGGTTTGCTGGCCACCTTCAATTACGCGCCTGAATACACCCTGGCCTTGTCTGCCGGCTTCTTGTTGATGGGGCCGTTCTTGTGCCTGGGGCTTTACCAGGCCAGTCGAAGCCTGGGGCAGGGACGGCAGCCACGCCTGTGGACCTCTCTGACGGCGTGGCGGTTCAGCAGTGCACAGCTCGGCATCTTTGCCGGGGTCTTGCTGGTGCTCGAAATGCTCTGGGGGCGGGCCGCCATGATCGTGTTCGCCGTCAGTTTTTCAGGCGTGCCTGATTTCAGCGTTCCGCTGGCCGAACTCATGACCGAAGAGTACCTGGTCTTCTTCGTCAGTTACCTGGCGGTGGGCGCCGTTTTTGCGGGCCTCATCTACGCCATCAGCGTCATCAGCATGCCCATGATCATGGACCGGGCCGTCGATGCGATCTCGGCCGGTCTGGCCAGCCTCAGGCTGGTCACCACCCAACCCGGGGTCATGATGCTGTGGGGGGCGCTCATCACGGTGTCGATCGGGCTGGCCATGCTGCCAGGCTTCCTGGGCCTGCTGGTCGTGGCGCCGGTGTTGGGGCACGCCTCCTGGCACGCCTACGCAGCCGCCACCCTCCGCGCCCCCGATGAGCATGGTTAAAACCTTTTGATGGATGGGGTTTTTGCGCATCCAGTGTGAATTCCTGCACGTAGGGCTTGATGGCAGCGAGCTTTCGCTGTCATCAACCACACACCAGCTAGGAGTTCACCATGTCTCGACCCTTTGCGGCCCTGT
This sequence comes from Aquabacterium sp. A3, assembly GCF_038069945.1. NCBI lineage: Bacteria > Pseudomonadati > Pseudomonadota > Betaproteobacteria > Burkholderiales > Sphaerotilaceae > Aquabacterium > Aquabacterium sp. A3. The sequence continues at coordinate 937,614 of NZ_JBBPEV010000001.1, read as the reverse complement.
CCGCCGCGTGCATCGCCGGCCTGTTCATGGCTTCCCAGGCCCATGCCGAGAACCTCATCGGCCTGACCACCACCAACCAACTGGTTCAGTTCGACAGCGCCAACCCCACCATGGGCTATGCCGCGGTCAGCGTGTCGGGCCTGGCACTCAACGAGCGCTTGCTGGGCATGGACCGTCGGCCCTCCGATGGCATGCTTTACACCCTCAGCGATGCCGGTCGCCTCTACACCCTTGACAGCCAGACCGGTGCTGCCAGCCTGGTGGGGGTCCTGTCGGCCGGGGCGCCCGCCACGGCCAATGGCGCTTACACCGGCCTGATGGGCTCGGCGTTTGGGGTGGACTTCAATCCCGTGCCTGATGCCGGCATGAGCGCGCCGTCCCTGCGTGTCGTCAGCAACGCTGGACAAAACCTCCGCGTCAACGTCAATGCAGCCAACGCCGGCCAGGTGTTTGTGGACGGCCCGCTCAATGGGGCCACCATGACCATCGTGGCATCGGCCTATACCAACAACGACACCGATCCGGCCACCGGCACCATGTTGTACGGCATCGACAGCAATGCGGACGCGCTCTATGTGTCGTCGTCCCCGAACGCCGGCACCATGCTGAAGGTGGGCGACCTGGGGGTCAATGCCCTGGGCATCACGGGCTTCGATGTTTCTGGTGCCGGCATGGCTTATGCGGCCCTGACCGATGGCGACACGGGTCTGAGTGCCCTGTACTCGATCAACCTGAGCACGGGCGCAGCCATGAGCCTGGGCGCGTTCGGTGTTCAGGGCAACGCCTTGCAGGCGCCGCTGATTGGCCTGACCGCGATCCCCGCCGTGCCTGAGCCAGGCACCTGGGCGATGATGCTGTCAGGGCTGGTGCTGGCCGTGGGCGCCGCCCATCGCCGCCGCCGCGCCGCCTGACGCCAACGCCTGACGCCAACGCCGTTGATCGGCGAGACCAGCCCCGCGCGCCAGCATCCGGTGCGCGGGGCTGGTCTAATGCAGCCTGCTCTCTCCTCCTGCAGGTTGACCGTGCCCCTCACTTTGCCGCTGTCCCATCGCCTGACCTGGCGCGTGCTGGCCTTCCTGCTGCTGCCGCCCATCCTGTGGTCGGCCAATGCGGTGGTGGGGCGCCTGATGGTCGGCATCCTGCCGCCTGTCACCATGAACGCGGTGCGCTGGTTGCTGGTGGGCTTGATCCTGCTCCCGCTGGCCCGCCGCGCGTGGCGCCATCCGGGCGAGTGGCTCAAGCGTTGGCGGCACCTCATCTGGCTGGGGGGCTTGGGGGTGGGCTGTTACAACGCCATGCAGTACCTGGCCTTGCACACGGCGTCGCCCGTCAATGTCACGCTGATTGGCGCCAGCGTTCCGGTGTGGATGATGCTGGTGGGCCGGCTGGCCTACGGGCAAGTGCTGCAAACGCGCCAACTGGTCGGCGCCGCGTTCTCGATCGCCGGGGTGATGCTGGTGATGTCCCAGGGCGCCTGGGCCACCTTCGCACACTGGCAATGGGTGCCCGGCGACCTCTACATGCTGGCCGCCAGCCTGGCCTGGGCGGTGTACAGCTGGATGCTGGCCAAACCCCCAGCCGACATGGTGGGGCCCCAGCGGCCAGCCTGGACCTGGGCTGATTTTTTGTGGGTGCAGATCGTTTTTGGCCTGCTCTGGGGGGGCTTTGGCACCGCGCTCGAGCACACCCTGGGCGACCACGTGCTGGGTTGGGCCTGGCTGGCCGACCCGTGGGCCTGGGCTGCGCTGATTTTCGTGGCCATTGGCCCCTCCATCGTTGCGTACCAGTGTTGGGGCCAGGCCGTTCAGGCCGTGGGGCCCACCATGTCGGCGTTTTTTGGCAACCTCACGCCCTTGTTCGCCGCCCTGTGGTCATTGGCTCTGCTGGGCGAGTGGCCCCGCTGGTACCACCCCGTGGCCCTGGTGATGATCCTGGCAGGCATTGCCCTGTCATCGGGGTTGGTTCGCCTTCAGCGTCGTGGCCCCTTGAGGCCGCCAAAGGGCGGTTGACCGCGCCAGTAGCGCAGCATCAACCAGCCGCCCAGCATGCCGCCCAGGTGGGCAAAGTGGGCCACGCCAGACTGCGTGCCCGTGACCCCGAAAAACAGCTCCAGGCCGCCATACACCGCCACAAAGACTTTGGCCTTCATGGGAATGGGCGGGAACAGCGGCATGATGGTTCGGTTGGGAAACATCATGCCGAACGCCAGCAGCAAGCCGAACAGGCCCCCAGAGGCGCCCACCGTGGGGCTGGGCGAGCCTGCGAGCGCCGAAATCACCAACTGGGCCAGGGCGGCCGTCAGGATGCTGGCGGCGTAAAACTGCATGTAACGCTTGGGCCCCCAGATGCGCTCCAGTTCGGAGCCAAACATCCACAGGCCAAACATGTTGAAGAAGATGTGCGTGAACGAGCCATGCAGGAAGGCATAGCTGACCACCTGCCAGGGCAGGAAGAACTGGCTCTGAACCGGCCACAGGGCAAAGTAGGCCGACAGCATCTTGTTGAGGGCGATGTCCAGGCAGAACACCGCCACATTGATGAGGATCAGGGCCTGGGTGATCGGGGGCATTGGAGGCATGCGTGCACTGTCTACAACGTGGCTGGGCCGTTTCCGGTTCGAGACTGCATCATAGGGGCATCGCAAGCTGGCATGCATTTCGCAGGTCATCGGCGAAGATGAGTCCGGGCACGCTGTCACACGAAAGGTTTGCATGAACGCCACGTTCCCCAACGCCGAGTTCCCTCAGCTCACCGTGGTCACGCACCCACTGGTCCAGCACAAGCTGACCTGGTTGCGCCATGAAGACACCAACACCGAGCAGTTTCGCAACCTGCTGCGCGAAGTCAGTCAGTTGCTTGCCTATGAGGCCACCCGTGGCTTGCCCACCGAGCTGATGCGCATCCGCACCCCGGTCACCGAGATGCAGTCGCCCGTCATCAGTGGCAAGAAACCCTGCCTGGTGTCCATCCTGCGCGCCGGCAATGGCATGCTGGATGGGGTGCTGTCGGTGCTGCCCCTGGCGAAGGTGGGCCACATCGGCCTGTACCGCGACCACGACACCCTGCAACCGGTCGAGTACTACCTCAAGCTGCCCACCGACATCGCCGAGCGCCACGTCATCGTGGTGGACCCCATGCTGGCCACCGGCAATTCGGCCGTGGCCGCCATCGACCACGTCAAAGAAACCGGGTGCACCCAGATCACCCTGCTGTGTCTGTTGGCCGCCCCGGAAGGTGTGCGCAACATGCAGGCCCACCACCCCGATGTGCCCATCGTGACGGCGGCGCTGGACAGCCACCTCAATGAGCACGGCTACATCGTGCCTGGCCTGGGCGACGCGGGCGACCGCATCTTTGGCACCATGTGAGCCCGGGAGTCGCCATGCTCGACCTCATCATCCGCCACGCCAACCTGCCCGACGGTCGGCAGGATGTGGACGTGGGCATTCAGCAAGGTCGCATCGTGGCGGTCGAGCCTGGCCTGGCCGCCCAGGCTGCCGAAGAGCTGGACGCCGCCGGCCAGTTGCTCAGCCCGCCCTTCGTGGACGCCCACTTCCACATGGACGCCACGCTCAGCCACGGCCTGCCTCGCGTCAACCAGTCCGGCACCCTGTTGGAGGGCATCGCCCTGTGGGGCGAGCTCAAACCCCTGCTCACGCAAGAGGCGTTGGTGGAGCGTGCCCTGGCCTACTGCGACTGGGCGGTGGCCAAAGGCCTGCTGGCCATCCGCACCCATGTGGACGTGTGCGACCCGCGCCTGCTGGCCGTCGAGGCCTTGCTGCACGTGCGCGAGCGCGTCAAACCGTACCTTGATCTGCAACTGGTGGCCTTCCCGCAAGACGGTGTGCTGCGCTCGCCCGGGGCCTGGCAGCACCTGCAACGCGCGCTCGACATGGGCGTGGACGTGGTGGGTGGCATCCCGCACTTCGAGCGCACGATGGAGCAGGGCGCCGAATCGGTGCGCCTGCTGTGCGAACTGGCCGCCGAGCGCGGCCTGCGGGTGGACATGCACTGCGATGAAACCGACGACCCGCTGTCGCGACACATCGAAACCCTGGCCTTCCACACCCAGCGCCTGGGCCTGCAGGGCAGGGTGGCCGGTTCGCACCTCACGTCCATGCACAGCATGGACAACTATTACGTCAGCAAGCTCTTGCTGCTGATGAAAGAAGCCGGTGTGGCCGCCATCGCCAACCCGCTGATCAACATCACCCTGCAGGGACGCCACGACACCTACCCCAAGCGCCGCGGCATGACCCGCGTGCCCGAGTTGCTGGCGGCCGGGGTGCCCGTGGCCTTTGGCCACGACTGCGTGATGGACCCCTGGTACAGCCTGGGCAGTGCCGACATGCTGGAGGTGGCCCACATGGGCCTGCACGTGGCTCAGATGACCAGCCAGGCCGCCATGCGCCAATGCTTCGAGGCCGTCACCACCACGCCGGCCACCATCCTGGGCCTGGACGGCTACGGCATCGCCCCCGGTTGCCGGGCTGATTTGGTGCTGCTGCAGGCGCGCGACCCCATCGAGGCCATCCGCCTGCGCGCCACCCGCCTGGCGGTCTTCCGCCGTGGCCGTTGTGTTGCCCGCACACCGGCGGCCATCAGCCAGCTCTCATTGCCCGGTCGGCCCGCCCAGACCGGCTTCCAGCCCTGAGCTGTGCTATCCTTTCAGGCTGACTGCTGTGCCCTGGTGGTGAAATTGGTAGACGCGCCGGATTCAAAATCCGGTTCCGCAAGGAGTGCCGGTTCGAGTCCGGCCCGGGGCACCACGCAACAAGTCAACATGAACTACCCCACCCTCGAAGACGCCATCGGCAAAACCCCACTCGTGCGATTGCAGCGCGTGCCTGGGGCCGACAACGAGGCGCGTGGCAACGTCATCCTTGCCAAGCTTGAGGGCAACAACCCGGCCGGCTCGGTCAAAGACCGCCCCGCCATCAACATGATCCGCCGCGCCGAAGAGCGCGGCCAGATCAAGCCCGGCGACACCCTGATCGAAGCCACCTCCGGCAACACCGGCATCGCGCTGGCCATGGCCGCCGCCATCCGCGGCTACCGCATGGTGCTGATCATGCCGGAAGACCTCTCCATCGAGCGCGCCCAGACCATGAAGGCCTTCGGCGCCGAGCTCATCCTCACGCCCAAAAGCGGCGGCATGGAGTACGCCCGCGATCTGGCCGACCAGATGGTGCGCGAAGGCAAGGGCGTGGTGCTGGATCAATTTGCCAACCCCGACAACCCGGCGGTGCACTACGACACCACCGGCCCCGAGATCTGGGCTGACACCCAGGGTCGTGTCACCCACTTTGTGAGTGCCATGGGCACCACGGGCACCATCACCGGCGTGTCGCACTACCTGAAAGAGCAAAACCCCGAGGTGCGCATCGTGGGTGCCCAGCCTCAGGAAGGCTCACGCATCCCCGGCATCCGCAAGTGGCCCGAGGCCTACCTGCCCAAGATCTACGACGCCACCCGGGTCGACGAGATCATCCATGTCAGCCAGGCCGAGGCCGAAGACATGGCCCGCCGCCTGGCGCGCGAAGAAGGCTTGTTCTGCGGCATCTCGGCCGCCGGCGCTTGCTGGACCGCCCTGCAACTGGCGCAGCATGTGCGCAACGCCACCATCGTGTTTGTGGTGTGCGACCGAGGCGATCGCTACCTGTCCACAGGCGTCTTCCCCGCATGATTCTCCCCGCCTGATGCGCTAAGCTGAGCCACGCACACCTCTGCCGGACTGCAAGATGGACATCCACAAGGAAATCGACACCCGCGGCCTGACCTGCCCGCTGCCCATCCTCAAGGCCAAAAAAGCCCTGGCCGACATGCACAGCGGTGAGGTGCTCAAGGTGTGGGCCACCGACCCCAGTTCGGTGCGCGACTTCCAGGCCTTTGCCCGCCAGACGGGCAATGAGCTTGTGGGTCAGGAAACCCTGCCCACGGCCCAGGCCGAAGAGTACGTGCACCTCTTGCGTCGTCGCTGAGCCTCACTCACTCAACAAGTTGCCGCCCTGAAGCGATTGCGGGGCCAGCAGCCCCAGGTGTCGGTACGCGGCGGCCGTTGCCGTGCGTCCCCGAGGGGTGCGCTGCAGGTAGCCCTGCTGAATCAGGTACGGCTCGATCACGTCTTCGATCGTTTCCCGCTCTTCGCCAATGGCGGCCGCCAGGTTGTCCAGGCCCACGGGCCCGCCGTCGAAACGGTGAATGATGGCCTCCAGCAGCTTGCGGTCCATCACATCCAGGCCCAGTGGGTCCACGTCCAGCATGGCCAGGGCCTTGTCGGCCATCGTGCGGGTGATGTGGCCATCGCCCTTCACCTCGGCATAGTCGCGCACCCGGCGCAGCAATCGGTTGGCGATCCGGGGGGTGCCGCGAGATCGACGCGCCACCTCCATGGCGCCATCCGGGTCGATCGGGGCGCCCAGCAAGCCCGCCGAGCGCGTCACGATGCGCTGCAATTCGGGCGCGGTGTAGAACTCCAGGCGCGCCACGATGCCAAAGCGATCGCGCAGCGGGTTGGTCAGCATGCCCGCGCGCGTGGTGGCGCCCACCAGGGTGAAGGGCTGCAAATCCAGCTTGATGGACCGGGCCGCCGGCCCCTCGCCAATCATGATGTCGATCTGATAGTCCTCCAGCGCGGGGTAGAGGATTTCCTCCACCACCGGGCTCAGGCGGTGGATCTCGTCAATGAACAGCACATCGTGCCGCTCCAGGTTGGTCAGGATGGCGGCCAGGTCCTTGGGCTTTTCCAGCACGGGGCCAGAGGTTTGCCGCAGGTTCACGCCCAGCTCGGTGGCGATGATGTGGCTCAGTGTGGTCTTGCCCAGCCCGGGGGGGCCAAACAGCAGCACATGGTCCAGCGCCTCCTGACGTTTGCGGGCCGCCCCGATGAAGATCTCCAGCTGCTCTCGCGCCTTGGCCTGGCCCACATATTCATCGAGGTCCTTGGGGCGCAAGGCGCGCTCCAGCGCCTCTTCGCCACCAGACGCTGGCGCACCGCTCACCACCCGGGGTGGTGTCCGATTTTCTTTGTCCTCACGGTCAAAGGGCGCCAGGTCGTCGGTGTGGATGCTCATGTTTTGATTATCACCGCCCCGAATGTGTTGCCTTTGGGCAACGCTGATCCGTGTGGATCGCCGTATGTGACAGGGTTGTCATCAATCAACGCAGAAAAGTCTGTTGGAATACATGCAGTTTCATACGGACCCACCCCGCTGAGGGTCTGCTGAAGCCTCTGAACCAACTTTGGAGAAGTCTATGAAAAAGACCCTGATTGCTCTGGCTGCCGTGGCTGCTTCGTCTGCCGCTTTTGCTCAATCGTCCGTGACCCTGTACGGTTCGCTGGACCTGTCCGTTGAAAGCGTGAAGGGCGAGAAGTCCGTCACCCGCGTGACCTCCGGTAACCACACCACTTCGCGTTTCGGCGTGAAGGGTACCGAAGATCTGGGCGGTGGTCTGAAGGCCAAGTTCAACTTGGAAGCTCCTGTGAGCGCTGACACCGGTGCCGTCTCCGGCAACTTCTGGAACCGCCAAGCCTGGTTGGGCCTGCAAGGTGGTTTCGGTGAACTGCGTCTGGGCCGTCAAGACACCCCGATCGGCGCCATCGCCGGCAACACCTCGCTGCTGGGTGGCCAGGCTTATGACGACTTCAAGATCGCTGGCACCCTGGCCGGCAACGACGCTCGTCGCACCGACAACGCCATCACCTACATCCTGCCGAAGCTGGCCGATGGCCTGACCGCTACGCTGCAGTACAGCACCAAGCTGAGCGGCGCTGAGGCTGCCAACGACGACGAAGGCAAGCACTACGGCCTGAGCGTGCAATACGCTGCCAACGGTTTCGGCGCTGGCCTGGGTTACGTGAACGCCAAGGCTGACACCACCGGTGACACCAAGGCCAAGGGCGTGCTGGTTTACGCTTCGTACGACTTCGGCATGGCCAAGCTGACCGGTTACTACAACCGTGACAGCGTGTCCGGTGCTGCTGAAGACCTGAAGCTGTACGGCGTGCGCGTGGACGTGCCTGTGAGCGACACGTTCGCTCTGCAAGCTTCGCTGTCGCAAGCCAAGGACGTCGACATGGACGGTTCTGACGACAACGACGCCACCATCGTTGCTCTGAAGGGTACCTACAGCCTGTCGAAGCGTACTGCTGTGTACGGTCTGCTGACCAATGTGTCGAACGACAAGGGTGCTGGCATCGGCATCGTGTCGACCCCGACCGACAAGACCTCGCGCGGCCTGGCCGTGGGCGTCGTCCACAAGTTCTGATCTGCCTCGCAGACCAGCAAGAAAAGGGCCTTCGGGCCCTTTTTTCATGGGCCTTCGTCACGAACTGCTTGAGCCGGAACAATCGCCAATGTCGTCATTTCACGACAGATCAGGTCAAACCCGGTGCGGGCTGTCACCCCAGCATCAGACAATCTCCTGACCCCCTCACTCAAGGGGTAACCAAGGAGATACTTCATGCAAAAGACCGTCCTGACCCAAGCCGTCGCGGTGGCCCTGGCCACCCTCGGTGCGGGCGCTGCATTCGCTCAATCCAGTCTCACGCTGTACGGCAACGCCGATGTGAGCGTGGACCATGTCAAAGGCACTGCCGGCACGGCATTGGTTCCTGCCCTGGGTGCTGCAACTGAAAAGCTGTTCAACAAAGGTGGCGTGACTCGAGTCTCCCCGAGCGCGACATCTCAAACGTCTTATGGCATCAAGGGCACCGAAGACCTCGGCGGTGGCTACAAAGCTTCGTTTGTCCTGGAGGGGCAACTCTCGCACGACACTGGCGCCTTGTCCCAGGATGGCCGATTCTTTGGTCGTCAGAGCTACGTCGGCCTGACCACGCCGTTTGGTGAAGTGCGACTGGGTCGCCAGTACGCTCCGATCTTCTACTCCACCGCATTCATCACCGGTGAACGTTTTGGTGCCACAGACCTGTTCATTGAGGGCGGTGCCACCAACAACCTGATGGTCCGTCAGGACAATCAGGTGAGCTATTGGCTCAAAGCTGGCGGCTTGACCGCGTCTGTCGCTTACTCGCCCAATGCGGGCTCATACCGCACCGTCACCTTTGCTCGCGGTGGTAACGCCAACTCCACCACCGGTGGCATTCTGGGCGCTGCAGGCGCCGGTTCCGAGTCGGCCGAGAATGACACTGGCGAGTCGGTGGGTCTGTTTGCCAACTATGCATTCAGCCCCGCTTTGAATGCCACGTTCGGCTATCACCAGAACAAGTTTGATGGTGCTGGCTTTGCTGTGTTGACCAATCCTTCGTCCTTCACGCTGGATGACTACACCGCCTACAACCTCGGTGTGAAGTACATCGTGCCAACCAGCAACATCATGCTGAGCGCCACTTATGGCACGGGCAAGTACGACATGGAAGATGGCAACGGCAGTCTCAAACTGCAATTCGCCGCCGCTGGCATCCGGGTGCCTGTGGATGCCTGGACCATTTCGGCGCAAGTGTCTCAGGTGAAGTTCAAGAACTTCACCGAAGGTAAGGACACAGGGTTTGGCCTGGGTCTGGAGTACGCATTGTCCAAGCGCACCGTGTTGTACACCCGTTGGGTGCAGATCAAGGACGACGAAGGCACGGCGGCCGATGCCGGTCTTGGGGTGCCCGTGGTTGGTGGTCCTGACGTGATTTCGTTTGCCACCGGCTTCCGCGAAACCCCGATCTTTGCCGGCGCGGGCATCAACCCCGGCGGCAAGACTACCTACATCGGCGCCGGCGTCCGCCACACGTTCTGATTCACGTCGAATCAGCCCGAAAAGAAAACCGCCCTCGGGCGGTTTTCTTGTTTTCAGCCCCAGCGTGGCCCATCAACCCATCAACCCATCAACCGCTCCATCTTGAACAGGTCTTCCACCCGCTCACGCTCGCGCACCACACTCACCTGGGCGCCGTCCACCATCACTTCGGCCGCGCGGCCTCGGGTGTTGTAGTTGCTGGCCATGGTCATGCCGTAGGCGCCGGCCGACAGCACCGCCAGCACATCGCCGGGCTTGACCGCCAGAGATCGATCACGGCCCAGCCAGTCGCCAGATTCGCACACCGGGCCCACCACGTCCCAGGTGTCCGTGGGTTCATCGGTGCCTTGCGTGTTGACGATGCCCATGTAGGCTTCGTACAGGGCAGGGCGCATCAGGTCGTTCATCGCGGCATCGACGATGCAGAAGTTCTTGTGTTCGCCACGCTTCAGGTACATCACCTCCGTCAGCAGCACGCCGGCGTTGCCCACCAGCGAGCGCCCCGGCTCAAACAGCAGTTCGCGATGGCCATGTCCGCGCGCGTCGATGCGGGCCAGCAGCGCGGCGATCAGGGCATCTGCCGCTGGCGGTGTTTCGTCGGTGTAGGTGATTCCCAGCCCGCCACCCAGGTCCATGTGGTGCAGGGTGATGCCTTCGGCCTCGATGGCTTCGACCAGGTCAAGCACCCGGTCCAGGGCGTCCAGGTAGGGCGCCACCTCGGTGATCTGCGAGCCAATGTGGCAGTCGATGCCCACCACCCGGATGCCCGGCAGGCTGGCGGCCCGTCGGTAGCTGGCCAGGGCCTGTTCGTGGGCCACCCCAAACTTGTTGCCTTTCAACCCGGTGGAGATGTAGGGGTGGGTGCCGGCGTCCACATCGGGGTTGACGCGCAGGCTCACCGGGGCCCGGAGGCCCAGGCCGGCCGCCACGTCGGACAGCACTTCCAGTTCGGCCGTGCTTTCGACGTTGAAGCAGCGCACGCCGGCTTGCAGGGCTTGGGCCATTTCGGCCCGACTCTTGCCCACACCCGAGAACACCACCTTGGCGGCATCGCCGCCTGCGGCCAGCACACGGGCCAGTTCACCGGCAGACACGATGTCGAAACCGCAACCCGCCTGGGCAAAGGTTTGCAGCACCGCCAGGTTCGAGTTGGCCTTCACGGCATAACACACCAGGTGAGCCCGCCCGACCAGGGCGCGCTGGTAGGGCGCCAGGGCGCTCAACATGGCCTGGCGCGAATAAACGTACAAGGGCGTTGCATGCTGGTGAGCCAGTTGAGTCAGGTCGTGGCCATCCAGGCACAGGCGACCGTCTTGGACGGCCAGAAAAGGTGAGCCGGGCAGGTTCATGGGGCGGTACTGGGTTGGGGTAGGGGGGCAGAGGCAGCCGGGGCACTTGGTGTCGCCGCAGGGGCCGATTCGGGGCCTGGAAGGTACAGGGGGCCTTTGAGCCCACATGCCGACAGGGTTGTCAGGCCCACGGCCAGGGCGGCAGCGGTGCCCATCCTTACAATGGAGCGGCTTTGATCAAGGCTTTTGTTCATTCGCCTATTCTAAGGAAGCCCACATGTCCGCCGCAGCCACCTCTACAGGCTTGTCCGATGCGCAATACGATGAGGCGGTCCGCTCCATGTTGGCGCACCTGGAGCGCACCGCCGACACCTGGTTGCAAGACGACATCATCGACATCGATACCGCCCGGACGGGCCAGATGCTCACGATGACCCTGCCCAATCGCAGTCAGTTGATTGTCAACGCGCAGCCGCCTTTGCACGAGCTGTGGCTGGCAGCCCGGCAAGGTGGCTTTCATTTTCGACTCACACCCGAGGGCCACTGGGTAGACACCCGCTCGGGAGAGCACTTCCTCGCGGTCTTATCGAGGTGTGCCACCGAGCAGGCTGGCTGCCCGCTGAGCTTCTGAGGCGGGCTGTGCTGCGCCCTTGAACAGGTCGAGGATGTTCTGTTTTTCTTCCTCGGTGCTGGGCTCCATGCCTTCTTCGGGCAAATCTTCTGGCAACACCAGTTCGCGCACGCCTGTGGCGGGCGTGTACTCTTCGTAGTACCACTCGCCGTCGATGTTGACCACGCCCTCCGGTGGGGTCATCTCTTGCACTGGCGCCCCCTTGAGTGCTTCGCGCATGTAGTCAATCCACACGGGCAGCGACAGGCCGCCGCCGGTTTCGCGGTCTCCCAGTTTTCTGGGCTTGTCGTAGCCGATCCACACGACGGCCACCTGGTGGTCCGAGTAGCCGGCAAACCAGGCGTCCATTGAATCGTTGGTGGTCCCCGTCTTGCCGTACACATCGGGACGTTTCAGCAAGGCCTGCGCGCGTGCAGCGGTGCCCGAGCGGGTGACCTCCTGCAGCAAGCTGCTGGTGATGTAGGCATTGCGCGCATCGATCACGCGCATGCGCTCATCCTTGGTTTGCTCACGGCGTTCGGCCAGCACCCGTCCGGCGCTGTCGGTGATCTTCACGATCAGCTCGGGGTTCAAACGATAGCCACCGTTGGCAAATACCGCATAGCCCGTGGCCAGTTGCAGCGGCGTGACCGTGCCCGCACCCAAGGCCATGGTCAGGTAAGCGGGGTGTCGCTCGGGTTCGAAGCCGAAGCGGCTGATCCATTCCTGGCCGTACTCCGGGCCGATCGAGTGCAGCAGGCGGATGGAGATCAGGTTCTTGGACTTCGCCAGTGCCCGACGCATGGTCATGGGGCCTTCGAACTTGCCATCGTAGTTCTTTGGCTCCCAGGGCGTGCTTCCCGTGGCGCTGCCAGGGAAAAACAAAGGGGCGTCGTTGATCAGGCTGGAAGGCGTGAAGCCCTTCTCCAGCGCTGCCGAGTAGATGAAGGGCTTGAAGCTGGACCCCGGCTGACGCCAGGCTTGCGTCACCCGGTTGAACTGCGCGCGGTCAAACTCGAAGCCACCCACCATGGCAGTGATCATGCCCGTGTCAGGGTTGAGCGACACCAGCGCCCCTTCGACCGCCGGCATTTGCACCACCGACCAGTTGGCTTTGTCGCCCGGCATGACCCGGATGATGGCGCCTGCGCGCACCTGGGTTTTGGGGTTGGCCTTGTCGGTCAGGGCATTGCCCAGCGCGCGCAGGGCCTCGCCCGTCAGGGTCAGGTGTTCGCCCGACTGCAGTGCCACCTTCAGTTTTTTAGGGTCGGCTTCCAGCACCACGGCGGCCTGGATCTCGCCACTGGCAGGATGCTCCTCCAGCGCCTCGGCGATCGCCGTGTCCCATTGCCGCGCATCTGCCGGCAGGTTCAGATGTCCTTCAGGACCCCGCCAGGCTTGCCGCCTGTCAAAGGCCAGCAGCCCCTTGCGCAGCGCGTTGTACGCCGCCACCTGGTCGGCCAGCGGCACCGAGGTGGTCACGTTCAGTCCGCGTGTGTAGGCGTCTGCGCCATAACGGTCATGCATCAGCTGCCGGACCGATTCAGCCACATAACGAGCCTCTTCCGGCACGCTGGTCTTGCGCCGGTAGGTGAGGGGCTGCGCCTTGGCTTCGTCGCGCTCCTGAGGGGTGATGAAGCCGTTTTCGACCATCCGATCCAGGATGTACTTCTGGCGGATGGTGGCGCGCTGCGGGTTGCGGATCGGGTTGTAGGCCGAGGGTGCCTTGGGCAGGCCGGCCAGCATGGCCGCCTCGGCGATGCTGATGTTCTGAAGCGGTTTGCCAAAGTAGATCTCGCTGGCCGCCGCAAAGCCGTAGGCGCGTTGCCCCAGGAAGATGTGGTTCATGTAGAGCTCGAGGATCTGATCCTTGCTCAGCTGGCTCTCGATCTTCAGGGCCAGCAAAATCTCGTAGATCTTGCGGGTGAAGGTCTTTTCGGTGGGCAGGTAGAAGTTACGGGCCACCTGCATGGTGATGGTCGATGCGCCCTGGCTACGCGCTTCTCCGAAGTTGGCCAGCCCGGCACGAAGCACGCCGATGTAGTCGACGCCATGGTGTTCGTAAAAGCGTGCGTCTTCGACCGCCAGCACGGCGTTGCGCATGATCTTCGGGATCTGATGGATGCGCACAAAGTGGCGTTTTTCTTCGCCAAATTCGCCAATCAGCACGCCATCGGCCGAGAACACGCGCAGCGGCTGCACCGGACGGTAGGCGCTGAGGCTGTTCAGGGGCGGCAGTTGGGGGTAGGCGATGCTCAGGCCAATGCCCACCAGCATGGCGCCAGCCAGCACACCCGCCATGCCAAGGGCCACGACGGCCAGCACAGGGCGCAACAAGAGGCGCCACCACCAGGCGGCGCGCAGGCGCCGGAGGGCGCTTGTGGCGCCAGAAGCGCCTTGGGAGGTCTCGGGGGAGGTCATGGGTTCGACGTCACTGCAGAACGGCGATTATAGAAATGCCCCCGAAAACCGATTTGTAAAGTGACGGACCAGGCTTTGGCCGGGTTTGACTGCATGCTTTGAAACTGTTTGTAAGGCGTGTGCATCGCGCAACGAGCGCGGGGTTTCACCTGCTTTCTCCGCGTTCATGCACATTTTTTTTGCTGATAGCATTCAAAGGGTTTCTTTAACGTTCCTGCGCCATTGGTTGGCGCATGGAGGATGGTGTGAGTTTTCTTGACACGCTCCTGGGCCGCAAACACCCGCCCATGATCGGTTTGGACATCAGTTCGTCCGGCGTCAAGCTGGTCGAGTTGAGTCAGGCGGCGTCCGGCGAGTACATGCTGGAGCGGTTCGCGTCCGAATCGTTTGAAAAAGGGTGGATCGCCGATGGCCAGATCGAGAAGTTCGATGAGGTCGCCGAGGCGGTGCGCAAGGTCGTGACCAAGAGCGGCACACGCACCAAGCACGTGGCGATGGCCATGCCCCAGTCGGCCGTGATCACCAAAAAGATCATGCTGCCGGCCGGCTTGCGCGAAGAAGAAATGGAAATGCAGGTTGAGGCTGAAGCCAACCAGTACATCCCTTTCAGTCTGGACGAAGTGAGTCTGGACTTCTGCGTCATCGGCCCCAGCCCCACGTCCGCTGGCGATGTCGAGGTGATGATCGCCGCGTCGCGCAAAGACCGGGTTCAGGACCGTCAAGGGCTGGCCGAGGCCGCCGGGCTGAAGCCGGCTGTGCTGGACATCGAGTCGTATGCTTCGCGTCTGGCCATGCAGCGCCTCACCGATGCGCTGCCAGGGCAAGGCAAGGATGCCTTGGTCGCCTTGTTCGAGATCGGTGCGGAAAACACCAGCCTGAAGGTGCTGCGAGACAATGAGTTGCTGTACGACCGCGATCAGGCCTTTGGTGGCGCGCAACTGACGCAACTGATCTCGCGT
Organism: Aquabacterium sp. A3; assembly: GCF_038069945.1. Lineage (NCBI taxonomy): Bacteria > Pseudomonadati > Pseudomonadota > Betaproteobacteria > Burkholderiales > Sphaerotilaceae > Aquabacterium > Aquabacterium sp. A3. The sequence goes on along the minus strand of NZ_JBBPEV010000001.1, from coordinate 922,588 downwards.
CAGTATGGGTTCTCGTTCGAAGAGGCCGAGCAAAAGAAGCTCTCCGGTGACCTGCCTGAGGACTATCAAAGTTCACTGCTGTCACCCTTCGTCGACAGCCTGTCCCAAGAGATTGGCCGAGCCTTGCAGTATTTCTTCACCAGCACGCCGCATCACAAGGTGCACTACGTGATGCTGGCAGGGGGCACAGCCGCCTTGCCCGGGCTGAAAGACCGCGTCACGGAGTTGACCGGGTTTGCCTCCATGGTGGTCAACCCCTTCGATGGCATGAAGCTGGGCTCTGCAGTGCGTGAGAGCAAGCTGCGTCGAGAGGCCCCGTCCTACCTCACGGCCTGTGGCCTCGCGATGCGGAGGTTCCTGGCATGATTCTCATCAACCTACTGCCTCACCGCGAAGAAAAGCGCCGTTTGCGCAAGCAGGCGTTTTTCGCCGGCCTGGGGCTGTCTGCTGCTGCAGGCCTCGCGATGGTGGTGCTCTGGTACGGCGTGCAGATGCAGATGATCAGCAGCCAGCAGGCCCGCAACGGCGTCCTCAAGGACGCCATCGCCAAGCTGGACGTTGAAATCCGTGACGTGGCCACCCTCAAGGGCGAGATCGAGGCCTTGAAGGCCCGCCAGCGCGCCGTTGAAAACCTGCAGAGCGACCGCAATGCGCCCGTCCACCTGCTCAATGAGCTGGTGGCTCAGACGCCCGAAGGCATTTACCTCACCAGTGTTCGTCACTCCGGCCAGAATGTGCTGGTCACCGGCCTGGCCCAGAGCAATGAGCGGGTGTCCGAGTTCTTGCGCAACACCAATGGGCCATCGCCCTGGTTCGAGCGCCCCGAACTGGTCGAGATCAAGGCCTCTGGGCGCCCTGGCGCACGCGATGCGGGCAATGCCCAGCGTCTGTTCGAGTTCTCCATGCGCCTGTCGCTGAAGCGGCCCCAGGAATCCCTTCCTGAGGTCGAGCAAGGCAAGCCCGCCGCCAAGCGCGCTGCAAAGGGGTGATGGATGGCCAAGATGAATGCCAATGTCGACCTGAACGCGTTCTTCCAGGACGCGCAGGATCAGTTCCGTGGCCTGAACGTCAACGAGCCCGGTCAGTGGCCGCTGCTGCCCAAGCTCGCGGCGTTTCTGGCAACGGGGGCCGTGGTGGTGCTGTTGGGCTGGCTGGGCTTGCTGTCCGGGCAGCGGGAAGAGTTGCAGCGAGAGCGCGACCGCGAACCTGCCCTGAAGCAGGATTACCAGAACAAGGTGGCTCAGGCGGTCAACCTGGACGCGTTGCGCAAGCAGCGCATCCAGGTAGAGGAGTACGTCAAGCAGATGGAAAAGCAGCTGCCGGGCAAGGCTGAGATGGATGCGCTCTTGTCAGACATCAACCAGGCGGGCCTGGGGCGCGGCCTCGATTTCGAGCTGTTCCGCCCGGGGCAGGTGGTCGTCAAGGACTACTACGCCGAGCTGCCCATCGCCATCCGCGTGACCGGCGCCTACCATGACATTGGCGCATTCACCGCCGACGTGGCCAACCTCTCGCGCATCGTGACCCTGCACGACGTGGTGATCGGCAACGTGTCCGGCAAGGACGGCGGTGGCGGCAAGCTGTACATGGAGGCCAAGGCCCGAACGTACCGCTACCTCGATCCCGCTGAAATGCAGGCCAATCGCGATCAGCAGAAGAAGAAAAAGGCGGGGGGCAAGAAGAAATGAGCACACGCATCGTTTTGAGCTCTGCCCTGGTGCTGATGGCGGCCGCATCGCTGACCGCATGCAGCGGACCGGAAGACGAGCTGCAATCGTGGATGAATCAGCAGCGGCAGCAAGTGCGGCCCAATGTGCAGCCCTTGTCGGCGCCCATGACCTTCACGCCAGAGCCTTATTCGGGCATGGAGGGCACCGAGCCCTTCAGCCCACGCAAGCTCACGGGCGCCCTCAAGCAAGAGGCCGCACAGCCGAATTCACTGGTGGCGTCTGAGTTGAACCGCCGCAAGGAGCCTCTGGAGGCCTTCCCCCTGGACAGCATGTCCATGGTGGGCAGCGTGAACCGGCGAGGTGTGCCTCACGCCCTCCTGAAGGTGGACAACCTGCTCTACCAGGTCAAGGTGGGTGAGTACATCGGCCAGAACTACGGGAAGATCATGAAGATCACCGAGACCGACATCGAATTGAGAGAGATCGTGCAGGACGCCGCAGGCGAGTGGATTGAACGCACCGCCACCCTGCAATTGCAGGAGACACGGTAATGAGCACCAAGCTGGAGAACCGACACATGACCCATCGTACAAACTGGCTTGCCGGTCGTGGCTGGCGCCTTTCGATGGCGGCGGCTTCGCTGGCCCTGGTCTCGCCCCTGACCTGGGCAGCCTCGGCCATTCAGGCCATCACCAGCACGCAGCAAGCCGGCTCGGACGTGATCCGGGTTGAGCTGTCCGAACCCCTGGCATCGTTGCCCGCCGGCTTCGTGGTGCAAGCGCCCCCCCGGGTGGCCATTGACCTGCCGGGGGTGACCAACGGCCTGGCGCGCAATGTGGTCGAGATCAATCAGGGCAATGTGCGTTCGGTGAACGTGGCCCAGGCCGGCGAGCGCACGCGCTTGGTCCTCAACCTGCGCCAGCCCACGACCTACCGGGCACAGGTGCAGGGCAAGACCTTGCTGCTGATGCTGGACCCGTCGGCATCGGCGGCGCCTGAGCCTGCGCCGGCGGTGCAGGCCTCTGCCGAGGCCGCACCGGTGGCCGAGGCCACGCCGGTCAAGGACAGTGCGGTTCACTTTGCCGACAACCACAACGCCATGCCGCTGGCCTTGAAGGACATCGATTTCCGTCGTGGCACGGACGGCGCTGGTCGCGTGCTGGTGGAGTTGCCCAACAACCAGGTGGGTGTGGACATCCGCCAGCAAGGCAAGAGCCTGGTGGTGGAGTTCACGGGCGCCAACCTGCCTGAGCGACTGCGTCGCAAGTTCGATGTGGCCGATTTCGGCACCCCGGTGCAGGACATGACCGCCACGCAACTGGGTGATCGCATCCGCCTGAACGTCACGCCCACCGGCGACTGGGAGCACTCTGCTTACCAGAGCGACAACCAGTTTGTCCTGGAGGTGCGTCCCCGCAAGGTGGACCCCAACAAGCTGACGCAGGGGCCGGGTTATGCGGGCGAAAAGCTCTCGCTGAACTTCCAGAACATCGAAGTTCGTGCCCTGCTGCAGGTGATCGCCGATTTCACCAACTTCAACGTGGTGACCAGCGATACCGTGACAGGCAATGTCACCTTGCGCCTGAAAGACGTGCCATGGGACCAGGCGCTGGACATCATCCTGCAGGCCAAGGGCCTGGGGGTGCGCAAGTCGGGTAATGTGCTGTGGATCGCCCCCAAGGACGAGATCAACGCCAAGGAAAAGATGGACCTGGAGGCCCAGGCTCAGATCGCCGCGCTGGAGCCCCTGCGCACCCAGTCGTTCCAGCTGAACTACACCAAGGCCGAAGAGATCGCCAAGGGCCTGACGGGCAGAAATACGTCGGGCGGCGGTGGCAACAACAACAGCACCCGCATCCTGTCGCCCCGTGGTAGTGTGATTTTCGAAACGCGCACCAATCAGCTGTTCGTCAGCGACATCCCCAGCAAGCTGGAAGAAATCCAGCAGATGATCAGCAAGATCGACGTGCCGGCCCGCCAGGTGCTGATCGAGGCGCGCATCGTCGAGGCCGATGACTCGTTTGGCAAGACCCTGGGGGTTCGTTTGGGCACCTCCAACCGCACGGCGGTGGCCACGTCTGGCCGACTCAACCTGGGCCTGTCTGGCAGCTACTCTGGTGTGGCGGCCCAAACGGGCCAGGGTCTGACCGGGGCAGCCGCCACGGTGGCCAACAGCTACTTCGTGAACCTGCCGGCCAACGGCCTCAACGGGTTTTCGGCCGCCACGATGGGCGTGTCGCTCTTCTCGTCCAGCGTCAACCACGCGCTGAACCTGGAGATCTCGGCCCTGGAAGCCGATGGCCGGGGCAAGATCGTCTCCAGCCCACGGGTCATCACCGCAGACCAGGTCCAGGCCTTGATCGAGCAGGGTACCGAGTTGCCGTACCAGGTGGCCACCTCCAGTGGTGCGACGTCCATTGCGTTCCGCAAGGCCAATCTGAAGCTGGAAGTCACGCCGCAGATCACCCCCGAGGGCAACATCATCCTGGATGTGGACGTGAACAAGGACAGCGTCGGGCAGATCACCACCGCGGGTTTCGCCATCGACACGAAGCACGTGAAGACCCAGGTGCTGGTTGAAAACGGTGGCACCGTGGTGATCGGTGGCATCTTCCAGCAGCAGGAATCCGTGACACAGCAAAAAGTGCCGCTGCTGGGCGACATCCCGGGTGTGGGCGTTCTGTTCCGCAACCAGGAGCGCAGCAGCCGTCGCTCCGAGCTCCTGATCTTCCTCACGCCCAAGGTGGTGTCTGACCGTTCTGGCCTGCGCTGAGAGCACACCTTGACCCAGGTCCCAGACAAAGTGATTGCCCTGGTGGGTTTGCCCGGTGGTGGCAAATCCACGGTGGGTCGTCAACTGGCGAGGCGGATCGGGGCCAGGTTCATCGATGCAGATGCCGAACTGGAAACCCGATTCGGCATGCCCATCAAGGCATTTTTTGCCGAGTTCGGTGAGTCGGCCTTCCGTGACCAGGAAGAGCAGGTGCTGGAGCAACTCACGGCAGCGGGCAGCGAGCCGGTGGTGCTGGCCACGGGAGGTGGCGCGGTGCTTCGCCCCGCCAACCGGTCGCGTCTGAAAGACCGCTGTACCGTGGTGTACCTCCGGTCGACGCCGGATGAGCTGTTTCGGCGCCTCAAGCACGACACCCAACGGCCGTTGCTTCAGGTGGCAGACCCGAAAGCCAAGCTCAAGGCCCTGTACGACGAGCGCCATCCTTTGTACGAGGAGGTGGCTCACTACAGCATTGACACGGGGCGGCCGTCGGTGGCCACCTTGGTGAACATGATCACCATGCAGCTGGAAATGGCCGGTTTGTTGCCCCTGGCGAACGCCTCGGCGCCGCTCAATCCGTCTGCTGCATGAGTTGACGCAGGTAGGCGCTGAAGCCAGGGCCGATCTGTGGGTGCTTCAAGGCCAACTCCACGTTGGCCTCCAGAAAGCCTTCCTTACTGCCACAGTCATGGCGTTTGCCCACGTAGCGGTAGGCGTAAACCGGCTCGGTTTTCAGCAGGCCCGCGATGCCATCGGTGAGCTGAATTTCGTTGCCCACACCGCGTGGCTGTCGCCGGATCTGCTCGAACACCGCGGGGCTGAGAATGTATCGCCCTGCCACGCCCAGCAGAGAGGGCGCCTGGTCGGGGGAGGGCTTCTCGACGATGCGATTCACGGCCATCACGCGCTCTGACACGGGGCTGCCCGCCACGATGCCATAGCGTCGGGTGTGTTCGGCAGGCACCTCTTGAACGGCCAGGATGGAGCCCCGCCACTCGCGGTACTGTTCCACCATCTGCGCCAGCACGGGGGGCTCTCCCACCATCAGGTCGTCGGCCAGCAGCACGGCGAAGGGTTCGCCGCGCACCAGTCGCTCGCCGCACAGCACGGCGTGCCCCAGGCCCAGGCTCTTGGGCTGGCGCACGAAGACGCATTCCATGTCCTCTGGTTTGATGGACTGCACGGTGCGCAGCAGTTCGTGCTTGCCTGCCAGCTCCAGTTCGTGCTCCAGCTCGAACGCCATGTCAAAGTGGTCTTCGATGGGGCGCTTGTGGCGGCCCGTCACGAAGATCATTTCGCGGATGCCGGCGGCATAGGCCTCCTCGACCGCGTACTGGATCAGGGGCTTGTCCACAACCGGCAGCATCTCTTTGGGCTGGGCCTTGGTGGCGGGCAAGAAGCGCGTGCCCAGCCCAGCCACCGGAAAGATGGCTTTGGTGATCTCCGGGGGACTGCTCATGATGGTGTGTTCCTGACGTGCTGCCGTGATCAGCCCAGGCGGGCCAGTTGTCCCTGGATGCGCTCCAGCGTGGCGGTGAACTCGGCCACGCGCTGCTTTTCCTGGTCCACCACGGCCGCTGGCGCGCGGGCCACGAAGCTCTCGTTGCCGAGCTTGGCCTGGGCCTTGGCGATCTCGCCTTGCAGCCGCGCCACTTCTTTGCCCAGACGGGCCTTCTCGGCCTCGACGTCGATCTCCACGTGCAGGGCCAGACGGGCTGCGCCTTGCACGGCCACAGGCGCCATCTGGGTGGCGGCGGCGAAGGCGGCCTCATCCAGCAGCTTGACCTCGCTGAGCTTGGCCAGGGCCTGGATGACCGGGGCCGCCTGCTGCATGAACTCGGCATCGCCCGTGGTCAGCAGCGGCATGCGCTCGGCGGGCGAGAGGTTCATCTCGCTGCGCAGGTTGCGCGTGGTGCCCACGACGGCCTTGAGCTTGGCCACCCAGGCATCGGACTCGGCGCAGACGCGGCCCAGGTCTGCACGGGGGTAGGCGGCCGTCACCAGGGTCTCGTCGCCACCCGGCTGTTTGCGGCCGGCCACGGGGGCCACCACCTGCCACAGCTCTTCGGTGATGAAGGGCGTGATGGGGTGCAGCAGGCGCAGCACGGTCTCCAGCACGCGAATCAGCGTGCGGCGTGTGGCCCTTGCAGCGGCTTCGTTGCCCGATGCCTTGGCGGCGTTGAGCTGGGCCTTGGCGATCTCGATGTACCAGTCGCAGTACTCGTCCCAGACGAACTGGTAGATGGCGTTGGCCACGTTGTCCAGGCGGAAGTCGGTGAAGCCTTGCTCCACGGCGGCTTCGACGCGCTGCAGTTCGCTCACGATCCACTTGTCAGCGGGGCTGAAGTCCAGGTAGCCACCGGCGGCGCACACGCCCGGCTCGTGCGTCTTGAGGCCACAGTCCTGGCCCTCGGTGTTCATCAGCACGAACTTGGTCGCGTTCCAGAGCTTGTTGCAGAAGTTGCGGTAGCCCTCGCAGCGCTTGGAGTCGAAGTTGATGGCGCGGCCCAGGCTGGCCAGCGCGGCGAAGGTGAAGCGCAGCGCGTCGGCGCCGTAACCTGGGATGCCTTCGGGGAATTCCTTCTCGGTGGCCTTGCGCACCTTGGGCGCGGTCTCGGGTTTGCGCAGGCCGGTGGTGCGCTTTTCCAGCAGGGGGCTGAGTTCGATGCCGTCGATCAGGTCGACCGGGTCGAGCACGTTGCCTTCGGACTTCGACATCTTGTTGCCCTGCGCGTCACGCACCAGGCCGTGGATGTAGACGTGCTTGAAGGGCACCTTGCCGGTGAAGTGCTTGGTCATCATGATCATCCGGGCGACCCAGAAGAAGATGATGTCGTAGCCGGTCACCAGCACGGACGAAGGCAGGAACAGGTCCATCTCCTTGGTCTGCTCGGGCCAGCCGAGGGTGGAGAAGGGCACCAGGGCCGACGAGTACCAGGTGTCGAGCACGTCGGCGTCGCGGGTGAGCTCGCCGGTGTAGCCTGCGGCGGTGGCCTTGGCGCGGGCGTCGGCCTCGCAGCGGGCGACGAAGATCTCGCCGTTGCTGCCATACCAGGCCGGGATCTGGTGGCCCCACCACAGCTGGCGGCTGATGCACCAGTCCTGGATGTTGTTCATCCACTGGTTGTAGGTGTTGACCCAGTTCTCGGGCACGAACTTGACGTCGCCGGAATCGACCGCCTCGATGGCCTGCTCGGCGATGGATTTGCCGCCAGCGCCGGGCTTGGTCATGGCCACGAACCATTGGTCGGTCAGCATGGGCTCGATGACCTGGCCGGTGCGGGCGCAGCGCGGCACCATCAGCTTGTGCTTCTTGACCTCGACGAGCTGACCGTCGGCTTCGAGCTGGGCGACGATCTGCTTGCGGGCCACGAAGCGGTCCAGGCCGACGTATTCGGCGGGGATGTCGGTGGCCTCGTGCGCGCTGACCTTGGCCTCCAGGTCGAAGATGGTCAGCATGGGCAGGCCGTGGCGCAGGCCGACCTGGTAGTCGTTGGTGTCGTGCGCCGGCGTGACCTTGACGACGCCGGTGCCAAATTCTTTGTCCACGTGCTCGTCGGCGATCACGGGCACCAGTCGGCCGGTGATGGGCAGGCGCACCTGCTTGCCGATCAGGTGCGTGTAGCGCTCGTCTTCGGGGTGCACCATGACGGCGGTGTCGCCCAGCAGGGTCTCGGGCCGGGTGGTGGCCACGACCAGGGTTTCATCGCTGCCCTGGTCATCCGAAACAACGGGATAGCGGATGTGCCACATCGAGCCGTCTTCTTCTGCGCTCTCGACTTCCAGGTCAGAGACGGCGGATTTCAGGATCGGGTCCCAGCTCACCAGGCGCTTGCCACGGTAGATCAGGCCTTCTTCGTGCAGGCGCACAAAGGTCTCGACCACCACCTTGGAGAGCTTGTCGTCCATGGTGAAGTACTCGTGCTCCCAACTGACCGAGTCGCCCATGCGGCGCATCTGCTGGGTGATGGTGGAGCCGGACTTCTCTTTCCATTCCCACACCTTGGCCACAAACGCCTCGCGGCCAAGATCGTGGCGGCTTTGACCTTTTTCCTGCAGCTGGCGCTCCACCACGATCTGCGTGGCGATGCCGGCGTGATCGGTGCCGGGGATCCACAGGGTGTTGTGGCCCAGCATGCGGTGGTAGCGCGTCAACGAGTCCATGATGGTCTGGTTGAAGGCGTGGCCCATGTGCAGGGTGCCCGTCACGTTGGGCGGGGGCAGCTGGATGCAGAACGAGGGCTTGGCCGCGTCCAGGGTGGGCTGGTAGAGGCCACGTTGCTCCCACAGCGGGCCATACTTGGCTTCGATGGGGCCGGGTTCGAAGGATTTGGCGAGTTCGGTCATCCGGGTATTTTAGGCGGCGGCGCTCCCCATCACGCGTGGTGGTGTCGGGCGACACACCCGGCCGGCGGGAACTTGCTTTCCTGATGTGAATCAAAAGGCCTTGTGTCACAGACGGGCTTGTGCCACGAGCGGCTTGGCGCGGCCCGCAGGTCGACGTACGATGAAACTGGTCCGTCGCAAGGCGGTGATGAAACCCTGGTCGAGGAGGACGCCATGTACGAACACTTGCTGGTGCCGGTAGACGGTGGAGATCTGTCGCAAAAATCCATGGACCATGCGATTGGTTTGGCCAAGATGCTGGGGGCGCGCATCACGGGCTTCACGGCCGAGCCACCGTTGCCGGTGATGGTGGTGGAGACGGCCGCCGTGGCCTATGACGTTGAAACGTTCCAGGAGCACGAACGGCGCTGTGAAGAGCATGCGCGTGAGTTGCTGGGGGGCTTTGCCGAGCAGGCCCGCCACGCGGGGGTCGAATTCGATGGCCAGTTCGTGATCACGGACAACGTGGAGCAGGCCATTGTCGACGCCGCACAGGAGCATGGCTGTGATCTCATCGTGATGGCCACACATGGCCGCCACGGACTGGACGCACTGATCCATGGCTCGCTCACCAAAAGCGTGCTCGCCCACAGCGAAGTGCCCTTGCTGGTCTTGCATTGATGGCTTTTTTTGATGGAGAGTTGCAAATGAGTGAGCTGACCACCGCCCAAAAAGAAAAGCTGATGGCCGACCTCAAGCTGGTCATGGCCGACGCCGAAGCCTTGTTGGCCGCCACATCGGACGATGCCAGTGCCAGCATGGCGCAACTGCGCACCCGGGTCACCGAGACGCTGTCGAAGGCGAAAGACGGATTGATCGAGGCGCAGGAGTTGGTGTCCGATCGCGCTCGTGCGGCGGCCAAGGCCACCGACCATTACGTGCACGATCACCCCTGGAAGGCGGTGGGCATCGCTGCGGGTGTGGGTTTGGTGCTGGGCATGCTGATCAGCCGTCGCTGAGCACGGCGGCATGAGCGCCGGTGAACCCGACGCCACTGACCGGCCAGCGGCTGGCGCGGCCTTGCAATCGTCCTTGCGCGCCTTGGGCGGTACCCTGCTGAGCATGGCTCACACGCGGCTGGAGCTGCTGGCCATCGAGCTGGAGGATGAGAAGCGCCGTCTGCTGGGCGTGCTGGCCTGGGGGGCCCTGGCCATCCTGATGGGGGGCTTCGGCCTGATGTTCATGGCCGTCTGGCTGACGGTCATGCTGTGGGACACCCACCGTCTGTTGGCCCTGGGGATGTTCGCCCTGTCGTTTCTGGGCTTGGCCGCGTGGTCAATCTGGCGTGCGCAGTCCCTGTTGAAAGGCTCTCAAGGTTGGATGTCGGCCACGCTGAACGAGCTGGAGGCTGATCGGCAGGCCCTGACAGGGAGCTCGCCAGCGGTGGCCAGCGCGACGTCCCGGCCTCCTGCCCACGGAGCACCTCATGATTCATGATGAGGCCGAACGCGCCGCGCGCAAGCGCTTGTTGTTGGCGCGATCAGCCGTGTTGCGGCTGAGTTTGAGTCAACAACTACACCAGGGCTTGCAGCCCGCCTGGCGCACGCTGGACCGTGCTGACCAGGGGTGGCGGTGGCTGCGCGCCCACCCTTGGGTGTGGGCCGGGGCCGCTGCCGTGTTGCTGGTCTGGCGACCCAAAGCGGCGCCAGCGGTTGCGAGCCGGGCCTGGGGTGTCTGGCGGTGGTGGCGTCGCATGTCGCCCGTGGCCATGCCTGTGTTGCTCAAGTTGGTGAAGGCGTTGCCCGCCACACCCGTTTCCCAGACTGGTGACCGCACCACCAAGGAGTGAGATGGACCTGACCTTTTATGGCGCCACCGGCACCGTCACCGGCTCCAAGAGCCTGCTCGACATCGATGGTCTGCGCATCCTGGTGGATTGCGGGCTCTTCCAGGGCTTCAAGACCCTGCGCGAACGCAACTGGGCACCTTTGCCATTCGATCCCGCATCTCTGGACGCGGTCTTGTTGACCCATGCCCACATTGATCACAGCGGGTGTTTGCCGTTGCTGACGCGCCATGGCTTCAGGGGCACCATCTGGACGTCGGCTGCTTCGGCCGACCTTTGCGACATCTTGTTGCAAGACACGGCCCATCTGCAAGAAGAAGAGGCGCGCTACCGCAACCGGCACAAGGCCACGCGCCATGACCCGGCCGAGCCCTTGTACACCGTGCGCGATGCGGAGGCCTGCCTCAAGCACATCAAGGCCGTGCCCGCCCATGGTGAGCTGGAATTGGCGCAGGGTGTGGTGGCCCGGTTCAGCGGTGCGGGGCACATCCTGGGCGCCTCCAGCATCCAGGTGCGGTCAGATGCCCGCTCGGTGCTGTTTTCGGGCGATCTGGGGCGTGATGATGACCTGGTGATGTGGCCGCCAGCCGCCCCACCAGCGTCGGATTGGGTGGTGATCGAATCCACCTACGGCGACCGATTGCACCCAGAGGTGGACCCGATCGAGCGCTTGGGCGACGTGGTGCGACGCACGGCAGCCCGCGGTGGGGTGGTCATCATCCCCGCTTTTGCCGTGGGACGCACCCAGGGGCTGCTGTACGCACTGTACCGACTCCTGCAGGCGCAGGCCATTCCCGCCTTGCCGGTGGTGCTGGACAGCCCCATGGGCATCTCTGCCACGCAGTTGTACCTGAAGCACCATGACGGACACCGGCTCACGCAAGCGGAGTGCGAGGGCATTGCCCACATGACCCGTTTCGTGCGCAGTGTGGAAGAGTCCAAAGCCTTGCTGCAGCAGCGGTATCCGATGGTGATCGTCGCGGGCAGCGGCATGGTGACGGGCGGGCGGGTCTTGCATCACATCCTCCACCACGGGCCACACCCCCGAAACAGCATCGTGCTGGGCGGCTTCCAGGCGGGCGGCACCCGTGGTGCCGCGCTGGCCGGTGGAACAACCTCGTTGAAGATGTTCGGCGAGTACGTGCCCATCCGCGCAGAGGTGAGCCAGATCGAGGGCTTGTCAGCTCACGCCGATCAGCAAGGCTTGCTGGATTGGCTGGGGCAGATGCCCACCGCGCCAAGGCAGGTGATGGTCACCCACGGAGAGCCCGCCGCGGCGGACACCTTGCGCTTGCGCATCGAAGAGCGCCTGGGCTGGCCTGCCAGGGTGCCCGACTATCGCGAGACCCTGCGCCTGGGTTGACGACCCTTCAAGGGCCAAGCCCCTGGCTTGCCTCGCGGAAGCGGGCCATGCGCTCTTCATCGGCCGGGTGGCTGCTCAGGGCGATGCCCAAGCCACCTTCGTCCTGGTCAGGTGGCCGTGACGGGTCATCGTCTCGCAGCCGTTCGAACAGCGTCACCATGATGCTGGGAGGCATGCCGTTGGCCTTCAAGAAGCGAATGGCCGTGTCGTCGGCCTCACGCTCCATTTGCCGCGAGTAATGCAGGTGGCCCAGCACCGCAGGGGCACTGACCAACAAGCCGCTCATGTCGCCCAGGGCCAAGGTGGTGACGGCACCCAGCAAGGTGGATTGCACCACGGCACGCATGCCATGCCGCGCCTCAACATGCCCGAGTTCGTGGCCCAGCACCCCGATGAGGACGTCTTCCCGGTCGTCAAGCAAGGCCACCAGCTCGTCGGTCAAGACCAGGCTGCCGCCGGGCAAGGCAAAGGCGTTGGGCCCCAGTTTGGAGGCGCGAAAGTACACGCGCACGGCCGGTGGGGCTTGATGCGGCGATGGATGGGCTTGGCGGTAACGTTGAACAGCTTGTTCGAAGCCCTGCGCAATGCGCCGCTGGGTGTCGTGTGGCAAACGGCTGGGGTGCAGCCATTGGCCGTCCATGCTGTCAAGCGCACGTTGTCCGATCTGGGCGTCCACCGTGATGGGCACCCAGTGCAGCACGCCTGAGGTGGCCCAGGGGAGCCCCCATCGGTACATGACGGCCCCCATGGCCACCAGCATGACCACGGCCAGCAGGGTGGCGCGCCAGCTTTGCTGGGCGCGCACCACCCAGCTTTCGCTCACCTGGTGTGCACGCAGCCAGGCGTCCCATGCCGGGCCATCGGCACTGTGCAGACTGCCGCCCGATGCCAGGTGGGCGGTGCGGCCGCCGTGCCGAGTCCGTTCAGGCCACTCGATGTCCTGCCAGGGCAGGCGCAGTTCACCTTCTGGCGTGGTCAATACCGCCTGATCGCCTTCACGGCGCAGGGTGGATGTCAAGGGTTTGGCGCGCCGCCCGTCAAAGTAATCGACGCACAAGCCTTGGGGGGTGTTTTTGTCTGGACTCACAGCCCCACGTCCAGGCCCATCAGGTCGCCAGCCATGTCGCCCGCGGCGTCTTTGTAGGTGTGCTGCGCATGAACGATGAGTTCATCGGGGTGCTGACGGGTGTGGACCTGGATGGCTTCCAGCTTCAGTTTGGCCATGGCCACGGCCGCAAAAGGCCAATACAGCCCCAGGGTCAGGCCCGTGAGCACCATGTTCTTGAGCATCAGTGTCATCAGGCGCCAATGCGAAAGCTCGCTCTTGAACCGGATCTGCCGGTTGCCGGTGCGTGTCCAGACCAGGTTTTGCAAAGAGGCGGTCAGGTGGGCACTGTAGAGCAGCTGCACCAGAAAAAAGCCCACGAACATCACGGGCAACATCCTGATCAAGGCGCCTTTGGTGCCCGCAGATGTGTCCGTGTCCATGCTGCCAGAAAGCCATGACCACACGCCGGCCAGCGCCACCACCAGGACGCCACCGGCCAGCAGCACCATGCTGGAGCGAAGGAATACACGCCACATCTCGCCGAAGGTGGCCGTGAAGGTGGTCTGCCAGGGGCCCAGCGCGTAGTGGCGATGCTGATACGCCTTGAGCCGCCACAGGAGGTAGGGCATCAGGCTCATGAAGGCCGCCAGCAGCAACAGCGAGAGCAACCCGGCCATGCCCAGTTGGTGCGGCGCCATGGGGCCCTGGGCGGCGCGCCCCGGCAGCAGCACGACCATCAGGATGCCGAAGACCACGAGCGCCCCCACCATCATCAGCCCCGGCACCAGGAAGACCATGTAAGCATCCTTCATGGAGCCCCGGAAGCTGAAGCGAAGCCCGCGCCAACTGGTTTGAGCCAGCCTGAATTGCAAGGAGGCGCGCAACAGGGCTGGCCACACCAGTGCCAGGATCAAACCAGCGATGGCTCCGGCCGTTTCGCTCACGTTACCGGCCAAGCCATACGCCAGCAGCAGGGCCGCCATCAGCAAAAAACCCCGCAGCATCTGGCGCGGGTTGCCATGAAAATCAAAGGGGTGGCCAGCGACCTCGGTGTGGTTGTAGAAGTAGCGCAGCTTGCGCACTTTGGCCCAGGGGTAATACAGGCCGAACGTGACGATCAGCAGCAGCAGGTTGACGATCCAGATGCGGAAGTATTCGCTGCCTGAGCCGCTGAAGTTCACGCCAAAACGATGCACCTTGGCGGCCTCACGGGCGTGTCGACCCACGTGGGCCCCCGTCATCATGGACTGGTCGGAGACGTAGTCGTACGAGGACGCCATCCCCGAATCGGCGTGGGTGGAGTCGGGTTGAGTGGAGGGGTGACTGGACGGTGTCATGGGGTTCCCTGATGCTGTTGTGGCGGTCGACCAAGGGTGACAAGAGCGACGGCCCGTGTTTTTGATGGTGCGCAGCCTACAATTTTCACATGACCATGTCCGCACCCCCGCCCGCCATCTTTTCTCATCCCGCTGCTGGCGGCAACTCCCCCTTGCTGGTGGGGCTCAACCCTGAGCAACTGGCTGCGGTCACGGCCCCGGCCGCGCCGGTGCTCATCCTGGCAGGCGCCGGCTCGGGCAAGACGCGGGTGCTCACCACCCGCATCGCCTGGCTGCTGCAGACGGGCCAGGTCTCGCCCGCCGGCATCATGGCGGTCACCTTCACCAACAAGGCGGCCAAAGAGATGCAGGCCCGCCTGACGGCCATGCTTCCCGTCAACACCCGCAGCATGTGGATCGGCACCTTCCACGGCCTGTGCAACCGTTTTTTGCGGGCCCACGCGCGCCTGGCGGGCTTGCCACAGGCCTTTCAGATCCTGGACACGCAAGACCAACTCTCTGCCGTCAAGCGGGTGATCAAGGGTTTGGGGCTGAACGAAGAAAAGTGCGTGCCCAAGCAGACCACCTGGTTCATCGCCAACGCCAAGGAAGACGGCCTGCGCCCCAAGGACATCCAGCCACGCGATGAGCTGGGCCGCATGCAACTGGCCGTGTACCAGGCCTATGAAGACCAATGTACGCGCGAAGGCGTGGTGGACTTTGCCGAGCTGATGCTGCGCAGCTATGAGCTGATGCGCGACCACCCCGAGGTGCGCGAGCACTACCAGCGCCGCTTCAGGCACATCCTGGTTGATGAGTTTCAAGACACCAACCGCCTGCAGTACCTGTGGCTGAAGATGTTCGCGGGCGACCCTGGGCGCAGCGGCAACAGCGTATTTGCGGTGGGGGACGACGACCAGAGCATCTACGCCTTCCGAGGCGCCCGGGTGGGCAACATGAGCGACTTCGAGCGCGAGTTCGGCGTGCAGCAGGTCATCAAGCTGGAGCAGAACTACCGCAGCCACGGCCACATCCTGGACGCGGCCAATCAGCTGATCGCCCAGAACAGCCGCCGCCTGGGCAAGAACCTGCGCACCGACGCGGGCCTGGGCGAGCCCATCCGCGTGTACGAATCGGCCACTGATTACGCCGAAGCGCAGTGGATGGTCGATGAGATCAAGAACCTGCGCCGCGAAGGCTGCGACCTGCACGAGATCGCGGTGCTGTACCGCAGCAACGCGCAGTCGCGGGTGATCGAGTCGGCGCTGTTCAACGCGGGGGTGTCGTACAAGGTGTATGGCGGCCTGCGCTTCTTCGAGCGGGCTGAAGTGAAGCACGCGCTGGCCTATCTGCGCCTGCTGGAGAACCCCAACGACGACACCAGCTTTTTGCGGGTGGTGAACTTTCCGGCGCGGGGCATTGGTGCGCGCACCATCGAACAATTGCAGGATGCCGCCCGTCAGAGCGGGCGCAGCCTGTCGCAAAGCGTGACGGCCGTGCCGGGCAAGGCGGGCGCCAACCTGGGCGCCTTCGTGGCCCTGATCGACGCCATGCGCGAGGCCACCACCGGCCTGACGCTGCGCCAGATCATCGAGCACGTGGTGGAGACCTCCGGCCTGGCCGACTTCTACCGCAACGAGAAAGACGGGCAGGAGCGGGTGGAGAACCTGGCCGAACTGGTGAACGCGGCCGAGGCCTTCGTGACCCAAGAAGGCTTTGGCAAGGACGCCGTGGCCCTGCCAGCCGACGACACGCCTGTGGGCAGCCTGGCGCCCGGCCTGCCGGCGGCCGTGGCCACGGTGGACGTGCTGCCCGATGCCGAGACGGGCGAGATCATCTCGCCGCTGCTGGCCTTCTTGACCCACGCCTCGCTGGAGGCGGGCGACAACCAGGCCCAGGCCGGGCAGGACGCCGTGCAGCTGATGACCATCCACGCGGCCAAGGGCCTGGAGTTCATCAATGTGTTCTTGACCGGGCTGGAAGAGGGGCTCTTTCCGCACGAGAACGCCATGAGCGACGCCGATGGCCTGGAAGAAGAGCGCCGGCTGATGTACGTGGCCATCACCCGCGCACGCCAGCGCCTGTACCTGACGTTCAGCCAAACGCGCATGCTGCACGGCCAGACGCGGTACCACATCAAGAGCCGCTTCCTGGACGAACTGCCCGAAGAGGCCTTGAAGTGGCTGACCCCGCGCAACCAGGCCTTTGGGTCGGGCTTTGCGGGCGCCTACCAGGATGCCTGGGCCAGCGGGCGCGGCATGGGCTCGATGGTGGGGGCGGGGGCGCAGCCTTATCGTTCGGGGGGCTATGGTGGTGGCCAGGGCAGTGGCCGCACCGCGCCCGCCTGGCGTGGCGGCGCCCGTGCTGAAGACGCCTTCAAGGACCTGACCGCGCCCCTGCCCAAGGCCATGAGCGAGTCTCGAAGCGAGGCCGGCCTGCGGGTGGGCCAAAGCGTGTTCCACAACAAGTTTGGCGAAGGCCTGGTGCTGACGCTGGAAGGCTCGGGCAACGATGCTCGGGTGCAGGTCAACTTCGGCCGGCATGGCACCAAGTGGCTGATGTTGAGCGTGGCCAAGCTCACGCCGATCGAATGAGACCTGATGCCCATGGAATGGATGGAAGACTGTGATCGTCAGGATTCATCGCCCGTCATCACTGGGCCATGTCAATGGGGGTACAGTGCTTGTACCGAATGACACACCCACGCATCAGGAGTGCGCCTCATGACCAAAGCCGACAAAAAGACCACCAAGACTGCAGCCCCCAAGACAGCCACCAAGGCGCTGGCCGCCAAAGGCATGCCCATCGACATCGGCATGTCGGCCAAACACCGTGAGGCCATCGCCAAGGGCCTGAATGGTTTGTTGGCCGACACCTTCACCTTGTACCTGACCACCCACAACTTCCACTGGAACGTGACGGGCCCGATGTTCAACTCCCTGCACACCATGTTCATGGACCAGTACACCGAGCTGTGGAATGCGGTGGACCCGATCGCCGAGCGCGTCCGTGCACTGGGCTATCCCGCCATGGGTTCGTTCGCCGACTACGTCAAGGCCTCGACCGTGGCCGATGCGCCCACCCAGCCGCCCAAGGCGAAAGAGATGATCCGCATCCTGGTGGCAGGGCATGAAGCTGTGGCCCGCACGGCCCGCTCGCTGTACCCCCTGGTGGACGAGGCCTCGGACGAGCCCACGGCCGACCTGCTCACCCAGCGCCTGGACATCCACGAGAAGACCGCGTGGATGCTGCGTTCGTTGCTGGAAGAGTGAGCCTTACACCAAGCCATTACGGATGGCGTACACCGTCAGCTCGGAGTTGTTGCTCAAGCCCAGCTTCTCCAGCACCCGGGCGCGGTAGACGCTGACCGTTTTGGGGCTGAGCAGCAATTGCTCGGCGATGTCCGACAGGCGCTTGCCTGACGCAATCATCACGAGCGTTTGCAGCTCGCGGTCTGACAGCTTCTGGTGCGCCTCTTCGGGCGCGGGGGCGGTCAGGTTGTCCACCAGCATCTGCGCCATCTCGGGCGTGACGTACTTCTTGCCCTGAGACACGGTGCGCACCGCCTGCACGATCTGGGCGGCGTCGCTGCCCTTGTTCAGGTAGCCGCTGGCGCCGGCCTTCAGGGCCCGCATGGCGTACTGGTCTTCGGGGTACATCGACACCACCAGCACCTTCACCGGGTTGCCTTCTTCCTTGAGCACGTGCAGCACGTCCAGGCCGCTGCGGCCCGGCAGGTTGATGTCCAGCACCAGCACGTCGCAGCGTTTGTCGCGCATCAGGGTGCGCAGCTCGCCGTAGTCGCCAGCTTCGCCCACCACCTCGATGTCGTCGGCGTCGGCCAGGGTGTCTCGAATGCCACGCCGAATCAGCGCGTGGTCGTCACACAACATCACTTGGATCATAGTTTGCCCCAGGCGGTGGGGTCGTCTCGGTCGTCGTCTTGCGTGGGCTCGGCGTCCAGGTCGGGCAGAAGCCGGTCGATGAAACCATTTTCAGGGCCGGACAAGGGCACTGACAAGATCAGGGTTGTCCCATGCGGGTTGCTGGAAATGTCCACCCAGCCCCCCACGGTCTCGGCCCGTTCGTGCAGGCCCCGGATGCCAAACGATCGGGCCTTGGCCAGATCTTCGGTGCTCAGTCCTCGGCCATTGTCGGTCACTTCGATGGACAACACCCCGCCGGCCTGCGTCACGTCCACGCTGACGCGGCTGGCCTGGGCGTGTTTGGACACATTGGTCAGCGCCTCTTGCGCAAAACGGTAGGCCACCAGGGGCACGCCCGGTGGCAATACGATCTTTTCCTGGCTGGTGCGGAAGGCCACCTGCAGGCCTGTGCGCTTGGCAAAGCGGTCGGTCATCCACTGCAGCGCGGCCACCAGGCCCTGCTCCAGGATGGCCGGGCGCAGGTTGTGCATGATGCGCTGGCTGGCTTCGTGGGCGTGGTTCACGGCCTCCAGGGCCTGTTGCACCCGCTCGGCGATCTGGGGTGAGCCCGCGTGGCGTGCGATCCACGCCAAGTCGAACTTGACGGCGGTGAGTGCGCCGCCCACGTCGTCGTGGATTTCACGGGCGATGGCGGCCCGCTCTTGCTCGATGCTGGTTTGCAGGTGTTGCGCCAATTCACGCAATTGCTGGCGTGAGCGGCTCAGGGCGTGGTCGGCCCGCTGTTTGGCGATGCGGGTGCGGTTGGCTTCGATGGCCAGCAGGGCGGCGGGGGCCAGGCGGGCCAGGTTGCTTTTGAGCAGGTAGTCGTTGGCGCCGTTGCGCATGGCTTGCACGGCGATGTCTTCGCCGATCTCGCCAGAGACCAGGATGAAAGGCACCAGCTTGCCCATGGCGCGCACCTTGTCCAGGGCAGCCAGGCCCGAGTAGCCCGGCAGGTTGTAGTCGGACAGGATCAGATCCCATTCCTGCTGAAGCGCGTCGGCGAACGCCGCCTCGGTGTCCACCCGCTGGATGTCGGCACGGATGCCGCCACGGTGCAGGTGAATGGCGACCAGTTCGTGGTCTTCCTCGTTGTCTTCGAGGTGCAGCACCCGCAATCGAACCCCATGACTCGACGCCGATGGCTGGCTGTGAAGGGGGGCAGAGGCAGAGGGCTGCGACACGTGTGAGCTTTCAATCTGGCGATTTACGCCAAGTTTTACCGCGTCATCACCAACCAGAAGCTGGTGAAAGTGGAAAAAATTCTAACAAGTGCTGATTCGACACCTGACCGGGGCGGGAAGTATTAAGGAATTCTCTCGGTGTGCCGAAACCAACCCTGTGATCTGGCGAGGCGTTGTGCCGACCCGATTCAACAGAACCGCTTGAGTGGAGTCAAGATGAGCCACGACGAAATCGTCGATTCACCGCCGCCGCCAGAGCTCTCCCTGCTGCTTGCGGCGGAGCTTCAGGACCACTTGATGACCGCCACCAATGATCTGGAGCGTCTTCAGCGTTTGCTGGACGATGCCTGCGTGGCCCTGATGGATGGGTTCCACACCTCGGCGGGCGCCCTGGGCGAGGTGATAGACCAGGGCCACACGATCACCCCCAGCCTGATGGCGGTGCGTCAGGAGCTGTTCAAGACCGTCACGGCCTTGCAGTTCCAGGACATGGCCACCCAGTTGATCGCCCACACCAACCAACGCTTGCGCAGTTGCGCAGACCAGATTGCCAGAGACGCCCTGGGGGACGACGATCCCGATGGCGCTGCCGTGGTGGATGAGGGCCCGCTGAAGCCCAACCCCGTCACTCAAGATGAGATGGATGCCGGCTCTGTCGAGCTGTTTTAAAGATTCCATCCCATCTGCCGAAAACCAGTCCGACACCTGCACCTCATTGAAGCCCCGGAGAGCGACATGCACTCGATCCTCGCTGTTGACGATTCCGCATCCATGCGTCAAATGGTCTCCTTCACGCTGAAAAGCGCCGGCTACAACGTCGTTGAAGCCGTGGACGGGCAGGATGCCTGGGAGAAGGCCGGCAGCCGCAGCTTCGACCTGGTGCTGACCGACCAGAACATGCCGCGCATGGACGGCATCAGCCTGACCAAGAAGCTGCGCGAGAGCCCCCAGTTCAAGAGCACGCCGATCCTCATCCTGACCACCGAGTCCAGTGACCAGATGAAGCAGGCGGGACGCGCGGCCGGCGCCACGGGGTGGCTGGTCAAGCCCTTTGATCCCAACAAGCTCATTGAAGTGATCCAGAAGGTGATTCGCTGAGGCCCAGGGCCCGCTTCACCGCCTTTCTCACAGCCTTCCCCGTTTGAGCGAACCACCACGATCAGGAGCCTCTCATGGCAGAGACCAGCACCGACGCCAGCGCCGCAGCCGGCATAGACCTCAGCCAGTTCTACCAGGTCTTCTTTGAAGAGGCGGGTGAGAACCTTCAAAACATGGAGCAGTTGCTGCTCGAACTGGACATCGAGGCGGCTGACGACGAAGAGCTCAACGCCATCTTCCGGTGTGCGCACTCCATCAAGGGGGGGGCGGCCACTTTTGGTTTCTCGGATGTGGCCGAGCTGACCCACCAGATGGAGACGCTGCTGGACAAGCTGCGCCGCCACGAGTTGACGCCGACCGCGCCCATGGTGGATGTGCTGCTGCAGTCCGGCGATGCGCTCAAGGCCATGCTGGCGCGCCACCAGGGCGCCGGCGGCGAGGTGGTCGACACCACCGAGCTGTTGTTCAACATCCGGGCCATGTCTGATGGGCAGGCGCCGGTGACGCCGGTCACGGCAGCCACCGCCCCGGCCAACACAGCGGCCACCACACCGGTCGCTGTACCGGTTGTTGCCACCGCCAGCATGGCCTGCGCACCCAAGTCCGGCAAGCGCACGGTGGAGCTGCGTGTGGGCCCGTTGAACGATCCTGCGCAGGCCGACAACCTGGTTGATCTGTTCAAGGAAATCGCCGACCTGGGCACGATCGAAGCCCTGCCCGACATGGCGTCGCTGGCGGGCGTTCGCCGGTTCAAGGTCAGCACCAGCACGGACGAGTCCGAGCTGATGGACCTGTTTACTTTCCATGTCGCACGTGAGCAAGTGAGCTTCGTGGCCATGGAAGGCGAGACCGGGGCCACAGAGCCCGCCAAAGATCCTGGCTACGGCTTCTTCAACGACGCAGCCGCCACGCCGCCTGCCGCTGCAGCGGCGCCCGAGCCCAAGGGCTACGGCTTCTTTGACGATGCGCCTGGCGCGCCGCAGGCGCCGACGGCGCAGCCGGCCGCCGTGACCGAGACCGTCAGCGCCCCCAAACCGGTGCCGGTGGCCAAGCCCGTGGCGCCCAAGGCGGACAAGCCTGCCGCTGCAGGTCTGGAAGCCTCGACCATCCGGGTGTCCGTCGAGAAGGTGGACCAGCTCATCAACCTGGTGGGCGAACTGGTCATCACGCAGGCCATGCTGGCCCAAAACAGCCGTGGACTGGATCCGGTGCTGTACCAGCAACTGGTGTCAGGGTTGACCGATCTGGACCGCAACACCCGCGACCTCCAGGAGGCGGTGATGTCGATCCGGATGATTCCGATGTCGACGGTGTTCAGCCGCTTCCCGCGCATGCTGCGCGACCTGGCCAACAAGCTGGGCAAGAAGGTGGAACTTGTCACCCTGGGTGAAGCCACCGAGTTGGACAAAGGCCTGGTCGAAAAGATCACTGATCCGCTGACCCACCTGGTGCGCAACAGCTGTGATCACGGCATCGAAATGCCTTCAGATCGGATCGCTGCCGGCAAGCCCGAGGTCGGCACCATCACCCTGGCGGCATCGCACCAAGGTGGCTCCATCGTCATTGAGGTGCGCGATGACGGCAAAGGCTTGTCTCGTGAGAAGCTGCTCAGGAAGGCCCGAGAGAAGGGCATTGACGCACCCGACACCCTGACTGATCAGGAGGTCTGGAACCTGATCTTCGCGCCAGGCTTCTCGACCGCCGAAGAAGTGACCGATGTGTCTGGCCGCGGCGTGGGCATGGACGTGGTCAAGAAGAACATCACCTCGCTGGGTGGAACGGTCGAGATCGATTCGGCCGAAGGCTATGGCATGCGGGTGGCGGTTCGCCTGCCCCTGACCCTGGCCATCATGGATGGCATGAGCGTGGGCGTGGGCGAAGAGGTCTACATCCTGCCCTTGTCGTCGGTGGTCGAGTCGTTCCAGGTCACGACCGAAATGATCAAGACCGTGGGCGGCTCTGGCCGCGTGGTCGAAGTGCGGGATGAGTACATGCCCGTCATCGAGCTGGAGAAGGTGTTCAATGTGCCCCGGTTTGACTGGGAGCACAACAGCGGGATCATGGTGGTGGTCGAGGCCGAGAGTGGGCGTGTGGCCCTGCTCGTTGATGAACTGCTGGGGCAACAGCAGGTGGTCGTGAAGAACCTCGAGAGCAATTACCGCAAGGTCAACGATGTGTCTGGCGCCACGATCATGGGCGATGGCCGTGTGGCGCTGATTCTGGATGTGGGCAGCCTGGTGCGCCGGTCGCGTCACTGAACCTGCCATCCACCACTGGAGCGAAGAATCATGGGCATGATGGAAAAACTGGACGTTCAGACCGAGCTGGCGAG
The DNA here is from genome assembly GCF_038069945.1 of Aquabacterium sp. A3. Lineage (NCBI taxonomy): Bacteria > Pseudomonadati > Pseudomonadota > Betaproteobacteria > Burkholderiales > Sphaerotilaceae > Aquabacterium > Aquabacterium sp. A3. Next base: position 899,706 of record NZ_JBBPEV010000001.1, on the reverse strand, counting down.
GGAGTACCTCACCTTCCGTCTGGGCAACGAAGAGTACGGCATCGACATCCTCAAGGTGCAAGAGATCCGTGGGTACGAAAACCCCACCCGCATCGCCAACGCGCCGCATTTCCTCAAAGGGGTGGTCAACCTGCGAGGCACCATCGTGCCCATCGTGGACCTGCGCTTGCGGTTTGGTTGCGAGTCTGCCGAGTACAACGATTTCACCGTCTCCATCGTCTTGCACATCGGCAACCGCACGGTGGGCACGGTGGTGGATTCGGTCAGCGACGTGATGGAAATTCCGGTGGAGGCCGTTCGCAACGCGCCCGACCTCAACTCGGCCATCGACGCCACCTACATCCGTGGTTTGGCACAGGTGGGTGAGCGCATGGTGATCCTGCTGGACATTGAAAGCATGTTGTTGAGTCCAGACATGTGTCTGATCGATTGAGCACCACCCGTTGGGCGGGTGTCTCATGTCCAGGTCTGTGCTGCGTTTTCCAGCGAGCAGACCACCACTTCTGCATGGAGCAATGCAATGAGCAAGATGATCAAGTCGGTGTGTGTGGGCGCGGTGCTGGCCCTGTGTGGTTCGGCCGCGATGGCCGATGGCGGCGCCAACAAGGACGAAGCCGTGGCGATGGTCAAGAAGGGCGTGGCCCACGTCAAGAGCGCAGGGGCTGCCACGGCGTATGCCGAGTTCAGTGACAAGGGCAACGCCGCCTGGCGTGACCGCGACCTGTACCTGGTGGTCTATGGCCTGGATGGCACCGTGCACGCGCATGGTGCCAATGGCAAGATGATCGGCAAGAACCTGATCGACCTCAAGGACATCGACGGCAAGCTGTTCATCAAGGAACGGGTGGAGCTGGCCCAGGCCAAGCCCAATTTCTGGCAAGACTACAAGTTCACCAACCCGACCACCAAGAAGATCGAGCCCAAGACGATGTACTGCGAGCGACTGGAGCAGACCGTGGTGTGCGGCGGCGTCTACAAGTGAGCCATCGCCTCACGGCGTGAGCGAGGTCAGCGGGCCTTCACTGCGAAGGCAATGCGCTGATCCAGTTCCTTCAAGGGCAGGGCCAGACGCTGTGCGGCGTCGGGCACCTGCCTTTGTTTTGGTGCCCACACAGGTGCAGGCCACCGGGCATCCCAGTCAAAGCGCGCAATCACGTGCCAGTGCAGGTGCGGCACCACGTTGCCCAGGCTGGCCAGGTTCACCTTGGTGGGTTTGAGGCAATTGCGCAGCACCGTCTCCACCTTGGCCACGGTCTGCATCAGGCGGCTGCGGTCAACGGGGGGCAGATCGGTCCATTCGGCCACGTGCGCATTCCAGATCACTCGGTAAAAGGCCGGGTGGTCAGCGCTTTGTTCATCCCCTGTCGCGCGGATCACGCGCAGCACCTCGTCACGAAAGACGAGGGTGCCGCCATCATGCTCGCACAACTCGCACGCTGCGTGCGCCGTCACACCAGCACCCGTTCGATGCCGCCGTTGTTGGCCCGGTCCACATACTCGCGCATCCAGTTCTTGCCCAGGATCTGGTTGGCCATCTCCACCACGATGTAGTCGGCTTCCAGCAGTCCGTTCTGCGTGTCTTCGCCATAGCGGCTCAAACCCTGCAGGCAGGCCGGGCAGGACGTCAGGATCTTGACGTTGTCCTTCTCGCCCAGCAGGCCCTGACCGCGCAGCGCGGCCTCGCCCTTGCGGATTTCTTCTTCCTTGCGGAAGCGGACCTGGGTAGAGATGTCAGGCCGGTTGACGGCCAGCGTGCCGGCCTCGCCGCAGCAGCGCTCGGACTTGACGACGCCGTCGCCCACCAGGGCCTTGACGGTCTTCATCGGGTCTTGCAGCTTCATGGGCGTGTGGCAGGGGTCGTGGTACAGGAAGGCGCCTTTGCCTTGCAGCGTCACGCCCTTTTCCAGCAGGTACTCGTGGATGTCAATGATGCGGCAGCCCGGGAAGATCTTGTCGAACTGGTAGCCCTGCAGCTGGTCATAGCAGGTGCCGCAGCTGACCACCACCGTCTTGATGTCCAGGTAGTTCAGCGTGTTGGCCACGCGGTGGAACAGCACCCGGTTGTCGGTGATCATCTTCTCGGCCTTGTCGAACTGGCCGGCACCGCGTTGCGGGTAGCCGCAGCACAGGTAGCCCGGTGGCAGCACGGTCTGCACACCGGCGTGCCACAGCATGGCCTGCGTGGCCAGGCCCACCTGGCTGAACAGGCGCTCCGAGCCGCAGCCGGGGAAATAGAACACCGCCTCGGTATCGGCCGTCGTCTGCTTGGGGTCGCGGATGATGGGGACGTAGTCCTTGTCCTCGATGTCCAGCAGCGCGCGCGCCGTTTTCTTGGGCAGGCCGCCCGGCATCTTCTTGTTGATGAAGTGGATGATCTCTTCTTTGAGCGGCGCCTTGCCCACCGTGGCGGGCGGTGCGCTGGTCTGCTTGCGGGCCACCACCTTCATCACGTCGTTGGCCACGCGCTGCAGCGGCATGGCCACGTCCACCAAGGCTGTGCGGATCAGCTTGATGGTTTGCGGGTTGTTGGTGTTGAGCATGGCCATGCCCGCCGCGCCCGCAGGGCGGAAGCTCTTCTTGCCCATTTTGTTGAGCAAGTTGCGCATGTTCATCGACACGTCGCCGAAGTCGATCTTGACCGGGCAGGGCGTCAGGCACTTGTGGCAGACCGTGCAGTGGTCGGCCACGTCCTCGAACTCGGACCAATGCTGGATGGACACGCCACGGCGCGTCTGCTCTTCGTACAGGAAGGCTTCGACCAGCAGCGAGGTGGCCAGGATCTTGTTGCGCGGGCTGTAGAGCAGGTTGGCGCGCGGCACGTGGGTGGCGCACACGGGCTTGCACTTGCCGCAGCGCAGGCAGTCCTTGACCGACGCAGCGATGTCGCCGATGTCCGACTGCTGCATGATCAGCGACTCGTGCCCCATCAGGCCGAACGAAGGCGTGTAGGCCTCGGTCAGGTCGGCGGCGTGCACGTCGTCGCCCAGGGCCTTCAAGGCGGCGCCGCGCAGCAGCTTGCCCTTGTTGAAGCGGCCTTCCGGGTCCACTTTCAGCTTGTAGGCCGTGAAGTTGGCGATCTCTTCGTCGGTCAGGAACTCGAGCTTGGTGATGCCGATGCCGTGTTCGCCCGAGATCACGCCGTCGAGCGACCGCGCCAGCTTCATGATGCGGGCCACGGCTTCGTGCGCCGTCTGCAGCATCTCGTAGTTGTCGCTGTTGACGGGGATGTTGGTGTGCACGTTGCCGTCGCCGGCGTGCATGTGCAGGGCCACCCACACGCGGCCGCGCAGCACCTGCTTGTGGATGCGCTTGAGCTCGTCGATGACGGGGCTGAGTGCCGCGCCGTTGAACACCTTGGCCAGCGGCTCGCGGATCTCCTTCTTCCAGCCGGCGCGGATGGACCACGTCTGCAGCAGGTTGAAAACCGTGTCTCGGCCAGCGGTGACCTCGTCGGGCACGTAGGTGCCGTCCTGGTGCTGGGTGTAGCCCAGGGCCACCAGATCACCGCTGACATCGGTCAGCGGGGTGTCGAGGTGCTGGTACAGGAAGCCCCAGCGGGCGCGCGTCTGGGCCAGCAGGCTTTGAGCAGCCTGCACCTTCTCGGTGAGCTGTTCGTCGCTGGGCAGCTCCGACGGGTCGTCCGCCTTGCCCATGAAGGCGGCGATGGCCGCGTTGCCGCCCTTGAAGAAGGCGTCGAACGCATCCAGCAGGGCCAGCTTGTTGCGCAGGCTCAGCTCGATGTTGATGCGCTCGATGCCCAGGGTGTACTCGCCCATGCGCGGCAGCGGGATCACCACGTCTTCATTCACCTTGAAGGCGTTGGTGTGCTTGGCGATGGCGGCGGTGCGCTTGCGGTCGGCCCAGAACTTCTTGCGAGCATCGGCGCTCACGGCCACGAAGCCTTCGCCATTGCGGCCGTTGGCCAGGCGAATGACCTCGCTGGTGGCGCGGGCCACGCGGTCCTCATCGTCGCCGACGATGTCACCGATGAGGACCATCTTGGGCAGGCCGTTGCCACCGACTGTGCGCTTGCTCTTGGTGGCGTAGCCCACGGCCTTCAGGTAGCGGTCATCCAGGTGCTCCAGGCCGGCCAGGATGGCGCCGCCCGGTTGCGCCATCTCGGCGAACATGAAGTCCTTGATCTCGACGATCGATGGCACGCACAGGGTCGGGTTGCCGAAGAACTCCAGGCACACCGTGCGGGTGTGCTTGGGCATGCGGTGCACCACCCAGCGGCAGCTGGTGATCAGGCCGTCGCAGCCTTCCTTCTGGATGCCGGGCAGGCCCGCCAGGAACTTGTCGGTGACATCTTTCCCCAAGCCTTCCTTGCGGAAGATGCGGCCGGGGATGTCGAGCTTTTCGGTGCGCAGGTGGGTCTTGCCGTCTGCTGCGTAGTAGTGCAGCTCGAAATTGGCCACCTCCACATCGTGGATCTTGCCCAGGTTGTGGTTGATGCGAACCACTTCCAGCCATTCGGCGTTGGGCGTGACCATGCGCCAGCTGGCCAGGTTGTCCAGCGCGGTGCCCCACAGCACGGCCTTCTTGCCGCCGGCGTTCATGGCGACGTTGCCGCCCACGCACGAGGCCTCGGCCGAGGTCGGGTCCACGGCGAACACATAACCCGCGCGCTCGGCCGCATCGGCCACGCGTTGGGTGACCACGCCGGCGCCCGTCCAGACGGTGGGCACCTTATGCTGCACCCCCGGCAGGTCGACCAGCTCGACCTCGGTCATGGCTTCGAGCTTTTCGGTGTTGATCACCGCGCTCTTCCAGGTCAGGGGCACGGCGCCGCCCGTGTAGCCGGTGCCGCCTCCGCGCGGGATGATGGTCAGGCCCAGCTCGACGCAGCCTTTGACCAGGCCGGCCATCTCTTCTTCGGTGTCCGGGGTGAGGACGACGAACGGGTACTCGACGCGCCAGTCGGTGGCGTCGGTCACGTGGGCGACGCGGCTCAGGCCGTCGAACTTGATGTTGTCGGCGCGGGTGACGCGGCCCAGGGCCTCGGCGGCGCGCTTGCGCAGGGCGGCCATCTGGTCGAAGGCTTTGGCAAAGCGGTGCACGGCCTGGCGGGCGGCCTCCAGGAGTTCAGCCACCAGTTTGTCGCGGCTGGCGTCGCTGCTCGGGGTGCGGCGCTTGTCCACTTCAGCCAGTCGGTGATGCAGCGCATCGATCAACTGGGTGCGCCGCTTGGGTGTGTTCAGCAGGTCATCCTGCAGGTACGGATTGCGCTGCACCACCCAGACGTCGCCCAGGACTTCGTACAGCATGCGGGCAGAGCGGCCCGTTTGCCGTTCGGTGCGCAGCAGGCTGAGCACCTCCCAGGCGCGCTGGCCCAGCAATCGCTGAACGATCTCGCGGTCGGAGAACGAGGTGTAGTTGTAGGGAATCTCGCGCAGGCGGGGCTGGCCGTCGGCATGGACGTCGGCGGCCTGGGCGGTCATGTGGGTCAGCTCGGTGGGTGCGTTCATGAGGGCGCCAGTCGCACAAGCACATCGGCTTTGGGGCAGGATCAACGAGAAAAGGCGCCGTCTCCGCAGAGAGACGCCGCTTGGGGGAGACGGTTGTCGCGACTGAGGCGAGATGGTACCGCACCCGCCCCACCCCTTCCTCGGAAAAGGGCTCTTCTGGTGGGCTTGTGTGGGCGTTATTCAATGCGTTGCCTTGCTATGCTGAGCGCCTGAACTAACGCTGAACGAACCGGACTGGTGATCTCGATGTCGGAATGGCCCTATCCCTGCTGGATTGCGCATCGTGGTGCGGGCACCCTCGCGCCTGAAAACACCCTGGCCGCGTTTCGTCTGGGGGCCGACCATGGCTTCGCCATGTTCGAATGTGACGTCAAACTGAGCGCAGATGGCGAGCCCTTCTTGCTGCACGACGATGAGCTGGACCGCACCACCAACGGCCAGGGGGCCGCGCGGGTGCAGAGCTGGGATGCCTTGTCACGCCTTGACGCTGGCAGCTGGCACGGTCGCATCTACGCGGGTGAGTCGCTGCTGCGTCTGGAGGCACTGTCGCGTTGGCTGCAGGCCCTGGGGCTGATGGTGAACCTGGAGCTCAAGCCGGCCATGGGCGAGGAACGCCGAACCGGCCAGGTGGTGGCCCAGCGGGTGGCCCAGTGGTGGCGCGACAGCGAGGTCAAGCCCCTGTTGAGCTCTTTCAGCGTTGAGGCGCTGGAGGCTGCGCGTGACGCTGCCCCCGCCTTGCCGCGCGCGCTGCTGTTGGACCGCTGGCAAATCGATGGGGTTCAGCAGGCGGTTCAACTGGGTTGCGTCGCCATGGTGGTTCACCACAGCTTTCTGGACGCCCGGCGCATCGACGCCATCCACGAGATGGGGCTCAAAGCACTGGCGTACACCGTCAACGAGCTCGATCGGGCCGAGGCCTTGTGGGCCGCTGGACTGGACGGGCTCATCACCGACGAGGTCGAAACGTTCGAGCCTCAGGCTCGTTTGGGCGTGAACCCGGGGCGTTTGCTGGACGTTTCCGCCCTGGTGGCCGACCTGGATGTGTGACGCGCCCGCTGGCCAGCGCGCCCGGGTTGGCTCAGCCCAGTGCGCTCAGCAGCTTGGCATGAATGCCGCCAAACCCGCCGTTGCTCATGCACAGGATGTGGTCGCCAGGGCGGGCCGCTTTGACCACCTTGCTCACCAGGTTGTCGATCGCATCGACCACCACCGCGCGCTCGCCCATTTCGGCCAGCGCGTCGTTGGCATCCCAGCCCAGCCCTCCCGAGTGGCAGAAGGCCAGGTCGGCCTCTTCGAGTGACCAGGGCAGTTGCGCCTTCATCGTGCCCAGTTTCATGGTGTTGGAGCGGGGTTCGAACACCGCCAGGATGCGGGCGTCGGGCCCGATTTTCTGGCGCAAACCGTCCACCGTGGTGCGGATGGCGGTGGGGTGGTGTGCGAAGTCGTCGTACACGGTGATGCCGCGCACCTCGCCTTTGATCTCCATGCGGCGTTTGACGTTGGCAAAACGGCACAGGGCCTCGCAGGCCTGCTGCGGCGACACGCCCACGTGCTCGGCGGCGGCGATGGCGGCCAGGGCATTCATCTGATTGTGCTCACCCAGCAGCGCCCACTCCACACGCCCCACCAGCACGCCGGCCTTCAGCACGTCAAAGGCGTGCGGCTCGCCACGGGCGCGGAAGCCCGGGGTGTCACCGCGCACACCAAAGCGCGCCACATCGCTCCAGCAACCGCGTGTCAGCACGCGCTCCAGGGCCTCTTCGCGGGCGTTGACCACGAGGCGGCCCGAGGCTGGCACCGTGCGCACCAGGTGGTGGAACTGGGTCTCAATCGCCGCCAGGTCGGCAAAGATGTCGGCGTGGTCAAACTCGAGGTTGTTCAGCACCGCCGTGCGGGGGCGGTAGTGGACGAACTTGCTGCGCTTGTCGAAAAACGCGGTGTCGTACTCGTCGGCCTCGATCACGAAGGGGAAACCGCTGGCGGGGCGCGAGGCCCCATCACCTGACGCCTCGGTGCGTCCCAAGCGGGCTGACACGCCAAAGTTCTCGGGCACGCCCCCCACCAGGAAGCCCGGCTCAAGCCCTGCGGCTTCCAGAATCCAGGTCAGCATCGAGGTGGTGGTGGTCTTGCCGTGGGTGCCTGCCACGGCCAGCACATGCCGCCCTCGCAGCACGTGCTCGCTCAGCCATTGCGGGCCGCTGGTGTAAGGCAGGCCGGCATCCAGGATGGCCTCCATCAGCGGGTTACCCCGGCTGACCACGTTGCCGATGACGAAGAGGTCGGGCTTCAGCTCAAGCTGGTCGGCGGTGTAGCCCTCGATCAGGTCGATGCCCAGGGCCCGCAACTGGTCGGACATGGGTGGGTAGACACCCGCATCGCAGCCGGTGACCCGGTGGCCCGCCTCACGGGCCAGAGCCGCGAGGCCCCCCATGAAGGTGCCGCAGATGCCAAGAATGTGGATGTGCATGAGCTCAGAGCTTTCGGAAGGCGTTCGCCGCAGCCGCGAGGGTGTCGGCGATGTCCTGTTCGGTGTGGGCGGCGCTCACGAAGCCGGCTTCGTACATGGCGGGCGCCAGGTACACGCCCTGGTCCAGCATCAGGTGGAAGAAGCGATTGAAGGTGTCCGTGCCCTTGGCCATGACCTGCTGGTAGTTTTGCGGCAGCTCGCCGGCAAAGAAAAAGCCGAACATGCCGCCTTCGCTGTCGGCCGTCAGTGTCACGCCGGCGTCAGCCGCCACGCGCACGAAGCCGTTCATCAGTTGCTGGGTGCGGGCGGCCAGTTGTTCGAAGAAGCCAGGCCGCTGGATCAGCTTGAGCGTGGTCAGGCCACAGGCGGTGGCCACCGGATTGCCCGACAGGGTGCCGGCCTGGTAGACCGGGCCCAGCGGCGCCAGCTTGGACATGACCTCGCGGCTGGACGCGAAGGCCGCCAGCGGCATGCCGCCGCCGATCACCTTGCCGAACACGCTGAGGTCGGGCGCAAAGCCCGGGATCAGCTTGGCATAAAGACCCTGGGCGCTGCCCAGACCCACCCGGAAGCCGCTCATCACCTCGTCAAACACCAGCATGGCGCCGTGCTGCGAACACAGCTCGCGCACCCGCTTCATGAAGGGCACGCTGGCGCGCACGAAGTTCATGTTGCCGGCGATGGGCTCGATCATCACGCAAGCAATGTCGCTGCCCTGGGTGGCAAACGCCTGCTCGATCTGCTCGATGTCGTTGTAGGTCAGCACCAGGGTGTGCTGCACCACCTCGGCCGGCACGCCGGCACTGGTGGGGTGGCCGAAGGTGGCCAGGCCCGAGCCGGCCTTGACCAGCAGGGCGTCGGCGTGGCCGTGGTAGCAGCCCTCGAACTTGATGATCTTGTTGCGGCCCGTGGCGCCCCGCGCCAGGCGGATGGCGCTCATGCCCGCTTCGGTGCCCGAGCTGACCAGGCGCACCTGCTCGGCGCTGGGCACCAGCTTCAGGATTTCTTCGGCCAGTTCGATTTCGCGCTCGGTGGGCGCACCGAACGAGAAGCCGTCCAGGGCCGCTTTCTGCACGGCCTCGACCACCTCGGGGTGGCCGTGTCCCAGGATCATCGGCCCCCAGGAGCCGATGTAGTCGATGTAGCGCTGGCCATCGGCATCCCAGATGTAAGGGCCCTGGGCGCGCTGGATGAAGCGGGGCGTGCCGCCGACGGCCTTGAAGGCGCGCACGGGCGAGTTCACACCGCCCGGGATGACGCGCTGGGCGCGCTCGAACAGCTGATCGTTGCGGGACATGTCAGTGGATGTGTCGGGTGGGGGTGGGCGGATGTTTGCCGTCGGCAGGATGGCCATCGTCGGTGTCCGCTTCGGCCGGGGCGGCCTCGCCATCGGCTTCGCCAGGTGGCAGCGCCCAAAAGAAGCGGTCGGGCACCACACTGCCCATGCCCGGGCGGAAGCCCGCATCCAGGGATTGATCCAGGAAGCTCAGGGCTTCGGACACGGCTGCGTCAAGCGGGGTGCCGCTGGACAGTGTGGCCGCCAGTGCAGCGGACAGGGTGTCGCCGGCGCCCACAAAAGCGGCCTCGAAGCGCTCGAACCGTTCTCCGGCAATGGCACCTTCTGGCGACGCCAGCACGTTGTCGATGAACTGGTCTGGCAGGTGGATGCCCGTCACGAACACATAGCTGGCGCCATGCTCTGCCGCGGCCACGGCCAACTCGCGCGCCGAGGGTTGGCGCTCGGCATCCCACTCGGGCAGCAGGAAATCGGTGAGTGTCTTGTGGTTGCCCGACAACACCAGCGTGCCCGGAAGGATCAATTCACGGAAGGCGTCCAGGTAGGCCATCTGCTCGTCGTCGTTCAGCCACGACAGGCTGGGCAGGTGGGCCACCAGGGGGATGTCGGCGTAATCCGAGACGATTTCTGCGACGGCGCTGATCACATCGGCGCTGCCCAGAAAGCCCAGCTTCCAGGCCATCGGGCTGGCGTCTTCCAGGACGGCGCGGGCCTGCTCGACCACGAGGTCCGGGTCTAGCGCCTGGGACTCGAACACCTCGGCGGTATCGCGCACGATCACCCCGGTGCACACGGGCAGGGCATGCGCGCCCATGGCTGAGATGGTGGCGATGTCTGCGCCCAGCCCGGCCGCGCCGGTGGGTTCACTGGCGTTGAAGCACAGCACGCAGGCGGGGGCGCCGCCGTCCTGCTCGGTGGCGGCGGATGCGTCGTCTGGTGCGGAGTGGAGTTCTGTCATGCGCAGTGGCCTTGCGGGCCTTCAGTGAATGACCCATGCGGGTCGATCTAGGGGGTAACCTTGCCCACAAACCCTTGCATTTGGGCAGATGAGGGCTGGCTACAATGGATTCATTGCATTGTATTCAAGCCGGTTCGAGACAAGGTGAGCGATTTGAAGACTTGGATGTGTCTGATTTGCGGGTGGATTTACGATGAGGCTGCGGGTTTGCCCGAGGAGGGCATCCCGGCCGGGACCCGGTGGGAAGATGTGCCCATGAACTGGGTCTGTCCTGAATGTGGCGCACGCAAGGACGATTTCGAGATGGTGCCCGTTTGAACGGGTGCCCGCCCATGAACCGGCGTGAACGCCGCCACGAGGAGGACTCTGTCCGTGTCAGAAGCCGTACAAGTTGACGCTGAAGGTGCCGTGCAGGCGGTCACGAAGGTGCTCGTGATCGACGACAGCAACACCATCCGCCGCAGCGCCGAGATATTCCTGAAGCAGGGTGGCTACGACGTGGTGTTGGCCGAAGATGGCTTCGATGCGCTGTCGAAGGTCAATGACCATGCCCCGCACATCATCTTTTGCGACATCCTCATGCCGCGACTGGACGGTTACCAGACCTGCGCCATCATCAAGCGCAACCCGCGTTTTGCGCGCACGCCGGTGATCATGCTGTCGTCCAAGGACGGTTTGTTCGACAAGGCCCGCGGACGCATGGTGGGCTCTCAGGATTACCTGACCAAGCCCTTCACCAAAGATCAGTTGTTGCAGGCCGTGGCTCAGCACGCGCTTGCGTGAGTTGCGACGCCTCGTGCGCTCCCCCCTGGGTGAGCGCCAAGTTATGTGAGTCAGCCATGCCCATTCACAAGATATTGCTCGTTGACGACTCCAAAACCGAACTGCACGTTCTGTCGGAGTTGCTGACCAAAAAAGGATTCCAGGTCCGAACCGCCGAAAATGGCGAAGAGGCTTTGCGCCGCCTGCAGGAAGAGACACCGGACTTGATCCTCATGGATGTCGTGATGCCTGGGCAAAACGGTTTCCAGTTGACCCGAACCATCACGCGCGATCCGCGATTCACCAATGTGCCGGTGATCATCTGCACCAGCAAGAACCAGGAGACAGACCGCGTCTGGGGCATGCGCCAGGGGGCCCGCGACTACGTGGTCAAGCCCGTCAACCCTGACGAACTGCTCTCCAAGATCAAGGCCTTCGGCTGAGCGCACCACCATGGCAAACAAGGAAGCGCTGAAAGCCCTCCAGGAGCGACTGGCGCAACGCCTGCAAGATGCGCGGCAACAGGCGCCGGCGCGGAGCTGGCTGGCCGTCGACATCGCCGGACAGGGGTTTTTGTTGCCCCTCGATCAGGCCGGCGAGATTTTTTCCCCGGGCGCCTTGCAAAACGTGCCTCACAGTCAGCCGTGGTTTCTGGGTGTGGCCAACCTGCGGGGGCAACTTCACGGGGTGGTGGACCTGGCCCGTTTCCTGTCCATGCCGCGGGCGGTGCCTGCGGGGGCTCAGTTGTCCGAAGGCGTTCGTGACGCATCGCGGCTGGTGGCCTTCAACGCGGCCCTTCAGGTCAATGCCGCCCTGTGGGTGGACCGCTTGATGGGCTTGCGCAACGCCTCGGCGCTGCAGTTGATGCCCCCGGTTGCCGGTGAAGGCAAGCCTGCTTTTGTGGGGCAGTGTATGCGTGACGAGCAAGGCCGCAGCTGGTATGAGTTGAATCTGGCCGCCCTGGCGGCCGATGAGTCTTTTCTGAAAATCGATGCGTGATCGGACCGGTCGGTTCCGACGCGCACAACCGTCTGTTTGGAGTGGGACATGAGCTTCCTGAGTCGCATCAAGGAACTGGGTAAAAAGCACGACGACGACGAAGTGCAACCCGAGGCGCTGAGCACCGAAGGCCTGGTCACGGTCAACGGGCCACAGGCGGTTGACACCCAGACCCAGGCTGGCAGCTCGACCCTGCAGTCGCCAACGACCACGGCGTCTCACAGCGAATCGATCATCTCGGAATCGGCCCCGTCCGAGTTCCCGCCCGACTACCTCGATGCGCGCAACGAGATGCCCGGGGATGTCACCCTCTCGGAGCCCCGCACCGGCCTGCCCCTGATCGGCCACCTCCGGCTGGATCGGCAGCAGCGCACGCTGGCGACCCTGGTGGGCGTGGGGGTGCTGGGCCTGGTGCTGGGGGCGTTTCTCTCGGTCAACGCCGCCGACCGTCGTGCCGCGCAGGCCGGTGCCACCGGTCAGGCGCTGATGCAGTCGCAGCGACTGGCCAAATCGGTGTCGCAGGCCTTGATCGGTCGCGAACAGGCCTTCCAGGAGGTGCAGGAAAGCTCGTCGGTGCTGGCCAGCAACGTTCGCGGCCTGTCGCAGGGTGATCGCGAGATGGGCATCGCCAAGCTGGGTGCCGAGGCTTCAGAGGCCCTGGCGCCCTTGCTGCCCCTGGTTGACCGCGCCGAAAAGAACGCCAAGTTCGTGCTGGAGCAAAAGCAGACGCTGACCCAGGTGAGCGCGGCCCTGCGCGAAGTGAACACCCAGTCCTCCGAGTTGCTGGACCTGGCCGAAGGCATCGCCACCTCGCGCATCGAAAGCGGCGCGCTGACGGCGGCTGAGGCCTCGGCATTGAATCAGCTTGTGATGCTCACGCAGCGCATCGGCAAATCAGCCAACGAGTTCCTGACCGTGGAAGGCGTGTCCACCGAGGCCGTGTTCTTGCTGGGCAAAGACCTCAATGCCTTCAAGGAACTGGCCGAGGGCTTGCTCAACGGCAACGCCGACCTGGGCTTGTCGCCTGCCCGCAATCCGGACATCAAGGCCCAGTTGGATGACCTGCTGAAGATTTTTGAAGACACCCGCGCGCAGTCGTCGTTCATTCTGGGCTCCTTGCAGGGGCTGGTGGCGGCCCGCGACGCCCAGGTGGCGGTGATCGATGACAGCGAACCACTGCGCAAGGGCCTGGAGACGGTGCAGCAACGCCTGGCCGATGGTGCTGGCATCGGTGGCCTGAACGTGGCCATCATCTTGGTGTTCCTGCTGCTCACCGCCGGTGCCTCTTACGGTCTGCTGCGGGTCTTCCTGACGGACCAACGGCACCGCGCCCAGGTGGCCGAGTTCCAGCGTCAGGAAGCCGAACGCCAGGAGCGTGAGGCCAAGCGCGTGAACGACGCCAACCAGGCGGCCATTCTGCGCCTCATGAACGAACTGCAGATGGTGGCTGAAGGTGACTTGACCCAACAGGCCACCGTGACCGAAGACATCACCGGCGCCATCGCCGACTCGGTGAACTTCACCGTGGAAGAGCTGCGTACCCTGGTGGCCCAGGTGCAAAGCACGGTGTCCCGGGTGACGGACACGACAGGGCAGGTGGAATCCACCTCGACCGAACTGCTGGCCGCGTCTGACGAACAACTGCGCGAGATCCGCGAAACGGGCGAGTCGGTGCTGCGCATGGCCGGCCGAATCAACGACGTGTCCGGTCAGGCCCAGGAATCGGCCGAGGTGGCCCGTCAATCGCTGAGCGCGGCCGATCAGGGCCTGAAGGCGGTGCAGGATGCCATCGGCGGCATGAACACCATCCGCGAGCAGATCCAGGAAACCTCCAAGCGCATCAAGCGGCTGGGCGAATCGTCACAAGAGATCGGCGAAATCACCGAGCTGATTTCCGACATCACCGAGCAGACCAACGTGCTGGCCTTGAACGCCGCCATCCAGGCCGCATCCGCTGGTGAAGCAGGCCGGGGCTTCTCGGTGGTGGCCGAAGAAGTTCAGCGACTGGCCGAACGCTCGGCCGACGCCACCCGCGAGATCGCGGCGCTGGTGCGCACCATTCAGACCGACACCCAGGATGCCGTGGCCGCCATGGAGCGCTCCACGCAAGGGGTGGTGGAAGGGGCCCGCCTGTCTGACGCGGCGGGTACAGCCCTGAACGACATCGACCGCGTGTCTCGCCGACTGGCCGAACTGATTGAAGAAATTTCGTCGCAGGCGCTCAAGGAAGCCGAAAGCGCCAACGTGGTGGTCTCCAACATCCAGCACATCTTTGCCGTGACGGAACAGACCGGTGAGGGCACGCGCTCGACCACGCAGTTGGTGCGAGAGTTGTCCAAGACCGCCCAGGAATTGCAACAGTCGGTGGCCCGATTCAAGATTGCCTGATCCATGGACAGCCTGCACCAAGACCCCGCAGCCCCGTCGGCCGACGACCTCAGCGCCCTGGCCTGGGTGCAAGAGGAACTGCGCCGCTCGCTGGACGCCACCCACAAGGCCCTTCAGCGCTGTCTGAAGGATTTGACGGCCACCCAGGTGTCCGATCTGGATGCCCTCGATCCGTCCGTGCTGCGCACGGCCCGCCAGCAACTGCATCAAAGTGCCGGTGCGCTGGAGTTGGCCGGGCTGACGGCGGGCGCCACCTTGTTGCGCGCCAGCGAAAGCCTGGTGCAGAAGTGGGTGTCTCGCCCGCAGTCCATGGATGCTGCGGCCGTGCACGACATCGAGCGGGCGTCTTTCGCCCTGATGGACTACATCGGCCGCAAGCTGGCGGGCAAGGCCGTCACGGCCGTGGCCTTGTTCCCCCAGTACGAGGCGTTGATGAATCGCCTGGGGCAGGGGCTGCCCCGTCCGTCCGACCTTTGGAGCCAGGACTGGCCCACGCTGTCCCTGGAGTCCGTGCTGGCGCCACCCGATACGGTGGCCGCCAGGGCGCCCGATGCCATCACGATCGACGACTTTGAGCGCGATCTGCTGAGCCTGCTCAAACGCAATCAGCCTCAGGATGCAGACAATCTGGCTGCCCTGTGCGGTGCGCTGGCCAAAGACGCCGATGGGCGCCGCGCACACCGTGAGTGCGCCACCTGGATGCTCGCGGCCGGGTTCCTGGAGGGGTTGGCTCAACGTCAGGTGCCCCTGGGCGTGCACGCCAAGCGGGTGTTGTCGTCCTTGCTGAGTCAGTTGCGGCAATTGGCGCGGGGGCAGGGCGGCCCATCTGACCGTTTGGCCAACGAGTTGCTGTTCTTTTGCGCGCAGGCGGCCAGCTCGCCGGACGAGGCCCCGGACTCCATCCTGGCCAAGGTGCGTCAGACCTTCGGGCTCGCGCGCCACCGTCCCGTCGATCTGTCCCAATCTGCGCTGGGCCGACACGATCCCGGCGTCATCCAGCAAGCCATCAAGCGCGTCGCGGGTGCCAAGGAGGGGTGGTCCGCTGTGTGCGCTGGCGAACTGCTGCGCATCGGTGGCTTGAACGAACAGTTCAGTCTCGTGGGTGACTCGCTGCAGCGTCTCTACCCTGATGGCGTGGTGCTGGCAGACAGTCTGGCGGGGGCGGTCACACAGACGGTGGCGTCTGCCAAAGCGCCAGACACCACCCTGGCCATGGAGGTGGCCACCGCCATCTTGTACCTGGAGGCCAGCCTCGAAGACGGCGAGTTCGACCACCCTGAACAGCAGGCACGTGTTCGGCGCCTGGCCGAGCGCATCACCCAGGCCCGATCGGGCGCCGATGCAGCGCCCCTGGAAGGCTGGATGGAAGACCTCTACCGCCGGGTGTCTGATCGCCAGACCATCGGCAGTGTGGTGCAGGAGTTGCGCAGCAGCCTGTCCGACTGCGAAAAACAGATCGACCAGTTCTTCCGTGACCCCGGCGACCGCTCACCCCTGGTGCCGGTGCCGGCGCAACTGCAAAGCATGCGTGGCGTGCTGGCGGTGTTGGGCCTGGACATGGCCGAGCATGCGGCCGTGCGCATGCGTGAAGATGTGGACCATCTGCTGCGGGACGACCTTGACGTGGACGCCGCCGGGCAGGCAGGCGTGTTCGACCGACTGGCCAACAACCTGGGCGCCTTGGGGTTCCTGGTGGACATGATGGGCGTGCAGCCCGCATTGACCCGACACCTCTTCACGTTTGACAGCGCCTCGGGCCTGTTGTCGCCATTGATGGGGCGCGAAAAAAAAGGCCGCCCAGTCAGCCTTGACGACCCTGTCGAGGCGGCGGTTCAGCATGTGCACGCGGTCAACCTCAACGAGGCACAGGCCGTGGCCGAAGACCTCTCTCAGGCACTGCAGCAAGATGCGCCGGCCGAACTGCTGGGGCAAGAACTGCAGCGACTGGCCGACACCGAGCTGGTGCAGGATCAGCCCGAGTTGGCCGGGGTCCTGACCCAGGCGCAGGAGACCTTGACGGCGGGAGACGACCCCGAGGCCATGGCGCAGGCCCGCGAGCAGATTGAACAGGTGATCGCCGGCATCACGGCAGAGCCCGAAGCCGAGCCCGAGCCTGAGGCGCCGGTATTGGCCCCCTTGGTGCCCGAGGCGCCTGAACCGGCGCAGCCCACCGGCCTGGAAGACGACCATGAGATGCGGTCCATCTTCCTGGAGGAGGCGCACGAGGTGCTGCACGATGCGCATGGGGTGCTGTCACAGCTGCAGGCCGCGCCCGATGACCTGGCCGCCATGACGGCCATCCGACGAGCGTTCCACACCCTCAAAGGCAGTTCCCGCATGGTGGGCCTGAGCGCTTATGGCGAAGCCGCCTGGGCGTGTGAGCAGCTCTACAACGCCACGTTGGCGGCGCAAGACCCTGCATCGCCTGATTTGCTGGCCCTGACGGTCGACCTCTTGGGCGCCTTCTCGGCGTGGACGGCCGACATCGCAGCCGGCCAGCCAGGTGACTGGCGTTCAGTGCCCGTCACGGAGGCCGCCAACGCCTTGCGAGAACGAGGGGAGCGGCTGCCCTTGGGGGAGTCCTGGCCGGTGACTCCGTCGGCGGAGGCTGAAGCTCCGACGACAGAGGCACCGGTTGACGCCTTGCCGACCGCGATTGAAGTGGCCCCAGTGGCCCCAGTTGAGCCTGAGGACCAGCCCGTGGACCAGCCTGAGGACCAGCCCGTGGACCTGGTGTTGGACCTCAAGGAGCTGGGCGGTGAGCCTGAACCGGCGCCCGACGAGGATGGCCCTCAAACAGAGGCCGCCGAGCTGCTGGAGGTTTTGCCCGAGCATGAGCGCATCGTGCTGGCACTTGAGCCTGAACCTGAGCCCGAGCCTCAAGACGAGCCCGAAACCGTACCAGAGCCCGAAACCGAACCCGAACCGCTGGATGAGCAGGTGAAGGTGATCGGCGATCTGCGCATCAGCATTCCTTTGTTCAACATCTACCTCAACGAGGCAGATGAACAATCGCGTCGCCTGTGCACCGCCCTGAGCGAGTGGTCTGTGGAGCCTCACCAGCCCGTGTCTGACGAGATGGTGGCCCTGGCCCACTCCTTGGCGGGCAACTCTGCCACGGTCGGCTACACCGACCTGTCGCAACTGGCGCGCCTGCTGGAGCACACCTTGTCGCATTGCCAGCCCCTGGGGCAGGTGCTGCCTGACGAGTTGGCGCTGTTCAATGAGGCTGCTGAAGAGGTGCGCCGCTTGCTGCACCAGTTTGCAGCCGGTTTCC
Organism: Aquabacterium sp. A3; assembly: GCF_038069945.1. Classification (NCBI taxonomy): domain Bacteria; kingdom Pseudomonadati; phylum Pseudomonadota; class Betaproteobacteria; order Burkholderiales; family Sphaerotilaceae; genus Aquabacterium; species Aquabacterium sp. A3. The sequence goes on along the minus strand of NZ_JBBPEV010000001.1, from coordinate 882,090 downwards.
TCAAATCGGCCCCCGAAGACCTGCTGACCCGCCTGAGCGAGGCCAATCAGGCCGCCGCGCGCCGGATCGAGGCCCAAAGCCTGGCGGCCCAGCCCACCGACGATGTCGAGCCGCCTTCGGTTCAGCGCGGGCACCTGTCGCTGGTGCATGACGCCCAGGCCCTGCCGGCCGACGACCTTGATCAGGCCATGGCGCCGGTCGAGCCTCCCCGGCCCTTGTCGGCCCTGTTGCCTTCGGCGCAGTGGGACGATGACAGTGACATCGATGCCCAGGATGCGGTTGACCAGGACCTCTTCCCCATTTTCGAGGAAGAGGCTCAGGAGCTTTTGCCTCAACTGGCCGTGCAGGCGCGGCAGTGGCTGGACATGCCCGACCATCCTGCGGCCGCCACGGCGTGCATGCGCACGTTGCACACCTTCAAGGGTGGCGCGCGCCTGGCCGGCGCCATGCGCCTGGGTGAGATGGCCCACCGCATGGAGTCTGCCATCGAGCGCTTGCTGGCGCAGCCCGAAGTTCTGGCCGATGACCTGGCGCCCCTCGAGACCCGTGTGGATCAACTGATCGAGGTGTTCGAGGCCTTGCGCCGTCAACAGGCGGAGTTGGCCAGCGCGCCTGTGGCCACGCCGGCAGCGCCCGAGCTGTCGCCTGAGGAGATGTCGGCATCGTTGCCTGACGTGCAGCAGCACCCTGTTGATGGATTCTCGGCGGTCGAGGTCATCGATGGCACGGTGCCGACAGGCCCCGAGTCCGGCCCCGAGTCAGGCGCTGATGCCGGTCACACCGTGCCGTGGGCTCGGTATGAAGCCCCGGTGACCGATGGGGCCGTGGCCTTGTCGTCTGCCCATAAAGAGCCCGCGGTGGCGCAGGCTGCCGTGCGGGTGCGCCCCCAGCTGCTGGACCGCCTCGTGAACCACGCCGGTGAGGTGGCGATCACGCGCACACGACTGCAGTCCCAGGTCGAGCACATCCGTGGTTCGCTCACGGACCTGACCGATAACCTGGATCGTCTGCGGCACCACCTGCGCGACATCGAGTTGCAGGCAGAAACCGAAATGAGCACGAAGATGGAAGCCGCTCGTGCTGCGCGCCAGGATTTTGACCCACTGGAGTTCGACCGCTATACCCGGTTCCAGGAGCTCACCCGCATGATGGCCGAGTCGGTCAACGACGTGGCCACCGTGCAGCGAACGCTGCAGCGCAACCTGGAAACGGCCGAAGACCAACTCGCGGCGCAAGCGCGGCTCACGCGTGACCTGCAAGACGATCTGTTGCGCACCCGCATGGTCGAGTTCGAGAGCCTGTCGGATCGCCTGTACCGTGTGGTGCGCCTGGCGGGCAAGGAAACCGGCAAGCAGGTTCGGCTGGACATCGTGGGCGGCAACACCGAGATCGACCGCGGCGTGCTGGAGCGCATGGTCGGGGCCTTCGAGCACCTGCTGCGCAACTGCGTCACGCACGGCATCGAGCTGCCAGACGCTCGTCAGGCCGCGGGCAAGGACGCCAGCGGCCAGATCACGGTCACCTTGCGCCAGGAGGGCAACGAGGTCGGCATCGAAGTGCGCGACGATGGCGCGGGGCTTGATTTGCTGCGCATCCGTGAGCGCGCACAACGATTGGGCCTGCTGGCCCCGGGCAGCGTGCCCTCAGACCGCGAGTTGATGCAGTTCATCTTCACGCCCGGGTTTTCGACGGCCGAGCAGGTCACGGAGCTGGCCGGTCGGGGCATTGGCATGGACGTGGTGCGCTCAGAGGTCAATGCCATGGGTGGACGCATCGAGACCCAGACGTCGATCGGCGAAGGCACCTGTTTCACCCTGATCCTGCCGCTGACCACGGCGGTCACCAAGGTCGTGATGCTGCGATGTGGTGGCGTCAACCTGGCCGTGCCCACCCATCTCATCGAGATCGTGCGACGGGCCAGACCGGCCGAGGTCGAGCAGGCCTATCGTCAGGGCTGGATGCCATTCGGTGATCAGCAGTTGCCGTTCCATTGGGTGGGGGCCTTGCTGGACCACAGCCCCTTGGGCCTGGAGTCGGGGCGCAGCTTGCCCGTGGTCATCGTGCGCTCGGCGCAGCAACGCATCGCCATGCACGTCGACGAAGTCCTGGGCAACCAGGAAGTCGTGGTCAAGAACCTGGGGCCGCAGTTGTCGCGCATGCCAGGCCTGGCCGGCATGACCTTGCTGGCGTCCGGGGCGGTGGCGCTCATCTACAACCCGGTGGCCCTGGCCACGGTGTATGGCGAGGCCTCGCGCGCGGCCACCTCGCTGGCCTTGCAGGCCCAAGGGGATGCATCGTGGCTGTCGCCCGGCATGGCTTCAGCGGTGGTGGCCGACCCCCATGAAGCCGCGGCATCCAAGGTGCCTGCGGTGCTGGTGGTGGATGATTCGCTGACAGTGCGCAAGGTCACTCAGCGCTTGCTGGTGCGTGAGGGCTATCGCGTGGTGCTCGCCAAGGATGGCCTGGAAGCCCTGGAGTGGCTGGCCAAAGAGGTGCCGGCACTGGTGCTGTCCGACATCGAAATGCCCCGCATGGATGGCTTCGATCTGGTCCGCAATGTGCGTGCCGATGCGCGATTGGCCGGCCTGCCGGTGATCATGATCACCTCACGCATTGCCCAGAAGCACCGAGACTACGCGCAGCAACTGGGCGTGAACCACTACCTGGGCAAGCCCTACAGCGAAGAAGAGCTGCTGGCCCTGGTGGCGCGCTACGCGGCGGTGAACGCGTCCACGACCTGATTCCATGGCCCAGCAGCAGTCCCGCGCCCACTCGCCGCTCCCGGGGGATGAGGCCTCTGCGGGCGATGCCATGTCTCATCTGGCCGCGTTGACGGCCCAGCGTGATCGCGAGATGCTGGATGTATCGTTGGCGCAGGGCGTTCAAGATTTGCTGGGCGCGCTCAGTGCGGGCGTGCACCGGCTGGTGGGCCGGGAGGATGAGCCCCGGCACTGGTTTCGTTGTGGGGTGGCCCGCCGGGGAGAGCTCACCTTGAGCGACCCGCCCTGGGCGGACCTGCACCAGCTCCCGGCCGAGTCAGCCTGCCCTTTGCGCGTGCAGGTCATGCGCTCGCGTGCGTGGGGGCATCAGGCTTTGCCGAGTGCCGAAGGGGCAATGCAGTGGGTCACGGTCATGCCACTGGACGTGGAAATCGGCATGCCCGGGGTGCTGGAGGTACACACCGACGAGCCATTGCCACCCTCTGCGCTGCGCTCCATCCAGACCTTGCTCAAGGTGTTCGGTAATTTCCAGAATCTGCTGGAGTCCAGCCAGCGTGACACGCTGACCGGCTTGCTCAACAGGCAGACCTTTGACGCCACCTTTCTCAAGACCTCGATGCCGATGGCCGCTGCATCGTCGGTGGTTCAGCAAGGCGAGCGACGCACCTGTGCGGCCACCACCCACTGGCTGGGTGTGGTCGACATTGATCATTTCAAGCAGGTCAATGACCGCTTCGGGCACCTGATCGGCGACGAGGTGCTGGTGCTGGTGGCGCGAATCATGCGCCAGTCTTTCCGGCATTACGATCGTCTGTACCGATTTGGTGGCGAGGAGTTCGTGGTGCTCTTGAGGGGCGGCACCGAAGAGGAGGCTGGCCGTGCCTTTGATCGATTCCGCGCCAACGTGGCCAGCTACCCGTTTCCGCGGGTGGGGCAGATCACGGTCAGTGTGGGCTACACCGGCGTGCGCCCTCAGGACACGCCCAACGAGGCCTTCAAGCGTGCCGACGAGGGCGTGTACACCGCCAAGCACCTCGGGCGTGATCAGGTGCAGTGCCATGAGGCCTTGGTGCGTCAGGGCCGCCTTCAGGCCGATGACGCGGTGGCCGGCGACATCGAGCTTTTTTAGCCTTTGGCGTCGCGCTGGCTGTCACCCTTGGCGGCCTTGACCACCGAGAAGCGCTGCAGGGTTTCTGCGCGGGCCTCGTCGTGCTGCACGATGGGGGCCGGGTAGTCGCGGCCAAGCACCACATCGTCGCTGGCGGCCAGGTCGGCCGGGCGCGCCAGCCAGGGGGCGTGGAGGGCTTTGTCGGGCAGGCTGGCCAGTTCGGGCACGTAACGGCGGATGAACTTGCCCTGCGGGTCGAACTTCTCGCTTTGGTTGATGGGGTTGAAGATGCGGAAGTAAGGCTGTGCATCACACCCGGTGGAGGCGGCCCATTGCCAGCCTCCGTTGTTGGCCGCGAGGTCAAAGTCCAGCAGCTTTTCGGCGAAGTAGGCCTCCCCCCATCGCCAGTCCACGCCCAAGTCCTTCGTGAGGAAGCTGGCCGTCACCATGCGCAGTCGGTTGTGCATGTAGCCGGTCTGATTGAGCTGCCGCATGGCGGCGTCCACCAGCGGGTAGCCGGTACGACCCTCACACCAGGCCTGGAACCAGGCCTTGGCCCGGGTGCCATGCGCCCACTTGATGAGGTCGTATTCGCGCTTGAACGCGTGGCCCACGACATGGGGGTGGTGGTGCAGGATCTGGTGATAAAAGTCGCGCCAGATCAGCTCGGACAGCCAGGTCTCGGCGCCTTCGGAGCCGGCTTGCATGCGGGCCCACGCCAGGCTCGCCAGGTGCCGAACCGACACCGTACCGAACCGCAGGTGGGGTGACAGGTAGCTCGGTCCCTTGGTGCCCGGAAAGTCGCGCGTCTCGCGGTAGCGGTCCAGCCGGGGCAAAAAGTCGTCCAGCAAGGCCTGGGCACCAGACATCCCCGGGGGCACCTTCAGGTCCGTCACGGGTTCGAAGTCCATGTCGGGCAGGGTGGGGACGGCGGGCGCGTCGAGGGCCCCGGCGGGCCGCACGTCAGGCGGGGTGGGCGCCAGGTGCCGGGCGTAGCGGTCCACCGGGTAGGCTTTCAGGTAAAACGGCTCCAGCTTTTTCAGCCAGGCGCGTTTGTAGGGCGAAAACACGCTGTAGGGCGTGTCGTTGCCCGTCATCACCTCGCTGCGCTCAAAGATCACGTGGTCTTTGAAGGTGTAAAGCATGATGCCGTCGTCACTCAGGCGCCCCCGCACGGCGGCATCCCGGGCCAGGGCGTCAGGCTCGTCGTCGTGGTTGGCATAGACGTTTTGCACGCCCAGTTGTGCGGCCAGCTTCGGTATCTCCACCCGACTGGCCCCATGGCGCACGATCAGCCCCACCTGCTCGGGGTGAGGCACGCCGGCTGCCAGTGCCAGCTCGCGCAGCGCCTGGTCCAGCTCCACCAGCGATTCGCGGATGAAGGCCACCCGCCGATCCTGGCGGGGCAGGGCGTCCAGGATCTCGGTGTCGAACACGAACGCACACCACACCTTGCGGCAGCCTTTCAAGGCGTGGAAAAGGGCGGCGTGGTCGGTGTGACGCAAATCACGCCGAAACCACACCAGACCAGACAGCATCGGTTCGCTCATGGTGTTGTGATCATGTTCGTGGCGAAAGAGGGCAGGGCGACTAAAATCGGGGGATGTCTGCCGGCTCATCACATCCCATCGACCTGACCAATCAGTTTCTCATTGCCATGCCCAGCATGCGCGATGACCATTTTGCCGGCACCGTGGTGTACCTGTGTGAACACAATGAGCGAGGCGCTTTGGGCCTCGTCATCAATCGTCCCACGGAGATCGCGCTGACCAAGCTCTTCGAGAAGGTTGACCTCAAACTGGCGCGAGACGACCTCAACGAGGCCCCGGTGTTTTACGGAGGGCCCGTGCAGACCGAACGTGGTTTCGTGCTGCACGAGCGGCTGGACGAAGAAGGCGGGCACTACGCGTCCACCCTCAAGATTGACGGTGGCCTGGAGATGACCACCTCGCGCGATGTGCTGGAGGCCTTGTCGCACGGCGCAGGGCCCCGCAAGGTGTTTGTGGCCCTGGGGTACTCGGGCTGGAGTGCGGGGCAGCTGGAAGAGGAAATCGGCCGCAATGGCTGGCTGACCGTCGCGGCGCAACCCGAACTGATCTTTGACACGCCGATCGAGCAACGCTATGACCAGGCGCTGTCACTGCTGGGGGTTGATCGGAGCTTTCTGATGGGTGAGGCGGGCCACGCATGAGCCTGGCCAGCACCGGACCGGTCCAGACATTCCTGGCGTTTGACTTCGGGCTCAAGCGGGTGGGGGTGGCCACGGGCAACAGCTTGATGCGTCAGGCCCAGCCTTTGCGTACGATCGCCGTCGAGGGCGATGCACGCTTCAAGGCCATCGGCCAGTTGATAGCCGAGTGGTGTCCGGATGCGCTGGTGGTGGGGGTGCCTTTTCACCCCGATGGCGCCGAGCACGACAACACGGTTCGCGCGCGCAAGTTTGGCCGCCAACTGGCCGGGCGTTTTCAACGTCCCGTCATCGAAGTCGACGAACGTTACTCCACCACCGAGGCACAGGCCGGTGGCGCCCGTGATCTGGATGCGGCCTCGGCGGCCATCATCCTGCAACAGTATTTCAACGCGCTGTCCGCCCCAGGGTCCGGCAGCCCGCAAGGAGAGGCTTGAGTGAACACCCCCCACACCCTGCGCCTGGACGCCGAGGCGCTTTACACCAACCTGCTGGCCGGCGTGCGTCGCCTGGTCACGCCCGACACCGTGCTGGTGGGCGTGTGGTCGGGGGGCGCCTGGTTGGCCGAGCGCCTCAATCAGGACCTGGGCCTGAGCACCCCGCATGGTGTGATTTCGTCGGCCCTTCACCGCGATGATTTCAGCTCTCGTGGCATGGTGGCCAGCAAGGACGCCACGCAGTTGCCTTTTGAGGTGGAAGGTCAGCGCATCTTGCTGATCGACGATGTGCTTTACACGGGACGCACCACGCGGGCCGTGATCAATGAATTGTTCGATTTTGGTCGGCCAGCCAGTGTGACCCTGGCGGTGCTGGTCGATCGCGGTGGTCGTGAACTGCCCATCGAGCCTGCTTACTCTGCCGCCCGCATCACCCTGCCTGCTGAAGAGCGCGTGTCGCTCGACCGGGCCGAGGACGGCCGCTTCCAGTTCCATTTCGAGAGGGTGTGATGACCACCTCCCTGCCCATCAGAAAGCCCCAGCGCAATCCCCAACTCAACAAGAACGGTGAGTTGATTCACCTGCTCTCCACCGAGGGCCTGCCCAAGGCCATCATCCATCAGATCCTGGACACGGCCGAGCAGTTCGTCAGCGTCAACGAGCGCGAAGTCAAAAAGGTGCCCTTGCTGCGCGGCAAGAGCGTGTTCAATCTGTTCTTCGAGAACAGCACCCGCACCCGCACCACCTTCGAGATCGCGGCCAAGCGCCTGAGCGCCGACGTCATCAACCTGGACATCGCGCGTTCGTCGGCCTCCAAGGGCGAGAGCCTGCTCGACACCATCGCCAACCTCAGCGCCATGAGCGCCGACATGTTCGTGGTGCGCCATAGCGAATCGGGCGCGCCTTACCTGATCGCTCAGCATGTGGCGCCCCACGTGCACGTGGTCAACGCCGGTGACGGTCGCCATGCGCACCCCACCCAGGCCTTGCTGGACATGTACACCATCCGGCATTACAAAAAAGACTTCACCAACCTGACGGTGGCCGTGGTGGGGGACATCGTTCACTCGCGCGTGGCGCGCTCCAACATCCACGCGCTGACCACCCTGGGTGTGCCCGAGGTGCGCGTGGTCGGCCCTCGCACCCTGGTGCCGGGCGATCTGCGCGAGATGGGCGTGCGCGTGTGCCACAGCATGGAAGAGGGCATCCGCGATGCCGACGTCATCATCATGTTGCGCCTGCAAAACGAGCGCATGAGCGGCGGCATGCTGCCCAGTTCGGGCGAGTTCTTCAAGGCCTTTGGCCTCACGGAAGACAAGCTGGCCCTGGCCAAGCCTGACGCCATCGTCATGCACCCCGGGCCCATCAACCGGGGCGTCGAGATCGCCTCGTCGGTGGCCGATGGCCGGCAAAGCGTCATCCTGCCGCAGGTCACCTTCGGCATCGCCGTGCGCATGGCGGTGATGTCCATCATTGCGGGCAACGAAGCATGAGCACCATCCTGATCCAAAACGGTCGCCTGGTCGACCCCGCTTCCGGCCTGGACCAGGTCGGTGACCTGGCCATCACCTCCGGGCGCATCAGTGCCATCGGGCAGGTGAGCGCCGACTTCGTGGCCGACCGCACCATCGATGCCTCGGGCCTGATCGTGGCCCCTGGCCTGGTGGACCTGGCCGCGCGCCTGCGCGAGCCGGGCTACGAACAAAAAGGCATGCTCGAATCCGAGTTGGCGGCGGCGGCGGCCGGCGGCGTGACCAGCGTGGTCTGCCTGCCCGACACCGACCCCACGCTGGACGAGCCCGGCTTGGTGGAGATGCTCAAGCTGCGCGCGCGCAAACTGAGCCGCTGCCGCCTGTTCCCCCTGGGGGCCTTGACGCGCGGCCTGCAAGGTGAGGCCCTCACTGAAATGGCCGAGCTGACCGAGGCCGGTTGCGTGGGGTTCTCGCAGGCCGAGTCGGCCATTGCCAACACCCAGGTGCTGCAGCGGGCGCTGCAATACGCGGCCACCTTCGGCTACTCGGTGTGGCTGCGTCCGCAGGATGCCTGGCTCGGCAAGGGGGTGGCGGCCAGTGGTGCCGTGGCCACCCGCCTGGGCCTGGCGGGCGTGCCCGTGGCCGCCGAAACCATCGCCCTGAGCACCATCATCGAACTGGTGCGGGCCACTGGCGCCCGCGTGCACCTGTGTCGCCTGTCCAGCGCAGCGGGGGTGGAACTGGTGCGCCAGGCCAAGAAGGATGGGCTGCCCATCACGGCCGATGTGAGCATCAATTCCCTGATGCTGACCGATGTGGACATCGGCTACTTCAACCCCGCCATGCGCGTGACACCGCCGCTGCGCCAGGGGCGTGACCGCGACGCGCTGCAGGCCGGCCTGGCCGACGGCACCATCGACGCGCTGGTGTCTGACCACACGCCGGTGGATGCCGACGAGAAAACGCTGCCCTTCGGTGAGGCCACGCCGGGTGGCACCGGGCTGGAGCTGCTGCTGAGCCTGGCCCTGAAGTGGGCCGGGGCCGATGAGCGCGATCAGCCCGAGCCCGCCGCCTTGCGGCGCGCCCTGTCGGTGGTGACGCAGGGGCCCGTCAAGGTCTTGGGTGAGGCCCTGGGTTCGCTGGCGTCCAGCGCCGGGCGGCTTGTTCAAGGTGGCGTGGCCGACCTGGTGCTGTTCGACCCCGCAGAGCGCTGGGTGGTGCAGCCCGAGGGGCTCATCAGCCAGGGCAAGCACACGCCGTTTGCGTTTGAGATCACCGGCTTCGAGCTCGCGGGGCGCGTGCGCACCACCTTGGTCGCCGGGCAGGTGGCACATGAGTGCCCGCGCGTGGCCCGCGCATGAGCGCCGAGCAGCCTGAGATGGCCGCCTGGCAGGGCGTTCAGCGCTCCCGTTGGCCGTGGCCGCTGTCGGTGTTGGTGGCGTCGTGGCGGCTGTTCAGGGTGCTGCTGCATGTGCTGCTGGCGCTGGCCAAAAGCTACACCGTCTGGGAAGGCTTGTCGCGGTCACAACGAGACGCTGCCAACCGGGCCTGGTCAGGCCAGCTGCTGCGCATCCTCGGTTTGCATCTGCGCGTGGAGGGGCAGCCCAGGCCGGGGGCCAAGCTGGTGGTGTCCAACCATGTCTCCTGGCTGGACATCGTGGCCATCAATGCGGTCGTGCCTTCGCGCTTTGTGTCCAAGGCCGAGGTGGCGCACTGGCCTCTGATCGGGCGCCTGGTCACTTACGCCGGCACACTGTACCTGGTGCGGGAGCGCCGACGCGACGCCATGCGGGTGCTGGGCCTGATGTCTCAGGCCATGAAAGATGGCGACACGGTGGCGGTGTTTCCCGAGGGCACGACGGGCCCTGGGGATCACCTCATGCATTTCCATCCCAACCTGCTGCAGTCGGCCATTGACGCGCAGGTGCCGGTGCAGCCGGTGGTGATCCGGTACAGCGACCCCTTGCACCGATTCAGTCCTTCCCCGGCCTATGTGGGTGACATGACGCTCATGCAATCCCTTTGGTGGGTGGTCAGCGCCAAAAAGGTGACTATTCACGTCAGTCTTTTGGCCGCGCACTCGGTGTCACATGCGGATCGTCGCGCCCTGGCAACACTTCTTCACCAAGAGATGGCGCTGCAACTGGCGGCCTGAGCCTCTTGAGCGCCTGAATGTGCGGAATTGCACACTGCGCAAGGGCCTTTTCGGACATTCGCTGTCAAGTGGGATCACTACCCTGACGACAACCGCTGAGCCCTTCGGCAAAGTGGTTGTGCATTCGGTCTGACACGTCTTCCGGCTGTGGTGGGAGCGATGGATGGGCCGCGGCACACCATCAACCTAGTTGAGGAGTCCCTCCATGTCCTACAAGAAACTTCGGCGCCTGCCCCTGGCTGCCGCGGCATTGCTCGCCTGCATGAGTGCGCAAGCCGACTACACCTCACCCGATGGCAAATTCCGCATGTCGGGGTTTGGCACGATCGGCTACAGCCGCGCGTCCACCGACGACGTCTACTTCAATTACAAAGGGCAGGGCGGCGGATCAAAGAAGTCAGGGAGCCTGAATCCCGACTCCAAGATCGCGGTGCAAGGCACCTACAAGATCACCGACACGGTGTCCGGTACCGGCCAGATCATGGCCAAGTACGACGCTGACGGCGACTACATCCCCACCTTTGAATGGGCTTTTGTGAAGTGGCAGGCGATGCCTTCGCTGTCCTTCCGAGCCGGCCGCATGGGCGCGCCTTTCTTCATGATCTCGGATTTCCGCGACGTGGGCTACGCCAACACCACCGTGCGGCCGCCGCTGGACGTGTATGCGCAAGTGCCTGTCAGTAATTTTGAGGGCGTGGACGCGACCCACCAGCTCTCGCTTGGATCGGTGACGCTTACGTCGAGCGCCTTGTATGGTGAAGCCAATGCGGATTATGCGAATGCCTTGTTCAGTGATGGCTCGCCTGCAACTCCCGCCCAGATCAAACTGAAAGGTCTCACGGGCTTGAATTTCCTTGCTGAGTTGGACAACGGCTTGATGCTGCGACTTGGACATGTTCGCGGCAAGCTGACCATCAGCTCCGCCTCCTCCAATACTATCAAGGCGGGGTTGGCGCCTGTCATTGCGGGTACTGCCGGACCAATCAATGCGTTTTTCCCAACGGCCGCCAGTGATGCGGCGGCTTTGGCCGCTACCGTGACCCAGGCGGATACAGATGCCTCATTTACTGGAGTGGGCCTGTCGTACGATCAAAATAACATCGTGGTGGCCGCTGAGTACACGAAGCGCCGGATAGATGGCGGCTACGTCTCGGACACCACAGGTTGGTATACAACGATTGGATATCGCTTTGGTGCTTGGCTACCTTATCTGGGATATGGCAAGGTAAAAGTTGATGATCCCAATGCAACCGTGCCTGCGGTCAACTCTCCGCTGACTACGGCAGTTAATGGTGTTCAAGCCACCCTTAACACCCAAAAGGTTTCCCAAAAGACGGCCACGGTAGGTGTTCGTTGGGATGCCAAGCCCGGTCTGGCCATCAAGGCCCAGTACGACCACATCAGCAAGCCCGTCGATTCGTACGGCATGTTCCTGGCAGCCGACCCGCTGAGGGATGTGGCTACCGGCAGCACCTTCCTGAACGCCAAGAAGTCCATCAACGTCGTGACCCTCTCGGTCGACTTCGTGTTCTGAGTCGAAGGGAGCACACATCATGAAAACCAAGCACACCCTTCACACCCTGGTGGCCGCCAGCCTGCTGGTGATGGCCCAGGCCGCATCGGCTCAGATCGCCGTCATCGTCAACCCCAAGAGCCCTTTGGCCTCCATGACGCCCGACCAGGTGTCGGCCATCTTCATGGGCAAGAGCGCTCAGCTCCCCTCTGGTGCCACGGCCCAGCCGGCCGACCTGCCTGAATCCAATGCGATCCGCGAGCAGTTCTACAGCAAGGCCGCCGGCAAGACCTCGGCACAGGTCAAGGCCACCTGGGCCCGCCTGACCTTCTCTGGCAAGGCCACGCCGCCGCGCGAACTGTCATCGGCGGCCGATGTCAAAAAGCACGTGGCGGGCAACGTGGACGCCATCGGCTACATCGAACAGTCGGCGGTGGACGCCAGCGTCAAGGTCGTTCTGGTCGTCGAGTGATCAGGATTTCACGGTCTGACAGGGGGTGTGCGTGCCTGGGGCATGCACACCCCTTTGTTCTGGGGCAAGCTTCATTCACCGTCAGCGCCTACAATCGCGCGTCCTCTCACAGGTAGTCCAGCATGTTCGATTTTTTCCTGTCCAGTCCGGTGCATGATGCCCTGGTTCAATGGGCCGCCTCCGGGCTCACCGACGCCAGTTGGTGGCAGGTGGTGCTCTACACCCTGGTGCTGACGCACATCACCATCGCATCTGTCACGATCTTCCTGCACCGTGCGCAGGCACACCGCTCACTGGAGCTGCACGCCGCCCCGTCTCACTTCTTCCGTTTCTGGCTGTGGCTGACCACGGCCACCGTCACCAAGCAATGGGTGGCTGTGCATCGCAAGCACCACGCCAAGTGCGAAACCGCAGAAGACCCCCACAGCCCGGTCGCTCATGGCATCAAGACCGTGCTGCTGCAAGGCCGCGAGCTGTATGCCGTCGAGGCGGCGAATGCCGACACCTTGAAGAAGTTTGGTCACAACACGCCAGACGATTGGCTGGAGCGCAAGTTGTACACCCCGCGCGCCGTTTGGGGCGTGTGGATCATGCTCGCCATCGACCTGGCCCTGTTTGGTGCCATCGGCATCACCGTGTGGGCTGTGCAGATGCTGTGGATCCCGGTCACCGCTGCCGGCATCATCAATGGCCTGGGCCACTGGTGGGGCTACCGCAACTTCGAGGCCCCGGACGCCTCCACCAACATCTCTCCGTGGGGCATCATCATTGGCGGTGAAGAGTTGCACAACAACCACCACACCTACCCCACCTCCGCCAAGCTCTCCGTCAAGCCTTACGAGTTCGACATCGGCTGGGGATACATCCGCGGGATGGAAATGCTGGGCCTGGCCAAGGTGCGCAAGACACCCCCGCGCCTGCAGTTGGGTGACATCAAGCCAGTGGCCGACGCCAAGACCCTGGAGGCCATTGTGGCCAACCGCTATGAGCTGATGGCCCGCTATGCCCGCGAGGTGCGCATGGCCTGCCGTGCTGAAATGGACCGTTTGAAGGCCACCGGAGAAACCGGCGCTGCGCTGCGTCTGGCCAAGGTGCGCCGTTGGTTGCACCGGGATGTGGAGCAGATGCCGGTGGGCATGCAGCAACAGGTGGCAGACGCTTGCGCAGACAACCCCCAGCTGGCCAAACTTCTGGCCATGCGCGAAGAACTTCGCGCCCTGTGGACCCGCACGAACGTTTCTGCAGAGCAGTTGGTTCATGATCTGCAGGCCTGGTGTCACCAGGCAGAGGCCAGCGGCATCCAGGCTTTGCAAGAGTTTTCTCGCAAGCTGCGCGCTGCACACGCCTGAGCCCGAGTCACCTTGCTTCCCTCAGCCGCCTTCGGGCGGCTTTTTTGTGGGTGCCAGATGCTGGGTGTGTGTGGTGGGGTCATGCATGGGCAATAAAAAACCCGCCGTGGCGAACCAGGGCGGGTTTTCAGAGGGTGAGGCCTGAATTACTTCAGCTTCACTTCCTTGTACAGCACGTGCTTGCGGGCCTTGGGGTCGAACTTCATGAATTCCAGCTTTTCGGGCGTGGTCTTCTTGTTCTTGGCCGTGGTGTAGAAGTGGCCGGTACCCGCAGTGGATTCCAGCTTGATCTTTTCGCGTCCGCCTTTAGCAGCCATGGTTCACTCCTTCAGATCACAGTTCGCCGCGGGCGCGCAGGTCCGACAGAACCTGATCGATGCCCACCTTGTCAACCAGGCGCAGGCCGGCGGCGCTGACGCGCAGACGAACCCAGCGGTTTTCGCTTTCGACCCAGAAACGGCGGTACTGCAGGTTGGGCAGGAAACGACGCTTGGTCTTGTTGTTGGCGTGGGACACATTGTTCCCGACCATCGGGCCCTTGCCCGTGATTTGACAGACGCGTGCCATGACGCTTCTCCGTTCGCTTGTATGCGCTAGTGTTGCGGTTCGGTGCCTAGAGCAGGAGGGGTTCGCATCACCTTGATGGTGTCTGATCCCGGGCCTGGTGGAGCACCCTTCCGGAAGCTTTACCGGCCTCAACCTGTGTGGTTGTGGCCCGTGTGCTCCGGGGCGAATTAGCAAAAACCGAGATTATAGCCAGTTTTTGGCTGCTTGGCAAAGTGGCAAAGCGATCCTGCCCCGGGCAGGGCGCCTCAAGCGCCACCTTGCTCCAGGAAGCGCTGCGCATCGAGTGCGGCCATGCAGCCGGTGCCTGCGCTGGTGATGGCCTGGCGGTAGATGTGGTCCTGCACATCGCCGGCGGCAAACACACCCGGCACACTGGTCATGGTGGCAAAGCCATTCTGCCCGCTGCGCGTGACGATGTAGCCGTCCTTCATCTCCAACTGCCCTTTGAAGATGTCGGTGTTGGGCTGGTGGCCGATGGCGATGAAGCAGCCCTGGAGCTTCAGCTCTTTGGTGCTGCCGTCATCAACGTTCTTCAGGCGCACGCCGGTCACGCCACTTTGGTCGCCCAGCACCTCGTCCAGCACATTGAACAGGTGCAGCTCGATCTTGCCGGCCGCCACCTTTTCCATCACCTTGTCGATCATGATGGCTTCGGCGCGGAACTTGTCGCGGCGGTGAATCAGATGCACCTTGCTGGCGATGTTCGACAGGTAGAGCGCTTCTTCCACGGCGGTGTTGCCGCCTCCCACCACGCAGACCTCCTGGTCGCGGTAGAAGAAGCCGTCGCAGGTGGCGCAGCCGCTCACGCCGCGTCCCATGAAGGCTTCTTCCGAGGGCAGGCCCAGGTACTTGGCCGAAGCGCCCGTGGCGATGATCACGGCATCGGCCGTGTAGGTGCCCGCGTCGCCCTTGAGGGTGAAAGGCCGCTTGGAGAAGTCCACCTCGTTGACGTGATCGAACACCATCTGGGTGTTGAACCGCTCGGCATGCTCCAGAAAGCGCTGCATCAGCTCGGGGCCCTGAACGCCGTGCACGTCTGCAGGCCAGTTATCGACTTCGGTGGTGGTCATCAGCTGCCCGCCCTGCGCCATGCCGGTCACCAGGGTGGGCTTGAGGTTGGCGCGGGCCGCGTAGATGGCGGCGCTGTAGCCGGCGGGGCCAGAGCCCAGGATGAGGACTTGGCTGTGCTGGGGGTTGCTCATGGCGATACCTTTTTTGCGATGCAGCATGGGCGCTGCGCTACGAAATGTGCGGCCTTTGGGCCTTTCCTCGCGCCTCACCGCTTGGCAAGGCACACTAAAGTGCTCAATATTTCCGCACCAATGCCGAAAATTGTAGAGACAGGTTCTATGTCACACGGGGAAGCGGGTGAAAAGTCGTCGAAGCTTCCAAATTTTCCTTGACAGGCCACCCTATCTGATGAACTGAGGAGCTGCCATGGCCATGTTGTCCAATCTTGATCTGATCCGCCGCGTACCGTTGTTTTCCATGCTCACCCAGGCGCAGGCCGAGGCCATCGCCGACGGCGTGGTCAAACGCCGATACCGCCGTGGCGAGCTGATCGTAGAGCGGGGGCGCAAGACCAATTCCCTGTTCATTTTGCTGACGGGCCGCGCCCGCGTGGTGGCGTCTGACGAGCGTGGCCGCGAGGTCATTCTGGCCGTGCTCGAAGCAGGCGATTACCTGGGCGAGATGAGCCTCATCGACAACGAGCCTCACTCGGCCACGGTTCGTGCAGAAGTGCAGACCGACGTGCTGGTGCTGGGGCGCACCGAGTTCGCCCGCTGCCTGCCTGAGAACTCGTCGCTGTCCTACGCCATCATGCGCGGCCTGGTGGCCCGCCTGCGCAACGCCGACCGCCAGATCGAGTCACTCGCGTTGCTGGACGTCTACGGACGTGTGGCCCGAGCCCTGCTGGACATGGCCGACGACGACGCCGGCGAGAAGATCATCCGTGGCAAGGTGTCTCGCCAGGACCTGGCCAAGCACGTGGGTGCTTCGCGCGAGATGGTGTCTCGTGTGATGAAGGACCTGGAAGAGCGGGGCCTGATCGAAACCCAGGAAACGGGCAGCGTGGTGCTGAAAGACCGGCTGGCCGCCACGGCCTGAGGTGTCGGCTGGGCAGGGGCCCGCCCGGGTCCTGACAGTTTGCCCGGATGGTGAGCGGCAGCAATGTTGTCGCACAATCCGGGCATGACCTTTCCTCTGGGATCCATGTCCGATGAAACGCCCGCACCCCGCAAGAAGTCGCGCGGTGCGCAGCGTGCCCCTGAAAAACAAGCCGATGCGGGCGCACGTCCGGTGACCCGATTGAACCGGGTGGCAGGCGGGGCTTCCGCCCCGACCACGTCTGCGGAGGCCACCCCCGGCGCCGCCTTGCGCACACAGGCTGGTCTGCTGGCGGGGGCCGTGCTGTGGTTGCTGCTCGTGCTGGCCATGGTCAGCCATGACCGGTTCGACCCCGCATTCACCACCACGGGCGAGCGCGTCCTGCCGCTCAACTGGGTGGGCGCTTTTGGCGCTCACGCGTCTGATCTGCTGCTGTTGGCGTTCGGGTGGTCGGCCTGGTGGTTGCTGCTGGTTGGCGCCAGGGCCTGGTTGGCTGCGTTGGCTCGCTGGTTGCGAGGACAAGAAGGGCGCCTGGTGGGGCCCGCCATTGGCGACGCCCCCGAGACGCGCCCGCGGTGGATGACCACCCTGGGGATCCTGCTGCTGATGTCGTCCAGCTGTGCCCTGGAGTGGTCTCGCCTGTACCGTCACGAGGCGAGTGTGGCTGGCGAGCACGCCGGCGGTGTCTTGGGTTACACCCTGGGGCAGTGGGGGCAGCACTACCTGGGCTTCAATGGCTCCGGGGTGTTGTGGGTGGCCCTGTTCGTCGCCGGACTGGCCTTGGCGTTTCGCTTCTCGTGGTTGAAGGTGGCCGAGGGCATCGGCGAGCGCATCGAGCGTCTGCGCCAGCGTCACGAAGCCCAGCGCGAGGTCGAGCAAGACCTGCGCATCGGTGAAAAGGCCGCCATCGAGCGTGAGCGCGTGGTCGAAGAGGTTCGCCACGAACTGCCGTCCGAGCCCGTGCCCATCATCATCGAGCAGCCCGTCATCGAGGTGCCCAAAAGCGAACGCGTGGTCAAGGAAAAGCAGCAGCCGCTGTTCGTCGAGATGGGCGACACCAAGCTGCCACAGATCGATTTGCTGGACGCGTCGACCAGCCGCATGGAAACCGTCACCGCCGAGTCCCTGGAGATGACCTCTCGCATGATCGAGAAGAAGCTCAAGGACTTTGGCGTGGAGGTGCGCGTGGTTGCGGCCTCACCGGGCCCCGTCATCACCCGCTACGAGATCGAGCCAGCCACGGGCGTGAAGGGCTCGCAGATCGTCAACCTCGCCAAAGACCTGGCGCGCTCGCTGTCGCTGGTGTCCATCCGCGTGGTCGAGACCATCCCTGGCAAGAATCTGATGGCGCTGGAGCTGCCCAACGCCAAGCGCCAGATGATCCGCCTGACCGAGATCCTGGGCTCGCAGGTCTACAACGACGCGCAGTCCATGCTGACCATCGGTCTGGGCAAAGACATCGTCGGTGCGCCGGTGGTGGCCGATCTGGCCAAGATGCCGCACTGTCTGGTGGCCGGCACCACGGGCTCCGGCAAATCGGTGGGCATCAACGCCACCATCTTGTCCTTGCTGTACAAGGCCGAGGCCCGCGACGTGCGCCTCATCCTCATCGACCCCAAGATGCTGGAAATGAGCGTCTACGAAGGCATCCCGCACCTGCTGTGCCCGGTGGTGGTCGACATGAAGCAGGCCGCCAACGCGCTGAATTGGGCCGTGGGCGAGATGGAGCGTCGCTACAAGCTCATGTCCAAGATGGGGGTGCGCAACCTGGCCGGCTTCAACAAGAAGATGGACGAGGCCAAGGCGCGGGGCGAGCTGGTCCCCAATCCCTTCAGCCTCACGCCTGAAGAGCCTGAGCCGCTGGACCGCCTGCCGCATGTCGTCATCGTGATCGACGAACTGGCCGACCTGATGATGGTGGTGGGCAAGAAGATCGAAGAGCTGATCGCCCGGCTGGCCCAGAAGGCCCGTGCCGCAGGCATCCACCTCATCCTGGCCACGCAGCGCCCGTCGGTGGATGTGATCACGGGCTTGATCAAGGCCAACATTCCCACGCGGATTTCATTCCAGGTCAGCAGCAAGATCGACAGCCGCACCATCCTCGACCAGATGGGGGCCGAGGCGTTGCTGGGACAGGGTGACATGCTCTATCTGGCCCCGGGCACCGGGCTGCCCATGCGGGTGCACGGCGCCTTCGTCAGTGACGATGAAGTGCACCGCGTCGTCGAGTACCTCAAGACGCAGGGTGAGCCCAACTACATCGAGGGCATCCTGGAGGGCGGCAATCTGTCGGATGAGGGCAGCAACCTGGATGGCTCTCCGGCGGGGGGCGGTGATGGCGAGCAAGACCCCATGTACGACAACGCCGTGGCCATCGTGTTGCAGCACCGCAAGGCCTCGATCTCGCTGGTGCAGCGGCACCTGCGCATTGGCTACAACCGGGCAGCCCGCCTGCTGGAACAGATGGAGAAATCAGGCCTGGTCTCCAGCATGGCCACCAATGGCAACCGCGAACTGATCGTGCCTGCGCGGGGTGGGGAAGGTGGTGCCACCGCCGCACCCTGGGATGCCTGATCCCTGTGGGCAAGCTGCAGGTGCACTCACAAGCATGTCGGCCGACATGCCCTGTGCTGCGTTGAAATGAGCAGGCCGTTGCGCGTGTGTCGACGGCGTCAGGACTGGATGCTTATGAGTTCAAGACTTGTCAACCTCTCGCGGCGTCGCGAGCTGGTGCGTGGGCTGTCGGTGGCCGTGGTGGGCGGCAGCGTCCTGGTCGCACCCCTGCTGGCGCAGTCGGCCACCGCTGGCAAAGCGTCATCGAACGCGGTGCAGACCTTGCGCAGTTTCGTCAAGCAGGCACAGACGGGGCAAGCAGAGTTCACCCAGGTGGTGATATCGCCGGATGGGCAGCGGCAACGACGCTCCGCCGGCACGCTGGCGTTTCAGCGCCCAGGCCAGTTCAGGTTTGCCTACACCAGCCCGAGCGAACAGCTGATCGTGTCCGACGGTAAACAGGTGTGGTTGTATGACGTGGACCTGGAGCAGGTCACGGTGCGGCCCATGAGTCAGGCCGTGGGCAGCACCCCGGCAGCCATCCTGTCATCGGCGGCGCTGGAGCGCGACTTCGTGCTCAAAGCCATCCCGGCGCCGACGGCGGGTGCGGTGACCGCGACCCCTGCGTCGGCCCCGGGGGGCATGAAGTGGGAGTGGGTGCAAGCCATCCCCCGCCAGAAAGACGGGGGCTTCCAGTCGGTGGAAGTGGGCTTCGTCCAGGGCCGTTTGGCCGCACTGGACATACTGGATGGTTTTGGGCAGCGCACCCGATTGAACTTTTCGAAGTTCGAAACCGGGGTGCGGTTGCCCGCTGATCAGTTCAAGTTCACACCCCCGGCAGGGGTGGATGTGTTGAACCAGCCCTGAGTCCACTCAGGGCTGTTGATCAGCCTTCGCGCTTGCCGAAGCCAGGGCGCTTGCCGGCGCCCGGCTTGCCGCCGTGCTTGAAGCCGGGCTTGCTGCCAAAGCCTTTGTCAAAGCCCTGGCCGAAGCTCTTGCCTGCAGGCTTGCCACCCGTGGGCTTGCCGAAAGGCTTGGCGCCGTGCGGCTTGTCGCCAAAGGCGCGATCACCGAAGGGCTTCTCACCAAAGGCCTTGTCGCCAAACGACTTGCCCTTGTAAGGCTTGTCGCCAAACGAGCGGTCGCCCGCAGGACGGTCACCGTACGGGCGATCACCTTGGGGACGGTCACCGAAGGCGCGATCGCCAAACGGACGATCACCACGCGGACGGTCACCAAAGGGCTTGGCGGGGCGGTCATTCCAGGCGCCCTGGTTGCGGTCGCCAAACTGCTCCGAGCGGCGTTGTTCACGCGAGTTCATCGGACGTTGCTCTTGACGGGCGCGGAACGGTGCACCGTGCTCGCCCGAAGGGGCCTCGCCCTGACGGTCAAAACGCGGGTCGCCATTCTGGTTGAAGCGGGGCGTGCTGCGCGGGTCGTATTGCGCATCGCGCGGAGCGCGGGCCGGGCTGTCACCGAAGCGGTCGCCATGGCCGCGGTCGCCACCGAACGAGCGCTCCCCCTGGAAGCGGCCTTCGCCACCGTGCCGCGGGCCACGGCCGTCACCGCGACCGTCGCCAAAGCGAGGGCCACCGCGACCAGGCTTGGCGCCAAAGCGGGGGCCACCACGGTCTTGCGGCATGCTCATCTTGGGCTCCAGGCCGGCGATGGTGGCCTCAGGGATGCGCTGCGTGGTGAAACGCTCGATGCGGCGCACCATGGGGATGTCACGACGCTCGGCCAGGGTCACGGCCAGACCACTGCGGCCGGCACGGCCAGTGCGACCGATGCGGTGCACATAGTCCTCGGCCTTCATGGGCATGCCGTAGTTGATCACGTGGGTGATGGTGGGCACGTCGATGCCACGGGCGGCCACGTCGGTGGCCACCAGCACGCGCAACTGGCGGCTGCGCAGGGCTTGCAACACGCGGTTGCGGCGGCCCTGGGGCATGCCACCGTGCAAGGCGGCCACGGCGTGGCCCATGTCGGCCAGGCGCATGGCCAGCACGTCGGCGTCACGCTGGGTGCTGGTGAACACCACGGCCTGGTCCACCTCACGGGTGGTCAGCACGTGGTCCAGCAGTTCGTTCTTGTGGCTCAGCGAATCGGCCAGGTGCAGGCGCTGCTCGATGTTGTCGTGGCTGTCGGTGTGCGAGGTCACCGAGATGTCTTGCGCGTTGCGCGTCATGCGCTGGGCCAGTTGGCCCACATGACCAGCGAAGGTGGCGCTGAACATCCACGTCAGGCGCTCGGCAGGCGTTTGCTCGGCAATGGCTTCGATGTCTTCGATGAAGCCCATGTCCAGCATGCGGTCAGCCTCGTCCAGCACCAGCACTTCCAGGTTGCTGAGCACGGCGGCACCAGTGCCCAGGTGGTCCAGCAAACGGCCGGGGGTGGCGATCAGCACATCCAGCGGGCCCTTCAGGGCCTTGAGCTGGTAGCCGTAAGGCACGCCACCCACGATGGTGGCCACGCGCAGACCTTGCACGTGCTTGCCATACGTGCTGGCGGCCTTGGCCACCTGCATGGCCAGTTCACGGGTGGGCGTCAGCACCAGCACGCGGGGGCCTTGCACCACGCCCTTTTCGCGGCGCTTGTTGTTCTCGCCACGGGCGGCCAGGATGCGGGCCAGGGCCGGCAGCATGAAGGCGGCGGTCTTGCCGCTGCCTGTTTGCGACGCCACCTTCAGGTCGGCACCGTTCATGGCGGCCGGGATGGCCAGCGATTGCACGGTGGTGGGGTGGGTGTAGCCCGAATCCGTCAGGGCGCGGCACAGCACCTCGGGCATGCCCAAGTCGGTGAAGCGCACGGCGTCATCGGCCTCGACCTCATCAGACGGCAAGGCCAGATCGGCACCATCGTCATTCAGGCTGGCAGCCAGCTTGTCGATCAGCGACTCGGGGTGTTGGTGTTGGGTCATCTCAAACTCTTTCAAGCAATGAACAGCCTGCCTGGCCGGGAAAAAGGCCAAGACAGACCACGACGCAGCGTCGGTTCCAGCACGGAACGCGCGTCAGATCAGGTCGCTGTGGAACGTGTCCAGACTGCGTGGCATTGGGGCCAGCCATCCAAAGATGCTGGGGAGCCCATGTCGGGGCCACGTGGAGTCCGCTGTGTAGCGACGGCATCGCCGCCAACCGGAACTCAAGACACGCGAACGTCGGTTGCTCGATACCGTCCAGCGCTGTGAAAAATCACGGCCACACGGGCAACCCGGCTTGAAAAAGGTCAGAGGGGATGAACGAACTGCACCGTCTAAATCAGTGCAGATTTGTATTGTGACAGGTTTCAGTGTGTTTGCCTAGGGGTAACCCCAGACGGTAGCCCCAGATGCGGCGCACTGAGACAATCGCCACATGCAAGACAGCCTTTCTCTGGACCTTCCCATGCCACCCGAGCCTGGCACCCCAGGTCAGTCCAAGGCCGCCGGCGCCCGTGCCGCCGCCGCGCAGGCGCCCCTGGCCGAGCGCCTGCGCCCTCGGGCGCTGGACGACGTGGTGGGGCAAGATCATTTGCTTGGCCCTGGCCAGCCTTTGCGCGTGGCCTTCGAATCAGGTCAGCCCCACTCCATGATCCTGTGGGGACCTCCGGGCGTGGGAAAAACCACCCTGGCGCGCCTGATGGCGACAGCCTTCGACGCGCAGTTCCTGGCCATTTCGGCCGTGCTGGGGGGGGTCAAGGACATCCGAGAGGCGGTAGAGCAGGCTCAGGTGGCCCAAGCCCACGGTCGACGAACCATCGTGTTTGTCGACGAGGTCCATCGATTCAACAAAGCCCAGCAAGACGCCTTCTTGCCGCATGTGGAGTCCGGCCTGTTCACCTTCATTGGCGCCACCACCGAAAATCCGTCGTTCGAGGTGAACGCGGCGCTGCTGTCGCGGGCCACGGTCCATGTGCTGCGCGGCATGGACGATGTCGCCATGCAGCAGTTGCTGCAAAAAGGGCAACTCGCGTTGCAGGGCCCTGGTTTGACGCCCGAGGCCCAGGCGCGCCTGATCGCCTATGCCGATGGCGATGCCCGCCGCTTGCTCAACACCTACGAAACCCTGGCTGCCTTACTCAAGGGGCAGGCACTGATCGACGAGGCCGCCCTCTTGCAATCGCTGGGCGAGCAACTTCGCCGTTATGACAAGGGCGGCGACCAGTTCTACGACACCATATCGGCCTTGCACAAGTCGGTCAGGGGCTCCGATCCCGATGCCGCGTTGTACTGGTTCGTGCGCATGCTGGACGGCGGGGTGGACCCGCGCTACATCGTGCGCCGCCTGATCCGCATGGCCAGCGAAGACATCGGCCTGGCCGACCCGCGCGCCCTGCGCATGGCGCTGGATGCTGCGGAAACTTACGAGCGACTGGGTTCGCCCGAAGGTGAGTTGACCTTGGCCCAGTGTGTGATTTACCTGGCCATGGCCCCCAAGAGCAACGCAGCCTACGTGGCTTACAAGGCCGCCCGTGCCTGGGTGCAGAAAGACGTCAGCCGCCCTGTGCCCATGCACCTGCGCAACGCCCCCACCAAGCTCATGAAAGAGCTGGGGCACGGCGAGGGCTACCGCTACGCCCACGATGAGCCCGGCGGTGTGGCGGCCGGTGAGCGCTACCTGCCTGAGGGCATGGAGGGGCAGACCTTTTATCAGCCGGTGAGCCGTGGGCTGGAGATCAAGATTGGTGAGCGGTTGGCGCAGTTGCGGCAAGCCTGGCGCGAAGACGCCGACTGACGAGCCGGGCGGGCTCAGGGCAGGGTGATCGTGACGTGCGCCACCTTGGGCGGCATCTGAACCACGTGATGGTGTTCGCCCAGAGTGCTGCGCGCGTGGCTGGTCAGATCCCAGCGCAAGCCCAAGAACCCCGCCAGCGCCAGCGTCGCGAACACCGAGCCCATGACCCACAAAGGTACTTCGTTTTTGAGCTGATGCTGAACGCGGTCAGGCGGTGCCCAGTGAGGGGCCAGACCGCCTTGGTGGCCTTTGAATCGGGCAATTTCATCACCCAATCGCGATGTCAGGTAACTCAGCTTTTCGCTGCCCTCGATCAGGTATTTGCCTTGAAAGCCCAAGAGCAGGCACATGTGGAAAACCTCCAGCACCTGCAGGCGTGAGGCGCCTTCGTGTCGCAGGGTTTCCAGCTTTTCAAAAAACTGTTCGCCAGCCAGTTGCTCGCCGAAGAACTGCACTTGCAAGGGCAGTCGCTGCCATGCTTCGCGGGCCTTGAAGCCCGACATCAGCACGGCTTCGTCCACCGTGGCGCAAAACGCGTACTTGCACAGGTACACGTCATCTGCATGGGCTTGCAGGCGCGTGGCGCCTCGCTCGAATGAGGTCAGAAAGCGCTTGATGCGCTCACGAAACTCTTCGGCGTCTGCGGGGGCGTGCTTGGCCTTGAGCAGAAACAGCAGGTAGAAACCGTCGTACATGAGGTCCAGCAGCGACTGTGCATCACCGCTGACCGAGTGGCTGGGGCGAGCAGAGCCCTGTTGGCCAGAGCCCTCGAACAGTTGGGGGGGAGTGGCGGTGGTCATGGTGTCTGGCGATCAGGTGTTCACGGCGATCAACTCAAGCCGGAGGTCGGGCATGCCGCTGGGCGCATACAGGGTGATGGCCTGTGCTTGCAGCATGCGTTCATACAGAGGCCCCTTGGCTTCAAGGGTGAAGTAGAAGCTGCCGGGCTTGACCGGCACCGCCGCCGGCACCTGAGGGGCGTGCACGAGCTTCACGCCGGGCATGGCCGAGAGCACCAGCTTTTCAACGTCATCAGGCGCCCCCACCTTGAAGCGCAAAGGCACGGTCTCCACCAGTTCGCTGGGGGACAGCGCCGCCGAGACACCAAGGTAAAGCTGTGTGTGCGCTTGCACCTGCTCCGAATCCAGCCGCCCCTGGTGAAACGACGGGACGGACTCCTGCAAAACGATGGAGAAGTAGCGGGTGGAGATGACCGTCTCCAGCAAATCACGAATGATTTGATCGAGGCGCTGGAAACACGGACCAGGTTGTTGATGGTCGTAACTGGGAAGATCGGCCAGCTGGTGATTTTTCGAGAACGTCAGCAAGGCCCCAGCGAGCTCCAGCAATCGCTGAAACAGACGTTCAGGGTGCAGTGCCTGGTGTTTGAGCAGGTGTGACAAGCCGGCAAACGCGGTGCTGGCCGTGTGCAGCAGCCAGAAAGATGCCACATCGCCAGATCGAAACTCGATCACGTTCTTGCTGGGTTCGCGGTGCAAACCGTACAAGGCCTCCACCTTGGCCTGCAGCACGTCCATCAGCCGTCGCAGATGCAGCACCAGCGCCGGTGACGCCTGGATGCTGACGCAAGGCGGTACGAACCGGCCGTCCAGTTCGTGACCACCGGTGGCTGTTTTCTTGACCCGCAGCAGCGGCATGCTCACCAGGTGAGACCGCGGCGCTTGCTCGGGCATCAGGCGGGCTGACTTGCGCAACACCATCACCTCGGCCGTGACGGCATCGGTGAACATGTCGGGTGTTTGTGCGGGCGCCCTGTAGTAGCGCATGGCGGTGTCTGCCTCAGATGCCGAGGCCGACATGTTGCTGCCTTGTGCACGCAAGGGGGCCATGGCCACATGAAAGACCCACATGCCCGGATGCCCCGGCATTTCATCGAGCGTGTTCAGCGCCACGGGTGGGGGCAACTCGTCTTCAAACGGCGCATTGAACAAGTCGCCATCCGGGGTGACCATCTGCAGCTCTGTCAGTCGGAGCACGCCGTTGTGCAGGGCATCTGTGTCGATCTTGACATGACGCACACCCCAGGCATAAGGGTGCAGCGCACTGCGCATCTGTGCCAGACGAGCCTCGTGATAAGCGTCTTGCTGTTGAAAATGTTGTGGGCGCAGAAAGAGGCCTTCGCCCCACAGGATCTTGGATGAAGACAGCACATCAATTCTCGGTTGAGGCGGGTGTGGCCAGCTGGCTGGCAGGGCAGCGCACCGACGCGCGGCGTGCCTCGTCGGTGGACATGTCCACGGGTCGGCCGGCATGAACGCTCAGGGCACAGGCATGAACGCCCAGGTGGATCCCGGTCAGCTCTGCCCGCCGGGTGTCAAAAGCATGTCGCCAACGCCCCGCGGCAGGCGAGTGGAATAGGGCGATCACGCCCACAAAACCGACATCCCTGGGCAGGCGTTCCGTCAAATCATGCTGGCGGCCGGGCACCAGCAAAACTTCACGAACCGAGATCAGGTCATCACCCAGCGCGTCCTGTTCGGTCTGGGGTGTGTTGAAGGCTTCCCTGGGCGCAGACAGAAAGGCTTCAGGCGACTTCAGGCGATAAAAGCGCGTGACCACCGCCAGCGAGTCACCGGCATCGCTGACATTCAATGCGGGGCTGGCATGAACACGCCAACGAATTCGACGATCCGGCAGTTGCTGTGCCGGCAGCGTGCTCTCGTCGGCCTGAACCGGCTTGTCTTTCAGTCCCACCGCTTCCATGGCCTTGCTTGCCATGGCGCTCAGGCTGCCCAGCATACCCTGATCATTCGTGGCTGCTGCGCCTGACTGGGCTTCAAGGTCGATGCCGTCGATGGGCAAGTCGGTGACCTTGGGCTGCTGCACCTGACCACACGCCATCAGGGCAACAGCCGTGAAGGCCGAGGCCAGCGCCCGAATCAGCCAGGCGAACGCCGACCCGCGCCGGGTCATGACGCGACCGATGGTGCGGGGTGTGGTCCCTGGTTGAATGTATGAAAGGGGGCGCATGCAGATCAGATGGTGCCCATGACAGCCGCGTAGTGTAGGGAGCCTCTCACGGCCTTGATGAGTTGCTCCCCCGTTAGAGGGATGCTGCATTTGCAACCGAATGAAAGAGTGTGTAAACACCCCCGCAAGGGGGGAAGCACGCTGAACGATTTCGGCTCTAATCGCCCTCGTTGCGCCGCATCCATCGGGATTGACGGCCGCATTCATCAACATAAATCAGGAGTCACCGTGACATTGGTTCATGGTCGCCGCGGCAGTTTGTGCGCGGTCATTCTTGTCGTCGGCTTGTCCCTTGGGGGGTGCGCCTCAGCGCCGAAGTCTGATGCCATGAAAGCCCAGTTGCGTCAGGCGCTTCAAGAGCGCCTGGATGAGAAGCTGGCTGCCGCTGACCAGGCCCTTGATCAAGGTAAATCCGATCAGGCCCTGGCTCTGCTGGACGACGCAGCGCGACTGGACCCTGCTGCCAAACAGCCGTGGCTGAGGCGCGCGCAGATTCGTTTCGATGCACGTCAATACGGTGAGGCCATCACCAGCGCGCACGAGGTTCTGCAGCGCGACGTGAACGACCTCACAGCGCAGAGCATCCTGGCGGTCAGCGGTTTGCGTGTGAGTGCTCAGGCGCTGGACGAGCTGCGAAAAGCCAATGAGGTCACAGGTTCGGCCCGGTCGGAGGCAGAGACCGTGGCCAGGCTCATCAAAGAAGTGCTTGGCGAGCCCATTCTGGTTCCCTTGGCAGAGGCTGCGCCGCGAACGTCGCGACGGGCCACCAGGCTCAGGCGAGACGTCGACGAGGCCTCATCGGCGGTCCAGTCAACGCCGTCGGCCGAGGCCGTGCCTGCGGCCAACCCGACTTCAACCCGTTCTCGTTCCGCAGCCCCGTCTGCACTTCGTAATGCCCCTGCGGCCAGCAGCCGCGGCAACCCCTTCGGGGCTTTGCAGTAACCATCCAGGAAGGAGCCTTGTCATGGCCAAGAAAGACAGTGTTCAGAAACGCCTCGAGCGCGTTCGTCCCCCGCGCGTGCAACTGACCTACGACGTCGAGATCGGTGACGCCATCGAGCAGAAAGAGCTGCCCTTCGTCATGGGTGTGATGGGTGACTTCACCGGTCAGCAAGACCCGGACAAGCCCCTGCCCAAGCTGAAGGACCGCAAGTTCGTCAACGTGGATCTGGACAACTTCGATGAAGTCATGTCGGGCATGGCGCCCCGTGCCAGCTACCGCGTGAAGAACAAGCTCAGCGAAGACGGTGGCGAGTTCGCCGTCAACCTTGAGTTCAAGAAGATGGAAGACTTCCGGCCCGAGGCCGTGGTGCAGCAGGTGGAACCGCTGCGCAAACTGCTGGAGGCGCGCACCAAGCTGTCCGACCTGCGCAACAAGCTGGCGGGTAACGAGAAGCTGGAAGACGTGCTGGCCGAGGTGCTCACCAACACCGAGCAGCTGAAGAAGCTGGGTGCGGAAGCCACCCCTCAAGAGCAGGAGTAAGAGCATGAGCGCACAACTTCAAGCCCAACCCGCCGGCCTTCACGAGGGCCTCAGCCTGCTCGACGACATCGTCTCTCGCAGCAAGGTTGCCAAGTCCGATACCGAGCATGCCCGCGCCAAAGACATCATCAGCGAACTGGTGCGTGAGGTGCTGCACGGCACGGTGGTGGTCTCCGACAACCTGGCCGCCAACATCGACGCTCGCATCGCCGAGATCGATCACCTGATTTCTCAGCAACTCAGCGAAGTCATCCATGCCGCCGAGTTCCAGAAGCTCGAGTCTTCGTGGACAGGCCTTCACTACCTGTGCAAGCACACCTCGACCGGCGAGCAGCTCAAGATCAAGGTGTTCAACACCACCAAGCGCGAGTTGGTCAAAGACTTCAAGACGGCCATCGATTTTGACCAGTCCGCTCTCTTCAAGAAGGTCTATGAGGAAGAGTTCGGCACGTTTGGTGGCGCGCCGTTTGGTGCCTTGGTAGGTGACTTCGACGTGGGCCGCTCGGCCGAAGACATGTACTTCGTCGAGCAGATGTCCCATGTGGCGGCGGCAGCGCACGCGCCGATGATTGCGGCAGCATCCCCTGAGTTGTTCGGCCTGGAGTCATTTACTGAACTGGGCAAGCCTCGCGATCTGGCCAAGGTGTTCGACACCATCGAGTACGCCAAGTGGAAGTCCTTCCGTGAATCCGAAGATTCACGGTATGTGGGCTTGACCGTGCCCCGTTTCCTTGGGCGTCTGCCTTACAACGCCAAAGACGGTAACGTGGTTGAAGGTTTCAACTTTGTCGAGTCGGTGGACGGCACGGATCACAGCCGCTACCTGTGGGTGAACACGGCCTATGCCTTCGCCGCGCGTTTGACGTCCGCCTTTGAAAGCTACGGCTGGTGCGCCGCCATCCGTGGTGTTGAAGGCGGCGGCTTGGTCGAAGACCTGCCCACGCACACTTTCAAGACCGATGATGGTGAAGTGGCGCTGAAGTGCCCGACCGAGGTGGCCATCACCGACCGTCGTGAGAAAGAGCTGAGCGACCTGGGCTTCATGCCCCTGGTGCATTGCAAGAACACTGATTACGCAGCATTTTTTGGTGCCCAGTCGGCCCAGAAGGCCAAGAAGTTTGACAGCGATGCGGCCAATGCCAATGCCCAGTTGGCCGCGCAGATGCAGTACATCTTCGCCGTGTCGCGTGTGGCGCATTACCTCAAGGCCATGATGAGGGACAAGATCGGCAGCTTTGCCTCGGCGGGTAATGTTGAAGAGTTCCTCAATCGCTGGATTTCGCAGTACGTGTTGTTGGACGACGGCGCCAGTCAGGAAGCCAAGGCTCAGTTCCCCTTGCGCGAAGCTTCCGTGAAGGTGACGGAGACGCCAGGCAAGGCGGGTGCGTATCGCGCAGTCGCCTTCTTGCGGCCGCACTTCCAGCTCGATGAGCTGTCGGTGTCGCTGCGACTCGTGGCGGAGCTGCCGCAGTCGGCTAATGGCTGACTTCAGGCAATTCAGTCAACCTTGGTCACCTGTGACCATTCATTAATTTGAGGGAAACATGAAAGATATCTACATCAAGTTCGAAGGCAAGTACAAGATCGAAGGCGAGTCGAAGGACGCTGAACACGCCAAGTGGCTGGAAGTGGGCTCGTGGGCCCATGACATTCGCCAGCCCAAGTCGGCGACCTCTTCGACGGCGGGTGGTCACACCTCAGAACGCTGCGAACATGGTGACATGGTGTTCACCAAGGATCTGGACCTGACCAGCCCCAAACTGTGGGAAGCTGCATCTGCTGGTTACACCTTTGACTCCATCACGATCGACTTCATGCGTGCCGACGGCAGCAAACGCGTCAAGTACTTGACGATCAAGCTGAAGCACGCCCTGATTTCCCGTGTGACGCCTCAGGTCAGTGCCGAAGGCCTGCCCACTGAATCTTTCGCGCTGAAGTACGCGTCGGTGCAATGGCAGTACCAGCAGCAGAAGATCGAAGGCGGCGGCACCTCGGGCAGCAACCAGACTGCATGGAGCCTGGCCAAGAACACCAACACCTTTGGTATCTGACGCCGAATTTTGCTGTTAGCAGCGAAGCCGCGGCCTGCCGCGGCTTTTTTCTGAGGGTATGACATTGAAGTTCGACCCATTTCTGCTTGATCGTTTGACTGGATGTCGCCAGGTGGAAGGGCACGATGGCATGCGCCAGCAGTTGACGCTGTCGCAGGTCAAAGACAGCGTGGCCCGTGATCTGGAGTCGCTGCTGAACACCCGTACAGGATTGCAGCCGCATGAGTTGCGCGATCGTCCTCATGCGGCCCGATCGGTGATCACTTTCGGTTTACGCGATTTTGTGGGATTGAGCTTAGACAATCCCGAACATCGCGAAGGCATCTGCCAATCCATCGCGTCTGCCATCCAGTGCCACGAGCGTCGCCTCACCTCGGTGCGCGTGCGTCTGATCGACACCCAGCAGCTGGGTTTGGGCCTGCGGTTTGCCATTCACGCCACGTTGGTGATCAACCCGGCCATCGAGCCGGTCAGTTTCGACGCCATGCTCCAGCCCACCACGCAGCGGTACGCTGTTCGGCAAGCCTCTTTGCGTAATTGATTGCGAACTTTCATGGATGAATTGCTGCCCCACTACGAGCGTGAGCTCGCCTTGCTGCGCGAGCAAAGTCAGGAGTTCGCCGCTCGTTATCCCCGAGTAGCGGGTGCATTGCATTTGCGTGGCGACACGGCGCAGGACCCGCATGTCGAGCGCATGATCGAGTCTTTTGCCTTGTTGGCCGCGCGCATCCACAAGCGTCTGGACGACGATTTCCCGTTGTTCACGGAGTCGTTGATCGAGGTGCTGTATCCGCACTACCTGCGTCCGTTTCCCTCGTGTTCGATCGCCCAGCTGGATACCGGAGGCGTGCTGCAGAACAGTTCTGTGAATGTTCCTCGTCACACCGAGGTGGTCTCTCGCCCCATCAAGGGCGTGCCGTGTCAGTTCAGAACCTCGCAAGAGGTGGTTTTGTTGCCCATCCAGCTCTTTACTGTCACCTACCGACAAGCGTTGGCGGCTCCAGCGGGGACGCGCCTGCCCAAAGACGCGACCTCGGCCATCTCGTTCACTTTTGAGTTGACCAACCCGCGGGCCAGTTGGGATTGCCTGACGGATCAACCCGTGCGAATCTATCTGGATGGCGAGCCATCACAGGTGTCCGTGTTACGAGAGGCCTTGTGTCGCAAGGCGGTTCGCTTGATGGTGCAGCTCGGTGAGCACGAGGCCTGGCAGGAAGTAACCGACCGTGATGGTTTGCCGCTGATGCCCGAACTGGTCGGGTTTGAGGACGACGAATCGTTGATCGATCTCGATGCTCGCTCTCATCCTGCCTATCGATTGCTGACCGAGTACTTCGCTTTCCCTGAGAAGTTCAACTTCATTGATCTGCCGGTGCGCCTGCCTGCCCACCTCTCGCTGGTGGATCAAGCGCCGTCTCAGGCGCCCGGCCGCCAGATGCAACGCATCATGTTGCATGTGCTGCTGACCCAGGTTCGATCCGACTCCGAAGAGTCCAGGCAACTGGAGGCCGTGCACCAGCGAAACGTGCTGCTGGGGTGTACGCCGGTGGTGAATGTGTTTGCGCATGCCGCTGACCCCATCCGCTTGACTCACCAGGAAGTGGCTTATCCGGTGGTGGTGGACGGGCGACGAGCCCATGCTTACGAAGTCCACGCCATCAAGCGCGTGTACCGGCTGCAACAGACGCCGCAAGGGGAGTCAGTGCAGGAAGTCCGCCCTTTCTTTTCGGTACGCCATCACGAGGGTCGGGATGATGGGGTGTTGTGGGCCGCGAATGAGGGCAGGGCTGGGGCGTTGCGAGAACATCATCAAGGGGCGGTGTACTGGTCTGCCTCGCGCGATCCTGTGCTGGCCGCCGCCAGTCCGGGTCATGAGCTGTCGTTGACCTTGGTCGATGGCGATATGGCCCCCGCGCAGCCCATGGCCGAGACCTTGTCGATTGACGTGATGGCCACCAATCGGGATCTGCCCACCATGCTGCCGATTGGTGCAACCGGTGGGGATCTGTTCATGCCTGGCGGTGGTGTGGCCCGGGAGATTCGCTTGCTGCGTCGTCCCTCGGCGCCAGTGCGGATGTCGCGCGGCCCAGGGATGTTGTGGCGCTTGATCTCGCATTTGTCGCTCAATCACTTGTCACTCAGTGCCTCGGGCATCGACGGGCTCAAGGAAATGCTGCGGTTGTATGACTTTGGTCGTCAGTCTGCCAACCAGCGGCAGGTCGATGGCCTGGTTGCGGTGGAGTACTTGCCCAAAGTGGCCTGGTTACCAGGCGAGCCTTATGCCACTTTTGTCCGGGGCACAGAGGTGCGGTTGACCGTTGATGAGGACAGCTTTGTGGGCACGGGCTTGGGCCTGTTTTCCATGGTACTGGACCGTTTTTTTGGTCTGGCTGCCCATCTCAACAGCTTCAGTCAGTTGACCGTCTTGTCTTCCAGAACCCAAGAGGTGCTGTGTTCATGTCCTCCACGCAACGGCGATCTCAAACTGCTGTGATCCAGCGTCTGCTGGAGCATCCTCAACAGTTCAGTTTCTTCAGCGCGGTAAGGGTGCTGGATCACTGGCTGGCCGATGCCCAACAGGGTAAGCCGGGGTTGTCGCGTATCCGCTTTCAGAACTCCCTGTCCCTTTCGTTTGCGCCTAGCGAGATTGAGGCCTTGTCAGCTCGTCCGTCGGTATCGTCAACGACAGTGCATGTCCCCAGCGTGGGGGGCAGCGATCATCAGTCCTGGATTGCTGGCGGCATGTCGGCTGGTGTGCTGCCAGCACAGATTGATCGCATTGAAATGACGCCGGCGTTCATGGGGCTGTTGGGGGTGTCGGGGGCATTGCCCTTGTACTACACCGAATCGATCCTGGCGCAACAGTTGATGCACCGTGATCAGGCCCCGAGAGCGTTCATGGATGTGTTCAGTCATCGCGCTGTGAGCCTGTTTTACGAGGCATGGCGCAAACATCGCCTGGCCTTGCAGTACGAGCGCGCTGCTCACCGTGGCTTCCTGCCGGCGGTCATGTCGCTGGGAGGGCTGGGCCCGCTGGCGGCAAAAGCTACCGCGCGGGGTGCCGAGGCCTGTGAGTCTCTGGCGTTTTACGCCTCAGCCTCGCAGCAGCGAGCCATGTCGGCGTGGCGGCTGAGCGCCATTTTGTCGGAGCGGTTCGGCGTCACGGTCAAGATTCGGCAGTTTGTCGGCCGCTGGTGTGGTGTACCCAGGGGGGAGCGCCCGGTGCTGGGTAGCGTCAATCAGGGTCTGAGACTAGGTAAAACTGCCTTGTTGGGCGAACGCGTCTGGCAGCGTGATTTACGTGTAAGGGTGGTGTTAGGGCCGTTGTCGTCCCGCGATTACGACCGCTTCCTGCCGGGCGCCGCTGGGTCGAGGGCTTTGGGGCACATGTTGCATGTGCTGTCCGGCACCCACCTTGAGTACGAACTGCAGCTTCTTCTCAAGAAGGAGTCGGTCAATTCTAGTGCACTGCTGTCCTCACGTCCGGAAACCCAGGGGCGTCTGGGGTGGGACACCTTCCTCACGACGCGACCATCTGAGCAAGATCGCGCCGATGTCTGCTTTGGCTTGAGCCTGGCGTGATGCGGCGTATTTGTATAAATATCCAGGAGTTCCTTTCATGAGCCAGAACCTTAAAACCCTGATTTCCAAGCTCAATGACACTACCCGTCAGGCTGCAGAACGTGCAGCCGGTCTGTGCATGGGGCGAGGTCATCACGAGGTGGACATAGAGCATTTTTTGCTGGCCTTGCTCGAAGATGGGCAAGGCGATCTGGCTGTGCTGTGTCAGCGCTATGGTGTGCCGGTGAGTGGCTTGCAGCGTGATCTTGAGGCGGAGTTGGCGCGCTTCAGGACAGGCAACACACGAACGCCGGTTTTTTCGGAGCGCCTGCCTCAGTTGCTTGAGCACGCGTGGCTGATATCTTCTTTGGAGTCGCACGCGGCACGCATCCGTGGGGTGCATGTGGTGCTGGCGTTGTTGACCGAACCTGCGCTGAGCCAGATGGCGCATCGTGGCTCACCCCTGTGGGCCCGCTTCCTGTTGGACGAGCTCAAGCACAAGACGGCTGAGACCACGAGTGGCTCTCGTGAGGCCTCGCAGGTGAGATCGGCAGCTCAGGACGAGGCGAATGCCGGTGTGCCGGGTCAGTCCCTGGCACTGGGGCCCAGCAAAACGCCTGCGCTGGACCAGTTCACCACCAATCTCACGCAGCGTGCCCGTGACGGGCTGGTGGACCCCGTCATCGGGCGTGATGCGGAGATCCGCCAGGCCATCGACATCCTGATGCGTCGTCGCCAGAACAACCCCATCCTGACGGGCGAGGCGGGTGTGGGCAAGACGGCGGTTGTGGAAGGGCTGGCGCTGCGCGTGGCGCTGGGCGATGTGCCCGATCCCCTCAAGGGCGTGGACATCCATGTGCTGGACATGGGGCTGCTGCAGGCGGGGGCGTCGGTCAAGGGCGAGTTCGAGAACCGGCTGAAGACTGTGATCGATGAGGTCAAGAAAAGCCCGCATCCGGTCATCCTGTTCATTGACGAGGCCCACACCATGATCGGCGCCGGTGGGCAGGCAGGGCAAAACGATGCGGCCAACCTGCTCAAGCCGGCGTTGGCCCGGGGTGAGTTGCGCACGATTGCCGCCACCACCTGGGGTGAGTACAAGAAGTATTTTGAGAAGGATGCGGCCTTGGCGCGGCGCTTCCAGGTGATCAAGGTGGAAGAGCCCACCGAAGATCTGGCAGCAGCCATGCTGCGCGGCATGGCGCCTTTGATGGAGAAGCACTTTGGGGTGCGCCTGATGGACGAGGCCATCACCGAGGCGGTGCGCCTGTCGGCCCGCTACATCAGCGGCCGCCAGTTGCCCGACAAGGCGGTGAGCGTGCTGGACACGGCCTGCGCCAAGGTGGCCTTGGGGCAGAGTGCCACGCCCGCGCGCATTGATGAGGCCCGCAAGCATCTGGAGCGACTGGACGCGGAGCTGGCCGCGTTGCAGCGCGAGGTGGCGACGGGCGCGCGCCATGGTGATCGCCTGGACGAGTTGACGCAAATGCGTCAGGCCATCGAGGCAGGGCTGAAGTCGGATGAGCAACGCTGGAGCCATGAACAGCAGTTGGTGCAAGACATCCTGGCCTTGCGCACCCAGCTGGAAGCCTCGCCGGGCGGTCTGGCTTCCGAGCGTGAGTTGTTGGCCGGCAAGCAGGCCGAGCTGGCCGCCCTGCAAGGCGAGGCCCCGCTGGTGCCCGTGCAGGTGGACGCCCATGTGGTGGCCGAGATCATCGCGTCGTGGACGGGCATCCCGCTGGGCAAGATGGTCAAGGATGAGATCAAGACCGTGCAGCAGTTGCACACCCTGCTGCAAGAACGCGTGATCGGTCAGGACCACGCGCTGGCGGCCATCGCGCAGCGTGTGCGCACGGCCCGCGCGGGTCTGGAAGACCCGAACAAGCCCAAAGGCGTGTTCCTGTTTGTGGGCCCCAGCGGGGTGGGCAAGACCGAGACCGCCCTGGCCCTGGCCGACATCCTGTACGGCGGTGAGCGCAACCTCATCACCATCAACATGAGCGAGTATCAGGAGGCTCACAGCGTCAGCGGTCTGAAGGGCTCGCCCCCGGGTTATGTGGGTTATGGCGAGGGCGGTGTGTTGACTGAGGCCGTGCGCCGCAAGCCCTACAGCGTGGTGTTGCTGGACGAGGTGGAGAAGGCCCATCCGGACGTGCTGGAGATGTTCTTCCAGGTGTTCGACAAAGGCGTGATGGACGACAGCGAAGGCCGCGAAATCGACTTCCGCAACACCATCATCATCCTGACGTCGAACGCGGGATCGCAAGGGATCATGCAGGCGTGCTTCGCGCATGACGAGACCCTGGGCGGCACGGTGATGAAATCGCCCGACGCGCTGCCTTCAGCCGATGAGCTGGCCGAGGCCCTGCGGCCCACCCTGTACAAGGTGTTCAAGCCCGCCTTCATCGGGCGAACCAAAGTGGTGCCGTACTACCCTCTGGGCGATGAGGTGCTGGCCAGCGTGATCCGCTTGAAGCTGGACCGCATCGCGGCGCGGGTGAAGGCCCATCACCAGGCCGAACTGCGTTACGACAATGCCCTGGTGGAGGCCGTGCTGGCCCGCTGTACCGAGGTGGACACCGGCGCACGCGCTGTGGACCACATCCTCAACGGCAGTCTGCTGCCGGAGGTGGCCGATGCCGTGCTGTCTCGCATGGCTGAAGGCGCCCCGATCCAGCAGATCAAGGTGACGGCCGCCAAGGACGGGCGATTCAAGTTCAAGGTGAGCTGAACAGCGTCAGTCTGCTGGAGCGCCTCAGTCGCTCAACAGCAGGCTGGCTTCGTCGCGCCAGTAAAGCGCCGCGGCAAAAAAACCCTCCCAGACGCAGCCGTTGCAGCCTCGGCCGCAGCAGGTGGTGGGCTCAGGCGGCGGTGCGCGCAAGGGCACCCCTTGACGGGCCGCAAGGGCTTGCAGACCCGCGAACACGCGCTGTGCACTGCTGGCGTCCACCAGTGGGTGGGCCAGCCAGTCCGCCAGTGTGTGGGGGGCTGGTGCTTGCGAGAGATTGCGTTCACTCATGCGTGCCTTCTTTCCGGGCCGCATCTTAGCGCCGGACGGGCGTGGCATAGTCGGTGGTGTGAACAAGCCCCCGATGTCTCCAGCAGATCTGCCTGACACCAGCACCGTGCCTGGCGTGGCGCCTGGCCCGGCCGCCATGTTGGCGGTCTATGGCCGCCCGGTCACCTGGCGCATGCTCTTGCTCACGGCGGCGTTGCTGCTGGTGCTGATGGCCACATCTGCGGTGGGTGTGGT
The DNA here is from genome assembly GCF_038069945.1 of Aquabacterium sp. A3. Classification (NCBI taxonomy): domain Bacteria; kingdom Pseudomonadati; phylum Pseudomonadota; class Betaproteobacteria; order Burkholderiales; family Sphaerotilaceae; genus Aquabacterium; species Aquabacterium sp. A3. Next base: position 845,393 of record NZ_JBBPEV010000001.1, on the reverse strand, counting down.
GTGGTGGGTGTGGAACAACCTGGCCGCGCAGGTGGTGATCCAGGAGCAGCAGGCCCTGGTGGAGTTGCCGAGGCAACTGGCGGTGCACGCCACCGTGTCTGAGCAGGTGCAGGTGCTGGTTGACGAAGTGCTGCCCGTGTCGGTGCCCATCGATCAGACCTTGACCATCCCCCTGGATGAGCGCCTGCCTGTGCGTGTGAGCATCGACACCCAGGTGCCGATCGCCGTTGATGTGCCGGTCAAGCAGACCATTGCGGTGGACCAGGTGGTGGACATCGACGCGATGGTGCGCACCCGGGTGCTGGGCATCCCGATGTCTGTGCCCGTCCGGGGACGCATCCCGATCAAGGCCGATGTCCCGATCGATGTGGTGATTCCGGTGCGCCACACCTTGCCTCTGGTGATGAGCACCGATGCGCAGGTTCGGCTGCAAGAGCCGCTTCGCGTGAAGGTCAACACCTTGATTCAGACGCAGGTGCCCATCCAGCGCAGTTTGTCGCTGCCCATCACCGAGCCGGTACAGGCCAATCTGACCTTTCCTCAGCGCACGGTATCGGCGGGTCTGCAGTTGCTGGATTTGACGGTGCCCTTCACGGCGGTGAGCTTTGCGCCCAGGAAGGGCACAGCCGCCGCCGATTGGTGGTCTGATCACATGGTGGACAAGGAGCGGCGCTGATGGCGTCGGTGGCGCGAGGCTGGCACCGACCTGTGCGTTGGCAGGCGCTGTTGTGGGTGGCCGGTGGCCTGGTGGTGGTGTGGGTGCTGCTGGTGGCGGGGGCCATCTGGTACTTGTATGGGCACTGGGAGAGCCGTGTGCATTTGCAGAGGCAAGCCCTGTTGCTCAGGCTGCCTGCGGGCACGGTGGCCCAGGCCGAGATCCGTGCCCCGATCGCCACTCGGCTGACGGCCCATCCGACGTTGATGGTGCCCCTGCACCAGACCGTCAGGGCCCAAGTGAGCGATCAGTTCCTGGCGCGATTGACCACGAGCACCACGGTGAACATCGACACCAAGGTGCGGGTGCAGCATCAGGTGCCGGTGCACACCACTTTGGAGGCCCGTGTGGACCTGGGGCGATGGCTGCCCACGCTTGACGTCACCGTGCCGGTGTCGCTGGTCGTGCCCGTGGACATGGTGGTGCCGATCAAGACCTCGCTGCCGGTCAGTCTGGACGTGCTGGCCAGTGGCCAGTTCAACGCCTCCTTGTCCTTGCCTTTGAATCAGGTGTTGCGACTCCAGCCGGTTGTGGATGCGCCCTTGGAGGCGCAACTCACCCGCCAAATCCGCTTCGCGCTGGACCGCCCGTTGCCGCCGGTGCCCATGCAGATCGTGGAGGCTCGCCTGAGCGTGCCATTCGATCTCACCTTTCTGCGGCAGCCTTCACGGTGATCCAGTGCCACAGGCCGTAACGTGAATTTTTCACTTGGCGGCATTTCAATGCGGGCGTCTGTTGACCGAAAGACCAGGGGTGGGGTCTGGAGCACCCCGACCGAGGGGGCGCTGCCCGGTAATTTGTCTCATTGGCCGGCGACTCACCACTGCGCCGTCAGCATTTTCACGGGGTGTTTTTCGTGACTTGTCCCCCAAGATGTGTAGCAAGCCCATGCAGTGGGTGGGGGGCCATGCAGACCACGTTCTGACATGGGGCAGACTGTGATGCACGAGGATGGGGCATGAAGGATCACGCAAATAGTCAGCATGATGCGCGCAGCGATGCCGCGATGGCTGACGCTTGCCTGGTTCGCCCGTGGTGGTTTCTGGAGTTTCCAGAGCCGCTGGAAGCGCGTTTCCGTCGTCAGGGTCTGCATCGTCGCCTGGAAACCATCACTGCTTTCGGTGGGCTGGCCATCGCTTTCTTCCTGGCCTTGGTGTTGCCAGACTTGCTGATGACCCCGTCGGTGATGCCGGTGTCGCTGTGGATGCGACTGGTGGTGTTTCCTGCAGTTGTCATTGCGGGTTTGTGGTGGATTCGCCGGCACCCCTCTCCACGCGCCTTGGAGAACATGGTGGCGATGGCAGGCATGCTGGCCGCCGCGCTGGAAGTGGGCATCTTGTACGCAGCCCAACACATGTGGGCCTACCCGCGGGTGGTGGAGTTGAACATCGTGGTGGTGTTTGTGTGTGCGATTGCGCGGTTCCGGCCGGCCGTGTACACGTGTCTGTTCGTTTTGGGCATGCATTTCGTGGCTTCTGCGGTGTTGCCGGACCCCACCTCGGTGTTGGGCGTCAGCACGACGGTGCTGCTGGTCACCACCATCGCCTTTTCTTTGTCCGCGGCGTTCAAACTGGAGCGTGACGAACGCCTGGCGTTTTTGATGGACGTGCGCGAGCAGGCGCTGGAGGCCGAGCTGCAACAAGCCAATGAGCGTCTGGCCAAGGTGGCCACCACCGATCCGCTGACCGGGGTGCCCAACCGGCGTGCCTTCGACGCGTTTCTGGCCGACAGCTGGTCACGGTCCACGCAAGAGCGGCGCCCGTTGGGCCTGATCATGCTCGACATTGACTGGTTCAAGCGCTACAACGATCTGCACGGACACCAGGCTGGTGACCGCTGCCTGATGTCGGTGGCGCAAGCGGCACAGACCTGCCTGCGACGCACCGGTGACCTGGTGGCACGTTTAGGGGGCGAAGAATTTGCCGTGGTGATGGCCGATGCCGATGCCGCAGCGGTGTCGGCGGCGGCTGAGCGGATCCGCCAGGCGGTGTCTCAACTGGCCTTGCCGCATGGCGCCTCGCCGTTTCAGGTGGTCACCGTGAGCGTGGGACTGTCTGCGCTCGCTGGGGCCGATGTCGAGCCGGCCTATGCGTCGCCACAGGATCTGGTGGCCGCGGCCGACGAGGCCCTCTACCAGGCCAAGCAGCGGGGGCGCAACCGCGTGGCGGATGCGGCCTGGCAGGAGCAGGCAGCATGAGCCCCGGCCAGGCCTTGATCAAGGGGCTGATGGACCCCGCTCGCTGGACCCCACCGCGTCTGGAGTTTTCAACGGACCAGGAGCGTCGCTACATCCAGGCCACCCGTGCAAGCCGCCTGACGCATTTCATGCGCAGCGGCTGGATTGCCCTGATTTGCTACAACCTGTTTGTGTTTTCTGACCGATTGATGGTGCCTGATGTGTTTGATCAGGCGCTGCAGGTTCGCTTGTTGATCTTCACGCCCGTGGCCCTGTTCATGCTGGCCCTGGGCAGTTGGGGGCGATCCTGGATGCTGCGCCTGCCGGATGCCGTGACCGAGATTTTTGTGGGGTTCAGTGGGGTGATGGCTGCCTTGAGCCTGGTGTACATCCTTGCCTTGAGCCAATCTGATGTGGCCCTGCTGTACCGGACGGGGCTGGTGCCCATCCTGGTGTACGGCAACCTGGTTCAACGGTTTCGTTTCCGCTGGGCGGTGTGTTTCACCGTGGCGGTGTTGTTGGTCTATGGCGTGGGGTACTTCGCGCACGCTGGCGATCACGGGCCGTACGATGTGTTCGAGTTGTCACAGTTCCTCTTTGTGGTGGCCATCGGGGGCTACACCTTGGTGGTCAACTACCGAATCGAGCTGGAAGACCGGCGTCGGTTTGACCGATCGGAACGCGCTGCCCAAGCCCGGGCCCGTCTGGAGGCGTCGCAGCAGGAGCTGGATGCCTTGTCCCGGCGTGACGCCTTGACCGGCGTGCCCAATCGGCGTCATCTGGACGAGTATCTGGCTCAGCAATGGCAGGCCACGCGCAACCAGGGGCAGGCGTTCAGCGTCATGCTGCTGGATGTGGACCACTTCAAGGATTTCAACGACCGGTACGGGCATCCTGCTGGCGATCAATGTCTGCAGCATGTGGCCCAGGCACTGATGAAAGCGGTGGGGCCGGTGCGGGGCTTGCTGGCGCGCTGGGGCGGTGAAGAGTTTGTGGTGGTGCTGCCTCACACGGGGGCGTCGGTGGCTTTGCAGGTGGCCGAAAATCTGCGAGCCACGGTGGAGGCCCTGTGTTTGCGGCATGAGGTGTCCGCCAATGGGGTGGTGACCATCAGCGCCGGGGTGGCCACCGCCGCCGTGGACGCCGACCCCGCCAGCCTGGAGCGCCTGCTGTCCATGGCCGATGGGGCGCTGTACCAGGCCAAGGCCGCCGGCCGCAATGCGGTGCGCAGCGCCGCGGGCTACAACGCGCTGGAATGATCCTGGCTGCTGGCCTGGGGTTCGCGCAGCACCGCCAGGGCTTCGCGACACCAGTCGTGCCAACTGGCCTCGTACATGATCCCGGTTTTGAGGATGAGGTGTTGCAGCCGGGCTTCGCGGCTCAGGGATTGCTGGGGCGGAAAATCGCGTGCCTCGATGGCCTGGTAAATCTTCAGGCGCGTCGCGTGCAGGCTCATGCGACGTTCGATTTCAGCGTCCATGCCCAAAGGGCCGATCACGGCATCGGCGCGCAGCCGCACCATGAGTTCGTCACGCAACTCGACCATGGGCGCCGGTTCACGCGCCCAGCGGACGAGCTCTGCCTGGCCCGCTGGCAATACTTGATACAGCTTTTTGCGGGTGCGACCGCCGTCGGGGGCCGTGTGGGAGACGATCCACCCGGCTTTTTCCATGCGCGCCAGTTCGCGGTAAATCTGCTGATGGGTGGCGTGCCAGAAAAATCCGATGGACTTGTCGAAGCGGCGGGCCAGTTCGTAACCAGACGAAGTGCGCTCGAGCAGAGACGTCATCAATGCGTGGGCCAGGGACATGAGCGCAGTCTAAACGGGATGCGTTCAACTATGCAACCAGTTGCACATCGGGGGCGCTTGGGTTAAATTCATGCAACTGGTTGCATATTGCGCTGGCCGCGCCAGCGTGCAACCGTGCCAGTCCCCACTGGCCGTTTTGTTCTCACCATCATCCACACACCGAGAGAGACTGACGATGAGCGCCTATCCCCACCTGCTGCAACCCCTGGACCTGGGCTTCACCACGCTGCGCAATCGCGTGTTGATGGGCTCCATGCACTTGGGCCTGGAAGAAGCTCCCAATGGCTTTGCCCGGATGGCGGCCTTCTATCGCGAGCGCGCAGCGGGTGGCGTGGGCCTGATCGTGACGGGGGGCATTTCGCCCAACGATGCGGGCCGCGCCTACATGGGGGCCGCCAAGCTCACCACAGACGAAGAGGTGGAAGAGCACAAGCCTGTGACCCAGGCTGTGCATGAGGTGGGCGGCAAGATCGCCATGCAGATCCTGCACACCGGGCGCTACGCCTTTCACCCGGCGCTCGTCGGGCCCAGCCCGATCAAGGCCCCCATTTCGCCGCTGCCGCCGCATGAGTTGACGAGCGCGGAGGTGGAGCAGACGATTGAAGACTATGCGCACTGCGCGGCTATGGCCCAAAAGGCAGGTTACGACGGCGTGGAGATCATGGGCTCTGAGGGCTACCTGATCAACCAGTTCATCGCGGCCTGCACCAACCACCGCACGGACGAGTGGGGTGGTTCTTACGAGAACCGCATGCGTTTTCCCGTCGAGATCGTCAAGCGAGTGCGGGAACGCGTGGGCTCTGATTTCATCATCATCTACCGCTTGTCGATGCTGGACCTGGTGGAAGGGGGTTCGACCTTTGATGAGATCGTGCAACTGGGCGTGGCCATTGAAGCCGCAGGCGCCACCATCATCAACACCGGCATCGGTTGGCATGAGGCCCGCGTGCCCACCATCGCCACCAGCGTGCCGCGTGCGGCGTTTGCCTGGGTGACCCAGCAGATGAAGGGCAAGGTCAAGATCCCGCTGGTGACCACCAACCGCATCAACACGCCCGAGGTGGCCGAGAAGATCCTGGCCGATGGTCAGGCCGACATGGTGTCGATGGCGCGGCCCTTGCTGGCCGACCCCGACTTCGTGAACAAGGCCGCGGCAGGCAAGGCCGACGAGATCAACACCTGCATTGGGTGCAATCAGGCCTGTCTGGACCACATCTTCAGCGGCAAGATCACCTCATGCCTGGTCAATCCCCGCGCCTGTCACGAAACCGAGATCCAGATCGTGCCCGCCACCCGTGCCAAACGCGTCGCGGTGGTGGGGGCCGGTCCGGCCGGTCTGGCGGCGGCCACGACGGCAGCGCACCGTGGCCATGACGTCACCTTGTTCGAGGCGGGCGCCGATCTGGGCGGGCAGTTCAACATCGCCAAACAGGTGCCAGGCAAAGAAGAGTTCTATGAGACCTTGCGTTATTTCCGCAAGCAGATCGAGGTCACCGGAGTGAAGGCGCATTACAACACCCGGGTGTCGGCACAAGACCTGGTGCAGGGGGGCTTTGACGAGGTCATCCTGGCCACCGGGGTGGTGCCGCGCACGCCTGCCATCGACGGCGTGGATCACCCCAAGGTGCTGAGCTATCTGGATGTGCTGCGCGACAAGAAGCCGGTGGGGCAGCGGGTGGCCGTCATCGGCGCCGGTGGCATCGGTTTTGACGTGTCTGAGTACCTGACGCATGAGGGAGAAAGCCCCTCGCTGAACGTCCAGAAGTTCAATGAAGAATGGGGCATTGCCTCGACTCAGACGCACCGCGGCGGTCTGGCAAAGCCTCATCTGCCCACCCCACCACGCCAGATCTACCTGCTGCAGCGCAAGACCAGCAAGGTGGGTGATGGCCTGGGCAAGACCACGGGCTGGATCCACCGCACCTCGCTGAAGAACCGCAATGTGGAGATGATCGCCGGCGCGAGTTACAACAAGATCGACGATGCGGGCCTGCACATCACCGTGGCCGGCAAGGACGTGGTGCTGCCAGTGGACCACGTGGTGCTGTGCGCCGGGCAGGAGCCTTTGCGCGAATTGCAGGCCGGCCTGGAGGCCGCTGGTGTGAAGGTGACCCTGATCGGCGGGGCCGATGTGGCCGCCGAGCTGGACGCCAAGCGTGCCATCAAGCAAGGCACCGAAGTGGCCGCCGTGCTGTGATGGTGACCCCACCCATTCAGGAGACACCATGAGCACCGACAATCACGCGGCCATCCCGCAGCTGGAGACGCTGAAGATCGACCTGGCCGGCAAGGTGGCCACCGTCATGCTGAACCGCCCGGACAAGGCCAATGCCATGAACTGGGCGATGTGGCAGGACATCCGCAGCGCCATGCAGTGGGCCGACCGCACGCCCGAGGCGCGCGTGGTGGTGCTGCAGGGCGAGGGCAAGCACTTCACCTCGGGCATCGACCTGCAGATGATGATGGGCCTGCAGGCGCAGATCAAGGACGACTGCGATGGCCGCAGCCGTGAAAAGCTGCGCCAGCTGGTGCTGGAGCTGCAAGACACCTTGAGCAGCATCGAGCGCTGCCGCAAGCCGGTGCTGGCCGCCATTCATGGCGGTTGTGTGGGCGGCGGGGTTGACCTCGTCAGTTGCACCGACATGCGCTATTGCTCGGCCGAGGCCTACTTCACCATCAAGGAAATCGACATCGGCATGGTGGCCGACGTGGGCACGCTGCAGCGCCTGCCCAAGCTGATCGGCCACCAGGGCATCGTGCGTGAGATGGCCTTCACGGGCCGCAAGGTGCTGGCCGACGAAGCGCTGCGCATTGGGCTGGTCAACCAGGTGTTTGACAGCCGTGAGGCCTTGTACGCAGGCGTGCGTGAGCTGGCCGAGATGGTGGCGGCCAAGTCGCCACTGTCCATCCGTGGGACCAAGGAGATGTTGAACTACAGCCGCGACCACTCGGTGGCCGATGGGCTGAACCACATCGCCACCTGGAACGCCGCCATGCTGATGTCGGGTGACCTGATGACGGCCATGATGGCCCACATGAGCAAGCAGACGCCCGAGTTCAAGGACTGATCAGCTTGCGCCTTCCTGGCGCACGGCCAGAGGGGTCATGCCTGTCCAGCGCCGTACGGCGCGGTGCATGGAACTGGGTTCGGCATAGGCTGCCCGGCTGGCCACCTCGGTCAGGGGCAGGCCGGTGTGTTTGAGTTCGTGCAAGACCTGGTCGCGCCGCACTTGCTCGACCAGGTTCTTGAAACTCAGCCGGTGTTCAGCCAGTCGGCGTTGCAGTTGTCGCGCGGAGCATCCCAGGGCGTCTTCCAGCGCTGGCGAGATGTCGTCCAGCAAGGGAACCCGTCCCTTTTTCAGTCGCGCGCTGATGTGCTGTCGCAGCAAGGCCACCAGGCGGTGCTCGTCTTGCACATGACGAGCCCATTGCATGTCGGTCATGGCGCCCATCACGCGGTGCAGTTGCTCATCAGCGTTGGGGTTGGGCAGGGCAAGCCATGCGGCCGGCACCCGTTCGGTGGCCGCAAGCGCATCAAACTGCAACGCACAGCCGAACCAGCGGTTCAGCACCACGACCTGGCTGGCCGGTGGTGCAGGGCAGGGCAGGCAGACTTGTTCAGGCTCCAGCCTGCGCCCTGACACCCAGCGTGCGAACGCCAGTCGTGACGCCATGGTGAACACCCACAGGCCGGTGTGGCGCGGCACGTCACCCACCGTGCTGAGGTGGCTCACCAGGTGACTGCCCTGGAACTGGTGCACGGCGTGCAATTGGGTGCAGACCATGCTTTGCAAACGCTCGAACAGGGCGAGACCGCCTTCAAACTGGGTGCAACTGATGAGCGTGTAACCCAGGGCGCCCAGGTGGGCGGGCCGAACCTGTTGGGCCATGTGCAAGGTCACCAGCGGGTCGCCTGACAGTGCGATCGCACAATCCAGTGCCTGGGCCAGGGACGATGCCGGTACCCAGCGTCCTGCGAGCTCGCCACCGAGGTCCTCCTGCGCCAGACCCAGGGCTGCCAACACGCTGTCCGTCGGCAGGTCCAGGGCCGACACATGGTCGGCCACCAGGCGTGCATAGCTGGCGGCAAAGCCCAAAGAGATGGTCTCGGTGTTCACCTCCGGGATGGTAGGGCAAATGCCTTGGTGCTTACTGGTAACGTGGTGGCGTCTGCGGTCAATGACCCCCGGTTGAGGGTCGGGCACCATGTGCTCATGCCCCCAACCTCATTGCCTGACGTCAGTCCGCCAGATCCGTCTTCCAACCATGCCTCCAGCGAGCAGCCGGCGCCTGGCCGGCGACTCAAGGCCTTGCCTGGTCCACGCCCGTGGCCGGTGGTGGGCAATGCCTTGCAGGTAGAGCTGCACCGCATGCACCAGAACCTGGCCGACTGGGCGGCTGAGCATGGCCCGCTGTTCAAGGTGACGCTGGGCGGGGTGAAGGTGCTGGTGGTGTCAGACGCGGAGTTGATCGGGCGCTTGCTCAGACAGCGCCCCGAGACCTTCAGGCGTCCATCCCGCATGCAGGCTGTCATGCAGGAAATGGGCATTCACGACGGCGTGTTCGTGGCCGAGGGAGAGGCCTGGGCCCGTCAGCGGCGCATGGTCATGGCCAGTTTTGCGCCGCAGCAGGTTCGCGCGTATTTTCCGGCCTTGCTGGACGTGGCCCAGCGCCTGCATGCCCGCTGGACACGCGCGGCCGATCAGCCGCGCGTGGAGGATGGTTTCATCGATCTGCAGGCCGATCTGATGCGCTTCACGGTGGATGCGATTGCGGGGCTGGCGTTTGGCACGGCGGTGAACACGCTGGCGTCGGACGGGGACGTCATTCAGCGGTATCTGGACAAGATCTTTCCTGCCATCTGGCGCCGTTCGCTGGCGGTGCTTCCATATTGGCGGTGGGTGAAACTGCCAGCAGACAAGGCGCTGGACGACAGCGTGCGCCAGGTGAACCTGGCCATCCGGCAGTTCGTGGCAAACGCCCGCATGCGGCTGCACGACGACCCTGCGCGCCGCCTGGCCCCCCCCAACCTGCTGGAGGCGATGCTGTTGGCCGCCGACGCGCCAGACAGCGGCATGAACGATGACGATGTGGTGGGCAATGTGTTCACGATGCTGCTGGCAGGCGAGGACACCACGGCCACGAGCCTGTCGTGGATGCTGGACTTGTTGTGGCGCAACCCCGATGCCCTGGCCCGCGCCAGGGTGGAGGTCGACCAGGTGTTGTCGCCCAAAGCCAGCATGGCCGAGTGGACGCCCGAGGACCTGGCGCAACTGGACTGGCTTGAAGCCTGCGTTCACGAAAGCATGCGGCTGAAACCCGTCGGCCCGTTCAATGTGGTGGAGGCCTTGCAGGACACAGTGGTGGGGGATGTGTCGGTGCGCGCCGGAACACCTGTGTTGCTGCTGATGAGGCACGACACGGTGAGCGATGACCACTTTGCGCGCGCGGCAGAATTTTTGCCGCAGCGCTGGTTGCCAGAGGGCAGTGACCTGGCACCGACGAACGCCCGCAAGCTGTCCATGCCATTTGGCGGCGGGCCGCGCATCTGCCCGGGACGCTTCCTGGCCTTGCTGGAGATCAAGCTCGCGGCCGCCATGCTGCTGCGCCATTTCGACATCCAGGCCATCGACACGCCCGATGGCGCGCCGCCGGTTGAACACATGGCGCTGACCATGGTGCCCGTGGGGCTGCGCATGCGCCTGAAGCGTCGGCGAATGGCCTGATCACCCAAATTGCCAGGTGTCCATCACGACGACATCGCTTGGCGTGCTGTGCTGGACGAGCAGGCCCTGACCTGACGCCGTGCTTTGGCCCGTCAGGTCTTGTTGAACGAACATGTGGGTGACCCAGACCTGCAGTCCACCTTGCGCCTTCACGGCGGCCAGTCGCTGGCGAAGATCCTTCAGTTGTTCCTGGCGTTGAGAGGGAGACAGCGACACGGGCGAGCCCAGCGCACCCCAGGCTTGCACTTGGCCGAAGGCGAGTTGCGCGGTGTCCATGCACCGGCACCAGGGGCTGCTGAGCACGGCATCAACGGCCAGGCGCTGGCGCTTGAACCATTGGCTGATGGCCTGCGCCTGAGCCCGTCCGGTGGCATCCAGGTTGCGTTGGGTGCTGCAGTCGCCCGGTGTGAACCCCGGGGGATCGAAGGTGCCGGGGGCCCGAGCGTGTCGCAACAGCAGCACCTTGCCGTCGCCAGGGGACGGTCGGGTACCCTGCCTACCAGACGCCCACGCCAACGGGGCGTTCATGCCGATGGCGGTTGCGCACGCTGCGCGCAGGCATCCAAGCAGGTGAGTGCGACGGTTCATAGATCGTGCATGGTGCGTGGTGCTCAGCTGTTTGCAAGGCTTCACAGCGCATGACCGGCTTTTGTCGCGGACTTGCCTGCCGCGGGCAAGGGGTTTGGCTTCGCCACTATGCTGCACGCCATGGACACCTTGACCCACGCCCTGTCAGGGGCCTTGATGGCCCGACTTCTCCATGTGCGCCAACCTGCACCGTTGGCCGGTGGCGTGCCGTCGGCCACCGCCGTGCCGCTGTGGGCAGGGGTGCTGGCGGGCACGGTGGCCGGTGCATTTCCGGATGTGGACATCGTGGCCCGGTGGTGGGGGGATGTGGCGTACTTGCTCAACCACCGGGGGGTGACGCATTCGCTGTTGCTGGCGCCAGTCTGGGCAGCGCTGGTGGCCTGGGTGATGGCCCTCCTGCTGGGACGGCGGGGGCGATCGCCGTCCGGGGCGGCGGCACAGACAGGCATCACCTGGCGATCACTGTATGCCGTGTGCCTGGCCGGGATCCTCGTCCACATCGTTGGTGACTGGATCACCCAGTTTGGCACCATGCTGTGGGCGCCCTTGAACCACACCCGCCACGGTCTGGGCACCGTGTTCATCATTGACCTGTGGTTCACGGGGGCCTTGTTGCTGGGCACGGTGCTGGCGGCCATCTGGCCCCATCGTCGCTGGCCCGCCGCCTTGGGTTTGGGCTTGGCCATGGGCTGGGTGGGGGTGACCTGGTTGGGCCAGCAAGAAGCCCTGGCGGTGGGGCTTGCGAAAGCGCAAACCCTGGGTGCGCCACAGGCCCGCGTGGTGGTCATGCCCCGACCTGCGTCGCCCTTCAACTGGACGGTGGCGGTGCTACACGACGGGCGTTATCACCTGGCCCATGTGAACACCCGCCGCACTCAGCCCCTCGCGCTGACGTCTGACAGCGGGTGGATACGACGGCTGTCAGCGCCTTATCTGCCGGTGTCACAGGCCCCCTGGCAAGTGCTTGAGCAGTGGGGTGGGGCAGATGCCCCGGCCTGGGTGCGACAGGCCTGGGATCACCCCTCGTTTGCCTTCTACCGCTGGTTTGCCGAGGTGCCTGCGCTCACGCACACCACCCAGGCCATGGGCACTGACGGACCAGCCGAGCGCTGCGCCTGGTTCCGCGACCTGCGTTTTGGCTTTCCGGGGCGTGACGGCACGCCATTTCACTACGGGCTGTGTTTGCAGGGCGAGGGTGTTGGCGATGCCCAGGTGTACCGCCTGCAAGGCCGGCAGCGTCATCCGGTGTGAGCCGCCCTCATGGCGTCCAACGGTTCACTTCGATGGTGGTGTGCACGATTTCTTCATGCACCGCCAGTCGTTGCCGCAGGTGATCAGCGCTCAGCGCGTCGTCTCGTGTGACGACGCTGAGGGCGCAGGCGTAGGCCTGCTGGCCCACACGCCACACGTGCAAGTCAGTGAGTTGCGTTTGGTTGGGTGGGCTGCTGGCGGCCACCACCTCGCGAATCTCAGCCACCACGGGCGCGTCCATCTCGCGGTCCAACAACACCTTGCCGGTGTCGATGATCAGGCCTTTAGCCCACCAGGTCACCAGAACAGCGCCAACCACCCCCATCAGCGGGTCCAGCCACCCCCAGCCCAGCATCCAGCCCCCCAGCAGGGCGACGATGGCCAGCACCGAGGTGGCGGCGTCGGTCAGCACGTGCACGTAGGCGGACCTCAGGTTGAGGTCGTCATGGTGGTCATGATGATCGTGGCCATGCCCGTGATGGTGTTCGCGGGCATGCCCGTGTGCGTCTCCATGGTGGTGGGCCTGACCAAGGATGAGCGCACACACGATGTTCACCACCAGGCCGAGCGCGGCCACCACGATGGCCTCCTGAAAGCGGATGGGCTCGGGCGTGACCAGTCGCGCCACCGACTCCACCGTCATCAGGGCAGCCACACCCAGCAACGCCAGCGCGCTGGTGTAGCCCGCCAGCACCTCGATCTTCCAGGTGCCAAAGGCAAAGCGGGGGTCGCGCGCGTAGCGCCGCGCCATGGCATACGCCAGGGCGGTCAAGCCGATGGCCAGGGCATGCGAGCTCATGTGCCAGCCATCGGCCAGCAAGGCCATCGAGTTGTACCACCAGCCCGCCGTGATCTCGACCACCATGGTCACCACGGTGATCGCCAGCACCCAGAGGGTACTGCGCTCGGCGGCGGGCTTTCCGCCATCAAACACGTGCTCGTGGCGCCAGGGGGACAGGTTGTCTGAGGGCATGGGCGGCTTCGTCATCAGGCCCGTGGGGTGGGCAGTGGCTTGATGATGCCTCAAGGACCATGCTCCAGCGCTCAGAACACCTCGCTTTCATGGGTCTTCTGAAGTCGTTCTGCAGCACGATGCCCCCACAGCCAGAACATGGCCGGGGTCATGAAGGTGTCCAGCAGGGTGGCGCTGATCAGACCGCCAAAGATCACCACCGCCACGGGGTGCAGGATCTCGGTGCCGGGCTGCTCGGCCTCGAAGAGCAGGGGCGCCAGCGCCAATGCGGTCACCAGGGCCGTCATCAGCACGGGGCTGAGGCGCTCCATCGAGCCCCGAACGATCATGGTCTGGTCGAAGCGCTCGCCTTCCAGCCTCATCAGGTTGAGGTAGTGACTGACCTTGAGGATGCCGTTGCGCACCGAGATGCCAGCCAGGGTGACGAAGCCCACCAGGGCCGCCACCGACAGGGGCTGACCTGACAGCCACAGGCCCAGCACCGCGCCCACCAGGGCCAGCGGGATGTTGGCCATGATCAGCACCGACAGCGTGGCCGATTGGTAGCGGGTGTAGAGCACCGCCAACATCAGCGCCATGGACACCAGGGCCAGGCCAGCGATGAGTCGACTGGCTTCTTCCTGCGCCTGGAACTGCCCACCCAGGGTGATGAAGTAGCCCTCGGGCAAAGGCGTGCGCTCCACCGCCGCGCGGATGTCGGCCACCACGTCGGACAGGGGGCGTCCTTGTGCATTGGCCGACAGCACGATGCGCCGTTTGCCATCGTCCCGGCTGATCTGGTTGGGACCGTCACTGTCTTCGATGGTGGCCACGCGCGACAGCGGGATGCGGCCCATGGGCGTGTCCAGCATGAGCTGCCCCAGGGTGTCAGGCGTGCGCGCCTCGTCAGGCAGACGCACCACCAGGGCAAAGCGGCGGTGCCCCTCGACCACCTGGGTCACCTGCTGCCCACCCACCAGGCCTTGCAGCGCCGCCAGAATCTGGCCGCTGGATACGCCGTGCTGTGCCGCCGCTTCATGGTCCACCCGTACCTTGATCTGGGGCGCCAGCACCTGCTTTTCCACCTCCAGATCGGCCACACCGGGCACCTCGGCCAGCTGCAGACGCAGGGCCTCGGCCTGCGAGCGCAGGGTGTCCAGGTCTTCGCCAAACAGCTTGATGGCGATGGGCGAGCGCACACCCGACAGCATGTGGTCGATCCGGTGCGAAATGGGCTGACCGATGGCCACCGAGCCTGGCAGCACCGCCAGGCGCGTGCGGATGTCGGCACGGATCTCGTCCATGCTGCGCGTCAGTTCGTGCGCGGGCTGAAGCCCCACGTCCAGCTCGCTGACATGCACGCCCTCGGCGTGTTCGTCCAGCTCGGCGCGGCCGCTGCGACGCCCCACGTGGGTCACCTCGGGCACCTCGCGGATCAGGGTTTCAGCCTGCTGGGCGATGGCGGAGGATTCTTCCAGCGTGACGCCCGGGTTCAGCCTCAGCCCCACCAACAGGGTGCCTTCATTGAAGGGGGGCAAGAAGGTGGTGGCCATGAACGGCACGGATGTCGCCGCCGCCACGGTGGTCAGCGCGCCCAGCATCAGCACCTGCTTGGGGCGTTTCAACACAGCCTGCAAGGCTGGCTGGTAGTGGCGCTTGAGCCAGGCCAGCACGGCGGTGTCGCCGTGACCGAGTCGCTTCATGCCCGGCAAGAGCCCCGAGGCCAGCACCGGCGTGAGGGTGACCGACACCAGCAGCGACGCCAGGGTGGACACGATGAAGGCGATGCCCAGGGGCACAAAGAGCCGCCCTTCAATGCCCGGCAGGGCCAGCAAAGGCAGGAACACCAGCACGATGATGGCCGTGGCGTACAGGATGCCCGAGCGCACCTCCATCGAGGCCTGCCGTACCACCTCCAGCACGGGCAGGCGCTCCGCCTCGGGCTTGAGCCGCTCCAGTCGCAGGCGTCGCATCACGTTTTCGACGTCGACCACGGCGTCGTCCACCAGGCCACCGATGGCGATGGCCAGCCCACCCAGCGTCATGGTGTTGATCGACAGCCCGAGGTAGCGAAACACCAGCGCGGTGATCAGGATGGACACCGGGATGGCCACCAGGGCGATCACCGTGGGGCGCCAGGTGCCCAGGAACATGAACAGCACCAGGGCCACGCACACCGAGGCCCCGATGAGTTTGCCTTGCAGCGTGCTCACCGAGGCTTCGATGAAGCTGGCCTGCCGGAAGGTCACGCGGGGGGCCTCCATGCCGGCCGGCAGCGAAGCCCGAAGTTCGCCCAGGGCGGCTTCGATGCGGCGGGTGAGTTCGATGGTGTCGGCCGTGGGCTGCTTCTGGATGCCCAGGATCACGGCAGGGCGGCCTTCAAAGCCCGCGTCACCTCGACGGGGTGCGGCGGCGAATCGCACATCGGCCACCTGCCGCAGGCGGATGACCTGCCCCTCACGGGCGCCCACCGCCAGGTTCTGCAAATCGTCCAGGCTGGACGTCTGTCCCAGGTGGCGGATCAGGTACTCACGGCCTTGCAGCGACAGGAAGCCGCCCGAGCTGTTGCTGGAATGGCCTTGCAGGGCGGCCACCAGTTGCTCGTGGCTGATGCCCAGGCTGCTCATGCGCATGGTGTCGGGCTGCACCTGAAACTGCCGCACCTCGCCACCGATGGGGATGACCTGGGCCACGCCCGGGATGGCCATGAGCCGGGGGCGCAGCACCCAGTCGGCGTACTCGCGCACGGCCATGGGCGTGGTCTGGCGCGTATCGATCGGGATGGCGATCTGCATGATCTCACCCATGATCGAGCTGATCGGGCCCATCTTGGGGGTGAGCCCCGAGGGCAGGCTTTCGTCCATGGCCGTCAGGCGTTCAGCCACCATCTGCCGCGCGCGGTAGATGTCGGTCTGCCAGTCAAAGCTCACATAGATGAAGGACAACCCTGCGCTGGAGGTCGAGCGCACCGTCTGCACCCCTGGCAGGCCGTTCATGGCCGTTTCCAGCGGGAAGGTGATCAGCTGCTCCACCTCTTCGGCGGCCATGCCGCCGGCCTCGGTCATCAGGGTGACCGTGGGTTGGTTCAGGTCAGGAAAGACATCCACCGGGGTGCGTGACAAACTCAGTGCACCATAGATCATCAACACAGAGGCGGCCATCAGCACCATCAGCCGGTGTTGCAGGCTGCGGTCCAGCAAGAACTTGAACATGGCGCGTCCTTTCAGCGAATCTGCTGCAGCAGGTTGGCGGCGTGGATCACCACGCGCTCGCCATCACGCAGGCCCGAGGTGACCAGCACATGGGCCCCATCGAGGGGCTGCGACATCACCATGCGGGGCTCGAAGCGTTCTGCCGACACCTGCACCCAGACCATGGGCTGGTTCGTGGCGTTTTTGAGCAGCGCGGCACTTGGCACGCGGTACCCCGCGGTGCGCTGATGGGATTGCACCCACACCGTCACGGGCTGTCCCACCGCCAAGGATGACAAGGCTGGCCCTTCGGCGGCAAACAGCAAGGGCAGAGCCTGTTCTCGCAGGCTGCGGCCGCCTCCGATGAAGCGCAGGGGCAGCGCTTGCCCACTCACCACGATGGATGCGCTGGCGACCTGCCCGGCCAGTGCAGGGTCATGCGCCAGTGCTTCGATGCGCAGGCGTGTGGGGTTCACGATCTCGAACACACGTTCGCGCGCATCCACCACCTGGCCCGCCACCGCACGCGAGGCTGCCACCACGCCAGACACCGGGGCTTGCAAGGCCTCGCGCGCGTCCAAGCCTTGGCGCAAGGCTTGGGTTTGCGCGTCCAGGCTTTGCAGCGTTAGGCGTGCAGCGTCGATCTCTTTGGCGGGCACGGTATCGCTCAGGGCTTGCAGACGGCTCAGTTGCTGTGCGGTCAGCGCACGTGAGGCCTGCAGTTGGGCCAGTTGCGCACGCTGGTTGCCGCGCTCCAGTGCACTCTGGCTGGGACGGACGTAAGCCAGCACCTGGCCCCGTCGCACTGTCTGACCGAGGGTGGGCAGGCCCTGGGGGCCGGGCTCCAGCCGACCCGCCTGCATGGCCTGCACCACGCCGCCGGCGTTCGGGTCCATGACCACGGTGCCCGGCAAGGTGTGCGCGCGCGCATGCTGGGCCTGGGCGACTTTGGCTGTGCGCAGGCTCCACGTGGCCTGGGTGGGCTGGGGCACCAGGACGCTGCCATCGGCCTGGCGTCGCGGTGCGAGTGGGTGGGTGACGGCGGCCGTCGAGGGCCCGTCTTGATCGTGATCGTGGTCGTGTCCCGGGCCGGCATGGGCCCCGGTGGGCGACAGCGACAGCAGGGCCAGGCACAGCGCCCAGCCGCGCGATGGGGTGCAAAGGGGATGGAGGATGTTCATGGGGGATCTCATTCGGTCGGCAGTTGACCCAGGGCGTGTTGCCAGTCAGACCAGGCAGCCCGTAGGTCGATGCGGGCGCGGTGCAGGGCGTGCTGAGCCTGGGCGGCTTCGTGGTCGATGCGCAGGCGGGTGGGCAGGTCGGTCTGACCCATTTGGAAGGAGCGCTCGAAGAACGTGCGTGTTTCCGAGGCGAGGCGCTGATGATCCTGGGCGGCGGCCCATTGCGCTTGCGCACTCCGCAGACGAGCTCGGGCCTGGGCGATGTGGGCCCGCAGTTGCTCATGCACCAGCACGCGCTCGGATTCGGCCTCGTGGGCGGCCGACCACGCGGCCAGCACCTGGGCCTCGGCCTGGGC
This sequence comes from Aquabacterium sp. A3, assembly GCF_038069945.1. NCBI lineage: Bacteria > Pseudomonadati > Pseudomonadota > Betaproteobacteria > Burkholderiales > Sphaerotilaceae > Aquabacterium > Aquabacterium sp. A3. The sequence goes on along the minus strand of NZ_JBBPEV010000001.1, from coordinate 827,447 downwards.
GGCGGGCCCGCCCATGGTGAAGGGCCACTGAATGCCCACCGTGACGCTGCGCCGGGCCGGCTCACCGGCCGGCCCGGTCGCGCGGGTGCTCAGCAGCGTCAGCTCGGGGGGCGAGGTGCGTGAGACCTCAGCCTGTCGCGCCTGGGCGCGCGCCAGCGTTTCACGGGCCTGGGCCGCGATCAGCCAGGGGTGCGTGGGGGGCACGCTGTCTGGTAGCTCGGGCAGGTCAGGCATGTCGGTGCGGTCCAACGGCGGCGAGCTCAGTGACCAGTCACCGCTGAGTTGCCGCAGTTGCTCCAAGGCCGATTCTTGAGCGCCCTGGGCCTGCGCCAGGGTCCACAGGGCCTGGGCCACGGCGCTTTCGGCCTGGTGTTGATCGGCCCGGGCCAGATCCCCGGCCTGCACCCGCCGGGCCACATCGTGCGCCAGCGCGCGGGCGTTCTGTATCCGAGCTTGCGCTTGCAGCAGGTCCGTGTGGGTGCGTTGCGCGTGCCACCAGGCCTCGCGCACCACGCCGGCCAGCCGCCAGCGCTGCAGGTTCAGTTGGTGTTCATGCGCGGTGGCTTCGGCCTCGTGGGTGGCCTGGGTTTGGGCCGACTGGCCGGGGCGCCACAAGGGCAGGGCCAGGCCCACCTCCAGCTCGCGTTCGCCTTGGCCGGTTCCTGGGCGGTCGGTCTGGGCCTGCAGCAGCAGGCTGGGTGCGCCAGCCAGCCAAGAGCGGCTGCCCTCGCGGGCTAGGGCCAGCGACTGCCGTCGAAGATCAGCCGAACGGGCCTCGGGTTGGCGGGCCCATGCCCGCGCGAACAGTCCCGCCAGGCTGAGCATGGGCGCTGCAGGCACGTCCGTGGTGCTGGGGGAGGCAGAGATGGATGACGAGACCGGCGGAGCCATGTCTGTCGATTGGGGGTGTGACTGTGCTGATGCGCCTGAACCGATCAGCCAAGTGCTCAGCCACATGGCCAGCCTGAGGCTGGACCCGGACGCCAGTGATGATCCCCGTGAAGGGGTGTGATGACACCATCGCATGCGATGTTTCCTCGCCATGGGGCCTGGACAGGCCCGTGAAGATCAAACAGGGGCGAGGGTGCGCGAGCGCAGGGTCCCGAGCGAAGATGCTCGAATGAAGGGGCTCGAATGAAGGGCCCCGAGCAGATCGCTGGGACGTCAGCGCGCGACAGATCCTCGCCGGTCAGAGGACGGCGAGGTCGGCCCAGTTGGGGCGGTCAGGCAAGGCCACCGGCGCGGAAGGCCAGGGGGCCTGGATGGCGTGCGCCATGCCGTGCTGAGGCGGAGCGGCAGGCGATGCGGTCTGGGCCTGCGGTAATGCCGCGCAATGCCCATGACAGGCATGGCAGTTGGCGTGTTCAGCGCAGGAGCTTCCTGCGCCATCGGGGCTGGCCTGGCTGGCATCAGCCAGGTCGTCGTGAGCATCATGCTCATGGTGCCCCAGGTGCGTGGCCGGTGTGGAGCGTTCGTGCGCGCAGTACGGCGCGGCCACAGCCCACAGGGACTGCAGCGGCATCCACACCAGCAAAAACACCATCAACCAACGACGCATGCCGAAAAGTGTAGCAGCGCCGTCGCGCCCCTGTGGTGGGCAAGGTCACGCGAAGCGCAACAGGGCGTGGTTGAACGCCTGTGGCATGCCGCCGGGGGTGGTGTGCAGTTCATGCTCATGGGCCAGCAGGCTGAAGCGTGGCCCCAAGGCCTTCAGCAAGTCCTCGCGCGAATAGCGCTGCACGGGCAAGCCACTGCAGCGCTCGGGGCCGTCGTCGGCGAAGGTGGACATCACCACGTGGCCCCCGGGCTTCAGGGCATGTTGCAGGGCCAGCAGGTAGGCCGTGCGTTGCTCGGGCGTGGTCATGAAATGAAACACCGCCCGGTCGTGCCACAGGTCGTAGGCCTGCGCTGGCAAGGCCACCTGGGTGATGTCACCCACCAGCCAGGTCACCTGGCTGGCACGCTCACCCAGGCGCTGGCGGGTCAGGGCCAGCGCGGCCTCGGCCAGGTCCAGCACCGTGATGGACCCCACCGAGGCATCCAGCAAGGCATCCACCAGGCAAGAGGTGCCGCCGCCCACGTCGATCACCGCACTCTGCGGCCCTAAGCCGCCCTGGCAAAGCAACGCCAGGGATCGGGCCGCCGTGGGCTGGTACCAGCTCACGCTGTCAGGGGCTTTGGTCTGGTAAACCTGTTGCCAGTGCGCTTGGCTGCCGTGGCCGTGATGCATGGCGGTGCTGATGGGCTGCCTGAGCTCAGGCGTCCAGCAGTCCGATTTCGAAGGGGATCGGGTTGCGCATGCTGTTGGCCACGGGCGAGAAATGGTTGGCGCGTTGCACGATGTCGTTGAGTTCCTCGCGCGAGGCCTCGCCCTCGATCGCCACCTTCACCCGGATGGCCTGGAAGCCCATCTGATGCGGTTCGCGCTCGGCACCGCCAGCGCCCCAGGCGGCTGTGTTGCCAATGTCGGCCTCCAAGTGAATCTCCAGCCTCGAGAGCTTGACCTGGCGCAGCGTGGCCACGGCCGTGATGCCCACGCCCAGGCAGCCGCCCAGGGCCGACAGCACGATCTCGCCGGGGGCTGGGGCGGTGTTCTCGCCGAACAGGTGCAGGGGCTCGTCCACCACCACGGGGTTGTGGATGCCCACGAAGCTCCATGAACGGAACTGGCCCTGCATCACGGTCTTGACCTTGTTGGTGCCCTTGCGTTCGGGGTTCTCGCGGCCGGCTTCGGCAAACTTCAACAGGCCATCGCGGTCGATGGGGCGCAGGTAGGTGCTCACGGTGGTGGTGCTCATGGTCATTCCTTGTGGTGTGGGTGAAAGGGGTCAGCGGGCCGTCGAAGAGGCCAATGAGGCCAGGTAGGCGTCGGGCTTCATGGGGTCGAAGGTTTGGCCCATGATGGTGTGGGTGCGGTAGGTGCTGGCCGGTGCGGGCAGGCCCAGCTCGGCCAGGCGCTTGCGGGCATCGGTGGCCAGGAAGACGCGCTCGGCAATGTCGCGGTAGTTCACATCGCCCTTGATGTAGCCCCAGCGCTTCATCTGTGTGAGCATCCACACGGCCATCGAGTGCCAGGGGAAGGGCTCGAAGGTGATGCGGTCGGGGTCGTTGCGGATCTTGCCCAGCCCGTCGGCGAAGCGTCCGGTCAGCACCTGCTCGACCACAGCAGGAGGTTGGTTCAGGTAGTTGGGCGGCGAGATCAATTCGGCCACGGCCTTGCGGCTGCCGGCCTCGTTGGCAAACGCGGTGGCGCGCATGATGGCGCGCACCATGGCCGCAAAGGTGTTGGGGTGGCTGTTGACGAACTCGCGCGTGGCGGCAAAGGCGCAGCAGGGGTGGTTGTCCCAGATCTCGCTGGTCAGCAGGTGGATGAAGCCCACCTGATCAAACACCGCACGCTGGTTGAAGGGCTCGGCCACGATGAAGCCGTCGATGTTGCCCGAGCGCAGGTTGGCCACCATGTCGGGTGGGGCCATCACGCGCAGTTGCACGTCGCGGTCAGGGTCCAGCCCGTGAGAGGCCAGGTAGTGCCGCAGCAGGAAGTTGTGCATCGAGTACTCGAAGGGGATGGCAAAGCGCATGCCCTTCCAGTTTTTCGGGTCGCGGTTGTTCTGGTGCTTGACGTGCAGGGTGATGGCGTTGCCGTTGGTGTTCTCCATCACGGGCATCACCATCGGGGTGGGGGTCGCGCCCAGCCCCATGGTCAGGGCCAGCGGCATGGGCGACAACATGTGCGAGGCATCGAACTCTTTGGCCAACACCTTGTCGCGCACCACCGCCCAACCGGCGGTTTTTTGCAGAGAGACCTTCAGCCCTTCTTTCTCGTAATAGCCCGCCGCACCGGCCACCACGATGGGGGTGGAGCAGGTGATGGGCAAGAAGCCGATCTTCAGGTCGGTCTTCTCCAGCGGGCCCCGTTCTTGAGCCATGGCCTCCAGCGCGCTGAACGGCACCACCGAGGCGATGGCCGCCATCGCGGTGCGTGACCCCACCGCACGCAGGAAGTTGCGCCGGTCTGCATCGCGTGGAAACAGCGCCCGCATCAACGTTTGCTCCAGCAGGCTGCGGCCCACGGGCGCGTCAGCATCGTGGGTCGTTGATGCGGCCTGCTCGTGTTCGGCCTGACTCGCGTGGCGGCCACAGGCGCAGGCGCTGCGCAGACGCACATGGGGATCGAACGGATCTTGCTGGGACATGGGCAACTCCAGGGTGGTTGAGGTGATCCAGAGGGGTCAGGCCGCCACGGCCTGGGCGCTGAACTCGGGCGTCGTGCGCGTCAAGCGCGCGATCTCTCGCCGCAGGTGCTTGGTGGCGGGGGTGACGATGCCCACGAAGTAGGCCTCGCGCAGGCGGCGTTGGGCCGGGCTGCGCATCAGGTAGCCCTTGGCGCCCAGGTGCAGCATGGCCGCGTGGGCGCAGCGCATGGCCAGCTCGCCCCCGGCCAGCCGGGTGCGCAGCACGTCCACCACCACCTCGGCCAGTGGGTTGTCCAGCAGGGCCTGCGCCAGGGCGTGGGTCGTCTCCAGCGCCTGGGCCAACAACGGGGCCAGGTCGTCCACCTGGTCGTCCAGGTGACAGTTCACGTGGCCATGCGTGCGGTTGGACTGGCGCATCAGCTCGATGCAGGCCTCGGCCAGCCCCAGCCCCATGCCCATTTGCCCCAGGATCATGCCGGGCTTGATGCGGCGCACATAGGCGCGCGACTCGGCCGGGTGGGCCAGCACCCGGCTGTCAGGGATGAACACATCCTTGAAATGGCAGGCCATGGTGCGGGTGGAATCCAGCGCCAGGAAGTGCGCGCATTCCACCAGCTTGAAGCCCGGCTGCGCGCAGTCCACCACCACGAACACCGGTCCCTCGCCGTCGGCGGCGTTCACCACCGGGCAACCCGTGGTGAAGAGGTGATCGGCCCCCAGGTTGGACACCCAGGGCAACACGCCGTTGATCTCGTAGCCGCCGTCCACGCGACGGGCCGACAGGCGGTAGGCCTCGATTTCGTCGTACGACTTGATGGTGTTGGACAGGCCGGTACCCACCATCTGCTCGCCGCTGAGGATGCGGGGCAGCAGTTCGGCCTTGAGCGCCTCGTTGCGGGATTGGTCGATGTAGCGTGCGCAGGCCGTCTGGCACCACACCAGGAAGCCGGTGGACACGCATTCGCGGGAGACGGCCGTCATGGCCGCGATCACGTGCGGCAGGCCCAGACCATTGCCGCCATGCTCTGGGCTGGCGGCCCCTCGGAAAGCGCCTGCCTGGCCGAGCGCTTTCATCACGTCATGGGGGTAGTGGGCGTCGGTGTCGATCTTGGCCACCTGCGGCACCAGCAGTTGGCGGATCACTTCCTGAACCGGGGCCAGGGCGGCGTCCATCGCGGTGGCGGTGGCGGTGGCGGTGGCAGGGCTGGTGTCAGGCGGGGCGGACAAGACGGCGTTCATCGGGCGGGCTCCTGTGCGGTGATGAATCACTCAGCGCAAGGGCTGTGCCAGGATGAAAGCTCAATGAAATCAATGACTTAGGATTTTTGTTCTTCGGTCATGAATGACAATGTGTTGACAATTTGTCTACACATTGTTGATGTCGGCGCGGGTTTTGCGAGGGGTTGCCAGGGCCTCACGCAGTCCCAGCACCTGGATGCGGTAGTTGAGTTGGCGCAGGGTCAGCCCCAGGGCCTGTGCCGCCCTGGATTTGTTGCCGCCATGGCCGCGCAAGGCCTGGGTGATGGCCTCTCGTTCGTGCGCCTGCACATGGTCGTACGATCTGATCGACGAGGGCATGGTCGGTGTCGTGGCTTCGTGCAGGGGCGGGGTGGTGCCCCCTTCGGCTTGCAGCACCCAGTGGGCGGTGGCCTCGTCCACCTCGTCGCGGTGGCTGAGCAGCACCAGGCGCTCCACCACGTTGTAGAGCTGGCGGATGTTGCCCGGCCAGGGGTGGGCCACCAGGCGGGCCAGGGCGGCAGGGTCCAGCAGCACATTGCGCTGATGCCGCTGGTTGAGCTGCGACAGGAAGTGCTGCACCAGCAGCTTGATGTCATCGGGCCGCTCGCGCAGGGCGGGCAGGCGGATGGGGATGACGTTCAGGCGGTAGAACAGATCCAGCCGGAAGCGGCCCGCCTGCACCAGGGCCATCAGGTCGCAGTGGGTGGCCGTCACGATGCGCACGTCCACGGGCCGCTCGCCGCGCCCGCCTAGGCGCTCGATCACGCGCTCTTGCAGCACCCGCAGCAGCTTGACCTGCACTGGCAGGGGCAGGTCACCGATCTCGTCCAGGAAGAGGGTGCCGCCATCGGCCTGCTCGAAGCGCCCGATGCGCTGGGTGCTGGCGCCCGTGAAGGCGCCTTTCTCGTGGCCAAACAGCTCGGCCTCGAACAAGGATTCCGGGATGGCGGCGCAGTTCACCTTGACGAAGGGGCGGTCGCGTCGTGGGCTGTGCAGATGCAGGGCCCGTGCAAACAGCTCTTTGCCCGTGCCGGATTCGCCCAGCAGCATCACGGTGGCGTCGGTGGGGGCCACCTGGTCGAGCTGGCGCAAGGCAGCCATCAGGGCCGGGGCCTCGCCCACAATGCCCCAGGCGGCAGCATGCGGGTGCTGCTCTTGCAAGGCGGCGCGCAGTTGCTGGTTTTCGGCCGTCAGGGCGGCGGTGCGCCGCTCAATGAGTTGGTGCAGCCGAAACACTTGCCCGATCAGCTCGGCCATGGTGCGCAGCAGTTGCAGATCGTCGCCCAGTGAACGTTTGCGCGAGCGCAGCCGGTGCACCCCCAGCACGCCGGTCACACGCCGCTCCACCCGGATGGGCAGGGCGATGTACGAGACGGTTTCGGGTGGCAGGCTGCGGCGGTCCACTGCGCGGGCCAGGTAGCCCGGCTCGTTGTCGATGTCCTGCACGATCAGGGTTTCGCCCGTGCGCATGACCTGGCCCGTGATGCCCTCGCCCAGGCGGTAACGCCCGCGCGCCACCTCGTGGCAGGTCAGGCCATAGGCATGGCGGATGCGCAACTCGCCCGTGTCGGCATCGGGCAGCACCACCCGCCCCCGGTTCAGTCCCACCAGCTCGGACAGCAGGTGCAGCATCTCGCGAATCGCCGTGTCTGGCGACGCGCCCCGACCCAGCAGGCGCACGCTTTCGCGCAGCAGCAGTTGCTCTTGGGCGATCAGGGACTCGTCGGTGTTGGGGGTGCCGGGCATGCCCGGAGGCAAGCAGGCGGCGTGCCAGCGGGGCGCCTGCGGGGTGCAGGCGCGTCGCAGCGCGCAGGCTCAGCCCTCGCGCATCACCAGGGTTTGCTGGTTCAGCAACTCGACCTGCTGCAACCAGTAGGCTTCGGTGCCGAACCATGGAAAGGCGGCCGGGAAGGCCGGGTCGGCCCAGCGACGGGCTAGCCAGGCGCTGTGGTGCAGCATGCGCAGGGTGCGCAGGGGTTCGATCAGGGCCAGGGTGTGCCAATCGAATTCGGCCAGGCTTTCGTAGCCGTCCATCAGCGCATCCATCATCGGGCGGCGTTCGTCGCGGTCGCCGGGCAGCAGCATCCACAGGTCTTGCACGGCCGGGCCCATGCACGCGTCGTCCAGGTCCACGAAGTGCGGGCCTTCGGGCGTCCACAGCAGGTTGCCCGAGTGCATGTCGCCGTGCAGGCGCACCTGGCGCACGGGGCCTTGCCGGTCAAAGGCCTCGCGCGCCTGCGCCAAGGCCTCGTGGGCGGCGTCCAGCCAACGCTGGCGCACACCCAGGGGCAGGGCGTCGTCCGCGTTTTGCAGATGGTCGATGGCGCTTTGGCCCAGGGTGTCCGGACTCAGCGTCAGCCGGTGCTCGAAGCGGCCTTGGGCGCCCGTCTGGTGCAGTCGCGCCAGAAAGCGGCCGAGCCAGCGCAGCACCTCCGGGTCGTCCAGTTCAGGGGGGCGTCCTCCACGCCGTGGGCTGACAGCGATGCGGTGGCCTGCCACGTTGCCCAAGGTGTGATGACTGCCGATGACGTGGGCCTCAGGGTGCTGAGCGCTCAGGGCCAGCGGGGCCACGACCGGCACCTCGTCAGCCTGCAGATCGTGCGCGAACTGGTGCTCTTCCAGGATCTGCGCGTCGGTCCAGCGCCCTGGGCGGTAGAACTTGGCGATCACCGAGTCGCCACCGTCCAGTCCCACCATGAAGACGCGGTTTTCGTACGAGTTGAGCGCCATCAGGCGGCCATCGGCCACCAGGCCCAAGGCCTCGACGGCGTTCAGCACCGCGTCGGGCGTCAGATCGGCAAACGGCAGGGGCGAGCCAGCGGGGGCATGTGGTGTGGACATGCCCGATCTTAGCCCCTGGCCGCCCGAGGGCGAGGAGACTCAATCGAGTTGCGAGGCCGAAGTCATGGCACGCAGCAGTGCGGCATTGATGTCATCGAAGCTGAGCATGAGGCGCTCGGCCGATTCGCGGATGTCGTAGACGATGCCGTTTTCCATGGCCTGCACCAACTGGAAGTATGGCTCGTAAGGACCCGTGTGCTCGGCCAGGGCCTGGAACACCTGCTCCGGAACGGGAATGGTGCGAAGCAACTCACTGAAGGGCTGGTTGAACATGCGGTCCAGCAGCGAGAACACCCCGCAGATGAAGAGCTCGCTGCGCAACTCGTCGTTGCCGCTGCATCGGCCCAGCTCTTCCATCAGCAGGCCCCGGCGCACCGAGGCGTACATGACCGGGCGCATATTGGGATCCTTGCTGGCGGTGGCCAGCAGCAAGGCCAGCCAGCGCTTCAGACGGTTGTAGCCCAGGATCATGATGGCGTGGCGAAACGAGCTGATCTCCACCGACAGGCCGAAGGCGGGTGAGTTGATGTAGCGCATCAGCTTGTACGCCAGCGGGGGGTCACGCTTGAGGGTGTTTTCCAGGTCATCGATCTCATCCTGGCGGTGCACCTGATCGATCAGTTGCACGATGACCTGCAAGGCCGGTTGATCGGCGGTTTTCTGCCCAGCCTGGATGACGCTGTCTATGGGCCAGCCCAGCACCGCCGCCACGCCACGTCGGAACGACGCTTCCATGTCTTCCACGCTGCACACCCCGCTTTGCACCACCGAGATGCCCCGGTAGACGGCGGCACCGCCACCAGGCGCGGCAGGCACATGACCATCCACCCGGCGGTCCTCGCTCAGGTCGACGATGGCGTGCTTGAAGCACGGCAGAACCTCTTTGGACAACTCGCTCAAGGGGCGTCCCTTGAGCACCTGGGTGCCGCCATTGGCGTGCAGGGTGCACAGGGCGTCGGTGTAGCGGGCATCCGTCGCCATGAAGGCGGGCACCTCGATGATCATGTGGCTGCCCAACTGGGATTGCAGCATGTCCATCAGCAAGCCTTCGTGCGTGATGTTGAGCCACAGTTGGCCACTGCCGGCTGGCCACACCTGGTCGAGGGCCTCCAGCACGGCGGCGGCTTTGGGCGGGGCGTCTGCGTGCAGCGGTGACAAGGTCAGCCGCGTGGCAATGACCGCACGATTTCGGTCGATGACCGGGCTGTACGCCAGGGCGAGCTGGCCAAGTGCAGGGTGGTGCATGGTGTGTGATGACTCAGACGTTCAGGTACTGGAACAGCGAGAGCTTTTGCACGGCGGCGTAACTTTGCAGCGCCGCCTGGTAGCCCGTTTGCTGATTCTGAAAACGGGAGATGGCCTCAACCATGTCCAGGTCTTCGGCATTGGACCGCTCGGTTTCTGCAGCGAGCTTCAGGGCACCGATGCGGCTTTCGATGCCTTCCATGCGGTTGAGCGATTCGCCCACGGCCGACCTGGCCGACTGCACGTTGCTGAGCACGCTGTCGATTTCGGTCATGCCGGTGTTCACGGCCTGCTTGACCACCCCGCCCGTGGCGTTCTGGCTGCTGAGGGCGGCGATGGTGCGGTCCAGGCTGTCGAAGATGCTCAGGCTGCTTTCCGACTCTCCGACGCGGAAGGTGTCGCCATTGGCGGGCACGCCCGAGATGGTGACCGACATGCCGCGGCCCGGGATGTCGATGGTCTTGCCGTCGGCATAAGGCTCACCCGAGGCGATCGGATTGCCATCTTCCAGCACGTCGTAGGTGATGCCGCTGCCGGTGTCGGTGAACTCGATCGTGTAGCTGGGGCCGGGTGGTGTGGCGGCGGGGTAGGGCAGTGTGGCCGGGTCGGTGATGCTGCCTGAGCCGATCCATGCCGTGCCCTGGTTGCCGCCACCGCCCAGGTTGCCATCAGGCCCCGTGGTGAAGACACCATTGCCGGTGCGGGCCATCAGCCAGGTTTGCTCGCCATCGACGGTCAGGGCCAGGCGCTCACTGGATGACGCCAGAATTTCACCGCCTTGCCCGCGGAAGGTGACCCCGGTGGGCGTGTCGACAAAAGGAGGCGAGGATGCCCCCTGACCGCCAAACACGTACCCACCACCGCCGTCGGCGCGGTTCACGATGGACATCATCTGGTTGCGGATCTCTCGCAGCTTGACGGCCAGCGCGCGGCGCTCACCATCGGTGTAACTGCCGTTGCCTGCGGCCACCAGGGTTTCGCGCGCGCTCTGGATCAGCTCGACCGCGTCGCCCAGGGCCGACTCAGTGATGGTCATCACATTGCGGCTGGCGTCCAGCGAGCGTTGATTGGCTTCATTGCGCGCGGCCGCTGCCAACGCGCGTTCGGCACGAGCCGCCGACGTGGGGTCATCGCTGGCTTTGTTGACCCGTTTGCCGGAGGTCAGTTGCACCTGCGATTCGGCCAGGGCCTGCTGACGCTGCTGCAGGTTGAAGATTGTTTGGTCATAGGCGAAGGCGGTGGCGATGCGCATGCTCAGGACTCCTTGCGGCGGATCAACGTGAGGTTTCCAGCAGGATGTCAAAGACCTTCTGGGCCACCTGCAACATCTTGGCGGCCGCCTGGTAGCTTTGCTGGTACTGGATCAGGCGCGCGGCCTCTTCGTCCAGGTTGACGCCCACCTCACCGGTTAGCGTCTGTTGCGAGTTGGTTGACAGCGTGCTGGAGATCTCGGCCGATGTCTTGCCGCTTTGCACCAGCACCCCCAGGCTGCCCACCATCTGCGAGTAGGCGTCGGTGACCGTGGCATACGAGGCGCCGTCGACCGTCACGAAGGTGGCGTCATCCCGCAAGGCCAACATGGACAGCGCATTGCCGTTGTTGCCCAGGAAGTAGATCGTTTCCGACACCGTCAGCGTGTCGCCCGGCGAACCACCCGTGGGCGTGCCAGCAATCAGCATTTCGAAGCTGGCGGTCTCCACACCGGGCGTGGGATCCCCGTCGGTGATGGGCTCGCCCGGGTCCCAGTTGGCGGTCCAGTAAGGCGCGCCACCGCCTGCTGCAGTGACCTCGTAGCGCAAACCGCTGGGTGAGCCAGCATCTTCATAGAACTGGATGCTCACGGGCGCCGTCACCCCGGAGGGCAGGGTGGTCTGCAGCATCCTGAACGAGTCCACCGTGGCGGTGCCCTTGTTGGCCACATCGGTGGTGGCCACGAAGGGCGAGGCCGCGGCGATGCCCTTGGGCACGTTCAAGGCCAGTCGAATGCCTGCGGCCGTGGTGGTGTTGGAAAACAGGTCGGTGCCCATCACCCCTTCGGCATCCAGACCCAAGCGCTGCTGCTCATTGAGTCGGTCGGCAAACGATTGCACGAAGGCGTTGAGCTGAGTTTCCGTCTGGACGATGTCGGTGTCCTGGAAGGTCAGCAGGCCATGAAGGGCGCCACCAGTGATCTGGCTCTGGTCCAGTTCGCGGTCGGTGTTGTTGATCGGGTTGTGCAGTGCGATGCGGCGAAAGGCCGAGTTGCTCGCATCGGCAATGACGCTGAGCTCTTGCGTTTCGTTGCCCAGCACCAGCAACTGTCCGCCGCCCAGAAAGACGTTCAGGCCGCCATCGTCGGCCTTGACGGTGGTGACCTGGGCCAGCTCGCTCAGGTTGCGCACCAACTGGTCGCGCTTGTCCATCAGGTCGTTGGGGGTGTGGCCGACACCCTTGTAGCTCGCGATCGCCTGGTTGGCCTTGGCAATTTCTTCCGCCAGGGCGTTGATGCGGTCCACCGTGTTCTCGATGTCCATGGCCACGCCGCGCTGGATCTCGACCAACTGCTGACCGGCCGTGTTGACGCGGCTCACCCACTCGCGGGCGCGCGACAGCACCACCTGCCGAGCGGCCATGTCCTGGGGCTGGTTGGCCACGTCAACGAAGGCGTTGAGCATTTGACCTGCGGCATAGCCCAGGCCACTTTCGCCGGTGGGCAAGACCTTCTCCAGCTGCAGCAGCTTGTCCAGGCGGGTCTGGTCTGACGACTCGGCCGCCAGGTTACGGTTGACCTCTTGCGACAGGAATTCGTTGGTGGAGCGGGTGATCGTGACCACCTGCACCCCGCGACCAAAGAAGCCGGCCCCGGTGAACATGCCGTTTTCTGTGGCCAGTTGAACATCCTGACGCGAGTAGCCAGGCGTGTTGGCGTTCGAGATGTTGTGGCCGACCGTGTCCAGCATGGTCTGGGCCGCGAACATGGCCCGGGTGCCCATTGAGAAGATGCCGGTTCCCATGGTCTTGTCTCCGTGCCGCTCAGGCCATGTCACGCTGCACGCGCAGCGCGGTGTGGATCACACGGGTCAGCTTGTCGGCGTACGCCGGGTCGGTGGCGTAGCCACCTTTCTGAAGCCCCTTGGCAAAGTCGGCCGGCGTGTCGGCCTTGGCAGCAGTTTCACTGTAGCGCGGGCTGGTGGTCAGCAAGCGCGCATGGTCCTTGAAGGCCTCTTCGAACGAGTCATATGCACGGAACTTGGCCGTCACCTTGCGCGCCACGCCCCCGATGTATTCGGTGGTGGTGACCTCGGCCACCTTGCCCTTCCATGACGAGGTGGCCTTGATGCCAAACAGGTTGTGGCTGGAGCTGCCATCGGGCATGCGGATGTCGCGTTTGCCCCAGCCCGACTCCAGGGCAGCCTGACCCAGGATGTGTTCGGCGGGGATGCCGGTGGCACTTTCGGCGGCCTTGGCCGCCGCCTGATGTTGTTGGATGAAGGCTTCCGGTGAACTGGGGCGTGGGCTGGCCGACGTGCCCACACGGGTCTTGCCGGACGGGGGGCGAACGGCCTCGGCCGAGGCGGTCGACCCGGAGGGTGTGACCACGCCCTGTAGCTGCCGCTCAAGCTGGCGGGCGATCATGTCGCTCAGCCCGCCGGGCAGCCCGGTCATCTGCTGTGAGAGTTGGGTGTCCAGCATGCTGGTGCCCAGTTCGGTGCCGCCGTTGTCCAGCATGCCCGAGGCCATGGTGGTGGCCCGCATGCTTTTCATGAGCTCCTGCATGAACAGGCCTTCAAGCTGGCGCGCCACTTCCCGCACCTGGCCGCGCGCATCACGCGCCGAAGCACCTTTCAGTTGGTCCAGTGACCGCAGGTCAACCGTGACGCCCTGGGATGGGGTGTTGATGCTCATCAGATCACCTCCAGATCGGCCTGGAGGGCCCCTGCAGCTTTCATGGCCTGCAGGATGGCCACCAGGTCTTGCGGGGTGGCGCCCAGGGTGTTGAGCGCCTTGACCACATCGGTCAGCTTGCTGCCGGCGGGCATCTGAATCAGGCTGCCCGGTTGCTGGTTGATCTGGATGTCGGCTTTTTCCGTCACCACCGTTTCACCCTGCGACAGCGGGGCAGGCTGGCTGATCACCGGCGTGGAGTTGATGGTGACCGACAGGCTGCCATGGGCCACGGCGCACGGGCCGAGGGTCACACTTTGGTTCAGCACGATCGAGCCGGTGCGGGCATTGATGATGACCTTGGCAGCCGGGGTGGCGCGGTCGATGTTGAGGTTTTCCAGGTCGGCCAGAAAGGCCACCCGTGCACCGGGGCTGTCGGGCAGCTTCACGCTGACGCTGCGACCACTGAGCGCCTCGGCCGTGCCCGCACCTTTGAGGCGGTTGATGGCGTCGGCCACCTGGCGGGCGGTGTTGAAGTCATCGGCCTGCAGGTCGTACTGGATGAAGGGTTGCTGCATCCACGGCGTGGGGACGCCGCGCTCCACGGTGGCGCCATTGGGCACGCGCCCGGCGCTGAGGTGGTTGATCTGTACCTTGGAGCCGCCGGCCGAGGCGCCTGCGCCCCCCACCAGCAGGTTGCCCTGGGCCATGGCGTAGATCTGGCCGTCGGCGCCTTTCAGCGGGGTGGCGATCAGGGTGCCCCCGCGCAGCGATTTGGCGTTGCCCAGTGAGGACACCGCCACGTCAATGGCCTGGCCAGGTTGCGCGAACGGGGGCAGGGTGGCGGTCACCAGCACGGCCGCCACGTTCTTGAGCTGCATGGGGGTGCCGGCTGGCACGCTGATGCCCAACTGCTGCAGCATGGCTTGCACGCTCTGGGCGGTGAAGGGGGTCTGGGTGGTTTGATCACCGGTGCCGTCAAGCCCGACCACCAGGCCGTACCCGACCAGCTGGTTGGAGCGCACACCCTGTACCGAGGCGATTTCCTTGAGGCGGATGGCCTGGGCATCAACGGGCCACCACAACGCGGCTGAGGCCGCGGCGAAGGCCAGCGTGATCAGCAGTCTCAGGAGGCGGTCGGTGGTGGTCATGGAGCCAGAATCCTTGGGGGTTCGGCTCCATTGTTCGCGCCTTTAGAAGGGCGCAAGACTCAAAAAGAAGCGGGCAACCCACCCTATTCCCTGGGCTTCTTGCTGCGCACCGCGTCCCACTTGGGCCACGCGCACGTTGGCCACCTGCGTCGAGGTCACCGTGTTGCCCGGCTGGATCGTGATGGGGTCGACGGTGCCTGAGAAGCGCAGCACGTCCACGTTGTGCCCCACGCCGATCTGTTTCTCGCCCGAGATCACCAGGTGGCCGTTGGGCAGCACCTCGATGACGGTGGCGGTGATGGACCCGGTGAAATTGCCCACGGCCTGGGTGCTGCCCTTGCCGTCGAACTTGTTGTTGCTGCTGCCTGAGGCGCTGAGCCTAGCCAGGCGAGAGCTGTTGATGAAGGGGATGGCATCGACCTCGCTGGAGACGCTGCCCTTCTTTTCAATGGAGCTGGTCGTTTCCTGTTTGGCCGAGACGGTTTCGGTGATGCGCACCGTGATCACATCGCCCACCATGCGTGCCCGGTGGGTTTCGTAGAGTGGCCGATAGCCCGTGGCTTGAAAAATGGCGCCATTGTTCAAGGCGGGTGGCGCGGTGGGCACGGGCCGGGCTTGCGTGGGCTCGACCACGTCCACCTTGGGCGCGGTGGCCATGCAGCCGGCCAGCACGAAGGCGCATCCCGTCACAGCCATGAGGTGGGCGGCGCGCTTCATCACAGTTGCCCCAGCTTCTGCAGCATCTGATCCGAGGTCTGAATGGCCTTGGAGTTGAGCTCATACGCGCGCTGGGTCTGGATCATGGTCACCAGCTCCTGCACCACGTTGACGTTCGACGTCTCCACGTAGCCCTGGGCCAGCGCCCCCATGCTGTTCTCGTTGGGCACCCCGGTCACCGGTGGGCCTGAGGCGGCGGTTTCCACAAAGATGTTCTGGCCGCGCGGGTCCAGCCCGCCCGGATTCACGAAGTCGGCCAGCTCGATTTGCTGCAGCACCTCGGGCGTGGGGTTGGGCGGGCGCAGGAAGCTGACCGTGCCATCCTGGCCGATGGTCACGTTGGTGGCTTCGGTTGGAAACTGGAATCCGGGCAGCACGCGGTAGCCGTTGTTGGTCACCAGGTTGCCCTGGTTGTCCAGCTTGAACGAGCCGTCTCGGGTGTAGCCGATGGTGCCGTCTGGCATCTCGACCTGAAAGAATCCCTTGCCCTGGATGGCCACGTCCAGGCCGTTGTCGGTTTGTTGCAGGTTGCCCTGGCTGAACTGGCGCGACGTGGCCACGGGGCGCACACCCAGGCCCACCTGCAAGCCGGTGGGCAGTTGCGTGCCCTCGGCCGTGTTGGCCCCGCTTTGCCGGAGGTTCTGGTACATCAGGTCTTCAAA
Source organism: Aquabacterium sp. A3 (assembly GCF_038069945.1). Classification (NCBI taxonomy): domain Bacteria; kingdom Pseudomonadati; phylum Pseudomonadota; class Betaproteobacteria; order Burkholderiales; family Sphaerotilaceae; genus Aquabacterium; species Aquabacterium sp. A3. Next base: position 811,532 of record NZ_JBBPEV010000001.1, on the reverse strand, counting down.
CACGGCATGGGCCTGCTTGAAGCCGTTGGTGCCACTGTTGGCCAGGTTGTGGGAAATGTGATCCAGCTGCATCTGCTGGGCTTCCATGCCGGACTTGGCAATCCACAGTGAGCGCATCATGGTCGGTCTCCTTCGGCCCTCAGGCCCGCATCAGGTCAAACGGCTCAGCCGTTGTTGGACAGCAGCTGCGCCGCCTGGCGCTCTTTGGCTTCGGCGGTCTGCATCAGCTTGATCTGTGTTTCGTACTGGCGAGCGGCAGCGATCATGGCCACCATCGTTTCAATGGCGTTGACGTTCGAGCCCTCCAGGGCTCCGTCTTGCACGCGGGCATTGGCATCTTGTGGCAGTTCGGCGCCGTCTTCGCCCCTGAACAGCCCATCCTCGCCACGCACCAGCTTGGCCTCGGGTGTCACCAGCTTGAGCCGCCCCACGGCTTGCACCGTGCCATTGGGCTGGCGCACGCTCACGGTGCCATCGGCGCCAATGCTGGGCTGGGCATTGGCCGGGATCGCGATCGGGCCACCATCGCCAATGATGGGCAGTCCGCTGGGGCTCATGAGCGTGCCATCGGCCGACACCTGCAAGGCGCCTGCGCGCGTGTAGGCTTCGGTGCCATCCAGTGCCTGCACGGCCAGCCAGGAGCGACCTTGAACGGCCACATCCAGGGCTCGCCCCGTGAAGTTGATCGGGCCGGCCGTGTCGTCGTAGCCCACGGTGGTTTCCAGCGCGTAAGCGCGGGTGCTGGCGCCATCGCCGCGGATGGGCACGGCGCGCACGGCCTGAAGCTCGGCCCGAAAACCGGTGGTGCTGACGTTGGCCAGGTTGTGCGACAGCACTTCCTGCTGTTGCATGTTGGTCTTGGCACCCGTCATGCTGAGGTAGATCATCCGGTCCATGTCTGACTCCTTGTCCCGGTGAGGTCAGCGCCGCAGTTCATCAGCGCAGGTTCACCAGGGTTTGCAGCACCTGGTCTTCTGTCTTGATGGTCTGTGCGTTGGCCTGGTATGAGCGTTGGGCCACGATCATGTTGACCAGCTCGCCCGTCAGGTCCACGTTGGACTCTTCCAGAGCACCCCCCTGGATGAAACCGAAGCGGCCGCTGCCGGGCGCGTCGATCTGCGCCGTGCCGGAGGCGGCCGTCACCGCCCATTCGTTGCCGCCCATGGGCTGCAGCCCTTGGGCGTTGGCGAAGCGCGCCAGCACCAGTTGACCTTCGGTCACGGTTTGTCCGTTGGTGTAGCGCACCAGGATCGCGCCGGTGGCGTCCACATTGAAGCTGGAAAACTCGCCCTTGGGAAACCCATCCTGCATCAGCGCATTCACGTTCGATTTGCCGGCAAATTGGGTCAGGTCGCTGAAGTCGATGTTGAAGGTCAGCTCCGACTGCGTCGCCGAGGACGTGCCGCCGGGAATGGTCGGGAAGGGCACGTTGCGGAAGTCGGCCACGGCGTTGCCGTCGGCGTCCGTCATCGACAGGGGCAGGCTGGTGGCCGGGTCAAACTCGATGGTCACGGCGGGCTGGCCCTCGGCCGGCAAGGCGGTGTCGCCCACGTACGCAAACACCTCCCACGAGTCGGTGCCGCTCTTGCGGAAGTAGTACTGCAAGGGGATTGGCTCACCCGAGACGTCATACAGCGTCTGTGTGGTCGTGAACGAATACCAGTCATTGGCGGTGGTCGAGAACGCGGCATCCGTTTCTTCTGCCGCGTTCAGGTTCACCTGGGCGGTGATCATCTGCGTGGGCTCGGCCGAGCCGCCGTTCAGGTTGAGCTGGATGGGCTGGTTGCCCACCCCCAGCACCTTGCGGTCCTGGTTGTTGGTGATGTAGCCACTGCTGTCGACCTTGAACTGGCCGTTGCGGGTGTAGAGCACCTCGCCGGCTGGCGCCAGGGCGCCGCTGCCTGCGACCTCATCCCAACGCTGCACCTGGAAGAAGCCGTCGCCGTTGATGGCCAGGTCCAGGTTGTTGGCGGTGGTGGAGACGTTGCCCTGGGTGAACTGCTGCGCCACGTTGGCGATGCGCGCCCCGATGCCGATGCCGTTGTTGCCGGCGCCGCCCAGTGAGGCTGCGTACATGTCGGCAAACTCGGCCCGCGCCGATTTGAAGCCGTAGGTGTTGGCGTTGGCCACGTTGTTGCCAATCACCTCCAGGCTCTTGCTGGAGATGTTCAGGCCGGAGAGTCCTTGCTGAAAGCCCATGATGGTGTTCCTTTCTGTGACTGCAAGTGAGGATCAGGAAACAGCCTTGACCAGGCTGTAGGGCGTCTGGCCACCACTGGCCAGCTCCAGCGTCAGGGTGCCGCCAGCGGTGTTGACGGCGGTGACTGCGTCGAAGGTGAGGGTTTTGGCCTCGATGTTGGCGGCCCCGGTGTTGGCCGTGACCTTGAAGGTCAGGCCTTTGGTGGAGACGCCTTCGGGCGCTTCCCACTCAAAACCCTGGCGACCTGCGGCCTTGTCGGTCAGGCTGATGGTGTCGATGGTGGAGCCGGCAGCATCCAGGATGTCGATCCGCACGGATGCCGCATTGCTGCTCAGCTCGAAACCCCCGTAAGCCTTACCCTCTTCGTCCACCACCAGGTTGTTGCCATCCAGCAGCACCGAGCGGCCCACCAGGCTGGCGCCTTGCAGCATCTGCATCTGCGAGAAGCTGCTGGCCATGGTGGCCATCGACGTGTTCAGTTTTTCGATGCCGGTCACCGTGTTGATCTGGGCCATCTGGCTGGTCAACTCGGCGTTCTCCATGGGGTTCAGCGGGTCCTGGTTCTTCAGTTGGGTCACCAGCAGTTTGAGAAACCGGTCGGACATCTCTGCCGCCGTGTTGAGCTGGTTGCTGGCGCCACTGGCGGCGCTGCCGGTGGTGGCGTTGATGGCGGCGGTACTCATGATTCAGTGGCCTTTGGTTGGTGCGTGAGCGTCAGTTGCCTTGACCCATCTGCAATGTCTTCATCAGCAGCGAGCGGGTGGTGGTCATCACTTCGATGTTGTTCTGGTACGAACGAGAGGCCGAGATCATGTTGACCATCTCCTCCACCGAATTGACGTTGCTGTAAGTGATGTAGCCCTCGGCATCGGCCTGCGGGTGTTTGGGCTCGTACACACGGCGACCGGGCGTGTTGTCTTCCACCACCTGCGTGACGGCCACACCCGTGGCCCCCACATTGCCCATGGCTTGTGAGGTGAAGACCACCTGGCGCGCCTTGTAGGATTGACCATCGGGCCCGGCCACGGTGTCGGCGTTGGCCAGGTTGGACGCCACCACGTTGAGCCGCTGCGACTGCGCGCTGACGGCGCTGCCTGAAATGTTGAAGATGTTGAACATCGACATCGTTGCACTCCTTCAGGGCTCGTTGCTCACTGACCAGTGATGGCCGAGTTCAGCGTTCGAATCTGCGAGTTGATGAACCGCAGCGCGGCTTCATAGCGCACGGTGTTGTCGGCAAAGCTGGCCCGTTCGCGGTCCATGTCCACCGTGTTGCCATCCAGGTTGGTTTGCGACTGCGTGGCGTAGTTGAGTTCAGGCTCGCTGCGCGCGCCGGCCAGGCTGCCGTTGCGCGCCATGTGCAGGGGGCTGGAGGCGGTCATCGTCACCCTGGGTGCCGAGGTGCCCGGGGCCTGACTTTGCCGCCCTGTGGCATCGGCCAGGGCGTTGGCAAAGTTGAAGTCACGGGCGACGTAGCCGGGCGTGTCGGCGTTGGCGATGTTGCTGGCGATCAGCCGCTGACGCTCCGACCGCAGGCGCAGGGCTTCGGCGTTGAAGTTCAGTGAGTCGGTGATGCGGTTCAGCATGGTGGGCCTCCTGCCGGTTCTTCCGGCGATTGCATGGGATGTTGAATCTGCTCGGGCCCCAACATGAGCCGAAATAGCGGCCTCTTCGACGGGCATTTCCAACGGCGCATGGCCGTCGCTTGTGACTAGAGTGCGCTCATGAATTCCTCGCGCCCTGTTCGCCCTGTTTCGTCCCTGCCATGGTTTCAGGCCCTGCTGGCCTGGCTCACCTGGCTGCTGTTGTGTGTGGTGGCGGCCCTCAGCTCGGGCGCTCAAGCCCAGGGCTTGCCGGTGCAAACCCACGCGCAGTTACAAGCCACCCTGCAGCAGTGGTTGGCCGCCCGCGACGCCGATACCGCCACGGCCCAGGGCATGGCTGACGCGCAAAAGTGGCAGAACCCGCAAGACGCCTCACCACAGGTCGAGGTGATCATGGGCGAGCTGGATCCACGCCTGAAACTGGCCCCGTGCTCGCGCATCAAGCCCTATCTGCCACGGGGGGCCAACCTGTGGGGGCGCTCTCGCGTGGGCTTGCGCTGCGAAGAGGGCGCGCGCTGGAACGTGTTCTGGCCCGTGACGGTGAAGGTCTGGGCGCCCGCCCTGGTGGTGGCGCGCACGGTGCCGGCCGGCACCGTGCTGGAGGCCACCGACCTGACCGTGGCCCGTGTGGACCTGGCTGGCGGCGGCTCGCCCGCACAGCGTGATCTGACCGAGGTGGTCGGCCGCACACTGGTGCGCACCCTGACACAAGGGGCCGAAGTGCGCGAGGCCGATCTCAAGGTGCGGCGCTGGTTTTCGGCAGGTGAACCGGTTCGGCTCATCGTGAAAGGATCTGGCTTTCAGGCGGCGGCCTCGGGTACCGCGCTGGGCCATGGTGATGAAGGGCGGTGCGCTCGGGTGCGCATGGACACCGGGCGGATTCTCTGCGCTCAACCGGTGGGCGACGGATTGGCCGAATTGACCCTGTGATCCCCACTTGTTTCGTGGATGCTCCCCCTTGTTCGTGGGGGATGATGCAATCGAGATTAAAGTCCGTCAGGACCGCGTCGATATCGCGGATGTGACCACCCGGAATGTTCCGGGATCAAGGAGTGCATCATGAAAATTGGCAACCCGTTGGACAAGGCGCTTGGGCTTGGTCTTCCGACCGAGGGGGCCGCTTCGACCCGTGCGCCCGGCAAAACATCTTCACTGGATGGTGGTGTCAGCCAAAGCGCGAAGGTGACCCTGTCCCAGGCCGCTGCTGGCATGGTTGAAACGCCGCAAGGCGAGTTCGATGCGGACAAGGTGTCTCGCGTCAAGCAGGCCATCGACGACGGCAGCTACCAGGTGGACGCCGAGGTGATCGCCGACAAGCTGATCGCCAACGCCAAGGAACTGTTGGGCCGCGCGGCCTGACCAGACCATCGTGGGCGCGTGCACCATGCAGACCCTGGACGACCATGTTCACCTGATCGAGGCCCAACTGGACGCGCTTGAGCGCGCCCTGGCCTCGTCGGATCTGCAGGGCATCGATCAGGGCAGTCAGGCGCTTCAGCAACTGCTGAGCGACGCCGTGGCGCAAGTGCGGCGTGCCCGTCAGCGGGGCAGTCAGGCCCTGGATGAGCCGCTGCGTCAACGTTTGCTGCTGGCCCAGACCCGGGTTCAGCAGCAGTGGGCCCAGGCCCATCGCGCGTCGGCCTCGGTCGAGCGTGTGCTCAAGATCCTGCTGCCTCAGGAAGAGGCCGTCACTTACGGCAACCCCGCAGCCGCCAAACACCTCAGCGCTTACCGCTGAGCGCCGCTGCTCGCTGCGCACGGTTCGCAGCCCTCAACCACCATCTGGACGCGCCGCCGCCCCTGGAACTCATCCACGCTGACGCGGTAGGCCAGGCGAACACGCCCTGGAAGGGGCTCGGTGTGGCCAAACCAGATGCCATCGCGCACCTGCCCTTGCAGCCGCAAGCTGAGCTTCAGATGACGCTCGCCCACCAGGCGCTGGCCCAGCACATCCACCTCGTCACAGAAAACAGGCGCTTCAAATCCAGGGCCCCACACCGCTTCATCCAGCTTTTCCACCGTTTCTGGCGTGAACCATTGAGGCTCCAGTGGGCCGTCGCTCATCAGCTGGCGTGACAAGGTGGCAGCATCCAGCCCTTCTCTGGCCACGCGCTGCAGCGCAGCGTCGAATACCGGGAAGTCCGACTCCGACAGGGTGCAGCCAGCCGCCATGGCATGCCCGCCAAACTTGTGCAACAGGCCGGGATGGCGTTTGCTGACCAGGTCGAGCGCATCGCGCAGGTGGAATCCGGGGATGGAGCGTCCCGAGCCCTTCAACAGCCCATCCTGACCTCTGGCGAACACAAACGTTGGCCGATGCAGGCGGTCCTTGAGCCGCGAGGCGACGATGCCCACCACACCTTCGTGGAATTCGGCGTCGAAAAGTGCGAGGGCATAGGGTGGATCGCCCTCGGGCATCAAGGCCTCCAGGCGCAACTCGGCTTGTTCTCGCATGCCCGACTCCAGCTCCCGGCGCTCGCGGTTGATGGCGTCGAGTTGGCGGGCCAGGGCCTCGGCCCGGCCGGGGTCATCGGTGCTCAGGCATTCGATGCCCAGGCCCATCTCGGCCAGGCGGCCGGCGGCGTTCACGCGCGGGCCCAAGGCGAAACCGAAGTCCATGCTGGAGGCTCGTCGTGGGTCTCGTCCAGCGGCGGCAAACAAGGCGGCGATGCCCGGCTGCATGCGCCCGCTGCGAATGCGCTTGAGCCCCAGTGCCACCAGGCGGCGGTTGTTGTCGTCCAGGCGCCCGACGTCGGCGATGGTGCCCAGGGCCACCAAGTCCAGCAGGGCATCCAGCCTGGGCTGGGATGCCGCATCGAAGTGGCCACGCTGGCGCAACTCGGCACGCAGCGCCAGCAGCACGTAGAACATCACGCCCACGCCCACCAGCGCCTTGCTGGCGAACGGGCAGTCTGGCTGGTTGGGGTTCACGATCACGTCGGCCTCCGGGAGGCTCACGCTGCCGTCATCGTGCACCACAGGCAGGTGGTGATCGGTGATCAGCACCTGCATGCCCAGGGCCCGAGCCCGCAGCACCGCCTCGTGACTGGCCATGCCGTTGTCCACCGTGATCAATACCCGCGCGCCCTTGGCAGCCACCAGGTCCACGATGGGCGGTGTCAGCCCATAGCCGTGCAGTGCGCGGTCGGGCACCACGTAGCTCACCTGGTCGGATCGCGCGCCCAGCATGCGCAGGCCCCGAAGGCCCACGGCACAGGCGGTCGCGCCGTCGCAATCGTAGTCTGCGACGATGCACATCGCTTGGCCCGCCTCGAGGGCGTCGGCCAGCAAGTGCGCCGCCTGCGTGGCGCCGCGCAAGGCACTGGGTGGCAGCAATCGCGCCGCCTGGTCGTCCAGTTCATCGGCCTGGCGCACGCCGCGCGATGCAAAGAGCCGAGCCAGCAGCGGGTGGATGCCGGCCTGCTCCAGCTGCCAGGTGGTGCGTGGAGGAACGTCTCGAACAATGATCTGCATGGGGGTGGGGCAGGTGGGCGCCCTGAGCGCCTGGGTCACAGGCCCGCCAGCCAGGGGCCGACGGGGCGCGTTGGGGTGGAGCGTGGCGACAGCGCCCCGCGCAAGCGCAACCACCAGCCTTGCGGGGAATCTGGGGCGCGACGCCCCAGGGTCACGGCATGGCGCTCGCCACACAGGCTCAGTCGCACAGCATCGCCAGCGGTGACCCGCGCCGAGAGTTCGGCCAGCAGGGTTCGATCGAGCTCGGCCCAGGCCTCCAGCCATGCGGGCATGTCGTCGCGCAGCAGCGCAGGCTTCAGCCGCTCGACCAGGTGGGGGGTGCCAGGAACGGCGCCATCGGCCGTCGACGGCCAACCCGCACCGCTGAGCCAGAAAGAGTTGATGCTGGGCAGTCCCTGGGCCTCTCTGGCTTCGTTGATGGGGTGCTGGTACAACAGCATTTGCACCTCGCTTTGAAGGCGTCGCACGCCTCGGGCGTGTGGGTGATCGGTCAGCCACACGTCAGGGTTGCGTCCCGTCACGCGGTCCAGCGAGGCGCAAGGGTAGTTCATCAGGCTGGGGTGAGACGCGTACCAGCGCAGGGCCGATCCCCAGACCAGGGACCAGCCGTCTTCTTCAAAAAAAGGCCGCACGGTGTCCATCAGGCTGTTCGAGTCGGCATCGCTGAGCTGCAGCCCCGAGGGCTCGAGCACGGTCAGGTGGTCGCGGCCCATCAGCCAGTGCCCCGGGCTCAGCAGCGCCCAGGCCTGTCCTCCCGCCAGGGTCACCCCATCCTGGGCCGCCCACCAGGCAGACCAGGGCACGAGCCCATCCGCCTCAGGCCAGCCCCAGGCGCGCGCCAGCAAGCGCTCGTGCGGCATGTTCAGGGCGTATTCATCGCCAGTCACGCGGTCGACTTCATCCAGCGTGTTCAGCAGCGCACGCAGGTGAGGGAGTTCAGGCATGGTGCCCAAGGTCTGCAGACAGGGCTCTGACTGGCTGCTGGCCCCTGCAATCACCCAGTGCTGGGTGGGTGCTGGCAGGTGGCTCGAGGGGGATTCTTCTGGGCGCGGCATGGTGTGCATTATCGAATGGGTACACTTCCCGCACCATGAACGTGCCTTATGAATGGCGCATCGGGTGGCGATACACCCGCGCCAGCCGGTCTGCTCGCCGCAACGGTTTCATTTCTTTCATCTCCGGGGTGTCCGTGCTGGGCATTGCGCTCGGCGTGGCGGCGTTGATCATCGTGCTGTCGGTGATGAACGGCTTTCAGAAAGAAGTGCGCGACCGCATGCTGTCGGTGATCGCCCATGTCGAGCTTTACGAACGCTGGGGCGGGGCCTTGCCTGACTGGACCCAGCTGGCCGCGCAGGCGCGCCAGCACCCCGAGGTGGTGGGGGCGGCGCCGTTTGTGCCCGCCCAGGCCCTGATCGCCCGCGGCGAAGACATGCGCGGCGCCATGGTCCGTGGCATCGAACCCGTGGCCGAAGCCACGGTCACCCCCCTGGCCGCCAGCATGAAAGACACCTTTGCCCGCCTCAAGTCTGGCGAGTGGGGCGTGTTGATCGGGGTGGAGCTGGCCAACGCGCTGGGTGTGCGCGAAGGGGACGCCCTGACCTTGGTGGCCCCCAGCGGCCAGGTGACGCCTGCGGGTGTGGTGCCCCGGCTCAAACAGGTGACGGTGGCGGGCATCTTCAGTGCCGGCCATTACGAATACGACAGCGGCCTGGTGCTCATGCACGTCGACGACGCGGCCCGGTTGTTCCGCACGGGCGGGCCCACAGGGGTTCAGCTCAAACTCAAGGATGCGCAGCAGGCCCGGCAGGTGGCCGCCGAACTGGCCGCTCAGCTGGGGCAGCAGGTGGTGGTGCGCGACTGGACGCAGACCAACCGCAACTGGTTCGATGCCGTCCAGATCGAGAAGCGCATGATGTTCATCATCCTCACGCTCATCGTGGCGGTGGCCGCGTTCAACCTGGTGTCCACGCTGGTGATGACCGTCACCGACAAGCGTGCCGACATCGCCATCTTGCGCACCCTGGGCGCCAGCCCCCGCTCCATCATGGGCATCTTCATTGTGCAGGGGGCCTTGTCGGGTGTGCTGGGCACCCTGGCAGGGCTGGGCTTGGGCTTGCTGGTGGCGTTCAATGTCGATGTCATCGTGCCCTTCATTGAACAGATTCTGGGCGTGCACTTCCTGCCGGCCAGCATCTACTTCATCAGCAGCATGCCGTCTGATCCGAAGTCGTCCGACATCATCCCCATCGGCGTGATATCCCTGCTGCTGGCCCTGCTGGCCACCCTCTACCCCAGCTGGCGCGCAAGCCGCGTTCAGCCTGCCGAGGCCTTACGCTATGAGTGATCGTTTGAATGTGCGCTCGTTGCGCGTTCGCAAGGTCCATTCTTTGCGCACCTTCCTGTGGTTGGCGCGGGGGTGGAAGGACTTCACCTCCACGCCCTGGGTAGGGGTCAGCCATGGGCTGCTCATGGGCCTGTTCGGCGCCTTGCTGCTGTGGCAGGCCTGGGACCGATTCTGGGTATTGGCCGGTGCTTTTTCAGGTTTTTTGCTGGTGGCGCCCATCTTGAGCACGGGCTTGTATGCGGTCAGCCGCGCCCTGTTGCGGGGCGAGCGGGCCAGCTTTGCCACGGTGTGGCAGGTGTGGGCATCGCTGGATGCGCGTCTGGTCCGTTTTGGCTTGCTCTTGACCGCACTGGGCACGGGCTGGGTGGTCACCTCGGCGGCGCTCATCACCCTGGGTTTGCAGCCGCCGGCCACCACACCGGATGATTTTTTGCGCCGTGTGGTGCTGGCCACCGACCCCGGGTTGTTCGAGCTGTGGCTGGTGGTGGGCGGAGCGATGGCGGCGCCCGTGTTCGCCTCCAGTGTGGTGGCCATTCCGCTGCTGGTAGATCGGCAGGTGGGCGTGCAGCAGGCCATCCTCACCAGTTGGAGCGCGGTCGCGGCCAACCCGGTGTGCATGAGTCTGTGGGCCTTTCTGGTCATGCTGTTGACCCTGGTGGGCCTGGGCACCTGTTTGTTGGGCTTGATGATCGTGATTCCGGTTCTGGGGCATGCCACCTGGCACGCCTATCGTGACCTGGTGGTACGCGAAGCGGTGTGAGATGGACGGATTCACGGAAGAACAGATCGCCCAGTGGGGGCTCACCTTTGGTGTGGGGGGGTTCATCCTCTACATGGTGTTCATCATTTTTCAGCTCGCTCGCGAATCTAAGGCGGGCAAGTTCGGCACCTTCGTGCTGTTTCTGGTGCTGGGCTTTGGCATGCTGGGTTATGTGGCCAAGCAGATCATCGCCTGGGTGCTCAACATCTGAGGCAGGAAGAACACCATGAGCAGCTCTGCGCCCATCTTGCAGGCCGATGGCCTGGTCAAGCGCTTTCATGAAGTGGCCGCGTTGGACGTGACCGTGCTGGACGGCGTGAGCCTGACCGTCGATCGAGGGGAGACCGTGGCCATCGTGGGCACCTCGGGCTCGGGCAAAAGCACGCTGTTGCACCTGCTGGGCGGTCTGGATGCACCCACTCAGGGGCGGATTCAGTTGATGGGGCGTGACCTGGCCAGCATGGGGCCCGCCGAGCAGGGTGCCTGGCGCAATGTGCATCTGGGCTTCATTTACCAGTTTCACCATCTGCTGCCCGAGTTCTCGGCCTTGGACAATGTGGCCATGCCCCTGATGATTCGCCGCCAGCCCCTGGAACAGGCGCGTGTTCAGGCCGCGCAGTGCCTGCAGCGCGTGGGTCTGGCCCACCGCACTGCCCACCGCCCCGCAGAGTTGTCTGGTGGTGAGCGGCAGCGGGTGGCGGTGGCTCGGGCCCTGGTCACGCAACCCGCATGCGTGCTGGCCGACGAGCCCACGGGCAACCTGGATCGCCACACAGCCGACACGGTGTTCGACTTGTTGTTGCAACTGGCTGCCGACCAGGGCACGGCGGTGGTGATGGTGACCCACGATGCCGAACTGGCGGCGCGTTGCGGGCGGCAGCATCGGTTGGTGGCGGGGCGCTTCACCGAGCCGGGATGAGCGGCTGGATCGACACCCACAGCCACCTGGACGCGCCAGAGTTCGACATCGATCGTCAGGCCGTGATCCAGAGGGCTCGGCAGGCCGGCGTGGCCCTGCAGGTGGTGCCGGCCGTCATGCCCTCCACATTCGACACCGCACGACAAGCCGCCCACGCGTGCGAGGGCGCTTATGCCCTGGGCACCCACCCGCTGTACGTGGCCCGTGTGGGGGCTGAACAGGCGGCGGCGGCCCTGGAGGCAGCCCTGGCCCAGCATGCCCATGACCCCCGCCTGGTGGCGGTGGGCGAGATCGGTCTGGACGGGTTCGTGCCCGAGTTGCAGACCCCTGAGGCCTGGGCCGAGCAGGTGCGCTGTTACGAGGGCCAACTGGCCGTGGCGGCTCGGCTGGGCTGGCCCGTCATCCTGCATGTGCGGCGCAGCGCCGATCCGCTGCTCAAGGCCTTGCGGGCCTTGAAGGCGCAGGGCCGGCCGGTGCCGGGCGGCATCGCCCACGCGTTCAATGGCAGCCGCCAGCAGGCTGAAGCCTTTATCGACTTGGGGTTCAAGCTGGGGTTTGGCGGGGCCATGACCTTCGATCGGGCCCTGCAGATCCGCCGCCTGGCGGTCGAGCTGCCCGACACCGCCCTGGTGCTGGAAACCGACGCACCCGACATCCCGCCCCACTGGCTGTACCGCACGGCGGCCGAGCGGGCCCAGGGGCTGTCCAGCCGCAACGAGCCGGCCGAGTTGCCCCGCATTGCGCAGACCCTGGCCGAGCTTCGTGGCTGGACGCCGGCGCACACCCAGCGCATCACCCGAGACAACGCGGTGGCGGCCTTGCCTCGGTTGGCGGCCTTGATCGGCGGCGCCTGAGGGCGCTTTCCATCGGCGTGTCAGCCCGCTGATGGGCCAGGCAAGGGCTGCATCACGCCCGCCTGCTCGAAGGCGGCACGCCATGCCGCCAGCTTGCGCTCGAACGACCAACTGGCGTTGGCCGGGCTGGTGGAGGGCAGGCTCATCACCGGCAGGCCCAGGGCTTGGGTGATGCGCCGGTGCCGGGCCGATTCGCCCCCGTTGTGCACGATCAGGCACAGGTCGGGCGAGCGCTGCACCAGGCCGGCCAGGTCGTTGAGCTGGGCCTCGCGAATGGCGCTGTCCAGGCTGCCCGGGCGGATGCAGGTGGCGTACACATCCCAGATTGTCACGCCATGGGCCAGGGCCTGGGCCACGCGCTCAGGGTAGGGCGCAGAGGGCAGGGTGGACAGCCCCCACACAGCCGACAAGATGGGCCAGAACTGGTTGCGCGGGTGGGCGTAGTACTGCTGCGCCTGCAGCGAGGCCACGCTGGGAAAGCTGCCCAGCACCAGCAGGCGAGCATGGGGCGCCCACACCGGCGCCAGCCCCTGCAGCCTGGGCTCGGATGGAGGATGTGGGGTGCCCGTCGCGCCGTTCATGCGGCCGACTGTGCCACACTCGCCAGCGTGAAACGACCTGCTGCTGCCCCCCGAACCCGTTCCGACACCGCCCGCCGCACTGGGCGAGGCGCCACTCGATCAACGGCCCAGCCCGAGTTGGCCGAGGCCACCATCTCCGAAGGCGATGGCGTGCGCTACCTGCACCTGGGCACGCCCTGGATTCAGGGCGCCATGCGCATCCGCAAGCCCCTGAAGCTGGAGCTGGACTACATCCAGCGCATGATGGCCTGGCTGCTGCTGCGCGACCCTGACACCCTGGCCCAGACCCGCACCCTGCAACTGGGTCTCGGTGCCGCGGCCATCACCAAATACTGCCACGCGGTGCTCAAGCTGCCCACCACCGTGGTCGAGCTCAACCCGCAGGTCATCCACGTGTGCCGCCAGTGGTTTCACCTGCCGCCCGATGACGATCGGCTGACGGTGGTGCATGGCGATGCCGCCGCCCACGTGAACGACCCCACCAACCTGGGCAGCGTCGATGCCTTGTGCGTGGATTTGTACGACCACGAGGCCGCCAGCCCGGTGCTGGACGACGAAGACTTCTACCGCGCTTGCTGGCAGGTGCTGGACGATGGCGGTGTGATGAGCGTGAACCTCTTCGGCCGTGAGGCCAGCTTTGACCGCAGTGCCGTGTCGATTGCGGCGGCCTTCGGGGTTGACTGCATGGCCATGCTCAAGCCCACGCCCGAGGGCAATGTGGTGGTGCTCGCCTGGAAAGGCCTCGCGCTGCCCCCGCGAGAGATCCTGCAAGCACGTGCGGAAATCCTGCAGTCCCGTTGGGATCTGCCCGCGAAAAAATGGGTCAAACTGCTGTCTGCCTTCCAGACGCCGACCCCGTCCGACCCCCAGCCCACACCATGAGCGCCCAGCCCGCCACGTCCAGCCCCTCATCCGCCAGTCAGAAGTCCGGGCAGGCCTTGCCGCGTGGCCCGCTCGACTGGCGCATGCTGCTGACCTGGCTGGGTGACGATGGCCTGTTGACGCCGAAAGATGCCGAGGTGGTCACCCAGCGCTTCAGCGCGGGCAACAGCGCCCAGCACCCGCTGGTGCGTTTGGCGGGCATGGGCCTCACACGGGCTGACACCGGCGCCATGCTGGAGCTCGAGCCCCTGACCGAATGGCTGGCGCAGCGCGTGGGCCTGCCCTACCTGCGCATCGACCCGCTCAAGGTGGATGTGGGCCGGGTGGCCGAGGTCATGTCCATCAACTACGCCGAGCGTCGCAAGGTGCTGCCGGTGCAGGTGGGCCTGACGGACATCACGATCGCCACCTGTGAGCCGCTGGACACCGACTGGGTGGGCGAGATCTTGGGCCACACCAAGAAGACCGTGCGCCTGGTGGTCTCCAGCCCGCTGGACTTGCAGCGCTACCGCACCGAGTTCTACACCCTGGCCAAGTCGGTGAAGGACGCCAACAAAAAGGCCGGCGACAGCGGCACCACCCACAGCTTCGAGCAGCTGGTGGAGCTGGGCAAGACCAACCGACAGCTCGATGCCAACGACCAGGGCATCATCCAGGTGGTCGATTGGCTGTGGCAGTACGCCTTTGACCAGCGCGCCTCCGACATCCACCTGGAGCCCCGCCGCGAGATGGGCGCCATCCGCTTCCGCATCGATGGTGTCTTGCACACGGTGTACCAGGTGCCCCTGTCGGTGATGCAGGCCATGACCGCCCGCATCAAGCTGCTGGGCCGCATGGACGTGGTGGAGCGCCGTCGTCCGCTGGACGGCCGCATCAAGACCCGCAACCCCTCGGGCGACGAGGTGGAAATGCGCCTGTCGACCATGCCCACCGCCTTCGGCGAGAAGCTGGTCATGCGCATCTTCGACCCCGACAACACCGTCAAGTCCTTCGAGGCCCTGGGCTTTGCCCCCAGCGAGATCGCCCAGTGGGAGCAGATGGTGGCGCGCCCACACGGCATCATCCTGGTCACGGGCCCCACGGGCTCGGGCAAGACCACCACGCTGTACTCCACCCTCAAGCGCCTGGCCACCGACGAGGTCAACGTCTGCACGGTGGAAGACCCGATCGAAATGATCGAGGCCTCCTTCAACCAGACGCAGGTGCAACCGGCCATCGATCTGGGTTTTGCCGAAGGCCTGCGGGCGCTCATGCGGCAGGATCCGGACATCATCATGGTGGGCGAAATCCGCGACCTGGAAACCGCCGAGATGGCCATCCAGGCCGCGCTCACCGGCCACCTGGTGTTCTCAACCCTGCACACCAACGACGCGGCCTCGGCCATCACCCGCCTGACCGACCTGGGTGTGCCGCCGTATCTGATCAGCGCCACGCTGATCGGGGTGCTGGCGCAGCGCCTGGTGCGCACCCTGTGCCCCCATTGCAAGCAGCCTGACGAGGGGGTGCAGCTCGACACCCTGGCCGATGCCATCAAGCCCTGGCGCATGAGCGGCAAGGGGCTGCCCTACAAGCCGGTGGGCTGCCTGGACTGCCGCATGACCGGATTCAAGGGGCGGGTGGGCCTGTACGAGTTGCTGCCCGTGTCTGAAGCCGTGCGCGGCGCCATGCACCCTGCGGTGGACATGGCCTCGCTGCGCCGTTTTGCGGCCAAGGAGGGCCTGCGGCCCTTGCGCCTGTCTGGCGTGATGAAGGTGGCCGAGGGTCTGACCACGCTGGACGAGGTCTTGCGCAACACCCCTCAGTGGGAGTGAGGGCGCCTCAGTCGCTGCCGATGGGGGGCAGGCTGTCCGTGTCCACCGTCGCGGCCATGAACGGGTGCACATGCACCTCGCAGACGATGCCGCATGGCACGTTTTCAGACCATTTCACGCTGCCACCCAGTTGCTTGACCCGTTTGCGGATGCCACCCAATCCAAGCCCGTGCGACCAAGTATCTGGCGCGCGGCCTCGACCGTTGTCGCTCACGCGCAGCACCATGGTGTTGTCGTTCAACTGAAGCTGCACCTGGATGTGGCTGGCCTGGGCATGTCCCAGGGCGTTGCTCACCAGCTCGCGCAGGATCCGCGTCAGGGCCGACCACTGCACCATGCTCAGCAAGACATCCTCGTCCCAACTCGCGTGCCAGCTCAACTGGCAGCCTGCCGCATCGATCCGGTGGCTGAGGTCTCGCTTCCATTCGCTGGCCGCATCGCTGAGTGCATGAGACGACGCAGCCAAGCCCCGGGTGAGGGTTTTCAGATCCTGGATGGTGTGACGGATGTAGTCTTCGATGTCCGGGTTGGGCGCCTGGTACATCAGTGTCAGCAGCCGGGCGCCAATGTCGTCATGCAGGTCTTGCGCGATGCGCAGACGCTCTTCGCTGCGCCCTTGCTCCAGCGCCGCGTCCAGTCGGCTGGCCTGCTCCAGTTGACGAACGATGTACTGCGCCAGGCGCACGTCCCGCGTGGTGAACAGGCGTTGCCCGTGCTGGGCGTGTCGCAATACCAGGCTGCGACCTGACGCACCCTCTCGGTCGGCATGAGGCAGGTTCACCAGCAGCACCGTGCCTTGTCCCTTGAGGCTGACCACCTCCTGTGGTGCCGCAGGCAGCGCGGCCCAGTGCAACTCCATGGGTTCAAACACCTCTCTGAGCAAGGTGCGCACCGCATCGGTCAGGCTGTCTGGCCTGCGCTCGACCTGCCGCGCTGCGCCATACAGCCGTTCAAACAGATGCTCTCTGGAGAGGTGGTGTCCCGCGGGCAACTGGTGCAGCAGACTGCGCCTGAGGCACAGGTAAACGCCAAACGCCAGAAACAGCGACAGGGTCATCGACGTGAACAGCCCCAGCGAGAAGACCGCCACGAACAGCAAGTCCAGCGAGGCCGCCACCGTGCTGGAGACGGCCAGCCAGGAAAACTCCTGAAACACCGAACGCGTGCGCGCCAGGAACGGCATGGTCAGCACCAGGGAGGCCGCAAACGCCTGCCATGCCACCACGCCATAGCGCGCCAGCGCCAGATGGAGGTCTGCGCGCGCCTGCCCGAACGCCAGGGCCACACTGATGAGCGTGATGGCCAAGGCGCTGACGCTCAGAAAAAGAATCAGGACCCGTCGAACCGGGTGCGCCTGTTGCCTTTGTGCGCGGCGCATCAGCGCCACCATGGCCAGGATCAGTCCCACCATGGTGGCTTGCGGCAACCACCAGGGGCCCCCTTGCAGGCTCCAGACACCGCCCGCCGCGGCCACCAGCAGCAGGCCGGCGCCCATGAGCACCGTCATCACACGCCCACCCAGTGGCGTGGGGTAGTGCAGCACGGCGTAGCCCAGGGCGGCCACGCTCAGCAGCTCGGTGCCCCAGCGCATGACCGGGTCCAGCATCAGCCAGTCAGGCGGTGTGGCCAGGCCCAGCACCAGTCCGCATGAGGCCCACGACAGACCTGCCGCCATCGACAGCGCCAGCACGGCCTGTGCCGCGCTGAGGGGGGTGGGGGTGCTCAGCCACACCAGGCCGCCCACGCACGCCAGGGCCACGGCCAGCACAGAGATCACCGCATGCAGGCCACCGATGCCCCACCAGCCCATGGGCGACAGCAGCACCCGTTCTGGCGCGCCTTGCTCCGGGTAAATCCAGACATAGACGTCCTGCTCGTGCGGCCCCGTTGGGGCGGTCAGCTCGGCCAGGGCCGTGCGTTGGGCCTTGAACTGCGCCCGATCGGCCGGCTCGGTGATCCAGCGCTCGCTGGGATACAAGGCCCAGGCATTGAGCCGCAATGCAGGGTTGGGCTCCAGCTGCCGGCTGACGCCCAGCAGGGCTTGTCCGTTGAGGTGCGACAGCTCTTGTGGGGCATCGTGCATGGTCAGCGCCCCATCAGGGCTGACCCGCACCGTCACGGGAAGCCGCCATTGTTCGCTCAGCCACCAGCCCTGCAGCAACACGCTGGCCAGCAGCAGCAAGGTCCATACCGCCACGGCCCGCCAGCGCCAACCCGCCAGGGATGGCATTCGTCCCACGGCCTCCAGCACGTCGTCCAGCGAGCGCAGAGGCGTGGTGTTCATGCTGACCGTCAGACCAGACCTTGCTTGCTGGCCAGGACCGCCGCTTCTGCGCGGCTGGACACGTTCAGCTTGCGGTAAATGGATTTGATGTGGTCATTGACCGTGAACCACTTGATGCCCATCAGCGAGGCAATTTCCTTGATCGTGAAGCCCTTGCTGAGGTAGGTGAGCACCTCGCTTTCGCGAGGGGTCAGCCGCTCGTGGTCCAGCACGGCGGGGGCGGGGGCAGGCGCCTGGGGCGGCGCGCCCCCGGGCACGGACTCGCTGGTGCGAAAGTGCGTGAGCAGACGTCGGGCCACGGCGGGTGACAGCGGAGGCTGCCCGCGAACGATCTTCTGCAGCTCTTCGACCAGCACCTCGAACCGGTCTTCCTTCAACAGGTAACCGTCAGCGCCGCACTGCAGTGCCGGAAAGAGGTGCTCGTCGTCCGAGTACAAGGTGGTGACGATGCGCGTGGCCGGGTACTGGCTCAGCTCGGTCAGCAACTCCAGGCCGCTGCCATCCGGCAACTCCAGATCGACCATGATCAGCTGGAACGCCTCCCCCCGGGCGGCCGCTTTGCCGCCGGCTGGATGACCCAGCAGCCGACGCGCCGCATCCAGGTCACTGACCTCGACGATCTCGCCCACGTCGCTGAAACTCTCTCTCACCACCCTGGACAGGAAGGTCCGGGCCACTGGGTTGTCTTCCAGTATCAATACCTTGACGGACATGCTCGTATCTCCAGCAGCCAGACAGCAGCCCATACAGCACTGCCGACAGTGGCTCTCCCGCTTGCAGTGCCACCACTAAGTTGAGATTATCGGTCAGGCGCCTGAGCGCTCACCACGGTGTATTCAACCCCCAGTTTAGCCAGCCCAGGGCGCGAGCCCTCCTACAATCGCATCATGCGAATTCTCATTGCCAATGATGATGGTTACCTGGCGCCTGGCATTTCGGCGCTGGTAGAGGCGTGTCAGGGCCTGGGCCACATCGACGTGTTTGCGCCCGAGCGCAACGCCAGCGGAACCTCCAACGCCCTGACCCTGCACGCCCCATTGAGCCTGCACACGGCATCCAACGGCTATCGCTATGTCAGCGGCACGCCTTCGGATTGTGTGCACCTGGCCCTCACGGCCGGCTTGATCGAGCCCCCGGACCTGGTGCTTTCAGGCATCAACAACGGCGCCAACATGGGTGACGACACCCTGTACTCCGGCACCGTGGCTGCGGCCACCGAAGGTCACCTGTTTGGCGTGCCAGCCATCGCTTTTTCACTGGCTGACAAAGGCTGGCGGCACCTGGACCAGGCCGCGCGTGTGGCCCGTCGCGTCGTCGAGCAGGTGCTGGCGCGGCCACCAGCGGCGCGGCCTTTTTTGCTCAATGTGAACATGCCCAGCATCGACACGCTCGAGCAGGCGCCCTGGGTGCTGACCCGTCTGGGCCGGCGCCACGCCAGTTTCCCGGCCGTGGCCCAGCACAACCCCCGTGGCGATCTGTTTTACTGGATCGGCTCGGCGGGAGAAGCCCGCGAAGAAGGGCAGGGGACCGACTTTCACGCGGTGCGTCATGGCCAGGTGTCCATCACGCCTTTGCAGGTGGACATGACCGACCACACCCGCATGCCTCAGTGGCAAGGCTGGCTGGATCAGGCATGAGCGGCACGCCCCCGCGCCCGCGTCGATTTCCGGCGTCAATGCCGACGACCGGCGGCACGCCCCAGGACCGGTTGCTGCGGCCACAGGCGCACCTGCACCAGATCGAGCGTGAGCGACGCGTTCAGTCCGTGCCCCAGGGCGTGGGGCTGGATTCGCCCCGGGTTCGGCAAAAAATGGTCGAGCGCCTGAAGGCCGACGGCATTTCTCACCCCTCCGTGCTGGACGCCTTCCTCCAGGTACCCCGGCACCTGTTCGTGGACACAGCGCTGGTCAACCAGGCTTACGAAGACACCAGCTTGCCCATCGGCCTGGGCCAGACCATTTCCAAGCCGTCTGTGGTGGCCGCCATGATGCAACTGTTGTGCGCGCGCCCCGGCCTGGGCGCCCTGGGCGGCCCAGGCAGCGGTTTTCGCCCCGACAGGCCCCTGGGCCCTTGCCTGGAAATTGGCACCGGGTGCGGGTACCAGGCGGCCTTGCTGGCCTGTCTGGCGACCCGCGTGGTGTCGATCGAGCGGATTCGAGAGCTGCATGTCAAGGCGCGCCAGCACCTTGACGCCGTGGCACCCCTGATGGGCCGCTCGCTCATGGATGTCCGACTGGTGCACGGTGATGGCATGCTGGGGCACGCGCCCTCGGCGCCGTACCACACCATCATCGCCGCAGCGGGCGGCGCGGCCGTTCCGCCGGCGTGGCTCGATCAACTGGCGCCCGGCGGGCGGCTGGTGGCGCCGGTGGCGGTTTCGGGGGGCACGCAGGTGCTCACGGTGATTGATCGCCTGGCCGATGGCAGTTTGAAACATGCCCAGGCGGGGGTGGTTCTGTTCGTGCCCCTAAAATCAGGCTTGTCGTAACGATGACGCGCCCTTGGGTTCCAAGCCCGACGGCAGTGAGCAGACCGATGCATGTGACACAAATCTCCAGACTGGCCCTGTCTTCTGTGCTGCTGGCCACGTTGGCCGGCTGCGCTACACAACACCAGCGTGCGCCCGTCGAGCAGCGGGTCGTTCGATCGGCGGACGGCTCTTTGACGCCGGTTCGCTTGCCCCCTGGCCACGAAAACGCCGGCAAGCCTGGCTACTACACCGTCAAGCCGGGCGACACGCTGATCCGCATCAGCCTGGAGA
The DNA here is from genome assembly GCF_038069945.1 of Aquabacterium sp. A3. Taxonomy (NCBI): domain Bacteria; kingdom Pseudomonadati; phylum Pseudomonadota; class Betaproteobacteria; order Burkholderiales; family Sphaerotilaceae; genus Aquabacterium; species Aquabacterium sp. A3. The sequence goes on along the minus strand of NZ_JBBPEV010000001.1, from coordinate 791,058 downwards.
CCGGGCAGAACTGGCGCGACATTTCGGCCTGGAACCAGCTCGACAACCCCAACGTCATCGAGGTGGGGCAGGTGCTGCGCGTGGAGCCCCCCGCCGACACGGCGGTGGCGGCCGTGGTGCCGGGTACGGCAGCCAAGCCCATCGCGGCGCCCCAGATCGAGTCTCGCGGGCTGGAGCAGCCCCGCCCGGTCGCTGCGGCGAGCGCGCCATCGGCCCCGGCGGCCGCCAAGCCGGCGCCTGGTGGTGCGGTGCCCCCAGTGGTCGCCCCGGCGGCACCTGCGGCACCCAAGGCAAGCCCTTCTGCAGAGGATTCAATGTGGTCCTGGCCGGCCAACGGCCCCTTGCTGGGTGGCTTTGACGAAGGCCGACGCAAGGGCCTGTCCATCGGCGGCAAGGCCGGTGACCCGGTGATGGCGGCCGCGGCAGGCCAGGTGGTCTACGCCGGTTCTGGTTTGCGCGGCTACGGCAACCTGGTCATCATCAAGCACACGGGTGATTTCCTCACGGCGTATGCGCACAACCAGAAGCTGCTGGTCAAGGAAGACCAGTGGGTGCGGCGAGGGCAGACCATCGCCGAGATGGGCTCCAGCGACTCTGATCGAGTGCAACTGCATTTCGAGTTGCGCAAGCAGGGCAAGCCCATCGACCCGGCCACCGAGTTGCCCGCACGCTGAATTTGGTGTGCACACCTGAGACAATCGGGGGATGAGCGATTCATCCCCCGTTTCTCTTTCTGATCAGCAGCCTCCAGAGCCCCATCTGCAATGGCTTGACGTTGAATCTCTGGACCTGGAGGCCCAGGGCGTGGCCCACCGTGCCGATGGTAAGGTGGTCTTCATTGAAGACGCCTTGCCGGGCGAACAGGTCCGGGTCAAGGTGGTGCGGCGCAAGAACAACTGGGAGCAGGCCACCCTGACCGAGATGCGGCGTGAAAGTCCGCAGCGGGTGGTGCCCCAGTGCCGCTATTTCGGCCTGTGTGGTGGCTGCAAGATGCAGCATTTCCACCCTTCAGCGCAGGTGGCCGTCAAGCAGCGAGCGCTGGAGGACAACCTCTGGCACCTGGGCAAGGTGCGCCCCGACACCATGTTGCGGCCCATCGAAGGGCCGGCCTGGGGCTATCGCTACCGCGCACGGCTGTCGGTGCGCTATGTGGCCAAAAAAGGCGCTGTGTTGATCGGCTTCCACGAGCGCAAATCGCGTTATGTGGCCGACATGCAAACCTGCGAGATCCTGCCGCCTCATGTCAGCAAGCTGTTGATGCCCTTGCGGGACCTGATTCACGGCATGGATCAGCGTGAGCGCCTGCCGCAGATCGAGGTGGCCGTGGGCACCCGGGTCACCGTGCTGGTGCTGCGTCACCTTGAGCCACTGACAGAAGCTGACAAAAACCGGCTGCTCGAATTTGCGGTGCGCCACAGCCCTGCAGACGGCGGACAGCAAACCCTGTCGTGGTGGCTGCAGCCCAAAGGCCCTGACACGGTTCATCCTCTGGACCCTGCCCTGCCGACGCTGGACTACACCCTGCCGGAATTCGGCATCCACATGCCGTTTCGGCCCACCGACTTCACCCAGGTCAACCATGCCATCAACCAGGTGCTGGTCGGGCGTGCCTTGCGTCTGTTGCAGGCCCGCCCTGACGAACGCGTCATCGACTGGTTCTGCGGGCTGGGCAACTTCACCTTGCCCTTGGCAACCCAGGCGCGAGAGGTGCTGGGCATTGAAGGCAGCGAAACCCTGGTGGCCCGGTCGCGAGAGAACGCGCAGGCCAACGGGCTGGCCGACAAGACCGGTTTTGTGGCTCGCAACCTGTTTGAGATCACGCCCCAGGAGCTGGTCTCCTACGGGACTGCGCAGCGGTGGCTGGTCGACCCGCCCCGCGAGGGCGCTTTTGCCTTGGCCAAGGCCATGGCCGATCTGCACCAGGATCCGTCCTTGGTGCCCGCCACCTGGCAGTGGCCACAGCGCATCGTTTACGTGAGCTGCAATCCAGCCACCTTGGCACGGGATGCGGGCTTGCTGGTGCACCAGGCAGGCTACCGCTGCACCGCAGCCGGTGTGGTCAACATGTTTCCCCACACCGCCCACGTCGAGAGCATGGCGGTGTTCGAGCGGGTGGGCACGGCGCCCGAGCCTCAGGCCTGAGCCGTGGGGGGGCTTTCCTGAGGCGCCACGTGCACGCGGTTGCGCCCTTGCGCCTTGGCGGCGTACAGGGCCACGTCCGCCTGCGAGATGCTGTGTTCCAGGCTGTCGTCCACGACCAGCGGCGCCACCCCGGCGGAGAAGGTCACCCGCAAGCCCGCGGGCATGGTGGCCGCGCGCGCCAGCCTGGCCTGAATCCGCACCAGCACGGCGCGTGCATCGTCGGGCGTCGTGTCCGGGAACAGCATCAGAAACTCTTCACCACCCCAGCGTGCCAGCGTGTCTGATTCGCGCAGCCCTTTGCGCATGACGTCTGCCAGGGCCTTGAGCACCTCATCACCCACGCCATGGCCGTGGCGGTCGTTGATCGTCTTGAAGTGGTCCACATCCACCAGGGCCACCGACGTGGGCCCCCCCTGGCGACGCTGACGCTGCTGCTCCTGGGTGAGCCGCTCCAGCATGTGGCGACGGTTCGAGAGTCCCGTCAGCTCGTCTTGAATCGCCAGCTCCTGAATGCGTTGCAAGGCCTTGTGCAGCTCCTGGCGTCGCCGCCGCGCCGTCTCGCGCAGCCTGGCCAGCTGCCCCACCAGCAAGGACACGCTCACCAGCATCAGCAGCAGCGTCAGGTAATAAACCAGTTGCAACTCCGGGCCGTGCTTCACATGACGCTGTGCTTGCGCCACTTCCCACATCGCCCACCCGAAGGATGCCGCGGCCAGGATGCTGGCGCGCCGGAGCTCGCGCGTTGTGCTGGTGAAGATGCTGAACATCAGGATGACGAAGAGCAACAGCAGCGCCACCGCTCGACCTGGGCCACCAATGACGTAGCCCCACGCGAGAAAGAACACACTGAGTGCCGTCGCCACGCCGCCCATGCTCGGGTCGGCCAGACGCTGGTTCAGCCCGGAGCGAAAGACCGCGTACAACACCAGCAGCACGCTCAGGGCGACCACGGTCATGAGCAGACAGTCGTGAGGGTCGATGACGCCCTGCCAGCTGCCGTAGTTCAGCGCCAACAGGCCGGCCAGGCAGTTGGCGGCGCCGATGGCAAACCGGCGGCCGACCACCTGTTGCTCGGCAACGCCCGAAAACAACAGGCGGTCCACACCACTGAGGTGCAGCCAGCTTGGCCACCACGTGGGCCAGGATGAGCGTGTGTGGTCAGGGCGATCACGCCAGCCCGCCAGCACCACCACCACCACCACGATGAGGAACACAAACAGCACCGAAAACACGGCGGTCTGTGCCCACGCGGTTTGCGCGGGGAGGGGGGTGGAGGTGAGGGCGGCTGACATCGTGCCCTCATTGTCTGACGCAAGATGATCCCGGCAGGCGCGGGATCATCCTTTGGCTGTGCTGATTTCACGCCCCCGTTCCCCATGTTTGCGGGGAGTACATGAAAAAAGCCGGGCGTACAAACCCGGCTTTTTCGTCCAGTGAAACCTCGTCAGAGCACTTCAGAGGCGTAGTCGGCCAGTCGAGAGCGCTCGCCCCGTGCCAGCGTGACATGGCCGCTGTGAGGCCAGCCCTTGAATTTGTCCACGGCGTAGGTCAGGCCCGACGAACCTTCGGTCAGGTAGGGCGTGTCGATCTGCGCCAAGTTACCGAGGCAGACGATTTTGGTGCCAGGGCCCGCCCGCGTGATCAAGGTCTTCATCTGTTTGGGCGTGAGGTTCTGGGCCTCGTCAATGATCAGGAACTTGTTCAAGAACGTGCGTCCCCGCATGAAGTTCATGCTCTTGATCTTGATCTTGCTGCGCACCAGTTCGTTGGTGGCCGCACGACCCCATTCACCTGCGCTGTTGTCGGTGCGTGACAACACCTCCAGGTTGTCGTCGAGCGCGCCCATCCAGGGAGACATCTTCTCTTCTTCGGTGCCGGGCAGGAAGCCGATGTCCTCGCCGACGGGCACCGTCACGCGGGTGACGATGATCTCCGTGTAGCGGCGTTCATCGAGCACCTGACTCAGGGCCGATGCCAGGGTCATGAGCGTTTTGCCGGTACCGGCCGACCCCGTCAGGGTGACGAAATCGCATTCCGGGTCCATCAGCAGGTTCAGGGCGAAGTTCTGCTCGCGGTTGCGGGCCGCCACACCCCACACGGCGTTCTTTTGATGGGTGTAGTCCTTCAGCGTGCGCAGCACGGCGGTCTTGCCGGTGATCTCCGTGACCTTGCCATACCACGGGCTGGCGCCTGGGCTTTCCAGGTACACAAACTGGTTGACCAGCAACATCGGCACCATGGGCCCGGCCAGGCGATAGTAGGTGGAGCCACCTTGCTGCCAGCTCTCCATGCCCTTGGCATGCTGCTCCCAGAAGTCGTCGGGCAACTGCAGCACACCGGTGTAGAGCAGATCGCCGTCGTCCAGGGTCTTGTCGTTGTGGTAATCCTCGGCGGGCAATCCCAAGGCACGGGCCTTGATGCGCATGTTGATGTCCTTGGACACCAGCACCACGTCGCGCCCGGTGTGGGCCGCGCGCAAGGCCTGCACCACCCCCAGGATCTGGTTGTCGGCCTTGCCTGGTGGCAAGCCCGTGGGCAGCTCCACCGCCATGCCCGTGGTCTGGAAGAACAGGCGGCCCGTGGCCTCGACGTGGCCCGTCTTGTCCAGCGCAATGCCCGTGTCGATCTGATTGGCCTTGGCCGTGCTCATGTCGGCCGCCAGCGCATCCAGGTCACGGCTGACCTGGCGTGCGTTGCGCGCGACTTCGGTCATGCCTTTCTTGTGACCGTCCAGCTCCTCCAGGGTGATCATCGGGAGGTAGATGTCGTGTTCTGCAAAGCGGAACAGGGACATCGGGTCGTGCAGCAGCACGTTGGTGTCCAGGACGAACAGCCGCGGCGGGCCACTGTCGACCAGCTTTCGCCGACCACGGCCGGCGCTGGCACCCGTGGTGGTGCGGGCCTTGGTGGGCGCCGGTGGCGCCTGACGTGCTTCAGGGGTGCGCGCTTCAATCACCGCTGATTTGGCGGTGGTGGCCGTCACGCGTGGAGCGGGCTCCTGGCGCGCTGGCTTGACGAGCTCCAGAACAGGGGCGGTCTGCACCACGGGCGGTGGTGCAAGTGGGGCGGACACGGGTCGGGTTGAGCTTGCGCTGGTTCGCACGGTTTTGCGAACAGCCTTGGGCTGGTTGCGGATGTCCTCTTCGGTCAGCATGTCGGCGCGTTTGGCGGGCGGCTTGGGCAGGGGCATCTTGGCGATCCATCAAAAGTGGCAAGGCAAGAAAAAAGGCCGCACAGCGTTGTGTGCGGCCTTGCTCGGGGCAGCTTGAGCGGCATCAGCCGGTTGGGGCAAGCTCAGGTGCATGCGATTGATTATGCACAAGTCGTGCCTTGAACCAACTCCCTGATAACGATGTGCGCGGGGCACAACATTCAGGTTTTGCAAGAAGAATCTTCTGTCAGACTGGCAGATGGTGTCTGGCCTTTTGCGGGGGCGCTGCAGCACCCCATTCACGCTCAGGCGGCTTCGCGCTGAAGGTCTTGAACCGAACGCAGGACTTCGTCCACGTGGCCCGCCACCTTGATGCCGCGCCATTCGGCACGCAAAACGCCATCAGGGCCAATCAGGAAAGTCGAGCGCTCGATGCCCTTGACCTTCTTGCCGTACATGATCTTGTTCTTCACCACACCAAACATGTGGCAGAGCTTTTCTTCGGTGTCAGCGATCAGCTCGAAAGGCAGGTCCAGGTTTTCCTTGAACTTGTCATGCGAGGCCAGGTTGTCGCGCGATACGCCAAACACGACAGCACCAGCCTTGGTGAATTCCTTGTGTTTGTCACGGAACTGCATGGCTTCGGTGGTGCAGCCAGGGGTGTGATCCTTCGGGTAGAAGTACAACACGACGGTCTGGCCGATGAACGCCTGGGGTGTGAACTTCACTTCGCCGGTGGCGATCGCTTCAAATTCCGGCAGCGGTTTGTTGAGGGCGGGTGTCATGTCTTCCTGATCAGCAGACTGCGTGGATAGCCCATGATTATAAAGTGCTTCCACAAATGCATTCCGCCACGGGGCATCCCCCTCAAGGTGGAAGCGCAGAAGCGCCCTTTTTTGACCATTCACGACGGCCTGATCAGGCCCCTGGCAACAAGATGGCCGCCATCACCCGGCGGCCTTCGCCCACCAGGAAATTGAAGGTGCGACAGGCCGCCGCCGAGTCCATGGTTTCGATGCCGATGCGTGCATCGATGAGCGGGCGCAGCAGGGCAGGTTTCACGAACCGCAATGTGGCGCCACTGCCGAACACCACCAACTCGGGGGCCGCCTCGGCAATGCGCTGGAAATGCGCTTCGTTCAGGGCATCCCACGAGGTGGCCTCCCAGCCGATCACGTCGCCCGTGTGGGGCACCAGCACCGCCTGGGTGTGGACCACGCCATTGACGGACACCGAGTCGGGCGTGTAGGCATGGATGACGTTGACGCCTTCGGCGCGGTCAGGTTGGAGTTTCATGGCTGAATCTGGGCGCAGTCACCACCATTGGCGGGGCTGCCGGTGGTGGCCGGGTGTGGTTAAATTCTAGCTTCGCCGAAAATCCCCCTGCTGACGGAGCCCGTTTTGAAACCGATTGCCAAATCCAGCAAACTCGCCAATGTCTGTTACGACATCCGTGGGCCCGTGCTGGAGAAGGCGCGGCAGATGGAAGAAGACGGGCACAAGATCATCAAGCTCAACATCGGCAACCTGGCCGTGTTCGGGCTGGAGCCGCCCGACGAGATCGTGCAGGACATGATCCGCAACCTCTCGGGTGCGGCCGGCTACACCGACAGCAAGGGCCTGTTTGCGCCGCGCAAGTCGGTGGTGCACTACTGCCAGGAAAAAGGCATCAAGGGTGTCACCGTCGATGACGTGTACCTGGGCAATGGCGCGTCCGAGCTGATCGTCATGGCCATCAATGCCCTGTGCAACGAGGGCGATGAAGTGCTGTTGCCGGCGCCCGATTACCCGCTGTACACCGCTGCGGTGGCCTTGTCGGGCGGTCGGCCTGTGCACTACATCTGCGACGAGCAGCAAGAGTGGTACCCGGACATCGCCGACATCCGCGCCAAGATCACGCCGCGCACGCGCGCCATCGTGGTCATCAACCCCAACAACCCGACGGGCGCGCTGTACCCCGAAAGCCTGCTGCGCGAGATCATCGAGGTGGCCCGTGAGCACCAGCTCATCGTGATGGCCGACGAGATCTACGACAAGACGCTGTACGACGGGCACAGCCACACCTCGATCGCGTCCTTGGCTGAGGATGTGCTGTTTCTCACCTTCAACGGGCTGAGCAAGAACTACCGTTCGTGCGGTTATCGCGCGGGGTGGATGGTGGTCTCGGGCGAGAAGCGCCATGCCAGGGACTACATCGAAGGCCTCAACATGCTGGCATCGATGCGCCTGTGCGCCAACACGCCCGGTCAGCTGGCCATCCAGACGGCACTGGGTGGCTATCAGAGCATCAAAGACCTGGTGCAGCCGGGCGGGCGCCTGTGCAAACAGCGCGATCTGGCCTACGACATGCTCACGCAGATTCCGGGCGTGAGCGTGGTCAAGCCCAAGGGCGCGCTGTACATGTTTCCCCGCCTGGACCCCAAGCTCTACCCGATCGCCGATGACCAGCAGTTTGCCTACGAGTTGCTGGCCGAAGAAAAGGTGCTGATCGTGCAGGGCACGGGCTTCAACTGGCCGCAGCCTGATCATTTCCGCCTGGTCTTCCTGCCCAACGGCGATGACCTGACCGACGCCATCAACCGCATCGCGCGCTTCCTGGACGGCTACCGCAAGCGCCACGCCTGAGGTGGGCGCTTGAGGGCACGCAGGGCGCCCGAGCATACTGATTTGAACCCCGCAGCGGCCCAGGAGGCTGCCTGCAGCACACCAGAGACTTTGATCATGAGCCAAGAACAATTGCGCCCCGTGCGCGTCGGCCTGCTGGGCATCGGCACCGTCGGCGGCGGCACTTTCACCGTGCTGAAGCGCAACCAGGAAGAGATTCGCCGCCGCGCCGGCCGTGGCATCGAGATCGCCATGGTGGCCGATCTCAACACCGAGCTGGCCCAAAAGGTGGTGGGCGATGCCGCCCAGATCGTCTCTGACGCACGCGCCGTGATCGCCAACCCCGACATCGACGTGGTGGTGGAACTGATCGGTGGCTACGGCATCGCCAAGGCCCTGGTGCTGGAGGCCATCGCCGCCGGCAAGCACGTGGTCACGGCCAACAAGGCCCTGCTGGCCGTGCACGGCACCGAAATCTTTGCCGCCGCGCGCGACAAGGGCGTGATCGTGGCCTTCGAGGCCGCTGTGGCTGGTGGCATCCCCATCATCAAAGCGTTGCGCGAAGGCCTGACGGCCAACCAGGTGCAGTGGGTGGCCGGCATCATCAACGGCACCACCAACTTCATCCTGTCCGAGATGCGCGACAAGGGCCTGGACTTCGACGTGGTGCTGAAAGAAGCGCAACGCCTGGGCTATGCCGAAGCCGACCCCACCTTCGACATCGAAGGTGTGGACGCCGCGCACAAGGCCACGCTGCTCAGCGCCATCGCCTTCGGCATCCCGGTGCAGTTCGACAAGGCGCACGTGGAAGGCATCACCCAGCTGTCGGCCACGGACATCAAGTACGCCGAGCAACTGGGCTACCGCATCAAGCTGCTGGGCATCGCGCGCCGTCGTGACCAAGGCATCGAGCTGCGTACCCACCCCACGCTGGTGCCCATGAAGCGCCTGATCGCCAATGTGGAAGGTGCCATGAACGCCGTGCTGGTGCAGGGTGATGCCGTGGGCACGACCATGTACTACGGCAAGGGCGCGGGCTCGGAGCCCACCGCGTCGGCCGTGGTCGCCGACCTGGTGGACATCGCCCGCCTGATCGACGCCGCGCCTGCGGCACGCGTGCCTTCGCTGGCCTTCCAGCCTGACGCCATGTCGGCGCTGCCCATCCTGCCCCTGGAGCAGGTGGTCACCTCGTTCTACCTGCGTCTGCGCGTGGCCGACAAGGCCGGTGTGCTGGCCAAGATCACGGGCATCCTGGCCGACGAGGGCATCAGCATTGACGCGGTCATCCAGCGCGAGGCCGATGAGGTGAGCGAAGGCAGCCAGACCGACCTCATCATCCTGACGCACGACACGACCGAAGGTGGCATGAACCAGGCCCTTGCGGCCATGCAGGCGCTGCCGACCGTGCTGGCCCCGATCGTCAAGCTGCGCAAGGAGGAACTCGCATGAAGTACATCTCCACGCGGGGCGATCAGACGCAGCGCGGCTTCTCCGAAATCCTGCTGGAGGGCCTGGCGCCAGACGGCGGGCTGTACCTGCCCGTGTCCTACCCCCAGGTGGACGACGCCACGCTCACGAAGTGGCGCGGCCTGTCGTATGCCGAGCTGGCCTTCGAGATCCTGTCGCTGTACATCGACGACATCCCGGCGGCCGACCTGAAGGCGCTGACGGCCAAGACCTACACCAAGGCGGTGTACGGCTTTGACGAGATCACGCCGCTCAAGCACCTGGAGCCGGGCCTGTGCCTGGAAGCCCTGTCCAACGGCCCGACGCTGGCCTTCAAGGACATGGCCATGCAGCTGCTGGGCAACCTGTTCGAGTACGAACTGGGCCGCCGCGGCGAGCAGCTCAACATCCTGGGGGCCACCTCGGGCGACACCGGCAGCGCGGCCGAGTACGCCATGCGTGGCAAGAAGGGCGTGCGCGTGTTCATGCTGAGCCCGCATGGCCGCATGAGCCCCTTCCAGCAGGCCCAGATGTTCAGCCTGCAGGACCCGAACATCCACAACATCGCCGTCGAAGGCGTGTTCGACGATTGCCAGGACATCGTCAAGGCCGTCTCCAATGACCTGGCCTTCAAGCGCCAGTACAAGATCGGCACGGTCAACTCGATCAACTGGGCGCGCCTGCTGGCCCAGGTGGTGTACTACTTCGCCGGTTACTTCTACGCCACCAAGTCGAACACCGAGAAGGTGAGCTTCACAGTGCCCTCGGGCAACTTTGGCAACGTCTGCGCCGGCCACGTGGCCCGCATGATGGGCCTGCCCGTTGATCAGCTGATCGTGGCCACCAACGAGAACAACGTGCTCGATGAGTTCTTCCGCACCGGCACCTACCGCGTGCGCGGCTCGGCCGAGACGTACGAGACCTCGTCGCCCTCGATGGACATCTCCAAGGCTTCCAACTTCGAACGCTTTGTGTTCGATCTGCTGGGGCGCGATGGCGCGGCCTGCAAGGCCCTGTTCAAGGACGCGGTCGAGAAAGAAGGCGGTTTCACGCTGCCAGCGGAGGTGTTCGCCAAGGTACCCGGCTACGGCTTCGCCTCGGGCACCAGCAACCACGCCAACCGCCTGACCACCATCCGCGACACCTTCGAAAAAGACGGCACCCTGATCGACACCCACACGGCCGATGGCCTGAAGGTGGCCAAGGAGCACCTGAAGCCCGGTGTGACCATGATCGTGCTGGAAACCGCCTTGCCGGCCAAGTTCGAAGAGACCATCATCGAAGCCACTGGCCAGCGTCCTGCGCGTCCGCACTGGATCCAGGGCCTGGAAGGGCTGGAAGACCTGCCCAAGCGGTTCGTGGTGTGCCCCAAGGACACGCAGTGGGTGAAGGACTACGTGGTCCAGCACTGCCAGGACTGACGGGTTTGACGTGGGGATGCCGGTGCTGGCTGCTTCGGTTCTCGGCATGGACTGACCGAGTCAGAGCGACATGCGGCCCCTGTTTTTTCGCCTGAAGGCATCGGCCCGCGCATGGTGGCTCGGCCTTCAGCCTGCCGCCCCTTCGGTGAACGCCCGCGAGCAGTGGCGTGCCTTGCTCGGCGCTGGCGTCGGCATCCTGGTGACCGCGCTGCTGGCCCGCTGGATGGGCACCGCCTTGCCGACAGGCGGCGCCGCCTGGATCGCGGCCCCGCTGGGCGCCAGCGCGGTGCTGGTGTTCGCCGTGCCGGCCAGCCCGCTGGCCCAGCCCTGGTCGGTGGTGGGCGGCAACGCCTTGTCGGCCCTGGTGGGCAGCGTGTGCGCCATGTTCATCCCCGATCCGGCCTGGGCCGGGGCGGTGGCCGTCGCCGGAGCGATCGCTGTGATGTTCCGCTGTCGTTGCCTGCACCCGCCAGGCGGCGCATCGGCCTTGCTGGCGGCGCTCACGGGCGCGAAACCCGAGTTCGCGCTGTTCCCCATGCTCACGGATTCGATGCTGCTGGTCATGGCGGGCATGGTCTACAACGAGCTCACAGGGCGGCGCTACCCGCACCGTGGCGCGGCGCAGCCTTCCGTCAAGCCGGGCAGCCGCTTTTCGGGAGCCGACCTGGACGCGGCGCTGGCCCACTACAACCAGGTGCTTGACGTGAGCCGAGACGACCTGGAGGGCATCCTTGAATTCGCCGAGGCGGCGGCTTACGAGCGCAACTTCGGGCACCTGCTGTGCGCGGACATCATGACGAAAGCGCCGGTGACGGCGCGTTTGAGCACGTCGCTGGAAGAAGCCTGGCGCCTGATGCGCGAGCACCGCATCAAGGCGCTGCCCGTGATCGATCAGTCGCAACGGGTGGTCGGCATCCTGACGGTGGCCGACTTCATGCGCCACGCCGGCCTCGACCAGCATGAGGGCATGGCCAACCGCTTGCTGGCCCTGGTCAAGCGAGACGCGAAGGCAGCATCGGCCATGCCCGACACGGTCGGCCGCATCATGACGCGCGGCGTGCGCGTGATCAGTGGCGACAGGCGCGTGGCCGAGCTGGTGCCGTTGTTCTCGGAGGTCGGTCACCACCACATCCCGGTGATCGACGGGGACAAACAGCTGGTGGGCATCATCACCCAGTCCGACCTCGTGAAGGCACTGTACAAAGCAACACGGCCTGCCGATTGATCGAATCGAGCAGGCCGTGAGGCGTTTGAGTTGACTTCGGCCGACCCCAGCCGGATGTCAGATGTGGCCGGGGTCGGTGAGGTCAGGGCGGCATGAACATCAGCCGCGAACCAGCCTGGCGTCGGCCGGAGCCTGCCGCGAGGATTGCCCCTTGTTCGCCAGCCCCAGCACCACCTGCAGGGCCAGGGCCACGGCGCCACCGATGAAGACGAGGTCGCCGAAGGTGCGCACCCAGCGCAGCGTCTGCAGCAGTGGCTGCTGCATGAAGGCTTCGCTGCGGGCATACCACAGACCCTCGCTGGCGCTGGCGGCGAACTGGATGATGCCAATGGGCAGCAGGCTGGTGGCGATCATCAGCACCAGGCCACCGTTGAGGCCCCAGAAGGCGATGGTCATCAGCCGGTCGTTGAAGGCGAACTGCGGGCGCACATAGCGCAGCACCAGCAGCGTGAAGCCCAGCGCCAGGAAGCCGTACACCCCGAACAGCGCGGCGTGGGCGTGCACCGGCGTGGTGTTGAGGCCCTGCACGTAGTACAGCGAGATCGGCGGGTTGATCATGAAGCCGAAGACGCCTGCGCCCAGCATGTTCCAGAAGGCCACGGCCACGAAGCACAGCAGCGGCCAGCGGAGGCTGTCCATCCACGGTGCACGGTCCTTCAGGCGCCAGTTCTCCCAAGCCTCGTGGCCCAGCACGATCAGCGGCACCACTTCGAGCGCGCTGAAGGCGGCGCCCACGGCCATCACCGGCGTGGTGGTGCCCGCGAAGTACAGGTGGTGGAAGGTGCCGGGGATGCCGCCCAGCATGAACAGCGAGGCCGATGCCAGGCTGGCCGTGGTGGCCATGTTGCGCGAGACCAGGCCCATGCTGCTGAAGACGAAGGCCAGCGCCGTGGTGGCGAAGACCTCGAAGAAGCCCTCGACCCAGAGGTGGACCACCCACCAGCGCCAGTACTCCATCACCGACAGGCTGGTGCGCTCGCCATAGAACAGGCCGGCGCCGTAGAACAGGCCGATGGCGCCGACCGATGCGGTCAGCAGCGCGAGCAGGTTCTTGTCTTCACCCTTGCCATCCGTCGAGCGCTTGAGCAAGGCGGGCAGCACCCCGCGCAGCATCAGCACCAGCCACAGCAGGATGCCGACCCACTTGAGGATCTGCCACAGGCGGCCCAGGTCCACGTACTCGTAGCCCTGGTGGCCCAGCCAGAAGTTCCACTCGGGCGGCAGCTTTTGCGCAATGGCCAGGTAGTTGCCGGCGAAGGAGCCGACGCACACCGCCACCAGCGCCCAAAAGAGCACGTCCACGCCCAGCTTCTGAAACTTCGGATCTTTGCCGCCGTTGATGACGGGGGCGAGGAACAGACCGACGGCCAGGAAGCCCGTGGCGATCCAGAACAGCGCGGCCTGGATGTGCCAGGTGCGCGTGAGCGAATACGGGAACCACTGCGACACATCGATGCCGTAGAAATGCTGCCCCTCCACCGTGTAGTGGGCGGTGAAGCCCCCCAGGAACACCTGGAAGACGAACAGTGCCACGACTAGGAACAGGTACTTGCCCAGTGCATGTTGCGAGGGCGTGAGCGCGAAGCAGGTCAGCGGGTCGCGAGAAGGCGCTTTCGGCAGAGGCTCTTCGTGATCGCGCAGGAAGGACCAGCCCCAGACCAGGAAGCCGACACCGGCCAGCAGGATCACCACGCTGGCGATCGACCACACGATGTTCTCGCCACTGGGCGTGTTGCCGATCAGTGGCTCGTGCGGCCAGTTGTTGGTGTAGGTCACGTGCGTGCCTGGGCGTTCGGTGGCGGCGGCCCAGGCGGTCCAGAAGAAGAACTGAGTCATGGCCTGGCGCCGCTCGGCGCTGGGCAGTGTGTTCTCCTTCATGGCGAAGCTCTGGCGGCTCTTGCGCAGCGCGGGCGCGTCGGAGAAGAGCTGATCGTAGTAGGCCGCCGTTTGTGCGATGGCCTGCGCACGTCGGTCGCTCACTTGCAGCGTGCCGTTCGCATCCGTGCGGTTGCCTCGGTACTCGGCCTTGAGCTCGGCGCGCAGCGCGCCTTGCTCGCCCACGCCGAGTTGATCGAAGGCCTTGCCGTGGCGCTCGTGGGCGGCCAGGTCGAGCCAGGCGCTCAGCTCGCGGTGCAGCCAGTCGGCCGTCCAGTCGGGGGCCTGGTAGGCCCCGTGGCCCCAGATGGAGCCCAGCTGCATGCCGCCGACCGATTGCCAGGCGGTCTGCCCGTCGAGGATGTCGTCCTGCGTGAACAGCTTTTGCCCGCTGGCAGAGCTGACCTGGGTGGGGATCGGCGGTGCCGAGCGGTAGACCTCGGCGCCGAAGTAGCCCAGCAGCGAGAACATCACGATGCACACGCCGATCAGCGCGCACCAGTGCTTCTTGTACGGACCCATGTTGCTTCTTTCTGATGGATGGGTGGGATGGGTGCGGCCACGCGCTCAGGCGCGTTCGAACAGCACGTTGTTTTCAAGGTGGATGTGGGCCATCAGGTCCTCGCGCAGGGTCTGCAGGCCCAGGTAGAGCGCGCGCCAGGTGTTGCAGGCGCCGCGAGGCAGGGTGATGCCGTTGGTCAGCGCTTCGAGCTTGGCGAGCTCTTCGCCGTGGTGGTCGTGCTCCATGCGCATCACGTGCACGGGTGGCAGGCTCGGGTTGCCCATGCCGCGCTTGTAGATCGGAAAGAGCACCATCTCTTCCTTCTGCATGTGGCTTTCCAGCTCCTGCTGCATGGTCTCGAGGTGGTCCGCCAGGCCCAGCGGGCACTCGGGGCGGTCGCCGTGCACGTGCTCGACGCGGCGGGCCAGGCGGATCAGCTCGGGCAGTTGCTCGCGGTGGCGGGCGTGGTAGCGCGCCAGGATGTGATCGACCAGGTCGGGCGTGGCGGCTTCCGTCCAGTCCACGACCTCGTCGGCGCCGTCTTGCAAGGCGTCGAGCTGGGCCGCGATTTGCGATGCGTCCAGGCCAGCCTTGTCGGCGGCGGTCTGCAGGGTTTGCTTGCCACCGCAGCAAAAGTCGAGGTGGTGGGCGTGGAAGACGCGGGTGGCGCCGGGGATGGTGCGGGCCAGCAGGCCCAGGGATTGTTCGGCGTGGCTCATGGTGGGCTCCTTTTGAAAGTGGGGGACCAGGTTGGACTTGCCTGTGACATCGCAAACCGCAGACCAGCCCATGGCGCCTTGCAAATCAAGCACTTGCAAAATATGAGGGTAAAATAAACCCAATTTTTTTGGGTATGAATGACCGTGCAAAAGGTTGAAAACACCCTGATCGATCACATGGCCCTGGCCGACCTGACGGTGAGCCTGCCGCGCGCGGTGCGGCTGCAAAGGCTGGTGGGGCAGCTCAAGGCGCGCTTTGGTTGCGAGGCCGTGGTGCTGCTGCAGGAAGAGGACGAAGCGCTTCGCCCGGTGGCCGCCGAGGGGCTCAGCCGCGAGGCCTTGGGCCGGGCCTTCGAGGTGGCGCAGCACCCGCGGCTGTCGACCATCCTGCTCAGCCGCGAGGTGGTGCACTTCGAGCACGCCAGCACCTTGCCCGACCCCTACGACGGCCTGGTCGAAGGCATGGCCGGCCACCCGCTGCCCGTGCACGACTGCATGGGCGCGAGCGTGCACATCGACGGCCGGCGCTGGGGCGCGCTCACGCTCGACGCCTTGCAGCCCGGCACCTTCGATGACGAAGCCCGAGAGGCCTTGCGCGCCTGCCTGCCCTGGGTGGGCGCGGCCGTGAGGGTGAGCCTGCTGGAGCAGGAGGTGCAGGTGCTGCGCCAGGCGAGGGTGACCGCATCGGGGGCCTCGGATGCGCCCATGCCCGGCGTGCGCACGGGCATCATCGGCCACAGCGCGGCCCTGCTGCGGGTGTTGCACGAGGTGGACGTGGTGGCGCAGTCTGACCTGCCGGTGCTGCTGATGGGCGAGACGGGCACGGGCAAGGAGCTGTTCGCGCAGCGCGTGCACGAGTGCTCGGCGCGGGCCAAGGGGCCGATGGTGCACGTCAATTGCGCGGCGCTGCCCGAGTCGCTGGCCGAGAGCGAGTTGTTTGGCCACGTGCGCGGTGCGTTCTCGGGCGCGACCATTGACCGGGCCGGGCGCTTCGAGGCGGCGCGTGGCGGCACCATCTTCCTGGACGAGGTGGGCGAGCTGCCGCTGAGCATCCAGGCCAAGTTGCTGCGCACCTTGCAAAACGGCGAGGTACAGCGCCTGGGAGCCGACAAACCCGTGAAGGTGGACGTGCGCGTGGTGGCCGCCACCAACCGCGCCTTGAAAGACGCGGTGAGCCATGGCGGTTTCCGCGCCGACCTGTACCACCGTCTGTCGGTCTACCCCGTGCACGTGCCGCCTCTGCGCGAGCGCGGCGACGATGTGCTGCTGCTGGCGGGGCACTTTCTGGAGGTCAACCGCGCGCGGCTGAGCATGCGCAGCCTGCGGCTGGATAGCGGCGCGGAAGCGGCCTTGCTGCGCTACGGCTGGCCGGGCAACGTGCGCGAGTTGGAGCACGTGATGGGCCGCGCCGCGCTCAAGCTGCTGAGCCGGGGCGTGAACCGGCGCGACATTGTGACCTTGACCGAAGACTTGCTGGATCTGGATGAGACACCGGGGGCACGGCTGGGGCAAGCTGACCTGGTGAGCGCGGGCGATGCGGCGCCTTCATGGGGCGAGGGCGTTGCCGGGCCGGACATGGCGGGCTTGCGCGAGCAGGTGACGCAGTTTGAGCGCGCCCTGGTGCGCCAGTCCTTGCAGGCCGCAGGTGGCAACTGGGCCGAAGCGGCCCGCTGGCTGGGCATCGACGCGAGCAACCTGCACAAGTTGGCCAAGCGGCTGGGGGTGAAGTGACGGGGTTGGCTCGCCCGTGCGGACTCAATGGCGCAGCGCCGTATTGATCGAGGCGATGTCGCTGCCAGAGGGGATGGTGTTTTTCTGGGCGCCGCAAGTGTGAGTTGAGGTCGAGCGTTGGGGTGACTGCGTTGCAGCGAGGCTGTGTGATAACGCTTCAGATGCCAGACACGTGAACCCGGCATCAGGTTTAGACCAAGCTCAATTCAACTGAGGCCATACTGAGGCCATACTGAGGCCTCCGAGCCTCTCAGGAACGTTTGGAGCCCGTCGTAGATCGGCATGCGCTGCCCAGCGGCAAATGGGCTTTACGCCCCAAGCAGCCTCATCGCCTTTTGGGCCCTCTCAAAGCCAAGAATGCTGAGGACGCACTTGAAGTTGTACGCGAGCACGCTGAGGTTCATCTCCGTCTCAACGTGCTGCATCCCTCGCGTCAGGAAATGGGTCCAGCCCATCCAGTGCTTGAGCGTGCCGAAGACGTGCTCGACGGTGCGCTTGCGTACCGTCATGGCCGTTGGCATTTGGTCCAATCGCTGCTGCACCGCGTCCATCACGCTTTCATGCTCCCAACGCCGGATACGCCGGTAATCACTCGTCGTGCACTGCGTCTTCATGGGACAGGTTGGGCAGGCGCTGGACCAATAGATGTGAATCTGGAGGCCCGCTTCCTCTCGGCTGAACCTGTGAATGGCTCTTTCCCCGGCAGGGCATTGGTACTCGTCGGCATGCGCGATATAGACGAAGTCTGTTTTATCGAACCGCCCCTCCGCTCTGGCATTGGATGTCATGGGTTTAGGAACAATCGCCGCGATGCCAGCATCCTCGCAAGCCTTCAGCCCCAGGCCGCTGTAGTAGCCGCGATCGGCTATGGCCTTCATCTTGCGTTTGCCCATCGCCTCGCGTGCGGCCAAGGCCATGACACTCAACTGCGCCCGATCATTTCCGTTGTTCGTCACTTCGTGAGCAACGATCAGGTGGTTCTTTGTATCGACGGCGGCCTGCACGTTGTAGCCCACCAGGGCGGTGCCCTTCGCGCTATACGTGGTCATAGCGCGTGCATCGGGATCCGTCTGGGATAGTTGCCGGTCTGGCAGGGTCTCCAACTGAGCCTTCATCGCCTGCAGCTCCTGCAGACGCTGGCGCATCTTCTGGATCTTGCCTTGCAGCCGCTCGGTCTTGGCCTGCACTTCAACGGGCTGGGTTCGGTCTGCCGTATCCAGAGCCTCGAGATAGCGCTGGATGCTCTCCTCCAACTCCCGCTCGCGACGCTCAATCTTGCCAGGCGTGTAGTTGCGCTCGCGGTTGTTGACGGCCTTGAACTTGCTGCCGTCGATGGCGACTGCGGCTTCGGTGAACAGCTTCAACTCACGGCAAAGCGTCACGAAGCGGCGACAGACGTTGCGAATGCCTTTGCCGTTCTCGCGGCGGAAGTCCGCAATGGTCTTGAAGTCAGGGGCCAGCCTGCCGATCAGCCACATCAACTCGACGTTACGCTGGCACTCACGCTCCAGCCGGCGACTGGACTGGATGCGGTTCAGATAGCCATACAGGTACAGCTTCAACTTCATCGCCGGGTGATACGAGGGCCGCCCTGTTGCCGCCGGATTCGCACCGTCGAAGCCCATGGCCACCAGGTCCAACTCACCGATGAAGACATCCACGATCCGCACCGTGTTGTCTTCTGCAATGAAGTCGTCCAAGCACTCAGGCAGCAAGGTAACTTGGTGCCTGTCTTGTCCCTCGATGAATCTGGGCATACCTGACCTCCATATGGGTCAGGGTGCACGCAAGCGATGGGCCAGGTCTCAGCGAATCAACGAGTTTTCACACAGCCTCCAGCGATTGCTGCCGGTCACTGTTTCAGGCGGAATTCACGGGAGCGTCAGCATGCGGTCATTGAGTAAACGCACCCGCGGCAGCGGAAATGACCGACATCGGGGTCACTGCTGACATCAGCACCACCCCCGGTCAGCAAGCAGCGCTTTACTCCATCCCATTGCTGGCCCTAAAAGGCATCGACTGACCATGCCCTCTCTAAAGTCATTCGGCTTCATCACACCGGCCAGATGTTTTGGTTTCAAAGGCGGCACCGCTCATTGAGCGAACTCACTCCAGAGGGATTCCTGATCAAGAACTTGGGTCAGTTTTCCGCCGCAGCCACCATCAGGGGATCCCGTGACCGTCATGTGTCTGTGGCCTCGACCTTGACGCACGGCGATGGTGTTCGTTAAGATGGTAATAACTCACTATCTTTGACATGAACTCCAAACACCTGCCCGCAGACGAGCGCCGCGCCGCCACGGTCGAGGCGGTGGTGCAGTTGGCCGCGCAGCACAACCCCAGCGACATCACCACCACCCGCATCGCCCAGCATATGGGCGTCACGCAGGGGGCACTGTTCAAGCATTTCCCGACCAAGGCAGCCATCCTGGAAGCGGTGATGGGCTGGGTGGCCGAGCGCCTTCTGGCACGCATCGACCAGGCGACGCTAGGCTGCGCGTCGCCGCTGGCTGCCCTGGAGGCCATGTTCATTGCCCACATCGGCTTTGTGGCCGAACACCCTGGTGTGCCACGAATGCTGTTCGGCGAGTTGCAGCACCAGGGCGACACGCTGCCTAAAAAGATGGTCCAGAAGCTTGTTCGGCAGTACCGTGAACGGCTGCAACTGATCCTGACGCAAGGTCAGGCGGCGGGAGAGATTGATGCCCGCCTGGACGTCGATGCGGCAGCCGTGCTGTTTATTGGCACCATCCAAGGCTTGGTGATGCAGTCTCTCATCGCCGGTGATGTGGCGCGACTGCGGGACGACGCCCCGGAGGTCTGGGTCATTTACCGTCGCGGCATCGGAGGTGTGCGATGACGTTTCCCCGCCTTCAACGACGCACGCTTGCCGTCATTGCCGTGGTGCTGCCGTTGCTGCTGGTGTTCGGGTACGTCGCGCTGCGCTCGGGCCCCTTGGCCCCGGTGTCGGTCACCGTGACCACGGTCGAGAACCGCTCGATCACGCCCGATTTGTCTGGCATCGGCACTGTGCAGGCACGTTTCACGCACAAGATCGGCCCCACGGCCGCGGGCCGTCTATTGCGACTCGACGTGCATGTCGGGGACAGGGTGCGCGCCGGCCAGGTGATGGGGGAGATGGACGCTGTGGATCTTAACGATCGCATCACCGCGCAACATGCAGCCATTCAGAGTGCGCAGGCCGCGCTGCGGCAGGCCGAAGCCAAGCGGGCCTTCGCGCAAAGTCAGGCCCAACGATACGAAAACCTGCTGCCCGCCCGCGCCGTCACCGAAGAGTACGTAGCGAGCAAACAGCAAGACCTGTTGCTCGCCGACAGTGCGCTGGTCGCCACTCGCGAAGACCTGCGCCGATTGCAGGCCGAGTTGCAGGCCTTGCAGGCCCAGCGCAGCAACCTGCAACTCACCTCACCGGCGGCTGGCATCGTCGCGGCGCGCCAGGTGGATCCAGGCTCCACCGTGGTGGCCGGGCAGTCGGTGATCGAAGTGTTCGATCCAGCCAGCGTGTGGGTCGATGTGCGTTTCGATCAGATCAGCGCCGAAGGACTGGCGCCTGGGTTGACCGCGCAAGTGATGCTGCGCTCGCGCCGCAGTCAGCCCATCGCCGCACGCGTGCTGCGCATCGAGCCCCGTGCCGACGCGGTCACCGAAGAGACCTTGGCCAAGCTCGTGTTCGACTCCTTACCATCGCCGCTGCCGCCTCTGGGAGAGCTTGCCGAGATCACCGTGCGGTTGCCGGCGCTGCCTGCCGTGCCCGTGATAGGCAATGCCGCCATCCACACGGTAGAAGGTCGCCGCGGCGTATGGAAGGTAGACGGCGACGATCTCACCTTCACCCCCATCACCCTGGGTCGCACAGACCTCGAGGGCCGCGTCCAAGTCATCCAGGGCTTGAAGTCCGGTGACCGTGTGGTGCTCTACAGCGAGAAGGCGCTGAAAGCGCGCAGCCGACTTCACATTGTCGAGCGCCTGCGCGGAGTGGCGCCATGATCAGCCTGGCCGGGCGCGACATCCTGCATGCCTGGGGCAAGTTCGTCTTCACCGGCATCGGGCTGGGTCTGCTCATCGGTGTGACACTGACCATGGCCGGTGTCTACCGTGGCATGGTCGATGATGGCAAGGTGCTGCTCGACAACAGCGGCGCTGACCTGTGGGTGGTGCAGCAAGACACGTTGGGCCCGTATGCTGAATCGTCGAGCATTCCCGATGATCTGTGGCGCAGCATCCGCGTCATGCCCGGTGTGGCGCAGGCCGCCAACATCTCCTACCTGACGATGCAGGTCGGCAAGGGTGACCAGGACGTGCGTGCCATGGTGGTCGGCATCATGGCCGGTGAGCCGGGCACGCCGGGCTGGCCGCCGCAGCTCATTGTCGGGCGCCAGATCACGCGCAGCCACTACGAAGCTGTGGCCGATGTGGCAGCGGGCGCGCAACTGGGCGATGTGCTCAAGATTCGCCGCAACCACTATACGGTGGTGGGCCTGACCCGGCGCATGGTGTCATCGAGCGGTGACCCGATGGTCTTCATCCCCTTGAAAGACGCGCAGGAGGCGCAGTTCCTCAAGGACAACGACGCCATCTTGATGCAGCGCCGTCGCACTGAGGCCAACCCTGCATTCAACCGACCGAACGTCCCCGGCCTGCTCAATGCCGTGATCGACTCGCAGACCCGCAACAGCGCGGTCAATGCCGTGCTGGTTCGCATCCAGCCTGGCGCCTCGCCCGATGAGGTGGCCGAGCCCATCCGCCGCTGGAAGCGCTTCACCGTGCATGTGCGCGCGCAGATGGAGAGCATCCTGGTGGGCAAGATGATTGCCACCTCGGCCAAGCAGATTGCCATGTTCCTCGTCATCCTGTCCATGGTCAGTGCGGCCATTGTCGCTTTCATCATTTACACGCTGACCATGGACAAGATCCGCGAGATCGCGGTGCTGAAGCTGATCGGCACACGCAACCGCACCATCGCCGCCATGATCTTGCAGCAGGCGCTGGTGCTGGGGGTGATCGGCTTTGTCGTCGGCAAGATTGCCGCCACCTTTGCGGCCCCGATGTTCCCCAAGTACGTGCTGCTGGCGCCGGGTGATTCGATCCTCGGCTTCTTCATCGTGCTGGGCATCTGCATGGTGTCGAGCCTGGTGTCCATCCGCATGGCCCTGCGTGTTGACCCTGCTGAAGCGATTGGGGGCTGAGCATGTCGCGCAAGGGCATCCACATTGAAGGGTTGAGCAAGCGCTATGGCGAGGGCGACACCGCCCTGCTGGCCTTGAGAGAGGTCAACATGCATGTCGAGCCCGGTGAAGTGGTGGGTCTGATCGGCCCCTCAGGATCGGGCAAAAGCACCTTGCTCAAATGTCTGGGGGCTGTGATCAACCCTACCGCCGGGCGCATGCAATTGGGTGAAGACGTGATCTTTGACAACAGCTGGAAAGTGCCCGATCTGCGTGCCTTGCGCCGCGACAAAATCGGTTTTGTGTTCCAGGCGCCTTACCTGATCCCCTTTCTGGATGTGACCGACAACGTAGCCCTGCTACCCATGCTGGCCGGCATGCCCAATGACCAGGCACGGCAGCGCGCGCTGGACTTGCTGACCGCGCTGGATGTCCACCATCGAGCCAAGGCCATGCCATCACAGTTGTCAGGGGGCGAGCAGCAGCGCGTGGCCATCGCTCGAGGGCTGGTCAACCGCCCGCCGGTGATCCTGGCCGACGAGCCCACAGCTCCCTTGGATTCCGTGCGAGCGATGTCAGTGGTGCGCATCCTGAATGACATGGCGCAGCGTTTCGAGACCGCCGTCATCGTGGTCACGCACGACGAGAAAATCATCCCGACCTTCAAGCGGATTTATCACATCCGTGATGGAGTCACCCACGAAGAGGCAGGCGAAGGGCGCGCGCTGAGCTGAGGATGGCTTGATGCTCGATCGGGGCAGGAGTTTTTCCCGGACAGATGTGGATGTGGCGCACAGCCCATGCCGAACGAGCGACGCCCGTTCTTTGGGTTGTTCCTGCGGTCTCCAAGGCACTTGGCTGGGCACTGCGACCTTGGTGTCTCTTTGACCAAGGAGCGAAGCATGAAAATCGTTCGAATGATCGTTTTGACATCCTTCATCGGATTGCCAATGTGTGCCGCTGTGGCTCAGCGCGGCGGTGGCAAGGGACTCGGTGCAGGTCCAGGTATGGGCCCGGGTCCGATGGGCGCCAGCCCGGTCGCCAGTGCGCCCGGCATGGGTATGGGCACCGGCAGTGGTCACGGCGCTGCGCTGAGGTTCGGGCTACATCCCAGGCTGGGCGTTCATGACGGAACAGGAGCGTAACGAACACCGCGAGCGCATGCGTGCGATGAAGGCGTACGAAGAGTGCGAACGTCTCAGATCAGCCTGAGGCGGGGAGTCTATTCCGAGTCGTGGCGGACCACTCTCGTCCGCCAACACAAGCCACTGCCCACTTGACCCCCGTCAAAACCCTCTCAGCAGCATGCCGAAACACTGGCCTTGGTGTCTGGTACTTACGCCAGCCACTGAATGTGTGGAGACCGCATGCATACCAGCGACAGCCAGCCAGCCGCCAATGCCCACCGTGCCACGCCTGTGGCTGTCTTCAAACGAAACGGCGGCACGGCTGGCTTTAAGCCAGAGCGTATCGCGCGGGCCATGGCCGCGGCGGGTGATGCCACGAAGTCTTTTGATGTTGATGAAGCTTGGCGACTGACCGATACCGTCATCCAACGACTCAGCGAGCGCGTTCCTACTGTTGAGCAGATCCAAGACGTGGTCGAGCAGGTGCTGATCGATGCGGGTCACACCCAGGCCGCGCGCGCCTACATCGTCTATCGCGAGCAGCACCGCGCGCTGCGCGAAGACCGCCGCACTGCGGTCGATGTTGAGCGCTCGGTCAACGAATATCTGTACCGTCAGGACTGGCGTATCCACGCAAACGCCAACCAGGGCTATTCCCTGGGTGGGCTCATCCTCAATGTGTCGGGCAAGGTGATCGCCAACTACTGGCTCAGCCATGTCTACCCGCAGCAGGTCGGGCAGGCGCACCGCGATGCCGACTTCCATATCCATGACCTCGACATGCTCTCAGGCTACTGCGCGGGCTGGTCGCTGCGCACGCTGCTGCACGAGGGCCTCAACGGCGTGCCGGGCAAGGTGGAGGCAGGGCCACCCAAACACCTGTCGTCTGCCGTGGGGCAGATCGTCAACTTCTTGGGCACGCTGCAGAACGAGTGGGCGGGGGCGCAGGCCTTCAGCTCCTTCGACACCTACCTGGCACCCTATATCCGCAAGGATGGCTTGCCTTACGAGCAGGTGCGCCAGTGCCTGCAAGAGCTGATCTACAACCTCAATGTGCCTTCGCGCTGGGGCACGCAAACTCCCTTCACCAACCTCACCTTCGACTGGGTCTGCCCTGAGGATCTGCGCGAGCAGGTGCCCGTCATCGGTGGCGTCGAGATGCCCTTTGCCTATGGCGACCTGCAAGCCGAGATGGATATGATCAACCGCGCCTACATCGACGTGATGATGGCAGGCGACGCGCGTGGCCGGGCCTTTACTTTCCCGATCCCGACCTACAACATCACCAAGGACTTCGACTGGGAGCACCCCAACACCGAGGCCTTGTTTGAGATGACGGCCAAGTACGGCCTGCCGTACTTCCAGAACTTCGTGAACTCAGAGTTGCAGCCGCACATGATCCGCTCGATGTGCTGTCGGCTGCAACTGGATCTGCGCGAGCTGCTCAAGCGGGGCAACGGCCTCTTCGGCTCGGCCGAGCAAACGGGCTCGCTGGGCGTGGTCACGCTGAACTGCGCTCGGCTGGGTTATCTGCATGCCGGTGATGAGGTGGCCCTGCTGGCGCGCACCGATCACCTGATGAACCTGGCGTGCCAGAGTCTGGAGATCAAACGCAAGGTGATTCAGGGCCACATGGATGCAGGCTTGTTCCCTTACACCAAGCGGTACCTGGGGACCTTGCGCAACCATTTCTCGACCATCGGCGTGAACGGCATCAACGAGATGATCCGCAACTTCACGGGTGATCTGGAAGACATCACGACCCCCTGGGGGCATGATTTTGCGCTGCGCTACCTGGACCACATCCGTTCCCGGATCACCGAGATGCAGGAGCGTACAGGGCACCTCTACAACCTGGAGGCCACCCCGGCCGAGGGCACCACCTACCGCTTCGCCAAAGAAGACCGTGCCCGGTTCCCCGGCATCTTGCAGGCTGGCAGCGATCACGAGCCGTACTACACCAACTCATCACAGTTGCCTGTGGGCTTCTGCGATGACCCGTTCGACGCGCTGGCCCGTCAAGAGCCGCTGCAGATGAAGTACACCGGCGGCACGGTGCTGCACCTGTACCTGGGCGAGCAGGTGTCGTCGGTGCAGGCGTGCAAAAACCTGGTGCGGCGTGCGCTGGGGCGTTTCCGCCTTCCCTACATCACGGTCACGCCCACGTTTTCGATCTGCCCGACCCACGGCTATCTGGCCGGCGAGCACGCGTTCTGCCCGCGCTGCGACGAAGAGGCTCTGGCCCGTCGCGCGCGCCAAGCTCTTCCCAACCCCGCCTGAAGGAGGCACCATGAACACCACGAACTTCACCCCCGACACCCCACATGCCGTGCTGGCCGAGCACGAGCGCCAGCGTTGCGAAATCTGGACCCGTGTGATGGGCTACCACCGCCCGATGGCTTCATTCAATGTCGGCAAGAAAGGCGAGTTCCATGAGCGACGCTACTTCCTTGAGCCCGAGCGCGCCACCGCCGAGCCCTGCGTCGCCTGACGCAGCGGCCATCCCCACCGCCGACCTGGAGGTGGGGGGCTTCGTGCCCATGAGCACGGTGGACTGGCCTGATCAGCTGGTGGCGGTGGTGTTCGTGCAGGGCTGCCCCTGGCGCTGCCACTACTGCCACAACCCGGCCTTGCAGCCCCGTGGGGACCACCACCCTCAGGTGTGGCAGCGGGTGCTGCAGACCTTGCAGGTCCGTCGGGGCCTGCTGGACGGCGTGGTGTTCTCGGGCGGAGAGCCCACACTGGATCGCGCCCTGATACCGGCCATCCAGCAGGTGCGGGACATGGGGTTCCGCGTGGGGCTGCACACAGCGGGGCTCTACCCTGATCGGCTGGCAGAGTGCCTGCCCCTGGTGGATTGGGTGGCCCTGGACATCAAGACCGAGTTCGAAGACTACAAGGCCGTCACGGCCGTGCCCCGCAGCGGGGATCCTGTGCGCACCAGCCTGTCGTTGGTCTTGAACAGCGGCAAACCCTGCGAGTTCAGAACCACTTGGCATCCGGATTTGATCAGTGATGCCGCCTTGCTTCGTTTGGCGCGCCACCTCAAGGTGCTTGGGGCGCGGCAGTGGGTGCTTCAGCCTTACCGGCCCACGCCAGCCACTCAGGCGGGCCTGGGCTCGGTCATTCGCACGCCGCCTGACGAGTTGGTGGCGCAATTGCGGCGGGTGGGGCCAGCCGTGTGGGTGCGCTGAGGGCGCACCCCGATCCAACCTGGATCAAAGCGGCGCGAGCCCTGTCCAGAGCGATTCCCGCTCAATCGGGGGGAGAGTCACTTGGCTCGACTTGAGTTTGACGACGCTCAATGTCAGATCTATTTCCCCACCAACAATGACCCCATGCATGACCCATGCACCAGTGCGTGAATGCGAGCTGGTCACTTGACGAGGAGATCGTTGCCATGAACAACCTGACTGCAAAGCTGGGCCGCTACAAAGGCTTCATCCTGGGGGTTGGGGTCTCGGCCCTGGCTGTGTCGGCCGCCTGGGGAACCTGGGCCATCCTGGGTAGCAGCACCCCCGCGCACCAGCTCTTCAAGGGCAATGGTCGCCTGGAAGTGCAGCGCGTGGAGATCGCCACCAAGTTCCCGGGCAAGGTGGTCACCGTTGAGGTACAGGAAGGCCAAAGCATCAAGGCTGGCGACGTGATCGCCCGCATGGACACCACCGACCTGGAGGGGCAACTGGCTGGCGTGCAGGCCATGCGCCAGCGGGCCATTCAGGCCATGGGTCGGGCCCAAGGTGAGGTGCAGGTGCAGTCGATCAAGGCCCGCGTGGCGCAACTGGAACTCGACAACGCCAGCGACCTGCATCATGACGGCCTCATCTCTCAGTCGGAGTTGCAAAAGCGGCAGGCCCAACGCGATGGTGAGCGCGCGGGCATTTCCATCGCCACCTCGGCTGTGGGTGAGGCCCGCGCTGCCAAGGAGGAAGCCGAGGCCGGTATCTTGCGTTTGCGCCAGGCGATCGCCGATCACACCTTGCGCGCACCCATGGATGGGCGCATCGAGCACCGGGTGGTCGAGCCCAGTTCGGTCATTCCTGCTGGCGGTCGTGTGGCCACGCTGCTGGACGTGAGCCAGGTGCACATGACGATCTTTGTGCCGTCGGCGATCGCCGGTCAGTTGCGCATTGGCGATGAGGCCCGCATCGTGCTGGATGCCGCTCCGGATGTGCCGCTGCCTGCGAAGGTGGCCTTTGTGGCCTCGGATGCACAGTTCACGCCCAAGCACGTCGAGACCCAGAAAGAGCGCGACAAGCTGAGCTACCGCGTCAAGCTGGCCCTGCCCGAGTCCGTGGCCTTGCAGCATGCAGCCTTGCTCAAGGGCGGTTTGACGGGCATGGGTGTGGTGCGCACCAGCGTTGCACCGGCTGATTCAGCCTGGTCCGAACAGCGTGATGAGTTCCTGGCCCTGAAGTGAAGGACTCACCATGTCGTACGCGGTGCAGATCGAGGCAGTGACCCACCGCTACGGCGCGGTGCTTGCACTGGATGGCGTCAGTCTGAATCTGCCGCAGGGGCGGACCATCGGGCTGGTCGGACCCGATGGGGTGGGCAAATCTACCTTGCTGGGCCTGATCGCCGGTGTCAAGCGATTGCAAAGTGGCCGTGTCACGGTGCTGGGCACCGATGTGCAGAAAGCCGATGCCCGCCAGGCGCTGCTGCCCCGAGTGGCCTTCATGCCGCAGGGGCTGGGCCGGGCGCTGTACCGTTCGCTGTCCGTGTATGACAACATCGACTTCGCCGCACGGCTGTTTGGTGTACCCGAAGCCGAGCGTGATGCCCGCATTCGCAGCCTGCTGGTGGCGACAGGGCTGGATCCCTTCCCCGAACGCCCAGCCGGCAAGCTCTCGGGCGGCATGAAGCAGAAGGTGGCGCTGTGCAGCGCGCTGGTGCACAACCCCGATCTGCTCATTCTGGATGAGCCCACGACGGGGGTGGATC
The DNA here is from genome assembly GCF_038069945.1 of Aquabacterium sp. A3. NCBI lineage: Bacteria > Pseudomonadati > Pseudomonadota > Betaproteobacteria > Burkholderiales > Sphaerotilaceae > Aquabacterium > Aquabacterium sp. A3. The sequence goes on along the minus strand of NZ_JBBPEV010000001.1, from coordinate 762,985 downwards.
CGCTCTCACGTCGGCAGTTCTGGGCCCTGGTGGAGGGGCTGCGTGTGCAGCGCCCACACATGACGGTGCTGGTGGCCACGGCTTACATGGAAGAGGCTGAGCGATTCGAGCACCTCATCGCCATGGCGGATGGCAGGGTGCTGGTCAACGCCCCGACCATCGACGTGATGATGCAGACCCGCGCAGCCACGCTGGAGGATGCGTACGTGAAGCTGGCCGGGCAGGGCGATGGTGAGCCCCTGGTCATCCCTCCGCTGCCTCACCGGGACGGTCCACCGGCCATGGAGGCCCATGGCCTGACGCGCCGGTTTGGTGACTTCACGGCCGTGCATGACGTCAACTTCCGCATTGAGCAAGGCGAGATCTTTGGCTTCCTTGGCTCCAACGGTTGTGGCAAGACCACCACCATGAAGATGCTGACGGGCTTGCTGGACATCACTGAAGGACAGGCCAGCCTCCTGGGCCGCCCTGTCAATGCGGGCGACCTGACCAACCGATTGAACATCGGGTACATGTCGCAGGCCTTCTCCTTGTATGAAGAGCTGTCGGTACGGCAGAACCTGGTGCTGCACGCGCGCTTGTACCGCATGGATCCGCGCACCGCCGACGCCGAGATCGACCGTGCGCTGCAGGTGTTCGAACTCAGCCGGCACGTTGACAAGGCCCCGGCCGACCTGTCGCTGGGGATTCGCCAGCGGCTGCAGCTGGCCGCCGCCTGCCTGCACAAGCCGGCTGTGCTGATCCTGGACGAACCCACCTCCGGGGTGGACCCGGCGGCCCGCGACATGTTCTGGCGACACCTGATTCGTCTGTCGCGTGAGGAGGGGGTGACCCTCTTTGTGTCCACCCACTTCATGAACGAGGCGCAGCGCTGCGACCGCATCTCCTTGATGCACCATGGCCGGGTGTTGGCGGTGGGCGCCCCGCAGGCTCTGTGTGAGGCGCAGGGTTGCGAAACGCTGGAGCAGGCCTTCATCGACTACCTGGAGGCCGATGCCGAGCTCACGCATGTGCCCAAACCTGATACCACGCACGACCCGATGGACACTTCTCCGGGCATCGTGCCGGGCGATGCAGCGGGCTGGACAGCGCCGACCGGCCTGGCCGCCTGGTGGGCCCGCATGTGGGCCTTCGCCCGGCGAGAGGCCATGGAGTTGCGTCATGACACCATCCGGCTGACCTTCGCATTCCTGGGGCCGCTCATCCTGCTGTGCGCCGGATCCTGGGGGCTGAGTTTTGACGTGGACCGCATTGCTTATGCCGTGCTGGACCGAGACCAGAGCAGCGAAAGCCGCGGGCTGATCGCCCACTTTGATGGCTCGACTTACTTCGATCAGCAGGCCCCTCTGCACCATGTCGATGACATCGATGCCACCTTGAAGAGCGGGCACACCTGGCTGGTCATCGACATTCCCCCAGGCTTTGGTCGCGATCTGGTGGGCATGCGCCAGCCTGAGGTGGCGTTCTATGTGGATGGCGCCGATCTGGTGCGTGCCAACCACATCGCCAACAGCGCCAGGGCCGTGGCGTTGTCGCATGCCTTGGCGTATGCGCGGGCAATTCCCGGGGCGGAGATTCCGGCCTTGCCGGTGCGCACCGAGCCGCGGCTGTCCTTCAACCAGGATTACCGCAGCATCCACACTTTCGCGCCGGGGGTGCTGATGCTGGCCATGACCCTGGTGCCGGCCATGTTGACCGCGTTGGGGGTGGTGCGAGAAAAAGAGATGGGCACCATCACCAACCTGTACTCGGCCCCCGGCACCATCAGCGAGTTTCTGGTGGGCAAGCAACTGCCCTACATCGCGCTCACCTTCCTCAGCTTTCTGACCTTGGTGCTGGTGCTGACGTTGGTGTTCGACGTGTGGGTGCAGGGCAGTCTGCTGGGCCTGGCCATCGGGGCCCTGGCCTACGCCGTGGCCATCACGGGCATGGGCATGCTGGTGTCATCCTTCGTGCAGACCCAAGTGGCGGCACAGTTTCTGACGGCCATCTTGTGCGTGATCATCACCACCAGCTTTGCGGGGCTGCTCAGCCCCACCTCCACCCTGGAGGGACTCAACAGCGCGCTGGCCCAGTTCTTCCCGGCCTCGTGGTTCCAGCAGATCAGCCTGGGCACCATCACCAAGGGGTGGCCGTTGTCCTGGCCCGCGCTGTGGACATCCACCGCAGCGCTGCTGGGCTTTGGGGTGCTCTATGTGGCACTGGCCCGATCACTGGTTCGAAAGCAGGAGCGCTGACATGGCCTTGTGGTTCTACAACGTCTGGCACCTGGGGCTCAAAGAGCTGCGCTGTGTGCTCAAGGATGTCACGATGATGGCCGCCATCCTCGTGTCCTTCACGGTGGCGGTGTACGTGGTGGCCGTGGGCACCAAGACCGACGTCAACCATGTCGGGGTCGGGGTCATCGATCGGGATCAATCTTCCCTGTCGGTTCGCTTGCGCGACGCGATCCGTCCCCCTCTGTTTCAGTCACCCGTCATGGTTCAGGAAGAGGAGGCCATGCGGGGGCTTGAGACGGGCCGATTCCTGTTTGTGGTGGACATCCCCGAGCACTTCGAGGCGGATGTGCACGGCTACCGCTCGCCCGCCATCCAGATCCACATGGATGCCACGGCCATGGCGCAGGGCCGCCTGGGCAATGCCTACCTGGACGAGATCATCCTGCGCGAAACGCTGGCCCACCTGAGGGTTGACGGCATCGATGCGCGCCTGCCCACCAGGCCGGTGGTGCATGTGCAGTTCAACCCCAACCATACCTCGTCATGGTTCACCTCGGTCATGCAGTTGATCAACAACGTGACCGTGCTGTCAGTCGTGCTGGTGGGCGCGGCGGTCATCCGTGAGCGCGAGCGCGGCACCATCGAGCACTTGCTGGTCATGCCCGTGCGGCCCAGCGAGATCGCCATGGCCAAGATCCTGGCCAACGGTCTGGTCATCCTGCTGGCGGTGGGACTGTCCTTGCAGTTGGTGGTGCAAGGCCTGTTGGCGGTGCCGCCAGCAGGCTCGGCCACACTGTTCCTGTCCGGTACGGCGCTCTACCTTTTTTCACTGACCGCACTGGGCATCCTGCTGGCCACCATGGCCTCGTCCATGCCGCAGTTCGGCCTCTTGGCCGTGCCGGTCTTCGTGATCATGTATTTGCTGTCGGGCTCGGCCACGCCGCGCGAGAACATGCCGCAGTGGTTGCAATACGCCATGCAGCTGTCCCCGTCCACCCACTACACCTTGTTGGCTCAGGGGGTGCTGTATCGCGGCGCCGGTCTGGGCATCGTGTGGCCGCAAATGCTCACCATGCTCCTCATTGGAGGAGCCTTTCTGGGGGTGGCCTTGCTTCGCTTCCGTGTGATGTTGGCGCGTCAGGGGTGATCCCTGCCGGCACGACCTGATCTTGTGCTCATTCTTTCATGAGGTGTACCGTGTCCATGATTCCCTCCACCTTGTCGCGTGTGGCCATGGCGGCCGCCCTGCTGGCCCTCGGGGGCTGCACCACCATCCAGGTTGATGTGCCTCCGGTCAGTTTTGCCGTACCTGGTCAGTTTGACGCTGTGGGTGAGCCCACATCGGGCGATCCCGCCATCGACATCGCTCGCTGGTGGAAGGGGTTTGGCGACCCCGCCTTGAGCGAACTGGTCGAAGCAGGGCTGCGGCACAACAGCGATGTACGCATTGCCCTGGCCCGCCTGGCTGAGGCGCGCGCCTACCTGGATGTGGCCGACTCCACCCGTCAACCGGCGGTGGAGGCCGGTGCCAGCGTGTCCCGTGGCAAGCAGGATGCCACCACGCCCAGCGCAGCGGGGCTGAGTCTGCCAGGCCCCTTGCCGCTGCCCATTCCGATTCAGACGGGTGATCTGCCTTCGGCCAACATCCCCTGGGGGAACGCCCGCAGTCATGGGGTCGTCATGGCCTGGGAGCTGGATGTGTTCGGTGGGCTGAGGGCGCAATCCGACATGGTGGCCAGTCTGGTGCTGGGCGCCCAGGAGCAAGTCCATGGGGCTCGATTGCTGGTGGCGGGTGACATTGCCAGCAACTACATCGAAGCCCGCGCCGCCATGCAGCGGATGGCCTTGCTGGATGAGGCCATTGGGGTGGCTACCCGTTTGAAGGCCTACGCACAAGGGCGATTCAATGCCGGGCAGGCCACGTCCTCCGATGTGGATCGTGCCGAGATCGAGTGGCTGCACGCACAGTCCAAGAAAGAGCCCTTGCAGGCCCTGTTGCATCGGCATCTGAAGCGGCTGGCCGTGCTCACGGGCCGTACCCCTCAATCCATCCAGGTATTGCCCGTGAGTGCCAAGTCGTTGGTGGCACCCCCTTTGCCCCCGCGTTTGCCCGGTCAGGTTCTGGAGCGACGGCCTGATGTACGAGGCGCCGCCTACAAGCTGCGTGCGCAGGCCAGTAAGCTGGGTGCAGCCAAGTCCGAGCTCTTTCCCAAGTTCTATCTGGGCTTGAGTTCCGTGATCGGGCGGGCCTATCCGGATGATGCCGACAGCGGGGGCTTCTCGCTGCAGCGTATCGGCGTGGGCGTGCGTTTACCCATCTTCCATGGGGGGCGCATCCGCGCCAACATCGCGGCGAATCAGGCGCAGCTGGATGGATTGGCCGTGGAGTACGAGAAGGCCATCCTGTCGGCATTGGAGGACGTTGAAAATGCTTATGTGGCCAAGAAAGCCTTCGACAGTCAGCATCGGCATCTGGTGCGCACCGCCGAGCTGGCCCGGCGTGTGGCCGACCAGCGTGAGGCCTTGTTCATGCGGGGGCAGGATCTGCTGCAGCCTGCGCTGGAGGCTCGGGTCAAGGCGTTCGAGCGCGAAGACGAGCGCGTGAGGGCGGATACCGATCACCTGCTCTACACCGTGCAGCTGTACAAAGCCTTGGGCGGCGGCTGGCGGGCTGAAGAGCCGCAGGTCGAGGCCGCCAAGGAGCGTGTGGAGCCCTTGCCATCTGGCGAGGAGGTCCGTGGTTTGTGAGTCCGTGGGTTGATGCGTCGCAAAACCACGCTCGTATCAGGTGTCTACATTCGCGGGGCCGTTGTAATCACCTGAGCACCCCACATGAATGATTTTTCCAAGCCGGAGCTGGTCTGCCCAGCCGGCTCGCCCCGAGCCTTCGACAAGGCCCTGGAGGCCGGGGCCGACGCTGTTTACCTGGGTTTGCGTGACCCCACCAATGCGCGCAACTTTGCGGGCCTGAACTTCACACCCCGCGAAGTGGCTGATGCCGTGGCCCGCGCCCATCGCCACGGGCGCAAGGTCTTGATGGCGTTGAATACCTTTGCGCATGCCACCGATCCCGCACCGTGGTTCAGGGCGGTTGACGCTGCCGCGCAAGCTGGGGTCGATGCCTTGATCGCCGCCGACGCGGCGGTACTGGCCTATGCGTGCCGGGTGCATCCTGATCTGAGGCGACACCTGTCGGTTCAGGCGTCTGCCACCAACCACGCGGCCATCGCGCTCTACCATGAGCGCTATGGCATCCAGCGTGCGGTACTGCCGCGCGTGCTGACACTGCCGCAGGTGGCGCATGTGGTGCGCAACACACCCGTCGAGATCGAAGTGTTTGGCTTTGGCAGCCTGTGTGTCATGGTCGAAGGGCGCTGCGCGCTCTCGTCTTATGCCACCGGGTGCTCACCCAACAACGCCGGGGTGTGTTCCCCGGCCGAGGCCGTGCGTTGGGATGAACAGCAGGGGGTGGTGAACGCTCGGCTGGGTGGTGTGCTCATTGATCGATATGCGCCCGATGAGTCGCGAGCGTATCCCACCCTTTGCAAGGGGCGCTTCGAGGTGGCGGGCCAGGTCGATCACGCGCTGGAGGAACCCACCAGCCTCAACACCCTGGACGTGTTGCCCGATTTATGGCGAGCGGGGGTGCGGGCCATCAAGATCGAAGGGAGACAGCGCAGCGCGGCGTACATCGAACAGGTTACGCGGGTGTGGCGGCAGGCCATTGATCGCCTCAGCCCGACAACGTCTGACTGGGCACCGAACGCCCAGTGGCATGACACCCTGGCCCGCTTGTCCGAGGGGCGGCAGACCACCCTTGGGGCGCTCAGCCGGCCCTGGCAATGAACCTGGAGAATGGCATGACCATGGATCTGACCGTGGGGCCGGTGCAATACCACTGGCCACGAGAAACCCTGCTGCGCTTCTATGCTGATCTGGCCGACCAGCCCGTGCAGCAGGTGGTGTTGGGTGAGGTGGTGTGCTCTCGCCGCCGCGATCTGAAGACCACCGACTGGCTGGCCTTGGGGCGCGAGTTGCGTCAGGCGGGCAAGCGCGTGTGGATGGGCACCCTGGCCTTGATCGAAACCGAGGCCGAGTTACGCGCGGTGCGGCACTGGGCCGAGCAGGACGATCTGGGCCTGGAAGCCAACGATGCAGCGGCGGTCTACCTGGCCTGGAAAAGCGGCCGCCCCTGGCGCATTGGTCTGCACGTGAATGTCTACAGCGTCGATGCCTTGCGGGAGTACCGTGCCATGGGGGCGGTGGCGTGGGTGCCGCCCGTCGAACTGGACTTGGACACCATCGCCCACGTCCTTCGCGTGGGCCCTGAGGGCCTGGAGGGCGAAGTCTGCGCCTTTGGGCGCTTGCCGCTGGCCTTGTCCGCTCGGTGCTTCACGGCGCGCCACCATGGGGTGCAGAAGGATCACTGCGGATTCATCTGCCAGAACGATCCCGACGGCCTGACCATGCTGTCGCAAGAGGGTGAGCCGTTTCTGGCCATCAATGGCATCCAGACACAGTCTGCAGCGGTGCAGTCCTGGCTGGGAGACCTGCCCGCCATTCGGGAGGCCGGGGTGAACAGCCTGAGGCTGTCGCCTTGCTCCAGGGATTTCTTCGAGGTGATCGGTTGGCATCAGCGCGCCCTCGCGGGGGAGTGCTCCGCTGAAGACGCGGTACAGGGCCTGCGCACTCTGGCGCTGCCCGGGGTTCTGGCCAATGGCTATCTGCGCCACCGAACACCCGGTATGCAATGGAGTCTCTACGCATGATGCGACATCAAGACGCACTCTGGCAGGCCCTGGCCTGCGGTGCCCCGGTCTTCCGCCGCTTGCCCACGTGGCCCCTGGCTCAGTTGGCGGCCCGCGCCCTGACGGAGCGGTGGTGGCCCTTGGTGCCGCCAGATGTGCAGGTGCAGTTGTCCGGCGGCACGGTGGAGGTGGTCGTCACCGATCTGGGGCTGTGTGTCCGACTGGTGGCGGGCGCGCGAGGGATCTCGGCAGCGCCCGTGTCGAGCACGCACACCCTGCGCATTCAAGCGCAGGCTCGGCACTTCATGGCTCTGATGCAGGGCGATGAAGATCCGGATACCTTGTTCTTCGACCGTCGCCTGGTGATGGAGGGTGACACGGCCTATGGCTTGCTGTTAAAGAATACGCTGGACGCCCTCGGGCCGATCGACTGGCGTCCATGGCATCCTCCTGGTCGGACGAGCGGGCCGCGCTCATCGAGCTGGATGACGGGCGCGCAGTGACCAACCCATCAGCCGCCAGGCCCAGCCGATCATGATCAGAGACCAGGCCATCAAGGCGATTTGCATGAGTGGCGTGGCCAGGAGCGCCGACATCCACCCAGCGGCCAGTCGCAGCACCACCACGAGCTGCAAGGACAGAAAGCTCCACCACACCCATTGGTCAGCCACCACAGGCTGACCGCCATGGGTGCAACTCACGCGGGTGACCATCGCCAGCATCAGTGAGCCCATGGCGCCCAGTGCCATGGCGTGGTGAGCGGGGCGTCCATCCTGTGCCAGCGACAGCCACAGGGCCAACCCCATCCAGAAACAGCCCAGGCACAGCATGGACAGCATGCGCTGTTGCAGGTTCTGTACGCGGCGCCAGCGGCAGGCCATCCCCACCAAAGCCAGCCCCGCCACCAGGGTGCTCCCCGTGTGAAGCATTTGCCACGCCCGCCAAGGCTCCACACTCAGTGCGGCCATCACACGCTGGCCAGCGTGCATCGCCAGGGCCGGCAAGACCAGCCACAGTAAGGCATGGGGATGTTGACGCGCTGGCCACGACCAAGGCCACATCGACAGATACGGGATCATGCGGTGCAGGGCCGTCAGGAAGATCGGGGCCAGACAGGCCCACAGGATGAGCATGACTCCCGCCTGCAGGCAGCCTTGCCCAGGCCACCAAGGCTCCAGCATGGCCATCGCCAGACCGCCGGCCCCCGCAAGCCATGCCACGAGGATGAGCCAGGTGTGTCCTTGATCGGGGGCCTTGCTGCGCCATGCTGCACGTCCGTGATGCCACGCCAAACGGAGCCAGCCCAGCAGCACCACGCCCACGGCTGCCGTGAAACCGCCCGCAGGCGCAGTCGTCGGTGGGCTGGGCCACATCAGGGCCACCAACGCCCCCCACCAGCCCACGGCCATGGCGCAGATGCCCGGCACCAGTCTGCCCATCGACACAGGGTGAATGGCCAGCCATCGCGGCAGGGTGGTGAACACAAAGCCTGCGATGAACAGCGGCATGAATCCGCCACTGAGCAGCAACGCGTGAACCGAGTGAGGCGGCACGCTGGGCAAGCCCGTCGTCCAGCGTGTCCCGGCATGCACCATGACCCACCAGGTGGCCAGCAGCATGAGATTGACGCTGCCCAGAAAGAAGGCCAGTCGATGTGGAGCGGACCACAACAACCGCCAAGAGTTCATTCGCAGGCTGCCAGCCGCTCCGGATCCATGATGCGGATCGTGCGTTGCTGCATCTCGATGAGGCCCTTGTCCTGCAACTCGCGAAGGATGCGCGAGAAGTGCTCGGGTGTGATGGACAGCAGAGATGCCACCGTACCCTTGCTGACCGGCAGTGATACCACCACCGAGTGGTCATGGCCATAACCACCATCGTCCAGTGCCAAGGCCGGCTGGCGCAGCAGGAACTGGGATGCTCGTTGCCGTGCAGACCGCAAGGTCGTGGCTTCCAGCTCTCGCATCATGCGACGCAGGTGCCGGCTGGTGTCATCCAGCAGTCGCTGCGCCATGCCCACATCGGTGCACAGTTCATTGCGCAGCAGCGTATAGGGCACCACCAGCACCGTCGATGTTGCCAGGGTGCGTGCATGGTGGGTGTGCTGCGTATCTCCCGTGGGCTGCGTGCCTGGCAGGGTCTGGCCACGTCCGATCAGATCGATCACCTTTTCGTGGCTTTGACCATCACGGGCATACACCTTCAGCATGCCGTCCAGCACGGCGTGCAGACCTTCACAACGCGCGCCTGCCTCGAACAGGACCTCACCCCGCGGCAGTCGACGAATCAGGCTGTGCTTGATCAGGTGCTCGGCGCGGAGTGGATCCAGACCGGAGAACACAGGGTTCTCTTTCAGTCGGGCGCTCATGCGTTCAACAAAGGTCTGCATCATGGTCTCCAATGGGTGGTGTGTGCAGTCTGGAAACACGTTGGCAAGAGGGCTTTGATCCTGAGCAAGCGTCGAGCAGCTTATTGGCGAGACCAGCGTGCATCGATCTCATTGAAGATCGCTTCGCTGGATTCCTCGCTCTCCTTGTAGGGGCCTGTGCCGCTGTGATCAACTCGTGAGGCTGGCAAGAAGCCGCCGGATCGCACGTCAAAGACGTGCACTTCTCCGTCTTCGATCACATAGTGCCAACCGTGCAGGGTCACCTCTCGCTTCTCTACACGTTCACGCACCATCGGGTAATCCATGAGGCGCTCTAGTTGCAAGACCACTGCTCGTTGCTCTGTGCGTCTGAGCGCTTCGTCACTCACCTGCACAGGCAATGTGGCCTCGCGCGCCATGTCCAGCCAGCCTTTGAGATTCTTGGCGGCGGCTGGCACCTCCTCATACAGCGCCTTCATGGCGCCACAGTGGGAGTGTCCGCACACCACAATGCGTGACACCTTGAGATTCAACATGGCGAATTCAATGGCGGCTGCCGTGCCGTGAAGGCCATGTAGGCCGTCATAAGGGGGCACCAGGGCGCCCACGTTACGCACGATGAAGAGCTCGCCAGGGCCGCTGCCAGTCAGCAGGTACGGAACCAGCCGAGAGTCAGAGCAGCCGACGAACAGCGTGGTCGGGTGTTGGCCGTCATGAACCAGGTTCCTGAATCGTGACTCGTACTGCGGGAAGTAGTCATCGTGAAACTGACGCAAACGTTGGAGTAGCTCATCCATGGCCTGGGCTCACGATCGTTGCTCACTGTAGCAGCGGCGATGCCGCTGCATCGATGTCAGCCCCTTCCACCTCGTGACGGGCTGCGAGCAGGCTGCAAGCCTGCTTGACCGCCGTGGTGAAGGTTTGCTGACGCAGTGTTTGAGCCACCGCTTCACGGACCGCATCAAAGGGCTGCATGTCGCCAGCAATGCGCTCTTGTACCTCCACCACATGCAGGCCGAATCGGCTGTGCACCAGGCGTGGCAGCACGCCAATGTGGGCTTGCGATTCGTCCTGACCGAACAATTCGCGGGCGAATTCCGGTGCGCAGTCTGCGGCATCCAGCCAGCCCAGTTCACCACCCTGTTCACCGCTGGGGCAGTTCGACTGTGTGCGTGCCTGTTCGGCAAAGCTGTCGGGATCGGCGCGCACGGCAATCAACACCTGTTCTGCACGTTGGCGAAGGGCCTGGATGTCCACGCCGTCTGTGACCGCAAACAGAATGTGTCGGGCGCGAACCCGCTCGCCCTGCGAGTACTTCGCACGATGAGCAGCGTGGTAGCGACGGCAGGCCTGCTCATCAGGATCAGGCACCTGGATGGACAGCTCCAGCCATTGATCGATGGCATCGGCGGCGGCCTCGCTCATGACGCCATCCTGGGGTGGAGGATCGTCGGCCGACAGCAGCCCCGCCTCGATGGCTGCCAGGCGCAACAGCGCCAGACTGGCCACCTGACGACGCTCGGCCTCGGTCAGTTGCTCCGGATGCGGGTGGAGGATGTCATCCCCCACGCGCAAGACGGTGTGTGTGATGGTCTCGGACATGAAAACTCCTGTCTGCGCGGTGGGCTGACTCAACGGGGCAGGCCAGTACGGCGGCTGCGCACGACTTGCCAGGGGCGGATCACGTAGCCGACCGATGCGAAGCCGCTCCACACGTGCACCAGGCGAGTGAACGGGAAGATGATGAACAGCGTCATGCCCGCCACCATGTGAACCTTGAACAGCAGGGATACGTCGGCGATCAGGCTGGCGGCGCCGCTGCGGAAGGTGACGATGTGTTGCGCCCAGGCCATCAGCTTGAGCATGGTTTCGCCATCACGGTGCTCCAGTGACAGAGGCACGGTCGACAAGCCCAGCAGCAGGGTGCCCAGGATCCAGAACAGCACCAGAAAATCCCGGGGCTTGCTGGTGGCGCGCACACGCTCATTACCCAGGCGACGGGTGATCAGCAGCAGCAAGCCGATCAGACAGACCACCCCCAGGATGCCGCCGGCCACCACAGCCAACATCTGCTTTTGCGCGGCGGTGATGCCCAGTGCATGCACCAGATCGGCCGGCGTCAGCATGCCGAAGAAGTGGCCGAAGAACAGGCCGATGATGCCCAGGTGGAACAGGTTCGATCCAGCTCGAAGCATGCCGGTGGACAGCATCTGGCTGGATTCACTGCGCCAGGTGTACTGATCGCGGTCAAACCGAACCAGGCTGCCCAGCAGGAAGACCACCATGACGATGTAGGGGTAGATGCCGAAGAAGAACTGATGGGTGAGGCTCATGATGTCGCTCCTCGTGTGGGTGCGGCCTTGTTCGTGCGCACGATGTGGATGGGTTGGGGTTGGTCAGCCCGCTGCTGACCACGGGTGGAGCAGCCGTCAAAGGCCGGGGGCTCGCTCCAGGCGTCGTCAAGGGCCTCGTCTTCCGGCACCTCAGTGGGTTCGATGGGGTGTCCCATCAGCTCCAGCAAGGCGGCCGGAACGTGGGCGTACAGGCTGCGACGCTTCAGCAGGGCGGCGTACAGCGCGTTCAGGATGTGAGCGAACTCACCCGTGAACTCGCGAGCTTGCTCGGCGGGCTGGGTGGAGACGAACTCCAGCACCAGCGGCAGATAGTCGGGCAACTCGCCCCCGTTGTCGGGGTTGAGTTTGAGGCCAGCCTGTTCGTAGGTCTGGACCAGATCGACCATGGCCTGCCCGCGATCGCGCGAATCACCGTGCACGTGCTCAAACAGGTGCAGCGACGTGGCGCGACCCCGATCGAAAAGCTCGACGTAGTCTGATTCGATCTCGAACGCTTCCGTGCGGGTCAGTTGTGAGACCAGGCGCTCCAGACCAGCAAGGCGCTCAGCACCCACTTGACCTTCGTTGCGGATGGCTTGCAGCACCTCATGGGCGTGCTCGCGCAAGGCTTGGTCCGGGTAGGCCAGCAGGCGAGCCAGCCCCCGCAGTGACAGGGTGGGCGTGGGCTGGATGCCCAGCGCCCTGACGTAACTCAGAACACTGCTCATGGCTCAGATCTCCGACTTGATGGGGATGGTGCGCTTCTTCTTGGCACCAAACAGGCTGGCCTCGGTTTGACCGTCCGAGCAGCCATTACCGAACGAGAAGCCGCATCCGCCACGAAGATCAAAGGCGTCTTCCGCGTACTCGCGGTGTGCCGTCGGGATCACGAAGCGGTCTTCGTAGTTGGCAATGCCCATGATGTGGTACATGTCTTCCACCAACGCGGGGGTGAGGCCCACCTGTTCGATGGCCCTCATGTTGGGGCTGCCGTCCACGTGCTTGCCCCGCATGTAGGCGCGCATGGCCAGCATGCGTTCCAGCGCACGTGACACGGGGGCCACGTCGCCAGCCGTCATCAGGTTGGCCAGGTACTTCAGCGGAATGCGCAACTGGTTCACGTCCGGGATTTCGCCGTTGGTGCCCACATGGCCCGCGTGGGCAGCTGCCTGGATGGGCGACAGTGGCGGCACATACCAGACCATGGGCAGCGTGCGGTATTCCGGGTGCAGCGGCAGGGCCACCTTCCAGTCCACGGCCATCTTGTAGACGGGGCTGTTGCGGGCGGCGGTCAGCCATGCTTCTGGCACGCCATCGGCGCGGGCCTGCTCGATCACCTTCGGATCATTCGGATCCAGGAAGATGTCCAGCTGGGCCTGATACAGATCGCGGTCATGCTCGACGCTGGCGGCTTGTTCAATCCGGTCGGCGTCGTACAGCAGCACGCCCAGGTAGCGGATGCGACCCACACAGGTCTCAGAGCACACCGTCGGCTGACCCGCCTCGATGCGCGGGTAGCAGAAGATGCACTTCTCAGCCTTGCCGCTCTGCCAGTTGTAGTAGATCTTCTTGTACGGGCAGCCGCTGACGCACATGCGCCAGCCGCGGCACTTGTCCTGGTCGATCAGCACGATGCCATCTTCCTCGCGCTTGTAGATCGAGCCCGAGGGGCACGATGCCACGCACGCCGGGTTCAGGCAGTGCTCGCACAGGCGAGGCAGGTACATCATGAAGGTGTTTTCGAACTGACCGTAGATGTCCTTTTGAACATCTTCGAAGTTCGCATCCTTGCTGCGCTTGCTGAACTCGCCACCCAGGATTTCCTCCCAGTTCGGCCCCCATTCGATCTTCTCCATGCGCTTGCCCGTGATCAGGCTGCGCGGGCGGGCCGTGGGGGCCGCCTTGGTCTTTGGCGCCGACTGCAGGTGGTCGTAGTCGAAGGTGAAGGGCTCGTAGTAGTCGTCGATCTGCGGCAGGTTGGGGTTGGCGAAGATCTTCATCAGCAGGCTGAGCTTGCCACCCTGCCGAGGCTGGATCGTGCCATCCGGCTTGCGAATCCAGCCACCTTTCCACTTTGCCTGGTTCTCCCATTCCTTGGGGTAACCGATGCCAGGCTTGGTCTCGACGTTGTTGAACCAGGCGTACTCAACGCCGGGTCGGTTGGTCCAGACGTTTTTACAGGTCACCGAGCAGGTGTGGCAACCGATGCACTTGTCCAGGTTGAGGACCATGCCAATCTGTGCGCGAACTTTCATGTTGTGTGCTCCTTCGGTCTCAGGCGTGAGTGGGGGTGGCGGCAACTTCGCCGTCCAGCCAGTCGACCTTGTTCATCTTGCGCACCAGCACGAATTCGTCGCGGTTGGTGCCGATGGTGCCGTAGTAGTTGAAGCCGTAGCTCAACTGGGCGTAGCCACCGATCATGTGGGTGGGCTTGAGCACCACACGCGTCACCGAGTTGTGGATGCCGCCGCGCGTACCCGTGATCTCCGAGCCCGGGGTGTTGATGATCTTTTCCTGGGCGTGGTACATCATCACCATCCCGGGATTGACCCGTTGGCTCACCACCGCGCGAGCGGCAATGGCCCCGTTGGTGTTGAACAGCTCCACCCAGTCGTTGTCCACGATGCCGGCTTTCTTGGCGTCGTCTTCACTCAACCAGATGACGGGGCCGCCACGGTTCAGTGTCAACATCATCAGGTTGTCGGTGTAGGTCGAGTGGATGCCCCACTTCTGGTGTGGCGTGATGAAGTTGAGCGCAATCTCCTTGTGGCCGTTGGGCTTGCGGCCGGCGATGTCGTCAAGCGTCTTCAGGTCCACCGGCGGGCGGTAGCTCACGAAGCCTTCGCCGAAGGCCTGCATCCAGGGGTGGTCCATGTAGAACTGCTGACGACCGGTCAGGGTGCGCCATGGAATCAGTTCGTGCACGTTGGTATAACCGGCGTTGTACGAAACCTTTTCGCTCTCCAACCCTGACCAGGTGGGCGACGAAATGATCTTGCGCGGTTGGGCCTGGATGTCGCGGAAGCGGATCTTCTCGTCTTCGCGGTGCAGGGCCAAGTGGGCATGCTCACGGCCGGTTTGCTTGGACAGCGCTTCCCAGGCCTTCACAGCCACGTGGCCGTTGGTCTCGGGCGCCAGCATCATCACCACTTCAGCAGCGTCGATGTCGGTCTCGATCTTCGGCATGCCGTGAGACACGCCTTCTTCACGCACGATGCCGTTCAGTTCGCCCAGTTGGTGAACTTCGTCTTGGGTGTTCCAGCCAATGCCCTTGCCACCGTTGCCCAGCTTGTTCATCAGCGGGCCCAGCGAAGTGAAGCGCTTGAAGGTGTTCGGGTAGTCGCGCTCGACGACCGTGATTTGCGGGGCGGATTTGCCCGGGATCAGGTCGATCTCGCCCTTCTTCCAGTCCTGCACGCCAAAGGGTTGGGCCAGTTCAGCCGGGGTGTCGTGCATCAGCGGCGACATCACGACTTCCTTCTCGACCCCCAGGTGTCCCACGCAGACCTCGCTGAACTTCTTGGCGAAGCCCTTGTAGATCTCCCAGTCTGAACGGGCTTCCCAGGCCGGATCCACCGCAGAGGACAGCGGGTGGATGAACGGGTGCATGTCGCTGGTGTTGAGGTCGTTCTTCTCGTACCAGGTGGCTGTGGGCAAGACGATGTCGGAGTACAGGCAGGTGGTGCTCATGCGGAAGTCGAGCGTGACCAGCAGGTCCAGCTTGCCTTCGGGCGCCTTGTCATGCCAGACGACTTCTTCAGGCTTGGCGTCATCGGCACCCAGGTCCTTGCCTTGCACGCCGTGCGTGGTGCCCAGCAAGTGCTTGAGGAAGTACTCGTGACCCTTGCCAGACGAACCCAGCAGGTTGGAGCGCCAAACGAAGAGGTTGCGCGGCCAGTTGTCGGGATGGTCAGGGTCGGTGCACGACAGCTTCAACGAGCCATCCTTCAATGAGGCCACCACGTGGTCCTTCGGGTCCAGGCCCTTGGCGGCTGCATCCTTGACCACCTTCAGGGGGTTGGTCTGCAGCTGCGGTGCCGAGGGCAACCAGCCCATGCGTTCGGCGCGCACGTTGTAGTCGATCATGCTGCCGCCGAACTTGGACTTGTCGGCCAGGGGCGAGAGGATCTCGTCCACGCCCAGCTTCTCGTAGCGCCACTGGTCAGTGTGGGCGTAGAAAAAACTGGTGGAGTTTTGCTGACGAGGGGGACGTGACCAGTCCAGCGCGAACGCCAGAGCCGTCCAGCCGGTTTGTGGGCGAAGCTTTTCCTGACCCACGTAGTGGGCCCAGCCGCCGCCGCTTTGGCCGATGCAGCCGCACATCATCAGCATGTTGATGATGCCGCGGTAGTTCATGTCGCAGTGGTACCAGTGGTTCATGGCCGCACCGATGATGACCATGGACTTACCCTTGGTCTTGTCGGCGTTGTCGGCGAACTGGCGCGCCACGGTCAGAACCTGATCACGCGGCACGCCGGTGATCTGTTCTTGCCACGCGGGGGTGTAAGGAACATTGTCGTCCAGGCTACGGGCGCCATCGTCGACCAGCACACCTTCGCGGTCGGTCAGGCCACGGAACACGCCGTAGCTGGCCACCTGCAAGTCGTACACCGTGGCCACCCACACGTCGCGACTCTGACCTTGTTCTTGCACAGTCAGGCGCTGCATGGGCACGCGGCGCACCATCACATCGCCTTGCTTGTTTGACTTGAAGCCCGGCGAGTCGATGCCACCGAAGTAAGGGAAGGCCACGGGTTGCACGTCAGTCTTGACGGTCTCGGCGTGTTGTTCGTCTTCAAGCACGGACAGCTTGAGCTTGACGTCGCGTCCCTCGACAGCCTCCTTGGCCTCCAAGTTCCACTTGCCCTGGTCTGAGTGACCGTCTGTGCCCCAGCGGAAGCCGATGGAGCCTTGCGGCACCACCACGCGGCCGGCGCCGTCATAGGCCAGCGTCTTCCACTCGGCGTTGTGGCCTTGCCCCAAGTTCTCTGCGGCCAGATCGCTGGCACGCAGGTAGCGCTGGGGTACCAGGGCCTTGCCAGCGGGTGTGTCCTGCTCCTGCAGCATCACCAGCATGGGCAGGTCGGTGTAGCGGCGAGCGTAGTCGTCAAAGTAGGCGCTGCGCTTGTCGATGTAGAACTCGCGCAGGATGGTGTGGCCCATGGCCATGGCGACAGCCGCATCGGTGCCCTGCTTGGGGTGCATCCAGATGTCGGCCAGCTTGGCCACTTCGGAATAATCGGGCGTGACGGCGACCGTCTTGGCGCCCTTGTAACGAACCTCGGTGAAGAAGTGGGCGTCGGGCGTGCGTGTTTGTGGCACGTTCGAGCCCCAGGCAATGATGTAGTTTGAGTTGTACCAGTCGGCCGATTCCGGCACATCGGTCTGCTCGCCCCAGATCTGCGGGCTGGCAGGGGGCAGGTCGCAATACCAGTCGTAGAACGACATGCACACGCCACCGATCAGGCTCAGATAGCGGCTACCAGCGGCATAAGACACCATCGACATCGCCGGGATGGGCGAGAAGCCGATGATGCGGTCAGGGCCGTGCTGCTTGATGGTGTACACGTTGGCCGAGGCGATGATTTCATTGACCTCTTCCCAGGTGGTGCGCACAAAGCCGCCCAGACCACGTTGTTTCTGCCAGCTGCGGCGGGTGTCATCGCTGGACATCAGGCTGGCCCAGGCATCCACCGGGCTCTTGGCCACGGCACGCGCCGCACGCCAGTGCTTGAGCAATTCACCCCGCACCATCGGGTGCTTCACGCGGTTGGCGCTGTACAGGTACCAGCTGTATGAGGCGCCACGGGCGCAGCCGCGGGGCTCGTGGTTGGGCAGGTCTGGGCGCGTGCGGGGGTAGTCGGTCTGCTGGGTTTCCCAGGTGACGATGCCGCCCTTGACATAGATCTTCCACGAGCACGAACCCGTGCAGTTGGTACCGTGGGTCGAGCGCACGATCTTGTCGTGCTGCCAGCGGCTGCGGTAGGCGTCTTCCCAGGTGCGGTCTTCGCCTGTGGTGACGCCGTGGCCATCGGCGAATCCTTCCTTGGCTTGCGCGAAGAAGGTCAGTCGGTCCAGAAAGTGACTCATGTTGTGTGACTCCGTGGGGAAGGTGTTCAGCAAGGTTGCTCGGCGTCGCGGCGGGCGTAGTACCACCAGGTCAGCCCGATGCACACCAGGTAGAAGGCGATGAA
The DNA here is from genome assembly GCF_038069945.1 of Aquabacterium sp. A3. Taxonomy (NCBI): domain Bacteria; kingdom Pseudomonadati; phylum Pseudomonadota; class Betaproteobacteria; order Burkholderiales; family Sphaerotilaceae; genus Aquabacterium; species Aquabacterium sp. A3. Next base: position 745,123 of record NZ_JBBPEV010000001.1, on the reverse strand, counting down.
GGTGAGCAGCGCCAGTTCAGGGCCACCGGTGGCGGCAATCGCCGAGCCGTAGCTCTTGGGGATGAAGAAGCCACCGTAAGCTGCGAAGGCGGCGGTGAAGCCCAGCACGGCGGCTGCTTCGGTGTTGGCTTCCTTGATGGCGTTGGCCTGGGCCACGTCGTCATTGCGTGGCACCCGTTGAGTCTTCAAGTTCATGAAGATCACCGGGATCATCCGGAAGGTCGAGCCGTTACCGATGCCGGTGGTCATGAACAGCACCAGGAACATCAGGAAGAAGCCGGTGAAGCTGCCTTCATGCGGGCCGAAGGGCAGGGCGAAGACGCTGCCGCTGGTCTTGGGCAGGAAGTACAGCACGCCCACCACAGCCACAGCCATGACGATGAAATTCCAGTAGGTGACGCGGGCGCCGCCCAGCTTGTCGGCCAGCCAGCCGCCCACGGGACGAATCAAGGCGCCCACCAGCGGGCCGATCCAGGCGTAGGCCAGCGGGTTGACCTCCGTGAACTGCGACTTGATCAGCAGCGGGAAGCCGGCGGCGTAACCAATGAACGAACCGAAGGTGCCCAAGTACAGCACGCACATCAGCCAGTTGTGCTTGTTGCGGAAGATCGCGGCCTGTGCGGCAAACGACGCCTTGGCATCAGCGATGTCGTTCATGAAGAACCACGCCACCACCGAGATGATCACGATCCAGGGCACCCACACGAAGGCGGCGTTTTGAGCCCAGACCTCCACGGTCTGGCCTGCCTTGTTCACAATGGTTTGTGATTCGCCGCCGAGGAAGCCGAACATGCCGACCGAGATGATGATGGGGCTCAGGAACTGCACCACCGACACGCCCAGGTTGCCCAGGCCAGCATTCACGCCCAGGGCCGAGCCCTTGCGCTCCTTCGGGAAGAAGAAGCTGATGTTGGACATCGACGACGAGAAGTTGCCGCCACCCAGCCCGCACAGCAGGGCCAGCAACAGCATGGTGGGGTAGGGGGTGGTGGGGTCTTGCACCGCAAAGCCGATGCCCACCGCCGGGATCAGCAGCGAGGCGGTCGAGATGGCCGTCCAGCGGCGACCGCCAAACACCGGCACCATGAACGAGTAGAAGATGCGCAGCGTGGCGCCTGACAGCGCCGGTGCGGCCGCCAGCCAGAACAGCTGGTTGGTGGAGTAGTTGAAGCCCATCTGTGGCAGGTTGACGGCCACCACACTCCACAGCTGCCAGACGGCGAAGGCCAGGAACAGTGCGGGGACTGAGATCCACAGGTTGAGCTTGGCAATGGCCTGGCCTTGAGAATCCCAGAAGGCCTTGTCTTCCGGGGTCCACACGGTGAGCGTGCTGCCCGGACGGGCCTGGGCCCTGATGCTTGTTGGCGCTGACATGATGTGTCCTTTCGGTGAATCAGCTGCGTTGGCCCACGACTGCGCCCTGGGGCTCGCCGCCCAGAACATCGCGTGTGCGCACTTCGGTGAGGTACATCCAGATCAGCGACACCCAGACCACGCCGTAGAGCAGCATGAAGGCGCTGGATCGGATGCCAGTGAGATCGAGCAGGTAGCCGAACATGATGGGCAGCACGAAGCCCCCCAGGCCGCCGGCCAGGCCGACGATGCCGCTGATCGTGCCGATGTTGTTCGGGTAGTCGTTGCTGATGTACTTGAACACGCTGGCCTTGCCAAACGCCCAGGCAATGCCCAGCACAAACATCAGCGCTGTGAAGCTGTAGACGTTCAGACCGATCTCGAAGGTTTGCGGGCCGGTGATGGTCTGGATGGTGAATTCGGTTTGCGGGTAGCTCAGCAGGAACAGACAGATCCAGCTCACCCACATCACCCACCAGGTGACCTTGTGGGCGCCATGCTTGTCAGACAGCCAGCCACCTATGGCGCGCAGCACGCCGCCTGGCAAGGAGAAGCAGGCAGCCAGCAGTGCGGCCACGCGGATGTCCAGACCATATTCGCCCACGTAGTACTGCACCATCCACAGGGCCAGGGCCACGTAGCCACCGAACACGATGCTGTAGTACTGGCAGTACTTCAGCACGCGGGGATCCTTCAGCGCTTGCATCTGCGCCATGAAGCCCCCCTTGGTCGCAGGCACCAGGTGAGCAGGGTCATGGGCGCTACCCAGCCAGAAGATGATGGCCGTCCCCAGCATGATGGCTGCGTAGACCTGGGGCACCATGGTCCAGCCCACGGCGACCACGATCACCGGGGCAATGAACTTGTTGACGGCGGCACCTGAGTTGCCGGCGCCGAACACGCCCATGGCGAAGCCTTGTTGATCGCGGGGGAACCAGCGCGCCACGTAGGGGGTGCCTACCGAGAAGGTGCCACCGGCCAAGCCCACAAACAGGCCTAGCACCAGGAAGTGCCAGTACTCGGTGGCGTAGGCCATCAGCCAGATCGGCACCACGCACAAGAGCATGGTGATGAACAGCACGATGCGCCCACCGAAGCGGTCGGTCCAGATGCCCAGCGGAACGCGCACCAGCGAGCCGGTCAGCACCGGGGTGGCCATCAACAGGCCGAACTGGGTGGCCGAGAGGCCGAGTTCCTTCTTCAGCGGGATCCCGATGACCCCGAACATCATCCAAACCATGAAGCACACCGTGAAAGCCAGTGTGCTGACGATGAGGACGGAGAGCGCTTGTTTGTTCTTTCCGCTAGACATGGTCAATTCCTTTCCATGTCCGGCAGTGTCAGAATTTAGGCGCTAGGCGAATATCCTTCTGTGGGTTTGTCGGGGTCGTTCTGAAGAACTAGTCCCTGGGGTCAGGGTTGATCCAGATCAGACGAGGCCATCACGGCGGCCTGCACTCTTGAACTCAGATTCAGTTTGCGCAGGATGTGTTGCACGTGGATCTTCACGGTGGTTTCCGCGATGTCCAGCGTGCGTGCGATCTCCTTGTTGCTGGCGCCCCGGGCGATCTCACGCAGGATGTCGCGTTCGCGTGGCGACAATTTCTGCAGCGGGCTGACTGGGACCTCCGGGGGGGCTACTGGCGCAGCAGGGGGAGGGCTGATGCTGCTGGCGTTGTTGTCTGCGCCCTGAATGGCCTGCTGGTAGGCCAGCACCAGTTTGGTGGTCATCTCGGTCGACACCACAGATTCACCCTGGTGCACGCGAACAATCGACTGGATCAGTTCGGCGCCCTCGGCCGTTTTCAGCAGGTAGCCGGCCGCTCCGCGGGACAGGGCCTGTGCCAGGTCGTTGGCGTCTTCGCTCACCGTCAGCATCAGCACCCGGCTTTGGGGGCTGGCTTGCAACAATTGCGGCAAAGCGTCAATGCCATGCACCCCCGGCAGGTGGTTGTCCAGGAGGATCACATCGGGTTGATGGGTGGTGGCGCTGCGCAAAGCCTCACCCGCATCGGCGGCCTCGGCCACCACCGCCACTTCGGGTGACTGGCCCAGCAGGGCAATCAGCCCTCGGCGGAAAAGAGTGTGGTCATCCACAACCAGAAGGCGCACAGGCATGGGCAAATCCATTCATCGTTTGACACAGGGCAAGTCCACAACGGTCGTGGGCCACGTACCCTGCGCTTCTCACGATCCCGGATTGTCCATCATGCCTTCGATACCGTCTGACTTGCTGCAACACCTATCCAACAGCCCTGTACGGCCCATGCAATTGGGTGGACGAACCTTGCTGCCCATTGTTCAAGGTGGCATGGGTGTGGGCGTGTCAGGCAGTCGCCTGGCCGGTACCGTGGCGAGTCTGGGGGGCATGGGCACACTGTCATCTGTCGATGCCCGTCGTCATTACCCGGATCTGATGGCGCAGACCACCGGCCTGCCACCTGGGGATGCCACCAAGGCACGCATCGACGCGGCCAACCTGGAGGCCATCGACCGGCAGATCCAGACCGCCCGAACCCTGGCAGGACCGACCGGTTTGCTGGCCCTGAACATCATGCGCGCCGTCACGGAGTACGCCTCGTCGGTCAAGCAGGCCCTGGCCTCGGGCATTGACGCCATCGTGGTGGGGGCGGGCTTGCCGCTGGATCTGCCCGATCTGGCCAAAGACCACCCCAAGACGCTGCTGATTCCCATTCTTTCCGATGCGCGGGGCATTCAGTTGATCGTCAAGAAGTGGGAGCGCAAAAAGCGCCTGCCTGATGCCATCGTCATTGAGCACCCGCGCTTGGCCGGAGGGCACTTGGGCGCGGCTCAGGTGGCTGATTTGAACGACCCACGGTTTGATTTCGAGCGGGTCATCCCTGACACATTGGCGTTCTTCCGCAGCGCGGGCCTCGAGCGGGAGATCCCGCTGATTGCTGCCGGAGGCATCCGCAGCCAGGCCGACATCGTGCGGGTGCAAAACCTGGGGGCTGCGGGCGTGCAACTGGGCACGCCCTTTGCTGTCACCACCGAGGGCGATGCCCACCAGGCCTTCAAACAGGTGCTGGCCGAAGCCCGCGATGAGGATCTGGCCGAGTTTGTCAGCGTGGCCGGCTTGCCGGCCCGGGCGGTGCGCACACCATGGTTGCAATCCTATCTGAAGGTGGAGGGCAAACTGCAGTCGGTGGCCCATGTCAAAGACCGTTGCACCAAGGCTTTCGATTGCCTCGCCCAGTGCGGTCTGCGCGACGGGCTCAACACCTGGGGTCAGTTCTGTATCGACAACCAGTTGGCGGCGGCCTTGCGTGGCGATGTGAAGAAGGGCCTGTTCTTCCGTGGGGTGGGCGCCTTGCCGTTCGGCAGCCAGATTCGTTCAGCTCGTGACCTGATGGTGTGCCTGTTGACCGGGCAGTCACAACCTGTATCGGTGTGATCAGGCGGTGCGCCGCGCCACCATCGCGGCGGCCACCTGGGCCAGGGCATCGGGGGGCAGGCGCTGCGCGTGTGGAAACACCTGCGCTTCCTCCAGTCGGGCGTGTGCCTGGTAACCCGTGCAGAACGCCTGAATCGCGTCGATGGGGATGGGCAAAGATACAGAGTCGCCCTGAGTCAGTGCCTGCAACCACGACGCCACCTGCAGCCAGATCACGCCCAGTTGGTCGTGTTGAAGGCTGAGTTGGGCCATGGTGTCGTTCAGTGCGCTGTCGTTCAATCGCATCAGCGCCGGAAACAGGTCCTGATCTTCGTCGGCGTGGTGTTTGGGGGCGGCCATCTCGAAGTAGCGCAACACGGCGCGTGCTGCATCCTGGGCCTGGGTGTCAGCCCCAGTGCTGCGCACATGCGCCTCCAGGCGCTGCAGCAGACCGGTGAAGTGCCGCACCTTGTCGTGGCAGGCCAGCAACAATTCCAGCGGGTCGGAAATCTGAGGGCCACTGGGTGGCAAGGCGGTGCGAGGGGCGCGAGAGGGCAAAGCAGGCATGCACTGGATTGTGCGCCGCACGGCTGTGTGCTGCCGAGGTGCCCGTGATGCACGAAGGGAGTAGTGCCACAGGAGGATGTTCAGGCAACGCTGCCCTCCCTAGACTGGTGGTTATCTGGATCACCCTTCTTGCCCACCATGCCCACCCTGATTGACGGACACGGCCGCGTCATCGACTACTTGCGGGTGTCCGTGACCGACCGCTGTGACCTGCGGTGCACCTACTGTCTGCCCCAGGCTTTCAAAGGCTTTGAAGAGCCTGCCAACTGGTTGACCCATGAGGAGATGGCCCGCCTGGTGAGCCGATTTGTAGCCCTGGGTGTTCGCAAGGTTCGACTCACGGGTGGCGAACCCCTCTTGCGCCGTGGTGTGTGCGACCTGGCGGCGCGGATCAAGGCCATGCCAGGGGTGCGCGATCTGTCGGTGTCGACCAATGCCACCCGCCTGGATCGCATGGCCTCGGGCCTGAAAGAGGCTGGCGTCGACCGTCTGAACATCAGCCTGGACAGTCTGGACGAGGCCTGCATGACGCGCATCACCGGGCGCAATTGCCTCAACGAGGTGCTGGCGGGCATTCGTGCGGCCAGTCAGGCCGGATTTCGACCGATCAAGCTGAACATGGTGGTGCAGGATGGGGTGAATGACCAGGAGGTCATGCCCATGGTGATGTTCGCGCGTGAACATGGTTTGGTGCTGCGCTTGATCGAGCCCATGCCGGTGGGTGACACCGGCCGTGCCACGACGGGGCGAAACCTCAGCGCTCTCGGCGATGCGCTGGCGCGTGAACTCGGGCTGGTTCCGCAAGTGCTGGGGCGTGGGGCGGGGCCCGCTCGTTACTGGCAAGATCCGCGCAGCGAGATGAGCCTGGGGGTCATCACGCCCATGAGCCAGCATTTCTGTGAGGCGTGTAACCGCGTCCGCCTGGGTGTCGATGGCACCCTGTATCTCTGTCTGGGGCAGAATGATCAGGTGCCCTTGGGGGCCTGGTTGCGCGACGGCGCCACAGACGCCGACCTGGACGACGCGATTCACGCAGCGATGGCTCGCAAGCCCGAGCGGCATGAATTTCAGGAACGCCCCGAGAAAATCATCCGGTTCATGGCCCAAACCGGTGGTTGAACACGCTTGGCCTGAGCCGTGAATCCCATGAGTCTGCCCTCATCTGATCCCCTCATCTCCAACGCTGATGAGTCGCCGTCGGTGAAAGAAGAGACTCGTCTTCGCCGGCCTCGACTGACCCTGGCGCGTAAGCTGGCGGCCATCGGCAGCGTATTCCTGGCCGTGGCGCTCTCCACCGTGGGGCTGTCCATGTGGATCACCTGGCAACTGGAGGGGGGCGCGGCCGCCATCAACGAGGCCGGGCGCATCCGGATGATGTCCTACCAGATCGCCTTGCAGTTGCGTGACGAGCATGTGCCAGTACCTCCGCCTGTGTCAGATCAGGTGGCTCAACGCCTGAGCGATATTGATACCACTTTGGCGTTGCTGACCTGGGGTGATGGCGTGCGTCCCCTGACAGTGCCCACCAGCATTGAGGTTCAGAGCCAATTGGCCCGCGTGCAACAAGGTTGGCGGCTCTTGCGCCAACAGATCGAGGCGCAGTTGCTCAGCGCTCAGCCCAGGCCCTTGCTGAATGTCGGCCCGTTTGTGCACGAGGTCAACGAATTGGTGGGGCTCATTGAGCAGCGCTTGGAGGCGCGCACCTCGACCTTGCATAACTTCCAGTTGGTCATGATGCTGCTGGCCGTGATCAGCTCCTTGCTGATCCTGTATGCCGCTTACATCGTCGTCCTGGAGCCCGTGGCGCGGTTACGCGCCGCCGTGGACCAGGTGGAGCAGGGTGACTTTAGCATCCGTGTCGTTCCCGGCGCAGACGATGAGTTGGGCGATTTGTCGCGGGCTTTCAACCGCATGACCGATCGCCTGGCGCAGTCTTACGGCGACCTGGAGGCCAAGGTTCAGGAGAAAACCCGCCGGCTGCAGGACGAGCAGGTGCGTCTGGAGGCTTTGTATGAGGTGTCGACCTTTGTGGCTGCGGCCGATCAACTGGGGCCACTGACACAGGGCTTTGCGCGACGCATGCGCCAGGTGGCACTGGCCGATGCCGTGGCCATTCGCTGGTCTGACGAGGCCAACGACCGCTACATGCTGCTGGCCAGCGACAGCCTGCCCCAGGTGCTGGCCAAGGAAGAACAGTGCGTGCTGACCGGTGACTGTTTCTGTGGTGCGCGCATGGATGCGGGTGTCATGCCATCGGTTCGGGTCATCCCCATCGTCGAGGCGATGGTCCCCGAGTCGGGTGTCGCTCACCCCGTTCAGCGCTTGTGTGCCCAGGAGGGCTATGCCACCTTGGTCACCATTCCCTTGACCTTGCAAAATCGGTTGCTGGGCGAGATCGAGCTCTTTTACCGCCACGACGCCCAACCCGTGACCGAAGACCGCGAACTCTACGCCGCCCTGTCCAGCCACCTCGCGGGGGCCATGGAGAGCCTGCGGATGACGGCACTCGACCGAGAGTCTGCGGTGGCACGCGAGCGCAAGCTTTTGTCACAAGAGTTGCATGATTCGATCGCCCAGTCACTGGCCTTCCTGAAGATCCAGATGGGTTTGCTGCGAGGGGCCGTCACACGCGGCGACCAGGCCGCCACCGAGCTGGCCATGGCCGAGCTGGATACCGGGATCAAGGAGAGCTACAACGATGTCCGTGAGCTGCTGCTGCATTTCCGGGTGCGTACCGACAGTGGAAAACTGGATCTCGCCTTGCAGGAAACCTTGTCGAAGTTCGAGTTGCAGGCGGGCGTCAAGACGCACCTTCAGGTCAGTGATGATGGCGTACCCCTGCCGGCTGATGTCCAGATCCAGGTGCTGCACATCGTGCAGGAGGCCTTGTCCAACGTGCGCAAGCACGCACAGGCGCGGGAAGTCTGGGTGAACATGCAGGCCCAGCCGAAGTGGCGCATCCAGGTGCGCGACGATGGTCGGGGTTTTGATCCCGAAGGCTCGGCGCCCGATGCCAACCATGTGGGCTTGAGCATCATGCGCGAGCGGGCTACGCTGATCGGTGCGCAACTGGATGTGCGGTCCAGCGAGCAAGGTACCGAATTGACGCTGACCCTGAATGAACTTTAAGAGTGCCTTGTGTCGAAATCTCCGAAACCCTTGATGCTCCTCGATGATGCTTGGAGCCGCCTGGCTCAGGCCCTGCAGGCACAGTCTCCATCCCCTGGCACCGAGACCCTGCCCACCGAGCAGGCCCAGAACCGTGTGCTGGCCCAGGATCTGGTGTCCGGGGTGGATGTGCCACCGCATGACAACAGCGCCATGGATGGTTATGCCGTGCGCCAGGCCGACGTTCAGGCCCTGATGGCCGCCGGCGCGACCGCTGGCCTGCCCCAGGCGCAGCGCATCGCGGCCGGTCAGGTGGGTGAGGCCTTGGCCCCGGGCCACTGTGCCCGCATCTTCACTGGTGCCCCGGTGCCCCCTGGCGCGGATGCCGTGGTCATGCAAGAGCACACCGAACCAGGGGCCGATGGCACCGTGCGGTTCACACAGCCCGTGCGCCTGGGGCAGAACATCCGCTTGCGGGGCGAAGACATCGCCAACGGCCAGACCGTGTTGCGCGCGGGCACCTCGCTGGGGCCAGCGGCCCTGGGGGTGGCGGCGTCGGTGGGGGCCGCGGAGCTGCCCGTGTGGCGGCGCCCTCGTGTGGGCATCCTGACCACGGGCGACGAACTGGTGATGCCGGGCCAGCCATTGCCCCCCGGCGCCATCTACAACAGCAATCGCCACACCCTGATGGCGCTGGCTCAGGCCAGCGGTGCGCAGGTTCATGGCCTGGGGGTGGTGCCCGACCGCCTGGACGCCACCCGTGAGGCGTTGCGTCAGGCGGCTGAATGCTGTGACCTGGTGGTCACCAGTGGCGGTGTGTCGGTGGGCGAAGAAGACCATTTGCGCCAGGCCGTCGAGGCCGAAGGCAGCCTGGATTTCTGGGCGCTGGCCATCAAGCCGGGCAAGCCTTTTGTGTTCGGCACCTTGCGCCGACGCGATGGCGGTCAGGCCCTCTACATGGGGCTGCCAGGCAACCCGTCGGCCAGTTTCGTCACCTTTTTGTTGCTGGTGCGCCCCGTGATCGGCCACCTGGCCGGCCTGGGCTGGCAAGTGCCTGAGCCATTGATGCTCAAGGCGGCGTTCACCTGGCCCACGCCCGACAAGCGACGCGAGTTTCTGCGTGCCCGCCTGGGGCCGCAGGGCGCCGTGGAGATCTACCCGCACCAGGGCTCGGGCGTGCTCACGTCGGCCGCGTGGGCGGATGGCCTGGTGGATGTGCCTTCCGGCACGACCATCCAGCCGGGCGACGATGTGCGGTACCTGCCGTTGAGCTGGTTGTTGCAACCACCAGGGACGTGTCGGCAAGCCGCGTCGATGCCGCAGGAGCTGATGTGATCACCGTGCGTTATTTCGCCGCCTTGCGTGAAAAACTGGGTGCCCAGGATGAGGTGAGCCTGGCGGACTGGCCTGCTCCCCACACCGTGGCGGCCCTGCGGGCACACCTGTGCCAGAGATCGGCCGGCCATGCGGCAGCCTTTGACGGGGTCAGGGCGTTGCGTGCGGCACGCAATCAGCAGATGTGCGATGACGACGAGGCGCTGACCGATGGCGACGAGGTGGCTTTTTTTCCACCCGTGACGGGGGGGTGATCCATGAGCCTGGACACGCGGCCTGAGCAAGCTGACATCGACTGGCAGGCTGAGTTGGCCGGTGTGCGCGTTGACGCCGAGGATTTCGATCTGAGCACCGAGGTGGCGCGCTTGCGGGCCGGCGACACCCAGGTGGGTGCGGTGGTGGCGTTTGTGGGCACCGTGCGGGAGTGGGCCGCCGCGCGCGGGGCGGACCCTGCCAGCCTGGGGTTTGAGTTGGAGCACTACCCGGGCATGACCGAACGCAGCATCGCCACCCTCATGGCCTTGGCCCGGCGCCGATTCGATGTGCGCGGCCTGCGGGTGGTGCACCGGGTCGGGGCCCTGGCGATGGGCGATCAGATCGTGCTGGTGGCGGTCACGTCGGCGCATCGTCAGGCGGCTTTTGCCTGTGCTGAGTTTCTGATGGACTGGCTCAAGACCGAGGCGCCGTTCTGGAAGAAAGAGTCGGTGGGCGGCGTGGGTGCGTGGGTTGAGGCCCGGGACACGGACGTGGTGGCCGCCCAGCGCTGGCACGCCCAGGAGGACCCTTCATGCTGACCCCGATCCATGCTGCGTTGGCCGTGGGCGTGGGGGCCATGGTGGGTGCACTGATGCGCTGGGGGGCCGGGCTGTGGCTGAACCCGCTGTGGGCTGGATTCCCGCTGGGCACCTTGCTGGTGAACCTGCTGGGGGGGCTGGTGGCCGGCGGTGCCGTGACGTATCTGCAGCGAGAGCCGAACGACCTGCTGCGCCTGCTGCTGATCACCGGAGGCCTGGGGGCGCTCACCACGTTTTCCACGTTCTCTGTGGAGTCGCTGGCCCTGATCGAGCGTGGGCGTCTGGGCATGGCCCTGGCCCACACGCTGCTGCACGTGCTGGGGGCCCTGGCCTGCGCCGCACTGGGTGCCAGGCTGGTGCGCCTCTGGATGGGTTGAGGCCCGGGCGCAGGCTGTGGCCAGCGGTGCTACAGACCGGCGCTGGTTCGCCGATAACGAGGGCATCTTTCGGCTGGCAAAAAGCACATGGCGGGCGTGGACATTTTCACCAGTTACGCATTGGCGGGTGCCGGGGCACTTGTGGGCCTGGGCTTGATGGGTTTGGTGCGCACGGATCAGCCGCGCATTCGCCAGGCCGTGCACCTTTACCGGGCGGCGTTCGTGTGCCTGGCGGCCATGTTGCTGCTGGCTTTCGGGCCCGCGGCCTGGCAGCCCACCCTGGGACAGTTCGCCATCGGGCTGGCGGCCATGGGCGTGTGTTTGCTGGCCTGGGCGTTTCGCCAGCTCAATGGACGACGCACCCATCCTGCCTGGGGCGGCGCACTGACCCTGAGCGCCGGGGCGCTGCTGTGGGGCGTGGCGTGGTGGGGTGACGCCGCTGCATTCGTGCTGGCCGTGTCGTCGGTGTTCGCCATCGTCAGCGTGGTCTTGCTGCTGGACCAGGGTTGGTTGATCCTTCGCAGCCCCCGGGTCACCCCCAGCGAGTTGGGGTTGTTGGTCGTGGCGGGGGGCTTTGCCACCCTGTGGTTGCTGATGCTGTGGCATGGCCTGACCGTGCCGGGGCCGTATCCCGCGCATTGGTTGCATGCACCGGCCTGGCTGCTGCCATGGTCGGGCGTGTCGTTCGCGCTGCTGCCACTGTCGGTGGCGGCCGTGGTGTTTGCCATCATCAACGACAGGCTGGTTCAGCAGTTGCACGCTCGGGCCCTGTCCGACGACCTCACCGGCGCCTTGTCCCGCAGAGGGTTGCGCGAACTTGGCGAGCGCATGTTGGCCCTGCAGGCGCATCAAGCGCATCAGGTGGCGGTGCTGATGATGGATGTGGACCACTTCAAACTGATCAATGACCGCCATGGACACCTGGTGGGCGACGAGGTCCTGCGGCACCTGACACGCATCGTGCGCGAGCAATTGCGCGACGATGCGCTGCTCGCCAGGTATGGAGGCGAGGAGTTCACCGTCTTGCTGCCCATCCGCGGGCGAGGTGAAGCGCGGGTGGTTGCCGAGCGATTGCGGCAACTGGTGGAGCGAACGCCGTGCATGACGCGTCAAGGGCCGGTGCCCGTCACCGTGAGCATCGGGGTGAGCTTTCACAGCGAGGGCGCCTCGCTGGAGCCAGACCTGCGCCGGGCAGATGATTGCCTGTACGTGGCCAAGCGTGCTGGGCGTAACCGTGTGGTTTTTGACGACGCGCAGCAGGCGCCCGCCGTCCCCGCCCGTTCTTGACGTGACGCAAGCCGCTGCCCCTTGAAAACAGCCGCAGCTGCCTTATCTTCATGAGCAACAGGGCGCCATGGAGGCGCCACCAGGAGTGCTCATGCGACTCGACAAACTCACCAGCAAATTTCAGGAAGCGCTGACCGAGGGCCAGAGCTTGGCCATCACCCGCGACAACCCCTACATCGAGCCCGCCCACATTCTGCTGGCCATGATCCAGCAAGATGAAGGCCCCCGTTCGCTCATGGAGCGGGCTGGCGTGCGCGTGCCTGCCTTGGCTGGCGCCCTGGAAAAGCAGATCGACAAGCTGCCCCAGGTGCAAGGGGCCGACCAGGTCCAGGCCGGGCGAGACACCGTCAGCCTGCTGCAGGCCTGCGAAAAAGAGGCGCACAAACGGGGCGATGCCTACATTGCCAGCGAAATGTTCTTGCTGGCCCTGTGTGACCACAAGGGCGATACCGCCGCGCTGGCGCGCGACCATGGCCTGAACCGGGCTGGCCTGGAAACCGCCATCCAGGCGGTGCGCGGCGGCCAGAAGGTGGACAACGCCGACTCCGAAGGCCAGCGTGAATCGCTCAAGAAGTACACCCTGGACCTGACCGAGCGCGCCCAGCAGGGCAAGCTGGACCCGGTGATCGGCCGCGACGAGGAAATCCGCCGGGCCATCCAGGTGCTGCAACGCCGCTCCAAGAACAACCCCGTGCTGATCGGCGAGCCGGGCGTGGGCAAAACCGCCATCGTTGAAGGCCTGGCGCAGCGCATCGTGGCCGGTGAGGTGCCTGACAGCCTGAAGGACAAGCGCGTGCTGGTGCTGGACATGGCGGGCCTGCTGGCCGGTGCCAAGTACCGCGGCGAGTTTGAAGAGCGCCTGAAGGCCGTGCTCAAGGAAGTGTCGGCCGAAGAGGGGCGCATCATCCTCTTCATCGACGAGTTGCACACCATGGTGGGCGCCGGCAAGGCCGAAGGCGCCATGGACGCCGGGAACATGCTCAAGCCCGCCCTGGCGCGCGGCGAGTTGCACTGCATCGGCGCCACCACGCTGGACGAATACCGCAAGTACATCGAGAAGGACGCCGCGCTGGAGCGCCGCTTTCAGAAGATCCTCGTGGGCGAGCCCACGGTCGAGGCCACCATCGCCATCTTGCGCGGTCTGCAAGAAAAGTACGAAGTGCACCACGGGGTGGAGATCACCGACCCGGCCATCGTGGCCGCGGCCGAGCTCTCCAACCGCTACATCACCGACCGCTTTTTGCCCGACAAGGCGATCGACCTGATCGACGAGGCCGCCGCCAAGATCAAGATCGAGATCGACTCCAAGCCCGAGGCCCTGGACCGGCTGGACCGCCGCCTCATCCAGCTCAAGATCGAGCGCGAGGCCGTGAAAAAGGAGCAGGACGAAGCCTCCATCAAGCGCTTGGGCCTGCTGCACGACGAGATCGGCAAGCTGGAGCGCGAATACGCCGACCTGGAAGAGGTCTGGAAGGCCGAGAAGGCCCAGGCCCAGGGCTCGGCCCATGTGAAGGAAGAGATCGACAAGATCAAGTTCCAGATCGAAGAGTTCAAGCGCAAGGGCGACTTCAACAAGGTGGCCGAGCTGCAATACGGCAAGCTGCCCGACCTGGAAAAGCGCCTGAAGGAAGCGCAAGACAAAGAAAGCGCCAAGGGCCGCGACGACAGCAAGCCGCAGTTGCTGCGCACCATGGTGGGCGCCGAAGAAATCGCCGAGGTGGTGGCGCGCGCCACGGGCATCCCCGTGAGCAAGCTGATGCAGGGCGAGCGCGACAAGCTGCTCACCATGGAAGACAAGCTGCACGAGCGCGTGGTGGGCCAGGAAGAGGCCATCGTGGCCGTGAGTGACGCCATCCGGCGTTCACGCGCCGGCCTGTCGGACCCGAACCGCCCCTACGGCTCCTTCCTGTTCCTGGGCCCCACCGGCGTGGGCAAGACCGAGCTGTGCAAGGCCCTGGCCGGCTTCCTGTTCGACAGCGAAGACCACCTCATCCGCATCGACATGAGCGAGTTCATGGAGAAGCACTCGGTGAGCCGCCTGATCGGCGCGCCCCCGGGCTACGTGGGCTATGAAGAGGGTGGCACCTTGACCGAAGCCGTGCGCCGCAAGCCCTACAGCGTGGTGCTGCTCGACGAGGTCGAAAAAGCCCATCCGGACGTGTTCAACGTGCTGCTGCAGGTGCTGGACGACGGCCGCCTGACGGATGGACAGGGCCGCACCGTGGACTTCAAGAACACCGTCATCGTGATGACCAGCAACCTGGGCTCGCACCACATCATGCAGATGGCGGGGCAGCCTTCAGAAGACATCAAGGACGCCGTGTGGGTGGAGGTGAAGCAGCACTTCCGTCCGGAGTTCTTGAACCGCATCGACGAGGTGGTGGTGTTCCACGCCCTGGACCAGGCCAACATCCAGTCCATCGCCAAGATCCAGCTCAAGGGCCTGGAAGCGCGCCTGCAGCAGATGGACATGCGCATCGACGTGGCGCCCGAAGCGCTGGCCGAGATCGCCAAGGTCGGCTTCGACCCGGTGTTTGGTGCGCGGCCCCTCAAGCGCGCCATCCAGCAGCGCATCGAGAACCCGCTGTCCAAGCTGATCCTGCAGGGCAAGTTCGGTCCGAAGGACGTGATTCCGGTGACGGTGAACGCCGAAGGAGAGTTTGCGTTCGAGCGGACGGTGCATTGACCGTCTTTCGCAGGCGCATCTCCAAGGCCACCTTCGCGGTGGCCTTCTTTTTGTAGTGCAGAGGCTTCGAAACTGTGAATTCAGACCGATGAAGTCCGGTAGTTTTCCACGGTAGTTCTGTCAGCGATACGCCATCAGATGGATATGATTGTCAAGTGTTTGCCGGCTCTAGGCATCACGATTCGAACAGATTCAGGAGAGATGGATGCGCAAGCTCAGGGTGATTGCTGCCGCCGTGGCTTTGATGGCTGCGTCAGGTTCCGCGTCGGCATTTTCTTCTGCCTCGGCATCGATCAGCAGCGTCACGCTCAAGCTGATTGACCTGACGCCTGATGATGGCGTGGCTCCGAGCTTCAGTTTCATCGACGGAGAGAACGTGACCGTCATTGACGGGTGGGTTGATGACGACAGTCGTGAGACCCCCGGTATTGTGCGAACGGATGAGGTGCTTGCCGGCTGGTTGTCCGCTTCCTCCGGTGTCGCGACAACGCCTGCGGGCAACGCCACCGCAACATGGGCGACCACGTCCGACAGCATGACTCTGTCCGCCATCGCCATGGGGCCGGGCGGGGAGTACAACTGGAACATGTCGACGGGGCCGGAGTCGTCGGGGGAGTATTGGCTGCGCAACATCCAGTTGTCTGCCAACAGCTATCTGGCGATCGAGCTGGCTTACTCGTTGGACGTTGAAGCAAGCAATGCCATCCCGTGTCTCGCGAACACATTTTGCTCAAACGCCCCGCTATTGGAACTGGCGGGTGCCAGCGCTGGCATGAGCTTGGCGTACAGCTATTCGGACGACGGCCTGAGCGTTTCTTACAACAGATCTGCGTACGCCGATTCATTACTGGCCATTGCCCAGCCCGCTGTCCAGGCAGGTTCCGCGTACATCGATGCTGGCATGATCAAGTTTCATGAGTTTGACCAACCGGGAGTCGATGAGGCATTTCACGAGGACGGTGTCCTGCGCCTCGCCTTCGTCAATGCAAGTGATTCGGATCAGACTGCGCGGTTGCGTGTTGGCATGTCCATTTGGGGGCAGGGCGCCACACCGGCCATCCCTGAGGC
Organism: Aquabacterium sp. A3; assembly: GCF_038069945.1. Classification (NCBI taxonomy): domain Bacteria; kingdom Pseudomonadati; phylum Pseudomonadota; class Betaproteobacteria; order Burkholderiales; family Sphaerotilaceae; genus Aquabacterium; species Aquabacterium sp. A3. The sequence goes on along the minus strand of NZ_JBBPEV010000001.1, from coordinate 729,154 downwards.
CAGTACCTTCGTGCTGTATTCCGTCGGCCTGCTCGCATTGCTTGGGGCCGTGCGGCGCAGGCGCTTGGGTGAAACGGCGTCGAACTAGTTGGAGCGTTGTCTAGGCTTGACGTGGATCGACGACCCTACCGCGATGGCTTGAAAAACGCCGTCTGGCAGTGACGCCGCCGCGCAGGAACGCCTCAGTTCCCTCGGCGGCTCATCCAGCGCCTCATCCGTCAGCTGAAATGTGCCCCAGTGCACCGCGATGGCCTGTTTGCAGCCCAGGTCTTGAAAGATCTGCACGGCCTCTTCGGGGTTGCAGTGCTGGTCTTTCATGAACCAGCGCGGCTCGTAAGCGCCGATCGGCAGCAAGGCCAGGTCGAAACCGCCGCCGTTTGCAGGTGTGTGTTCACGTGCAAAGTGCTGGCGAATGTCGATAAAGTCCTTGGAGTAAGCCGTGTCGCCCGAGAAAAACACATGGCAATCGGGTGATCGCACCACAAAGCTGCCCCAGAGGCTGCGCAGGGCATCGGTGGCGGTGCGGGCCGACCAGTGCTGGGCAGGTGTCAGCGTCACCGGGATGCGGTGGTTTCGCTCGGTGGCGTTGATCACATGCGTGTCCCACCAGTCCAACTCAATCACATGGTGGATGCCCCGGCGCGCAAACCAGTGCTTGTGGCCCAGCGGGGTGATGAACAGCGGCGGGCCGCCACGTTGCGCGGCCAGGGTGACCAGCGAGTGCTCGTCCATGTGGTCGTAATGGTTGTGCGACAGCAGCACCACGTCGATGCGCGGTAACTGCGCCAGTGACAAGCCCGGTGGGGTATGCCGCTTGGGGCCGGCCCATTGCACCGGAAAGCACCGCTCAGAGAACACCGGGTCGGTCAGGATGTTGAGCCCACCCACCTGCAGCAGCACGGTGATGTGCCCAATCCAGGTGGCGGCGGGCTGCATGTGCAGCCCGGCCTGAGCATTGCCGTGGATGAAGGCCAGATCGGGCGCCACCACGGGAATGGGCTCACGCAGCGGTTGGGGGTGCCCCGCCCGCCAGGCCTGCCAGCGCCAACGCAGCAACTCGCCCAGCTTCTTGCCCCGGAACGACTGGTAGTTGTTCTGGAAGCCATCTGGGCGATGGTGCCGCTTGGCGGGGTTGAAGTAGGGGTTCTTCACGCCCCGCCGCCGTCAGGCCACCGTGACCGGGATCTTGCCGATCTTGGCCTGCCAGGTCTTGGGCCCTTCCATGTGCGCACTGGTGCCCCCCGCGTCCACGGCCACGGTCACCGGCATGTCGACCACGTCGAACTCGTAGATGGCTTCCATGCCCAGGTCTTCAAAACCCACCACCTTGGCGGCTTTGATGGCCTTGGACACGAGGTAGGCCGAGCCACCCACGGCCATCAGGTAGGCGCTCTTGTGTTTCTTGATGGCTTCGATGGCGGCGGGGCCGCGCTCCGCCTTGCCCACCATGGAAATGAGGCCGGTTTTCTCCAGCATCATGTCGGTGAACTTGTCCATGCGGGTGGCGGTGGTGGGGCCGGCGGGGCCAACCACCTCATCGCGCACCGGGTCCACCGGGCCCACGTAGTAAATGACGCGGTTGGTGAAGTCCACGGGCAGCTTCTCACCCTTGGCCAGCATGTCCTGGATGCGCTTGTGCGCGGCGTCGCGGCCGGTCAGCATCTTGCCGTTGAGCAGCAGGGTCTGGCCCGGCTTCCAGCTGGCCACTTCTTCGCGGGTCAGTGTGTTCAGGTCCACGCGCTTGGACTTGTTGTAGTCGGGCGCCCAGTGCACGTTGGGCCACAGGTCCAGGCTGGGCGGATCCAGGTACACGGGGCCGCTGCCATCCATCACGAAGTGCGCGTGGCGGGTGGCCGCGCAGTTCGGGATCATGGCGATGGGCTTGGAGGCCGCGTGCGTGGGCCAGGTCTTGATTTTCACGTCCAGCACGGTGGTCAGGCCACCCAGGCCTTGCGCGCCAATGCCCAGGGCGTTGACCTTCTCGTACAGCTCAATGCGCAGCTCTTCAAGCTTGTTCTGCGGGCCGCGGGCCAGCAGCTCGTACATGTCGATGTCGTCCATCAGCGACTCTTTGGCCAGCAGGGCGGCCTTCTCGGCCGTGCCACCCACGCCGATGCCCAGCATGCCGGGCGGGCACCAGCCGGCGCCCATGGTCGGCACGGTCTTGAGCACCCAGTCCACGATGTTGTCTGACGGGTTGAGCATGTAGACCTTGGACTTGTTCTCCGAGCCGCCACCCTTGGCCGCCACGATCACGTCCACGGTGTCACCCGGCACCAGCTCCATGAAGACCACGGCGGGCGTGTTGTCTTTGGTGTTCTTGCGCTCGAAAATCGGATCAGACAGCACCGAGGCACGCAGCTTGTTGTCCGGGTTGTTGTAGCCACGGCGCACGCCTTCGTCCACCGCATCCTGAATGCTCTTGTTGCCAAACCCTTCCCACTTCACGCCCATCCCGATTTTCAGGAAGACGTTGACGATGCCGGTGTCCTGGCAGATGGGGCGGTGGCCTTCGGCGCACATGCGCGAGTTCGTCAGGATCTGGGCGATGGCGTCTTTGGCCGCAGGCGACTCTTCGCGCTCGTAGGCACGGGCCAGGTGGGCGATGTAGTCGGCCGGGTGGTAGTAGCTGATGTACTGCAGCGCGGCTGCGACGCTTTCAACGAGGTCGTCGTGTCGGATGGTGGTCATGGTGGGGCCTTCGTGGGGCGGTTTGCTTAGCCAAAAGATTTTACGCCGCCAGGCTGCAGCCTCGATAGAATTCTGCCGCGGCGACCTGGCCCTTGTGGCCACGCCGATCTGATGGAACGCCTTCGAAAACACCTGCCCAAGCCCGAGCACCTGCAGCAAAGCCCCTGGCTGAAGTGGTTGGGTCCCACGCTTTTTCAGCCTCGCCTGTGGCATGTCAGCCGACGAGGTCTGGCCATGGGCATGGCGCTGGGCATGTTTTTCGGCCTGCTGGTGCCGATTGCACAGGTGCCTTTGAGTGCCGCTGCGGCGGTCGTGCTGCGTGCCAACGTGCCGGCGGCCATCGTCAGCACCATGGTCACCAACCCGGTGACCTTCGGGCCCATTTATTACGGGGCGTGGCGTCTGGGCACCATGGTGCTGGGTCGCAGTGAGGCCCGCTACACCCCGCAAGACCACCCGGTGATGGACGACCAGATCCCGGCCAAGGACTGGTGGAGCTGGTTCAAGGGCTGGGTGTCCGGGGTGGGCAAGCCATTGGTGCTGGGGCTGGCGCTCCTGGCCTGTGGTGTGGGGCTGCTGACGTATTACCTGGTTTCTCTGGTGTGGGTATTGCGTGTGCGCCGCAAGCGTCGCTTGCGCCAACGTGTACGAAAGTAAACCAACGCTTTCGTTTGGCCGCAAATCTGATGGGGCCTTGGTGACGCCGCCTACAATCGGCGCTCCACTGATGGATGTGTACCCATGGATCTGCTGGTTCTCACGGTCCTGTTGCCCCTGCTCGTGGGCACCTTGGCCTGCTTTGTCTTGGGCAAGAACAATTCGGTTGCCGGGCGGCGTCTGACTGCACTGGCGGCTGGTGCCGTGACCTTGGCCGCCCTGGGGTGCCTGCTTTCCATGGCCCCGGCGGTGATGGCCGGGCAGACCCTGCTCAGCCAGTACGAATGGGTGCCTGACCTCGGGCTGACCATCGGATTCCGTCTGGATGGGCTGGCCCTGATGTTCGGTTTGCTGATCACGGGCATTGGCAGCCTGATCGTGCTGTACGGTCACTTCTACCTGGGGCCCGACGACTCGGCGGGCAAGCTCTACACCCTGTTGATGCTGTTCATGGCCGCCATGTTGGGCGTGGTGCTGTCGGACAACCTGCTCTTGCTGGTGGTGTTCTGGGAGCTGACCAGCATTTCGTCGTTCTTGCTGGTGGGCTACTGGGGCCACCGCGCCGATGCGCGGGCTGGCGCCCGCATGGCATTGGCCATCACTGGCGGCGGCGGCCTGGCCATGCTGGCGGGCATCGTGGTGCTGGGGCAGATCGCCGGCACCTACGAACTCAGCGCGATGCTGGACCAGGGCGAGCGCATCCGTGCGCACGCCCACTTTCCGCTGGCATTGGTGCTGATTCTCCTGGGTTGCTTCACCAAAAGTGCCCAGTGGCCGTTCCACTTCTGGCTGCCCGACGCCATGGCCGCGCCCACGCCTGTGTCGGCCTACCTGCATTCGGCCACCATGGTGAAGGCGGGGGTGTTCATGCTGGCGCGCATGTACCCGGTGCTGGGCGGCTCAGGCCTGTTCGAGACCCTGGTGGCCGGTGCCGGCCTGATCACCCTGGCGTTCGCCGCCTATGTGGCCATCTTTCGCCACGACCTCAAAGGCTTGCTGGCCTACTCCACCATCAGTCACCTGGGCCTGATCACGTTCCTGATCGGTCTGGCCTCGCCCTTGTCGGCGGTGGCTGCCGTGTTCCACATCCTGAACCATGCCACCTTCAAGGCGGCCTTGTTCATGACGGCCGGCATCATCGACCACGAAACAGGCACCCGCGACATGCGCCGCCTGGGTGGTTTGATGTCGGTGCTGCCCTGGACGGGCACCTTCGGCATCATCGTGGCGGGGGCCATGGCTGGCGTGCCCCTCACCAACGGCTTCCTGTCCAAAGAAATGTTCTTTCTGGAGGCTGTAGAGGCCCACTCCACCTGGGCCATGGGCTGGTGGTTGCCCGTGGTGGTGACGCTGGCCGGGGCCTGCTCGGTGGCGTATTCGGTGCGGTTCGTGCACGACGTGTTCTTCAACGGTCCTGCCAAAGACCTGCCCCATGCCCACCCACACGAACCTCCCTGGCCGATGCGCCTGCCGGTGGTGCTGTTGGCCGTGGTCAGCCTGGTGGTGGGCGTGATGCCTGCCATCACCCTGGGGCCGCTGGTCGACGTGGCCGCACGGGCCGTGCTCAATGGTCCGACGCCGGAGTACCACCTCTCGATATGGCATGGCTTCAACCTGCCGCTGCTGATGAGCGGGTTGGCCGTGCTGGGCGGTGTGCTGTTTTACATGGCCTTGCAGCGTCGGGGCTGGTTGCATGGTTACCAGCCCCAGCGCTTGACGGGCCGCGGGGTGTTTGACGCCTTGATGAGTGGCTTGACTGGCGCGGCACGCGCGTTGGTGCAAGGCACTGAAACGGGGTCGCTGCAACGGTATGTGGCCTGGACCGTGCTTTCGGCCCTGGTGGTTGGCGCCTGGCCGTTCATGCAGACCACGCTGCCGCTGGTGGCCGGCGACCGCGAGCTGCTGCCCGCGCCGGGCGTGGCGGTGGCCGTGTGGCTCGTCTTGCTGGCCAGTGGCGCAGCGCTGGTGACGGGGCATCACGATCGTTTCAAGGCCGTGCTGCTGACCGGTGCCATCGGCATGGTCACGGCCTTGGCCTTCCTGGCATTTTCTGCCCCCGATCTGGCGCTCACCCAACTGTCGGTCGAGCTGGTGGCCACGGTGCTGATGCTCATGGGCCTGGCCCTGTTGCCGGCGCGCACACCCCACGAATCGTCGTTGCCACGCAAGGTGCGTGATGGCTTGCTGGCTGGTGTGACGGGCCTGGGGGTGGCGTTCCTGTGCTGGATGGTGCTCACGCGCAACCACGACTCACTGTCGTGGTTCTTGCTGGCGCAGTCGATCCCGGGAGGCGGGGGCACCAACGTCGTCAACGTCACGCTGGTGGATTTCCGCGGCTATGACACCTTTGGCGAGATCACGGTGTTGGGCATCGCCGGCATTGGCGTGCTGGCCATGCTGGAAGGGCTCAAGGTGCGCCGGCCTGCCCAAGACGCCGATGGCCGAGCCTGGTCGTTCGATCAGCAGCCTTTGATGCTGCGTGTGGCCGCGCGCCTCATATTGCCGATGGCGTTGGTGATGTCGTTGTACATCTTCTGGCGTGGTCACAACCTGCCAGGTGGCGGGTTCATCGCCGGGTTGATCACGGCGGTTGCCCTGGTGGTGCAGTACATGGCGCAGGGCCAGGCGCGCGTTGAGGCCCTGCTGCACGGCGCGCAGGGGCGGCGCTTCACCAAGTGGATCGGTTCGGGCCTGGCCATCGCTGGCCTGACGGGTGTGGCCTCGTTCTTCTTTGGGCGCGGCTTCCTCACCAGCGCCCACGGACACCCCCACGTGCCGGTGCTGGGCGACGTGCCGCTGGCCAGTGCAGCCGTGTTTGACCTGGGCGTGTACATCACCGTGGTGGGGGCTACCTTGCTGACCCTGTCGGTGCTGGGCCAGGCCAGCAAGGAGCCTGTTGTTTCGACCGAAAGGAGCCGCGCGTGAACGTGAGCCTCGAATTTCTGGTGGCCAGCGGCGTGGGCTGGGTCACCGCCTGTGGCGTGTACCTGATGCTGCGTGGCCGCACCTTCCCGGTGGTGCTGGGGCTGTCTCTGCTGGGCTACGCCGTCAACATGTTCATTTTTGCCATGGGACGCTTGTGGTGGAACGCGCCAGCCATCGCTGGCAGCGAGCGCATGGCCGATCCTTTGCCTCAGGCGCTGGTGCTCACCGCCATCGTGATCGGCTTTGCGACCACGGGCTTCATCATCGAGATGGCGTTGCGCAGCCACCATGAGTCTGGCACCGATCACGTCGACGGTGCGCGCGGCGGGGAGGGGCGTCCATGAACGCTTTGCAGTCCTTGCTGTATACCCATCTGCCGGTCTTGCCGGTGTTGTTGCCAGCGTTCACGGGCATGTTGCTGCTGTTGATGGGCGATGCCCCGAGCGGCCACGGTAGCGGCCGGCTCAAGTGGGGTCGTCGCATCAGCCTGCTGTCGGTCGGGCTGGGGCTTGTGCTGGGGCTGGCCCTGGTGGCCGAAGCGGCCGGGGGTGGTTTGCATGTCTACCGCCTGGGCGATTGGCCTGCGCCATTTGGCATCGTCTTGGTCATCGACCGGCTGTCGGCCCTGATGGTGCTGCTCACCTCGCTGGTGGCGGTGCCCGTGCTGTGGTACGCCAGTGGTGGCTGGGATGCCCATGGACGGCACTTTCATCCGCTGTTTCAGTTCCAGCTGATGGGTTTGTGCGGCGCCTTCGTCACGGGTGATCTGTTCAACCTGTTTGTGTTTTTCGAGATCCTGCTGATCGCGTCGTATGTGTTGATGGTGCACGGGCAAGGTCGGCAACGCTTTCAGGTGGGGGTGCAGTATGTGGCGCTCAACCTCCTGGCATCTGCCTTGTTCCTGGTCGGCGTGTCCTTGCTGTACGGTGTGACCGGTACGCTCAATCTTGCTGATCTGGCCCTGCGGGTGGGGCAGCTGTCCGGCATGGAGGCCGTGCTCGCCCGCAGTGCAGCCCTCATCTTGCTGGTGGTCTTTGGCTTCAAGGCCGCTTTGTTGCCCCTGTCCTTGTGGCTGCCTGGCACTTATGCCGCGGCCAGCGCGCCGGTGGCCGCCTTGTTTGCCATCATGACCAAGGTGGGGGTCTATGCCATCTTGCGTGTGCACGGTGTGGTCTTTGGGGATGCCGGCGGCGACACGGCGCTGGTGGCCGAGCCCTGGCTCTTGCCGCTGGCGATGGGCACCAGCGTGCTGGGGGCGCTGGGGGCTTTGTCGGCCCGGACCTTGCCTCGGCTGGTGGCCTGGTTGACGGTGGCCTCGGTGGGCACCATCCTGGCAGCCATTGGCTTGTTCACGCCCGAGGCCTGGTCTGCCGCCTTTTACTACCTCGTGCACAGCACCCTGGTGGTGGCGGGCCTGTTCCTCCTGGTTGAACTGGTGGCCGCCCAGCGGGGTGATGTGGCCGAGGCGCTGGCGCCAGCCAGCCCCGTGGCGCAGCCTGTGCTGTTGGGCCTGATGCTGTTGCTGGCGGCCGCCTCGGTGGCCGGGCTGCCGCCGCTGCCGGGGTTTCTGGGCAAGGTCATGCTGCTCAAGGCCGCTTGGGTCAGCCCCTGGCAGCCCTGGGTCTGGACGGTGGTCTTGCTGGTGGGGTTCATGAGCCTGGTGGCCCTGGCGCGTGCCGGCAGCCTGCTGTTCTGGAACGTGCGCCCTGAGTTGTCGTCGGCCTCGTCCGGGGCCAGCCCTCAACTGGTGATTCCTACCCTGGGTTTGCTGATGCTGGGCGTGGTCATGAGCGTGAGCGCGGCGCCCCTGAAGCGCTACACCGAAGCCATGGCCCATCAGCTTCTGGACCGCCCCGCTTACGCGCGCGCCGTCCTCGGGGTGGACGAGGCCACGGGTCAGCCCCCCGTCACAGTGCGGCCCTACCGCATGCCGGCACCGTCGGCGCTGCCTCAGGAGGTTCAGCCATGAGCGTCAATCCTGCCGTTCTTGACCAGTGGCGCCGTGCGCGCCGGCCGGTGCTGTCTGTGCTCCTGGGGGCCAGTTGGCTGTTGCTTCAGCAATCGGTCGATCCGGGCAACCTGATCACGGCCGTCGTGCTGGGCTGGGGGCTGCCCCGCCTGGTGGGCGGTTTCATGGGGCCAGCGGCCCGACCTCGCGCGTGGGTCCGGGCGGTCCGCCTGGTCATCACCGTCACCCGCGACATCGTCGTCTCCAACATCACGGTGGCCAAATTGGTGCTGGACCCGCGCCGCCAGCCCCAGCCTGCCTGGGTGAAGGTGCCCCTCACGCTTGAAGAGCCGCTCTCGCGCGCGCTGCTGGCCTCCATCATCACGATGACGCCCGGCACCGTGTCGGCCGTGGTCGATGAAGAGGCTGCGGTCATCTGGGTGCATGCCCTGGATTGCGACAACCCCCAGGCCGTGGCCGACGACATCGACGCGCGGTATCAACAGGCGCTCAAGGAGATCCTGGGATGATCGAGTTGGCCTTGCAAATTGCGCTGGCGGCCGTGGCGCTGTCCATGCTGCTGTGCACCTGGCGCCTGTGGCGTGGGCCCACGATGCCTGACCGCATCCTGGCCATGGACACCCTCTACATCAACGTGGTTGCGCTGGTGATCTTGCTGGGACTCACCTGGCAGACTGCCCTGTTGTTCGAGGCCGCCCTGATCGTGGCCATGCTGGGTTTTGTGTCCACCGTGGCCCTGGCCCGTTTTCTGACCCGTGGAGACGTGATCGAATGAACCTCACCGTCTTTCTGGAAGCGTTGGCGGCGGCCCTGTTGGTGCTGGGCGCTGGTTTTTTGATGGTCGGTGCCCTGGGCATGGTGCGCTTCCGTGATTTTTTCATGCGCCTTCACGCGCCCACCAAGGCCTCCACCCTGGGCCTTGGCGGCATTTTGCTGGCGAGCTTGCTGGTCAATGCCCTGCGCGGCGACTGGACGGTGCATGAAGTCTTGATCACCTTCTTCATCTTCCTGACGGCGCCGGTGTCGGCCAACCTGCTGGCCAAGGCCGCATTGCACTTGCGCGTTCGCTCCGACGCCGGGCACGCACCCGTTGAACGTGGTCCTGGGGACTCGACCAAGGCTTGAGGCCTGCCGCTCGGCCCCTGGGGGGTGTCAAGCGCCGCAGCGCTTGTTGCAACAATGACCTGTGTCAAAAAGGGACAGGGATATTACGAAGCAACAAACGCCTGAGACAGGCGCAATGTCTGGTCTGTGCAGACACTCGGTGCATTTGCGGGTGCCTGCTGGATACCGACAAGGCGCCACAAGCGCAAACACAACGGAGTCACCCCATGACCGCCATGCTGCAGAGCGACAACCCGATCGCACCGAAAACCGTGCCCGTTCCAGAGGCATTTGCCCGTCAGGCCCATGTCAGTGGCCGCCAGGCCTACGACCAGCTGGTGGCCGAGGCCCAGGCAGACCACCAGGCCTACTGGGCCCGGCTGGCGAACGAGCTGTTGGTCTGGAAGCGCCCCTTCACCCGCGTGCTCGACGACAGCCAGGCGCCGTTTTACAAGTGGTTTGACGATGGTTTGCTGAACGTGTCGTACAACTGCCTCGACCGCCACGTCGAGGCCGGGCTGGGTGGCCGCACGGCCATCATTTTCGAGTCTGACGACGGGGTGGTGACCAAGGTGTCTTATGCCACCTTGCTGGAGCGTGTGTGTTGCCTGGCCAATGCACTGAAGGCGCAAGGCGTGAACAAGGGCGACCGGGTCGTCATCTACATGCCCATGTCGGTCGAGGGTGTGGTGGCCATGCAGGCCTGCGCCCGCATCGGGGCCACGCACTCGGTGGTGTTCGGCGGGTTCTCGGCGCAAAGCCTGCGCGACCGGGTGGAAGACGCCGGCGCCGTGATGATTCTGACGGCCGACGAGCAGGTGCGCGGCGGCAAGACCCTGCCGCTCAAGCAGATCGTGGACGAGGCGCTGGCCCTGGGCGGCTGCGACTCGATCAAGAGCGTGCTGGTCAACCAGCGCACGGGCGGCAAGGTGGCCATGACCGAAGGGCGCGACATCTGGTTGCACGATGCCCTGGCCGGTCAGCCCAGCACCTGCGAGCCCGAGTGGGTTGGTGCCGAACACCCCTTGTTCCTGCTGTACACCTCGGGCTCGACCGGCAAGCCCAAGGGCGTGCAGCACAGCACGGGCGGCTACCTGTTGCACGCGGCGCTGACCATGCGCTGGACGTTCGATATCAAGCCCAGCGACGTGTTCTGGTGCACGGCCGACATCGGCTGGGTCACCGGCCACACTTACGTGGCGTATGGCCCGCTGGCCAACGCCGCCACCCAGGTTGTGTTTGAAGGTGTGCCCACCTATCCGGATGCGGCACGGTTCTGGCGCATGATCGAGGCCCACAAGGTCTCGATCTTCTACACCGCACCCACGGCCATCCGGGCGCTGATCAAGGCGGCCGAGACCCAGGCCGAGGTGCACCCCCGGCAGTTCGACCTGTCCAGCCTGAGGCTGCTGGGCACGGTGGGCGAGCCGATCAACCCGGCGGCCTGGACGTGGTACCACAAGGAGATTGGCGGCGGACGCTGCCCGATCGTGGACACGTTCTGGCAAACCGAGACGGGCGGGCACATGATCACGCCGCTGCCCGGCGCGCACGACCTCACCCCCGGCTCCTGCACGCTGCCGTTCCCGGGCATCGATGCGGCCGTGGTGGACGAAACCGGCAAGGAATTGCCGTGGGGGCAGGGCGGCGTGCTGGTGGTGCGCAAACCCTGGCCGTCGATGATTCGCACCATCTGGGGCGACGCGGAGCGGTTCAAGAAGAGTTATTACCCGGCGGATTTTGGTGGCGAGTATTACCTGGCGGGCGATGGCGCCATCCGGGACGCCGAGACCGGGTATTTCACGATCACCGGCCGCATTGACGATGTGCTGAATGTCTCAGGTCACCGCATGGGCACGATGGAGATTGAATCGGCCCTGGTGTCGCACCCCCTGGTGGCCGAGGCGGCCGTGGTGGGGCGCCCGGACGACCTGACGGGTGAGGCGATTTGCGCCTTCGTGGTGCTCAAGCGCACACGCCCGGAAGGCGACGAGGCCAAGGCGCTGGCCAAACTGCTGCGCGACCACGTGGCGCAAGAGATTGGCCCGATCGCCAAACCCAAAGACATCCGGTTTGGTGACAACCTGCCCAAAACTCGCTCGGGCAAGATCATGCGCCGCCTGCTGCGCGTGATCGCCAAGGGTGAAACCGTCACGCAGGACACCAGCACGCTGGAGAACCCAGCCATTCTCGACCAGTTGGCACAAAGCAACTGACGGCTGTTTATATTGGGGCCATATATTCCCGGTTGCCTTGCGACCGGGAATGGTTTAGTGCGCCCTGAATTTATACCGCTTCAGGGTTGTGTCTGTGATGTGACAAGGTCACGGTTTTTCCCTGATACCCCGTATTCACCCTGATCACAAAGCGGTTGATTCCCCCCAAGATGAGGGTGTCAAAAATACCTTTATTGGGTTTTGTATGGTTTTTGAGGGATTTGAAACCCTCTGTTTCCGGATGGCTGTTGCAGTACGCAAGCACGCGAAGCAGCCAAGCCGGTTCACCAAGTCCCTGACAGCGGCTTCATCGCACACAAGGCGACAAGGCTGGTTTTCGGGAAGCCCGGCGGAAAGCGCCGGTTCACAGGCGTATCACATTTCGAGGAGATGACGCTCATGTCTGACGATCAAAACGCAAAGGCCTACTGGTCTGCAACGCTGAGTCTGTTGACCAAAGTACTGGTCATCTGGGCGGTGGTTTCTTATGGGGCGGGCATCCTGCTGGCCCCTGCGCTCAACAGCATCCATCTCGGAGGCTATCCGCTGGGATTCTGGTTCGCCCAGCAGGGCTCCATCTACATCTTCATCGCGTTGATCTTCTGGTACGCCAAGAAGATGCGTGACATCGACCGCCAGTTCGGCATGCAAGAAGACTGAACAAGGGGCACATCATGGATCTTCAGACACTCACTTACCTGGTCGTGGGCGCCACGTTTGCGCTCTACATCGGCATTGCCATCTGGGCGCGCGCCGGCAGCACCAAAGACTTCTACGTGGCTGGCGGCGGTGTGCACCCCGTCACCAACGGCATGGCCACAGCGGCTGACTGGATGTCGGCGGCATCGTTCATTTCAATGGCCGGCCTGATCTCGAACATGGGTTACGGTGGCGCCGTCTTCCTGATGGGGTGGACGGGCGGCTACGTCCTGCTGGCGTGCCTGCTGGCGCCGTACCTGCGCAAATTCGGCAAGTTCACGGTGCCCGAGTTCATCGGCGACCGGTACTACTCGTCGATGGCGCGCAACGTGGCGGTGATCTGCCTGCTGGTGGCCTCCATCACCTACATCATCGGTCAGATGACGGGCGTGGGTGTGACCTTCTCGCGCTTCCTGGGTGTCACCAGCGACCAGGGCATCTACATCGGCATGGCCATCGTGTTTGCCTATGCGGTGTTTGGTGGCATGAAGGGCATCACCTACACCCAGGTGGCTCAGTACATCGTGCTGATCCTGGCCTACCTGGTGCCAGCCTTCTTCATCTCGCTGAACCTGACGGGCAGCTTCCTGCCGCAGCTGGGGCTGGGCGCCAACCTGGCCGGCACCGACGTGTCGTTGCTGAGCAAGCTGGACCAGGTCGTCACCGATCTGGGCTTTGGTGCGTACACCACCACGGCGGCTGGCAGCACCATCAACATGGTGTTCTACACGATCTCGCTGATGATCGGCACCGCCGGTCTGCCCCACGTGATCGTGCGCTTCTTCACCGTGCCCAAGGTGGCCGATGCACGTTCGTCGGCAGGTTGGGCCCTGGTGTTCATTGCGCTGCTGTACACCACGGCCCCTGCCGTTGGTGCGATGGCCCGCCTGAACCTGTTCGGCACCACCAACAGCGCGGTGGGCATCACCCAGGGCCCCTCGGGCGAGCTGGTGGTCAACCCCGAGGCGGTCAAGGCCAATGGCGACCTGTATGCCAAGGAGGCCAGCCTGGTCTATGACGAGCGCCCCGAGTGGATGAAGCGCTGGGAAAAGACCGGTCTGCTGAAGTGGGAAGACAAGAACGGCGACGGCCGCATCCAGTTCTACAAGGACGACACCAAGAACGCTGAAGCCGCTGCCAAGGCCGAAGCCGCGGGCTGGAAGGGCAATGAGTTGACCGTGAACGCCGACATCATCGTGCTGGCCAACCCGGAAATCGCGCAGCTGCCCAACTGGGTGATCGCGCTGGTGGCCGCTGGTGGTCTGGCGGCTGCGCTGTCAACCGCTGCGGGTCTGCTGCTGGCCATCTCGTCTGCCATTTCGCATGACCTCATCAAGGGCGCCATCAACCCCAACATCAGCGAAAAGAACGAGCTGCTGGCGGGCAAGATTGCCATGGCGGGCGCCATCTTCGTGGCAGGTTACCTGGGGCTGAATCCTCCGGGCTTCGCAGCGGGTACCGTGGCCCTGGCCTTCGGTATCGCGGCCTCGACGATCTTCCCGGCACTGATGATGGGCATCTTCAGCAAGACCATCACCGACAAGGGTGCCACCGCAGGCATGCTGGCGGGTCTGTCGGTCACGCTGTTCTACGTGTTCGCGCACAAGGGCATCTTCTTTGTGAAGGGCACCGAGTACCTGGATGTGATCGGTGGGGCCAATGCGTTCTTCACCGTCACGCCTGAGGCCTTCGGTACCGTGGGCGCGATCGTGAACTTCGTGGTGGCCTTCCTGGTCAGCAAGATGTCGGCGCCGGTGCCGTCGCATGTGGCGGCCATGGTGGACTCGGTGCGTGCGCCGAAGGGTGCCGGTCAGGCGGTGGCCCACTGATCGTGGCAAGATGTCCGGGCGGCTTTTCTCTCCACGGGCCGCCCGGGCATGTCACTTCAAGAGACTTCCATGAGCATCTTCATCTTCAACTGGGTTTTTTTGCTGGTGCTGATCCCGGTGGCGTTTTTCTGGCTGCGTCGAGCCTGGCGCATCGGTGTGAAGGGTGATTTGTCCGAGGTGGCCTTGAAAAAAGGCATGCCCGCACCCAACGCAGCACGTTACGCCAGGCACGAGTTGTTGATCAACCTGACCGGCGGGTTGGTGCTGGTGGGGGTGCTGGTGGCTGTCTTGGGGTTTCAGGCCCTGGAGCGTGACGACTGGGTGGCCATTGCCGGCTCTACCCTGTGGCTGAAGTTTTTTGCGTCGTTCGCCTTGGGGCGCCACGCCCACGGCCTGCCTGGCGCACGCAGCACAGGTGGCGCCGCGAAAGCCGGTCGCAAAACTCGCACCGCATGAATGAAAAAACCCCGACATGTCGGGGTTTCTTGATGGGCGACGCTCAGGCGTCAATCACTTCAAGGACAGGATCCATTGGGTCAGTTGCAGGGCTTCGGCTTCTTTCACCTGAGCCTGAGGGGGCATGGCACCCATGGGCATGTTCCAGACGCCACCGCCGCCCTTGATCACTTTTTGAGCCAGTTTGGCGTCCATGCCCTTTTGACCACGGTACTTCGCGGCCACAGCCTTGAAGGCCGGACCCAGAGAAGGCTTGTCCACACCGTGGCAAGCCAGGCAGGCCTTTTGCTGTGCCAGTTGTTCGTTGGCCAAAGCGGGAGACATCGAGGCTGCAGACAGCGCAGCAACAGCCAGGATGGAGGACAGGAATTTCATGGGGAATCCTTCCGTGCGGTCCATTAAAGTTGAGGTGTCCTTTATAAACGTTTTCCAACAGTGGGAGGTTGACATGTTGCAGCAACTGCCCCTGTTGCCCGTGTTTTGACGAGGTGAATGATGTGGTTCGTCGGTTTGGGCGTGTTGCTGCTGGTGATGAACCTGGCCGACATCGGTCCGGTCGGAGCGTGGACGTGGGCGGATGACTGGTGGCTGATGCTGGCGCCTTTCGCCCTGGCGGTCGTCTGGTGGACCTGGGCCGATGCCACCGGCTGGAACAAGCGCAAGGCCATGGAAAAGATGGCCAACAAGCGCGAAGAGCGCCGGCGCAAGAACCTGGATGCCCTGGGTCTGGGTGGGGCTGACAAGCGCAGAGACCGCTGAGCACCCTGGCGGCACTAAAATCCGGGTTTCGCATCACCGATCCCTCCGGAGCCGCTTTCATGCCCCAATACCGTTCCCGCACCTCGACCGCCGGCCGCAACATGGCGGGTGCCCGCGCCCTGTGGCGCGCCACCGGCATGAAGGACGGCGATTTCGAGAAGCCCATCATTGCCATTGCCAACAGCTTCACGCAGTTTGTGCCCGGTCACGTGCACCTGAAGGACCTGGGCCAACTGGTGGCGCGCGAGATCGAGGCCGCCGGCGGTGTGGCCAAAGAGTTCAACACCATCGCCGTGGACGACGGCATCGCCATGGGCCATGGTGGCATGCTGTATTCGCTGCCCTCGCGCGACCTGATCGCCGACAGTGTCGAATACATGGTCAATGCCCACACGGCCGACGCCCTGGTGTGCATCTCCAACTGCGACAAGATCACCCCCGGCATGCTGATGGCCGCGCTGCGCCTGAACATCCCGGTCGTGTTCGTGTCTGGCGGTCCGATGGAGGCCGGCAAGGCCAAGATCGAAGGCAAGGTCATTGCGCTGGACCTGGTCGATGCCATGGTCAAGGCGGCTGACAAGAACTGCTCCGACGAAGAAGTCGAGATGGTGGAGCGTTCGGCCTGCCCAACCTGCGGCTCTTGCTCCGGCATGTTCACGGCCAACTCGATGAACTGTCTGACCGAAGCCTTGGGCCTGTCTTTGCCCGGCAACGGCACCATCGTTGCCACCCATGCAGACCGCGAGAAGCTCTTCCGCAAGGCCGGTCGCACGGTGGTTGAATTGGCCAAGCGTTACTACGAGCAGGACGATGTCAGCGCGTTGCCGCGCAACATCGCCACGTTCAAGGCCTTCGAAAACGCCGTGGCCCTGGACGTGGCCATGGGTGGCTCCACCAACACCGTGCTGCACCTGCTGGCGGCGGCCCGCGAAGCCGAGGTGCCCTTCACCATGGCCGACATCGACCGCATGTCGCGCAAGGTGCCGTGCCTGAGCAAGGTGGCGCCTGCCGTGCCCGACGTGCACATTGAAGACGTGCACCGTGCGGGCGGCATCATGGCCATCCTGGGCGAGCTGGCCCGTGGCGGCTTGTTGCACACCGATGTGCCCACCGTGCACAGCAAGTCCATGGCCGATGCCATCGCCCAGTGGGACGTGACCGTCACCCAGGACGACTCCGTGCACACCTTCTACAAGGCAGCGCCTGGCGGCATCCCCACCCAGGTGGCTTTCTCGCAGGACAGCCGCTGGAAGGCGCTCGACCTGGACCGCGCCAAGGGCGTGATCCGCTCCAAGCAGCACGCCTTCACCCAGGACGGTGGACTGGCCGTGCTGTACGGCAACATCGCCGAGAAGGGCTGCATCGTGAAGACGGCCGGCGTTGATGAATCCATCTGGAAGTTCACCGGCAGCGCGCGCGTTTACGAAAGCCAGGACGACGCGGTTGAGGGCATCCTGGGCGAAGAGGTTCAAGCCGGCGATGTGGTCATCATCCGCTACGAAGGCCCCAAAGGCGGCCCCGGCATGCAGGAGATGCTCTACCCCACGTCTTACCTGAAGAGCCGCGGTCTGGGCAAGGCCTGCGCGCTGCTGACCGACGGTCGTTTCTCGGGTGGCACGTCGGGCCTGTCCATCGGACACGCATCGCCTGAGGCCGCTTGTGGTGGCGCCATTGCTTTGGTCGAAGACGGCGACCGCATCGAGATCGACATCCCGAATCGCCGCATTCACCTGGCCATCAGCGACGAGGAGATGGCCCGCCGTCGTGCGGCCATGGACGCCAAGGGCCCTCAGGCCTGGAAGCCTGCCAACCGCCAGCGCCACGTGTCGGCGGCCCTGCAGGCTTATGCCTTGCTGACCACCTCGGCCGACACCGGGGCGGTGCGCGACCTGAGCCAGCTTCAGCGCTGAGCGCTCTCTTGGCTGGCGCCTTCGGGGGTGACACCCTGGCGCTGGCCCAGCAACAGCCCCATGGTCAGGTCATTGGCCTTGGGCACCACGGTGACGTGCGGGAAGGGGATTTCGATCTCCTTGGCGTCGAACGCCTCCTTGAGCTTCTTGAGGTAAGCCCGCCGCACCGTCCACTGCTGCAAGGGCGCGACCTTGAACCGTGCCCGGATCACCACGGCTGAATCCGCCCACTGGTCCACGCCGGCAATCTCCAGGGGCTCCAGAATCTGGGCATTGTGAGGCTCTGCGGCAGCCAACTGCTGGCCCACGTCTTCCATGGTGCGTATGGCCAGGTCCAGATTGGTGTCATACGACACGCCGATGTCCACCACCGCGAACGCGAACTGTCGGCCCATGCTGACCACGCTGTCGATGGTGCCGTTGGGCACGAAGTGAACATTGCCATCGTAGTCTCGCAAGCGCACGTAGCGCAGGGTGACTTCTTCCACCACCCCGGCGTGTTCGCCCAGTTTCACCACATCACCCTGGCGCACCTGGTCTTCCAGCAGGATGGACAGACCAGCAAAATAATCCTTCACCAGGCTTTGGGCCCCGAAGCCGATGGCCACGCCCGCCACCCCGGCAGCCCCCAGCAGTGGTGCCACGGAAATACCCAATTCCGACAAGACCAGCATCAAGGTCAGGGCGCTGATGACAACGCTGGCCGCATAGCGGAGCGCGCGCCCCAAGGTTTCTGCCCGCTGAATGGCCTCGCGGTCGCTCATGCGGGCCGTCAATTTGAGGCGAAAGCCCCGGATGACCCGGTGCGACACGGCGATCGCCAGCCACGCGATCACCAGGATCAGCACGATGCGCAGGCCGGATCGGGCCGCGTCATCCATGCCTTGTACCAGGTTGGACAATAGGGTTTGCAGTTGGTCCATGTGAAGAGCACTCCGTTTTTATATATATTTGCACAAATGTAAAAGCCCTGGGCCGGGGTGCGGCACTCGGCGCTCCGCCAGGCCTTCACCCATGAGGATCACCCCCTTTGATGACCACTTCACCCACCGCGCACCTGGCCGCGCTCAGCGCGGCCGGCCTGCAGCGACTTCAGTCGTTCTTGAACGACGGGTCGTGCCTGCTCGCCTTCGATTTTGATGGCACGCTGGCGCCCATCGTGGCGCACCCCGAATCCGCCCGCACGCCCTTGCCAGTCATTCGGGCCATGGAACCCTTGCTGCGCACGCACGAAGTCGCTGTGTTGTCGGGCCGCTCGGTCGAGGACCTGATGACCCGCCTGGGCTTCGAGGCCCACCACCTGATTGGCAATCACGGTGCCGAAGATCCGGCGTGCCCGCTCAGCCTGCAGCGAGCCCCCGCCTACAGGGCTCGACTTGACGGCATTCGGGCGGCGGTGGCCAGTACCTGGTCGGCGGCGTTGGTGGCGCAGGGCGTCCGCATGGAGGACCGTGGGCTCTCTCTGGGGTTCCATTACCGCCTGTCCAGACAGCGCGACGCCGCTCGGCGTCTGATCGCTGAACTGCTCGCTGCCGAAGGGCAGGGCATCCGTGCCTTTGACGGCAAGCTGGTCATCAATGTGGTGTCGGTGGACGCCCCCGACAAAGTGCAGGCCCTGCAAAGTCTGATGACCCGGCGTGGTCTGACGCGCGTTCTTTACGCCGGTGACGATGCCAGCGATGAACAGGTGTTTCGCCAGCACCAAGACCCCGACTGGTTCACGCTGAGGGTGGGGGGCGATGCGCGTCTGTCGGCGGCGACGTTTCACCTGAATGCGACGTCTGACATGCCGATGTTTCTGGCGGCGTGTCAGCGCCGTTGCTCGCGGCTTCAGTGATGGGGCCTGGATCCCGCAGGGGTGCGAGCATGGCGTGAGCCAGGGCCGGGTACATGGGCGCGCTGATCATGCGCGAAATGGTGCTCGCCACCATGGCGCAGGCCATCAGGCTCAGCACCAGGGCATGCCCCTCGACCATTTCCATCACGATGATGAACGACGTGATGGGCGCCTGTGTGGCTGCGGCCAGGAAGCCCACCATGCCCAGCGCAATCAAGGCCGGTTCATGCAGAAAGCCTGTCCACAATGCCACGTCGGCACCGATGCCTGCGCCGATGGCCAGGGATGGTGCGAACACGCCACCAGGCACCCCCGACCAGGTCGACAGCCATGTGGCGATGAAGCGCAGCAGCGCGTTGAGCGGCTGTGTCGTGGCTTCGCCGGCCAGCAGGGCCTTGGTGGATTCGTAGCCGCTGCCGAAGGTGGCGCCCTGAGTGGCCAGGCCAATGACCGCGACGGCCAGCCCGCAGCCGGCGGCAAAGCGGATGGGGTACTGACGCCGCCAGCGGCTGAAGCGGTCTGTGCCGCCTGTCAGTGAGCGAATGACCAGCCTGGAAAACACGCCGCCAGCCGCTCCGCACATGAGCGTGACCAGCAGTCCTGGCCAGAAGATGTCGGCTGGCACCGCCTGGGTCTGGATCTCTCCGAAGTAGGCCGTGTCGCCATAGATCGACACGGCGATGAGGCCCGCCAGCACGATGGCGGCGATCAGCAGGCCGCTGGAGCGATCCTCAGCCCGCCTTGAGAGTTCTTCAATGGCAAACAGCACACCACCCAGCGGGGTGTTGAAGGCCGCAGCAATCCCGGCCGCACCGCCCGCCACCATCAGCCCGCGCTCGCTGATCTGGGTGCCCTTGGGCAACCAGCGGCGGGCGTGGTGCATGACGCCGGCCGCCACCTGCACGGAAGGCCCCTCACGGCCGGTCGACAAGCCCGCCAGCAGGCTGCCTGTGGTCAGCAGCAGCTTGGCCACCGACAAGCGCAGCGACACGAAGCGGCGGCGTTCGCTTTCCGGTGTGCCTGCATCGAGCGCCGCCAGCACCTGCGGGATGCCCGAGCCCGCAGCCCCCGGGGCCCAGCGCCGTGTCAGCCAGACGATCAGTGCCGTGAGGGCGGGTGTCCACAGCAAAGCCCACCACAAGCCATGCGCCGTGACCTCGAAGAATTTCTCCAGCGCCCATTCCGACAGGGCCGTCAACGCCACCACGGTCAGTCCTGCAAGAATGGCAAACCCGATGACCACCGCCCGTGCAGCCCACCGCCTCCAGTCGGATAATTCGGCCTTGACCGAGTCAGCCACCTCAGAGGCTGGTGCGTTAACCTGTTCGTTCACAACAGTGGCCTTTTCTATGTCAGATATTTCAAACGGCGCCAAGCAGGGCGATGCTGCAGCCCCGATCGTGTCGGATTTGTCTCCCGAGGCCGCGGTGGTGCTTCGGCAGTTTCGGGTGGTGTTCAACACCGTTCGCAGTCATTTTCAGCAAATCGAACGTCAGTCTGGCCTGGGGGGCGCGCAGTTGTGGACGCTCAGCATCCTGGCCCAGCGACCTGGCATTGGCATTGGCGAGCTGGCCGAGGCCATGGACGTGCATCAGTCGACGGCCAGCAACCTCGTGCGGGTGCTGGTGCGCAAGGGGCTGGCGGTATCGAGCCGTGACCTTGAGGACCGACGTGCCGTCAATCTGGTGGTCAGTGAGGCCGGGCAGCAGGTGCTGGCGGCAGCGCCTGGGCCCTTCGCCGGTGTCTTGCCTGACGCCTTGGCCAAGCTGGACCCGGTCACCCTTGGCAAACTTTCGGCCGGCTTGGCCGTGCTCATCACCAGCCTGGACGTGGATGTGACGGATGCGGCTGCAAAAACTCCGCTCGCCAACATGGGTTGATTGTGTTTGCACACATATAATTCTGACAGTAACGTCGATGCTGTGCAGCAGGGCGTTGCAATCAGGAGTGTTCATTTTGCAGCCCCGCCTTGTGCGGGGCTCTTTTTTGACTCGGCCGCTCGCCTCGCGCCGGGATGAACCCGATGATGCGCTATCGTTCGCGCCATGCTGATCCATCCTCAATTTGACCCAGTGGCCCTTTCCTTGGGGCCTGTGCAGGTGCATTGGTACGGATTGATGTACCTGGTGGCCTTTGGTTTGTTTTACTTCTTCGCGGCCCGCCGTGCGGCCCAGGCGCCCTATGCCCAGGCGGGCTGGAATCGCCAGGCCATTGAAGACCTGCTGTTCTTTGGCGTGATGGGCGTCATTGTGGGCGGTCGCCTGGGTTACGTGCTGTTCTACAAGCCCGCGCATTACCTGGCGCACCCTGGCGAAATCCTGGCGGTCTGGCAAGGCGGCATGGCCTTTCATGGCGGCCTCCTGGGCGTCATCGTGGCCATGATGGTCTACGCCCGCCTGCGTCAGCGCACCTTCCGTGAGGTGGCCGACCTGGTGGCGCCTTGCGTGCCCGTGGGCCTGGCTGCGGGGCGCCTGGGCAATTTCATCAATGGCGAGTTGTGGGGCAGGGTGGCCGACCCCGCTTTGCCGTGGGCCATGGTCTTTCCCCAGTCTGGCAGCGACCTGCCTCGCCACCCCTCGCAGCTCTACCAGTTCGCCCTGGAGGGCTTGCTGCTGTTTGCCCTCTTGCAGTGGTACGGGCGGCGGCCCCGCCCGCTCGGCCGGGTGGCGGCCTTGTTCCTGATGGGCTACGGCGCTGCACGATTTGCGGCCGAGTCGTTCCGCGAGCCCGACAGCTTCCTGGGTTTGCTCGCACTGAACCTGAGCATGGGGCAGTGGTTGTGCATCCCCATGTTGGTGGCCGGTGCCCTGATGTGGGTCACGGCTGAAAAAAACGCCCCCCGGTCCTGAAACCGGGAGGCGTGAAGAGGTCTGTGGACATTCGCGGACCCACTGACCCCCGCTGAGGAAGACCGCCTGGCTCTGGCGAAACAGGCGGTCAATGAATCTCATGCAAGGGGTGTGCCAGGCCGCGCAGACCATACTCAATGCTGTCGGCCGCAGTCCTCCAGGAACCCGATCAGCTCTTCACGCAACTCGTAGTAGCGTGGGTGAGCGAGCAAGTCCTTGCGTGTCCGGGGGCGTTCCAGCGGCACGTCCATGATCTTGCCGATCTTGGCGCGAGGACCATTGGTCATCATCACCACCCGGTCGGCCAGAAGAATGGCCTCGTCCACATCATGGGTCACCATCACGGCGGTGATCTTGTTGCGGGCCCAGACCTCCATCAGCACTTCCTGCAAATCCCAGCGCGTGAGTGAGTCCAGCATCCCGAACGGCTCGTCCAGCAGCAGCAGTTTGGGCTGCAGCGCAAACGCACGGGCAATCCCCACGCGCTGCTTCATGCCGTTGGACATGTCGGATGCGCGCTTGTGCATGCCGTCGGCCAGCCCCACGCGCCCCAGGTAATACGCCGCCATGTCTTGTCGCTCCGACTTGCTGGCATGCGGGAACACGCGATCCACCCCCAGCATGACGTTGTCAAAGGCGGTCAGCCAAGGCACCAGGCTGGGCGACTGAAACACCAGGCCGCGGTCCGGTCCAGCGCCACGAATCTCCTTGCCGTCCAGGATGATGGCCCCCTCCGTGATGTCGGTCAGCCCGGCGATCATGGACAACACGGTGGACTTGCCGCAGCCTGAGTGACCAATCAGCGAAATGAACTCGCCCTTGTGCATCTTCATGTCGAAGCCATCCACCACGGTCTGCGGTCCCTTGGGCGTGGGGTAGACCTTGATCACCTTCGAGAAGTCAACAAAGCTGTTGTCGTGCAGGCGGGCGGGCTCGGGCGTGTGCGCTTCACCGGGCATGAGGGGCGTTGCATGCCCCTGGGCCAGACCGTCTTCAATGGACTCGGCCAAGGCGGCGTGACGCATGCCCAGCACGCTGGCCAAGGTGGGTGTGCGTGCGGACTCCACTTTGCGAGGGTGCACATTGGGCAGCTGCACGACGTTGCTGCTCTGCGCCGATTGCCGCTGACTCGACAGGCCGATCAGGTGCTGAGTGATCTCGGCGCGCAGGGCCTGGAAGCGCTCATCGTGGTTCATCGCGCGTCGGTCACGAGGGCGCGCAATGTCCACCGTGAACGACGGCCCCAACCGTGCTTTGGGCCCGATCTCCAGCGGGATGATGCGGTCGGCCACCATCAGGGCCTCGTCAACGTCGTTGGTGATCAACAGCACGGTCTTGCGATCGTCGCTCCAGATCTTGACGATTTCGTCCTGCAGGGTGGCGCGCGTCAGGGCATCCAGGGCAGACAGCGGCTCGTCCAGCAACAGCACATCGGGATTGGTGGCCAGGGCCCGCGCCACCGACACCCGCTGGCGCATGCCGCCAGACAGTTGGGCCGGCTTTTTGTCGATGGCGGCGCTCAGCCCCACCATCGCCACATAGCGTTTGACCCGTTCGGCCCTTTCTGCCGACGATTCAGTGGAATAGACACGATCGACCGCAAGGGCGACGTTGTCGCGCACGCTGAGCCATGGCATCAACGAGTAGCTCTGGAACACGATGCCACGATCCGGGCCGGGTCCCGTCACGGGCAGACCGTCTTTGAGCACCTCACCGCTGTCCGGTGTGGTCAGACCCGCCAGCAGGTTGATGAGCGTGGTCTTGCCGCTGCCAGAAAAACCAACGATCGCCACGAACTCGCCCTGTGCAATCGACAGGTTGATGTCGTGCAGCACCTCCGAGCGTTGGCTGCCCTGGCCATAGCCCTTGCAGACATGACGCAACTCCAGGGCCACCCCGCTGGTGGCGGCCGCAGGGGGGGGCGTGACGCTGCGAGTCTCTTCAGCGACCGAGGAGGTGGCCAGTGTGGACGTCATGCCGGTGGGCAGGGCCATTTTCAGGCTGGTGGATGTCATGAAGCCTCCCGATCAGCGGCGCGATGCCAGGTTCTGAAGCACCAGCATGAGTCGGTCCAGCGCAAACCCGATGAGGCCGATGGTGAACACCGCGACCATGATGCGACTCAGGGAGTCCGAGCTTCCGTTTTGGAACTCATCCCACACGAACTTGCCCAGCCCCGGGTTTTGCGCCAGCATTTCTGCCGCGATCAGCACCATCCAGCCCACCCCCAACGACAGGCGCATGCCCGTGAAGATGTACGGCAGGGCCGACGGCAGGATGATCTTGCGGATGCGGGTGCCCAAGGGCAGTTGCAGCACCTTGCCCACGTTGACCAGGTCCTTGTCCACCGAGGTCACGCCGACGGCGGTGTTCAGCAAGGTGGTCCACAGCGAGCACAGTGTCACCGTGATCGCAGAGATCAGGAACGACTTCTCGAACATCGGCTTGCCCGATGTCACGTACAAGGCGCTGACGATGAGGGTGACGATGGGCAGCCAGGCCAGCGGCGACACGGGTCGGA
The DNA here is from genome assembly GCF_038069945.1 of Aquabacterium sp. A3. Taxonomy (NCBI): domain Bacteria; kingdom Pseudomonadati; phylum Pseudomonadota; class Betaproteobacteria; order Burkholderiales; family Sphaerotilaceae; genus Aquabacterium; species Aquabacterium sp. A3. The sequence goes on along the minus strand of NZ_JBBPEV010000001.1, from coordinate 704,732 downwards.
ACACCTGCACCAAGGGATTGATGGCCGACTGGAATACCGGCGAGGCGCCGGCCAGGATGCCAAGCGGCACCGCCACGACCGTGGCCAGCATGAACCCGACGAACACGGTTTTCAGGCTGGTGATGATCTGGTCGAGGTAGGTTGGCTTGCCTGTCCATTGAAACTGGCGGGGCTCGTAGGTCGGGTCCTCGGCCATGCGCTTGCGGTTGCGCTCTTCCTGGCGTTCATAGAACGCCGCACGCTTTTCGCGTTCCTGGAAGTGATCCTGAATCAGCACCTGTGTTTGCTCCAGCACCTGCACCGGTCCCGGCACCGCGCCCAGGCTGGTCTGGATGCGTGCCGCTGAGAACGACCACAAGATCAGAAAGATGACAAAGGCGGTCAGGGGCACGCCCAGGCCCATGACCAGTTTGCGGCCCATCTCACGTGAGTCGCCGGCCGTGCCGAAGAGTTTGAGGACTTGTTCCATGGCGGTTTCCTTTGAGTGCCGCCCCGGTGGGGCGGCCTCGTTCGTGAGGTGGTCAGACCTTGTCTTTGGACTTCAGGCCAATCTTGAACTTCTCCAGGTAGGCGTTCGGCTTGCGTCCGTCGTAGACGACACCGTCGATGAAGCCATCCTGCGGACCCTTGAAACCGTCCGTGCTGGGGAAGTCGGTGGGCTTGGCCTTGCCATCGGCAATCAGCGCCTTGGCCGCCGTCATGTAGATGTCGGGGCGATACACCTTCTTGGCCACGTCCATGTACCAGCTGTCGGGCTTGGCCTCGGTGATCTGGCCCCAACGGCGCATCTGCGTCAGATACCAGATTGCGTCGCTGAAGTACGGGTAGGTGGCGAAGTAGCGGAAGAAGACGTTGAAGTCGGGCATCGGGCGCTTGTCACCCTTCTCGAATTCGAACGTGCCCGTCATGCTGTTGCCGATCACGGCGGCATCGGCGCCCACGTAGTTCGACTTGGACAGGATCTTCACGGCTTCGATGCGATTGGCCATCGAGGCGTCCAGCCACATGCAGGCACGGATCAGCGCCTTCACCACGGCGACGTGGGTGTTTGGGTACTTTTCCGCCCAGGCCCTGGAAACACCAAACACCTTCTCGGGGTTGTTCTTCCAGATCTGATAGTCGGTGATCACCGGCACGCCAATGCCCTTGAACACGGCTTGCTGGTTCCAGGGTTCACCCACGCAGTAGCCGTGAATCGTGCCGGCTTCCATGGTGGCCGGCATCTGGGGCGGCGGGGTGACCGACAGCAGCACGTCGGCTTTGTTGGTGCCAGTGGTGTCGTTCGAGGTGTAGTAGCCGGGGTTCAGGCCGCCTGCAGCCAGCCAGTAACGCAACTCATAGTTGTGCGTGGACACCGGGAACACCATGCCCATCTTGAACGGCTTGCCCTGGCTCTTCCATTTGTCGACGACCTTTTTCAGTGCATCGGCCTTGATCGGGTGCTTGACCTTGCCGCCTTCCATGGGCAGGTGAGGCTTCATCTCGTTCCACACGGCATTGGACACGGTGATGCCATTGCCGTTGAGGTCCATGCTGAAGGCGGTGATGATGTCCGCCTTGGTGCCGAAACCGATCGTGGCGCCCAGGGGTTGGCCAGCCAGCATGTGCGCGCCGTCCAGTTGGCCGTCAATCACGCGGTCCAGCAGCACCTTCCAGTTGGCTTGAGCTTCCAGGGCGACGTTCAATCCTTCGTCTTCGAAAAAGCCCTTTTCATAGGCGATCACCAGTGGTGCGCAGTCAGTGAGCTTGATGAAGCCGAACTTCAGGCTTTCCTTTTCAGGGTACCCCTTGGCGCGAGCCAGTCCGGGCAATCCCAGCGCGGTGGAGCCGACGAGTGCGCTGGCGCCGGCCAGAAACCGGCGGCGTTGATGGCGGCGGATCGGGTTGGACATCTGGGTAACTCCTTCAATGTTGAGCGGATGATCGATGTGAGCGGATGCGGAGACGACGACGTCATCAGGCAAAGAAAAAAGGTGCCACCGCAAACAGCGTGGTAAACCACTGCTGGCGTTGACACCTTTGTCTTGTTGAGCCCTGAGGCTCCTGAGGGAGATCGCCGTTGATCTCTTGCCCAACAAGCACGCAAGTGGTGTGCCAGCCCGGATGCCGTGCCTTGGTGCGTACGGGCCCCGGATCGGGACCGTCTACACTTGATGCATGAGTTCCGATCTGCAAAAAGGCACGCGTCTGGTGCTTGGCGTCGAGTCATCGTGTGACGAAACCGGCCTGGCGCTGGTGCGCATTCAGCCTGGGCAGCCCCCAGAGCTGCTGGCGCACGCCCTGCACAGTCAGATCGACATGCATCAGGCTTATGGCGGCGTGGTGCCTGAGCTGGCCTCGCGTGATCACATCCGCCGCGTGGTACCCCTGGCCCGGCAGGTGCTCGGGCAGGCGGGGCAGGTGCTGCAGGACATTGATTTGATCGCCTACACCCGCGGGCCCGGTTTGGCCGGGGCCTTGCTGGTGGGGGCCGGGTTTGCGGCAGCCCTTGGGGTGGCGTTGGACAAGCCACTGCTGGGGGTGCATCACCTGGAGGGCCACCTGCTGTCGCCTTTTTTATCGGTCGACCCTCCCACTTTTCCGTTTGTCGCGCTGTTGGTCTCTGGCGGGCACACCCAACTCATGCGCGTGGACGGGGTGGGCCGCTACACGCTGCTGGGCGAGACCGTGGACGATGCGGCGGGCGAGGCCTTTGACAAATCCGCCAAGCTCATGGGCTTGCCATACCCGGGCGGCCCCCACCTCTCCCGATTGGCGCAAGAGGGGCGGGACGACGCCTTCGACTTGCCGCGCCCCATGATGCACTCGGCCAACCTGGATTTTTCGTTTGCGGGCTTGAAGACCGCTGTTCGCACCAATCTGGTGCGAATGGGGTGGCTTGACGACGAGCTTCGTCTCAAAGACCCTGCGTCCCGGCCGGTGCTGGCCGACCTGGCGGCCTCCACGCAGGCGGCCATTGTGGAGGTGCTGGTGCGCAAGTCCCTGGCCGCGCTCAAGCGCACCGGCTTGCAGCGCCTGGTGGTGGCCGGGGGGGTTGGCGCCAACCAGCGCTTGCGCGACCAACTCGACGAGGCCGCCCGCCGGCGGGGGGGGCGGGTGCATTACCCCGAGCTTCACCTGTGCACCGACAACGGCGCCATGATCGCTTTGGCCGCGGCCATGAGGGTGCAGGCCGGACTGGCGCAGCCTCAGCATGCGGCGACGTTTGACGTGATGCCCCGCTGGGAGTTGGCGTCCATTTGAGTTCGGTGGCGGCTTTGGGGTATACTCCAAGGCTGCATTGTGAAAATCAATGCGGTATCACGCACGACCTGGGTTGGTTTCACCCGGGATCGCAAGTTCAACGCCGAAACCCTGCTTCCCGCCGCTGTCTGGTGGGGCGCCAGGCTCGGCACAGCCCAAGACTGGAAACACATGTCCATCGCTGACCTCAACAAGGCCGAGATCATCAAGGCCAACGCCCGTGGCCAAGCCGACACCGGCTCTCCCGAAGTGCAAGTGGCCCTGCTGACCGCTCGCATCAACGAACTGACCCCCCACTTCAAGGCCAACAAGAAAGACCACCACGGTCGCCGCGGCCTGCTGCGCATGGTCAGCCGTCGTCGCAAGCTGCTGGACTACCTCAAGTCCAAGGACTACGACCGCTACGCTGCGCTGATCCAGAAGCTGGGCCTGCGCAAGTAAGCACCACATGACGACAAAAAGCCTGTCTGGTTCGTTTCCAGCACAGGCTTTTTGTCTTTGAACGCCAAAGCTTCACTCGATCGGGCGAACGCTGTGTCATTCCAAGGGCCCTGTCCAGCAGGGTGCAGGGCAGGGCCCCTGGAATGGCATCGCGCATGAGTGGCGCAGGCGACCCGGCGGCCAAGGCCGTCATCCAACACAGGAGCATTCACTCATGACCATGTTCAACAAAGTCACCAAGACCTTCCAGTGGGGCGGCCGCACCGTCACCATGGAAACCGGCGAAATCGCACGCCAGGCCACCGGCGCTGTCGTGGTTGACATCGAAGGCACCACCGTGCTGGCCACCGTCGTGTGCGCCAAGACCGCCAAGGCCGGTCAGGATTTTTTCCCTCTGACCGTCGACTACATCGAAAAGACCTACGCCGCCGGCAAGATCCCGGGCAGCTTCTTCAAGCGTGAAGCCAAGCCCAGCGAGCACGAAACCCTCACCTCGCGCCTGATCGACCGTCCGATCCGCCCGCTGTTCCCCGAAGGCTTCTACAACGAAGTGCAGCTGGTCATCCACGTGCTGTCGCTGAACCCTGAAGTTCAATCCGACATCGCCGCCATGATCGCCTCCAGCGCTGCGTTGAGCATCGCTGGCATCCCCTTCAATGGCCCCATCGGTGCGGCGCGCGTGGCCTACATCAACGGCGAGTACGTGCTGAACCCCAGCCTGGCTCAGATGGCCGATTCCAAGATGGACCTCATCGTCGCCGGCACCGAAACCGCCGTGCTGATGGTGGAAAGTGAAGCCGACCAGTTGTCTGAAGAAATCATGCTGGGCGGTGTGGTGTTTGGCCACGAGCAAGGCAACGTCGCCATCAGCGCCATCCATGACTTGGTGCGCGACGCCGGCAAGCCCATGTGGGATTGGCAGCCGCCCGCCAAGGACGAAGCCTTCATCGCCACGGTCAATGGCCTGGCCGAAGAAAAGCTGCGCGCCGCCTACCAGATCCGCTCCAAGCAAGCCCGCACCCAGGCTTGCCGCGCCGCCTATGCTGAAGTCAAGGATGCGCTGACCGCCCAGGGCATCGAGTTCGACGGCGTCAAGGTTGAAGGCCTGCTGTTCGACATCGAAGCCCGCATCGTGCGCAGCCAAATTCTCGAAGGCGAGCCCCGCATCGACGGTCGCGACACCCGCACCGTGCGCCCCATCGAGATCCGCACCGGCGTGCTGCCCCGCGTGCACGGCTCGGCCCTGTTCACCCGTGGTGAAACCCAGGCCCTGGTCATTGCCACCCTCGGCACCGAACAAGACGCCCAGCGCATCGACGCCCTGACCGGCGACTTCCGCGACACCTTCCTGTTCCACTACAACATGCCTCCGTTCGCCACCGGCGAAACCGGTCGCGTGGGCTCGCCGAAGCGCCGTGAAATCGGCCACGGCCGCCTGGCCAAGCGCGCCCTGGTGCCGCTGCTGCCGCCGAAGGACGAGTTCGGCTACACCGTGCGTGTGGTCTCCGAGATCACCGAGTCCAACGGCTCGTCGTCGATGGCCTCTGTGTGCGGCGGCTGCCTGGCCATGATGGACGCCGGTGTGCCCATGAAGGCCCACGTGGCGGGCATCGCCATGGGCCTGATCAAGGAAGGCAACAAGTTCGCCGTCCTGACCGACATCCTGGGTGACGAAGATCACCTGGGCGACATGGACTTCAAGGTGGCCGGTACCACCGCTGGCGTGACCGCCCTGCAGATGGACATCAAGATCCAGGGCATCACCAAGGAAATCATGCAGGTGGCGCTGGCCCAGGCCAAGGAAGCCCGTCTGCACATCCTGGGCAAGATGAGCGAAGCCATGGGCGGCGCCCGTCAGGAGATCTCCGAGTTCGCGCCCCGTCTGTACACGATGAAGATCAATCCGGAGAAGATCCGTGACGTGATCGGCAAGGGTGGCGCCACCATCCGTGCCCTGACGGAAGAAACCGGCTGCCAGATCAACATCGCTGAAGACGGTGTGATCACCATCGCCTCGACCGACGCCGGCAAGGCCGACGACGCCATGCGCCGCATCGGCGAGATCACGGCCGAGGTCGAAATCGGCGCCATCTACGAAGGCGCGGTCACCAAGCTGTTCGATTTCGGTGCTCTGGTGAACCTGCTGCCCGGCAAGGATGGTCTGCTGCACATCAGCCAGATCGCCCACGAGCGTGTCGAGAAGGTGTCCGACTACCTGCAAGAGGGTCAGGTCGTGCGCGTGAAGGTGCTCGAGACCGACGAGAAGGGTCGCGTCAAGCTGTCCATGAAGGCGCTGCTGGAGCGTCCTGAAGGCATGCCTGAGGAACAGCCTCGGGAGCGTCGTGACCGTGGTGATCGCGGTGATCGTGGCGAGCGCCGTGACCGTGGCGATCGTGGCGAGCGCCGTGATCGTGCGCCCCGTGCCGACCAGCAGCCCCTGGACATGGGTGGCGAGTCTGCTGACGGTCAGGCCCAACAGCAACAACAGCAGTGATGGCCATGAAGAAGCTGGTGGTGGGCAACTGGAAGATGCACGGCAGCCGTGCCTTCAATGCCGAACTGATCGAGGGCCTCAAGGCGGCTGACCTGGCGAGCACCGCGCCGCGCGCCAGCGTGGCGGTGTGCCCTCCGTTCGTCTACCTCGCCGAGGTGGCTGCGGCCTTGCAGGGCAGTGGCATTGCGGTGGGCTCGCAAGACGTGTCCGTGCAGACGCAAGGCGCCTACACCGGTGAGGTGGCGGGCCCCATGCTGGTGGATGTGGGTGTGCGCTATGCCATCGTTGGGCATTCCGAGCGCCGCAGCTACCACGCTGAAAGCGATCAGCTCGTTGCCGACAAGGCCAAGGCCGCGCTGGCCCACGGTTTGACGCCCATCGTCTGCGTGGGTGAAACCTTGGCAGAGCGTGAGTCTGGCCAGACCGAAGCGGTTGTGGGGCGGCAGTTGCAGGCCGTGATCAGCACCTTGGGTGCTGATCTGGTCCGCATCGTGGTGGCCTACGAGCCCGTTTGGGCCATCGGCACCGGCAAAACCGCCAGCCCCGAGCAGGCCCAGGCGGTGCATGCATTCCTGCGGGCCCAATTGGGTGCGGCGCAGTCGGGTGCGGCGCAGGCGCAGGCCGCATCGGTGCCCTTGCTTTATGGTGGCTCGGTCAAGCCTGACAACGCCGCCCAGCTCTTCGCGCAGGCCGACATCGATGGTGGCTTGATTGGCGGTGCCGCCCTGAAGGCGGCTGATTTCGCCGCGATTGCCCGTGCCGCTTGAGGTGGCCGGGTATCTGATCGAATCCGGAGTATTCAAACATGCAACACGCTTTCGTCACCCTGGTGGTGCTATTGCAGGTGGCTTCGGCCCTGGCCATGATCGGCCTGGTGCTGGTGCAGCACGGAAAGGGGGCCGACATGGGGGCCTCGTTCGGTAGTGGCTCATCGGGCAGCCTGTTCGGCGCGTCCGGCAGCGCCAACTTCCTCTCGCGCTCAACCGCCGTGGCCGCCACCGTGTTTTTTGCCTGCACCCTGGCATTGGCCTATGTGGGCAACTTGCCCGCAGACGCGTCCAAGCCGTCCAGCATCCTTGACCAGGCTGCTTCGGCGCCTGCTGCTGCTTCGGTGCCGGCCACGCCGGCGTCGGGGGCTGCGCTCATCCCCGGGCAGTGAGCTGCACGAGTTGGCCCCGGCGGTGAATCTGGCGCAGAAACTGACGCGCCAGCCATACATCACCCTGGGGTTGGCCCTGAATTCAGGTTAGAATTTGAGTCTCCGGTGAGCCATCCTCACGCAAAACCGGGGGCTCACCCAAGCCGTTACGAGCGGCTCGTGGTGACCCAAGCATGCCGACGTGGTGAAATTGGTAGACACGCTATCTTGAGGGGGTAGTGGCGAAAGCTGTGCGAGTTCGAGTCTCGCCGTCGGCACCAAAACAGATACAACGAGTCCTGTGCCCTCCCCATGACCAGCGCCGTTTGTCAGATCGAAGCGGATGTCTGGGACAAGTCCCTCTGGTGTTTGTGCCTGAGGGCGACGGGGTGCAGAGGCTCTGGTGAGCGCGCTGTGGGTGGTGGTGTCAAGTCAGGTTCGGTCTGGCATGACGCTGCATCCGGCGCGCTTTTTTCATGGTCCGTTGTGGTCCAATCACGCGGTGAGTCCTGACAAGGTCGGTCGGCATGGTGAACATCGAAGAATATCTGCCCGTCATCCTCTTCATTCTGGTGGGCGTGGGTGTGGGCGTGGCGCCCCAGTTGCTGGGTTTTCTGTTGGGGCCTCGCCGCCCTGATGAAGCCAAGAACTCACCCTACGAGTGCGGCTTCGAGGCTTTTGAAGACGCCCGGATGAAGTTCGACGTGCGTTACTACCTGGTGGCGATCCTGTTCATCCTGTTCGATCTGGAAATTGCGTTCCTGTTCCCCTGGGCTGTGGCGCTCAAGGATGTGGGCATCGCGGGCTTTGCCACCGTCATGCTCTTCCTGACCATCCTGGTGGTGGGTTTCGTCTACGAATGGAAGAAGGGCGCGCTGGACTGGGAGTGATCCCGGCCGGTCTGTCACACCTGCATCGATTGAGGTAAACAAAATGGGCATTGAAGGCGTCTTCAAAGAGGGCTTCATCACCACGTCCGTGGACACGTTGATCAACTGGTCCAAAACGGGTTCGCTGTGGCCGATGACCTTCGGTCTGGCCTGCTGCGCCGTCGAGATGATGCACGCCGGTGCGGCGCGCTACGACATCGACCGTTTCGGCATGCTGTTCCGTCCCAGCCCGCGTCAGTCCGACCTGATGATCGTGGCCGGCACCCTGTGCAACAAAATGGCGCCCGCCCTGCGCAAGGTGTACGACCAGATGGCCGAGCCCCGCTGGGTGCTGTCCATGGGCTCGTGCGCCAACGGTGGCGGCTACTACCACTACAGCTACTCGGTGGTGCGTGGATGCGACCGCATCGTGCCGGTGGACGTGTACGTGCCCGGTTGCCCCCCCACGGCCGAAGCCCTGCTGTATGGCATCTTGCAGCTGCAAGCCAAGATCCGCCGCGAAAACACCATCGCCCGCTGAGCAGAAAGCCTGAGAGCCATGAGCCAGAAACTCGCCAACCTGCAAGCGGCCCTGGAATCCGTCCTGGGTGACCAGATCAAGAAGCTGGTCAGCGACCGCGGTGAATTGACCATCACCGTGTCGGCGGCCGATTACCTCGCCGTGTGCCAGACCCTGCGCGATCATGCCGAGCTGCGCTTCGAGCAACTGATCGACCTGTGCGGCCTGGACTACTCCACCTACAAAGATGGCGCCGAAAGCGCTTTCTCTGATGGGCCCCGATTTGCCGTGGTGTTGCACCTGCTGTCGCTGAGCAAGAACTGGCGTCTGCGTGTGCGTGTGTTCGCACCCGAAGACGACCTGCCCCTGCTGGCCTCGGTCAACGAGCTCTGGAACGCCGCCAACTGGTTCGAACGTGAAGCCTTCGACCTGTACGGCATCGTCTTCGAGGGGCACGTGGACCTGCGTCGCATCCTGACGGACTACGGCTTCATCGGTCACCCCTTCCGCAAGGACTTCCCCACCTCGGGTTACGTCGAAATGCGCTACGACCCCGATCAAAAGCGCGTGATCTACCAGCCCGTCACCATCGAGCCGCGCGAGATCACCCCGCGCATCATCCGTGAAGACAACTACGGTGGTCTCCACTGATGCATTGAGGTTCAAGCCATGGCAGAGATCAAGAACTACACCCTGAACTTCGGTCCTCAGCACCCGGCAGCCCACGGCGTGCTGCGTCTGGTGCTGGAGCTGGACGGCGAAGTCATCCAGCGCGCCGACCCCCACATCGGCCTGCTGCACCGCGCCACCGAGAAGCTGGCCGAGTCCAAGACCTACATCCAGTCGCTGCCCTACATGGACCGCCTGGACTACGTCTCGATGATGTCCAACGAGCACGCCTACTGCCTGGCCATCGAAAAGATGCTGGGCGTGGACGTGCCCGTGCGTGCGCAGTACATCCGCGTGATGTTTGCCGAGATCACCCGCATCCTGAACCACCTGCTGTGGCTGGGCTGTCACGGGTTCGACTGCGGCGCGATGAACATCCTCATCTACTGCTTCCGCGAGCGCGAAGACCTGTTCGACATGTACGAAGCCGTGTCGGGGGCCCGCATGCACGCGGCCTACTTCCGTCCGGGTGGCGTCTACCGTGACCTGCCGGATGTCATGCCGCAGTACAAGGTCAGCAAGATCAAGAACGCCAAGACCATCGCTCGCCTCAACGAGAACCGTCAAGGCTCGCTGCTGGACTTCATCGAAGATTTCACCCAGCGCTTCCCCAAGCTGGTCGACGAGTACGAAACCCTGCTCACCGACAACCGCATCTGGAAGCAGCGCACCGTGGGCATCGGTGTGCTCACGCCCGAGCGCGCCATGAACCTGGGTTTGTCGGGTGCCATGTTGCGCGGCTCCGGCATTGTGTGGGATCTGCGCAAGCACCAGCCGTATGACGTGTACGACCGGGTGGATTTCGACATCCCCATCGGCAAGAACGGCGACTGCTACGACCGTTATCTGGTGCGTGTGGAAGAACTGCGCCAGTCCAACCGCATCATCAAGCAGTGCGTGGACTGGCTGCGTGCCAACCCCGGTCCGGTCATCACCGACAACCACAAGGTGGCACCACCGTCGCGCGTGAAGATGAAGTCGTCGATGGAAGAGCTCATCCACCACTTCAAGCTCTTCACCGAAGGCTTCCACGTGCCCGAATCCGAGGCCTACGCCGCGGTCGAACATCCCAAGGGCGAGTTCGGCATCTACCTGGTGTCTGACGGTGCCAACAAGCCCTACCGCCTGAAGATCAGGGCGCCAGGGTTCCCGCATCTGGCCGCCCTCGACGAAATGACCCGTGGTCACATGCTGGCCGACGCCGTGGCGATCATCGGCACGATGGACATCGTGTTCGGCGAAATCGACCGCTGAGCCGGCAACGCAGAGCAAACAGCGAGACACCGTCCCCATGTTGAGCGAACACACCAAAGCGCGGTTCGACCGCGAACTGGCCAAGTACCCGGCCGACCAGCGCCAGTCGGCCGTCATGGCCTGTCTGACCATCATCCAGCAAGAGCGCGGCTGGGTCTCGCCCGAGAGCGAGCAGGAAGTGGCTGATTACATCGGCATGCCCGCCATCGCGGTGCACGAGGTCACCACCTTCTACAACATGTACAACCAGAAGCCCGTGGGTCAGTTCAAGATCAACGTGTGCACCAACCTGCCGTGCCAGCTGCGCGATGGCCAGAAGGCCCTGCAGCATCTGTGCGACAAACTGGGGGTTGAAGACGGCGGTACCACCGCCGACGGCCTGTTCACCGTGCAGCACTGCGAGTGCCTGGGCGCCTGTGCCGACGCGCCGGTGGCCCTGGTGAACGACCGCCAGATGGTCAGCTACATGAGCAACGAGAAGCTCGATGAGCTGATCGATGTGCTCAAGGCCAACGCCAAGTGAGGTGAACCCGATGCTCGACCTCTCCAAATTCCAGGCGACCGGGGCAGAAACCTGCTTTCACGACCGCCACATCAGCCCCCAGATCTATGCCGGCCTGGATGGCAAGAACTGGGGTCTGAAGGACTACGAAGCCCGCGGTGGCTACGCGGCCCTGCGCAAGATCCTGGGCCAAGACGGCGGCGAAGGTCTCACGCAGGACCAGGTGATCGCCGAAGTGAAGGCCTCGGGCCTGCGCGGTCGTGGCGGCGCCGGCTTCCCCACGGGCCTGAAGTGGAGCTTCATGCCCCGCGCGTTTCCCGGGCAGAAGTACCTGGTGTGCAACTCCGACGAAGGCGAGCCCGGCACGGCCAAGGATCGCGAGATCCTGATGCACAACCCCCACATCGTGATCGAAGGCATGGCGATTGCGGCTTATGCCATGGGCATCTCGGTGGGCTACAACTACATCCATGGCGAGATCTTCGAGGTGTACGAGCGCTTCGAGGCTGCCCTGGAAGAGGCCCGCGCGGCCGGTCTGCTGGGCAACAACATCCTGGGCAGCAATTTCAGCTTCCAGCTGCATGCGCACCACGGCTTCGGCGCCTACATCTGCGGCGAAGAAACTGCGCTGCTGGAGTCGCTGGAAGGCAAGAAGGGGCAACCCCGCTTCAAGCCGCCGTTCCCGGCCAGCTTTGGTCTGTACGGCAAGCCCACCACGATCAACAACACCGAAACCTTCGCGGCGGTGCCCTGGATCATCCGCAACGGTGGCGAGGCTTTCCTGGCCGTGGGCAAGCCCAACAATGGTGGCACCAAGTTGTTCACCGTGTCGGGCGACGTGGAGCGTCCCGGCAACTACGAAATCCCGCTGGGCACGCCGTTTTCGACCCTGCTGGAGTTGTGCGGTGGCGTGCGCGGTGGCAAAAAGCTCAAGGCCGTCATCCCCGGTGGCTCGTCGTCGCCCGTGATCCCGGCACACATCATGATGGAGTGCACGATGGACTATGACTCCATCGCCAAGGCCGGCTCCATGTTGGGTTCGGGCGCCGTCATCGTGATGGACGAAACCCGCTGCATGGTCAAGAGCCTGCAGCGCCTGTCGTACTTCTACATGCACGAATCCTGCGGCCAGTGCACGCCGTGCCGCGAAGGCACGGGCTGGCTGTGGCGCATGGTGGATCGCATCGAGAACGGTCAGGGCCGTCCCGAAGACATCGAGATGCTCGACAACGTGGCCGAGAACATCCAGGGTCGCACCATTTGCGCCCTGGGCGACGCGGCAGCCATGCCGGTGCGCGCCTTCATCAAGCACTACCGCGATGAGTTCGTGCACCACATCGAAAAGAAGACCTGTGTGGTCCCGGCCTACCTCTGAACTGGACGACAGTCATGGTTGAAATCGAAATCGACGGACGGAAAGTCCAGTGCCAGGAAGGCAGCATGGTGATGCATGCGGCCGAGCAGTCCGGCACCTACATCCCCCATTTCTGCTACCACAAGAAGCTGTCGATCGCGGCCAACTGCCGCATGTGCCTCGTGGACATCGAGAAGGCGCCCAAGCCCATGCCGGCCTGTGCCACCCCGGTGACGCAGGGCATGATCGTGCGCACCAAGAGCGACAAGGCCATCAAGGCTCAAAAGAGCGTGATGGAGTTCCTGCTGATCAACCACCCACTGGATTGCCCGATCTGCGACCAGGGCGGTGAGTGCCAGCTGCAGGATCTGGCCGTGGGCTACGGCGGCAGTGGTTCGCGCTACGCCGAAGAAAAGCGCGTGGTGTTTCCCAAGGATGTGGGCCCGCTGATCTCGATGGAAGAGATGAGCCGCTGCATTCAGTGCACCCGCTGTGTGCGCTTCGGTCAGGAAATCGCCGGCGTCATGGAGCTGGGCATGGCCCACCGTGGCGAGCACTCCGAGATCATGACCTTCGTCGGCCAGTCGATCGACTCCGAGCTGTCGGGCAACATGATCGACATCTGCCCCGTGGGCGCGCTGACCAGCAAGCCCTTCCGCTACAGCGCCCGCACCTGGGAACTGTCGCGCCGCAAGAGCGTGTCGCCGCATGATTCCACCGGTGCCAACCTGATCGTTCAGGTCAAGAACGGCCAGGTGCTGCGCGTGGTGCCGCTCGAGAACGACGCCGTCAACGAGTGCTGGATCGCCGACCGTGATCGCTTCAGCTACGAGGCCCTCAACAGCGAACAGCGCCTGACCAAGCCCATGATCAAGCAGGGCGGTCAATGGCGTGAGGTGGACTGGACCACCGCGCTGGAATACGTGGCCAACGGCCTGAAGGGCGTGAAGACCGAGCATGGCGCGGCCGCCATCGGCGCGCTGGGCTCGGAGCACCAGACCACCGAAGAGCTGTACCTGCTGGCCCAACTGCTGCGTGGCCTGGGCAGCGACAACATCGACACGCGCCTGCGCCACAGCGACTTTGCCGCAGGGCAGGGCGTGCGCTGGCTGGGCCTGCCCGTCAGCGAACTCAGCACGCTGGACCGCGCGCTGGTGGTGGGCTCGTTCTTGCGCAAGGATCACCCCCTGTTCGCCACCCGCCTGCGCCACGCCGCCAAGCGCGGTGCTCAGATCAGCGCCATTGGTGGTGCCCAAGACGACTGGCTGATGCCGCTGGCTCAGCGCATCACCGTGGCGCCCAGCGCCTGGGTGCAGGCCCTGGCCGATGTGGCCGTGGCCGTGGCCGAACAAACCGGCGCCGCCGCACCCGCACAGGGCAATGCGACCGAATCTGCCCAGGCCATCGCGGCCTCGCTGTTGTCAGGACAAAGCAAGGCCATCTTGCTGGGCAATGCCGCCGCACAACACCCGCAAGCGTCCAGCCTGCAGGCCCTGGCCCAGTGGCTGGCTGAGCAGACCGGCGCACGCTTTGGCTTCCTGGGCGAATCGGCCAACACGGTCGGCGCACAGATCGTGGGCGCCCAGCCTCAGCAGGGCGGCTTGAACGCCGGCCAGATGTTGAATGGCTCGGCCCTGAAGGCCCTGGTGCTGATGGGCGTGGAGCCTGAACTCGATGCCGCCAACCCCTCGGCTGCCCTGGCTGCGGCCCAGGCCGCCGAGATGGTGGTGGTGATGTCGTCCTTCCGCTCTGATGCCGCCGCCGAGTACGCCGACGTGATGCTGCCCATCTCGCCGTTCACCGAAACGGCCGGCAGCTTCATCAACGCGGAAGGCCTGGTGCAAAGCTTCCACGGCGTGGTCAAGCCCCTGGGCGACACCCGCCCGGGCTGGAAGGTCTTGCGCGTGCTGGGCACCATGCTGGGCGTGGACGATTTTGCCTTTGAAACGGTCGAAGAGGTTCGTGCCCGTGCCCTGGGCGATGTGTCGGCCCTGCCGGCCCGACTGAACAACCAGACCACGGCTGTGGTGCAGGCCTCGGCCGCCACGGGGGGCCTGGAGCGCTTGGCCGATGTGCCCATCTACAGCACTGATGCGCTGGTGCGTCGCTCGCCCGCGTTGCAGGCCACGGCCGATGCTGCGGCGCCAGTGGCCAGCCTGCCGTCGGCCTTGTGGGCCGAACTCGGCTTGAGCGAAGGTGCCCAGGTCAAGGTCAGCCAGGACGCTGGCAGTGTGGTGCTGCCCGCCGTGCTGGACGCCAGCCTGCCGGCCAATGTCGTGCGTGTGCCCACCGGTCATCCGGCGACGGCGGCGCTGGGTGCTGCATTTGGCGCGATCCGCGTCGACAAGGCTTGAAGGGCAGGGAGCTGAACCATGATTGACACCCTGTACAACGCCGGAGCAGACACGCTGGGCGGTGCCTGGCCGGTGGTCTGGAACCTCATCAAGATCGTGGCGCTGTTGCTGCCACTGTTGGGCTGTGTGGCTTACCTGACGCTCTGGGAGCGCAAGGCCATTGGTTGGTCGCAGGTGCGTCCGGGACCCAACCGCACCGGCCCGGGCGGTCTGCTGCAGCCCATCGCGGATGCGGTCAAGCTCATCTTCAAGGAAATCATCGTCCCGGCAGCCGCCAACAAGAGCCTGTTCTTCATCGGTCCGATCATGACCATCATGCCGGCCCTGGCGGCTTGGGCGGTGGTGCCTTTCGGTCCTGAAGTGGCCCTGGCCAACGTCAACGCCGGCCTGCTGTTCCTGATGGCCATCACCTCGCTGGAGGTTTACGGCGTGATCATCGCCGGCTGGGCCTCCAACTCGAAGTACGCCTTCCTTGGGGCCATGCGGGCCTCGGCGCAGATGGTGTCGTACGAACTGGCCATGGGCTTTTGCTTCGTGGTGGTGCTGATGACGGCAGGCTCGCTGAACATGTCCGACATCGTGCTGAGCCAGAACAAAGGCCAGTTTGCCGACATGGGCCTGAGCTTCCTGTCCTGGAACTGGCTGCCGCTGCTGCCCATCGTGGTGGTGTACTTCATCTCGGGTCTGGCAGAGACCAACCGCCACCCCTTCGACGTGGTGGAAGGCGAGTCCGAGATCGTGGCCGGTCACATGATCGAGTACTCGGGCATGGCCTTTGCCATGTTCTTCCTGGCCGAGTACGCCAACATGATCCTGGTGTCTGCGCTGGCCGCCACCATGTTCTTCGGCGGCTGGCTGCCCCCGGTCGAAGCCCTGAGCTTCATCCCGGGTTGGATCTGGCTGGGTCTGAAGACCTTCGTCATCGTCACGCTCTTCCTGTGGGTGCGTGCCTCCTTCCCGCGCTTCCGCTACGACCAGATCATGCGTCTGGGCTGGAAGATCTTCATCCCGCTCACCTTGGTGTGGCTGGTGGTGGTGGGCGCCTGGATGGTGTCACCCTGGAACATCTGGAAGTAAGGGGTCAACATGGCTGCGACATCCATCAAGGAATTCGTCTCGAGCTTTTTTCTGCTCGAGTTGTTCAAAGGCATGGCCATCACTGGCCGCCACTTCCTGAAACCGCACATCACCGTGCAGTTTCCGGAAGAAAAGACCCCCATGTCCCCGCGCTTCCGTGGCCTGCACGCCCAACGCCGCTACGACAACGGCGAAGAGCGCTGCATTGCCTGCAAGCTGTGCGAGGCGGTGTGCCCTGCGATGGCCATCACCATCGAGTCGGCCGTGCGTGACGACGGCCAGCGCCGCACCACGCGCTACGACATCGACCTGACGAAGTGCATCTTCTGTGGCTTCTGCGAAGAAAGCTGCCCAGTCGACGCCATCGTCGAAACCCACATCTTCGAGTACCACGGAGAAAAGCGTGGCGACCTGTACTTCACCAAGGACATGCTCCTGGCGGTGGGTGATCGCTATGAAAAGGAAATCGCCGCGAACAAGGAGGCGGACGCCAAGTACCGCTGAACCATGGATACATTGAGCCTACTTTTCTACGCCTTCGCCTTCGTTCTGGTCTACGCGGGCTTCCGCGTGATCACCGCGAAGAACCCCGTCACGGCCGCACTGCATCTGGTGCTGGCCTTCTTCAGCGCCTCGTGCGTGTGGATGTTGCTGCAGGCCGAGTTCCTGTCCATCACCCTGGTGCTCGTGTACGTGGGTGCCGTGATGGTGCTGTTCCTTTTCGTGGTGATGATGCTGGACATCAACATCGACTCGCTGCGCCAGGGCTTCTGGAAGCACTTCCCGGTGGCGGGGTTGATCGGTGCGGTGATCGCCGTGCAGATGGCATTCGTGCTGACCCGCGGCTTTGACCTGCCTGAAGCGCGCCCGATGGCGCCTGAGCTGGCAGAGATGTCCAACACCAAGGCGCTGGGCGTGCTGATGTACACCGAGTATGTCTTCCTGGTGCAGGTGGCTGCCGTCATCCTGCTGGTGGCCATGATCGCCGCCATCGCGCTGACGCTGCGCAAGCGCAAGGATTCGCGCTACCAGGATCCCTCGGAGCAGGTGCGGGTCAAAAAGGCCGATCGCCTTCGCCTGGTGAAGGTGGCGCCACAGGTCGACGCCCCCGTCCAGCCTGAAAACAACCCCAACGGAGGCCAGGCATGACCTCGATCACCCTCGGACATTACCTCTCGCTGGGGGCCATCCTGTTCGCCATGTCGGTGATCGGGATCTTCCTGAATCGCAAGAACCTGATCGTGCTGCTGATGGCCATCGAGCTGATGCTGCTGGCCGTCAACCTGAACTTCATCGCGTTCTCCCATTACCTGGGTGACATGCATGGTCAGGTGTTCGTGTTCTTCATCCTGACCGTGGCGGCCGCCGAGTCGGCCATTGGTCTGGCCATCCTCGTGGTGCTCTTCCGCAACCGCGCGTCCATCAACGTCGATGAACTCGACACCCTGAAGGGTTGAGCGGCCTCGCCAGAAGAAACATACAACCATGTCAGAGATCACTCAAAACTCGCTGCTGGTCGTGGCGCTGGCGCCGCTGGTCGGCTCCATCGTGGCGGGCCTGTTCGGCAATGTGGTGGGCCGCCGTGGCGCCCACCTCATCACCATCCTTGGGGTGCTGGTGTCCTTCATCGTGTCGGCCATGACCTTGAAGGCCGTGGCCATGGATGGTGCCAGCTTCAATGCCACCGTCTATGAATGGATGACACTGGGCTCCCTGAAGATGGAGGTGGGCTTCATGGTCGATGGCCTGACGGCCATGATGATGTGCGTGGTGACCTTCGTGTCGCTGATGGTGCACATCTACACCATCGGCTACATGGAAGAAGACCCTGGCTACCAGCGCTTCTTCTCGTACATCTCGCTGTTCACCTTCTCGATGCTGATGCTCGTGATGAGCAACAACCTGCTGCAGCTGTTCTTCGGCTGGGAAGCGGTGGGTCTGGTGTCGTACCTGCTGATCGGCTTCTGGTTCAAGAAGCCCACGGCCACGTTCGCGAACATGAAGGCCTTCCTGGTCAACCGTGTGGGTGACTTTGGCTTCATTCTGGGCATTGGCTTGCTGCTGGCCTACACCGGCACGCTCAACTACACCGAGCTGTTTGCCAAGGCCAACGACCTGACGGCGTTGACGCTGCCCAAGACCGACTGGTCGCTGATCACCGTGATCTGCATCTGTCTGTTCATCGGTGCGATGGGCAAGTCGGCACAGTTCCCGCTGCACGTGTGGCTGCCCGATTCAATGGAAGGCCCCACGCCCATCTCCGCGCTGATCCACGCCGCCACCATGGTGACGGCCGGCATCTTCATGGTGACGCGCATGTCGCCCTTGTTTGAATTGTCGGACGCGGCGCTGAACTTCATTTTGGTGATTGGCTCGATCACGGCGCTGTTCATGGGTTTTCTGGGCATCATCCAGAACGACATCAAGCGCGTGGTGGCCTACTCCACGCTGTCGCAGCTGGGTTACATGACCGTGGCCCTGGGCCTGTCGGCCTACAACGTGGCGGTGTTCCACCTGATGACCCATGCGTTCTTCAAGGCGCTGTTGTTCCTTGGTGCCGGCTCGGTCATCATCGGCATGCACCACGATCAGGACATCCGCAACATGGGTGGCCTGTGGAAGCGCATGCCCATCACCTGGATCACGTCCTTGCTGGGCTCGCTGGCCTTGATCGGTACGCCGTTCTTTGCTGGCTTCTATTCCAAAGACTCGATCCTGATCGCCGTGGAATACAGCCACCTGCCGGCAGCCGGGTTTGCGCAGTTTGCCGTGATGGCTGGTGTGTTCATCACCGCCTTCTACAGCTTCCGGATGTACTTCCTGGTCTTCCATGGCAAGGAAAACTTCCACCACAAGCCGTTCCCGGGTGAGCATGACCACCACGATGACGGTCACCACCATGAGCCGCACGAGTCGCCCTGGGTCGTCACCGCGCCCCTGCTGCTGCTGGCCGTGCCGTCTGTGGTGATAGGTTTCCTGGCGATCGAGCCCATGCTGTTTGGCGATTTCCTGAAGTCGGCCATCCATGTGGACGCGGCCAAGCACCCGGCCATGGCCGAGCTGGCCCATCACTTCCATGGCGCCACCGCCATGGCCCTGCATGGCTTCCAGACGCTGCCGTTCTTCCTGGCGCTGGGCGGGGTGGTCACGGCCTATGTGTTCTACATGGTCGCCCCCCAGATCCCGGCGATGTTCGCCCGTGTGCTGCGCCCGCTGATCGTCATCGGCGAGAACAAGTACTTCATGGACTGGATCAACGAGAACATTTTCGCAGCCGGTGCCCGCCTCCTGGGCCGCGGCTTGTGGAAGGTCGGTGACCAGACCCTGATCGACGGCCTGCTGGTCAACGGTTCGGCCAAACTGGTCGGCCTGTTCGGCTCGCTCATCCGTTTGTTCCAGACGGGTTATCTCTATCACTACGCGCTGGTCATGATCCTGGGTGTTTTCGCCCTCATGACCTGGTTCGTGTTCATGCAGCCGTAAGCGCGAGGCCGGTTCATGCAAAACATGCCCAATCTTCTGTCCATGGCCATCTGGATTCCGGTGGCCTTCGGGGTCCTGTTGCTGGCCCTGGGCCGTCAGGCCAATGCCAATGCCAGTCGCTGGTTCGCCCTGGTGGGGTCCGTCGTCGGCTTTGCCGTCACCGTTCCTTTGATGCTGCAATTCGATGGTGGGACCGCCGCCATGCAGTTCGTCGAGCAGGCGGTCTGGATCGAGCGCTTCAATGTCATGTACCACCTGGGGGTGGACGGCATCTCGATGTGGTTCGTGCCGCTGACCGCCTTCATCACCATCATCGTGGTGCTGGCGGGCTGGGAGGTCATCGAGGATCGCCCTCATCAGTACTACGGCGCGTTCCTGATCCTGTCCGGTCTGATGATCGGTGTGTTCTCGGCGCTGGACGGCCTGTTGTTCTACGTGTTCTTCGAGGCCACGCTGATTCCCATGTACATCATCATCGGTGTGTGGGGTGGTCCGCGTCGCGTTTACGCCGCCTTCAAGTTCTTCCTGTACACGCTGCTGGGCTCTTTGCTGATGCTGGTGGCCCTGATCTTCCTGTACTACAAGGCCGGTGGTTCGTTCAGCATCCTTGAGTGGCACAAGCTGCCCCTGGGCGCCACGCCGCAGGCGCTGTTGTTCGGTGCGTTCTTCGCCGCGTTTGCCGTGAAGGTGCCCATGTGGCCGGTGCACACCTGGCTGCCTGACGCCCACGTCGAAGCCCCCACAGGTGGTTCGGTGGTGCTGGCCGCCATCATGCTGAAGCTGGGTTGCTATGGTTTCTTGCGGTTCATGCTGCCCATCGTGCCGGATGCGTCGCACGAGTTCGCGCCCGTGGTGATCACCCTGTCGCTCATCGGCGTGATCTACATCGGGCTGGTGGCGCTGGTTCAGCAGGACATGAAAAAGCTGGTGGCCTATTCCTCCATCGCGCACATGGGTTTTGTCACTCTGGGCTTCTTCATCTTCAATGAACTTGGCGTGATTGGTGGCCTGGTGCAGATGATTGCCCACGGCTTCGTGTCGGGTGCGATGTTCCTGTGCATCGGCGTGTTGTACGACCGTGTGCACTCGCGTGAAATTGCGTCGTACGGTGGGGTGGTCAACACCATGCCCAAGTTCGCCGCCTTCGCCCTGCTGTTTGCCATGGCCAACTGCGGTTTGCCCGGCACCGCCGGGTTCGTGGGCGAGTGGATGGTCATCCTGGGGGCCGTCGAGTACGACTTCCTGATCGGTCTGCTGGCCGCCACCGCACTGATCTTTGGTGCGGCCTACACGCTGTGGATGTACAAGCGCGTGTATTTTGGTGACGTCACCAATGACGATGTGCGCGCGCTGACCGACATCAACGCCCGCGAATTCCTGATCCTGGCCGTGCTGGCGGTCGCTGTGCTGTGGATGGGCATCCAGCCCAAGCCATTCACCGACGCGATGCACGTGTCGGTGGTGGAACTGCTCAAGCACGTCTCGACCAGCAAACTGAACTGAGGGCCGCAAGAAAATGACTGATCTGAATTGGCTCGCCCTGTCTCCGGAGATCGTGCTGTTCGGGCTCACCTGCCTGGTGACCCTGGCCGATCTGTTCGTGTCCTGCCCGCGCCGCCGGCCGACCTACATCCTGTCGATGTTGTCGCTGGCGGTGGTGGCTGCCCTGCATCTGGTGGCGCTGGACCAGCCCGCCTCGGTCTATGCCATGAACAACATGGTGGCCACCGATGCCATGGGTCACTTGCTGTCGCTGTGCGCCACGCTGGCCGTGATGGCCACGCTGACCTACGCGCAAGCCTATGCGGGTGACCGCGAGATGCTCAAGGGAGAGTTGTTCTCTCTGAGCATGCTGGCGTTGCTGGGCATTCAGGTGATGATCGTCAGTGCCAACTTCCTGACCATCTACCTGGGGCTGGAGCTGATGTCGCTGTCGCTGTATGCCCTGGTGGCCTTGCGCCGCGACCATGCGCAGTCGACCGAAGCCGCCATGAAGTACTTTGTGCTGGGTGCGCTGGCTTCGGGCTTCCTGCTGTATGGCTTGTCGATGATGTACGGCGCCACCGGTTCGCTGGACCTGCGCGAGGTCTACGAGGCCACGCTGGCCGGTGAGGCCAACAAGCAGGTGCTGGTGTTTGGCGTGGTCTTCATCGTGGCCGGTCTGGCTTTCAAGCTGGGTGTGGTGCCGTTCCACATGTGGGTGCCTGACGTGTACCAGGGCGCGCCCACGGCCGCCACGCTGATGGTGGCTGGTGCGCCCAAGCTGGCGGCGTTCGCCATCACCATGCGTTTGCTGGTGGAAGGCCTGATCAACCTGGCCACCGATTGGCAACAGATGCTGCTGGTGCTGGCCGTGGCGTCGATGGCGCTGGGCAACCTGGCCGCCATCGCGCAGACCAACCTCAAGCGCATGCTGGCGTACTCGGGTATTGCGCAACTGGGCTTCATGCTGCTGGGCTTCGTGCCCACGGTGGTGGCAGGCAACACCGTGTCCGCGGGCAACGGTTACGGCTCTGCGCTGTTCTACATCATCACCTACGTGCTGACCACGGTGGGCACCTTTGGTTTGATCATGTTCCTGGCGCGGCCGGGCTTCGAGTCGGAGCAGATCAACGACCTGGCGGGTCTGGGCAAGCGCAGCCCGGCGATGGCTGCCGTGATGGCCATCTTCATGTTCTCGTTGGCCGGCATTCCGCCGACGGTGGGCTTTTATGCCAAGCTGGCTGTGTTGCAGTCGCTGATCACGACCAACTCGCCGTTCCTGCTGCAAATCGCCGTGGTGGCGGTGCTGCTGTCGCTGATCGGGGCGTTTTACTACCTGCGCGTGGTCAAGGTGATGTACTTTGACGAGCCCACCGACCCGGCGGCCGTGCCTGAAGCTGGTGGACCCCGCGTGCTGCTGTCGGTCAACGCCCTGGCCGTTCTGGGCCTGGGCATCTTGCCCGGAGGCCTGATGGCCCTGTGCGCTGAGGTGATCCAGCGCTCGCTGGCTGGGTGAGCGTCATGAGTGGTGGACTGGTTCCGGCCTGGTCGGTGGTGGTGATCCTGCTGCTGGCGGTGCTGGCCGCCAATCTGCCGTTCTTGAACGAACGCATTTTCGCTGTGGGGCCGCGGCGATCGCCCAAGTCCATCTGGTGGCGGTTCGTCGAACTGTCTGCTTATGCCCTGATCGTGGCTTTGGCTGGACGTGGTCTGGAGTCTTACCTCGGACAGGCCAGCGCACTTCGCTGGGAATTCGTGGCGGTGTGGGTGTGCGTCATGGCCACCCTGGCGTTTCCCGGGTTCGTCTGGCGGCACCTTCGCCGCGGCACCTGATGAAACCTGTGCCTGCCGACGGTCATGAATCCTGACGAGCCCGTGCCTGCATTGCCAGCGACGCCTCTGCTCGTGAGCGAGGACGCTCACTTGCGCGAAAGCACCCTGGAGACCGTCAAGGTCTATGAGGGGCATTTTCTGACGGTGCGGCGAGACACGGTGCAGCTTCCCGATGGACGCCAGGCCGCCCGCGAGTATGTCAATCATCCCGGCGCGGTCATGATCGTGCCTTTGCTGCCCGATGGTCGCCTGGTGCTGGAGCGCCAGTACCGGTATCCAGTACAGCGCGTGATGATCGAGTTCCCGGCAGGCAAGCTGGATGCAGGTGAGGGTGGACTGGTGTGCGCACAACGTGAGTTGTGGGAGGAAACGGGCTACCGCGCTGCGCGCTGGGCCCGTGCGGGGGTGATGCACCCTGTCATCGGGTATGCCGATGAGGTCATCGAGATCTGGTTTGCCGATGAGCTGCAGGCTGGCGAGCGGCACCTTGACGACGGTGAGTTTCTGGATGTCTTTGCGGCCACCCAAGCCGACCTGGAATCTGGTGTGCGCGATGGCGTGGTCACCGATGTCAAGACCATCGTGGGTCTGATGTGGCTTCAACAATGGCGAGCCGGCACTTGGCCGCTGGTGTGGCTCACGCCAGAAGGCGCCCCGGATTCAAGAGACACGCGGGGTCCAGGGCCTGTTTGATGGCCCGCATGAGGGGCAGGGCTTCGGCCGGCGCCCTGGCCGCCAGCGCCTCGCGGCGAAGGGCCCCGATGCCGTGCTCGGCCGATATCGTGCCACCGTGGGCTTGCACCAGATCGAACACGATGTCGTTGACATCGCTTTCAAAGCGGGCCCATGGCGGGCCACTGCGCAGGGTTGGCGGTGGCTGCACGTTGTAGTGCAGGTTGCCATCGCCCAGGTGCCCGAAGCACACGATGCGGCAATCCGGCCAGCGTGCGCGCAACGCCGTACCGCATTGCGCCAGCCAGGAGGCAATGGCCGAGGTGGGCAGACCGATGTCGTGCTTGACCATGAGGCCTTCGGTTTTTTCAGCCAGGGGGATGCTCTCCCGCAGTTGCCACATGGCCTGCCGTTGTGCCACCGTGTGCGCCATGATGGCCTCGGTGAGCAGGCCCTTGGCCTGAGCATGCGCCAGCAGCCTGCCCAGCTCGTCGTCGATGTGGGTCTGATCCTGGGGCCCCTGGTGTTCCATCAAGATCAACCATGGCGAGGCGGGGCCCGTGGTCGCGGATGCGGAGGGCCAGGCCCTGGCCATGTGAGGTAGGTGTTGCTGAACCAGTTGCAAGGCCTGCGATTCAATGGCTTCAAAGGCCACCAGTCCGGCGTCCAGGGTTTGCCTTGCCAGGGACAGCAAGGCAACCGCTGACTGAGCATCAGGGCAGCTCAGCAGCGCGGTGCCACATCCCTGCGGCGCCGGAAACAGTTTGAGCGTGGCCGCAGTGATGATGCCCAGCGTGCCTTCGCTGCCGATGAACAGGTCTCTCAAGTCGTAGCCGGTGTTGTTCTTGCGCAGGCCGCTGAGCTCACTCCAGCACGCACCACTGGCGGTAACGACCTCGAGCCCCAGGCACAGTTCTCGCGCGGTGCCGTAGCGCAGCACCTGCGTGCCCCCGGCGTTGGTGGCCAGTGTGCCCCCGATGGTGCACTGGCCTCCGGAGGCCAGGCTGAGGGGGTAGAGCATGCCGGCGTCTGCTGCGTGCTGGCGCGTGTGGTCGAGGGTGCAGCCAGCTTCGACCGTCAGGGTGAAGTTGTGGGCGTCCAGGTGACGCACTTTGTTCAGCCGCCCCAGGTGGAGCAGCACCTGCTGGCCGCTGCCGTCGGGCACCGACCCGCCCACCAGGCTGGTGTTGCCGCCTTGGGGCACGATGGGCCATCCCCATGCGGCGCACAGGCGAACGATGTGTTGTGTTTCTTCGGTGCTGCCCGGTGAAACGATGGCCAGGCATTGGCCTTGGTAGCGCCCCCGCCAGTCACGCAGGTGCCTGGCCTGCAGCGACGCGTCCAGTTGCTGACCGTGTAGCACGTGGGCTGCGCCGACGGCCTCGCGCAATGCGCTCAGCCGGGCATCGTCCAGCGGCGCCTGAGGTGCGTTCATGGGCCTGGGCTGGTGCTGGCTGTTTGCTTGGCCGGCAGCACCTTCAGGCGCAGGCGCACATAGGCGGAGCAAGCCACGAACAGACCCACCGACAACACGACCTCCACGCCGGCCAGCCAGGCCGACAGACCCGGATCGCCACTGGCCCGCACCAGCCCTTCGGCCACGTACAGCCAGATCAGCAAGGTGGTCCAGCGGTAGGTGTACATGCGATGGCGCCACATTCCGCCAATGGTGAAAAGCAGGGGCACCACCTTGAGCGCCAAGGCGCCTGTGCCGCCAGGCAGCGGCGCGAGCCACAGCTCCCAGGCCACGCCCAAGGCGATCAACGCGAACACCTGCCCCAGACAGAGCAGGCGCAATCGCTCGATCAAGGCCATGCGCTCGGGTGGATGGCGGCCGACGATGACCTCGTCGGTGGAGTTTTCGGGAACCGTGTCAGACATGGGTGGCATCATAGCCACCATGACGCAAGTTTCGACGTCCTCGTCCTTGATGAAGCCGTCTTGGCGCGAACGCTGGCAAGCCCTGCAGGACTGGCCCTGGCGGCGAACGTTTCACACCTTGAGGGTGCGGTTTCGTGAGGATCGCCTGGGCCTCACGGCGGGCAGCCTGACGTTCACCACGACGATCGCCCTGGTGCCCTTGTTCACGGTGATGCTGGCCTTGTTCAGCGCGTTTCCGGTGTTCGCGCGTTTCAGGAAGGTGCTGGAAAAGCAGGTCTTGACCGGTCTGGTGCCCGAGGTGATTGCCAAGCCGGTGCTGGTGTCGCTCAACAGCTTTGCGGCCAAAGCCAGCCAGTTGGGTGGTCTTGGCCTGGTGGTGCTTGGCATCACGGCCATGGCGTTGATGCTCACCATCGACCACACCCTCAACAACATCTGGCGTGTGCGGCGCAAGCGACCTTTGGCCCAGCGCGTGCTGGTGTACTGGGCTGCCCTGACCTTGGGGCCGTTGTTGTTGGGCGCCAGCCTGTGGCTGACGTCGTACGCGGTGTCGGCGTCCAAAGGCCTGGTGGGCGAGTTGCCCGCCGCGCTTGGAACCTTGTTGGGGCTGTTGGTCTTTGCCTTGCAAGCCTTGGGCTTTGCCGCGCTGTTCAGGTTTGTGCCCAACACCCATGTGCCCTGGAGCCATGCCTGGTGGGGCGGGCTGTTCACGGCCTTGGGCCTGGAGTTGGCGCAGCGAGGACTGGCCCTTTACCTGGGCAAGGTGCCGGTTTACGCCACCATCTATGGGGCTTTTGCCGCTGTTCCGATCTTTCTGATCTGGCTGTACGTGAGCTGGGTCATCGTGTTGCTGGGTGCGGTGGTGGTGGCCTATACCCCCAGTTTGCTGGCAGGGGCGGCGCGTTGGTCCGAGGGGCCTGGCGCCCGATTTGGTCTGGCCGTGGCGGTTTTGCGATCCCTGCATGGCGCGGCCGGCGGCGCCCGGCGAGGCCTGAACGCCCAGGAAGTGGCGGTGCAGTTGCGCACAGACCCACTGCAGGTGGAGCCCATGCTGGCACTGCTGCGTGAGCTGGACTGGGTTGGGCTGCTGGACGAGGCGGCCCTTGAGCACGGCGGTCGTTACGTGCTGTTGTGTGACCCTGCCAGCACGCCGGTGGCGCCCTTGCTGGGCCACACCTTGCTCAAGCCGGATGGCCATTCCATGGCCTTTTGGGCGCGGGCGGGGCTGGACGACATGACCCTGGCGCAGGCCATGTACTGATCTGGTGCACACAGACCACGCGCGCGGTGTGCTTTTTCATGTTTTCGAGGGCTTTCCCGCTGTTCATGCGACCATTCGTCTGTCGGAATGTGACAGAGTGCCTTGTGTTCAACCCGTTCCTTCAGGAGACCAGACCATGAAAGTCAGCGACATCCTTCGCGTCAAGGGCAGTACCTTGTTCACGGTCACGCCAGATCAGAACCTGTCTGATGCAGCCGCCACCATGGCCGAGCACGACATCGGGTCTCTGGTGGTCATGGAGCATGGCGACCTGGCCGGGATGCTCACGTTCCGCGAGGTGATCCAGGGCACGGTGCGCAACGGTGGGACGTTTGGCAATCTGTCGGTTCGCGCGGTGATGGACGACCACCCCATGACCTGCACCCCCGAGACGGACATCGACGAGGTGCGCCGCATGATGTTGAACCGGCATGCCCGCTACATGCCCGTCATGACCGACAAGACCCTGATGGGCGTGATTTCCTTTTACGACGTGGCCAAGGCCGTGGTGGACGGCCAGGACTTCGAAAATCGCATGCTCAAAGCCTACATCCGTGACTGGCCTGTGGAAGAAGACGCTGGCGAGCGCAAGGCCTTGCTCTGAGCGCCTGCAGGCTCTGCTGGATGGGGGACAATACGCTTTTGCGTTCTTGATTGATCTGGATCCCCCGCATGGCTGGCAGCACATTTGGTCTTCTGTTTTCGGTCACCAATTTTGGCGAGTCTCACGGTCCGGCCATCGGTTGTGTCATCGATGGCTGCCCTCCAGGCATGAGCTTGTCAGAGGCCGACATCCAGCCTGATCTGGACCGACGTCGCCCCGGCACGTCACGTCACGTCACGCAACGCAACGAGGCCGATGCCGTCGAGATCCTCTCAGGGGTCTATGAAGGCAAGACCACGGGTGCGCCCATTGCACTGCTGATCCGCAACACCGATCAGCGCAGCAAGGATTACGGCAACATCCTGCAGACGTTTCGTCCCGGGCATGCCGACTACACCTACTGGCACAAGTACGGCATCCGCGATCCACGCGGTGGTGGGCGTTCGTCTGCCCGATTGACGGCACCCATGGTGGCGGCAGGTGCCGTGGCCAAGAAGTGGCTGCGCGAGCAGTTCGGCACCGAAATTCGCGCCTGCATGACCCAGCTGGGCACCATGCCCATCGCTTTCGAGGGCTGGGAACATGTGCCCAACAACCCGTTTTTTGCGCCCAATGCCAGCCAGATCGAGCAACTCGAGGCCTACATGGACGAGTTGCGCAAGGACGGGGATTCCTGCGGTGCCAAACTCATCGTGGAGGCCTCAGGCATGCCGGTGGGCCTGGGCGAGCCCTTGTTTGACAAGCTGGATGCCGACATCGCCTACGCGATGATGGGCATCAATGCCGTCAAGGGCGTGGAGATTGGTGCCGGTTTCGAGAGCGTGTCGCAGCGGGGTACCGTGCACGGCGATGAGCTGTACCCGGACGGCTTCGCATCCAACCACGCCGGCGGGGTGCTGGGAGGCATCTCCACAGGCCAGGACCTGCGTGTGGCCATCGCCATCAAGCCCACCAGCTCGATTCGCACGCCGCGTCAGTCCATCGACCTGAATGGTCAGCCGGCCACGGTTGAAACCTTCGGCCGACATGATCCCTGTGTGGGCATCCGTGCCACGCCCATTGCCGAGGCCATGCTGGCCCTGGTGCTGGTCGATCACGCGCTGCGTCATCGCGCCCAGTGTGGGGATGTTGACGTGAGCACGCCCCAACTCGCAGCACGCCGCCCGGCTTGAGCAACGCGCTGGCGGGCTCACATCGGTGAGCCGTGCTGGATCAACTCAACCTTGTAGCCATCCGGGTCGGTCACGAAGGCGATCAGCGTGTTGCCGCCTTTGACTGGTCCGGGCGCGCGGGTCACTGCGGCGCTCAGGGCTGCTCCTTTTTGCTGCACCTGGTCACAAACCGCCTGGATGTCGTCCACGCCCAGCGCGATGTGCCCGTAAGCGGTGCCCAGTTCATACCGCTCGACACCGTAGTTGTAGGTCAACTCCAGCTCGGCATGTTCCGGGTTGCGGCCGTAGCCCAGGTAGGCCAGGGTGTATTGCTGCTCCGGGCGATCCACGGTGCGCAGCAGGCTCATGCCCAGGGCCTGGGTGTAGAAATCGATGGCGCGCTGGAGGTCTCCAACGCGCAGCATGGTGTGCAGCAGTCTCATGGTGATGTCGAGGTGTTCAGCAATGACGCTCGACAGTGTGCCGCAGCCGCGCCATGGGCGCGGCTGTGGGGGCATCACTTGAACTGGGGCAGCAGCACGCTGTCGATCAACCAGACCGTGCCGTTGGTGGTTTTGACGCCCTTGCACGAGGCCACCGATTGATTGACGGAGGCGCCGTCCTTGTCATAGCCCACAAACAAGGTTTGCCCTTGCAGGGTCTTGACCTGCGTGGGGATGAGGTTGCGTCGTGGGTCGACCGTGCCGGGGCTGACGTGGTAGGTCAGCACCGAGGTCAGCAGGGCGGGGTCCCCGCCAATGAGGCCCAGCAGGGGCGCAGGCACCTTGCCAAAGGCATCGTTGGTGGGTGCGAACACCGTCAGGTTGCCTGGCGCCGACAGCGCGCCCACCAGATTGGCCGACACCACGAGGTTGACCAGGGTGCTCAACTCGGGCGTGGCGATGGCGGCGTCCACGATGGTGCCCGGAAAGCTGACCAGCTGGGTGTGGCGGCACTCGATGTACGACTTGAAGTTCACCAGGCTGGCCTGGGCGGTGCCCGCGGCGCTCAGGGACACGGCAAGGACGGCGCTGAGTCCGATCTGGCGCAGGGTGTTCGCGGAAGTGATCATGCTGGCTCCTGAAAAGGTGGTTGCGAAGTGACTGGTTGGTGCAAAAGTGACTGCACGGTCGCGATTGTGCGCAACTCGGTCCGCTTTGCAAGTGCCCACGCAGGTGTCAGGGGATTTTTTGGCGAGGACTGACCGGCGTCAGTTTGAGGTCGGTGTGCTCAGGTTGACGGCAACCCAGCCGCGCACGCTGTTGAGCAAGGCCACGCCTGCGGCCTGTTTCAGATCGTCCAGGGTGAGCACACGCTCGACCAGGCGGCCTGACTTGAGCAGCTCCGACCGCATCACACCGGGCAGCAGCCCGCACGACAGCGGCGGGGTGTACCACTGGGCGCCCAGTTGCATGGCCACGTTGCCTATGGTGAATTCGGTCAGTTCACCCTGGCCGTTGTAGAGCAGGGTGTCGACGCAGCCATCAGGTGGCGCAAAGGCGGCATAGGCTTGTCGGCGCGTGGTCTTGTGGCGTATGAAGTCGTCTGCCACGGGCATGGCGCGCTCGGCCAAGGCCACCGATGGCGACGATGACCAGGGGAGCAAGGGCGCGCATTCGGTGTGAACCTGCCCGCGCACATCCACCAGCAGCCGCAGTTTGTAGACGCCCTCGGGGTGTTGCCGGGCGTGTGCTTGCAGGGCCTGCGTGGCGCGCGCCAACACCTGCGTGTGCCGCGGGCCGTCTGCCCATGGCCAGTGAAAGTGCGCCGCGCTGCTGTGCAGCCGGTTCAGGTGTTGTGCGAGGCGGTGAACTTCACCCGACTCCAGGCGCAGCGACTCCAGCAACTCGAACGGCTGGTCGGCCCGCCGCAGAAATGCCTGTTTGGCTTGCCACTCGGCGATTTCTCCCTCGGGGTGGGCGTCCAGGGTGATGCCGCTGCCGATGCCGCACCGGGCCACCCAGGGGGCCGGCGGTGGGGGCGTGTTCATGGTCACGGTGCGGATGGGCACGTTGAACGTGACCCTGCCGCCAGGTTGCATGACGCCGACCGCGCCGCAGTAAACACCTCGCGGACCTTGTTCCAGACGTGCGATGTGGTGCATGGCCTGGCGTTTGGGCGCACCGGTGACCGATCCGCACGGAAACAAGGCCTCGAAAAGCGCTGACAGTCGCAGGCCGGGGTGGCTGAGCGCCGTGATGGTCGACGTCATCTGCCACACCGTGGGCCAGGCCTGCACATCGAACAACCGCGGTACTTGCACGCTGCCCACCTGGGCCACCCGAGAGAGGTCGTTGCGCAGCAGGTCGACGATCATCAGGTTTTCAGCCCGCTCTTTGGGGCTGGTGCGCAAGTGATCGGCGGCGGCCTGGTCTTCGTGCGGGTCTCGGGCCCGCGCAGCGGTGCCTTTCATCGGCCGGGTGGTCAGCTGTGCGCCATGCCAGTCGACAAACAATTCAGGCGAGACACTAAGCACCACCCCGGGATGCCTGGCCACCGCCCGGCTGTCCAGCAACAGGCTGTAGGCTTGTGGCTGACTGCGTTGCAGTGCTTCGAACCATGGCATCAGCCCACGCTGAGCAGGTCCCTTGGGGTTGCTCCAAGGGCTCTCAAGCCGGCCTGTCAGGTTGATCTGGTAGACCTCGCCTGCACGGATGAGGTCACGGATCGTTTCGATCTGGCGGCCGATGTCGTCATGGCTCTGGTCTGCCTGCCAGCCATGCGCAGACCAGCTGGCGTCCGGGGGCATCTGGTCGGGTGCGGCCAGACCATCCGGCCAGGGCTCAGCCTGCTCGTAAATGGCCCAGACGGCATAAGGTTGGCCGGGAGGGAGCGCCTTGACAGGCAGGTGGGCGTTCAGCCCCGGGGCGGCCTCGTAGGCCACCCATCCAAGGCACCAGCAGCCTTGTCGTGCAGCGTCGTGTGCCGCATCCAGCAGGCCAGGCACCTGATGGGCGTCATGGGCCACCAGCCAGCGCCTGGGTTGCCCAAAACGCCAGCGCCAGCGCGGGGCCTGAGGGTCCAGCGGATCGGGAAAATCAAGCAGCGCGGTGGGCGCGGCAGGGTCTTGGTCAAGCACGGCGCGACGGTGTCAGGCAGGTGCTGATCAGCACCACCCCGGCCACGGCGAACAAGGCCAGGCTCCAGAATTCGAACGGGACGCCCAAGAGGTCCACGGCGGCGTCTGCACATGAGGCGCGCACCTCAAACGCTTCGGGAAAGTGCAGGTCCAGGCCGCTGGCACCGATGATCTTGTCGGCCAGGGTGAGGGCGCAGGATTGGGTTTGCGCCGCCACGAAGTGCTGCCACAAGGCGGCGGCCGCTCCGCCGACGGCCAGCGGCAGGCTCAGCCCGGCGATGACGCGCCGCCCCAGGCCAGAGGGCTGCGCAGCGGCCACCAGGGCCAGCACGCCCAGCACCACAAACAACAGGCGCTGGAGGATGCACCAGGGGCAGGGCTCCATGCCCCATCGATGTTGGGCCAGCAGGGCCAGACCGACGCCAGCCAGGCAGGCTGCCCCCAGGAGGCCCATCCACAGACGGGGTTGGCGCATGCGGCTCATCCTTGTACTTCGGCAATCAACTCGATTTCGACGCACGAACCCAGCGGCAGTTGCGCCACACCAAAGGCGCTGCGCGCGTGCACGCCGACGTCACCCAGCACCTGGCCGAGCAATTCAGAGCAGCCGTTGGTGACCAGGTGGTGTTCGGTGAAGTCGGGGCTGCTGTTGACCAGGCTCATGACCTTGACGATGCGCACCACCTTGTCGAGGCCTCCGGCCGCCACATGCAGGGTGCCCAGCAGGTCGATGGCCACCGCTCTGGCCGCTTGCTGGCCTTCGGCCGTGGTCATCGAGCGCCCCAACTGGCCGGTCCAGACCTGTCCGTCTTTTTTGGCAATGTGTCCAGACAGAAACACCAGCTGCCCGGTGCGGGTGTAAGGCACATAGGAGGCGGCGGGGACGGCGACGGGCGGCAGGGTGATGCCCAGGTCTTGGAGGCGTTGTTCGATCGACATGGTTCAGCGGCGTAGGTTCAGCGGCGAAATTCAGCGGCGTAGAGCGGGGGATGGTCTTGCGACAGGTGCCCCCCTCTAGGGGGCGCATGCGCTTCAAGGGCAATCCTACACTGGGCCTCATTCATTAAACGATTCAGGGGTGTTCATGCAGGCTTGGCTGCTCGCGGCCATGGCGTGGACCGCCGGTGTGGCCTTGCAGCTGTCGTCTGACGCGGCGGTGTCGGCACCATGGTCGGTGGCGGGCATGGGGCTGGCGGGCGTCATGGGCCTTGTGGCCGCGCTGCGCCTGCGCCTGCACCGGCCAGGGTACGCAGCCCAGGCGGGGCTGATCATGGCGATCGCGCTGATGGCCTGGGCCAGCACCGGCTGGCGTGCCCAGGCGCGGCTTGCAGACCTGGCCGGCGGCGCATGGCCGCAGGACGCGCAGCGCCTGGTGGTCAAAGTGGTTGACTTGCCGGCCCGTCTGGGCAGCACCTGGCGGTTCGAGGGCGTGGTGCTGGACGCCGATCACCGCGCCCAGGGCGTGCCTGGGCGTTTGCGGCTGTACGCCAACACCGGCCTGATGGCGGCGCCAGCCCCGGGCCAGGTGTGGGCGCTGACGGTTCGCTGGCGCCCGCTGGACGGAATGTACAACCCCGGCGGCTGGGACCCGACCAGGTCATTGTTTGCGCGAGGGGTGCAGGCCCAGGGCACGGTCGTGGCCGAGCCTGCACCCGTCTGTCTGCACACCGAAGCCGGCGGCATCGACGCCGTGCGCCTGGCCATTCGCCAGGCCATTGAACGGCGGGTGCCTGAGGCCGGCAATGCGGGTGTGTTGGCCGGCTTGTCTGTGGGCGATCAAAGCGCCATCGAGCGCGCAGACTGGCTGGTGTTTCAGCGCACGGGCGTGGCCCATTTGGTGAGCATCAGTGGCCCCCACGTGCTGATGGTGGGCTGGCTGGCGGGATGGCTGGGGCGCCGGCTTTGGTCTCGGTCTGCCGGTTGTTGTCGGTGGTGGCCTGCGCCATTGGCCGCAGCCTGGATGGCCGTGGGTGCGGCACTGGCCTACGCGGCACTGGCAGGCTGGGGCATCCCGGCGCAGCGCACGGTGTGGATGATGGCCACGGTGACGGCGCTGCGCACCTGGGGCGTGCGGTGGCCCTGGCCATTGGTGTGGGCCTGCGCAGGGGTGGTGGTGCTGGTGATCGATCCGTGGGCCCTGTGGCAGGCCAGCTTCTGGCTGTCGTTCGTGGCCGTGGCCACCATGATGATCATGGCGCCTGCCATGGACGCGCTCAGCGCACGGGCCAGCACCGATGGCCTGCACGATGCCCTCCAGGGGCCGGTTGCGGCAAGCGCCTTGCCCCAGGCGACCCCGTCTTGGCCGATGCGCCTGTGGCGGTGGTTGTCGCCCCCGGCCGCGTCATTGTGGGCCACGCAGTGGCGCGCATCGCTGGTGCTGGCGCCGGTGGCCTTGATGTGCTTTCAGTCGATTTCGCTGGTGGGCATGGCGGTCAACCTGTTGGCCATCCCGTGGGTGGGCCTGTTGATCGTGCCTCTGAGTCTGCTGGGTGTGTTGTGGGCGCCCGCCTGGGATGCGGCCGCCATGGCCGTAGAAGTGATGCGGGTCGTTCTGACTTGGGCCTCTGCCCCACATTGGGCGCAGTGGTGGCTGCCTTTGTTTCCGGGGTGGCTGGGGGCCTGGGCGCTGTTGGCCGCCCCTTGGTTCATTCTTCGGGTGCCAGCGCGGTGGCGCTGGTGGGCGGCACCACCCCTGGTGGCTTTGTGCGTGCTGCCTCCGGGGTGGCGGACCTTGCCGCCCCCCGCACACGGCCACTGGGCGGTGTTGGCCGCCGATGTGGGGCAGGGCACGGCGGTGGTCGTGCAGACGGCTCGACACCAGCTGCTGTTCGATGCCGGCGTGCGGTTCCCATCCGGGAGCGACATGGGTGAGCGGGTGGTGGTGCCTGCCTTGCGTGCGCTCGGCGTCGATGCGCTTGATCTGATGGTGATCAGCCACGACGATCTGGATCATCACGGCGGCACAGCATCGGTGTTGAAGGCCATGCCCATCCGCGCCCTGTCATCGTCATTGCCCGATGGGCACGCCTTGCTGAATCGGCCTGACGCCCAGGGGCACGTGCCACACCATCTTCCCTGCGTGGCAGGACGGTTCTGGGTGTGGGATGGCGTGCGATTCGAGTGGCTGCACCCGGCGGCTGAGGCGCATGAGGTGCAGGGCGAGGGCGAGGGCGAGGGCGAGGGCGAGGGCGAGGGCGAGGGCGAGGGCGAGGGCGAGGGCGAGGGCGAGGGCGAGGGCGAGGGCGACAACGCGCGCTCGTGTGTGCTGAGGGTGCAGGCCCTTAACGGCATGGGGCCCGCAGCGCTGTTGACGGGCGACATCGAGTCGGCACAAGAGGCCGCGCTGATCGAGTCTGTGGGTGCCAGCGGATTGCGCTCGGAGGTGTTGATCGTGCCCCACCACGGCAGCGCCACATCCTCCACCGAGGCCTTCCTGGACCTGGTGGAGCCTCAAGAGGCGGTCATCCAGGTGGGGCGCCACAACCGTTATGGGCATCCCCATCCCGCCGTGCTCCAGCGTTTGACGGCCCGCGCGACGCGCGTGCTGGACACGCCCCACTGCGGCGCGTATTGGCGGCACAGTGATCAGCCTCAGGGCCTGTGCTGGCGACAGCACGAGCAGCCCTATTGGCATGCCGATCGGCTCAGGGGCTCAGCGCAGGCCAGTCTTGCGGCAGGCGTGAGGCCATGACCTTGTCCACCCGTTTGCCGTCCATGTCGACGATTTCGAACCGCCAGCCGTCCCACTCCACCGTGTCGGTGATTTGCGGCAGGCGGCCCAGCAGCAGCATCATCATGCCGGCCAGGGTGTTGTAGCGGCCGCGGTCTTCATCTGGCAGGGTCTTGATTTCCAGGCGGTCCTTCAACTCGGTGGCCGGGATGAGTCCATCCACAAGCCAGGAGCCGTCCTCGCGCTGCACGGCCCATGCGTCGTCCGGCTCAGAGGGGGTGAACTCGCCCGTGATGGCCTCCAGCACGTCGCGCAGGGTGATCACACCTTGCACTTCGCCGTATTCGTCGACCACGAACACCATTTGCGTGTCCGAGCCACGGAAGTGCTCCAGCAACTCCATGCCCGACAGCGTTTCGGGCACGAACACGGCCGGCAACATGCCCACGGCCAGATCCTGCACCTGGCTTTGCGTCAACTGGTGCAGCAACTGCTGGGCGGTCACCACGCCCATGACGTCGTCCAGGCCGCCTCGGCACACGGGGTAGCGCGAGTAGCCGTGTTCGGCGATGGTGGCCAGGTTGTCGGCCAGCGGGGCCTCGATGTCCAGCCATGCGATGTCGCTGCGCGGAATCATCATCGAGCTGATCAATCGCTCGTCCAGGCGAAACACATTGCGCACCATCTGGTGCTCGTGGGCTTCGATCACCCCGGCGTCCAGGCCTTCTTCCAGCTGGGCGGCGATTTCTTCTTCCGTCACGCTGCGGTTGCCGTTGTCCTTGATGCCCAGCGCCCGCAAAATGCCTTCGGTGGAGGCGGCCAGCAAGCGCACAAAGGGCTTGGCGAACAGCGACAGCCACGTCATGGGCTTGGCGATGGTGCGTGCCACCATCTCGGGATGCATCTGGCCCACGCGCTTGGGCACCAACTCACCAAAGATGATGGTGACGAAGGTGATGATCATCACCACCAGGCCGGTGGCCGTGATGCCGGCGGCCGGTTCGGGCAGCGACAGCTGAGCTTGCAGCCAGGTGGACAGCGGTTTGGAGAAGGCCGCTTCACCAACGATCCCGTTGAGCACCCCGATGGAGGTGATGCCGATTTGTACCGTGGACAGGAACTGCGTCGGGTTGTCGTGCAGGTTCATGGCGGCGCGGGCACCTTCATCACCCGCTTCGACCAGCACTTGCAGCCGAGCCTTGCGGCTGGCCGCCAGGGCCATCTCCGACATGGCAAACAGCCCGTTGAGCAGGATCAGGAAAATCAGTAGCGCTACGTCCATGGTCGGCGCCGGGCAGGGCCGGGCCATCGGTTGGCAGACCTTTAGCGTAGCACGCTCGCGCCTTGCAGCCAGGCCGCAGCGCGTTCGCCGATCATGATGGCCGGCGCATTGGTGTTGGCGCCGACCAGCGTGGGCATGATGGATGCATCTGCCACGCGCAGGCCCTTGATGCCGTGCACCCGCAGTTGGGCGTCCACCACGGCCATGGGGTCGGGGCCCATTTTGCAGGTGCCCACCGGGTGGTAGATGGTTTCTGCATGCTCGCGAATGTAGGCGGCCAGGGCCTCATCGGTGGCCACCTGAGCGCCCGGGGCCATTTCATCGCCCCGCAGGCCATTCCATGCGTCAGACGCGAAGATCTCGCGGGCGCGCCGCACGCCCTTGACCAAGGTGCGCAGATCGTCAGGGTGGCTCAGGTAGTTGGCCTCGATCAGGGGCGCGTCGGTGGGGTTGGCCGATCGCAGGCTGATGCGTCCTCGACTCTTGGGGCGCAGTTGGCACACGTGCATGGTGTAGCCCTCTTGCGCCAGGAAACGCAGGTCCCTGCCATGGTCGCGCAAGGCCGCGGGCATGAAGTGCAACTGCAGGTCCGGAATGGGCTCGTCGGGGGACGACTTGATGAAACCGGCGCCTTCGGCGCCATTGCTGGCCAGCGTGCCGGTGCCTTTGAGCGCGTAGACCAGCGCATCCCATGGCCCTTTGAGCCAGTTGCGCCAGGTCAGGCCTGCCGACACCGGCCGATTGCAACGGTGCGTGAGCGTCACGTCCAGGTGGTCTTGCAGGTTCTGCCCCACGCCGGGCAGGTGATGCAGACACTCGATGCCGTGTTGGCGCAATTGTTGCGCATCGCCAATGCCTGACAGCATCAGCAACTGAGGCGACTGCACGGCGCCGGCCGACAAGATGATCTCGCCATCGGCGTGCAGGGTGCAGGCCTGCCCCCGATGCAGATAGTCCACCGCCACCGCCTGGTGACCGGACAATTGAACCCGCGTGACGTGTGCGCCCGTGATGATGCGCAGGTTGGGCCGTTGTCGCACGTCCGGTGTCAGAAAGGCCTTGGCGGTGCTGCAGCGGCGGCCGCGCCGTTGGGTGACCTGATAAAACCCCACCCCTTCTTGCTCGGGGCCATTGAAGTCGTCATTGAAGGGGTGTCCCACCGCCATGCCGGCCTGCACGAAGGTCTGTGTCAGCGGGTGAGGTTGGGCCTGGTCCATCACGTGCAATTCGCCCTCGGCGCCGTGAAAGGCATTGCCCCCTCGGGCCTGCTGTTGTGACTGGCGGAACCAGGGCAGCACATCGTCGTAGGCCCAGCCCGGGTTGCCCAGCGACGCCCAGTGGTCGTAGTCCTGCCGGTGGCCACGCGTGTACAGCATGGCGTTCATGCCACTGGAGCCCCCCAGCATCCTGCCGCGTGGCCAGAACAACTGCCGTTGGGCCAAGCCGGCCTCGGCGTGGGTGTGAAACTGCCAGTTCAGCCGTTTGCTGCGCATCAGCCACAGCATGCCCATGGGCACGTGGATCGTTGGGTGCCAGTCGTCCGGCCCCGCTTCGAGCAGGCACACTTGCACATGAGGGTTGTCGCTCAGACGCTTGGCCAGCACGCAGCCGGCCGAGCCGCCGCCCACGATGATGTGATCGACACGGTGGTGGTTGGTGGGCATGGGGTGCAGGCCTTTATCGTACCGGTGGAATGTTTGATACTGATAGTATGTCAAAAGTGCCCATGAAACGCAAGACGTTCAATCAAAACCATTCTGCAGGTGCGGAAGGAGGGCGCGCGCCCGCGCCCAAAGAGGGCACACGCCGTGGCGGCTTGAGAGAGCAGCATGCAGAAGCCACGCGCCAGGCGCTGGTCACGGCGGCGGCGTTGCGGTTTGCGGCGCACGGCTATGTCGGCACCAGCCTGGACGATGTGGCGGCCGATGCCGGGTCCACCAAGGGCGCGGTTTATCATCACTTCAAGGACAAGCGCGCGTTGTTCGAGGCCACCTACGAGCATTTGTCGTCGTCCCTGGTTCATCAACTGGTGCAACACCCCTTGATGGCCTCAGGCGCCGTGGGCGATGCGATCGCCGTTTTTCTGGCCCTGGCGCCAGACCCCTCGTACAGCCGGGTGCTGTTCCTGGAGGGGCCCGCAGTGCTGGGCCCGGCCTTGTGCCGGGACATCGACATGCGGCACGGCCTGGGGCTGATGGAGGCCCTGGTGTCTCGCTTGATCACGCCCGAGATGAAAGCGCAGGTGTCCAGCACCGTGCTGACCCGCCTGATGCTGGCCACCCTGATCGAGGCCGTGCAGATGATTGCCATGGCGGCAGACCAGACCGAGGCCGACGCCCTGGCGCGACAAGCCAGCCTCGTGCTCAGTCGATCGTTCGGTGCCTTGAGTGCCGGTGCCTGACCGTTTGGAGACCACCCCATGAACTACCTGATCGGCGATGTGCAGGGCTGTTGTGCGCCCCTGCAGGCCCTGCTGGACCGCCTGGGCTTTTCGCCGTCGCGTGATCACGTGCATGTGCTGGGTGATCTGGTCAACCGGGGGCCGGATTCTCTGGGGGTGCTGCGTTTGCTGCGCCAGCTGGAGGGCAGCGCCACCTGCTTGCTGGGCAACCATGATCTGCACTTGCTGGCCGTGTCGTGCGGCATCCGCGCGCCGCACCGCAGCGACACGCTGATGCCCATCCTGGAGGCGCCTGACCGCGACGACTGGCTGGACTGGTTGCGCCACCGGCCGCTGGCGGCCTGGGATCGAGGTTGGCTGATGGTGCACGCCGGGGTGCTGCCTCAATGGACCTGCCAGCAAACGCTGAGCCTGGCGGCGGAGGTGGAGCAGGTGCTGCAAGCCCCGGACTGGCCCCGCCACCTCCAGACCATGTACGGCAACACACCCGAGCAGTGGCACGACACCTTGCAAGGCGATGACCGCCGCCGCTGCATCATCAACGCCTTGACGCGACTGCGTTTTTGCGATGCGCAAGGACGCATGGAGTTCGCCACCAAGGAGGGCGCGGGAGGGGCCCCCGAGGGATACATGCCATGGTTTGATGTGCCGGGCCGCTGCACGGCGGGCACCCCGATCGCCTTTGGGCACTGGTCCACGCTGGGCTTGATCCAACGAACGGACCTGCTGGCCCTGGACACGGGTTGCGTGTGGGGTGGAAGCCTGACGGCCGCCAGCCTGGACGGCGAAGGCCGGGTGAGTGTTGTGCAGGTGCCATGCCCTCAGGCCATGAAGCCTGGGGTGTGAGCTCGCGATAGAATGGGCAGTTGAGGGTGTGTGGCCGAGCGGTTTAAGGCACCGGTCTTGAAAACCGGCGAACGTTTGCGCGTTCCGTGAGTTCGAATCTCACCGCACCCGCCACCTGGTCCAAGGTGGCCACGGCGGCATCCGTGACGAAAATCATGAATTCGTTCAATATGCGGTGCCTTGGCCACCTGAACGCGGGGGGCTTGGTGTCACATGCTGTCACACATGGCGGCTACCATGGGAACCAATCGAGCACACGCTCTGTCCCAACATCAGGAACCCACCATGAAGCGCACCGTTTCTTCCATCGCCGCAGCCGCTGGCTTGTCGTTCGTGCTGGCTTCGTCGGCCTCGGCTGACACGCTCATGTTCACCACCTCCAACCTGACCTCGCTGCCCAGCAGCATGGTCGTGGGTGCTGGTGGCGCCTCGTGTGAAGACCCCCGCACCGATGTGGTGGGTGTGTGCGGTGCCTCGCTGAAGTTCAACACCACTGCTGGTGAGTTGACCGTGACTGCCGGCGATGGTGAGTCGCATCCGGGCGCCTATGTGTTCCAGGGTGGTGGCACCACCGGTCTGGGTGTGGTCGAGGGCTACACAAAGAACGGTGCTTTCAAGGTCGACGACAGCAACTATTCGCTCGACACCAGCAAGGAAACGCTGACGCTCAGCTTTGCTTCTGCCGTGAACCTGAGCCAGCTGTATTTCTTCGCGGATGACCGCACCAACACCCTGAAAGAACTCGACAAGATCGACGGGTTCACCGTGTCGGTGGACGGTGGCTCCAAGCAGGAGTTTTCGTTTGGTACCAACTTTGGCCTGCCTGTGAGCCTGGCCCTGACGGGCACCACGTTCACGTTCGGTTATGCCCACAAGCTCAGCGGCGAAGACTACTTTCTGGCCGGCGTGGGTTTTGCGCCTGTGACACCCGCCATCCCTGAGCCTTCCACCTACGCCTTGATGGGCCTGGGGTTGGTTGGCCTGGCCTTGGCGGCCCGCCGTCGCCGCGCCTGAACCCGGACCCTCACGCCTGCTCAACGAGCTGCCCTTCGGGGCAGCTTTTTTTTGGGCTGCGCTGGTTGTTTGGCTTCTGGCCAATAAAAAACCCCACGCCGCAAGGGTCGTGGGGTTGTGGGCGGTGTACCTCACCGGCACACCTGATGGTGCGAGGGGCCTGCACCATCTGTCCGCCCTCAAGGAGCGGTGCCATCTCACCGATGGCGGGTGTGGCACGATCCCCATGCCTGCGCGTGCTGACCGCATGCGCTGTACACCCTGTTGAGGCCGTCACCCGGCACTCCTGCGTTGCAGTGATCACTTCACTCAACGCCATTGCAGTGTGCCACCAGCGCGAGGCCTGTGCACGTCGCAGATCAAACATGGGCCGCGTTGAGCGTGAGTTCGTCACGATGAGGGCATCTGAGTGCACACTGTCTTGCTCATCGATCCAAAGAGGATGAACGGATGTTGGATGAACATGCCCTGTTGACGGTCACGCAGATGCGCCAGGCGGATCAGGCCAGCATGGCGTCGGGGCGTTCAGGTTTGATGCTGATGGAGGCTGCGGGACAGGCCGTGGCCCGAGCGATCATGCACCGTTGGGCCCCGCGTCCGGTGTGTGTGCTGTGCGGGCCCGGCAACAACGGTGGCGATGGCTGGGTGGTGGCGCAGCGTCTGCAGTCCTGCGGTTGGCCGGTGACCGTGGTGTCGCTGGTGCCCCGATCGTCATTGCAGGGCGATGCTGCCGTGGTCAGCCACCAATGGTCTGGGCCCGTGACGGTGCTGGACGCAGAGAACCATTTGCAGCAAGGCGCCGAGGCCTGGACAGGTTTTCAGGCCGACGAGGGTCTGGTGGTGGATGCGCTGTTCGGGGCGGGGCTGAGCCGCACGCTGGATGCGCCTGTGGCAGGCATGCTTCAGCAAGCCAGGATGCATGCTTGTGCGATGGTGGCGGTGGATGTGCCCAGTGGTGTGTGGGGCGACTCTGGCGAGGTCGGCGGAGCGCCACGTTGTGATTTGACCGTGACGTTTTTTCGCATGAAGCCCGCCCATGTGCTCATGCCTTCCAGGGGGTACTGCGGCGAGGTGGTGGTGGCAGACATCGGCATTCAACCGGACGCCGTGCCCGAGGGCGTGGTACAGGCCTGGGACAACCACCCTGACCTGTGGCGGCACTGCTGGCCGGCCTTGGGCGAGGCGGGGCACAAGTACGACCGCGGGCATGCCGTGGTGTGGGGTGGGGCCCGCATGCCGGGCGCGGCCAGGTTGTCAGCCCGCGCGGCCGCACGCATCGGCGCGGGTTTGACCACCCTGTGCGTGCCACTGGCCGCCTGGCCCGTTCATGCTGCGGCGCTGGACAGCATCATGGTGCACGGCGTGCCTGACGACGACGCCGACGCCATGGCGGAGGGCCTGACCTGCTTGCTCCACGACGCGCGGCACCGGGCCGTGCTGGTGGGGCCAGGCGCTGGTGCGGGCCTGGGGATGCCCGGTGTGAGGGCGCTGGTGGCGTCGGCCTTGCACAGCCAGCGTCAGGTGGTGCTGGATGCCGATGCGCTCACGGCCTGGCAGGATGCGCCCGACATGCTGGCCCAGGCCATCCAGCAATGGCCCGCGCGTGAGGTGGTGCTGACCCCTCATGACGGCGAGTTCGCCCGTCTCTGGGGGCCGATTCGAATGGGTGATGGCGGCCGCTTGCATCGGGCACGATGGGCGGCTCGCCAGATGGGGGCGGTGGTGGTGCTCAAAGGCTCCGACACCGTGGTGGCGGCGCCCGACGGCAGGGCTTGCGTCAATCGCCATGCCTCGCCCACGCTGGCCACGGCCGGTGCCGGGGACGTGCTGGCCGGGCTGGTCGTGGGCCTGTTGGCGCAGGGCATGCCTGCTTGGGAGGCGGCGGCCGCGGCCGTGTGGGTGCATGGCGACGCAGCCTTGCGCCTGGGGCGGGGGCTGGTGGCCGACGATCTGCATGGCATGGTGCCGTCGGTGCTGCAGGCCCTGTGGCCGCGTTGATCGACGAACTCAGGCCAGGCAGGTTCGGTTCTTGCCAGTTCGTTTGGCCTCGTACAAGGCCACGTCGGCCCGTTCCAGCGCGGCTTCGATGGGCTCGCCTCGACGGTACAGCGTCACGCCGGCAGAGAAGGTGATGAAGACTTTCTTGTCTTCATGCGTGAAGAACTCGGCACTCAAAGCCCGTTGCAGTCGGGTCAGCACCTGCTGCCCCTCCTCGGCAGGCGTGTCGGGCAGCATCACGACGAATTCTTCGCCGCCGTAGCGGGCCACCACGTCCACCGGCCGCAGGCGTTGTCCGACTTCCCGAGCCAGGAACTTCAGGGCCTCATCGCCGGTCTGGTGCCCCAGGCTGTCGTTGAGCTTCTTGAAGTTGTCCACGTCCAGCAGACCAATGGCCAGGGGGCTGTCCTGGCGGTCTGCACGTGCCTGCTCGGCCTCGAAGGCCCGCATCATGCCCCGTCGGTTGGCGATCTGGGTCAATGGATCGGTCGACACCTCGTCGGAGAGCTTGCGTATTTCGTCTTCCAGTTCGCGCACGCGCTCGGTGAGTGCTGTGGCGCGCTCATGCTCTTGGTGCAGGCGGTGCTGGGCCTGTGACACGACCGACTGCACGGCTCTGCTTTCTTGCACCATCTCGCGCACCACGCCCGTCAGGCTCTCCAGGCTGTCGGCCTGACCGATGGTGTCGGCATACCGGCCCAGGTTGTCCTGGAATCGGTCGGTGGTGTTGCCCAACTCGGCCAGCTCCTGAAGCATGGTGTGGATCAACGCCTTCAGGGCGTCACGCGCTTGTGCCCGCTCTTGTTTGAGCTGTCGCTGACGGGCTCGCGTGTCGTCCAGCAGTTGCTGAACGTGGCGCACACCTCGGTGGTGCAGGCCATCGTCCAATTGGTGCCGCATGGCCACGCACTGCCCTTGTACCCAAGAGTCGTCTTCGGCCAGGTCGCTCAGGCTGTCGGTCAGGGCGTGAACCAGTTCGGTCAGCCGCTCGTGCAGGTGGTGTCGGTGCTCGATCACCTGCCGTGCGTTTTCGCAGGCTTGTGCCAGCTCCTGCGCCAGCGCCTGTTGTGCCGCAGGCACTGTGCTGTCGTCGGTGCGTGTCGACAACGGCGTGATGGCCTCACTGAGGCGTCTTGCGGCTTCGGCACTGGGCGCAGGCTCTGAGGGCAGGGCGCTCAGCAATGTGCGGTGCAAATGGTCCAGCCCCCAAGCAGCGATTGCGGGCCACTGGCCTGGTTCGTCTGACGGCGCCTGCCCCGGCGGCGCATCGGGGGCCTGTGTGGTGTCAGGTGCTGAGGCGGCGGCGGGCTCGGTGGTTGCAGGCGAGGCCAGTGCTTCCAGCAAGTTGGGGTCGTCGCTGTCGCTTCGCCAACTGCCCACCAACTGACTGAGCCGCTGATGCAAGCGCTGCCCGGATTGCCGGCTGCCTTGCAGAACGCGCTGCAGGCTGTCCTTTTTGCGTGCACTGGTCCATTGTCGGCCGCCCCGTTCAGCCCCTTTGACGATCTGTTCGATCAGCGTGGACCATCGGCTGCCGGCCTCTTCATCACTCCAGGCACCGGAGGCGCTGGCGGGTGATGTCGCGGCAGATGCGGCCGCGTTGGCCACGCCCGCCTGCTGGGCTTCTTTCTCGTAGGCTTGTCTGAAGTTTTCGGGGGTGGGCTCTTGCCTGGCTTGGGCCAATCGCCTCAGCGCCGCCTTGGCCAGCATGGCTGGCGAACTGGCCAGGTCCGTGCCCGGCGCGCTCAGGGCGGTGTCCTTGCTGGGGGGCGCTCCGTGGGGGGCTGGCATGTGTGTG
Source organism: Aquabacterium sp. A3 (assembly GCF_038069945.1). Taxonomy (NCBI): domain Bacteria; kingdom Pseudomonadati; phylum Pseudomonadota; class Betaproteobacteria; order Burkholderiales; family Sphaerotilaceae; genus Aquabacterium; species Aquabacterium sp. A3. The sequence continues at coordinate 660,362 of NZ_JBBPEV010000001.1, read as the reverse complement.
GTCAGGTGCGAGCGGGCGGGGGGCTGGTGGGCCGGTCAGCGTCATCTCCGCCGATGCACGGCAGTGAGCGTTTTGACAACACATCCACCACCCAGTGTTCCAGCTCGGCGGCCGGCATGGGACGAGCGTACAGGAATCCCTGACAGATGTGGCAGCCCAGCTTGTAGAGAACCTCCATCTGCGAGACCTTCTCCACGCCCTCGGCGATGACGCGCAAGCCCAGAGCGCGTGCCAGCGCAATGATGGCCGAGACCACGGCCGTGCTTTGCGGTGTGTCGCCCAGGTCGTGCACAAATGACCGGTCGATCTTGAGTTCGCTGATGGGCAGGGTGGTCAGGTAGGCCAGGGACGAGTAACCGGTGCCGAAATCATCGATGGAGATTTCGGTGCCGAGTTGATTGAGCCGATGCAAGGAGGGCACCACCCCCTGCAGGTCCTTCATCAGCCCCGTTTCGGTGATTTCGAGTTCGATGGCGCGGGCGTTGACCTCGTGTCGAGCCAGGATGGCCTCGACCTTGTCCACCAGGTCAGGTTGTTCGAACAGCCGGCTGGGCAGGTTGACCGCGATCGAGGCGTCGAATCCCAGGCGAAGCTCCCATTCCTTGGCCTGCCGTGCGGCCTCGTCGATGGCCCACAGGCTCATGTCGTTGATGAGTCCGGTGGCCTCGGCCAGTGGAATGAAGTCCGCAGGCGACACCAGTTGCCCTTCGCGACGCCAGCGCATGAGGGCCTCGGCGCCGACCCAGCGCCCCGTCTGCACATCCACCTTGGGCTGGTAGTACAGCACCAGCTCGTTGCGCTCCAGGGCCTTGTGCAAGGCCGTGTCCAGGTCCAGTCGCACGCGGCCCTTGCTGGCCAGTTGCGGGTCGTAGCGCATCACGGTGTTGCGCCCCTGGCTTTTGGCCAGGTCCATGGCCACGTCGGCATGGCGCAGCAGGTCGGCCACGTTCAGGCCATGGGCCGGAAACAGGGCCACGCCCACACTGGCCGTGATGAAACATTCCTGGCCTGCCGCGATCATGGGCTCACGCAAGGCTTCCAGCAGGTGGTTGGCTGTGGCCATGGCATCGGCTTCGCCATTGATTTCGGGCAACAGCACCACGAACTCATCGGCACCCAGGCGCCCGACGGCCTCCAGGGTGCGGTGGCTGCGTTGCCCGGGGGCGTCTCCGGTGCCATCCATGACCTGCTCGGAGTGTTTGACGCAGTTGCGCAGTCGCCGTGACACCTCGATCAGCAGTTCGTCGCCGGCGTGGTGTCCCAGGTTTTCATTGATGATCTTGAACCGGTCCAGGCCAATTTGCAGCAAGGCCACGCTGTGGTTGAGCCGCTTGGCGTACTCGATCGCACGTTCGGCCCGCCAGAACACCTGCCGGCGGTTGGGCAAGCCCGTGAGCGTGTCGAAGTTGGCCAGGTGGTTGATCTTGTCTTCAGCCACCCGGCGATCGGTCACATCCTGCACGATGCCGGTGTAGCCGGTGAGGCTGGCCAGCTCGTTGAATTCGGGCTCGGCCTCCAGGTGCAGGATGCGCTCGCGCCCATCGTGCAGGTTGATGCGGATGTCGTTGCACAACACCGTGCCGTGGTCGATGACCTGCCGCAGGATGCGCAGCATGCCGCGCCGATCCTCTTTGGGCATCATGCGAATGATCTTGCGCAGGCCCAGCGGGTCACCAGGGCCCAGTCCAAACACGCGCAATCCTTCGATGGAGAAAGCCAGATCGCCATCGCCCTTGCGCCAGTCAAAGCTGCCCATGCGCGCCAGATCTTGTGCGCGGGCCAGTTTGGATTTGCTGCGCTCCAGTTCATGGCGGGTGCGTGACGCGCGCAGCAGGTAGCGCAAGCGTCCGGCCAGCAGGCTCCACTGGGTGCTCTTCACAAAGAAGTCGGTGGCCCCCACCTCATAGGCTCGGGTGATGGAGGCGTCGTCGTCCAGGCCTGTGAGCATGAGCACCGGCACGGACTCGTAGCCGGGCAGGCCGCGCAGTTCCTGGCAGGTGGCAAAACCGTCCAGTCCAGGCATCACGGCATCGAGCACCACCACGTCGGGCAGCCAGTCGGTGATGACCTGCAAGGCCTGTTCGCCCGACGCCGCTTCGGTGATGGCAAAGCCACGCTCGCGCAAGGCGATCGAGGTCAGCAGCAGATTGACTTCGTCATCATCGACCAGGAGCACGCGGGGTTGGTCCATCAGGTCGTTGTCGGCGAAGGCAGCCTGTTGAGTCATGGTCGTTGCTCCAGCAGACATCGAAGGCCCACGAGCACACGATCGACTTCCTGCGGGATGTCGCTGAGGTGCGTGCTCAAGTCTTCTCCTGTCTGGCGCCGGATCATGGTCTCGATTTCGGCACACATTTGTGACAACTTGAGTGCGCCGATGCTGGCTGAAGAAGACTTGAGTGTATGCGCGACATGCAGGATGCCTTGCATGTCTTGTTGGCGGATTGCATCTTCGAACTGGGGCATGAGGCGTCCCACCGACGTTTCAAAGGCACTGGCCACCCTCTCGAACAGGCGGTTGTCCCCTTTGGGGTCGAGTTCCTTGAGGCGCCTCAGCGCCTCCTGGTCGAACAGGCTCAGCGGATCCATGGTGGGAGTCTCCTCTCGAACCGCCTCCGCTGATGGGGCGATGCGCTCATGTGTTGCGCTTGCAACAGCTGCGGGTGGTGGCAAGGTGGGCACCGAGGGTGAGCCCTCTGCCGAAGACGGTGGGTCTGTGCGCAGGTGCTCCATCAGCACTTTCTGCAACTGGCTTTGCCGGAACGGCTTGGACAGGTAGTCGTCAAAGCCCAGGCCGAGGAACCGATCTTCATCACCTTCCAGCGCATTGGCGGTGACCGCGACGACGGGCGTGTCGGTCGCGGTGAGGAAGGTGAACCTGGACGATGAGCCACGACGGAAGATGTCCAGTGCTTCGACCCCGTCCATGCCTGGCATCTGGATGTCCATGAGGATGAGGTCGAAGCGGGCCTCGCCCAGTCGACGCAAGCCTTCCAGTGCAGAGCTGGCCACCCGCACATCGCAGCCCAGGCGCTTGAGCATCTGGGTGCAGACTTCCTGATTGACCGGGTTGTCTTCCACCACCAGCACGTGCTTGTGCAGTTTGGGCAGCTCGGGTTGGGTGTCTTGCGCCATTTCAGCCGTGATGCCCAGAATGGCCTGCCGCAACTCTGCCTTGCGCAGGGGTTTGGGTACGAACCGCTGGAAGCCGGCCTCCTGGGCCCGTCGCACGTCATCCGGAGAGGACACGGATGACAGGAGCACCATCTTGAGCTGCGGGTAGCGCCCACTGCCGCGCACGGCCCGCGCCAGTCCGATGCCATCGAGCTCAGGCATGTTCATGTCCACCAGCGCCAGGTCAAAATCCTGATCGCGCTGTTGATCGTCCATCAACATTTCAAGGGCTTCACGCCCATTGCGGGCCTGCGCCACGTGCATGCCCCAGGCCGACAGCATGTTTTCGATGACGGTACGGTTGGTTTCGTTGTCGTCCACCACCAACACGCTGAACGCGGGCATGTCCGGCTCTTCAAGCATGGCCATGTCGGCATGGCTGTCGCCGGTGCGCACGGGTACGCTGAACATGAACTCCGAACCCACACCTGGTGCGCTGTGCACGTCGATCTGGCCGCCCATCAGTTCAACCAGTTGTTTGGAGATCGCCAGCCCCAGGCCCGTGCCGCCATAGCGTCTGGCCATGCCGCCGTGGGCCTGGATGAAGGCGCTGAAGAGGCGCGGCAGGGCGTCGGTGGCGATGCCGATGCCGGTGTCGCGCACGATGAACTCCAGCACCATGTGCCCAGCCGGGTCGGCCTCGGTGGATGCTGCCGGGGCCGCACTCACGCGGATGTCCACGACCACTTCGCCGTGCTCGGTGAACTTGATGGCGTTGGCCACCAGGTTGGTGAGCACCTGACGCAACCTCAGTGGATCGCCATGGATGACGCTGGGCAGGCCGGGTTGTTCGCGGAAGCTCAGCTCCAGCCCCTTTTCATGGGCGCGGGGGGCCATCAACTCCAGGGTGTCTTCAACCAGTGTGCGCAGCACGAAGTCGCAGGTGGCCAGCTCCAGCCGGCCTGCCTCGATCTTGGCGAAGTCCAGAATGTCGTTGATGATTTCCAGCAGGCTTTCGCCAGAGCGGTAGACCGCTTGGGCAAACCGGCGTTGCTTGTCATTGAGCGAGGTGCCCAGCAAGAGCTCCGTCATCCCGAGGATGCCGTTCATCGGGGTCCGGATTTCGTGGCTCATGTTGGCCATGAACTGGCTTTTCGCCTGGCTGGCGCTTTCAGCTGCATCTCGGGCACGCTGCAATTCCAGTGCCTGTGTGTGCTCGTCGGTCACGTCCGACAACAGCCCGTACACCCGTACCTGCCCATCGTCCAGGCGCCTGGGTCGGGTGCGGTGCCGCATCCATCGCAGGCCTTTGCCCGGCACGTCCAGTCGCACGATGGCGTCGGTGGGGAAGCCCTGAACCTCCTGGTGAGCTTGCAGGTTCCAGGCCTCCCGGTCTTCGCTCACGAGCAGTGCGTCGAGTTGTTGCGGGCTGCTCATCAGCGAGTCGGCCGACAGGCCCAGCAGCTCATTCGTTCGGGGGCTCAGGTAATGGAATTGCTGGCGCTTTTCGGTGGCCACATAGACCAGGTCGTCCATGGACTCGACCAGCTCGCGGAAGCGCCGTTCGGACTCTTCCAGATCCCATTGAGCCTGTCGTGATTCAGTGATGTCGCGCAGCAGCGAAATCAGCAGGCGAGGCCTGCCATTGGCGTGTCGGAGGGCGAAGTGCCGGGCGTTGACGGTGCGCGGCCCCGTGGGGCTGTCCCAATGCACGTCATGTTCGATGGTGCCACCCTTGTCGATGGCTTCTGCCATGCGGGGGCGCACGCGGTCCATGGCCTCATGCCCCAGGGATTGCTCCAAGGGGCGGCCGACGACGCTGTCACGCTTGAGGTCGAATTCGATCTCCGTGTAGCGGTTCACCGCGACGACGTTGAAGTTCACCGGGTCCAGCACAAACAGGCTCACGGGCAGGTTGCCCAGCAGGGCCTCCAGAAATTCCCGCTCTTGTTCTCTGATTCGCTCTTGCGATTGCCGGCGAGTGATGTCGTTGAACAGGCACACGTACTGTCCACGACCTCCGGCCTCGTCGAGCATCTGGATGGCATCGATCTCACCCCAGTAACGGGTGATGGTCTGCGGCCCCTTGCGCCCGGCCTCGAAGGCCATGCGAAACGGTGTGCCACGCTGAAGGCAGGCCCTCAGCTCCCGAGCAGCGTCCTGGTCGCCTTCCTCCTGGGCCATCAGGTCAGGCAGGCTGCGCCCCACCACCTTGTCGTCTGGCCAGCCGGTCAAGGCCGTGAAGGCGCTGTTGACCCACTCCACCACGCCATCACGGTCGGTGATGGCCACGCCGCTGCTGATGCGGGTGGCGACCTGGGCCAGCCGCCCCAGATGCTGGGTGCTGCTGGCCATGCGCGCCAGCTGTGCTTCACGCTGGGCCACAAAGCCCAATTGGGCCGCCGCAATGTGGAGCACCGGGTCCAGTTCGTCTGGCGCAGGCGGGCGTCGGGGGTCATCAAACTCCAGCAAGGCCACGGGCCAGCGATCGACCACGATGGGCACGGCCAGCACCTGTCGGGTGCAGGCCTCCCGCCATGGTCCGGACTGAGGGCGGTCCAGTGGGAGGTGGCCCAAGGTGGGGCGCAAGGCATGCAGTGCCGTGCCCAGGGGCGGGTCGTCGCGGTGTACCGTGGCGATGGCGCTGACATCGATCAGGTCGGCACTTTCACTGCCCGTGTCCACCCACGGGCGCAGCAGCGCCGATTCGCCGTTCCAGCCTTCCACGCGCAGCCCCACCCACGCCCTGGAGCCCAGGTGGGCGTGCAGTGCTTCGCCGATGCGGTGCATGGCTTGAGACAGGCTGGTCGTGCCTTGTGCCAGGTCCACGATGCGCTGGCTGAGCGCCAGCAGCCGGGCCTGGTGCTGCGCCAGCTCCTGGGCTTGTTGGTTGGCGAGGGTGGTGGCGGCGCCCTCGCTGGGCAGCGAGTCTGGTGGCAGCGTGCTGCCCTCATCCGTGCCGACCGAGGGCGCCAGGCGGCTGCGGGCCAGGTAGCCGATGCCGGCCGAGGTGAGCACTGACAGCGCCAGACCAGCACCACCCAGCCCCCATTGCCATCCGGCTGCCAGGGTCATGGCAGCGGACGAGGTGATGTACAGCACGATCCAGGGGGCGGGCATTGAGGTGTTTCCGGCGGCCGGCCAACCGGCGAGCTGTCCGTGTTGAACGCACGAACCAGGCCGCCGATTGAGTCAATTTGTTCACGAACTTTACAAGGTGAATGAAAACAGCGGCCAGCAGAACAAACCCCCTCCAGGCGTCCTTACAATGGTTTGGATGCGTCAACTAGCTGACACTGTGGTCTGGTCAGGCGAGACGGGGGCGGCCCGGGCGAAAGCCGTGGGGCAACGCGCCCGTCACTGGCGACAAGCAGCCTGTCGTTTTCCTGCGACGGGGGTGGGGGTGTGGGCATGACGCCGCTCCAGCACGGCTGGCACGCCGGGTGGTACTGGCAGACCGATGCAGCCCACCGGCTGACCGAACTGCGACCCGGGGCCGATCTGCCTGATTGGCTGACGGTGGACTGGGATGCCTTGGCGGCTCAACTCGACGGCGGGCTGATGCTGTGGCAGATGTGGGCGGCGGCAGACACCAGCGCGCGCCTGAGGTACCACCTTCAGCACCAGCAGGCCTGGGCCGACGCCTTGGCCTTGCCGTGGCCTGATGCCATGCCCGCCTGGCGCGTGGCCGATGGCGTTGTGGATGCCCGGTGCCATGTGCGTGCCCACGTCCGGTTGGACGAGCAAGCTCGTTTCGCAGGCTTTCAGGGTGTTTTGGTGCCGCAATGTGCGGCATGGGGTGGCGCTGAGGTGGCGGGCGCCCACGATGGTGAGTCATCTGACACCCTTCAGCTTCGCCTGGCCGAACAGGAGGCCTTGCGCTATGCACTGTCTCACGATCTGCGCGCGCCTTTGCGGGTGATCGACGGATTTGCACGCATCGTCAAGGAAGACTACGCATCGTCGCTGGGCAAGCTCGGCGCCGATCACCTGGATCGGGTGCTGGCCGCCGCCGCCCGGATGAACGGCATGATCGATGCGGTGCTGGCCCAGGCGCAATTGTCTGGCGAAGCCTTGTCTCGCAGCGATGTCGATCTCTCGGCCATGGCGCATGACATCCTGGCCGACTTGCTGGCGGTTCGGGCGCCCGATGCGCCGTCCGTGCAGGTGGTGGTGGCCGAGGGCATGTTGGCGTCGGCCGACGAGCCCCTGCTGCGGCGCGTGCTGGAGAATTTGCTGGGCAATGCCTTGAAGTACAGCGGCAAGGTGAGCGCACCCCGCGTGGAGATGGGGTGCATGCCCGCGACCAACCCGGCCGTGTACTTCGTGCGCGACAACGGGGCAGGCTTTGACATGCAGCACGCCGACAAGCTGTTCGGCATGTTTCAAAGACTGCACAGTGCCAAGGAGTTTCCGGGCTCTGGGGTGGGTCTGGCGGGTGTGCAGGCGATCGTCAGGCGCCATGGCGGCCGCATCTGGGCGGAGGCCGCACCTGGACAGGGCGCGTGCTTTTACTTCACCCTCATGGGCAGCCGTGCGCCGCAAGGCCCGCGTTGAACCTGGGCGGGCTTGAGCTCAAGGCGTCAGAGCGGGCCCAGACCAGCCAGCACTTCCTGGGCTGTGAGGATGCGTTCACTGACCGTCAACACCGTGGCGCCCGATTGCGCAGCCTGTTGCTCCAGGCGAGCCATGGCGTCGTGGCGGTTGAGTGAGTGGCGGTGCATGACGATCCCCAGGGCAATGGCGATGGTCTGCCCCTCTGGCGCCACGGCGATGTCCGCATCGGTACCAGGCTTTGGGGCAGCGGGCGGGGTGTCCGCCGGCGCCGTCACGGTGGCTGCAGCACGGGCGGCCTGGGCCTGTGCCAGTGCTTGTGGCCGGTTCGCGAATGCCGACTCGACCGCCGGCACGATCTGCTGGATGTCCAGCGGCTTGACCAGGTAGGTGAGCGCGCCCAGTTCCTTGACCTGATTGACCGTGGCCTCATCGGAGAACGCCGAGAGGAACATGAACGGGATCTGGCAGTACTCGCGCAGATAGGCGGCCACGTCGAAGCCGCTTTTGCCTTCCATGCGGATGTCCAGCAAGGCCAGCTCCGGCTTGTGCTGGCGCGCCAGCAAGATGGCGTCGTCGCCGTTGTCGGCGTCAATCACCTCGTAGCCCGCTTCGGCCAGGCCGTGCGTGAGCGTGGCAAGCACCAGCCGGTCATCATCGACGACCAGTATCTTGCCTTTGTGATGCGCGTCCTGGCTCACGTTGATCGGGGCTCCGGGGCTGAGGGTGGACAAATCCAAAAGACCTTATTGTGGCCAAAGAGCGATCTGATGACCAGTGGGTTCCCCCGTCGAGGGGGGAGGCGGTGCCAGATGAATGCCCGGTGGCGTGAGCGCCACACGCGCGCGCACCTGACCGATTTCATTGCTCAGGGTGAGTTTGGCGCTGCGCCGGGGCAGCAAGGCGCGCACCAGACCCAGGCCTGACACGCCGCCGCGCACGCGCTCCAGGCTGAATCCCTCAGGCAGGCTGCCTGGGTTGTCGATCAGGATGTCCACGCCCGCCTCGCTCGAGTGCAGGGCGCACACCAGCGCCTGGCTGCCCGGACCATGTTTGTGTGCGTTGGTCAGCAATTCATTGAGGCACAAGGCGATGGGGATCGACTCGGCCTCTGGCAGCAGCCATTCGCTGGCGTGGGGGCCATCCACCTGCAGTCTGATGGTGCGGCCAAAGGTGCGCTGGACCGACTGCGCAATCGCATCGATCACCGCCTGGAGCTTGAGCGGGCCGCCTGCGCCCACTTGCAAGCCATACACCTGTGCAATGGCCTGTACCTGCCCCACCACTTCGGAGATGGCTGGGGCCACCTCGGGCTTGCGTGAGGCAATCTGCTGCAGCAGGCCTGCCACGCCCTGAAGGTTGTTCTTGATGCGGTGGTGCACTTCACGCACCAGCATCTCGCGCTGGGTGATCGCCGCTTCCAGTCTGGCCTGTTCGGCCGCGCGCAAGTCGGTGATGTCGGAGGCCACCACCAGCACCTGGTCACTTCCCTGCGATTCCCGTGAGAGGGGCAGGTAGGTCACGTCCCAGATGCGCTGGCCGTGAGGCTGGCTGAGGCTGTATTCGCGGTGCAGGCTTTGCCCCGCATCCAGGCAGGCCCGCAGGTCCGACTCGGTCAGGCGGGCACGCTCGGGCGGGTACAGGGCGGCGGGCGTCAGACCCAGGGCATGGCCTGCATCCTTGCCCATGTACATGGTGGCCGCCTGGTTGGCCTGCAGCAAGGTCAGGTCGTGGGCGTCGAGCACCTGGATGGCCATGGGGGCCGTTTCAATGATGCGCTGCAAGGTGGCCTGGGCTTCTGCCGACTGTGCCTCGGCCTGGCGCCGGCGGTCGATGTCCAGCAAGGCGTAGGTGGTGTGGCGCTGGTTGGATTCATCCAGCGTCACCACGGCGTTGCCCACCACCCAGAACACGCGCCCGTCACGCCCCACCACCTGGCACTCGAAGGTGTGGGACTGACCGTCTTCCAGCTCGTCAAGGTAGTCGGTCAGGCGGAACGGGTGGTCCAGGTCGGGCGGGGCCACTGTGCTCAGGGGCTGGCCCAGGAAATCGGCCAGATCGCCCCCGAACATCCGTCGGGCAGAGCGGTTCATCCACGCGATGCCGTGGGCGTCGAGCGTGACGATGCCCACGAAGACCGAATCCAGGATGGCGCGCGTGCGATCAGCCTGCAGGGTCAGGTTGTGTTCCGCGCGGTGGCGCGCATCCACGTTGACGAACGAGGCGATCAGACCGTCTTCAGGGCGCCCGGGCTGCACCAGTCGCAACGCCACTTCGGCCCACAGACCTTGTCCGCCACGGGCATGGCGCAGGGCGCGCTCGCCCTGCCAGTGACCCAGGCTGCGCAACACGCTCATGACATCCGCGTCCAGCTTGGGGTCCATGTCGCTGGCGTAGAGGCTGAGCAGGGGGCGGCCCGTCAGGTCAGCACCGTCTTCGCCCAGCAACTGAGACAACGCGGGGTTGGCGCTCTGGATCAGACCATCCTTGACGAACGCGATGCCCACCCCGGAGAGTGAAAACATCAAGTCGCGGTCTCGGCCCAGGGATTCCAGCTGTGCCTGTTGCGAGCGGATACCCGTGATGTCGGACAGGACCACGATGATTTCATCGCGGCCTTGAACCACACCGATGCGTCGAACCGACAGCGCATACCAACGCGTGGGCAGGGCCGGGATGACGATTTCCAGCTCGCTTTCAAACTGCCCGCTGTGTTGCAATTCCTGGGCGGTCTCGGCCACCACGCGGTCAATCCGCGGGTCGGCTGCCAGCAGGGCGTCGAGGCTCTGTCCGGCCATGGTGCCGGGCGTGAGGCCCAACATGCGCTCGAATCGTCGGTTGCAGCGCACGAGGGTGTTGCCATGTAGGTAGGCGATGCCCGAGGGCGTGCTCTCCAAAATGGTGCTCAATTCGTGCAACAGCTGGGCCTGATCGGGCACAGCGGCCGCATCGGCGTCTGAGCTGATGCCAATGCCCGGCGACGCCGTGCCGTCATGGTCGTCGTCGAGCACGCTGTCGCGGATCGCACACAGAAACCGTCGTGGATGATCGGCCTGCGTTTGCGCCTGTGCCCAGACCTGGCTGCGCAACAGCGCGGGACGCCCTTGCATTCGCGCCTGCGTCACCTGTGCCTGCAAGGGGGCGTCTTCGGGTCCGTGGGCCAACAAGGTCAGGGGCGCGTCCCATCCGCACAGGCGCTGCAGCGCTTGCGGGCTGTCCGACAGGTTGCTGCCCGCCGGCGTGGCGTATCCCAGCAGCGCACTGAGGGCCGAATTGCCACGCAGCACGCGGCCGTGTTCGTTGAATTCCAGCAGCGCCAGGGGCACCAGGTCAAACCAGGTGTCGTCCATGGGGCCGGCTTGGGCGGACGGGTGGCTTGCCATGGTTCATCAGGCCGGGGTCTGTACAGACACGCCAGGCATCTTGTCGGAGTAATCCTTGGGCAGTTGCGACAGGCGTGCGGCCACCTGCCGGGCCATGGCCTTGTACAGGCCAGCCACGGCGCCGTCCGGGTCGGCCACGAGGGTGGGCGTGCCGCTGTCGGCCTGCAGGCGGATGTTCAGGTCCAGCGGCAGGGCGCCCAGCAGGGGCACGCCGCATTCTTCGGCCATGCGCTTGCCGCCATCCTGGCCAAAGATGTGGGCTTCGTGCCCGCAGTTGGGGCAGCAGTACACCGCCATGTTTTCGACGATGCCCAGCACCGGCACCGACACCTTCTCGAACATCTTGAGGCCCTTGCGGGCGTCCAGCAGGGCGATGTCTTGCGGGGTGGTCACGATCACAGCGGCCGTCAGCGGGGCGCGCTGGCTGATGCTCAGATGCACGTCGCCGGTGCCGGGCGGCAGATCGACCACCAAATAATCCAGGGGCTCGCCGCCTTCTTCCGGCGTCTGCCCCCAGTTGGTCAGGCGCAGCAACTGGTCAAAGGCCTGGCTGGCCATGGGGCCACGCCAGATGGTGGCCTTGTCTTCGTCCACCAGCAGGCCCATGGACATGGCCTGCAGCCCATGGCTGACGGGCGGGGTGATGGTCTTGCCGTCCGGGCTGTCAGGTTTGCCGCTGAGCTGCAGCATCTTGGGCTGGCTGGGGCCGTAGATGTCGGCGTCCAGCATGCCCACGCGGGCGCCTTCGGCCGCCAGGGCCAGGGCCAGGTTCACGGCGGTGGTGCTTTTGCCCACCCCGCCTTTGCCCGAGGCCACGGCCACCAGGTTTTTCACGCCCGGCAGCAGGGCCTGGCCACGCGAGGCGGCATGACGCTGGACCTGGGTGGACCAGTTCACCGTCACTTCGCGCACGCCGTCCAGACCCTGCACGGCCTGGCGCACCAGCTCGGTGTAGGCCGGCCACTGTGAACGGGCGGGGTAGCCCAGGGTGATGTCCAGGTGCAGGTGACCATCCTGCAGGTGCACGCGCTTGAGTTGCCGCCCACTCACCCAGTCCTGGCCGGTGAGGGGATCGGGGAGGGTGCGCAGGGCGTCCTGCACGGCGGCGTCAAAGGGGGTGGAGCTCATCTCGGACTACAGCGGGTCGAATCCAACAAAAAAGACAGGCCGGCAAGGCCAAGTCGTTCAGTCTAGCCCGGAAGACGCTCACCCCCTAAAATCCCGCACTCGTTCACCGGTTCCACCCCACCATGCCCCGTCAGCTCTTCGTCACCACCGCGCTGCCCTACGCCAATGGCCATTTCCACATCGGCCACATCATGGAGTACATCCAGGCCGACATCTGGGTGCGTTTCCAGCGCATGCAGGGCAACCAGGTGCATTTCGTGGGGGCAGACGACGCCCACGGCGCGCCCATCATGATCGCCGCCCAGAAGGTGGGCAAGACGCCGCAGCAGTTCGTGGCGGACATCGCCGCAGGCCGCAAGCCGTATCTGGACGGCTTTCACATCAGCTTCGATCACTGGTCGAGCACCGACAGCCCCGAGAACCACGAGCTGGCGCAGAGCATCTACCTGGCGTTGAAAGACCAGGGCCTGATCGATGTGCGGCCCATCGAGCAGTTCTTCGACCCTGAGAAGGGCATGTTCCTGGCCGACCGCTTCATCAAGGGTGAGTGCCCCAAGTGCGGTGCCAAGGACCAGTATGGTGACTCGTGCGAGGTGTGCGGTGCGGTCTACGCGCCCACCGAGCTGAAGAGCCCGTATTCGGCCCTGTCGGGTGCCACACCGGTGCTCAAGACCTCGGACCACTACTTCTTCAAGCTGTCCGACCCGCGCTGCCTGAGCTTTCTGGAGCAATGGACGCAAGACGGCAAGCTGCAGCCGGCCGTCAGCAAGAAGATCAAGGAATGGTTCACCAAGGACGAGAACGGCGAAGGGGGCCTGGGCGACTGGGACATCAGCCGCGATGCGCCTTACTTCGGCATCGAGATCCCCGGTGCGCCTGGCAAGTACTTTTACGTGTGGCTGGACGCGCCCATCGGTTACCTGGCCTCGCTGAAGAGCTACTTTTCGGCCGGCGGCCCGCTGGCCAGGTATGGCGAAACCCGCTCGTTCGATGAGTTCATGGCCGACCCTTCCGTGGAGCAGATCCACTTCATCGGCAAGGACATCACCTACTTCCACACCTTGTTCTGGCCCGCGATGCTGAAGTTCAGCGGCCGCAAGCTGCCGAACCAGGTGAACGTGCACGGCTTCATGACCGTGAACAACGGCGAGAAGATGTCCAAGAGCCGGGGCACGGGGCTGGACCCACTCAAGTACCTGAGCCTGGGCATGAACCCCGAATGGCTGCGCTACTACATCGCGGCCAAGCTGAACGCCAACGTCGAAGACATCGACTTCAACAAGGACGACTTCATGGCCCGGGTCAACTCTGACCTGGTGGGCAAGTTCGTCAACATCGCCAGCCGTGCGGCAGGCTTCCTGGCCAAGCGTTTTGAAGGTCGCACCACGGCCGCCATCGCCGATGAAGGGCAGCAACTGCTGGCCACCCTGCAGGCCGGCCGCGCCAACATCGTCGAGCTGTACGAAACCCGTGAGCTGGGCAAGGTGCTGCGCGAGATCATGCTGCTGGCCGACCGCGTGAACGAGTACGTCGATGCCAACAAGCCGTGGGAGCTGGCCAAGCAAGAGGGCATGGATGCCCGCCTGCAAGAGGTGTGCACGGTGTGCATCGAGGCCTTCCGCCTGCTGAGCATTTACCTCAAGCCGGTGCTGCCGGCCGTGGCGGCCAACGTGGAGGCCTTCCTGAAGGTGGAGCCCCTGACCTTTGCCAGCGCGGAGCGCCTGCTGGGCGAGCACACCATCGGCACCTACCAGCACCTGATGCAGCGTGTGGATGTGAAGATGCTGGACGCCCTGTTCGAGCCGCCGCCCGCCCCAGTCGCGGAGGCCCCGAAGCCCGGCGGCGAGGACATCGCTGAAACCATCACCATCGACGACTTCGTCAAGGTGGACCTGCGCATCGCGAAGATCGTCAACGCCGAGCACGTGGAGGGCAGCACCAAGCTGCTGCGCCTGACGCTCGACGTGGGTGAAGGCCGCACGCGCAACGTCTTCAGCGGCATCAAGGAGGCCTACCAGCCCGAGCAGCTGATCGGCAAGCTGACGGTGTTGGTGGCTAACCTGGCACCGCGCAAGATGAAGTTTGGTGTCAGCGAGGGCATGGTGCTGGCGGCCTCACATGCGGACGAGAAAGCCAACCCGGGCGTCTATGTGCTGGAGCCCTTCCCGGGCGCCGAGCCGGGCATGCGCATTCGCTGACGTCGGTCGCCAGCAACATCGGGCGTGACGCCTTGACCTGCGCATGCCCTTGCGGTGCAATGCTTCGGCATGGACCAGCCTGAGCCACCTTCCAGAGCGTCTGTTTACCACCGCTCGTCAGCCACCTTCAGATCGTGGTGGGCTCAACTGCCTCTGGCTCCTTTTCGGCCTCGCTTGCTGGATGCCTGGCAGGGCTACGACCGGCATCGGTTTTTGAAAGACTGTGGTGCCGGGCTCACCGTGGGCATCGTGGCCTTGCCGCTGGCCATGGCCTTTGCCATCGCCTCGGGCGTGCCCCCTGAATCGGGCTTGTTCACCGCGATCATCGCGGGCTTCCTGATCGCGCTGTTGGGGGGCTCGCACGTTCAGATCGGCGGTCCGGCCGGGGCCTTCATCGTCATCGTGTATGGCATTGTCGAGCGCTATGGCCTGGCCAATCTGCTGATTTCGACCATCCTGGCCGGCGGATTGTTGTTCCTGATGGGCTGGCTGCGCCTGGGGGGGCTGGTGCGTTACATCCCGGTCAGCATCGTGATCGGGTTCACGAATGGCATTGCGGTGCTGATCGCACTCTCGCAGTTGAAAGACCTGCTGGGCCTGAGCCCGGAGCGCATGCCGGCCGATTTTGTCGGCCAGATCCAGACACTGGCCGCTCACATGCACCAGCTGGATGTGTTGTCGCTGTTGATGGGCCTGGCCACCCTGGCGCTGGTGACCGTCTGGCCCCGCATGGTGGGGCGCGATGGCGTGGCGCCGCCCGCCTGGCATGCCTCGCGGGTGTTCAGGGCGGTCTCCCACCTGCCCGGGCCCATCGTGGCGCTGGTGCTCTTCAGTGTGGTCACGGCCCTTTTGGCGCTGCCCGTGGCCACCATCGGGTCGCGCTTTGGTGGCATCCCCCAGGGCTTGCCCAGTTTCGCCTGGCCCGCCTTCACCTGGGATGGCGTTCGTCAGCTGTTCATTCCCACCATCACGATCGCCATGCTGGGCGCCATCGAGTCGCTGCTGTGCGCCCGGGTGGCCGACAACCTGAGCACCTTGCCGCGCCACAACCCCAATCAGGAATTGATGGCCCAGGGCGTGGCCAACATGGTCACGCCGTTTTTTGGCGGCATCCCCGCCACCGGCACCATCGCGCGCACCGTCACCAATGTGCGGGCGGGGGCCACGTCACCCGTGGCGGGCATGGTGCATGCGGCCGTGCTGCTTTTGATCGTGCTGGTTGCTGCGCCCTTGGCGGTGCACGTGCCCTTGCCAGTGCTGGCGGGCATTTTGTTGTCCGTGGCCTGGAACATGGGCGAATGGAAGGCCTTCGCCCACCTGAAGCAATACCACTACACCTACCGCACCATCCTGGTGGGCACCTTCTTGCTCACCGTCATCTTTGACCTGACGGTGGCGGTCGAGGTGGGGCTGGTGCTGGCGTGCGTGTTCTTCATCTACCGCATGAGCACGCTGTTTCGCATCGAGCGCGACGAGTTGGCACCCGGTGTGCTGTTGTGCCGGCTGTACGGCTCGCTGTTCTTCGGCGCCGTGGGCAAGGTGGAAGACCTGCCCGAACAGCTGCCGCCCGGCGTGCGCGTGCTGGTGCTGGAGGCCTCACGCCTGATCTCGATGGACACCTCGGGGCTGGATGCCCTGGTGCAGTTGCAGCGCACCCTGGCCCGCCAAGGGGTGCGGCTGGTGCTGTGTGGGCTCAACGAGCAGCCCGCCAGCCTGCTGCAGCGCAGCGGGCGGGTGGCCGATACCTTTGGTGTCGATAATGTGATGAGCGATCTGTCTGCCGTGCAGCAGGCCGTGGCCTCAACCGTTGTGTCGCCTCAGGCAACACCGCCGGTCACACCGCCAGCAACACCGTGAACACGGCCAGGGCCAGGCGGGTGGCCTCAGCGCTGCGTGCCAGGGCCGTGAGGGTCTCGGGCTGTGTGGGTTCTGACGCTGCCATGCGTTGAGCCAAGGCCTCCGCTTGCGCCGCCAGGTCATGGGCCCAGGGCTGGGCGCTTTCCGTGTGGGCCACCGCCGCGATGGCACGGTTGGCGTCACGCCAGGACAGGACAGTGTCTGGTGCGACCGGGCCTGATGGCGAGGCCAGCGCACTCATGGCGCGGGTGTAGCGCCCCAGGGCCGACTCCAGCGCGATGGGCCAGGGCGTGGGCGGGGTGTCAGGTGGTGAAGCTGGCGCTACTGGCCTGTCAGGCATGGGCAGCACCTGGCGCGCCAACCGGTCGCCACGGTGGGCCTTGGTCTGGGTGTCCAGCCACAGGCCAAAGCGCGCCACCCAGGCGTCGGCCGCGAGGATGACCGCCTGGGGGGCGCCGCTCAGCAGTTCGATTTCCAGCTCGCAGACGGCTTCGCAACGCTGCTGCGGCCCCTCGCCAGCCAAGATGGCGCCTTCGTCCAGCGCCAGCTCCACCATGCCTTCATGCGGGGTGCCTTCGGCCACCGTCAGTCGGGCGCGGGTGCGGCGCATGTCGGTGCGGTACAGCGCCATCAGGCCGCTGTGATGCCCTGGCGGGTCGCGCTCAGGCTGCCAGCCCAGTGCCTGCATCAACACCTGCCGGGCGGCCTCGTGGTGACGGCTCAGGTCGGGCTGCAAGGCCTCACCGTCCGCTGAGCCATGGGCTGAACTGGCGGGCGGTGTGGCAGGCTGGTTGTCCTCCACCCGCACCATGGTGTTGAGCCCGGCACTTTTGAAGGTCTGCACCCACTCGTCGTCCTCCCGGCGCACGCGCAGGGCCGCGCGGGCCTGGGCCAACCGCCGGTCGGGGGTGTCGAAGTAGGCCGCTTGCAGGATCTGAGGCCGGGCGATGTCGGCCCCCAGTCGTGCCAGCTCAGCGCGCACGGTGTCCAGTTGGGCCGCGGGCAGGCCGAATTTCAGTTCGATTTCGTGCATGGCCTGCATTGTCTCGCCCCATCGGGCCTGGAAAGCGCCCGAGTCTCGTAAAATGGCGGGCTGAACACATTCCCCACGCGAGCCACCATGCCCCTGTTCTGGAAGCCCTACAAGTCTGACGTGACCCAGTTCATCGACAGCCTCAAGCAGCGCGACCCGCAGCTCGAAGACCGCCAACGCCAGGGCCGCGCCCTGCTGTGGGACAAGGCCCCTCAGGACACCGATGCCCAGCGCGCCGCGCGCGAGGCCCGCGTGCCTCAACAGCCGTACGTCTACCAGACCAAGGCCTGAGGCGGCCTGGTCGCCAGGCAGGGGCCCCTGAGGTGTCCGAGACCCTGACCCCGCTGGACGACCAGGGCGTGCCCGAGGTGGTCGACCACATCGCCGTGGCCCGGCTCTACGGCGAGCCCCTGTTCGACCTGCCCACCGACCTCTACATCCCGCCCGATGCGCTGGAGGTCTTCCTCGAAACCTTCGAGGGCCCGTTGGATCTGTTGCTCTACCTGATCCGCAAGCAGAACTTCAACATCCTGGACATCCCGCTGGCCGATGTCACGCGCCAGTACCTGGCCTATGTGGACCAGATCCGCAAGCGCAATCTGGAGCTGGCCTCGGAGTACCTGCTGATGGCGGCCATGCTCATCGAGATCAAGTCTCGGATGCTGCTGCCGCCCAAGAAAACCGACGACGGCGAAGAGGCCGAAGACCCCCGTGCCGAGCTGGTGCGCCGGCTGATCGAGTACGAGCAGATGAAGTTGGCCGCCGCCGGCCTGGATCAGTTGCCTTTGCTGGGCCGGGATTTTCTGCGCGTACAGGCTTACAGCGACCCCTCGCTGAATGTGCAGTTGCCCGAGGTGACCCTGGTGGACCTGAAAGAGGCCTGGATGGGCATCTTGCAGCGCGCGCGCCTGCACAAGCACCACACCATCAGCCGCGAAGAGCTCTCGGTGCGAGAGCACATGAGCATGGTGCTCAAGACCCTGCAAGGGCGCCGATTCGTGGAGTTCGAGGCCCTGTTCGAGCCCAGCCGGGGCCCGCAGGTGCTGGTGGTCACCTTCATCGCCATGCTGGAGCTGGCGCGTGAGCACCTGATCGAGATCACCCAGGCCGAGGCCTTCGCGCCCATCTATGTGCGCCTGGCCTACCAGCCTGTGTGAGGCTCACGACCCCGATGGTGTCAGCCTGATCACCCGCCCGTCATCGGCGGCGTCGGTCAACACGTACAGCAGGCCGTCCGGGCCCTGACGCACATCGCGCACGCGGCCCAGCTCACCTTCGTACAGCGCTTCACGCCCCGTCACGCGGTCGCCATCCAGGGTCATGCGCCACAGGGCCGCACCCCGCAAAGCCCCCACGAACAGGCTGCCTTGCCAGCCCGGGTAACGGTTGCCGGTGTAGAACGCCATGCCGCTGGGCGCCATTGACAGCGGCACCCAGGTGGTGATGGGCTCGATGAAGCCCGGGCCGTGCTGGCCGTCGCCCACCTGGCAACCCTTGCCAGGCAGCGAGCCATACGGGCAGCCGTAGCTGTGCAACGGCCAGCCGAAGTTGCCGCCGGCCGTGACGATGTTGAGCTCATCTCCCCCTTGCGGGCCGTGCTCGGCCACCCACAGCGCGCCGGTTTGAGGGTTCAGCGCCGCGGCCTGGATGTTGCGGTGTCCCAGGCTCCAGATACCGGGCAGGGCGGCTTGCCCATTCCAGCTCGGGTTGCCCGGCGCGGGCGAGCCGTCGCGCTGGATGCGGATCACCTTGCCCAGGTGGGCGCCCAGGTTCTGAGCGAAGCGGGTGTCGGGCGAGCGTGGGTTGTCTTGTTGGCGATCGCCCAGCCCGATGAACAGGGTGTTGTCGGGGCCCAGCACGATGCGCGAACCAAAATGGTTGCCGTGATCCACCTTGGGCTGCTGACGGAAGATCACCTGAACGTCTTGCAGTTGTGTGCCCACCAGGCGCCCCCGGGCCACGGCCGTGCCCGCCAGACCGGCTTCGCGGCCGGTGCCTGGCTCGGCGTAGCTCCAGTACACCCAGGGTTGGTCGCCACTGTCGGCCACCACGTCCAGCAAGCCGCCCTGGCTTTGGGCCCAGACCGGGGGCACCCCACGCACAGGTTGGCGCTGCTGCCCATCGGCTGACAAGCGCCACAGTTGCCCACCGCGCTCGGTCACCAGCATCTCGCCGTTGTCCAGAATCGCCAGGCCCCAGGGGTGTTTCAGGCCCTGCGCCAGGGTCTCAGCGCTGGGCCGCGCGGTGGTTTGCACCGTGGGCACCGGCGTGGGCGCGGCGCTGGCGCTGTCGGCGGGATTCACGGCCTGGCCACCCTCGCAGGCGCTCAGCAACATCGTGGCCGCGATCAGCGATGCCAAGGTGACGCGGGGTGGCTGGGGCAAGGTTCCCAGGCGCCGGACAGTGTGCATGTCGAGTCTCCTGTTCATCCGAGGGTGTGGCCTAGAATCGGGCTCATCAATGGTTGAGCCGTGGCAACGCGGCACAGTACAGCATGAATCCAGCATCCGCGTCTGCCCGCAAGCCCATGACCCTGCACCGCCTTCGGGAGATGCACGCCCAGGGCGAGAAGATCACCATGCTGACCGCCTACGACGCCATGTTCGCCCGTCTGGTGGACGATGCTGGCGTGGACACCATCCTGGTGGGCGACTCGCTGGGCATGATCGTGCAAGGCCATGGCAGCACCGTGCCCGTGAGCCTGGACGACATGGCCTACCACACCCGCTGTGTGGCCCGTGGCAACCGCACGGCCTGGATCATCGGTGATCTGCCCTTCGGCAGCTACCAGGAAGGCCGCGAACAGGCCCTGCGCAGCAGCGTGGCCCTGATGCAGGCTGGCGCCCACATGGTCAAGCTGGAAGGGGGTGGCTGGACCGCCGATACCGTGCACTTCCTGACCGAGCGCGGCATTCCGGTGTGTGCCCACCTGGGGCTGACCCCGCAGAGCGTGCATGCCCTGGGTGGCTACCGCATCCAAGGCCGCGACGAGGCCGGTGCGGCCACCTTGCGCCGCCACGCGCGAGAGCTGGCCCAGGCCGGTGCCGCCATGATGGTGCTGGAGCTGATGCCTTCGGCCGTGGCCCGCGAGGTGCAGGCCGACAACCCCGGCATGATGACCATCGGCATTGGCGCTGGTGCCGGCACGGCAGGCCAGGTGCTGGTGCTGCACGACATGCTGAACGTGACGCGCGGCAAGCTGCCTCGCTTTGTGCGCAACTTCATGGCCGACGGTGGCAGCGTGGAAGACGCGGTGCGCCGTTATGTGGCCGCCGTCAAGGACGGTTCGTTCCCTGACGAAGCCGTGCACGGTTACTGAGTTGTTTCGCCTTGGATGCTTGAGCCTGCGATGAAGACTGTTCACACCCTGGCCGATCTGCGTGCCTTGTTGACTGCCGCGCCTTCGGCCCCTGTGTTTGTGCCCACCATGGGCAACCTGCACGAGGGCCATCTGGACTTGATCCGGCAGGCCCGGGCCATCTCGGACTCTGCCGCGATCCAGGGCAGCCCGGTGGTGGCCAGCATCTTCGTCAACCGGCTGCAGTTCGGCCCGAACGAAGACTTTGACCGCTATCCCCGCACGCTGGCGCGCGATGCCGAGCTGCTGGCCGGGGCGGGCTGCGACATCCTGTTTGCACCCGATGAGGCCGAGCTGTACCCCGAGCCTCAGGGCTACAAGGTGGTGCCTCCTCCTGAGCTGGCCGACATCCTGGAAGGTGCGTTCCGCCCGGGCTTCTTCACCGGCGTGTGCACCGTGGTACACAAGCTGTTCAACATCGTGCAGCCGCGTGCGGCCGTGTTTGGCAAGAAGGACTACCAACAGCTCATGGTGATCCGCAACATGGTGCGCCAGATGGGCTTGCCCATCGACATCGTGGGTGGCGAGACCATGCGCTCCGCCGAAGGCCTGGCCCTGTCATCCCGCAATGGCTACCTCAGCGATGCCGAGCGCGCCGAAGCGCTCACGCTGATCCGCCTGCTGCGTGGGGTGCAGACCGAGCTGCGCGCCAGCGAGCGCCTGACGCCCGAGTTGCTGCAGCGCTGCGAAGAGTCGGCGATGGCCGAGCTGCGCCAGCGCGGCTGGGCCCCGGATTACGTGATGGTGCGTCGCCAGAAAGACCTGCACCATGCCACCGCCGATGAGCTGGCGGTCGGGCTGGCCAGCACGCCCTTGGTGACCCTGGTGGCGGCCAAACTGGGTGCCACGCGACTGATCGACAACCTCGAGGTGTGAGCTGCTGAGGTCGCCAAGGGCGACCTCACAGGCTGGCCAGGAAGGCCGTCACCTCGGCCTCGGCCCGGGTGCGCTTCATGGGCGGCAGGCTTTGCCAGATGCGGCGACCGTAGGGCTTGTCCACCAAGCGGGTGTCGCAGATCATCAGCACGCCCCGGTCGGTTTCGCTGCGGATCAGGCGGCCCGCGCCCTGCTTGAGCGCAATGATGGCCTGAGGCACCTGGTGGCTCATGAAGGGGTTGCCCCCCGCTTGTGACAGCAGCTCCAGGCGCTTGGCCAGCACCGGATCATCCGGGGGCGCAAAGGGCAGCTTGTCGATCACGACCAGGGTCAGGGCGTCGCCCTTGACGTCAATGCCTTCCCAGAAGCTGTGGCTGCCCACCAGCACGGCATTGCCGGCGCGGCGGAAATCATCCAGCAGGGTGGGGCGGGGCGCATCGCCCTGGCGCAGCACGGGGAAGGGGTCGCCTGCCGCCTCCAGCAAGGACTTCAGCCGGGCTGCGGCGGCTTCCACCGCGCGCAAGCTGGTGCACAGCACAAAGGCCCGCCCCCGGTTGGCGCGGATCAAGGGCAGGGCGGCATCCACCACGGCGGCCGTGTGCCCTGCGTGCGATGGCAGGGGCAGGCCCGGCGGCACGTAGAGCATGGCCTGCTCTGGGTAGTTGTAGGGGCTGGACCATGACTGACATTCGGCGTCTTCCAGGCCCAGCGCATCGGTGAAGTGGCGGAAGTCGTTCTTCACGGCCAGGGTGGCCGAGGTGAAGACCCAGGCCTGGTGGCGTCGGTGGGCGGGCTGTGGGCTTCCAGCGTGCTCGCCAGCGCTCGCGCCTCCAGCGTTGTCGGTGGGCGCATCGGCAAACAAGGCCTGCAGATCAGCCAGGTCCTGGGCGGCCTCGTCATCCATCAGCCCGTCGGCCGCGTCGTTCAGCGTGTCGTCTGGTTCATCGCCTGCGCCATCCTCGGCGTCCTCCCCGGCGTCCTCCCCCAGGCGCTGACGGCGAAACACATCGGCCACGGAGATCGGTGTGCGGTGCAGTTGCACCCCATGGCTGCCCACATCCACCCAGCACAGCTCGGGCTCGTGTGCGCGCTCGGGCGCGCCCCAGGCGATCAGTCGTTGCAGCAACTCCTGGCTGCGGCGGTGCAGTTGTTGCAGGTCGACGCTGCGTTCGGCCTGCTGATCCAGCGCGTCGCGCACCTGGCCCAGGGCCTCGCGCAGGGTGCCCAGTGCGGGCAGCAAGGGGTGATCGGCCCCCAGTTGATCCATGGACAGGCGCTGCTGCGCCTGTCCAAAGCACAGCCGCAGATCGCGCGCGGCGCGGTCCAGCGGCGCCAGCACATCGTTCCAGTTGGCGGCGTCGCGGGCCTGGGCCTGGCCGATGGCCAGGGTGTCGCGCAGCAGGTCCAGCAATTGCGCGGTGGACACCGTGTCGCCAAAGAACAGCGTGGCCGTGTCGGGCAGCTGGTGCGCTTCGTCAAAGATGATGGTTTGCGCCTGGGGCAGCAGTTCGGGCACGCCTTCTTCGCGCAGCATCAGGTCGGCAAAAAACAGATGGTGGTTGACCACCACCACATCGGCATCCTGCGCCTCGCGGCGGGCGCGCACCACAAAACAATCGGCATAGCGGGGGCAGTCGCTGCCCAGACAGTTCTCGCGGGTGGAGGTGACCCGTGCCCAGATGGGTGCGTGCTCGGGCACGGTGGGGCATTCGGCCTTGTCACCCGTGGCGCTGAGGGGCGCAAAGCGGTTGATCTCGGACAGGTCACGCACCTCTTGCCGGCTGCCCAGCAGGGTAGCGTCCTGGTTGGTGCGCTCCAGGTGGTGCCAGCACAGGTAATTGCTGCGGCCCTTGAGCAGGGCCACCTTCACGGGCACGGCCAGGGCATCGCGCACGGCGGGCAGGTCGCGGTGAAACAGCTGGTCTTGCAGGGCCTTGGTGCCGGTGGACACGACCACCTTGCCCCCTTCCAGCAGCGCGGGCACCAGGTAGGCGGCGGTCTTGCCCACGCCAGTGCCGGCCTCGAGCACGACGGTGCGGCCATCGCGGATGGCGGCCTGCACGGCCTGGCTCATCTCGATCTGTTCGTGACGAACGCAATAGCCGTCTAAGGCGCGGGCCAGCGGGCCGCTGGCAGAAAACAGGGTGGGCAGGTCCATGATGATGCGACCGATTGTCGATCAAAAGTGAGGTCGTGCCGCGGTGCGGTGGGCCACCTGACTCACCCTGAAGGGGGCACCTTGATGGGTGACGCAAGCGCCACCACTGCGACTGCACTTGCCGGCCGGAGGGCCATCGCACAAGAAAAAACCCGGTGCACCGAAGGCACACCGGGTTGGTGAGGTTCATCCGGGCTCCCGCCCGTTCAAAGCCTCACAGCATCATTGCGGTACGGCAGGGAACCAGTCCTTGATGAAGGCCAGCGATTCGAAGTCCTGCACCGCCAGCGGGCCGAAGCCCACGATCATGAGGCCGGAGGCCATCACGATCAGCGGCAGGATCCACCGCTCGTAGCGGCGGAAGAATCGCATGTGCTTGACCTCCTGGTCGGCAAGGTGCACTTCATCCTCGCCCACCACCTGACGCGTCAACAGCTGGTTCAAGGCCACGGGCGGCGACAGGTAACCCAGCTCGAAGGCCACCAGCACCATCATCCAGAAGTGCACTGGGTCGATGTTGTTGGCGTAGGCCACCGGGGCGAGGGTGCCCGACACCAGGATGGCAGCACCGAGCGGATCCATCGACATGCCCACGACCACCATGATCACCATCAGGAAGGCCATGGCCGTCCAGCGGCTGTCAAAGACCTGCGGGAAGTAATGCATGATGTCCGAGCGTTCGATCACGCCACCCACGGCCAGCGACAGGGTCATCAGGGCCAGCAGGGCGCCGATGTGGCCAATGGTTTCGGTGGTGGCATAGCGCACCGAACGTTCGACACCTTCTTGCCGATGGCTGGCGTAGTCCGGTGTGATCTCGGCCTTGCCCTTGTTGAGCACCTTGTCGAAGATCAGGATCAGCAACAGCATCACCGGGATGATGGTGGGCGCCGTGATTTCATTGAGCTTGGTGTCCAGACCGTACTCGTACAGGGCGATGATCACCACGGTCACGCCAATGTAGGGCAGCAGGGGGATCAGCTCACGTAGCATGCCTGGGATGGCGACCACCGGTGATTCGATGGCGGCACGCTGGGTGCGCAGCATCTGAGACACCAGGAAGAACAGGGTGGACGTCAGCAGGAAGACGTAGAAGCCCCAGTGGTACAGGCCGTTGGTGGTGACCTGCTTGTTCAGCGCCGCAATCATCACCACCAGCAGGCAGGGCCGCAGCACCACACCCAGCGAGCCGGACATGGCCGTGGCGGCCAGGGCGAACTGTCGTGTACCGCCGGCGGCGCGCACTTCGTGGTAAATCACCGCGCCAGCGGCGATCACGAAGATGCCGGAGGCCCCTGTGTAAGCCGTGCCGATCGAGGCGATGATCAGGATGATGTAGGTCAGCAGCTGTGGCGACAGGTTCCACGGCCGGATCACGTTCAGCACCAGGTCAATCACCCGGCTTTGCTTGAGCAGCATGCCCGCCCAGATGAACAGGGCCAGGTTCATGAAGATGCTGGGCAGGGCCATCAACTGGTTGATGTAGATGGCCAGACCTGCAGGGTGATCAATGCTGAGGAAGTACACACCGGCATTGATCGACATCACCGCGTACAGCGGCGTGGCCAGCAACGCCTTGCCCCAACCGCCATCGCCTTTGGCCGAGGCCTCACGCGGCTTGAACACACGCCACAAGTTGATCAGCAGGATCGCGGCGAAGGTGGCGATCCAGATGTAGTGCAGGTGCGGGGCATCCACCTCACCGCCAGATTTCAGGATCTGGTAGTAGCGGACGCACGAGTACAGCAGCAGGCTGCTGGCGATCACCTGAGACCAGGTGACCACGATGTGATCGCGGGTGTACAGGGCGCCACGGATCCCGATGTGGTGCCAGCCCAGGGTGGTCACGATGCAGCCGATCGACACCATGATCAACAAGATCAGTGGGCGGTTTTCCATGCCCAGCTTGAACAGACCGAAGAAGCTGGTCTCCAGCGTGCGATAGGCCTTGACCTCTGGCGTGAGGTTGGCCTGCACCCGCTCGTACATGTCGTGTTTGGCTCGACAAATCGTCTGCGCCTGCTCGATGGACTGTCGCAGCACGGCCGGGTCGGCGGGGCCACTGTCACCGAACAGGTCGTCCAGGTCGTCGGTGCTGGGCGCCTTCGACTCGGCCAGCTTGCGCTGGACCTCGGCGTCAACGTCGACGTTGCGGTTGCACTCGGGCTTGACCGGGTCGGCCCGCAGCATGAAGTACTGGACCTGCTGATCGGGGTTGCCGAACATGGATTCGCCCAGTCTCAGCAACTGGCCGTGGACCATTTCCCCTGTGCCGATGATCAGGGTGAGCAGCAGCAAGGCGAACACAGGCAGGGTGGCGAACCATTCCTGCAGGGTCCGCCCGAGAAGTTTGCGTGAATCAGGTGCGTTCATGGATGTCAGTCATCGTTGGGTTGGTCGGCGACCGATCAAACCCTAAAAAAAGAGCGCACGTCGTGGGGCGTGCGCACCTTGCGGCCATGTGGCCGGTCGTTCATTTCCAGTCTTCTTCAGACTTGGTTGAGCATTCCGGATCGGAGGGGTTCACGTTGCAGCGCACCTTCTTGATGATGCGCAGACCCTGTTTGTCGTACAGGCCTTGCTTGGCGATGTCGATGCGAGACTCCCGCAGCATGAGGGTGTACTTGTAGGAGTCGGAGGCCGACAGGTCCATCCACACACCCGGCGGGATGCTGGCGTCAGCCTGTTTGACCAACTGCAGCGCCCGATCGAACTGCCCGGCCCAGTACTGCCGAGACTTCAGACCAAATCCTTCCGGGAATTTGGTGCTGTTGAGGATGACCTGGTAGGTCAGGATCATGATCGGGAACCGCGCCATGGCGCCCTTCGTGCCCACGCCTTTGTGGAGTTCCAGCGGCCGATAGGCCATCGTGGGTGCAGCAATGAAGTCGACCGAGCCGTTGTTGAACTTCGTGGCGAAGTTGGTGATGTCGGCAGACACCGGTTGTGCGCCGATGCGCTGGATCATCACCGCCTGCGCCTTGTCATGGTCGAACGACGCAATGCGTTTGCCCGCCAGGGCCTCAACCGAGTTGATCTTGCGGTCGTTGACCACAGGGTAAGCCGCCCCCAGCGGAATGATGCCGCCCACCTCGTGCTGGCCGTTGACCATGAAGCGATTGGCCGCCGGCGTGGCGAACGTCTGCACCAACTTGCGCACCACGTCGTAACTGCCATTGATGTCGATCTTGCCGTCACGCACGATCGTGGTGGCCCCCAGGGTGTCGATGGAGCCGGCCGTCGGGTTGAATTGACGCGTACGGAACGCGGTGGCCACAAACCCGGCGCACTGTCCGGTGCGGTACTCCTCAGAGGCCACGCGCTCGTCGGTGAAGCCCTTGAGTTCGATGTTGACACCATGACGCTGCATGGCCACCTGGTAGTCCTTGGCCATGTTGAACAGGTCCCCAGCGGCGCCCAACAGGTCGTACACACAAAGGCGCTGTGCATGTGCCTGGGATGAAGCCCCTGCGGCCGCCAGCGCCAAGGCGCAGACGGCCCCCAACTTCTTGACCGAATTCATGATGTCTCCTCGGATCCGAAAAACGGAGGGCCCCAACAGCGGGCCCTCTTTGGTGTTCAGTGCCTCAGGGTCAGACCACGGTCTGTCGTCGCGGTGCGTCAACCCATGACACTTTGTAACTATATCGGGGGTGAAGTTGCTCCAGGGTTCCCCTAGCCCACACGCATAGGGGAAGGGAATTCCCTAGCGTGCGGGAGAGTCCCTGGCGACACATCAGTTCAGGAAGCTTTCGGCGTCGATGTCGCCGCCCACCTTGTCGTCCCAGAACTTGCCCAGACCCAGGATGGGCGTGCGGGTTCCGGTGTTTTGGGTCCACATGCGGTCCGACATGTTGGTGATCTGCGATTCGGCGATCGCATCCAGCAGTCGGTACTCGCTGTTGGGCTTGAACTTGGGCACCGAGCTGAAGCGCTTGATGATGCTGCGCAGGCGAGCCTTGTCGTCGGCCGACTGGGCGGCCACGGCGGCCATCACGTGCGGCAGTCGAATCCCCATCTTCTCACCCAGGGCCATCGAGCTTTCAAAGGTGCCGGCCACGTCTTTGCCCTCTGATCCGCCAGGGATGATGCTCCAGACCACGGCTTGTGTGGCGCGAGGAACGCCCCACCACTTGTTGTTGTCCAGGCAGCCCATGGCTTTTTCAACCAAGGGGGCGGTGTCGGTGGGCACGCCCACGGTCTGCTGCGCAGCGATGTCGTTTTGCATGGCCTGCAGGCCAGCCACCGAACCCAGCATGTAGACCATCTCGTCAAAGTCTCGCTTGAAGCGCGGGCAGCTCTTGCCGTACTTGATGAAGTACTTCTGCTCCATCTTGGTCTTCATGCGGAAGAAGGCGGTGTACTGGCGTTCTGCGGCGGTGGCCAGCAAGCGCTTCTGGGCCACGCGGGCATCAATGGCTTCATCCGAGCGCTTTTCGCGTGAGGCACGCAGGTAGCGCATCTCTTCGTCCAGTGCGGCGTTCTCGGAGCACACACCGGCCGACGACAGCAGCACCGTTTCCATCAGCGAGGGGTCGCCGTAAAAGTTGCGGGCAGCCCCCACCAGCGGCGTGTTCACGGCCGAGAAGGTGCACACCATCTGCACGTCGCTCATTTCAAGCGTCGGGGGTGTGAATCCATCTTCCAGGATGCTCAGCGTGGTGCCGCTGACGTTCGATTGAATCAAGGCACAGCCACCCAGCGAGAGGGCCGATGTGGCCACTGCCAGCAAGGTGAGCAGACGAGGCATCCGAGAGGTCATGGAAGGGTTCTCCAGAGAGAAGGTGCGTGATGAGCAAGCGGGGCGTGGTGAGCGATCCGCGCTGGTTGTGGCGCAAGATGTCATCACACCACAAGACCGGGAAATTCTAGCCCTGCAAGCCGTGTTGACCACGGGCCCAAGCACTAGGGATAGCCCCCGATCCCGTCCAATCAGATTGGACGCCTGACATGAAAAAGCCCGTCGAGGGACGGGCTTTCACGGGATCGAGGCCGAGGTTCAGCGGATGGGCTTGAAGCGCACGCGCTTGGGGCGCGCGCCTTCTTCACCGAGGCGCTTCTTCTTGTCGGCTTCGTACTCCTGGTAGTTGCCGTCGAAGAAGAACCATTGCGAGTCACCTTCGCACGCCAGGATGTGCGTACAGATGCGGTCGAGGAACCAGCGATCGTGGGAGATGATCATGGCGCTGCCGGCGAATTCCAGCAGAGCTTCTTCCAGTGCGCGCAGGGTTTCGACGTCCAGGTCGTTGGAGGGTTCGTCGAGCATCAGCACGTTGCCGCCCTGGGCCAGTGTCTTGGCCAGGTGCAGGCGACCGCGCTCACCACCGGAGAGGTTGCCCACCAGCTTTTGCTGGTCGTTGCCCTTGAAGTTGAAGCGGCCGATGTAGGCGCGCGAAGGCATCACGAACTTGCCCACGACGATGTTGTCGAGGCCGCCCGAGACGTCTTCCCACACGGTCTTGCTGCCGTCCAGGCCTTCGCGACTTTGATCGACAAAGGCCAACTGGGCCGTCTTGCCGATGCTGACCTCGCCGCTGTCGGGCTGCTCGACGCCCTGAATCATGCGGAACAGCGTGGATTTGCCGGCGCCGTTGGGGCCGATGATGCCGACGATGGCGCCCGCGGGAATTTTGAAACTCAGGTTGTCGATCAGGCAGCGGTCACCGAAGGACTTGGTGACGTTCTTGAACTCGATGACCTCATTGCCCAGGCGCTCGGCCACGGGGATGAAAATTTCGTTGGTCTCGTTGCGCTTTTGGTATTCGACGTCGCTCAGTTCTTCGAAGCGGGCCAGGCGGGCCTTGCTCTTGGCCTGGCGGCCTTTGGTGTTCTTGCGCACCCATTCCAGCTCTTGCTTCAGGGCCTTGGCGCGAGCGTCTTCGGTTTTCTGCTCCTGCTCCAGCCGCTTTTCCTTGGCGTCGAGCCAGTCAGAGTAGTTGCCCTTGTAGGGGATGCCCATGCCGCGGTCGAGTTCAAGGATCCACTCGGCGGCGTTGTCGAGGAAGTAGCGGTCGTGGGTGATGGCCACGACGGTGCCCGAGAAGCGGCTGAGGAACTGCTCCAGCCAGTCCACCGATTCGGCGTCCAAGTGGTTGGTGGGCTCGTCAAGCAGCAGCATGTCGGGCTTGGACAGCAGCAGGCGGCACAGGGCTACGCGGCGCTTCTCACCGCCGGACAGCGGTCCGATCTTGGCATCCCAGGGCGGCAGGCGCAGCGCGTCGGCGGCCAACTCCAGTTGCAGGTCGGTGTTTTCTGAGCCGGCGGCGGCAATGATGGCTTCCAGCTCGCCTTGCTCTGCGGCCAGGGCATCAAAGTCGGCGTCGGGTTCGGCGTAAGCGGCGTAGACCTCGTCCAGGCGCTTCTTGGCGGCCAACACGCCGCCAATGCCTTCTTCCACGGCTTCGCGCACGGTCTGTTCGGGGTTGAGCTCAGGCTCCTGCGGCAGATAGCCGATCTTGATGCCGGGCATCGGCACGGCGTCGCCCTCGATGTCCTTGTCCACGCCCGCCATGATCTTGAGGAAGGTGGACTTGCCCGAACCGTTCACGCCCAACACGCCAATCTTGGCGCCGGGGAAAAAGCTCAGGGTGATGTCTTTGAGGATCTGCCGCTTCGGGGGGACGATCTTCCCGACGCGGTTCATGGTGAAAACGTATTGGGCCATGGTGACTCTGCTGTAAGAGAGTGGCGCGCAGCAAGCAGGCGCCAAACCCGTTAGTGTAGCCAGTCAACCAGGGCGCAAACCGGATTCGTACGTTTCACCCGTGGGTTTCAGCAATGCATCAGCCGCGCAAGCGCATCAGCAGCTTGTGGGTTTCGTCCTGTGCTGCTTGCTGTGCGGCTTCATCGGTCATGTGTGCCAGGTCCAGCAAGGACATCTTCAGGTTCATCAGGCTGTCACGCAAGGTGAAAAGCGCGGCCTGCATCTCCGCCACGGACGAGGCATCCGGGTTGTGGGGGGTGTTGTCTGACATGCTGCTGCTCCTGGGCCCCGGAAGTCGTGAGCGGCCCTCGGGGCCAGGGCGGCCGGTGGGGTAACCTGCACGCCAGACTTCACTGTATCGGGGCCCATGCAAGAGGCATAGCGCCTGATTGCGGGGGGCGCATTGCACCATGAAAAACCCGGCCGAAGCCGGGTTGAATGTCCAACGCTCCGCCGGTCATGGCGGAGGGCTGAATGCCTGTCAGGGCTTGTTGCCGGTCGGGAACGGCCAGGCAGCCTGAGGGCTCAGGGTGGTTTTCGCTGCAGGGGCAGGCTTGGAAGGTGCAGGCTTCTTGGCGGCGGCTTTCTTGGCCGGCGCAGCCTTTTTGGGCGCAGCCTTCTTGGGGGCGGCGGCCTTCTTCACTGCGGCCTTCTTGGGGGCTGCAGCCTTCTTCACCGGTGCTGCCTTTTTGGGTGCAGCGGCCTTCTTGGCGGGCGCAGCGGCCTTCTTGGCCGGTGCAGCCTTCTTCACGACGGCCTTCTTGGCGGGTGCTGCCTTTTTGGGTGCAGCGGCCTTCTTGGCGGGCGCAGCCTTCTTCACCACGGCCTTTTTGGCGGGTGCGGCCTTCTTCACGGCGGCCTTCTTGGCGGGTGCAGCCTTCTTGGCGGGCGCCGCCTTCTTGGCCGGTGCAGCCTTCTTCACAGCGGCTTTTTTAGCCGGGGCAGCCTTCTTGGGTGCCACTTTTTTCGCAGTTGCCATACGGATCTCCTTGATCAAGTTGCAAAGAGCACTGCACCACCAACTGGTGATACAGGATCCACCACCCGACACCCCCTAGGATCTGAGTGCGGTGTGATGAATGGGGTACGCCAGGGGCTCATGTGCTGGTGGCTTTGTGCTCTTTGCGGCACTTGCTCAATCCCAGGACAGGGCGCCGCCCGACTGGTATTCAATGACTCGGGTTTCGAAGAAGTTGCGTTCCTTCTTCAGGTCAATCATTTCGCTCATCCAGGGGAAGGGGTTCTCTTCGTTGGGGAAGAGCTCGTCCAGTCCGATCTGGGTGGCACGACGGTTGGCGATGTAGCGCAGGTAGCCCTTGAACATCGAGGCGTTCAAGCCCAGCACGCCGCGCGGCATGGTGTCTTCAGCGTAGCGATACTCCAGTTCGACTGCCTTAAGGAAAAGCGCCTTGATTTCGGCCTTGAATTCGGCGGTCCACAGGTGCGGGTTCTCGAGCTTGAGCTGGTTGATGAGGTCGATGCCGAAGTTGCAGTGCATCGACTCATCGCGCAGGATGTACTGGTACTGCTCGGCAGCGCCCGTCATCTTGTTTTGACGACCCAGGGCCAGAATCTGTGTGAAGCCGACATAGAAGAACAGGCCTTCCATCAGGCAGGCGAACACGATCAGCGACTTCAGCAGCGTCTGGTCGTTCTCGGTCGTGCCCGTCTTGAAGTCGGGGTTCATGATCGCCTCGATGAAGGGGATCAGGAACTCGTCCTTGTCGCGGATGGATTGAACTTCGTTGTAGGCGTTGAAGATCTCGGACTCATCCAGACCCAGGCTTTCAACGATGTATTGATAGGCGTGGGTGTGGATGGCTTCTTCAAACGCCTGGCGCAACAGGAACTGGCGACACTCGGGTGCCGTGATGTGGCGGTAAGTGCCCAGCACGATGTTGTTGGCGGCCAGCGAGTCGGCGGTCACGAAGAAGCCGAGGTTGCGCTTGATGATGCGTCGCTCGTCTTCGCTCAGGCCGTTGGGATCTTTCCAGAGGGCGATGTCGCGAGACATGTTGACCTCTTGCGGCATCCAGTGATTGGCGCAGGTGGCGAGGTACTTTTCCCAAGCCCACTTGTACTTGAATGGCACCAACTGATTCACGTCGGTCTGGCCATTGATGATGCGCTTGTCAGCCACGTTCACGCGCCGGGTGCTGGCGCTGGTGGTGCCTGATGCAGCGTGCGCTGCGGAGGCGACTGAGCCCACACCGACCGGCGATGTGGAGGCGAAGCTTTGAGGCTTCTGCGAGGATTTGGACGATTCGTCTTCCCAGACCAACATGGTGGACATCCTATGAAGCTGGATTATGAAAGGGTGTTGCGAAAAACACCAAGCACTTCTTGACATTCGCCATCAGTGCTTGTTGTTGGCTCGCATCGAAATTGTCGGTGACCGATGGCCCTGCATCAAGGCGTTGGTGGTGATCACGCATCACGCGATCGGCTTGAAGCCTCGATGAACAGGGCCTTTCAAGGCGATGGGCCTTGAAGAGGGCACTTACTGGCAGGCCTCGCAGTCAGGGTTGTCGATCGAGCAGAACTTCACGTCGGTGGCAGGCTCGCTCATCGGGGTTTCTGCTTGGGGTGCCGCATTCATGCCGCCGCCCACGTTGTTCGACACCGCGTTGAGCTGACCACGAGACACCGTCGATTTTTCAGCGTGGGTGGCGCCGATGGTGCGCAGGTAGTAGGTGGTCTTCAGGCCACGCAACCAGGCCAGCTTGTAGGTTTCATCGAGCTTTTTGCCCGATGCGCCGGCCATGTAGATGTTCAGTGACTGAGCCTGGTCGATCCACTTCTGGCGACGCGAAGCGGCTTCGACCAGCCACACCGGCTCAACTTCAAAGGCCGTGGCGTACAACTGCTTGAGGTCTTCAGGCACGCGGTCGATGCGGCGCAGCGAGCCATCGAAGTGCTTGAGGTCCATCACCATCACGTCGTCCCACAGGCCCAGCTTCTTCAGGTCGCGCACCAGGTACTCGTTGATGACGGTGAACTCGCCCGACAGGTTGGACTTCACCGACAGGTTGCCGAAGCAGGGCTCGATGGAGGCGTCCACACCAATGATGTTGGAGATGGTGGCCGTGGGGGCGATGGCGATGCAGTTGGAGTTGCGCATGCCGTGCTGTGCCACGCGGGCACGCAGGGCATCCCAGTCCAGGGTGGTGGAGTCGTCAACTTCGACATAGCCACCGCGTTGCTCAGCCAACAGCTTGACCGAGTCGATGGGCAGGATGCCGCGGTCCCACAGCGAGCCACGGTAGCTGCTGTAGCGGCCACGTTCTTCTGCCAGTTCGGTCGAGGCCCAGTAGGCGTGGTAGCAGATGGCTTCCATCGAGCGGTCGGCGAACTCGACCGCGGCCTGGCTGGCGTAGGGTGTGCGCAGTTGGTACAGCGCGTCCTGGAAGCCCATCAGACCCAGGCCCACCGGACGGTGGCGCAGGTTCGAGTCGCGGGCCTTCTTGACGGCGTAGTAGTTGATGTCGATCACGTTGTCGAGCATGCGCATGGCGGTGCGCACGGTCTTCTTGATCTTCTCTTGATCGATGGCGCCGTCCTTGATGTGCTGGGCCAGGTTGACCGAGCCCAGGTTGCACACGGCGATCTCGCCACCATTGGTGTTCAGGGTGATCTCGGTGCACAGGTTGGACGAGTGCACCACGCCCACGTGCTGTTGCGGCGAGCGGATGTTGCAGGGGTCCTTGAAGGTGATCCAGGGGTGGCCGGTTTCGAACAGCATCGACAGCATGCGGCGCCACAGGTCGACGGCCTTGATGCGCTTGAAGGGCTTGATCTCGCCACGGTCGGCCTTGGCTTCATAGCCGGTGTAAGCCTCTTCGAAGGCCTTGCCGAACTTGTCGTGCAGGTCGGGGCAGGACGAGGGCGAGAACAGCGTCCACTCGCCACCTTCCATCACGCGCTTCATGAACAGGTCGGGGATCCAGTTGGCGGTGTTCATGTCGTGGGTGCGGCGGCGGTCGTCACCCGTGTTCTTGCGCAGCTCCAGGAATTCTTCGACGTCCAGGTGCCAGGATTCCAGGTAGGCGCAGACGGCGCCCTTGCGCTTGCCGCCCTGGTTCACGGCCACGGCCGTGTCGTTGACCACCTTCAGGAAGGGGACCACGCCTTGCGACTTGCCGTTGGTGCCCTTGATGTGCGAGCCCAGGGCGCGCACCGGGGTCCAGTCGTTGCCCAGTCCGCCGGCAAATTTGCTCAGCAGGGCGTTTTCCTTGATGGCCTCATAGATGCCGTCGAGGTCATCGGGCACGGTGGTCAGGTAGCACGACGACAGTTGCGAACGGCGGGTGCCGGCGTTGAACAGCGTGGGCGTGGACGACATGAAGTCGAACGAGGACAGCAGTTCGTAGAACTCGATGGCGCGGGCTTCGCGGTCGATTTCGTTGAGCGCCAGCCCCATGGCCACGCGCATGAAGAAGGCCTGGGGCATCTCGATGCGGGCGCCATCGACGTGCAGGAAGTAGCGGTCGTACAGGGTTTGCAGACCCAGGTAGTCAAAGTTCAGGTCGCGTTCGAACTTCAGGGCGGCACCCAGGCGAGCCAGGTCGAACTGGCCGAGCTTGTCGTCCAGCAACTCGGCTTCGATGCCCTTCTTGATGAAGGTGGGGAAGTAATCGGCATAGCGCGTGGCCATGTCGGCGTGCATCACCTCTTCGCCGAGGATTTCGCGGCGGATGGTGTGCATCAGCAGGCGGGCGGTGGCACGGGTGTAGGCCGGGTCGTGCTCGATGCGGGTGCGGGCGGCCAGGATGGCGGCCTTGTAGACCTCGTCGATGGAGACGCCGTCGTAGAGGTTGCGCTGGGTTTCGGCCAGGATGGGGGCGGGCTTGACGTCTTCGCCCAGGCCTTCGCACGAGGATTCGATCAGGGCTTGCAGGCGGGCCAGATCGAGGGGCACGCGCTGCCCCTTGTCGATGACGTGCAGCGTGGGCAGGGCGGCGGCTTGTTGCTCGCTGGCCTGTTTGGCGCGCTCTTGGGTGCGACGTTCGCGGTACAGCACGTAGGCGCGGGCAATCTCGTGGTGGCCGCCGCGCATCAGACCCAGTTCGACCTGGTCTTGCACGTCTTCGATGTGGAAGGTGCCGCCACCCGGACGCGAGCGCAGCAGACCGCGCACGACGGCTTCGGTCAGTTGGTCCACCGTTTCGCGGACCGAGGCCGATGCGGCGCCCTGGGTGCCGTGCACGGCCAGGAAGGCCTTCATCAGGGCCACGGCGATTTTGCTGGGCTCAAACGAAACGACCGCACCGTTGCGTCGGATGATCTGGTAGGCGGCATACGCCGACTGACGGGGCTGAGGTGCCGCGTCAGATGGGAAGCCAGTGGCAGCAGATGGGTGAGACGACGTGGTGCTGGGCGTGGACGTTTGCATGTGATTCCCTTTGATGGCGTCGGGGCGGCAGCGGATGGCTGGCGGCCCGTCGGACGAAGGCCTCGATGGTGTACGAGGGTAAAACGCTGACACTATATATGGTGTCGCGACCTGTTTTGGACGCTACCGGTAGTGTCTGGTTGGCACTATAACGCCTTTTTTCGAGCGAGGCGACTGTGGTGTGCAAACTGCGGGAAATTGCGGATCGGGCAGTCCCGTTTGACAGCCAGAGACACCTTTGGCGTGCCGATTTTCAGCCTGCGAATCGCTGTCGATCCCACCCTGTCAGGGCCTGCAGCCGCGCCCAATCGAAGCCTGCCCCAGGGTCTTGTTTGCGCCCTGGCGCGATGTGCTCATGCCCCACCACCGCAGAGAGTGGCCACTGTTGGTGGAGATCACGCAACAAGGTGCTCAAGGCCTTGTATTGCGCAGGCTCAAAGGTGTCGCCCTCCAGCCCTTCCAGCTCAATCCCCACACTGAAATCATTGCAGTTGTCACGGCCACACCACGTCGAGGCACCGGCGTGCCAGGCGCGGTCGTGCACCGACACGAACTGCACCAGTTCGCCTGTGCGTCGGATCAGGAAGTGGGCCGACACCTCCATGCCCCGGATCTGATCAAAGTAGGGGTGGGCGTCCCAATCCAGCCGGTTGGTGAAGAGTTGTTCGATCTCGGGGCCACCATATTCACCGGGGGGCAGGCTGATCGAATGCACCACGGCCAAGTCCACAGTGGCATGCCCAGGGCGTGGCCCGAAGTTGGGTGATGGGCAGTGCCTGGCGTGCGCCAGCCAGCCGTCGCGCCAAGTGGGTGCCGGCCGATCACTCATGGCCCGCGCCTTCGCTGTCCGGGTCAAATCGATCGCCCAGCACGATGCCCTGCTCGTTGACCTGAACGCCAAGGCGGGCCATGCGGTACCGAATCTGTCGCAGCGACAGACCCAGACTGGCCCCCGCCGCAGTGCGGTTGTAGCGGTGGTGCTCCAGGGCCTTGACCAGCACGTCTCGTTCAACCTGATCCAGGTAGGCCACCAGGTCAGACGGCAGGGGCGGCTGGCTCACCGTGGTAGCACTCTGGTGGCCGACCGGTTCGGAGGGGTGCGCGGGGGACAGGTCGTCCAAGGTTGCTGCAGGCCCGGGCGGTGGGGGCGGCACGAGGCCGAGGTCGGTGGCCTCCAGCATGGGGTGATTGCTCAGGGCCACCGCGCGCTGCAAGAGGTTCTCCAGTTCGCGCACGTTGCCCGGGAATGGGTGGGCCTGCAAGGCTGCCAGGGCGCTGGCACCCAGTCGGGGCACGACGCTCAGGCCGTTGTCTTGCGCAATGCGTTCCAGGATGCGCTGGCTGAGCAGAGGCAGGTCGTCCAGCCTGTCCCGCAAGGGCGGCAGTGTCAGCTGGATCACATTCAGCCGATAGTACAAGTCTTGCCTGAAGCGCTGTTCCTGGATCTCGTCGGGCAAATGCTTGTGGGTGGCGCTCAAGATCCGGACATCGATCGGGACTTCGTGAGTCCAGCCGATGCCCCGTACCGCGCGCTCCTGGATGACGCGCAACAGCTTGCTTTGCATGGCCAGCGGAAGATCGCCGACCTCGTCGAGGAAGAGGGTGCCGCCTTGCGCCGCTTGAAAGAAGCCCTCCCGGTCTTCCTGCGCACCGGTGAAGGCCCCCTTGCGATAGCCAAAGAACTCTGCCTCCAGCAGGTGTTCCGGGATGGCGCTGCAGTTGACGGCGAGGAATGGCGCGTGCCGGCGGTGGCTGGCTTCATGGATGGCGCGGGCCACCAGTTCTTTGCCGGTGCCTGATTCGCCGAAGATGTGCACGGGCGCCATGTTGCGCGCCACCTTGTCGATCAGCACACGCACCTGCTGGATGGCCGGGCTGTGACCCAGGAGCTGGCGCGCGGCATGGGCGCCGGCACTGGGCGCCCGTTCTGCCACCGATGCCGTGGTGCCAGGCTGGGGCGCCCCATCTGGGTCCATCGTCTCCACGCCGTGGGACGGGGGGGGGGCAGCAGCGCCGAGCGCCGAGGCCACCACCGAGCGGAACTGCTTGAGGTCCACGGGTTTGGTCAGGTAGTCATACGCCCCCGCCTTGAGCGCGCTCACGGCATTCTCAGCCGAGCCATAGGCGGTGATCACGATGACCTTGTCACTGCGTTGCTGGGCCTCCAGCCACCGGATGACGTCCAGTCCCTGGCCATCTGGCAGCCGCATGTCGGAGATGACGCAGGCGTACGGGCCGGCCTGCAGGCACTGCATCGCTTCGGCCACCGTGCCTGCGGTGTCGACGTCGTAGCCCTCCCTCAGCAAGGTCAGCTCGTACAAGGTGCGCAGATCGGGCTCGTCATCAATGACCAGCAGCTTGTGACTCGATGGGCTCATGAGGCGCGGGACGTGTTCGTCTCAAGAGGGGCGACCGGCAGGGTCATGAAAAACTCGTTGCGGTGGCGCACGCTGGCAGGGTGTTGGCGGTAGTCGATGCTGGCGCCATGACGTTCACACAGTTCACGGCAAATATACAGGCCCAGCCCGGTGCCTCTGCTGCTGGTCGAGAAAAAGGGTTCGAACAAGGCCCGTTCGGTGTCCGGGCTGATGGGCTCGCCGTCGTTGCACACCGACACCATCAATTGGGCTGGGCTGTGTCCCTGATTCAGCAGGCGCAGGCTCACGAGCAAGGCCCCGGGTTCGCCGCTGTGGTAGCGCAAGGCGTTGTCCAGCAAATTGGTGATGACCCGGTGGAGGTGCTCTGGCTCGAAGCGGCAACGGATGGGGCCGTGTCGAACGGTGTTGCCCGGATCGATCTCCAGGATGCTGTCGGAACCTGCACCCAGGGCATGAACCCCTCGCCATTCATTGCAGATGGCGACGACCTGCTCGATCGGTTCGATGAGTGGCGCCGGCGGCCTCAAACCCGGTGCCACGGCGAGGATGTCGTTGACGATGTGTTTGAGTCGGCCGACGTTGTCGGCAATCATGCGAGTCAGGCGACGTTGTGTGGGCGACAACGGGTCTTCTTCCAGCAAGGCGTTGGCCTGGGCAATGGCCGCCAGGGGGTTGCGGATCTCGTGTGCGATGCCGGCCGACATGCGTCCCATGGCGGCCAGCTTGGCCTGCCGCTCACGCGCGCGCACGCTGCGCAGGTCTTCCAGCAGCACCACACACATGTCTTCGACCTGCCGGGGCGATTGCTCGCGTGTGAATCGCAGGCGCACCCGCAGGTCTCGGCTGCTCTGGTCGTCAAAGCGCAGGCTGATCTCGATGCCGTTGTCACCCAGGCCGCCTTGCTGTTGCCCCTGGCCGATCGCCCTCACCAGCGGGGCCCAGGCCGGCACGCCATGCAGTTTGAATGGCGCCGGCGCGGCCTGTCCCTGCGCAGACAGCAAGCGCCGGGCGGCGGGGTTGGCGGTTCGCACGCGGCCTTGGCGGTCGACCACCATGACGCCATCGCTCATTTCTTCGATCACCAGGCGGTTCAGTCGAGCCTGCTGGCGTGCCAGCTCCAGGCTGCCGCGGGCGCTGCGTTCTTCTCTGGCCAGCCGGGTGGACAGTTCTGACGCCAGCATCGACATCACGAACAGGCCAAAGCCGGTGACCCCTGCCTGAACCAGCAGCGAGGCCGTCTGACCGCCTTCTTGCCCTTGTATCCAGGCGGCACTCAGCAAGGTGATGGTCACGGTGGCCGCCACGCCCATGGCCATGAGCCTGGGCAACAGGACGGCGGCCATCAGCACGGGCAGCACCAGCAGGGCCTGTGAGTTCAGATGGGGACCCGTGAGGTGGTGCAGCAGGGCAAACAGGCTCAGGTCCACCCCCACGGTGGCCAAAGCCTGCCCGGTGTTGAGGCCTCCGCCGTCACGCCCGCGGGGCTCTCGCAGGCCAGGCCACATCCATGCCGCGAGGGTCAGCACCAGGTGACCGCCAATCAGCATCAGCAACCATCCCGGGGGTGCCGTGCCCAGCGCCGCAGCCAGCATGACCAGACCGGAGAGCACCGCTGACACGGCCACCCGTGCCCCCAGAAACGCCCGGTGCACGCGTTGAAACGAGGGCCACTGTGGCGAGATGCCCGTTTTGACCGAGGACGATGGTGATGCCGATGCGGCCGTGGGCTCAGGGCCCTGAACGCTGGCCGGCCACACCGTCGGCGACGCCTCATCGATCGCACCGAACCAGGAGCCCTGCTGGTCGGCCCCCTGGGGGCCCTGTGCGCGCGGGCGGTCAGCCATGGTGGTCTTGGGGATGGTCTTGTTGTTCGGCACGTGTGCCCCGAGAACAGTGCGAGGCAGAGCAATACAGCGATCCCTCGGGCGAGCGCACGGCATCGCTTTCAGGCAGGTGGATGCCGCAGTGTGCGCAGCGCACCATGCGTTCGGGCAGGTTGGCGCCGGGAGGCCTGGGCTTGTCGCCAGGGCGCCACAGACGGCGCAGTGCGGGTGAGTACCACAGCCACAGGCCCACCACGATGACCAGCAGCAGCTTGAGGACGGCGCCCATGCATCAGCCTCCTGCGGCGCGCGACAGCAGCACTTCCAGGACGAAGCGGGAGCCCACGTACGCCAGCAGCAGCAGGCCCGATCCGGCCAGCAGCCAGCGGCTGGCTTGTCGTCCGCGCCAGCCAAACCGCAGCCGCCCCACCATCAATATGGCAAACACCACCCACGACAGCACCGAAAACACCGTTTTGTGGTCCCATCGCCATGGCTGAGCAAACACCGCCCCCAGCGCCAGGGTCAGGCTGAGCATCAGGAACCCCGCGCCAACGAACTTCATGGTCAGGGATTCCAGCTGAAGCAAGGGCATGCCCAGCGCCCCAGGGGCTGGCGGTGGCGGCGTGAGGTGGGCGACCGGCAGCGTCGAGTGACGCTGCCTGAGCTGTCGTTCGGCGCGCCTCAGAAACACCGCGTGCAGCAGTGCAGCACCGATCAGTCCGTAAGCAGCCAGCCCCGTCAGCCAGTGCACGGGCGCCCAGATGGCCGTGACGTCGGGCTGAGTCTGCCCCGGAAAGAGCCAGGCCACCGCCACAGCCAGCATGGCCAGCACCGCCAGCCCACGGCGCACCGAGGGCCAGCCCAGCCGGCGACTCTCCAGGCCATAGACCCCGACCACCACCCACAAGGTCATCGACAAGGCGGGGGCAAAGCCGAAGCGGCTGGAGGCGCCGGGTTCAGGTGGGAAGATGTCCAGCGCCAGGGCGATGCCTTGCGCCAGCCAGGCCACGGTGAGGGCCAGCCACACCCCTCGATCGTCCTGTGGCGCGGGTCGCTCGGGGCGCACCGGCCACAGGGCGGCGACCAGATAAGCCAGGACAGCCAGACCGGCTGGCCAACTGGTGTGTAGGGCGGGCGATAAAATCATGGCTCCAGTTTAAAAGAGCAAGCGCGACCATTTCATGGCATCGAACCTCACCGAACGGCTGA
This sequence comes from Aquabacterium sp. A3, assembly GCF_038069945.1. NCBI lineage: Bacteria > Pseudomonadati > Pseudomonadota > Betaproteobacteria > Burkholderiales > Sphaerotilaceae > Aquabacterium > Aquabacterium sp. A3. Next base: position 619,195 of record NZ_JBBPEV010000001.1, on the reverse strand, counting down.
GCCGTCTCGTCAAGACCATGCGGGGGCAGTCCCGCATCACGGAATCCAATGTGCAGGACATGCTCCGTGAGGTCCGCATGGCCTTGCTGGAGGCCGACGTGGCCCTGCCCGTGGTGAAGGATTTCATCGCCCGCGTCAAGGACAAGGCACTGGGGCAGGAGGTGGTGTCCTCGCTGACGCCCGGGCAGGTGCTCGTCAGCATCGTTCAAAAGGAGCTGGCCGCCACCATGGGCGACGGTGTGGCCGACCTGAATCTGGCGGCGCAGCCACCGGCGGTCATCCTCATGGCGGGTTTGCAGGGGGCGGGCAAGACCACCACCACGGCCAAGCTCACACGGCACCTCATCGAGAAACGCAAGAAAAAGGTGCTCACCGTGTCGGCCGACGTGTACCGGCCCGCGGCGATCGAGCAGCTCAAGACCGTCACAGGCCAGGCTGGGGGGGAGTGGTTTCCGTCCAACCCCGAGCAGAAACCTGCCGAGATCGCGGCGGCCGCGCTGGACCACGCCCGCCGACACTACTTTGACGTGCTGCTGGTGGACACGGCCGGCCGCCTGGCCATTGATGAGGCCCTGATGGCCGAGATCAAGGCCTTGCACGCCCAACTGAATCCGGTCGAAACCCTGTTCGTGGTGGATGCCATGCAGGGGCAGGACGCGGTCAACACCGCCAAGGCCTTCAAGGAGGCGCTGCCCCTGACCGGTGTGGTGCTGACCAAGCTGGACGGCGATTCTCGCGGTGGTGCGGCCCTGTCGGTGCGGCAGATCACGGGCGTGCCCATCAAGTTCGCGGGCGTGTCGGAAAAGATCGATGGCCTGGAGGTGTTCGATGCCGATCGCCATGCGGGCCGCGTGCTGGGCATGGGCGACATCGTGGCCCTGGTCGAAGAGGTGCAAAAGGGCGTCGACATGGCCGCCGCCCAGAAGCTGGCCGAGAAGGTCAAGTCGGGGGTGGAGTTCGACTTCAACGACTTCCTCATGCAGCTCGGCCAGATGAAGAAGATGGGCGGCCTGTCCACCCTGATGGACAAGCTGCCGGCCGAGATGGCGGCCAAGGCCGGCCACGCCGACATGGACCGTGCCGAGCGCGACATGCGACGCATGGAGGGCATCATCAACGCCATGACGGCCAAGGAGCGCCGCCAACCCGCCTTGCTCACCGACGGCAAAAGCAAGGCCAGTCGCAAGCGCCGCATCGCGGCGGGCGCCGGGGTGCAAATCCAGGATGTGAACCGCCTGCTCAACCAGTTCGGCCAGATGCAGGACATGATGAAAAAGATGAAGGGCGGCGGCCTCTTCAAGATGATGAAGCGCATGGGCGGCATGAAGGGGCTGCCCGGCATGGGGCGCTGAAAAGCGCTGACCAGCCCTGCTACGCTCCCTCACAATTTTCACCTGCTGCCAGGTCGGTTTCCCCCTTGTTCGCAGGCAGGGCGGATGTTAGGGTCTGAAACTGCGGTCACGGGTCGTCACGCGCACTTCAGTTGCGCCGGCGTGCAGCCGAAATAGTCGGCGAACCCCAAGGTCAAGATGTCCCACGGGACGGTTGGCCTGCAGTGACCACTTCAACGACACCTGGAAGGCTGGACGATGGATTTGATCTCGATGTGGCCGCTGATCCTGGCAGCTGCGCTGGGGTCGGCAGGCTTGATGGGCGCGTGGTGGTTTCAGCGCCAGAAGTCTGGCCGCGATGCGCGCCGTTCGGCCTCGGACGGAGATGCCGGCGGGCGACGCAGTCGGCGCCGGCGTGTGCGTCGCGCCGTTGAGCATGACGAGCAACTCGACACCCTGGCCGCCTGGGAACCCCTGGCCACCCGGGTGCTCAAGTCTGGAGAACGTGAGGCTTATCACGTCTTGCGGCGAGCCTTGCCGGATCACATCATCCTGGCGCAGGTGCCGGTGGCCCGTTTCGTCAAGGTTCCCACCAGGAACTCCTACGCCGAATGGCTGCGGCGGGTGGGCTCTTTGTGCGCCGATCTGGTGGTTTGTGACATGTCGTCGCAGGTGGTGGCCGTGGTCGAGGTGCGCCAAGGGCATGCGGGCACCAAAGAAAGCGCCTTGAAGCGGCAGCAACGCATGGACAAGGTCTTGCACGCCGCCCGCATTCCCGTGCATGTCTGGCTGGAAGGTGCGTTGCCCGGGCCGGCCGTGGCCCGTGAGGCCATCCTGGGCTCTGCTTTGCAGACCTCGGGGCGCTCGGGCTACCAGGATGCCAGCCTGGCCCGACGCGATGCGGAGGCGGCTGCCGTGGTGGCGTCGATGCAGTCTGGATTGTCGTCGGCCCGTGCGCCGGAGCCGCCAGCGCATCAGGCGCTGGATTTTGACATCCACGCCTGGACGCAGTCAGAGGATGACGGGCACGCGCAGATGGACGCTGACGAGGCGGGTGCGCAAGAGGGCGAACGCAAGGAGCCCCCACCGTCGACCTGGTTTGATGACCTTGACACCGACCCTGCCACCGGCCTGACGCCGGACGATGACGCGCCGCGGTCCTCGCGTCCATCGGGCATGGCCCTCATCGAGGATCGGCCCAACAAGCCGCGGCTGGTGAGTGTGGCGCCTCAGGCCAGGAGGGCTTGAGCAAATTCGCGGGCGCTGAACGTCTGCAGATCTTCCAGCTTTTCTCCGACCCCGATGAAGTACACGGGCACGGGCGCCTGCCGCGTCTGCGACCACAGCGCAATCGCCGCCAGCACCCCGCCTTTGGCCGTGCCATCCAGTTTGGTCACGATGAGTCCGGTCAGCCCCAGCGCTTCGTCGAAGGCCTTCACCTGAGACAAGGCATTCTGTCCGGTGTTGCCGTCGACGACCAGCAGCACCTCGTGCGGTGCGCCCTCCATGGCCTTGCCGATCACGCGCTTGATCTTGCGTAGCTCGTCCATCAGGTGGAGTTGGGTGGCCAGTCGGCCCGCCGTGTCGGCGATGACGACATCACAGTGCCGGGCCAGGCCAGCCTGCACGGCATCGAAGGTCACTGCCGCCGGGTCTCCGCCCTCCTGACTGACGATTTCCACCTCGTTGCGGTTGGCCCAGACCGACAATTGCTCTCTGGCGGCCGCACGAAAGGTGTCGGCGGCGGCCAGCAGCACTTTTTGCCGTGCATCGGCCAGATGACGGGTCAGCTTGCCAATGGTCGTGGTCTTGCCCGCGCCATTGACACCGGCCACCATCATCACGGTGGGCGTGTGTTCACCCACCGACAGCGGCTTTTCCAGGGGCTCAAGCAGGTCTGTGATGGCCTCGATCAGCAGCGCTTTGACCTGTTCGGGGGCCGTGGCCTTGGTCTCTTTCACGCGGCGTTTCAGGTCCTTCAGCAGGTGTTCTGTGGCGGCCACGCCAGCGTCGGCCATCAGCAAGGCGGCCTCCAGCTCTTCGTAAAGGGCGTCGTCGATCTGCGTGCCCGTGAACACCTGTGCGATGCTGCTGCCGGTCTTGCGCAGGCCCTGACGCAGCTTGTCCAGCCACGAGCGACGTTCGATCGGGGCCGTTGCCTGGGGGGGCGAGCTTGCCAAAGGCTGTGCCGCGGCCGGTGGCATGGCGGCGGGTGCCATCACCTTGGGCGCTTCGGGCATTTGTGGCGCTTGGGGCGCCTCTGGCACCGCCTTGGCCGCTGGTGTCTCCGGGGGGCTGGCGTCCTCGGAGGCACCCCAGCCCAGCTTTTTCTTGATGAAACTGAACATGATGTCGAGATTGTAGGCGCGCGGCTTTTTACAATCGCAGCTTCACATGAGTCGCCGCACCCCACCGTCTTCCGCACCACAGCAAGTCCGCATCATGGGCGGGCAGTGGAAACGCACGCCATTGAACGTGCCCTTGATCGATGGATTGCGGCCCACCTCAGGCCGCGTACGCGAAACACTGTTCAACTGGCTGGGGCAAGACCTGTCCGGCTGGCGGGTGCTGGATGCCTTTGCCGGCAGCGGCGCCCTGGGCCTGGAGGCCGCGTCTCGCGGCGCAGGGTCGGTGGTGCTGCTGGAGCAGCACCCCGTGCTGGCCAAGGCCTTGCGCGACGTGGTGCAGCGGCTCAAGGCCCCGCAGGTGGCGGTGCATCAGACCGACGCGCTGACCTGGATGGCCCAGGCCGGGGCCCGCGCAGCCTTTGACCTGGTCTGCCTGGATCCGCCTTTCGCGCAGCAGTGGTTCGATCGCGCACTGGCCTTGGCCATCGACTGTGTGCCCCCGGGGGGGTGGATCTACCTGGAGTCGCCCACGCCCATGCAGGCCCCCGAGCCCTTGACCCTGCGTCGCCAGGGTCAGGCAGGGCAGGTGGCTTTTCACCTTTTTCAGCGCAAGGACGCCACAGATTCGGGCACCCCGGCCTGAGCCGTGGTCGCTACACTGCTGAGCAGGCGCCTGGCAGGTGCCTCATTTCTTCGAAGAATTCTGGAGACTTCATGTCCGATTCGCCTTCCCTCACTGCGGTGTATCCCGGTACGTTTGACCCCATGACCTTGGGTCATGCCGACTTGATGCGCCGTGCCAGCCAGCTCTGGGATCGGCTGATCCTGGCGGTGGCGGCAGGGCACCACAAGAAGACGATGTTTTCGCTGGAAGAGCGGCTCGACATGGCCCGCGAACTGGCCCGTGACTACCCGAATGTCGAGGTGATCGCGTTTTCGGGTTTGCTGCGCGACTTCGTGGTGGCCCACGGTGGCAAGGTGGTGGTGCGCGGACTGAGGGCGGTCAGTGACTTCGAGTACGAGTTTCAGATGGCGGGCATGAACCGCCAGCTCATGCCGGACGTCGAAACCGTGTTCCTGACGCCGTCGGACCAGTATCAGTTTGTCTCTGGCACCTTTGTGCGCGAAATTGCCATGCTGGGCGGTGATGTGTCCAAGTTCGTGGCGCCCAGCGTGCTTGACCGTTTGAGCGCGCGCGTCGCTCGACGCGTCAACTGACCCCAGGAGTGTCCACCATGGCACTGAAGATCACGGCCGAATGCATCAACTGTGATGTGTGTGAGCCCGAGTGCCCCAACCAGGCCATCTCGATGGGCGACGAGCACTACATCATCGACCCCGACAAGTGCACCGAGTGCGTGGGCCATTTCGATGAGCCGCAGTGTGTGCAGGTGTGCCCGGTGGAGTGCATACCGGTGAACCCGGATCGCGTCGAGACCCCTGAGCAGTTGCTGCAGAAGTACCGACGCCTGCAAGGAAGACGGTGAGCCTGGCGTGGCGCGCAGGCCGGCTCAAGGCGTGACGCGTGCGGTGTTTTTGGGCTGCACGGCCCTGAAGGTGCGCTCCGCCTGATCGGTGTCCTTGGTCAGGTGTTTGCGTCGGCGGGGTGGCTTGTCGCGGGCCTCGGGCTGTCCCACAGACACCTGCCGCACGGGCCCGTCGATGGCGGTCGGGTGCTCCTTGCGTCGCGCGCGCGCCTCCTGGCGCATGCGGCGGTCAAACTGTTTGGCCACCTTTTGGGCCTGTGCGTGGTCGCGCCGGGCCTGCGCGGCCTGTTGGGGCGAGCGCGGGTCGTCCACCTTGATGGGTTGGCCCCGGGCCTCACAAGGCCATTGGCTGTAGGTGGGCGCCTGTCCTGGCAGTGCTGCGCAACGATAGACCGCCCAGGCTGGTGTGTTGATGATCAAACCTGCCAGCAGCATGGGCATCATCTTGGTCAGTGCGTTGCAGCAGGGCATGGCAGGCGTGGCCTCTCAACTTGGGGTGGGACGTGGGGGTTTGGGGCGCTGGGGCTGGGCATGCACCTTGTGGATGGCGCCCGGCAGGTCGCCCGACAGAAAACAGGCGGTGGCGTCCAGCGACTGCTGGATGCATTTCTCGATGGCTTCGCGTTCGGCCGCTGGAGGCTTGCGCAACACATAGGCCGCCACCTCCGACTTGATGCCTGGGTGCCCGATGCCCAGGCGCAGACGCCAGTAGCCCGGATCACCCAGTTGCGCATGGATGTCACGCAGCCCGTTGTGTCCGGCATGGCCACCACCCTGTTTGAGTTTGACTTGCCCAGGCAGCAGATCGAGCTCGTCATGGGCCACCAGCACTTCGGCAGGCGCCACCTTGAAAAAACGGGCCAGGGCCGCCACCGACTTGCCCGAGAGGTTCATGAACGTCTGCGGCTGCAGCAGCCACACCGGACCTTCGGGCGTGTTCGCGCGCGCCACCAGACCGTGATAGTTGCGGTCGGGCTGCAGGCTGACGCCAAGCTGACGGGCCAGGGCATCGATGTACCAGAAGCCGGCGTTATGGCGGGTGTCTTCGTACTGGGGGCCTGGGTTGCCCAGACCAACGAACAGGCGAATCATGATGGATGACAGTGAAGCAGGGACGATTGCACACGACAAGCGCCCAAAACAAAAGCCCCGCCAAAGCGGGGCTTGACGCAGGCCTGTCTGCACAGGCCTGAACGCAGGGGCTGAAGATTACTTCTTGCCCTTCTTGCCCTTGGCGGGTTCGGCCGTGGTGGTGGCCGCCACAATGACTTCCTCGACCGGCTCGACCACCGTGGCGATGGTGGGGTTCTTGCGACCGTGGGTCAACACCTTGATGTGCTTGTCCAGCTTGAGGTCTTCCACGTGGATGGTCTGACCCTTGACGGCGGTCGACAGGTCCACGGTCAGGAACTCGGGCAGCTGCTCGGCCAGGCACTCGATTTCCAGCTCGGTCACCACGTGGTTGATGATGCACTTGTCGATCTTGACGGCTTGCGATTCAGCCTCGTTGACGAAGTGCAGGGGCACCTTCTTGCGGATGCGGGTGGTGGCGTCGATGCGCTGGAAGTCCACGTGCAGCACCAGGGGCTTGAAGGGGTGCTTCTGGAAGTCGCGCAGCAGAACCTTCTCGACCTGGCCGTTGATTTCCATGTCCAGGATGGACGAATGGAAAGACTCTTTGCGCATGGCGTGGTAGAGGGCGTTGTGGTCCAGCTCGATGTTCTGGGGGGCCTTGCCGGCGCCGTAGACGATGCCGGGGGTCTTGCCAGCGCCACGCAGGCGGCGGCTCGCTCCGGTCCCCTGCAGTGAACGCTCGAATGCGGTGAATTTCATGGATGACTCCAAGTTGATGTGAAGCGCCCGCGACCAGGCGCTGAGAAAAAGGCCGCGCTGTGGTCAGCGCAGCCCGGGAAACCGATCAGAAGTTGTTGTTCTGCTCGGCAAACAGGGACGTGACCGATTCGCCATCGGTGATGCGGCGGATGGTCTCGGCAAACAGGAAGGCGGTGCTGAGCTGGCGGATCTTGGGCGTGCCCTTGGCCGACTCGTTCAGCGGGATGGTGTTGGTGATCACGACTTCGTCCAGGTGCGAGGCCTTGATGCGCTCGATGGCCGGGCCAGAGAAGACAGCGTGTGTGCAGTAGGCGTACACGCTCTTGGCACCACGCTCTTTGAGCACTTCGGCGGCCTTCACCAGGGTGCCGGCGGTGTCGATCATGTCGTCCATGATCACGCAGTTGCGGTTTTCGATCTCGCCAATCACGTGCATCACTTCAGACACGTTGGCCTTGGGGCGACGCTTGTCGATGATGGCCAGATCGCAGCCCAGTTGCTTGGCCAGGGCGCGTGCGCGCACCACACCGCCCACGTCGGGCGAAACCACCACCAGGTCTTCGTAATTCTTGGCTTGCAGGTCGGACAGCAGCACGGGCGACGCATAGATGTTGTCGACCGGGATGTCAAAAAAGCCCTGGATCTGGTCGGCGTGCAGGTCCATTGTCAGCACGCGGTTGACCCCCACGGCTTCGAGCATGTTGGCCACGACGCGGGCCGAAATCGGCACCCGCGTGGAGCGCGGGCGGCGGTCTTGGCGGGCGTAGCCGAAGTAGGGAATGACGGCCGTGATGCGTTGTGCCGACGCGCGCTTGAGGGCGTCGACCATGATCAGCAATTCCATCAGGTTGTCGTTCGTGGGGGCGCAGGTGGACTGCACCACGAACACCTCGCGCCCACGCACGTTCTGCTGGATCTCTACCGTGGTTTCACCATCGGAGAAGCGACCCACGGCCGCCTGGCCCAGACCAAGTCCAAGGATGGAAGCAATTTCCTGGGCAAGGGCCGGATTGGCGTTGCCAGTGAACAGTACGGTGTCGGAGAGCATGGGCGGGCTGCTGGACGTTGAACAATGACGTCTGCCCTTCACCTCGCCCGCGGTAGACGCCAACCGTCGGTTGGTTTGAATCAGCCTTCGAGGAAGGTGGCGGGCAGGTGCGCCTGAAACAGGCGATGAAGACTTCTGCAAAAACTTTGGCAGGGGAGGAAGGACTCGAACCCTCGCATGTCGGAATCAAAATCCGATGCCTTAACCAACTTGGCGACTCCCCTACACAGGACACAGTCTGCAAATTGCCGACTGCAACCTAGTAGCTGCACTCTTGATCAGAGCCTCACATTATAGCCGGGTTTTTGATGCTTTTGCAAGCTGTTGCTCGGAACCATCAGGGCGTCTGATCAGGCTGTTTCAGCCCGACAGTCGCGCATGAAGTGGATGCCGATCCAGCGTGCGACACACTCGACCCAGCCACTGCGATCCAGGCAAACCATCCAGGGTCACTGAGCCGACGGGACTGGATGGCGTGACGAGATTTGGTGGGGCTACCCACGCAAACACCGCGCTGCCTGAACCTGTCATCCGGCTGTTGCCGTAGCGGTTGTGCAAGATCGCGAGAGCTTCGGTTAATTGCCCCGCCTGCTCAGGGTGTTCGCCAGGCACGTAGGCTTCGGCGGCCCCTTGCAGATCGTTGCGCCCAAAGCTCTGAGGCGCTGCAAGAAAGTCCGCGACTATAGCATGAGGCGTGTCGCGTTTCAGGTGCGGTGAGCCAAAAATGGCGGGGGTGGGCACGCTCACGGGCGGCTTGAGGATGGCCACAGCGCTTGAATACACCTGCGCCAGGGCCGGGTGAGCCGGGAGCGGGCTGATGATGTCGCCAATACCCGACACCCAGGCGGTCTGGCCATGGATGAAAAACGGCACGTCGGCCCCCAGCCTCAAGCCCAGGCCGGCCAGGCGGGTGGTGGGCCAGTGCAGTTGCCAGAGGTGATTGAGTGCCATGAGCACGGTGGCAGCGTCCGAACTGCCTCCACCCAGTCCTGCGCCAGAGGGCAAAGATTTGTCCAGGTGGATGTCGCATCCCAGCGATGTTCCGGCTTCTTGCTGAAGCAGGCGTGCCGCCCGAACGCACAGATCGTCGGGCGGTAGCTGGGGCGCGGGGGCAGTCAACGACGTCGACCGCAGGTCATGCCGTTGAATCTGACCGTCGCTGCGGGTTTCGATGTGCAGTGTGTCGTGCCAGTCGGTCAGGGCAAAGACCGACTCCAGCAGGTGGTAGCCATCGGCCCGCCGTCCCACCACGTGCAGGAAGAGGTTGATCTTGGCGGGGGCGGGCAGGTCCAGCAGTGCAGGCATGGTGGGTGACAGTCAAACTGCAGGGGGCTCAGTGCAGCAGGCGCGCCCGCAGGGTGATGCCTCGCTGCTCGACGCTGGCAGGGCGGCGCGCCACGATCAGGTCTCGTGCCTGGCCACTGAGATCGATGTGCCAGCCCAGCTGTTCGAAGCCTTCGGCCTGGGGGCTGGGGGTCGAGGGGGTGGCCGGGTCGGCCTGGCCGTCCAGCCAGTACGGCAGCACGGCCAGCGGAAGCACTTCGCCCAGCAAGGCCGCACTGAGTTCTTCCAGGCTGGGGTATTGCTGCTCGCCTTCGCTGTCGCGCAGCACGGCTTGTTGGGCATCCCAGCGAATCTCGGCCATCTGGGTGCCCAGCGGGGTCATGAGCGACAGTTGACCGGCTTCGCCTTGCAACTGAAGGTGAAAGGCCAGGCTGAGCCCTTCAGGCTCACGCCCTTCATGGGCATCGAGCTTGATGCTCATGCGCCCCTCCCACTCACGCAAGGGCACTGCCACGGGTGAGGCCGCAGGCGCTGGCTCGGCCACAGTGGCTGGCGGCGCTGGAGGGACGTGCTGACAGGCGCTGAAAAGGGCCGCGCTGCTGATGGTGACGAGGCTGTGCGCGGCCCAGCGCGCGCGCGCCGATCGACAGTGGGCTGCCATGTCAGAAGCTCACGCCGAAACGTTTGAGCGTGTCTTGCAGCACGGTGTTGTCGCTGTCGCGCTGCCAGGCGTCTCGCCAGATCTGGCGTGCGCGGGTTTGCTCGTTCAACTGCCAGAGCACCTCACCCAGGTGCGCGCCAATTTCGGCGTCCTGACGGCTGTCCCAGGCCTGCTGCAGCAGTTTCCGGGCTTCGGGCACGTTGCCTTCGCGGAACGCCAGCCAGCCCAGGCTGTCCGTGATGAAGGGGTCACCGGGCTTGAGGCTGATGGCCTTGTCCAGCAACTGTCGGGCTTCATCCAGCCGCACGCCGCGATCAGCCAGGCTGTAGCCCAGGGCATTGAGCGCATTGGCGTTGTCGGGGTCGATCTCGATCAGCCGCTTGAGCAAGCGTTCCATGTCGTCGTGATCGCCAAGCTTGTCGGCCATCATGGCCTGGTCATAGAGCAGCTCGCTCACCTCGGGGAAGCGCTCGACGCCTTCGCCCAGCACCCGATGGGCCTCGCGCCATTGCCGTGCGTCGCGCAGCAGGCCGGCTTCGGCCTGAACCTTGGCCACACCGTCGCGGGGCTCGTCTTCTGGCAGTGCGCGGATCAGTGCCCTTGCGCTGGCCAGTTGGCCCTGACTGGCCATGAGGCGCGCCCGCTGTGCCTGCACGCTCATCTTCTTGCCTGTGGGGTCGGCGCGTTGCAGCCAGTTCAGGGCCTGCCCGAACTGCTTGCGCTGCTCGGCAATCTGGGCCTGCATCAGGGCGGCTTGCTCCAGCTCGGGGCTGAGCGCCTCGGAGGCCTCCTGGCGCGCCTTGGGGATCAGTTGTGCCAGCGGGCGGAGGGTGGCTTCGGCCTCGTCCAGTTTTTTGCGTTCAAGCTGGACGGCCGCCAGCAGGATGCGTGTGCCTTGTGCTTGAGGCTGCAACTGAATCAATTGCTTGAGTTCGCCCTCGGCGGTTTCGAATTGACCACGTGCCGCCAGCTTGCGGGCGTACGCCAGCCTCACCAGGGGAGGGGCGTCACTGCGCAGCAGCTGCGCATCCACCAGTGCCTGGGCATCCGGGTTCTGATCGGTGAGCTCGACGGCCTGGAGGCCGGCCATGATGTTGACGGGGTCCAGTGTCAGCGCGCGTTTCAACGCCGCAAGCGCCTTGTCGGGCTGGCGTGCCTGTGCCCATCCTTCGCCACTGGCCACCCAGGCCTCGACCTTCTCCTTGTCACCTTCGCGCCACGGCGCAGTAACCTGATCGATGAGCGTGGCCGCGGCCTGTCGGTCTTTGATGCGCTGCAAGCTGCGTGGCAGCGAGCCCAGCACCTGGGCCTGCTGGTCGGCAGGCGTGAGCGTGATCAGGTCAGACAGGGGCGGCGCCAGTTGATCCACCCGGTTGAACACCAGCAGCAACTGGGACACGAACTGAGCGGCCTCCAGCGAGCGGGGGTTGGCGTCGCGCCAGGCCTGTGCGGCGCTCAGGGCCTGCTCGCCCGCGCGGGCTTGCAGTGCGATGTCCACCGCCCTGCGAAACAGCTGATCGTCACCCCGTCGGCGAGCGGTCTCCAGGTAAATCTGGTAGCCCACCCCCGGTTGGCCCTGGCGCACCTGCATCTCTGCCACCAGCGACTGGTAGAAGAGTTGTGCGTCCATCTCGGAATTGCGCACCCCTGGTTTGGCATCGCCTGGCAGCTCGATGGTGTTGGCCGATGGCGTGGCGGGGACAGGCTCCACCGCTGGTGCCGGAGGTCGCGCCACCGCCGTGCTGGACAAGGCCGCCATCACCAGGCTTGCGCAAAGCCCCGACAGGCCCATGACCATGGGGCGATGCAGGGCGGGGGGCAAAGACAAACGACGCATGAGGTCTCCGAAGTTCTGCAGACATTCTATGGATCCAGCGTTCGATAATCGGTTCATGCCGGAATTGCCAGAAGTTGAAGTCACCCGTTTGTCCCTGTCTGATCGTTTGACCGGGGCCCGGGTTGAGGGTTTGCGCCTGGGGAAAGCGCTGCGGTGGCCGCTGGGATGCTCGGCCGAGCAGGTGTTGGGTGCGCGCGTCGACGCCGTGGAGCGCATGGGCAAGTACCTTTGGCTGCCGCTGTCTGGCGAGGCCGCGCCGGCCGGTGGTCTGTTGTGGCACCTGGGCATGTCGGGTTCCTTGCGCCTGGTGGCGAACGGCACGCCCCCCGGGGCGCATGACCATGTCGATCTGCTCACCTCGGCCGGTGTCTTGCGTTTGACGGACCCCCGCCGTTTCGGGGCCGTCGTGTGGGGCGCTTCGCGACACGAGGGGCTGCCGGGCAAGCTCTTGTCCCGGCTGGGCCGCGAGCCTTTTGACCCGGCGCTGTCCGGGCCGGTGCTGCGGCAGGCGTGGCGCGGGCGTCGGGCTGCGATCAAGCCGGTGTTGATGGCGGGCGATGTGGTGGTGGGGGCGGGCAATATTTACGCATGCGAGGCCCTGTTTCGGGCCGGCATCGACCCCCGACTGGCCGCCGGGCGGCTCAGCGGCCCACGCTGCCAGCGTCTGTTGCAGGCTGTTCAGGACGTGCTCATGCAGGCGATTGCCGCGGGTGGCTCCAGCCTCAAGGATTTCAGCGCCGATGGCCATCTGGGCAATTTTCAGAACCTGACGGCCGTCTATGGCCGGGAAGGGCAGCCGTGTCGGATCTGTGCCACGCCAGTCAGGCGGGTGGTGCAGGCGCAGCGCGCCACGTACTTTTGCCCGAGGTGTCAGAAACGGTGAGAGTTGCATCGTCGGGATTCCTGACGCAGTTCCGTCTATCGGGATCCATCACGATGCGATAGCATGCGCCCATGATGCCCTCCTTTGTCAGCCAACTGGATGCCCTTGGGCAGTGGCGCAGCGACACCGATGCACGCCTGGCGGCGCTGGCGCGTTTTGCCCGCGAGCACGATCTGCTGGACGACGCCTCGTCCGAATGGTTCGAGGCCATGCGCCACCGGCTGTCGGGCGAAAAGCTCATGGTGGCGTTCGTGGCCGAGTTCTCTCGGGGCAAGTCCGAGCTGATCAACGCCATCTTTTTCTCGGACAAGGGGCGGCGGATCATGCCGGCCTCGGCGGGCCGCACCACCATGTGCCCGGTGGAGTTGGGCTACGACGCCGATGAGCCTGTGGGCCTGAGTCTGCTGCCCATCGAGACCCGGCTTGAAGCGCCATCGCTGAGCGAGTATCGCCGGGTGCCGGGGGCATGGCAGCGCTTCGATCTGGACCTGTCCAACCCGGATCAGATGGCCGAGGTGCTGGGCGAGGTCATGCGCACCCGTCGCGTGGACACCGATCAGGCCATGAAGCTGGGCTTTTGGCATGCTGAAACGCCCGAAGACAACCCGCCTCAGGATGCCGAGGGCTTGGTGGAGGTGCCGGCGTGGCGACATGCCCGCATCAACCTGCCCCACCCCTTGCTCAAGCGCGGCCTGGTGGTGCTGGACACGCCCGGCCTCAACGCGATTGGCACCGAGCCCGAACTGACCCTGGGCTTGCTGCCACAGGCACACGCCACGGTGTTCATCCTGGGCGCAGACACCGGCGTCACCAAATCCGACCTGGCCATCTGGCGAGACCACCTGTGTGGACCGGCGCTGGCCCGGTTTGTGGCACTCAACAAGATCGACTCCCTGGCCGACCCCTTGAGCACGCCCGAGCAGGTGCAGGCGGTCATTCAGCGGCAGTGCGAGAGCGTGGCCCACACCCTGGAGATCCCCGCCTCGCATGTGTTTCCGATATCGGCGCGCCAGGCCTTGGCCGCGCGCCTGCAGGGCGACGCCGATGCCTTGAACGGCAGTCGGCTTGAAGACTTTGAGCAGGCCCTGTCGGAGCGCCTGCTGCCCAAGCGGCGCGAGCATCTGGCGCAGTCGGCCTGCGACGGTGCGCAGCGCTTGCAGCAGCAACTGCAACGTCGCTTCGGTGAGATGCGGCGGCAGTACGCTGATCAGTTGCTGGAGCTGCGTGGACTCAAGGGCAAAAGCGCGGGCAAGGTTCAGTTGATGCTGCAGCGCGTGCAGGCCGAGGCCAGCGAGTTCGAGCAGTGCACCGCGCGTTTGCAAGCGATGCGGTCAGTTCATGCGCGCATGTTGCGGCATGCCTTGCAGGACCTGTCGGCCGACCGCCTGCGTCTGGAGGTGGACCAGTTGCAGCAGGTGCTGGGCGGCTCGTGGCTGCCGTTGGGGGCCAAAAAGGCGTTCCTGGAGCTGTGTCAGCGGCTTGGCGCCCTGATCGAAGAAGCCCAGCAGCGCAGCGACGAGATTCACGCCATGCTGTCGGCGTCGTATGCCAAGCTCAATGCCGAGTTCGGCTTCAGCCTGGCGGTTGAGGCGCCGCTGGAGGTGCGCAAGTACACCGAGGATCTGCAACTGATCGAGCGCAACTATGTGCAGTACTTGGGCCTCAGCCAGGCGTTTCGTCTGGCGCAGCCCGGTTTTCAGGAGCAGTTCCGTCGCATGCTGGTGTCCCGTTTGCGCGTGGTGTTTGAAACCGTGAGCAACGACATCGAGTTGTGGAACAAGACCGCGTCGTCGCAGGTGGACAGCCAGTTGCGCGAGCGACGCCGCAATTTCAAGCGACGTTACGAGTCGCTGGACCGCATCCAGACGGCGTCCACCGAGCTCGATGCCCGTTTGCAGGAAGTGCAGGCCATGGACGAGCGCGTCTTGCAGTTGCAGACCCGTTTGCAAACCCTGGTGGGTGAGGTGATCGTGCAGGCGCAGCCCACGACCGCCGAGGCCGCAGCGGCGCCGGATGAGTCCGGCATGCCTGATGCACACACCGAATCCGTGGGGTCGATGGCCAGCTCATGAGTGCCGATGATGTGCAGGGCCTGCTGGCGCGAGCCCAGGCCCTGAGCCCCGCGCTGGCTGATCGGCTGGTGGCTTGGCAGCGTCAGGAAGGTCGGCACCACCTGCCATGGCAGCAAACACGCGACCCCTACCGGGTGTGGCTGTCAGAGATCATGCTGCAGCAGACCCAGGTCAGCACGGTGCTGGGCTACTACGATCGTTTTTTGAGGGCGTTTCCGGACGTGCAGGCCCTGGCCACCGCCTCGTTGGACGAGGTGTTGGCTTTGTGGGCGGGCCTGGGTTACTACAGCCGGGCGCGCAACCTGCACCGTTGTGCGCAGGTGGTGGTCAGCGACCACGGTGGCCTCTTTCCTGGAAATGCCCAAGCTTTGGCGCAACTGCCGGGCATCGGCCGATCCACGGCCGCGGCCATCGCAGGCTTTTGCTTTGATGAACGCACGGCCATCCTGGACGGCAATGTGAAGCGGGTGTTGACCCGTGCATTGGCCTGGGGCGGCAACCTGTCGGTGGCTGCCCATGAGCGCGCCTTGTGGGAGGCCGCCGAGTTGGTGCTGCCCCAGCGGGCTGCGGACATGCCGGCCTACACCCAGGGCGTGATGGATTTGGGGGCCACCGTGTGCAGCCAGCGCAAGCCCAGTTGCCTGGTGTGCCCATGGAGCGACCTGTGTGAAGCCCGCCAGCAAGGCCGCCCCGAGGCGTTTCCGGTCAAGACCCGCAAGCTCAAGCGCTCGAAGCGCGAAAGCTGGTGGTTGTGGCTGGAGCATGACGAGCACGTGTGGCTGATTCAGCGCCCGGACACTGGCGTGTGGGCCGGGTTGTGGACCTTGCCCTTGCTGGACACCGAGTTGGCGGCGCTGGCCTTGACCCAGGCCTTGGGCGAGGGCGATCCTGAACCTCAACCGCCCATCGACCACGTGCTGACGCACCTGGACTGGCGTTTGCACCCCCAGCGCCTGGTGTTGGCGCGACCTGCCAGGCCGGCCGTGATGGGCACCCTGGCAGGGCCTGCCGTGGGGGGGGATGCCGCAGGCACCGGCCGGTGGGTGGCGCTGGATCAGTTGCACAGCGTGGGCTTGCCCGCGCCGCTCAAGAAGCTGCTGCCTGTGCATCGACCTTGACCGTCCGGTCGGCCAGCCGGTCGAGCTCGCGGGCTTCTTCCTGCACAAACGCCGTGATCATCGCGCGGTAGGTGGCCTCGACCACGGCCGGTGGAGCACCCACCTGGCGCGCCTGCGCCAAGGCCTGGCCGATCACGGTTTGCACCCGCTGAGGCGCCTGGACGTCCGCAGGCGTTTGTTTGAACCGGGCCGCCTGGCGCACGTAGTGGGCGCGTTCGGCCAGCAAGGCCACCAGCAAGCGATCCGCCTGGTCGATGCGCAGCCGCACTTCGGCAAGGCTGTCGCATTGAGCAATGAGGGGGGGAGCGATGTGCGGAGAAGGGGTCGATGAGGTCATGTCAAGCTCCTGAGGGTGTGCCCATCTCAGGAATGCCTACATGAAAAAAGCCGCCTGGATGGGCGGCTGTCGGTGGGGTGGCCCATCAGGGCCCGAAATCACGAACGCATGCCGCCTGAAACAAGGCAGCGCCACCACGAACCGGTGACCATGAGGTTGGCGTTCAGCATGCGATCCATGATGTGCCCATGCTACGCCGCAGTCCCGCCTGGCGTCAAGCGAGCGTGACCACCACGGGCGCGTGGTCGCTGGGGCGCTCGTTTTTGCGCGGCACCTTGTCGATCACGCAGGCCGTGGCGCGGGGCTGGAGGGCTTGGCTCAACAGGATGTGGTCGATGCGCAGGCCCTGGTTCTTGCGGAAGGCTAGGTTGCGGTAGTCCCACCAGCTCCACAGTCGAGGGGCTTGTTCAAACTGCCGGAAGGCGTCCGACAGGCCCAGGCCCAGCAGGCGCTGGAAATGCTCGCGTTCTTCCACCGTGCAGTGGATCTGGTCTTTCCAGCCCACCGGGTCGTACACGTCGTCGTCGGTGGGGGCGATGTTGTAGTCGCCCATCAGCACCAGGTTCGGGTGGCGCTGCAGCTCGTCTTTCACCCAGGCGTTCAGGGCCTCCAGCCAGGCCATCTTGTAGGCGAACTTGTCGCTGCCCGGGGCCTGGCCATTGGGGAAGTAGGCGCCAATCACCCGCACGGTGCCCAGCGTGGGGTGGGGCACGGTGCCGGCGATCACGCGGGCCTGTTCATCTGCAAAGCCCGGGATGTTGCGCACGATGTCGGTGGCCGGTTCGCGGCTGAGCAGGGCCACGCCGTTGTAGGTTTTCTGGCCGAACCACTGGGCGTGGTAGCCCGCCGCCTGCAGCTCGGCCGCCGGGAACTTGTCGTCGGTCAGCTTGGTTTCCTGCAGCACCAGGGCATCGACCGGGTTGGCGGCCAGCCAGTCCAGCAACTGGGGCAGGCGCACAGACAGGGAGTTGACGTTCCAGGTGGCAAGTTGCATGGGGAGGGTGCTCAATCGATCAGACGGCGGTAGGTCACGAAGGCAAAGCCGGGCTCGCCGGCAGGGCCTGCGGGGTGGGCTTCACGGCGCACGGCTTCGAACTGCGCGCGAGGCCAGCTTGGAAAGAAGGTGTCGGCCTCGAAGGTGGCGTCCACCTCGGTCAGCTCCAGCTCGTCGGCCAGGGGCAGGGCCAGGGCGTAGAGCTCGCCACCGCCCATCACGAAGGCCTTGGGGGCCTCGGCCACCAGGGCCAGGGCCTCGTCCAGACTGTGGGCCACCTCGGCGCCGGGGGCCTGCCAGGTGGTGTTGCGGGTGATGACGATGTTGCGGCGGCCGGGCAGGGGGCGGAAGCGCTCGGGCAGCGAATCCCAGGTGCGGCGGCCCATGATGACTGGGCAGCCCAGGGTGGTGGCGCGGAAGTGCTTCTGGTCGCGGCTGTCGTGCCAGAGCAGGTCGTTGTCGCGACCGATGGCGCCGTTGGCGGCCACGGCGGCGATCAGGCTCAGCACCTGGGGGCGGGCGGCAGCCATGCTCACACCGCCACCGGGGCCTTGATGGCCGGGTGGTGCTCGTACTCCAGCACTTCAAAGTCCTCGTACTCGTAGTCGAAGATGGAGTCGGGCTTGCGCTTGATGTTCAGCACCGGGTAGGGGTGGGGCGTGCGGCTGAGTTGCAGCTCGACCTGCTCGGTGTGGTTGCTGTAGATGTGGCAGTCGCCGCCCGTCCAGATGAAGTCGCCCACGTCCAGGTCGCACTGCTGGGCCAGCATGTGGGTGAGCAGGGCGTATGACGCAATGTTGAACGGCACGCCCAGGAAGATGTCGGCGCTGCGCTGATAAAGCTGGCAGCTGAGCTTCGGCTTGGCGCCTTCCGTCTGCGGCGGGGCCACGTAGAACTGGAAGAAGGCGTGGCAGGGGGGCAGCGCCATCTGGTCGATCAGGCCTGGGTTCCACGCACTGACGATGATGCGGCGCGAATCAGGGCTGGTCTTGAGTTGCTTGACGACTTCGGCAATCTGGTCGACATGGGTGCCATCGGGCTTGGGCCAGTTGCGCCACTGCACGCCGTACACCGGGCCCAGCGAGCCATCTTCACGGGCCCACTCGTCCCAGATGGTCACGCCGCGCTCTTGCAGCCACTTGACGTTGTCATCCCCACGCAGAAACCACAGCAGTTCGATGATGATGGATTTCAGGTGAACCTTTTTGGTGGTCACCAGGGGAAAGCCTTCGGACAGGTCAAAGCGCATCTGGTGGCCGAACACGCTGCGCGTGCCGGTGCCGGTGCGGTCGGTCTTGAGCACGCCGGTGGTGTGCACGTGGCGCATGAAGTCTTCGTACTGGCTGCGGACGGGTCGGCTCATGGGTGTTCTGGGCGTGAAAAGACAAACAGCCGGCCCCCAAAGGAAACCGGCTGTCTCATTGTCTCATCAGCCATGCGGTCCCGAGGGTGGCATGGCGATACGGCGATCAGGATTGACCCGGTTCGCGCAGGAAGATTTCCACGCGGCGGTTCTTGGCCTGTCCGGCGGCGGTGGCGTTGCTGGCGATGGGCTCGCGTGAGCCACGGCCGGCGGTTTCGATGCGGCTGGCTGACACGCCCCGATCGCTGAGATAGTCGCGAACGCTGTCTGCGCGGCGCTGCGACAGCGGATCGTTGATGGCATCGGTGCCGGTGCTGTCGGTGTGGCCGACCACGCGCACGATCATGCTGCCGTTCTGGCTGGCACCGCGTGCGAAGGCGTCGAGCACGCTGCGCAGTTCAGGCTTGATGGCGGCGCTGTTGCGGTCAAAGGAGATGTCGCTGGGGATGTCCAGCTTCAGCTGGTTGTCGGCCGTGCGTGTCACTTCGACTGGCGTGCCTTGGGTGGCGGCCTCCATCGCACGCTTTTGCTCTTCCATGTTGCGGGACCAGACATTGCCAGCCACAGCGCCAATGACGCCGCCAATGGCTGCGCCCGTGGCGGGCTTGCCGCCAGTGACCTTGCCCAGCACGGCGCCCGTCACGGCACCGATGGCGGCCCCCTTGGCCGTGGCCTGTTGCTCGGGCGTCATGTTGGCGCAGCCCGCCATGGCCAGCGCCACCAGGGCGGGCGCCAGCATCAGGGCGCGCGGCAGGCGTTGCATGCGAGACGACATTGCGTAGGGCTTCATGTGATGTTCTCCTTGGTGGGTGGCGTTTGCCGTTGCGTGTTCACATAACGCGGCAAGCACATGCCAGGATGACGGGTGGGCGACGGCCTTACCTTTCTTCACGTCCTGGGTCACGTGGGGCCACTGGCTGGCGTTGTGGGGGCTCCAAACTGCATGGATGCCAGTCGGGCGTACAGGCCGCTGCGGTCCATCAGTTCCTGATGGGTGCCGCTGTCGACCATCTTGCCACCGTCCATCACGATGATGCGATCGGCGTGGATGACGGTGCTCAACCGGTGGGCAATGACCAGGGTGGTGCGCCCCTTCATGGCCTGTTCCAGGGCGGCTTGCACCGCGCGTTCGCTTTCAGTGTCCAGTGCACTGGTGGCCTCGTCCAGCAAGAGCAGCGGTGCATTCTTGAGGATGGCCCTGGCGATGCTGATGCGCTGGCGCTGTCCACCAGACAGGCGCACGCCACGCTCTCCCAGGAAGGTCTGGTAACCCTCAGGCAAGGCCTGGATGAAGCCGTCGGCATGGGCTGCACGGGCGGCGGCCATCACCTCGTCGTCGCTGGCATCGGGGCGGCCATAGCGGATGTTCTCCAGCGCGGTGGTGGAAAACAGGGTGCTGTCTTGCGGCACGATGGCGATCCGCTGGCGCAGGTCTTCCAGCCGCAGGCGCTGGATGGGGGTGCCGTCCAGTTGCACTTCGCCATGCTGCGGGTCGTAGTAGCGCAGCAGCAACTGAAACACCGTGCTTTTGCCAGCGCCACTGGGGCCCACCAGGGCCACGGTTTCACCGGGGTAGATGCTCAGCGCCAGACCCTGCAGCGCCAGTTGCCCGGGACGCGAGGGGTAGTGGAAGCTGACCGCGCGCAGGTCCACGCGGGCACCGTCGGCCTGCGCGGGCAGCGTGGCTGGCTGGTCTGGCGAGGCGATCGGAGAGCGGCTGGCCAGCAGCTCCATCAGGCGCTCGGTGGCGCCAGCCGCTCGCAGGATGTCGCCATACACCTCGGACAAGGCGGCCACCGAGCCCAGCAGCAAAATGACATAGACCACCGTCTGGCCCATGTGTCCGGCCGTGATCTGGCCGGCCAGCACGGCCTGTGTGCCCTGGTACAGGCCCCACAGCAGGGCGCCGGTGGTGGCGATGATGATGAAGGCCACCAGCATGGCACGGGCGCGGATGCGCCGCTCGGCCGTGCGGAAGGCCTGCTCGGTGGCGTCATCAAAGCGCCGGGCTTCGCGGGCCTCGGCCGTGTGGCTTTGCACCACGGGCACGGCGTTGAGCACCTCGGCGGCGATGGCGCTGGCGTCGGCGATGCGATCCTGGCTGGCGCGCGAGAGTTTGCGCACCCGTCGTCCGTAGACGAGGGCCGGCAGCAGCAACAGCACCAGGCCGCCGATCACCTGCGCCATCACCACCGGGTTGGTGATGACGAGCATGACCAGGGCGCCGATGCCCATGATGGCGTTGCGCAGGCCCATGGACACGCTGGCGCCCACCACGGTCTGGATGAGGGTGGTGTCGGCCGTCAGGCGCGAGACCACCTCGCCAGTCTGCGTGGTTTCAAAAAACTCCGGGCTTTGCCGCAGCACGTGGGCGTACACGGCTTCTTTCAGGTTGGAGGTGATGCGTTCGCCCAGCCAGCTCACCATGAAGTAGCGGGCGGCCGAGAACACCCCCAGCGCCGCGCCCACGCCAAACAGCGCCAGAAAGTGTTCGCGCATTTGCATCAGGCGTTCACCGGGGTCGCTGGAGACCAGGCCCTGGTCGATCAGCAGGCGCAGCGCCATGGGCAGCGCCAGGGTGGTGAGTGCGGCCAGCACCAAAAACAAGGCCGCCAGCACCAGATGCCCTCGGTAGGGGCGCATGAAGGGCCAGAGCGCAGACAGGGCGCGCGGGGTGGTGCCCATGGGGGCGGTACGGCGAAGGTTGTCGTTGGTCATGGCAGGCTGAGAGCGTGCCAGATTATGGTCGAGCCTGCTTGAAGAGGCTTGCTTGCCGCTGACCTTGGACTTGGGTGCTTCAGGCCGGCACGGCGTAGTGGGCCGGCCCCATGAGGTCAATGCCGCAAGGCAATTGTTCAATCCAGTTGATGAACTGGCCCACGGCGGCGCCTCGCATCGGGGCACCGTGTTGCGGCACGATCATGTCGATCGGCAGGGTACGCACCATCTGAGCCCACAGGCGCAATACCTTGTTGGACACCATGTAGCGTTGGTGAAAGGCCTGCATGCCGTGGGGCAGGGTGTCCAGCGACTCGATGAATCGGCTGCACTCGCCGGGGGGCAGCATGGACGCGCCCAGATCGCCCGAGAACAGGATGCGGCTGACGGGGTCGTAGAACTGGAAGTTGCCTTCGGCGTGCATGAAGTGGGCGGGCAGGGCGATGAGTTCGCCCCGGCCAATGGGAATGCGCATGCCCTGATCGGGAATGCCCGCCACGCGCCCCGTGGTCTTGCCGGGTTTGCAGAAATGGGGCACGAAGCGCTCCCAGAGGGTCGAAACGTACAGCTTGGCTGTCGGCGTGGCCGTCATCCAGCGGTCCAGCGAGGCGATGATGTCGGGGTCGGCGTGAGAGGCGAGGATGGCCGACAGGCGTGAGGGCGCGAAATGCCGGGTCATGCCCAGGTACAGCTCGCTGTAGGCCAGGTTGCCACCCGGATCGATGATGGCGCCAGTGTCGTCATTGACCACCAGAAACTGGTTGGCCTGAACCGCCTCGCCCCCTTCGGTGCACAGGTCAGAAAACATCAGGCAGACATGGCCGCGACTGCGGAAGAGTTCGTGAGGCATGGATGGGCTCTGGAGCAAGGCGCCCAGCATAGGACGCCACCGCGCCACCCTCCTTAATCCAGATCAAGCCGAGCGAATCAGTCGGCTTGAAAAGCGGCCAGTGCGGCCTTGAGCATGTCGCGCTGAGATGTCGAACCCATGGCCTCGGATGGCCCCACCAAGTCGCATCGCACCACATGGCGTTGCGGCATGCTGCGCAACCAGGTGATCTGGCGTTTGGCCAGTTGACGGGTGGCCGCGATGCCCTGTTCCACCACCTGGGCCAAGACGGCAGCTTGCCGCAGGTCGTGCCCTGCATCCAGGGCTTCCCACACTTGGCGGTAGCCCACGCAGCGGATGGAGGGCAGACCCACGTGCAGATCGCCTCGCGCGCGCAGGCGATGCACCTCGTCGATGAAGCCTTGCTCGATCATCTGTTGAAAGCGCAGCGCCACACGTTGATGCAGCCAGGGCCGGCTGTCGGGCTCCAGCGAGACCAGGCGCGCAGGCACCTTCGGCGCGTCGCTGGCTTGCCGGCGGTGAAAGCTGGACAGCGGCCGTCCGGTGCTGTGCCAAACCTCAAGGGCGCGCTGAATGCGCTGGGTGTCGCCTGGCGCCAATCGCTGCGCGGTCACGGGGTCCACCAATGCCAATTGCTGATGCATGGCCGGGCTGCCTTCTCGCGCGAAGGCCTCGTCCAGACGGGCTCTGATGGCCGGGTCGGCGGCCGGCATGTCGTCAAGGCCCTCCAGCAGGGCCTTGATGTACAGCATGGTGCCGCCCACCAGCAGGGGGGTGCGCCCCCTTGCCCTGATGTCGGCCACCAGCCTGTGCGTGTCGGTCACGAACCGGGCAGCGCTGTAGTTGTCCCTCGGGTCGAGGATGTCGATGAGGTGATGGGGCACTTGCTGCCGCTCTTGTGCCGTGGGTTTGGCCGTGCCGATGTCCATGCCCTGGTAGATCAGGGCCGAATCAACGCTGATGATCTCCAGATCGATCTGCTGTGCCAGCGCCAGTGCCAGCGCGGTTTTGCCGCAGGCGGTGGGCCCGGCCAGAATCCACAAGGGCGGTTGGTGCTTGTTCATGCCGCACCGTCAGGCAGGCCGTGGCGCTGCACACGCCTCAGCGCGGTCCACGCGGTCAGGGTGCCTCCGAGCGCCACACCCAGTGTCATGGGGTGGACGGTGCCGGCCCATCCGGGCTGCGCAGACCACCACGCCAGCACCGCACCCACCACAAAGGCCAGGCTGGACAGCACGAAACCAGAGAGGGCGGAAGCAGCCCCCGCTTGCCGGGGAAAGGCCGCGACGACGCCCGTTTGGCCACAGGGTTGATGGATGCCGTGAGCGAAGGCGTACAGCCACATGCCCGGCAGCAGGGCGTAGGCTGACAGGGGCCAGCCCAGCACCCCTTGCCACACGGACAGGCCGGCCATGCACAGCCCCCCTGCCAGCGAACA
Organism: Aquabacterium sp. A3; assembly: GCF_038069945.1. Classification (NCBI taxonomy): domain Bacteria; kingdom Pseudomonadati; phylum Pseudomonadota; class Betaproteobacteria; order Burkholderiales; family Sphaerotilaceae; genus Aquabacterium; species Aquabacterium sp. A3. The sequence continues at coordinate 595,593 of NZ_JBBPEV010000001.1, read as the reverse complement.
CCAGCCGGCCACGCGCACCGTGCCTGGCAGCCCACGCGCAGGCAGCACCTTGCGGCAGTAGATGGTGCCCAGCAGGTAGCTCAGGGACAGGGTGGCGCCCGACAGGCCGTACCAGGTGCGCGATTGCCCCAGCATGTCAATGAACACGAAGGCCGACAAGGCCAGATAGACGTACAGGCCCGCATAGGTGGACGAGGTCAGCAGCGTATGGGCCCGGAAGGTGGGGTGGCCGGAAATTTGCCACCATTGCCTGATCAGCAGCCCCCACCGCAGGTGCGGTTGTCGCCGGTCGTCAGGCAGGGTTTCAGGCAAACGACGCCACACGAACACCAGCAGCGCCAGCCCCGAGATCAGCATCAGCGACACGGTGGCGCGCCAGCCAGCCAGGGTGGCGGCCAGCCCACCCAGGACGGGCCCGACCAGCGCCAGGATGCCCAGCACGCTCATGCCCCGGGCCATCACGCGGGCGCCATCTTCAGGGGGGTACAGGTCACGCACCATGGCCCGGCCACACACCACGGCCGCCGACAGGCACGCACCTTGCGCCGCCCGCGCCAGCAACATCATGCCGGTGTGCACCGCCACGGTGGCCATCAGGCTGGCCAGCACGTAGCCTGCCAGGCCCCAACGCAGCACGGGTTGACGCCCGAAGCGGTCGGCGATCGGGCCGGACACCAGTTGCCCGATGCCGAACGCCATGATCAGCACCGACAGGGTCCATTGCGCGGTGGCGTTGCTCATGCCCAGGCCACGTTGCATTTCTGGCAACGCGGGCAGGTACATGTCGGTGCTCAGGGGTTGAAGGCCCGTCAGGCAGCCCAAGGCCGCCACAACCACCCAGGCGGGCAGGCCCTCACGCGAGGGCCCGGGGGCGGGCTCAGAAGCGTTCATGGGGGCCCAGGTAGCGCCATTGACCCAAAGGCAGCTTGCCCAGGGGGATGCGGCCCATGCGCACACGCTTGAGCCCGACCACCTTCAGGCCCACCAATTCGCACATGCGGCGAATCTGACGCTTGCGTCCTTCCTTGAGCACGAAGCGCAGTTGATGCTCGTTCTGCCAAGACACCTTGGCGGGCTTCAGGGCCCGATCGTCCAGGTGCAGGCCATGACGCAGGCGGTCGATGACCTCTGCGGGCACCACGGCAGAGACATCCTGGGCCTCGGGGTCGGCCAGCCATTGCACCCGAACCAGGTACTCTTTTTCGATCTCGGTGTCTTCGCCGATCAGCTGCTTGGCCACCCGGCCATCTTGCGTGAGCACCAGCATGCCGGTCGAGTCGATGTCCAGACGCCCCGCCGGCGCCAGCTTGCGCAGGTGCGCACGGTTGAAGCGGATGGGGGTGCCGTCATCCTTCCAGTGGTTGTCTGGCGTGATGAGCACCACCGCAGGTTCGTGGCCGTCTTCGGCCTGCCCGGACACATAGCCAATCGGCTTGTGCAACAAGATGGTGACGCGCTGGGCCTGCTGATCCCGCGCAGCCGGGTCGATGCTGATGTGTTGATGAGGGAAGATGCGCACGCCCAGCTCGCTGACCACTTCACCGTCCACGCGCACCCAGCCCTGCTCGATCCAGGTGTCGGCCTCGCGCCGTGACGCCAGCCCCTGCTCGCTCATCAGTTTGGACAGGCGCACCCGCCCATCGTCTTCACGCACGGGTGCGGGCGGCGTGGGTGCCTGGGTGGGCCGGGGCTGGGCGGGGCGAGGGCGGTGCTCTGTGCGGAGCTCTCCACGCGCTGGCCGCTCGGAGCGTTCGTGACGGTCTGGGTAGGCTGGCTGTGCCTGGCGTTCGGCGCGCTCTCGGCGTGCCTGCTCGGCCTGGGCGGCCGTGGGGCGCTGTCGTGGCGCGGTGCCACGCACTGGCGGTTTGAATCGCTGCTGAGCGGGCTCATCGCCGGCTGGCGAAGCCGCTGGGCGCGCAGGCAGCCCGATTTTTTTACGTTCGGTCATGGTGTGGGGTTCAGCGTCCGCGCAGGAACAAGGCGTCCAGCTCGCGCACGCTGAGCTGGCGCCAGGTGGGGCGTCCATGGTTGCATTGATCGGCGCGCTCGGTGGCTTCCATGTCGCGCAACAGGGCGTTCATCTCGGGCAGGGTCAGGCGCCGGTTGGCACGCACCGCACCGTGGCAGGCCATGGTGGCCAACAACTCGTGCTGCGCGCGTTGAATCACGTTGCTGGCGTCCACCTGGGCCAGTTCGGCCAGCACCGAGCGAGCCAGCTCAACGCCATCGGCCTGGCTCAGTGCCATGGGCAGTGCCCGCACGGCCAGCTTGCCTGGCCCCAGGGCATCGACGTCGAGCCCCAGCGTCAGCAAGGTCTCGCGGTGGACTTCGGCGGTGGCCATCTCGGCCGGGGTCGCCGCGAAGCTCAGTGGAATCAACAAGGGTTGACTGTCCAGTCGATCCTGGGCCATCTGGGTCTTCAGGCGCTCGTAGACCACGCGTTCGTGCGCAGCGTGCATGTCCACGATGACCAGCCCCTGGGCGTTTTCGGCCAGCACGTAGATCCCGCCGATCTGTCCGATGGCCCGTCCCAGCGGCCATTGCTCTTGCGTGGCGGCGTCGGTGGGCCACGGCGACTGGCTTGTTGTGGCCAACACCGAGAGGGGCTCATCGGCCGCAGGCGCTGCCGGCACCGCACGAGGCAGGCTCAGTCCCATGAAGGCATCTGGCGCAGAGGCCTGTGGTGCTGCGCGGTCGCTCTGGGGCCATCCTCCCCAGCGTTGTGTGGGCGCTTCGTCTGGCGTGGCGCGCCAGGGCAGTGGCGCCTGTTCGGCGGCTGTCAGCGCGGCAGTGGGGGCCTGGGTGGAGGGTGGCGTTTGATCGGGCGACGGGAGCTTGCCCTGGGTGTCGGCCTTCGAGACCGACAAGGTGGCATCCACCGCGCGCCGCACCGCCTGGTGCACCTCGCGCGAATCACGGAAGCGCACTTCGATCTTGGTCGGGTGCACGTTCACGTCCACCAGCTCTGGTGGGATGTCGATGAACAGGGCATAGGTGGGCTGGCGTTGCCCATGCAGCACGTCTTCATAGGCCGAGCGGATGCCATGGGCGATCAGCTTGTCTCGCACATAGCGGCCATTGACGTAGCAGTACTGGCCGTCGGCCCTGGCGCGTGCGGCTTCTGGCAGACCCGCCCGTCCGTGGACACGCACCGGCCCGACCTGCATCTGCACCTCGCGGCTGTGGCGTATGAAGTCATCGCCCAGCACGTCCTGCAGTCGCTGTGCGGCGGTGCCCGCGCGGTATTGCTCCACCAGCTTGCCTTCGTGCCAGACACTGAAGGCCACCTCGGGCCGTGCCAGCGCGTGGCGGCGCACCGCTTCCACGCAGTGGGCCAACTCGGTGGCGTCGGATTTCAAGAACTTGCGACGCGCCGGCGTGCTGAAGAACAGCTCGCGCACCTCGACACTCGTGCCCACCGAACGCGCCGCAGGTGACAGCTCACCCGATCGGGCATCCAGCCGATGGGCATGGGCGTCGGCCTCGGTTCGGCTGCACAAGGCGGTTTCCGACACCGACGCGATCGCGGCCAGTGCTTCGCCACGAAAACCCATGGTCAGCACGTGCTCCAGGTCGTCAAGCGACCTGATCTTGCTGGTGGCGTGGCGGCGCAAGGCCAGCGGCAGCTCGTCGGTGGGGATGCCGCAACCATCGTCTTCGACCAGAATCTGCCGCACGCCGCCGGCCAGCAACTTGACCGTGACCTGGGTGGCGCCGGCGTCCAGCGCGTTGTCCACCAGTTCACGCACCACCGAGGCCGGCCGCTCGACCACCTCGCCTGCGGCGATCTGGCTGATCAGCTCGTCGGGCAGTTCGCATATCACGCGACGAGGCTGAGCCTGTTCACGCACGGGCGGCTGGTCGTTGGAGGGGGCGTTGGCACGCGTCAGGCTCATCGCCGTATTGTAGAAGCGCGTCCGGCTTTGGGGGGCGTCAAAGGTTGCGTTTGCGGGCCAGCGGTGGGTTCTTGTCGAAATAGCGCTTGATGCCCGCCATCAGGGCATCGGCCAGTTCGTTTTGGTAAGCCTCGTTTTTCAGCTTGGATTCTTCTTCGGGGTTGGTGATGAAGCCCGTCTCCACCAGAATGGATGGAATGTCCGGGGCTTTGAGCACCGCAAACCCTGCCTGCTCGACGCGGGGTTTGTGCAGTCGCCCCACCTTGCCCAGGTGACCCAGCACGGCGTGCCCCAGTTTCAGGCTGTCCTGGATCTGCGCGGTGGTCGACATGTCCAGCATGGCGCGCATCACATGCGCGTCTTGCACCCGGATGTTGACCCCGCCGACCAGGTCAGAGGCGTTCTCCTTCTTGGCCAGCCAGCGTGCGGCGGTGCTGGTGGCCCCCTTGTCAGACAGTGCAAACACCGAGGCGCCCCGAGCCTGAGGGTTCATGAACGCGTCGGCGTGGATGGAGATGAACAGGTCGGCTTGTACGCGTCGGGCCTTGTTGACGCGGTCATGCAGTGGCACGAAGTAGTCTGATTCGCGGGTCAAGAAGGCCCGCATCCCCGGCTGGGCGTTGATGCGCGCACGCAGCTTTTTGGCCACCGACAGCACCACGTCTTTTTCGTAGAGACCCGAGGGGCCGATGGCGCCGGGGTCTTCCCCACCGTGGCCGGCGTCCAGCGCCACGATGATCAGGCGCTCTGCCTGCGCCAGTCGTTTGCCCGGCGTGGCTTGACGTGCGTCGGTTTTGCCGTTGCTGCGGTTGGCCACGCGGGGGGGCTCACCAGCTGGCCCCGGCGCCGTCGAGGCGGGGGGTGTGGAGGCCACGGTGCCGCCGGCCTGTTGGTTGAGCTTGTCCAGGAACTCGCCCAGGGCGTCATTCATGGCCTCTGCCGCATCGTTGGATGCTGCCTGGCTGCCTGCCGACGCGGTGGCGCCCGGGCCGTCCGATGTGGGCGAGGAGACCACCGGGGTCAGCGGCTTGCGTTCGGCGTGCTCGGCCTGCAGCAGCGCCAACAAGGGGTCAGGGGCGTGCTTGGGGTGCAGGTCAAACACCAGCCGATGCTGGTACGCGGCCACCGGCGGCAAGCCAAACACCTGGGGTTCAATGGCCTGTTTGAGGTCCAGCACCACACGGACCACTTTGGGGCGATTTTGTCCTGCACGCACGCCCGCGATGAAGGGGTCGTCTGCACGCACCTTGCTCACCAGCTCCTTGAGCTGGTTGTTCATCTCGAGGCCCTCGATGTCAATGACCAGGCGATCCGGGTGGTCCACCTGGAAGAAGGTGGCATTCAAGGGCACGTCCGATTCGAGCGTGACACGCGTGTAGTCCTGGGCCGGCCACACGCGCACCGCCAGCAACTGAGCGCCCCAGGCCAGTTCGTGCGGGCCCAGCACCAGCAGGGCCACGCCGCCCAACCCGTGTTGCAGCAGGCGGCGGCGCGCAGACTGGGGCGACCCGGGCCGATGGCTCATGTCTGGTGCTCCTGTGCGGTGACGGGCGCGGTGGCCGGCGCGGAGCGCTGCATGTCGGCCAGCAGCGCGGCGCCTTCGGGGGTCAGGCTTTGCAATGTGATGGTCCGCCGGTGCTCGTCCACAGGCTCAATGTGCAGGCGCAAGGCCGGGGTGGGCAGCAGCCCTTGGGCTTTCTCGGGCCATTCCACCAGGCGCAGTCCTGTGGCGCCGAACACGTCACGAAAGCCCGCGTCTTCCCATTCATGGGGGTCGTTGAACCGGTAAAAGTCAAAATGGTGAATGTCGAACTCGGGCGATGGGTGGCTCTCAACGACGGCGTAGCTGGGGCTTTTGATGCGGCCCTGCACGCCCAAGGCCCTCAGCAGGTGCCGTGTGAACGTTGTTTTGCCCGCGCCGAGGGTGCCGAGCAGGTGAATGTCCAGAGAGCCTCCGGCGATCAAAGAGGGTCGAACGAAGGCGGCCAGGCGTGTTGCCCAGTCGCAACACGCCGGCTCGTCAGGCCAATCGGCCTGCAGGGATGGCGCAAGGTCTGCGCTTGCTAGGATCTGTGCATGCATCGTCAACGTCAAACCCCTGTTATCAGTGCCGATCAGGCGGGCTCAGGCCTGAAGCGCGCGGCACATCCGGACGCATCAGCGCTGCTGCAGGCTCTGCGTGTGAAAGGGGCCGAATTGGGATTTTCTCAGATTGGCGTAGCTGGCGTGGATTTGTCAAGTGCCGAGCCTGGTTTGTTGGCCTGGCTGGCGCAGGGCTTTCATGGCGAGATGCACTACATGGCCGCCCATGGGCTCAAGCGCGCGCGCCCCGCCGAGCTGGTGCCGGGCACCGTGCGTGTGATCACGGCGCGCATGGACTACCTGCCCGCCAGCGTGCCCGATGGCTGGCAGGCCATCGAATGGGCCCGTCTGCGCCAGCCCGTCAGCGCGACGGTGTCGATGTATGCCCGAGGGCGCGACTATCACAAGGTTTTGCGAGCGAGGCTGCAGAAGCTGGCCGACCACCTGGCGGCGATGGTGGGGCCTTTCGGCCACCGTGTATTCACCGACTCGGCCCCGGTGCTGGAGGTGGAGTTGGCCAGTCGCAGCGGTGTGGGCTGGCGTGGCAAGCACACGTTGCTGCTGTCGCGCGAGGCGGGGTCGACCTTCTTTCTGGGTGAGATCTATGTGGACCTGCCCCTGCCGGAGACCGACCCGGTGTCAGCCCATTGTGGAGCTTGTCGCGCGTGCATGGACCTGTGCCCCACCCAGGCCATCGTGGCAGAACATCAGGTGGATGCGCGCCGCTGCATCTCTTACCTCACCATCGAGCATCCTGGGCCGATTCCCCCGGCGTTGCGGCCCTTGATGGGCAACCGCATCTACGGCTGCGATGATTGCCAACTGGCTTGCCCCTGGAACAAGTTTGCGCAGCGCGCCCGCGTACCTGACTTTGATGTGCGTCCGGCGCTGGACGGCCCCACCTTGTTGGACTTGTGGTCCTGGGATGAAGCCATGTTCTTGCGCCACACCGAAGGCAGCCCGATCCGCCGCATCGGCTTTGTGCGCTGGCAGCGCAATCTGGCGGTGGCCATGGGCAACGCGCTGGCCGCGACCGACAGCGCCAGTGAGCACCACGGTGCTCTCTTGACGGCCTTGCACGCCTGGTCAGCACGTGGCCTGTTCACGGCGCTGGGGCGTGAAGATGAAGGTGCGCTGGTGGCCGAGCACGTGCAGTGGGCGCTCGGCCAGGCGGGACCGTGACGTACTTCGACGTCCTGCGATCAATCACTCGTTGAGCAGCACGACCTTGCCGCGCACCTGGCGCGAGCCCATCAGGGCAAAGGCTTGTTTGAGCTGGCTCATGGGCAGCGTGTGCTCCACCACGGGCTTGATCTTGCCTTCCATGTACCAGGCGGCCAACTGCATCAGGCAGGCGGCGTTGTTTTGCGGCTCGCGCTTGGCAAACTCGCCCCAGAAAACGCCCATCACCGAGGCGCCTTTGAGCAGCGGGAGGTTCAGGGGCAGGGCCGGGATGGGGCCATTGGCAAAGCCGATGATCAGGTGCCGGCCTCGCCAGGCGATCGAGCGGAAGGCTTGTTCGGTCATCTCGCCACCTACGGGGTCGTAAATGACGTCGGGGCCCGTGCCCTCGGTCAGGGTCTTGATGGCGTCGCGCAGGTTCTGTTTGCTGTAGTTGATGGTGGCATCGGCGCCCAGTGCGGTGCACAAGGCGCATTTGTCATCGGTGGAGGCGGCTGCAATCACCTTGGCGCCTGCGGCCTTGGCGATCTGGATGGCGGCCGTGCCCACGCCGCCAGCGGCGCCCAGCACCAGCACGGTTTCGCCGGCCTTGAGGGCTGCACGGTCCATCAGCGCGTGGTAGGTGGTGCCATAAGTGCACAAGAACGCTGCGGCATCGCCGAACGAAAACACCGGGGGCAGGGGCATCAGCGTGAACGCGGGCGCCACCACGTGGGTGCCAAAGCCACCCGTTCCGGCAAAGCCGGCCACCTGCGTGCCCACGGCCAGGTGCTTCACACCATCGCCCACGGCCTCCACCACACCCGCAAACTCGGCGCCTGGCACAAAAGGCAGGGGGGGCTTCATCTGGTACTTGCCTTGCACGATCAACAGGTCCGGAAAGTTCAGGCTGGCGGCCTTGATGGCCACGCGCACCTCGCCCTTGCCGGGCTCAGGTGTGGCTTGTTCTTTCCATTGAAGCGCATCAGGGCCGTCAAGGGCCTCGCAAATCCAGGCGTGCATGGGGTCTCCTCGTGGGCCGGTGGGCCAGCCGTTGTTGCTCAATGGGCTCATGTTATCAGCGGCACCTACAATCGCCGGGCCTGCTAACTGACCCTCGTCGAGCGCCTGACTTCATGGCTTTTGTTGCCCATTCTTCTGCCCCGGCGGCCACGCCGTTTGCCGCCATGCCACCGGCGGGCTGGCTCTGGGCGGTGGCACTGGGTTCGCTGGCCGTGCGCCTCATGCTGGCGGCCGGCTTGCCATTGACGGGCGACGAGGCCCTGTTTTACTGGTGGTCGCGTTTTCTGGATTACGGCTACTACGACCATCCGCCCATGGCGGCGTGGTGGATCGCGGGCTCACGGTGGTTGCTGGGCGAGGCCGAATGGGCCGTGCGCATGCCTGCCGTGCTGTTGCCTTTGGCCGTGGGATGGCTGATGTGGTGGGCCTGGGCTCCGGTAGACCGGGTGCGCGCGGCCTGGGCCGTGCTCTTCTTCTGGCTCACGCCCTTCAACTGGCTGGTGTCGCTCATGGCCACCGACACGCCCTTGATTTTCTGGGCGGTCGCCTCGGTGGCGTGTCTGGCGCGGGGCGAGCAGCGAGCCGTCTGCGGCCAGCCCGCCACGCTGTGGTACGCACTGAGCGGTGTGTGCATCGGTGCGGCGTTTTTGTCCAAGTACTTTGCCGTGCTGCTGGGGGTGGCTTACCTGGTCTACTTCGTGGTGTGGGCGCGGTCGAGGTGGTGGGGGCTGGTGTGGCTGGTGATCTTTGCCTTGCCCGCCGCCGCGCTCAATGTGTGGTGGAACCTCCACCACTGCTGGACGAACATCATGTTCAACCTGGTCAACCGCAACCAGGGCAGCGACTGGGGCTGGGACGGCCCGGCGGCGTTCCTGGGCATGATGCTGTACCTGCTGGGCCCTGGCCTGCTGTGGTGGTTCTGGCGTGGCCGTGCGGGTCTGGGGGCCCTGGTGCGTGGGCAGGCGCTGATGGTGTGTGTGGCGGTGGTGCCCTTGTTGTGCTTTGCCTGGGTGTCGCTGCGCAAGGACATCGGCCTGCATTGGGTCATGGCCTTTTACCCCTTTCTCTTCCTCATGGCGGCATGGTCCGGAGAGCCCGAACGTCGGCGTTCGCTGGCCAAGGTCATGGCCGCGTTTCTGGCCGTGCACCTGATCGCGGTGCTGGTCTTGGCGCTCACGCCCTTGTCCACCTGGGAGAACAGCCGCGTGTACCCTCGGGTGATCAACGCCGTCGAGGCCCCTGCGGTGGTGCGGGCCTTTGAGGCCCCCGGGGTGGTGATGGGGGCCAGTTCATATGCATCGGGTTCGGTCTATGGCTACGCCCTGGGCCGGCATGTTCCCGTCATTGGGCCGGGCAGCAAGTACGCCCGGCAGGACGACCTGAATGTCGATTACGCCGCGTTTCACGGGCGCACCGTCCGCATCGTGCAGGCCCGTGAGCCTGCATTGGCAGACTACGCGCCTTACTTTCGTTCGGTGCGTGTCCTGTCGGCCGAGGTGCGTGGCGTGACGTTCTACGCGGTTGAGGGCGAAGGGTTTGACTACCCGGCTTACCGGACGGCGGTCCAGGCCCCGGTCAACGCGCGGTATTACGCCTTCCCGTCATGGCTGCCGGTGTGGGGGTGCCCCTTCTGCCAGCGCTTTTGTGGCCAGCCGCGCTGTCCAGCGTCCGACCAGGCTGGCGCGACGCCGCAGCGATAAAATCGACAGCTTCATCCGCCTCGGGGTGCGTGACACCCTGCCCATCTATGCCGTCTGCTGGAACCGATTCTTCACTGCCCGTGGTGGTCATTGGCGCCGGACTGGCAGGCCTCACGGTGGCTTTGCACCTGGCCGACAAGCAACCCGTGGTGGTGCTGGCCAAGCGCCGCCTCGAAGAGGCGGCCACGGCCTGGGCCCAGGGCGGTATCGTGGGCGTGCTGGGCAGCGACGACAGCGTCGAGTCTCATGTGCGCGACACGCAAGAGGCGGGTGCCGGCCTGGTGGACGAGCGCACGGCCGAGTTCATCGCCCGGCACAGCGCTCAGGCGGTCGAGTGGCTGGTAGAGCGGGGCGTGCCGTTTTCGCCAGACCCGACCGGGCCGCTGGGCCTGCACCTCACCCGCGAAGGTGGTCATGCCGTGAGGCGCATCGCCCACGCCGCCGACGCCACCGGCAAGGCCATTCATGACGTGTTGCTGGACGAAGTGCGCAAGCACCCCAACATCACCTTGCGTGAAAAATGGATGGCGATCGACCTGATCACCAACCGCCACCTCAAGCGCTCACAGCAAGACCCGACGATGGTGCGTTCGCTGGACGCAGGTCGCTGCCACGGCGTGTATGCCCTGGACATCGAACACGGACGCGTCGAGACCCTGGCCGCATCGGCTGTGGTGCTGGCCTCCGGAGGCGTGGGCAAGGTGTACCGCTACACCAGCAACCCTGATACCTCGACAGGCGACGGCATCGCGATGGCGTGGCGGGCCGGGTGCCGGGTGTCGAACATGGAGTTCATCCAGTTTCACCCCACGTGCCTGTATCACCCGCAAGAGCGCAGCTTCCTCATCACCGAAGCGTTGCGGGGCGAAGGCGGCATCCTGCGCCTGCCCGACGGTACGCGGTTCATGCCCGACCATGATGAGCGTGGTGAGTTGGCCCCGCGAGACATCGTGGCCCGCGCCATCGACTTCGAGATGAAAAAACACGGCCTGGACCACGTCTGGCTGGACGCCACGCACCTGGGCGAGGCCTTCCTCAAAGAGCACTTTCCCACCATCCATGCGCGGTGCATGAGCCTGGGTATTGACATCGCCCGCCAGCCGATTCCGGTGGTGCCGGCCGCGCACTACACCTGCGGCGGCGTGGTGACCGACCTGCATGGCCGCACCGACCTGCCGGGTCTGTATGCCGTGGGCGAGACCACCTACACCGGCCTGCATGGGGCCAACCGCCTGGCCAGCAATTCCTTGCTGGAGTGCGTGGTGCTGGGCCGCACCTGCGCCGAAGACATCCAGGCCACCTTGCCCGATCAGGTGCCGCGCGTGCGTGACTGGGACGAAAGCCAGGTGACGGATGCCGACGAAGAGGTGGTCATCTCGCACAACTGGGATGAGTTGCGCCTGCTGATGTGGAACTACGTGGGCATTGTGCGCACCACGCGCCGCCTGGAGCGCGCGTTGCACCGCATCAAGCTGCTGCGCAACGAAATTGACGATTACTACGCGGCCTTCCGCGTGAGCCGCGACTTGCTGGAATTGCGCAACCTGGTGGACTGCGCCGAGCTGATCGTGCGCTCGGCCTTGTCGAGGCAGGAAAGCCGCGGGCTGCACTTCAGCCGCGATTACCCGCGTACGTTGCCGGTGAGCTTTCCCACCATCCTGTGCAAGAAGCCCAAGCGCAAGGACGCCTGGCAGCCCTGAATCGGCCGCCGTTCAGTCCTGTTCGCCCCATTCAGCGCCGCGCCCGCATGGCGTAGCGCGCTTGCACGAACTCGAACGCAAACTCGACCGCCTCGCGCACCAGTTGCTCATTGTCGTTGCGCTCTTTCTCGGTCATGTGAAAGGCCAGGTCCACCTTGTGTCGGATGTACCTGGGAGGCAGTCGGTTCAAGGCCACGCAGGCCACGTCCGGGTGCTGATCCTCGGTGAGCAGGGGGTAGCGTGGCGACAGGTCGATCACCAGTTGCAGCACCTGTTGCTCGTGGTAGTTGTGCAAGGACGTGAAGTCGGCGGGCATGTGAACAACACACTCTGAAAGATCTTGGCATTTTCTGCCAAGTCGGGTTGAGCCGTGGAGGGCAAGCCGAGCACAAGTTATCGCAAGGCGCGGTAATCGGTGAAATCCCGCCTAGGTACCTTGATGCGCAATGTGTACATTTGTACTCATCTTGTGTTTTCAGGGGTGTTTCATGTCACAGGCACATGGGGTGGGCAGCATCACGCGCCGCAACTCATTGCGGTTGCTGTTGGGTGGGGGCATGGGGGCCGTGGGTGCCTTGGGGGGCGTACGCAGCGCGGCGGCAGCCACCGGCAACAGTCGCATCGACGTGCATGCCCACTTCATTCCCGACTTTTTCCGTGATGCGCTTCGGGCCTATGGCGTGCAGGGCGATGGGGGCATTCCCTTGCCATCCTGGTCGATTCAGGAGGCGGTCAGCTTCATGGACAAGTTCAGGATCGCCGCCCAGGTGGTGTCGCTGTCCGAGCCCGGGCTGGGTTTCTTGCCCGACCTTGATAGCCGGGTGTACATGGCCCGTCAACTCAACGACTACGTTCGACAGGCCTTGCTGGGCGCGCCAGCCTACAGTGAGGCGCACCGCCGCTTCGGCGCGTTCGCGGTCTTGCCGCTGAGCAACGCCACCGACGAGCGCGAAGTCGAGGCCGCGTGTCAGGAAGCGCATCGGGCCGTGACGGTGTTGGGTCTGGATGGCGTGGGTTTGTATTCGAACCATGGTGGCACCTACCTGGGCGACCCGCTGCTCGCACCGTTGATGAGAACCCTCAACGACCTGGGCGCCTTCGTGTTTGTGCATCCGGTGGCGCCGCCAACCCGGCCCGAGGTGGACATTCCCAACTTTGTGCTCGAGTTCCCGTTCGAGACAACGCGCGCGGCCACCAACATGCTCTACAAGGGCATCTTCTGGCGGTATCCACGCATACGGTGGATGTTGGCGCATGCTGGCGGCGCCATTCCATTCTTGTCCTACCGAGCAGGTCTGTTGGCGCTGCACCTGGACGCCCGCAACAGTGCGTTCTCCAGGTTGTACTTCGACACGGCGCTGTCAGCGGCTCCGCCTGCCATGGCGGCCGCCCGCAAAGTGACAGACACCGGCCACATCCTGTTCGGATCGGACTTCCCGTACTCGAAGTTGGTGTACTCCCTCAAGTGGCCTGGTGATCCGAACGCCGAACTCAATGACACCTTCTCGTCCAGCGAACGGGCGATGGTGGACCGTGCCAATGCCTTGGCCCAGATGCCTCGCTTGAAAGCCCGTCTGGCGTGATGCCTGTGCGGGCGTTGTTTGACTTGCCAAAGGAGACATGATGAACAGATTGATCGCTGCGCTTCGCCGAACGGTGGCGCCTGTGTTGTTGCCCGTGTTGTTGGGCACGGTAACCGTGGCCACTGCGCAGAGCCTGCCACCATCCTTGTTTTTGCCCGAAGCCGTGTTGCCCCGCCAGACCGTCGAGGCCGCACCTTACCCGGTGGCCTTGCCCACAGGCCAGCCCCGGGCGCCCATTTCGAAGTTCAGGTACGAGTTCAAGGGGCAGACAAAGTCCTTGGACCAATACCTGAGCGAGGCCAAGGTGCGTGCGCTGCTGGTGCTCAAGGATGGCAAGATCGTTCACGAGTTCAACCGTTTCCCGTACCACCGGCGGTCATTGCATCAATCGTGGTCCATCGGCAAGCAGGTGCTGTCGGCCCTGGTGGGGGTGGCGATCGCTGAAGGTGCCATTGGCTCGGTGGACGACCGAATGGACGCCTACGATCCTTCGCTGGCGCTCAACGGCTTTGCCGGCGTGACGTTCAAGCAGGCTCTGCAGATGTCGTCCGGGGTGGCGTACGATGAAGAAGCTGATCGCTTCAAGCTGTTTCTGGACGTCATCACCAACTTCTACACCTTCGGGCGGCAAGGGCAAAATCTTGCGCAGAAGACTTACGACGCGGCCCTGACCTCGGCCTACGTGCCTGGCAGCCGCTACGAGTATGCGAGCATCAATTCCCAAGCCATCAGCAGCGCGCTGGAGAAAGCCGTGGGGATGCCGTACAAGGACTACCTGCAGCGCAAGCTTTGGCAACGCATGGCCATGCCCGATGACGCGAAGGTGTTGGTGGACCGCGAAGGCCAGGCCTTTACTTTCTGCTGCCTGTACGCCACCACCCGCAGCTATGCCGCGTTCGGCCTGATGTATGCGCGTGGCGGGGCCTTGTATGGACGCCAACTGGTGCCTCAGGACTGGGTGCGGCGTTCAACCCGCCTGGATGCCGATACGGGCAACTGGGCCAACGTGCCGCGTGACGGCAACGAATTCGGCCTGTACGGCTTTGGCTACCACTGGTGGCCACTGGCGGGCGAACGCGGAGATTTCTCGGCCCTGGGTGTGTTTGGTCAGGCCATTCACGTGCTGCCTGAGCAAGACGTGGTGATCGTTCGCATGAGCGGTGACTTCGACACGCCGGGGGCCCATGCCGAAGAGAACGTGTTCATGGGCCGGGCTTTGGCAGATTACCTGTCGCGGCCGTGAGCGCGGCGCCGCTGAGCACCCAGGTGAAGCCCTGCTCGGCGCGCACGAGCAGGGCCTCGCGTTGCTGGGGCGCCTCGATGCAACGGATGCACAGCGTGAAGGTGTGTTCGATGATGATGGCCAGCGCGGTCTCCAGATCGGCGGCCGAGATGCTGGGCAGCATGCCCTTTTGCATCAGTTGCGTTTGCATGTCGCGTCGCACCTCGTCGAGGTGTGACTCCAGCAGGTCGCGTGCAGCACCTGGGGGGCCCTGCCGCGTCATCTGAGCGGCTTTGAAATGGGCCGGGTGCTGCAAGGCAAAGTCGAACAACCAGCCCACCACGGCCCGGGTCGGCGCTTCACCGGGCTTCAGTGTGGCGCGAGCGTCAGCCAGCCCCTGACGCAGTTGCTGGACAAAGTCGGCCGCCAGGTCCATGGACATGTCTTCAACCGACCCATAGTGCCGGTAGATGGCGTTGTGACTGACGCCGGCCGCCGCCGCCAGGGCCCTCAGCGTGAGTCCGGCCAGGCTGCCATGCTCGGCCATCCACTCTGCTGCCGCCGCCAGCAGCCTGGCCTTGCCTTCGCCGTAAGGTACCCGTTCGCTGCTCAAGGGCGTGCCTTTGTCTGCCAGCGCATCAGCCCAGCCGCTCCAGCACCCGCAGCGAAAAATCGATGGCGCGCACGTCCTTCGTCAGCTTGCCCACCGAAATGCGGTCCACGCCGGTCTCGGCGATGCCGCGCAGTTGGTCCAGCGTCACGCCGCCAGACACCTCCAGCATGGCCACGCCGTCAGCCACCTCCTGATTGATGGCGACCGCGTCGCGCATCATTTGCGGGCTGAAGTTGTCCAGCAGCACGCTGACAGCGCCCGCCTGTAGCGCTTCACGCAATTGCGCCAGCGTTTCCACTTCGACCTGGATCGTGATCTGTTCGCGCAGCGGTGAGGCCTGTGCCGCCACCAGCGCCTGGGCGGTCTTCACGGCGGCGGTCACGCTACCGGCCGCGGCAATGTGGTTTTCTTTGATGAGGATGCCGTCGTACAAGGCCAGGCGCTGGTTGGCGCCGCCGCCTACGCGCACCGCGTACTTTTGCGCCAGGCGCAGGCCGGGCAGGGTCTTGCGGGTGTCCAGCACCACGCAGCCGCGCGGGTTGGGCGAGGCGCCCTCGATGGCTTCCATGTGCCGGCGGGTCACCGTGGCCACGGCCGACAGCGTTTGCAGGAAGTTGATGCCGGGGCGCTCGGCCGTCAGCAGGGCGCGGGCATCGGCCTCGATCAGGCAGACCTCGGTGTCGGCGGCCATCCAGTCACCTTCGGCGTAGGCCCAGCGCATGATGGCGGAGGGATCGAGTTGCAGCAGGCCGGCCTCAAACCAGTCACGGCCGCAAAGCACAGCGGGTTCGCGCACGATCAGCCGTGCTTTCACGCGCTGGCCAGCGGGCACCAGTTGGGCGGTCCAGTCGCACACGCCCACGTCTTCAAACAGGGCATCGCGCACATTGCGCGCGCGGGCGTCTTCCAGGGTCTCGTTGTGGTCGAACATGATGCGCAGGGCGGCTATGGGCGGCTCAGGCCGCGCCGATGTTGGGCACGAAGCCTTGGGCAGGCTTGGCAATCGCAGAAGGGTTCTGGGCCACGAAGGCCAGCATGCGGTCGATGCAGCCGTGGGCCTTGGCACGGATGTCTTCGGGCACGGTGATCTCGCCCGTGCCTTGCTCCAGGCAGTCCAGGATGCCCTGCAGGGCGTTCATGGCCATCCAGGGGCAGTGGGCGCAGCTCTTGCACGTGGCGCTGTTGCCCGCCGTGGGGGCCTCGATCAGCACCTTGTTCGGGGCCATCTGGCGCATGCGGTGCAGGATGCCGTTGTCGGTGGCCACGATGAATTCGGGCGCATCCATCTCAACCACGGCCTTGAGCAACTGCGAGGTGGAGCCCACCACATCGGCCTGGGCCACCACGCTCTCGGGCGACTCGGGGTGCACCAGGATCTTGGCCTTGGGGTGCTCCTTGCGCAGCAGGTCCAGTTCGAGCGCCTTGAACTCATCGTGCACGATGCAGGCGCCGTTCCACATCAGCATGTCGGCGCCGGTCTGCTTCTGGATGTAGCGGCCCAGATGGCGGTCAGGCGCCCACAAGATCTTCTCGCCCTGGGCCTTGAGGTGCTCGACGATGGCCAGCGCGCATGACGATGTCACCATCCAGTCGGCGCGGGCCTTCACGGCGGCGCTGGTGTTGGCATAGACCACCACCTTGCGGTCGGGGTGGGCGTCACAGAAGGCGGTGAAATCCTCGGCGGGGCAACCCAGGTCCAGCGAGCAGGTGGCGTCCAGGTCGGGCATCAGCACGCGCTTCTCAGGGCTGAGGATCTTGGCCGACTCGCCCATGAACTTCACGCCAGCTACGATCAAGGTCTGCGCGGCGTGGTCGCGCCCGAAGCGGGCCATCTCCAGCGAATCCGACACGCAGCCGCCGGTTTCCAGCGCCAGATCCTGGATGTCGCCATCCACGTAGTAATGGGCCACGAGCACGGCGTTGTGCGCCTTGAGCTGCTCTTTGATGCGCTGGCGCACCGAAGCCTTGGTTTCTGCGTCCAGCGCGGGGGGCACCTTGGCCCAGGCGTGGGCCGTGCAGGTGGCGCCCTGGGCGTCTTGCCGGTCGTAATCGAAAGTGATGGTGACGGGGGAGGTCATGGATCAGTGGGTTCGCGGGGGAAACCAGGTGTCGGCCACCCAGGCCAGCAGCAGTTGGCTCAGCCACACGGCGTAAAACGCAAACACGACGTCACTGAAGAAGTGGGCGCCTTGCATCACGCGGGCCATGCCCAGGACGCTGCCCGTCACCAGACCGATGATCCACCATCGGCGGCGCCAGACAGGTCCGCAGGCCAGGCCCAAGCCCATCAGGGCAAATCCGGCCGCGGCCGTGGTGCTGAAAAAACTGCGGTGCTCTGCCGGATTGTCGCCGATCTGGAAAGGCCCCTGAAAAGGCTGCGTGCCGCCAAAGAGCTCGGTTTGCACCGGGCGCGGACGCCCCATGGTTTGTTTGGCCAGGCCCTCACCCAACAGGCCGGGGCCCACCAGCGCCAGCAAGAGTGCCAGCACGGCCGTGCGGCGGCCAAAGCCCATGAGGCGCGCCGCGCGTTGTCGCAGCAGCCAGGCCAGCAGCGGGCTGATCGCCAACCAGGCCAGCAGCAAGGCCACGAGTGCCAGGCCGACCCGTGGTGTCCATGTGTGCAAGGCGCCCAACACGGGGGATGAGGCCAGCACGAACCCCTGACCCGGTTGAAAGTACCGGGCGCTGATCCACACGTCGAGCAAGGGGAACTTGGCGTAGATGGCCAGCAAAAAGAACAACGCCGCCCCCAGGGTGTATTCCAGGGGGCGGGCTTCAGGAGGGGCTTCGGTGGGGCGAGGGTGTCGGTTTCCTGGGCGGTCAATCATTGACCGGGGTCTCCATCGATGGGGCCTGACCACCGCTTTGGCGGCGGTAGGTGGCGTCATCGTAGCCCAGGAAGCCCCGCAACAGCACCAGGCGCATGCGCACCTCCGTGCCGGGACCGGTGGGCACGCTCACTTCTTTGAGCGGCCGCACCCACGCAAATCGGCCGGTGATGTCCTCGTCGGAGGCGTTCTGCGACAGCAGAACCACATCCGCCCCCACCCGGTTGGGCAGGCTTTGTTCGGCGGCGTAGTGGTGGTTCTTCAGTTGTTCGGGGTTCCAGTAAAAGGTGCGCGCCTTGAGGTGCCGCAGGTGGTACTGGCTTTGCGCGATCAGTTCGGGGTCGCTGGACAACAGCGGCAGGCCTTGCACCACCGGGTCGGTGAGGGCGGGCTCGAGCTGCTGGAAGGCGGTGTCCCAGCCTCTGAGGCGAGAGAGCACGTCCAGTCGCTCTGACAGGGTGGTGCTGCTCATGTCGCGCAGGTGCAGCATGCCGGCGGTGAGCGCCAGGTTCAGCACGATCACGATGATGAGCCAACCGTTCGGTCTGGGCGCGGCCAGGGGCACCATCGGCTGGCTCAGGCGCGAGGCCACCAGCAGCGTCAATCCCACCAGAGACGGTGCCGCCCAGTGGATGAAGGCCTGGGCGAAAAAGGCCTGAGCGATGGCCACCAGCAGCAGCGGAAGGCTGGCCGCCCACAGATAGCGGTAGCTGCTGACGGCGGCCATGTAATACGCCGAGCCCTTGGCAACCGAGCGTTTCACGGTGCCGGCCGAACCAGGCTGGGTGATCAGGGTGGAGGGCAACGCCGAAGCGCCCTCCAGGCGAGACGACAGGTGCGTGCTGCTTGCCCATCGGCTGGAGCCGGCGCTGGTGGCAGGCTGGCTGTTGCCGTCTGCGGTGCGTGCCGGCATGGCCGGAACCGGCTTGCGCCACAGCCAGACCGCAGCCAGCAGTGTCAGCGGGCCGAACATCAGCATGAGGCTGACCAGGTAGGTCAAGCCGCCTCGGAAACCCCCGCCTTGCCCGGCTTGCGTGGCCGCCTGCGCGGTGTATTGAAGGGTGGGGTAGCCGTGCTGCATGTTCCACCACACGTGCGGGGCCATGATCAGTGCCGCGAGCGCCAGGGCCAGCCAAGGACCGGGGCGGAGCAGGCCTTTGCGGGGGCCGTGAATGCCCCACAACGCCCACACCATGGTCACCGCGAAAGCCGCCATGCTGTACTTGCTCAACATGCCCAGCCCCAGCACCACGCCCAGTGCGCCCCAGTACTTCAGCCGATCGGTGACCTGCGCGCGCCACAAGGCCCATGCTGCCAGCGTCCAGCACAGCAGCAAGGGCGCATCGGTGCTGGCCAGCAGGCCCAGCAACCCGATGGCGGGCAGCGAGATGAAGACGGCGGCCGCCACGATGCCGGTGCGCACGCCGCTGCTGGTGGGCCAAAGCGCCCGGGCAAAGCCCACCAGGCACAGCGCCGTGATGGGGTACAAGGCCATGGCCAGGGCCTTGACCCCCAACTCGCCAGAACCGAACAGCGCGGTGCTCAGCGCCACCAAGGCGACGATCAGTGGGGGTTTGTCGTGAAAGCCCCAATCCAGGTGGCGTGACCAGTCCCAGTACTGGGCCTCGTCCATGAACAGGGTGATCCCATAGCCTTCGACGACCACCACCCGCACCACAAAGAGCAGCAACACAAACAGCAGGAGCATCCAGAAGCGTGAGCCAGTGATGCGGGGCCAGCGAGCGGGCTTTCGGGCAGGGGTGGGGCGGGTGACGTTTGCTTCTGTGGAGGCCATGAATTCAAACTCTGGACCGCTTGGAGGGCGGTGAACATCGGCAATAGTGCCTAGAGGCCACTCACTTGAGGGGGCATCAGGCCATGGCATTGTGACCCATGGCGTTCACGCGAGCGGCTTCTCGCGCAACTGAGGGGTGCGAGCGCGATAATCCTGACCATTGAGGGCCTCGCCTCCCCAGGGGCGGTGGTCATTGTGTGATCAACCGACGACAACCATGAGCCTGAGTTTTGCCACTTGCGACCTGTGCGATGCACACAAGAACGACACCGATGGCGACTTCCGCGTGCTGCCTCCTGTATTCAAGGACTACGGGCAGCGCCTGAAGTTTGCGGGCCCGGTGGCCACGGTGAAGTGTTTCGAAGACAACACCCTGGTCAAGGCCGCGGTGGACTCGCCTGGCCAGGGCCGCGTCCTGGTGGTGGACGGCGGCGCCTCGCTGCGCCGTGCGCTGGTGGGGGGTAACCTGGGCAAGGCCGCAGCCAAGAACGGCTGGGCCGGTGTGGTGGTGGATGGTTGCGTGCGCGATTCGGCCGAACTGGCGGCGTGCGACGTGGGCATCCGCGCCCTGGGGCTGATGCCCCTGCCCACCGAGAAGCGCAACGAAGGCCAGAGCGACGTGGCCGTGCAGATCCAGGGTGTGTGGGTGCGCCCGGGCGATTGGCTCTATGCCGACGAAGACGGCATCGTGATCGCGTCCAAGCCCCTGATCTGATTCAGCTGAACAGTTCGAGCACGCGGTCCAGGCCACCGGCCTGGATCGAAACCATCGCCTGTTCTCGCACCTTGGGCTTGGCGTGGTAGGCCACGCTCAGTCCCGAGACCCCCATCATCGGCAGGTCGTTGGCGCCGTCGCCCACGGCGATCGATTGGCGGGGGGCGCATCCCAGCCGTTGGCACAGGGCCAGCAGGTGTTGCTGCTTGGCGGCGCCATCCACGATGTCGCCCAGCACCTGGCCGGTCAGCAGGCCGCCGTCGATCTCCAGCGTGTTGGCGTGGGCCTCGTGCATGCCCAGGCGCTCACGCACACGGTCGGCAAAAAACGTGAAACCGCCCGAGACCAGCAGGGTTTGCAAGCCGGCGGCTTTGGCGGCGTTGATCAGCTCAGGAGCGCCAGGGTTGATCTTCAAGCGCTGGTCGTACACCGTTTGCAGCGCTTCGGCGGGCACGCCCTTCAACAGGGCGACGCGGCGGCGCAGGCTGTCCTTGAAGTCGGTGATTTCACCGCGCATCGCGGCTTCGGTGATGGCTGCCACCTCGGCCTTTTTGCCCACGGCATCGGCGATCTCGTCGATGCACTCGATGTTGATGAGCGTGGAGTCCATGTCGAAGGCGATGGCCTTGAAGTCAGCCAGGCGCAGCGGTGGCGTGAAGTGCTGAATGATCAGACCAGGGGCGAATTCGGAAGACATGGCGCGCGTCGTGTTGGCGAAGCCGCGATTATCGCTGTTTCATCCATCGGCGCCACAATGGGCGCATGAGCACCGCCAGCACCGCCGCCGCCCGGGCGGCCTTTGTTCAGCACCTGGTCGATCTGATGAAACGGTTCGGCCCGGTGCGCTCGCGCGCCATGTTTGGTGGGCACGGGCTGTACCGCGAGGGCTTGATGTTTGCCCTGGTGCTGGACGAGCGCCTGTACTTCAAGGTGGATGATCAGAACCAGGCTGCCTTTGACCAGCACGGGCTGAAAGCCTTCAGCTACGTCACCAAGGCGGGCAAGACGGGGCAGTTGCGCTACCACGAGGCCCCTGCCGAAGCATATGAAGACCTCGATGCCATGGCCGTGTGGGCTCAGCGTGGGTATGAGGCGGCGCTGCGGGCGCAAGGCGCTCGCCGCCCGGGGCGCAAGGCCAGCTCACCGGCAACGGTGGCGCCCTCGGCGGGCGTTGCTGGCCTGCGCAATCTGGGGGCTGCCAGTGGCGCCATGCTGGCACAGGCCGGCATCCACACCGAGGCGCAACTGCGTGAGCTGGGGGCGGTGCGCGCCTACCTGGCCACACGTCGCGTGTGCGGTTCAAGGGCGTCACTCAACCTGCTGTGGGCCCTGGAGGGCGCGCTGAGCGGCCGGCCCTGGCAGCAGGTGGCCGAGACCGATCGCGTCAGCCTGCTCATGGCCCTGGAAGACCTGGAACGCCTGTCTGATTGAGTTCAGGACGCCAGCGGTTGCCCCAGCTGCCGCATCAGCTCGCGCACGTACTGCGCGCGGTCCTTCGGGTCTTTCAACTCTTTTTCGATGCGCAGCTTCTCGTTGCCGGCCAGCTTGATGTGGCGGTTCTTTTGCACCAGCTCGATGATGCGCATCGGGTCCACCGGCGGGTTGGGACGGAAGGTCACGTTGATCACGCCGGGGGCCGCGTCGATCTTGATCACGCCATAGGGCTTGCACAGCACACGCAGCTTGTGGGTGTCGAACAGGGTTTGCGCCTGGGCCGGCAGCTTGCCAAAGCGGTCCACGATCTCTTCCAGCATGGTCTCGATCTTGTCGACCGAGTCGGCCGTGGCCAGGCGCTTGTACAGGCTCAGGCGCACATGCACATCGCCGCAATACGCATCGGGCAGCAAGGCGGGGGCGTGCAGGTTGATGTCGGTGTTGCTGCCAAACAAGCCTGAGGGCGAGAGCAGATCCGGCTCTTTGCCTGACTTGAGGGCGCGCACGGCCTCGCCCAGCATCTCGTTGTACAGCTGGAAGCCCACCTCCATCATGTTGCCGCTCTGGTTGTCGCCCAGCACCTCGCCGGCGCCTCGGATCTCCAGGTCGTGCATGGCCAGGTAGAAGCCGCTGCCCAGCTCTTCCATGCTCTGGATGGCGTCCAGGCGCTGCGCGGCCTGCTTGGTCAGGCCTTCCACATCGGGCACCAGCAGGTAGGCGTAAGCCTGGTGGTGCGAGCGCCCCACGCGGCCACGCAGCTGGTGCAGCTGCGCCAGGCCAAACTTGTCGGCGCGGCTCATCACGATGGTGTTGGCGCTGGGCACGTCGATGCCGGTTTCGATGATGGTGGAGCACAACAGCACGTTGTGGCGCTGGGCCACAAAGTCGCGCATGACGCGCTCCAGCTCACGCTCGGGCATCTGGCCGTGGGCCACGCCGATGCGGGCCTCCGGGATGAGTTCCTGCAGTTTGTCGCGCCGGTTCTCGATCGTGTCCACCTCGTTGTGCAGGAAGTAGACCTGGCCACCGCGTTTGAGCTCACGCAGCACGGCCTCGCGGATGACGCTGGAGTTTTCGCTGCGCACAAAGGTCTTGATGGCCAGGCGGCGCTGGGGTGCGGTGGCGATCACGCTCAAATCACGCAGGCCCTCCATCGCCATGCCCAGGGTGCGAGGGATGGGTGTGGCCGTGAGCGTGAGCACGTCGATGTCGGCGCGCATGGCCTTGATGGCCTCTTTGTGGCGCACGCCGAAACGGTGTTCTTCGTCGATGATGAGCAGGCCCAGGCGCTTGAACTTCACGGTGTCGCTCAAGAGCTTGTGGGTGCCCACCACGATGTCGATGGTGCCGTCTTCGATGCCTTGCATCGCCTGCTTGATTTCCTTGGCCGATCTGAAGCGCGACATCTCGGCCACCTTCACCGGCCATTGGGCAAAACGATCCGAGATGTTGTTGTAATGCTGTTCGGCCAGCAGGGTGGTGGGCGCCAGCAGGGCCACTTGCTTGCCGCTGGTCACGGCCACGAACATGGCGCGCAGGGCCACTTCGGTCTTGCCAAAGCCCACATCGCCGCACACCAGGCGGTCCATGGGGCGGGGGCTGATCATGTCTTGCACCACAGCGTGGATGGCGGCGCGTTGGTCGGGCGTTTCTTCAAAGCCGAAGCTGGTGGCAAAGGCCTCGTAGTCCTGCGCGTTGAAGCGGAAGGCGTGGCCTTCGCGGGCTGCGCGGCGGGCATAGAGGTTGAGCAGCTCGGCTGCGGTGTCGCGCACCTGCTCGGCGGCCTTGCGCTTGGCCTTGTCCCACTGCGGCGAGCCCAGCTTGTGCAGCGGGGCCTCGTCGGCGCTCACCCCCGTGTAGCGGCTGATCAGGTGCAGTTGCGACACGGGCACATACAGCACGGCCTTGTCGGCGTACTCCAGGTGCAAGAACTCTGATGGCCCTTCGCCCAGGTCCAGGTTGATCAGTCCCTGGTAGCGCCCGATGCCGTGGTTGCTGTGCACCACCGGGTCGCCCACGTTGAGTTCCGACAGGTCCTTGACCAGGGTGTCGATGTCGGTGGCCTGGTCGTTCTTGCGGCGTCGGCGCGTGGCGGGGGCGGCGTCGAACAGCTCGGTCTCCGTCACCAGGTGCAGGCTACGCTCGGGCTGGGCCGGGTCGTGCCAGATAAAGCCGGCCGCCAAAGGCGCCACGGTGATGGCATGGCGGTGATCACTCTCCACGAAGGCCTGAAGGCCATCCAGGCTGGGCAGGTCGATGCGGTGGTCGCGCAGCAACTCCATCAGGCTTTCGCGTCGGCCAGGGCTTTCGGCCACCACCAGCACGCGTGCGGGCGTCTGGGCGATGTGCTGCTCCAGCTTGCGCAGCGGGTCTTGCCCGCCACGCTCCACGCTCAGCGCCGGCAGGGGGCGGGCCCAGTCCACCGGCTCGCTGCCGCGCACCACCAGTTGCGCATGGGCGTTGGCCAGGGTGAAGAAGTCTTCAGGCTTCAGGAACAAGGCCTCGGGTGGCAGGATGGGCCGTTCGGGGTCGTGCTGCAGGAAGCGATGCCTCTCGCGCGTTTCGGTCCAGAAGCGGCGCAGCGCTTCGTCGATGTCGCCGTGCAGCACCACGGCCGCGCCGCCTTGAGACGGATCGCCCAGGTGGGTGAAGAAGGTGGCCGTCTCGTCAAAGAACAGCGGCAGGTAGTACTCGATGCCCGCTGTGGCCACGCCACTGCCGATGTCTTTGTAGATGCGTGATTTGGTCGGATCGCCCTCGATGCGTTCGCGCCAGCGGTCGCGGAAGGCACCGCGCGCCGTCTCGTCCATCGGGAACTCTCGGCCCGGTAGCAGCCGCACCTCGGGCACGGGGTAGAGGCTGCGCTGGCTGTCGGGGTCGAAGGTGCGGATGGAATCCACCTCGTCACCAAACAGGTCCACCCGGTAGGGCACGGGCGAGCCCATGGGGAAGAGGTCGATCAGCCCACCGCGCACGGCGTATTCGCCCGGCGACACCACCTGGCTGACGTGGTTGTAGCCCGCCAGCGTGAGCTGGGATTTGAGCGCGGCCTCGTCCAGCTTCTGCTTTTGCTTGAAATGGAAGGTGTAGGCCGCCAGGAAGGACGGTGGCGCCAGCCGGGTCAGGGCGGTGGTGGCGGGCAGCAGCACCACATCGACGCCCGTGTCGCCTTCGCCCTTCACGCCCTGCTGCATGCGCCACAGCGTGGCCAGACGTTCCGAAATCAGGTCCTGGTGCGGCGAAAACGTGTCGTAGGGCAGCGTTTCCCAATCTGGAAACACCGCGCAGCGCAGACCGGGCGCAAAAAAGACCATTTCGTCCAGCAGCCGCACGGCGTCGGCTGGATCGGCCGTCATCAGTGCGGTCAATTGGCCTTGTGCTTTGCGAGCCAGCGCAAACTGCGCCAGCAGCAGGGCGTCGGCCGAGCCGGTCGGGCGGGGCACGGTGTGGCGTTTGCCGTGAGCGATCGAGGGCAGGGGCAGGGCGGGCAGCATGGCGTTCACAAAAGACAAAGCGCCCGGGCACAGGGGTGGCCGGGCGAATCGGTTCGACGTGGCCTTGATTGTAGGTGGGCGAGAATGACGCCATGTCATACACCGTCGAGTCACCCACGTTTCAGCCCCGTTGTTTTGCCCTGGTGCCCTGTGCCGGCGTGGGCGAGCGTGCCGGTGTGGGTGGGCCGAAGCAATACCACCCGGTGGCTGGGCGGGCGGTGGTGGCGCACACCCTGGCAGCCTTGCAGGCCGTGCCGCGTCTGGCGGCCACCCTGGTGGTGTTGTCGCCGGGTGATGCGGCCTTCGAGCAGCACGCCCCTGGCTTCACGGGCGATCGGGCCTGGGTGGCGCGCGTGGGTGGCGCCAGCCGGGCCGAGAGTGTGGCCAACGGCCTGAACGAACTGCTGGCGCGCGGCGCCCATCCACATGATTGGGTGCTGGTGCACGACGCGGCTCGTTGCCTGTTGCGCCCGGAGTGGGTTGATCGTTTGATCGCGGCCTGTGATGACGATGAGGTGGGTGGGCTGCTGGCCCTGCCGCTGGCAGACACCCTGAAGGCCGCAGCCCCGGGCCCCCAGGGCGAGCCCCGCGCCCAGCAAACGGTGGACCGCACGGCCAAGTGGGCCGCCCAGACGCCACAAATGTTCCGCCTGGGCCTGCTTCAGCCCGCGCTGGCGGCGGCCTTGTCCGACCCCGCCACGGCGGCGGCCGTGACCGATGAGGCCAGCGCCATCGAGATGTTGGGCCACACGCCGCGCCTGGTGACCGGCGACTTCGAAAACATCAAGCTCACGTGGCCGGGCGATTTCGCTTTGGCCGAGCGCCTGTTGTCGACACGCGCTTGAGCGCCGCCATCACGATGGGCTTGGCCCAGTCTGGGGTGGTTGCCAGCGAGGCGGCGTCGGCCGGCGCCAACACCCGCCCGGCTTGCCAATGCAGCACCAGTGTCGGACGGGGGGCCAGACCCTGCTGTGGGTCGGCCTCGACGCTGTTGTCATAGACCCGCAGCTCCCTCAGGTGTGGCAGCAAGCTGATCAGTTGCAGGCGGCTTTGGTCGAATCGGCGCCGGATGTCGGTCTCAGGGATGTCGTGTCCCCCCTTGCGCACCCGCGCTTTGACCCGCGCCAGGTGCTGCTCAGGACTGGACAGCCCCACGTACCAGATGCGCACTTCAAAGCCCGCATCGGCCGCCTGCTTGAGCAGCCTGACAAAGCTTTGCCCACCCAGGGTGGTTTCGAAGTTGTAGTCCAGTCGCTGCGCAATCGCATGCTGCAGCAGACGTTTGCCTTCGTGCCAGGCTGCACTGTTGGCCTGTGTGCTGCTCAGGTGGGGCTGCGCCGCGCGGATGCGGGCGGCCGCCTCATCGGGGTTGAAGTAATGGGCGCCACTGGCGCGGATCATGACGCCTCCGATGCTGCTTTTGCCGGCGCCATTGGTGCCCGCCAGCACGAACAGGCGGGGGCAGTGCGGGGTGTCCACAGGGGGTCTCTCTGGGTGTTTTGAGTTCATCAGCGACAAGGCGCACCTGCTGTGCGCCTTGGTTTGCTTGGGGTCAGCCCCAGCCAGCGGCGTGGGGACATCGTCAATGTGCTGTCGATGGGCTGCGACGCTCAGGATGCATTCAAGGCCGCCTGTCCCAACGCATCGGGCGAGGCATCAAACGCATCCATCATGCCCTGACGGGATGCCGGACTCTGCATGTGCTGCAACAAGGCATCAAACTCGTGGCTCAGGCTGCCCAAGGCCTGATCTCGGGCATCCAGAAGGGCCTGGTAAGCGTCCAGCGACAACACCACAGCGGTGGGGCGATCGCGCTTGGTGATGGCCACCATGCCCTGACTGAAGGCGGTGTCCAGCACCCGGCCAAAACTGTTTTTGGCTTCGGTGGCCGAGAACTCGGGCACATCAACGTCATTTCCCAGGGGGTTACGCAGGTGCAGGGCGGTCATCGTGGTCTGCCTTCAGCTATGGTTTGGCCATTTTAGCCAAAATGGCCATTTTCTGCAACCTGGGGCTCACCAGTTGGCGTCGTGCTCGGGGGTGGCCTTGATGCGGTGGATGGACAGGTCGGCGCCATCGTATTCCTCCTCATGCGTCAGGCGCAGCCCCCAGACCTTGCTCAGCAGGCCATAGACGACCGCCCCCGTCACCAGGGCAAACAACACTACGCCCACCGTGCCGGCCGTCTGTGTCAACAAACTCACGCCGCCCATGCCACCCAGCGCCGTCTGCCCGAAGATGCCCGCAGCGATGCCGCCCCAGGCTCCGCACAGACCGTGCAGTGGCCAGACACCCAGCACATCGTCGATCTTCCACTTGTTTTGAACCAGGGTGAACAGCCACACGAAGATGGCGCCCGCCACGCCGCCCACCACCAGCGCGCCGGCGGGATGCATGATGTCCGATCCCGCGCAGACGGCCACCAGGCCAGCCAGCGGACCGTTGTAGGCAAAGCCCGGGTCGTTGCGACCCATCATCACCGCCACCAGCGTGCCACCCACCATCGCCATCAACGAGTTCACGGCGACCAGGCCGGAGATCTTGTCGATGGTCTGTGCGCTCATCACGTTGAAGCCAAACCAGCCCACGGCCAGCACCCACGAGCCCAGGGCCAGGAAGGGGATGCTGGACGGTGGGTGGGCCGACATGGCGCCATCCTTGCGGTAGCGGTTGCGCCGGGCGCCCAGAATGAGCACCGCAGGCAGAGCGATCCAGCCGCCGAACGCATGGACCACCACCGAGCCCGCGAAGTCGTGCATGGGGGTGCCATCCAGCGATTGCAGCCAGTCGGCCACTCCGAACTTGTTGTTCCAGATGGCGCCTTCGCACAATGGATAAAAAATACCCACGATGAGGGCCGTGGCCATCAGTTGAGGGCCGAATCGTGCGCGTTCGGCAATGCCGCCAGAAACGATGGCCGGGATGGCTGCCGCAAACGTCAGCAAAAAGAAGAACTTCACCAGGCCGTAGCCATTGCCTTGGGCCAGGGTGCCTGCATCAACGAAGAAGTCAACGCCGTAGGCCACCGTGTAGCCCACGAAAAAATACACCAGGGTGGAAACGCAGAAATCCACCAGGATCTTGACCAGGGCGTTGACCTGGTTCTTGTGTCGCACGGTGCCCAGTTCAAGGAAGGCAAAACCTGCGTGCATGGCCAGCACCATCACGGCGCCCAGCAGAATGAAAAGCGCATCGGCGCTTTGTTTGAGTTGTTCCATGATTCGAATGCGTGAAAGAACAGTACAAGCACCACGTCAATGCGAGAACGCATCATGGTGGTGATCACGCACCAAATGAATGCAATAAATGTGCCTGAATTGGGGCACTCAGCCGCGCTTTGCCCACGGATTGTTTGCACGTTTATGGTGCGCGCATGCTGTGTTGCACCGCATTTGTGCCTTCAGGGGCGCGTGCTCGATCTGCCCGTGTCATGAATCAGTTTGTCGTGCGTATGATCTGGAATGTTTAATCTGTAGAGTTCTTTGTCATGCAAAGAGATCATGGTGGCAGCGTCATCGCGCTGAACTATTCGGAACACGGCTACCTGTCGGTTGAAGGTCTGATGGGCAGCACCATGCTGCCTTACCTCATGCGGCTGGACGCGCCGGTACCCGCCGACACGGTCAGGGCGGTGGTGCGAGAGCTGCTGTCTGCGTTCCCCCGCCTGCGGGCTGTTGTCGAGCCCGGATGGCACCTGCACCGATTGCGCGTGCTGCCAGACGACGACATCCTTGATCAACTCTTTGACATGGCCTGGCGTGTGGAGGCGCACCTTGACGCCGGGGACCGGGAGGCCCTCGAAGACGAGCAAAACAGGCTGGTCAACGAGGTGCTGCCCATGGAGCGTGGTCTGCTGTGCCGCTTTCGGTACATACCCCATGCGCACACCCCTGTGTTGTTCATGTCGGTTCACCATCTGCTGGCCGATGGGCGCACCATGCAGCGGCTGGTCACGGAGATCATGCACCGCCTCAATGGCGGGCCCCCCATGAGCCAGCAACCGCTGGACGCACCGTCGTTGCTTGATGCGGTGCGGCCCCTTCATTGGTGGCAGTGGCCACGTCAGATGTGGCGATCTCGCCGGCACGCCGTCGCGCTGGCCAAGCGGCTCGCGCCCCTGCACATTCAACGCGTCGGTACCCCTTGGCGCACCGTGCCGTCCTACCATTGCGTCAAGCACTACGTGTTGCCCGTCCCTGCCAGCACACTGAGGCAGGCGGCCCGCAGCCTGGGGGTGTCCGTGAATGTCTTCATCACGCTGGTGCTGACTGAAACCTTCCTGGCCAAGGCGCCACACGATCCAGCCGCCGCCGCAGTCATTCGCACGTCCATCGACCTGAGGCGTTTTCATGCGCCGGACGTGGCCAGCCGGCCCTTGTGGGGCAACCATGTGGCCACCTTCCTGATCATCGAATCAGGGCGCAAGACCTTGCACGAGCGTGCTGCCTCCATCAAGGCGCAACAAGACGAGTTCGTGCGCAGGTTCGAGCAGCGTGAATCTTTCTGGCTTTATCTGTTCTACGAGGCCGTGCCCTACCTGGGGCGCACGATGCTCACCCGCATCCTGCGCAACGTGCGCGCGCGCAACGCCATGCCGCAGAGTTGCCATGCCACCAATGTCGGCAACGCCAACAGCGCGATGCCGCCAGATGCACGCATTCGCCTGATCGAACTGGTGCCCGCCGTTGCCAACCTGGATCATCTCCAGATGATCGTCGAACTGGATGACCGCATTTACATGCCGGTGATGTGGGAGCGCGCCGAAGCCTCGCGAGACGAGATCGTCGCCCACCTGCAGGCGCTGGACGCCACTTGCCTGCGCATCGTCGACGAGCTGACACGGCCGTGAAGGGGTGAGGCCTGAGCGGGGCAGCCCGCGCGGGTGTGCGCCAGTTTGGCGTGTCAAAATGTTGCCCCATGAACGGCTTTCCTTTCCGCATCGGGGAGGGCTGGGATACCCATGCCCTGGTCATCGGTCGTCCGCTGATACTGGGTGGTGTCACCATCCCTCATACCCATGGTCTGCTGGGGCACTCTGATGCCGACGCGCTCTTGCACGCCATTACGGATGCGGTGCTGGGCGCTGCAGGTTTGGGCGACATCGGTCGGCACTTCCCTGACACCGACCCGGCTTTCAAAGGGGCCGACTCGGTGGTGTTGCTGCGCGAGGCCGCAACCAGGGTCAGGGCCTCAGGGTGGACGGTGGTCAATGTCGACGCCACCATCGTGGCCCAGGCCCCGAAAATGGCGCCCCACATTCCCGCCATGTGCACTCACATTGCCGAGGCCTTGGGCGTCCCCACGGCGCATGTCAACGTCAAGGCCAAGACGGCAGAAAAAATGGGCCCCGTGGGCGAAGGCCGCTCCATCGAGGCGCGCGCAGTCTGTTTGCTGGCGGCAGCCTGAGGCCCTTGCGCCGATCGATCAGGCGGCGCGCTTGAGTTTGATGTGGGCCACCAGGCCGCCCCCC
This sequence comes from Aquabacterium sp. A3, assembly GCF_038069945.1. Classification (NCBI taxonomy): domain Bacteria; kingdom Pseudomonadati; phylum Pseudomonadota; class Betaproteobacteria; order Burkholderiales; family Sphaerotilaceae; genus Aquabacterium; species Aquabacterium sp. A3. Next base: position 564,877 of record NZ_JBBPEV010000001.1, on the reverse strand, counting down.
TGGGCGTTGGCCAGCTCAAAGCCGCCACCCATGCGTTGCAACGCCTTTTCCACAATGGCCAGGCCCAGGCCTGCGCCAGTGGCGGCCGTGCGCGCAGCGTCTCCCCGGAAGAAGGGGGTGGTCAACTGGGCCAGCTTTTCAACCGCCACGCCAGGCCCATGGTCGCGCACGCTGAGCACCACCCACGAGCCTGAGCGCGTGTAGTTCACCTCGACGTTGGTCACGCCGGTGTAGGTGTTGCGCCCATAACGGCGAGCGTTCTCAAACAAGTTGGTCAGCACACGGCTGAGTTCGGTTTCATCGGCCATCACCCGTGTGTCGATGGGCAGTTTGGCCGTGATGCGGATGCGCTTGGTGTCACGGAACTGGCTGATGGCCTTGTCCACCACCGATGACAGGTGCACAGGCACCAGCTCGACCTCGCCTGGCCGGGCGTAGTCCATGAACTTGTCGATGATGGCGTCGAGCTGGTCGATGTCGGCGGCCATGTTGCGCTTGGCCTCTTCATCCACCACGCTCATCTCGGCCTCCAGGCGCATGCGGGCCAGCGGGGTGCGCAGGTCATGCGAGATGCCTGCCAGCATCACGGCACGGTCTTCTTCCACCTTGGCCAGCTCGCGCGCCATGCGGTTGAAGCCCTGGTTCACCTCACGAATCTCGCGCGTGATCATGGACTCATCCAGCACAGAGTCGTATTCACCCTCTCGTATGCGGCTGGCCGCGAACGAGAGTTCTTTCAAGGGCTGGTTGATGAGGCGGGCGATCACGGCCGAGCCCAGCAGCGTGGCCACCATGGCAATGCCCACCCACACAAACCAGGTGCGCCCGGTCATGGGCTCGATGCGCCGCGTGTCGGCTTGCAGCCAGTAGGCGTCCCGTTCGATCTGAAAGCCCACCCACAAGCCCGGCACGCCATTGACGCTGCCGGCCACCACGGTGTTGGGCCCCAGTCGAGAGCGCAACTCTTCGCCAATCGCTCGGCTGAATCGGCTGACTTCGAACGCCTCCCACTGGTCTGTGGGTTCGCGTGGCTTGAGCACCAACGATTCCTGATCTGACAGGGTCTTGATCAGGGTCACCCGGTTGATGCTGTCGGCATAGCGCAAACCCGCCCGCGTGAGGTTGACCAGGCTGGCAATCTGCTGGGCCGCCTGGACCGAGCGGGGTTCGAACTCCAGGGCCCGAAACGTTTGCACCCAGGCCACGATGCCGGCGATCAGCAGCAGACCCAGCAGGATGAAGGTTCGCCAGAACAGACTCAGCGCGAAGCGCTTGCGCGGCATTGATCAGGCCCCGCCATCCGGCACAAACACATAACCCACGCCCCAGACGGTTTGAATGTAGCGAGGTTGTGCAGGATCGGGCTCGATCATCTTGCGCAGCCGCGAAATCTGAACGTCCAGGCTGCGGTCAAAGGGCTCGAACTCGCGCCCGCGCGCCAGTTGGGCGAGTTTGTCGCGGCTCAAGGGCTGACGCGGGTGTCGCACCAGGGCCTTGAGCATGGAGAACTCACCCGTTGTCAGTGCAATGGGCTCGCCTTCCTTGCTGAGACGGCGCAGCGCCAGATCGAACTCGAATGGCCCGAAGGCCACCGTTTGCGCTTCTTTGGCTGGTGCGCCAGGCGCCTCAGGGGCGGGGCGGCGACGCAAGACCGCATGGATGCGCGCCAGCAGTTCTCGTGGATTGAAGGGCTTGGGCAGGTAATCATCGGCGCCGACCTCCAGACCGACGATGCGGTCCACATCCTCCACCTTGGCCGTGAGCATGATGATGGGGGTGATGTCATTGGCGGCGCGCAGGCGTCGGCAAATGGACAAACCATCTTCGCCGGGCAGCATGAGGTCCAGCACGATGAGGTCGACCGTTTCACGCGTGAGCAGGCGGTTCAGTGCCTTGGCATCTTCTGCCAGCAGCACGTCAAAGCCCTCCTGGCTCAGGTAGCGGCGCAGCAGGTCTCTGATGCGCGCATCGTCATCGACGACGAGGACCCGATCGGGCCGCGGGTTGCTGGAAACGGAGGTCATGGATCTTCCTCGGCATTTGTAACAAGCGCGGATTGTGCGCAGGTTTTGGGCGTGATTTCGGGCTTGCCTGACCGCTTGTTACAAATATTGCGGCTGGATCGAAGCTGCGTCAAGTCTGTACACCTGCGCGTGGTGCGCGCGGTCCACCGTTGCAGCCGTTCGAGCGTTAAGACTTCATCTCAATGTTGTGGGGAACCCATGCATCAAGTTCATTTCAGCCAACGTGCGCGTCAAGTCTTGTGGCTCGGCTGTGTCTGGTCCGCCTTGTCGCTGCCGTGGGCAGGGGCGTCGGCTCAGGAGGCGTCCGTGCGCGCCAACACCATCAGTTTCAGCGCCTCGGCCTCTGAAGAACTCACGCAAGACTGGATGAGCGTGACCATGCATGTGCAGCGCGACGGCACCCAGGCCAACGAGGTTCAGCAGGCCGTGCGGCAGGCGCTGGACACCGCCCTGGCCGAGGCCCGCAAGGCGGCAAAAGGACACGAGGGCATGGAGGTGCGAACCAGTGGTTTCTCGGTGCAGCCCCGCTACAGCAACCAAGGGCGCATTGCCGGCTGGCAGGGCAGCGCCCAGCTGGTGCTGGAGGGCACGGACGGTGCCCGCATCGCCCAGACAGTGGGCCGTCTGGGCACGCTGCAGGTGGGGCAGGTGCAGTACGGCCTGTCCAGGGCCCTGCGCGAGCGCCAGGAGTCTGCGCTCACACAAGAAGCCATCCGGCAGTTCAAAAGTCGGGCACAAGAGATGGCTCAGGCCTTTGGTTTCAAGGGCTACAGCCTTGGCGAGATTTCGGTGTCGTCCACCGATCCTGGTGTGCAGTATCGTGCGCCCATGATGGCGATGCGGGCCAAGGCCATGGAGGCGGCCGATGCACCACTGCCCGTGGAGCCGGGCAAGGGCACCCTGAGCGTCACCGTCAGCGGCACGGTCATCCTCAGCCCATGAGCCTCTTTCAGGCTGGCTGAGGCGTGGTCCGCCGCCCCTCAGCCGGCCGTGCTGGAAAACAGCGGGCCAGCGGCATCCTGCCACTGTCCGCCGACCAGCAACTGATGTGGATGGAACTGCGACTTGTAGGCCATTTTGCGGCTGTCGGCAATCCAGTAGCCCAGGTACAGGTTGGACAGCCCCAGGGCGCGTGCCTGTTCGATCTGCCACAGGATGTTGTAGGTGCCGTAACTGCGGCCATCCTCGGGCTCATAGAAGGTGTAGACCGCCGACAGCCCGTCATTGAGGATGTCCAGGATCGAGACCATCTTCAAGGCGCCCACGCTTTCGCCGGCCTGCGGTGGTGTTCTGAATTCCACCAGCCTTGAATTCACCCGGCTTTGCAGCAGGAACTGGGAATACTGATCCACCGAGTCATGGTCCATGCCACCACCCGCATGGCGCCCAGCTTGATAGCGCAGGTACAGCTGGTAGTGTTCGGGGGTGAAGCACAAGCGCAGCACGCGTGCCTCCAGGTCCTGGTGGTCTCGCCATGCTCTGCGCTGACTGCGGTTGGCCTTGAACCGGTCTACAGGGATGCGCAGGGGCACACAGGCACGGCATCCGTCACAGTATGGCCGGTAGGTGAACATGCCGCTGCGGCGAAAGCCGTTGGCGACCAGGCCGGAGTACACATCGGCATTGATGATGTGGCTGGGCGTGGCCACCTGCGAACGTGCCGTTTTGCCTTCAAGGTAACTGCACGGGTAGGGTGCGGTGGCGTAGAACTGCAGGGACGCCAGCGGAAGGTCTTTGAGGTGGGTCACGGGCAGCTCATGAGGTCGCAGTTCAGGGGGCCACGGCGGTGGCAACATCCTCGCTCATCCAGTCCGACAGATCATAGGACCATTCTGTGGGCGGTGGCAGATCAACCACCTGTCTGAGGTGCGCTTCGAAGCGTTCTCTGGGCCAGGGGCGTGCGCCCAATGACCCCAGATGACGTGTTTGCTGCTGACAATCGATCAGGGCAATTCCCTGGGTCTTGCAGAAACCGACCAAGGCCGCCAGCGCAATCTTCGATGCGTCTGCTTGCAGGCTGAACATGGACTCGCCGTAAAACATGCGGCCTTGACACACGCCGTACAGCCCACCCACCAGGCGCCCATCCACCCAGGTTTCAAAAGAATGAACATCGCCTTCGCGGTGCCAGGCGCGGTAGGCGGCTTGCATTTCCGGCACGATCCAGGTGCCCGATTGCCCTTCACGCGGTGTGCCGGCGCACAAATTGAGCACCAGGTCGAAGGCGTGGTCCACCCTCACTTCATGGCCCGGACTGCGCACGAACTTGCGCAAGGTCTTGCGCAGCGAGCGCGACACCCTGAATTCATCCACTGGCAGCACCATGCGGGGCGCGGTACTCCACCACAGCACGGGCTGTCCTTCGCTGAACCAGGGAAAGATGCCCCGGCGGTAGGCCTGACGCAATCGCGTCGTGCTCAACCCACCACCGACCGCCAGCAGGCCAGGGGCCTCCGACCCAGGGCCCAGGGCCTCGCGGGTGTCGGGAAACGGGGTGTCTGCGTCCAGCCAGGGAATCATCTGCCAATCATAAAAAAAGCCCGATGGCAGAACCACCGGGCTTGAAAGGTACCTTAGAAAGGTTCATGGGGTACCGAGGAGACAACCTTTCAGGGAGTGCCGCTTGTCCAGGGCGGCATCCGTGTGATCCTTCCAGGGACAGACAGTTCAGGCTGGCGGTCGGCTTGCAATGCAAAGTTGTGTAAGCCGAAGGGCAGCGCAGTGTCCCTGCAGGATCAAGCAGCCTTGCGAGGCTTGGCGGCTTGCGAAGCCTTCACGGCCGTGCTGGTGATGGCCTGGAAGTTGGCTTCAGCCACGTCGGCGGCTTGCTTGGCGGCTTTTTGAACCGAGTCGAAAGCGTTGTTGGCGGCGGCCACAGCCGACTTCACCAGCACCACAGCGTTTTCAGTGCCGGCAGGGGCATTCTTGACGGCGTTGTCCACCACCGACATGAACTTTTTCTGGGCATCTGCCACTTGGGACTCGGCCAGCTTGCTCACTTCGCTGCCGGTGCTCGAGGCGATGTCGTACAGATGACGGCCATAAGCGGCAGCCTTCTCAGCCGAGGGCTGCAGCAGGGAAGCCTGCAGCGCCATCAGTTCTTGAGGATCTTTGGCAGCCATCACGGCCTTGGCATGCTCGGCAGCTTCGTCCATCGAGGTCTTGGCAACCTGCATGTTCAGTTCGACCAGCTTTTCCACGCCTTCAAAAGCCTTTTGGCTCAGGTCAAACAGGGTGGCGATGTTGGCTTTGTGGGCGGCCATCAGTTGTTCAGCGGTCAGCATGTGGATCTCCGTCAAGGTTGATGATCAGTGGCTTGTTGCATGAATGCTGCGTTGCAACATGACTCTTAGTATATGGATCCTGAATCGGATTGCAAGTGTTTTTTGTGCGGCGCAGCAAAAAAGTGTTTCTGTCGTGCTGGCCACCTCCGCGAACGGGGTGTCAAGCTGCGCGCGTGGTGTCCAACACAGGGTCGCCTGGCCTACACTTGAGGGCTTGAACCGATCTACAACTTGTTGAGCCCCTCCATGAGCCTGCTGAACGTACCTGCTGGCGCCAAGGCGCCTGATGTCTTCAACGTCATCATCGAAATTCCTGCCAACGCTGATCCGATCAAGTACGAGATCGATCACGAAACCGGTGCCGTCTTCGTGGATCGGTTCATGGGCACGTCCATGCACTATCCCTGCAATTACGGCTACGTGCCCCAGACGATCGCCGCCGACGGTGATCCCGTGGACGTGCTGGTGGTCACGCCGTTCCCGCTGCAGCCCGGCGTGGTCATTCCCTGCCGTCCTTTGGGCATCCTGAAAATGGAAGACGAGGCCGGCGGTGACTCCAAGCTGGTGGCTGTTCCCACCGAGAAGATCTGCGCCATGTACAAGGGCATCCAGTCGATGGAAGACCTGCCCGAACTGCTGGTGAGCCAGATCAAGCACTTCTTCGAGCACTACAAGGATCTGGAGCCCGGCAAGTGGGTGAAGGTCGTGGGCTGGGATGGCATCGAAGCCGCCAAGGACGAGGTGCGCACGGGCTTGAAGGCCTTTGCGGACAAGGGCCACTGATGGCGCTGAGTCGCTCCTGGCCCCCGTTGGTGGGGCCATGAAAAAAGCCCCGCGATGCGGGGCTTTTTGCTGCGCCGGTCGGCTCAGGTGCCCTGACGCCGCCGACGGCTCAGACCCAGACCAACGGCCACCGCGCCCAGCAGGGCCAGCGAGGCAGGCTCGGGCACCTGGTTGCCAGGCGGCGTGGTGGTGTCGCTTTTGGTGCCTGCCACCGCCAGCAGCTTGAAGGCGTCAGCACAGTAATCACCCGATGTGTACGCGGCGATCATCCAGTAGCTGGAGGTGATGCCGCCGTTGCTGAAGCTGGCCTGATTGCCAGACAGTGACCCGATGTTGGGCACCTTGGCCACCAGCTGCCAGCCGCTCCAGGGTGTCAGGTCCAGCGGCTTGGCATTGTCGCCAGGGTCGGCGCTCACCCAGGCCAGCACGGCCAGGTCGGAGTCGTTGTAGGTGCCGGAGCTGTTGCTGGTGCCCGAGTCGGTGGCATTCCAGCCCACCTTCACGGAATTGATGGACACGTTGTCGCTGAACTTCAGGACCAGTGAATCCATCAGGCCGATGTTGTCAATGGCGTGCGAGCCGGTAGCGCCAGAGTCGAGCGACGAGATCACGCCCAGGCCGCTGGTGCCGTACGACACCACGGCGGCGTTGCTCGGCGAGGCCGAGCTGCTCCAGGCGATGGCACCAGCCTTCACGTCCACACCCCCCTGTTCGAGGGGGCACGATGCGTTCAGCGAGCTGCTCCAGTTGCCTGCGCTGGCGATCGTGCCTTGTGCGCACCCTCCGAAGTTGGCGCTCCAGTCGGTGGCGGCCAAGGCTGGCGACACGAAGGTGGCAGCGAAGACACCAAAGGCCAGCAGAGATTGAAGGGCTGATTTTTTCATGATGTTCAAAAAGCAAGTTGAATCATGGTGTTGCGCTTGATACCAAAGCAATCAGACCCTTTAAAAGCGTCGTTTTGATGAAATTTCAAGCACGTGACCAGAATCCGGCGCCAACTGGCGGGCTCACTGCAACGATTGCAGCAGTGCTCTCGCGTCGTCGGCACCTTCGAATTTTGTAGCAAGTCGCAACGCTTCTTGCAATTCACGCTTAGCTTCGCTCTTTCTGCCAGTCGCCGTCAACACCCTGGCTAGGTGGTATCGAATCTCGGCGTTGCCTGGGGCCCTCAGTCGGGCATCCCGCAAAAGGGGGAGTGCCTCCTCGAATTTTCCCTGCTTAAAGAACACCCAGCCCAAGGTGTCGATCACCATCGGGTTCTCCGGGGCCAGTTCATGCGCCGCCCGGGCCGTGGCCAACGCTTCCGGATGATTGAGCTTGAGCAGGGCATTGGCCAGGCTGTTGAGCGCTTCGACGTGCCGCGGGCGTTGTTTCACCACCTCTCGGTAGACGGCCGCAGCGTCGGCGTAGCGCCCCATCTGGGCGTGCAGGTGGCCCAGCGTCATGCGGGTGGCCAGGTCTCTGGGGGCCTGCTTCAGTCGCTGCTGTGCAATTTTGACGGCTTCCGGCCGGGCGTCCATGCGCGCCAGCGATCCAGTCAGGGCCACGGTGGTCACGCTGGAAGGTTCGACCTGGTGCGCCTGGCGGTAGGCCGCCACCGCCTGGGGCAGGTCGTTGCGGCTCAGGGCCACATCACCCAGCAGGCCATGGCCGGCGGCGTTCTTGGGGTACTGTTTGATGACTTGTCGGGCTCTGGCCTCCGCCTGCGCGGTATTGCCCCGGCGCAGTTCGATTTGCACCATCATGGATTGGGCTGCCAGGTGCTCTGGGGTGTCGCTCAGTGCCTTCTCCAGGCTGTAGGCGGCACCGTCCACGTCGCCAGCCATGAATTGCAACTGGGCCACCTCGGTGAGGGTGTTGGCGTTGAACTCTGCAAATCGGGTGGCGGAGCCCAGCGTTGCGCGCGCCCCAGGCGCGTCGCCAAGGCCGAGCTGGATCCGGGCGTGCAGCAGCAGCGCCGGGATGCTTTCGGGCTGCTTGGCCAGCGCAATCTTGCCCTCTTCCAGGGCGTCTTTGAGGCGCCCCTGGCGCATGTGCCACTCCATCAGGGCCAGGTTCCAGCGCAGATCACCTTTGGTGCTGGTCTCGCGGGCACGCAACAGCCACCGCAAGGCCTCATCGTTGCGCCCGCGACGCTCATGGATGCGGGCCAGTTCGGCCATGGCGTCGCTGAACCGGGGTGATTCGCGCAACATGTCATTGAGGCGTTTCTCTGCCGCGTCCAGTTGGCCTGCCTGAACGTCCAGGCGGGCCAGTTGCAACTGTGGGCCCGCCATGTCGGGGGCCAGCGACATGGCTCTTTCGTAAGACTTGCGCGCCTCCTCGGCGAGGCCGGCCTTCATTTGCAGATCGCCCAGCAGGCTCTGCAAAGGCGCATGTTCGGGGTGGCGTTTGACCAACTCCTTGCTGACCTTGAGTGCCTCTTTGTGCTGCCCTTGCCGGGAGTACAGGTTGGCCAGCGCCATGCCCGCCTGCAATTGCTTGGGATCTCGGCGCCAGGCGTTCTCAAGCTCGCTCATGGCTTCGGCCTGCTGACCGCTTTGCAAGAAGCTCAGACCCAGGGCGGTGCGGTACTCCGGGCGATCTTCCTTGGTCAAGGCCTCCTGCAGCAGGCGGCTGGCGCGTGCCGACTTGCCTTGGGCCAGGTTGGCGGCCGCCAACAAGGTCAGCGCCATGCCGTCGTCCGGGTGCGCGCGCAAATAGGCTTCCAGCAGCGGGACGGCCGCAGCCGGGTTGCGCTCCTTCAGGTGAATCCCGGCCACCACCCGCACGGCGGGACTGCCAGGTTGAATCTTCAGCACCGCTTCCAGGTACTGCCGTGCCTTGGCCCACTGTCCCAGGCCGTGGTGCGCCAGGCCATTGAGCATCAGCGTCTGAGGACGAAAGCGCAGGAAATTCACCGGCACAGGGTCTACGAGCCTGGTGATTTCCTGCAGCGCCGCGCGGGCTTCATCGGTGCGGCCCTGTTGCTGTGCCAGCAAGGCCCTGAGGTAAGCCCCTCTGGGCTCCCGGGGGGAGCTTTCTTTCAGCCGGGCCAGCGTCTCTTGGGCGGCGGCCCAGTCTTTTTTGTCAATCTGCAGGCCCGCTTTGGCCACCAGGGCCTCGCGGTGGCCGCGCTCCAGGGTGAGGGCCTGCTCGTAGTCGGCCATGGCCGGTCCCAGGCGGCCTTCGCTGTGGTGCACGGAGCCGCGAACATAGTAGGCTTCGGCATCCCCGGGGGACAATTCGAGTGCCCGGTTCGCCGCCTGCATGGCCAGATCAAACTGCCCATTGCGGATGCGCAAAGGTACTTCCGTGAGCCAGCTCTCAGCCTGTCTGGGGTCGATGGCTCGGGCTTGCTGGATGGAAGACAGTGCTTCGCGGGCCGAGCCCATGTCCATCCAGGCCCTGGCGCGCACCAGCAACAACTCCTGGGTGACCCTGTCGGGCAATCCCGAGGGCTGGAGTTGCGGGTGGGCCAGCATTTCACGCTGTCGGCCTTGGTCTACCAAGGTCTGCGCCAGGGGCACCACGACTTCCGATCGGCTGATGCCCAGGCGCAACGCCTCGCTCAAGGCTTCTTCTGCGCCCACGGCATCGCCGGTCTGCTGCAAGGCCAGCCCCATCTGGAACTGGATCGCCAGTTGATTGGGCTCTTTCTGCAGGGCGTTTTTCAGCTGAATGATGGCGCCGTCGTAGTCCTTGTTCTCGTAGCGCTGGAGCGCGTCTTCATAAAAGCTTTTTCCGCTGGCGTGACCGGCCACGCTCATCAAGAGGGCGGTCAGCCAGGCGGCAGAGCGGACGGACAGGGGGCGTTGGGTGGCTGGGCTAAGCATGGCCCGATTTTGGGCCAAGTGGAGGGACTCGTGTCCATCACGGCTGAAACCACCGATTTGGTGGGTGTCTTATATAAGACATAAGTCTTTGCTGTTCGCCTCAGTTGTGACTACAATTGCGGGTTTTCTAGCACCTCCCACCAACCCCCGGAGATCGTCATGACTCAACTCACCCGTGAACAGCAAATCGCTGCCCTGGAAAAAGACTGGGCCGAAAACCCCCGTTGGAAGCTCGTCAAGCGCGGCTACTCTGCCGCTGACGTGGTTCGCCTGCGCGGCAGCCTGCAGCCTGAGTACACCCTGGCCAAGCGCGGCGCTGAAAAGCTGTGGGAAAAGGTCAACGGCGGTGCCAAGAAGGGCTACGTGAACGCTTTCGGCGCCATCACCGCCGGTCAAGCCATGCAACAGGCCAAGGCTGGCCTGGAGGCCGTGTACCTGTCGGGCTGGCAGGTTGCTGCCGACGGCAACACGTCTGAGACCATGTACCCCGACCAGTCGCTGTACGCGTACGACTCGGTGCCCACCATGGTTCGCCGCATCAACAACACCTTCAAGCGCGCTGACGAAATTCAGTGGGGCCGCGGCGTCAACCCCGGTGACGAAGGTTTTGTGGACTACTTCCTGCCCATCGTTGCTGACGCTGAAGCCGGTTTCGGTGGCGTTCTGAACGCCTTCGAACTGATGAAGAACATGATCGCCGCTGGCGCGGCCGGCGTGCACTTCGAAGACCAGCTGGCCGCTGTGAAGAAGTGCGGTCACATGGGCGGCAAGGTGCTGGTTCCCACCCGTGAAGCCATCGAGAAGCTGATCGCTGCTCGTTTCGCTGCCGACGTGATGGGCGTGCCCACCATCGTTCTGGCCCGCACCGACGCTGAAGCAGCCAACCTGCTGACCAGCGACTGCGACGACAACGACAAGCCCTTCATCACCGGTGAGCGCACCCAAGAAGGCTTCTACCGCGTGAAGAACGGCCTGGAGCAGGCCATCAGCCGTGGCGTGGCTTACGCCCCCTACGCTGACCTGGTGTGGTGTGAAACCGGCGTGCCTGACATCGGCTTCGCCCGTGAATTCGCCCAAGCCGTGCACGCTGCCTGCCCCGGCAAGCTGCTGTCGTACAACTGCTCGCCTTCCTTCAACTGGAAGAAGAACCTCAACGACTCGCAGATCGCCTCCTTCCAGGAAGACCTGTCGGCGCTGGGCTACAAGTACCAGTTCATCACCCTGGCTGGTATCCACGTCAACTGGTACAACACGTTCCAGTTCGCCCACGCTTACGCCCGCGGCGAAGGCATGAAGCACTACGTCAACATGGTGCAAGAGCCCGAATTCGCTGCTCGCGAAAAGGGTTACACCTTCGTGTCGCACCAACAAGAAGTGGGCGCAGGCTATTTCGACGACGTGACCACCGTGATCCAAGGTGGTTCGTCTTCCGTGAAGGCCCTGACCGGCTCGACCGAAGAAGAACAGTTCCACTGATCTGCGCGGGCCGCAAGGCCCGTTGCCTGACCGGCTTGAACAAAGACGGCGCCTGCGGGCGCCGTTTTCATTGCAGGCCTTATAATTTCAGTCCATTGTTCGCCCTTCATGGGCTCGCTGGTAAGGAACGTAGAAAGGCACGCTCGGTTATGACACCGCGAACTTCGACCACCACGCTCACCTCGTCCGAGGTCTAGTCGGCTGGCCGCTGCTTTCGCATCTTGTCTTCCTGAGAAAGCGCGGCGCCCACCGCGCTTTTTTATTGCCATCAACACAACGCTGAGCACCCATGATCTCCATCCAACTGCCCGACGGCTCGAAGCGAGAATTTCCTCAACCGGTTACCGTGGCCGAAGTCGCTGCTTCCATTGGCACCGGCCTGGCCAAGGCCGCGCTGGCCGGCCGGGTGGGGCAGGGCGACGCCGCCCGCCTGGTCGACACCTCCTACCGCATCGACGGTGACACGCAGTTGGCTATCGTCACCGACAAGGACGCTGACGGCCTGGACATCATCCGTCACTCCACCGCGCACCTGCTGGCTTATGCGGTCAAGGAGCTCTTCCCCGAGGCGCAGGTCACCATCGGCCCGACCATCGAAGACGGCTTCTATTACGATTTCGCCTACAAGCGCCCCTTCACGCCCGAAGACCTCGAAGCCATCGAGAAGAAGATGGGCGAGCTGGCCAAGAAGGATGAGAAGGTCGAGCGCAAGGTGCTGCCGCGCGATGAGGCTGTGGCGTACTTCAAAAGCCTGGGCGAGCACTACAAGGCCGAGATCATCGAGAGCATCCCGGCCGACCAGGACGTGTCGCTCTACAGCGAAGGCGCCTTCACCGACCTGTGCCGCGGCCCGCACGTGCCCAGCACCGGCAAGCTCAAGCACTTCAAGTTGATGAAGGTGGCCGGTGCCTACTGGCGCGGCGACCACCGCAACGAGCAATTGCAGCGCGTGTACGGCACCGCCTGGACCAGCAAGGACGACCTGCAGCTGTACCTGACCCGCCTGGAAGAGGCCGAGAAGCGTGACCACCGCAAGCTGGGCCGCGAACTTGACCTGTTCCACATCGACGAGCACGCCCCTGGCGTCGTGTTCTGGCACCCCAAGGGCTGGACGGTGTGGCAAGCGGTGGAGCAGTACATGCGCCAGGTGTATCGCGACAACGGTTACCAGGAGGTCAAGGGCCCGCAGATCATCGACAAGACGCTTTGGGAGAAGACCGGCCACTGGGACAAGTACCGCGAGAACATGTTCACCACCGAGTCGGAAAAGCGCGATTACGCGCTCAAGCCGATGAACTGTCCCGGCCACATCCTGATCTTTAATCAAGGCATCAAGAGCTACCGCGACCTGCCCATCCGCTACGGCGAGTTCGGTCAGTGCCACCGCAACGAGCCCACGGGCGGCCTGCACGGCATCATGCGCGTGCGCGGCTTCACGCAGGACGACGGCCACGTCTTCTGCACCGAAGACCAGATCCTGCAGGAGTGCGTGGACTTCACGGCCCTGCTGCAGAAGGTGTATGCCGACTTCGGCTTCACCGACATCATCTACAAGGTGGCCACGCGGCCCGAGAAGCGCATCGGCTCCGACGAGGTGTGGGACAAGGCCGAGAACGCCTTGATGGAATCCCTGCGAGCCACGAACAGCGAGTTCACCATCGCCCCAGGCGATGGTGCCTTCTATGGCCCCAAGATCGAGTACACGCTGAAGGACGCGCTGGGCCGCCACTGGCAGTGCGGCACCATCCAGGTTGACTTCTCGATGCCTGAGCGCCTGGGCGCCGAGTACGTGACCGAATCCAGCGATCGCAAGCACCCGGTGATGCTGCACCGCGCCATCCTGGGTTCGCTGGAGCGTTTCATCGGCATTTTGATCGAGCAGCACGCCGGCGCCTTGCCGGTTTGGCTGTCGCCGGTGCAGGCTGTGGTGCTCAACATCACCGATGCGCAGGCCGATTACGCGCAAGAGATTGCCAAAACGTTGCAGAAACAAGGACTTAGGGTTCAGTTGGATTTGCGCAACGAAAAAATCACGTATAAAATCCGCGAACATGCATTGCAGAAGGTGCCGTACTTCATCGTTGTCGGTGACAAGGAGAAGGCTGACGGCACCATCGCCGTGCGCGCCCGGGGCAATCAGAACCTCGGTGTGATGTCACTCGACGACTTCTCCCTGAAGATCTCTCAAGACATCGCCAGCAAGGCCTGAGGGGCCGCGCTTTGTCCGGCAGGAATGGACGAGGCGCCCCTTCGCGTTGGGCGCGTGTGAACTTGGTTAACCGGTTCGGGCAAAAGCCCGTGGCCTGAGGAATTCGACATCGCTAACTTTTTCGACCGCCGGACGCGCAACGACGAACGCAAGCACCGGCTGAACCGCGAAATCACCGCACCCGAAGTCCGTCTGAACGGGCCTGAGAACGAACCGCTGGGCATCGTCAGCATCCAGGAAGCCTTGCGCATGGCTGGCGAGGCCGACGTGGATCTGGTCGAAATCTCGGCCCAGGCCGATCCGCCGGTCTGCCGCCTGATGGACTACGGCAAGTTCAAGTACCAGGAACAAAAGAAGGCCCACGATGCCAAGCAGAAGCAAAAGGTCATCGAGGTCAAGGAAATCAAATTCCGCCCAGGTACGGACGAGGGCGACTACCAGATCAAGCTGCGCAACCTGCGGCGCTTCCTGGAAGAAGGCGACAAGGGCAAGGTGACGCTGCGGTTCCGTGGTCGCGAGATCACGCACCAGGAATTGGGCATGCGCCTGCTTGAGCGTGTGCGCGATGACCTGACGGATGTCTCGGTGGTCGAGAACATGCCCAAGCTGGAAGGGCGCCAGATGATCATGGTGCTCGGCCCGAAGAAGAAGAAGTGATTTTGTGAACATGGCGCCGGGCAACCGGGGCCATCACCCTGGTGGGGTTTGGTCGCCCCATCCGGGATCCAAGTGCCTGCAGGCCATCAAGACCCGGAAGTGGTATTTCGGGCGCCTGGTAGGAACAAACCATAAGGAGCATCAACATGCCCAAGATGAAGACCAAGAAGAGCGCTGCCAAGCGTTTCCGTGTGCGTCCAGGTGGTACCGTCAAGCGCGGTCAAGCCTTCAAGCGTCACATCCTGACCAAGAAGACCACGAAGAACAAGCGTCACCTGCGTGGTGCTGTGAACGTGCATGACAGCAACATGGGCCACATGGCTCAGATGCTGCCGTTTGCCGGCCTGTGATCGGCTGAGCACGTCGTCTTTTTGTCCAGATAGTCAACGCCGAAGGAGTCACTCATGCCTCGCGTCAAACGTGGTGTAACAGCCCGCGCTCGTCACAAGAAAGTTCTCGCCCTGGCCAAGGGTTTCCGTGGTCGTCGCAAGAACGTCTACCGCATCGCCAAACAGGCGGTCATGAAGGCAGGTCAATATGCCTACCGTGACCGTCGCGCCAAGAAGCGCGAGTTCCGCCGTCTGTGGATCGCTCGTATCAACGCCGCCAGCCGTTCGCTGGGCCTGACCTACAGCCGCTTCATGGCTGGCATCAAGAAGGCTCAGATCGAAATCGACCGCAAGGTCCTGGCTGATCTGGCCGTCAACGATCCCGCTGCATTTGCCAGCATCGTGGAAAAGGCCAAGGCTCAACTGGCCGCCTGAACGGGCAGCCAGAACGATCAGCAGACAGCAAGATGCTGCACCGGCCGTCACCGTGGGCAACCCGGTGGCCGGTGATCCAAAGGCCAACCCCACGGTTGGCCTTTTTTTTCGACACGAATCCATGAACGACCTCGATCAACTGGTGCAATCGGCCCAGGCCGCCTTCGCTGAAGCCGCCACCCCGGCCGACCTGGAAAACGCCAAGGCCCGCTTTCTGGGCAAGTCCGGCAGCCTGACCGAGCTGCTCAAGGGTATGGCCGCCCTCAGCCCTGAGGACAAGAAAACCCGCGGCGCGGCCATCAACCAGGCCAAGCAGCAGGTCGAGGCCTTGCTGAACGCCCGGCGTCAAGCCCTGGCCGATGCCGAGCTGGCCCAGCAACTGCAGGCCGAGCGACTGGACGTGACCTTGCCGGGGCGCCGCCGAGGCGAGGGCGGTTTGCACCCTGTCTCGCTCAGCATTGAGCGCCTGGAGGCCATTTTTGGCTCCATGGGCTTTGCCGTGGCTGACGGCCCGGAGATCGAGACCGACTGGCACAACTTCACCGCGCTGAACACGCCTGAAGACCACCCGGCGCGCTCCATGCACGACACCTTCTACGTGGAAGGCGGTCACCTGCTGCGCACGCACACCAGCCCGATGCAGGTGCGTTACGCCATGCAGCACGTGCGCGACCATGCCGAGGCCCTGGCGCGCGGCGAGCGCATGCCCGAGATCCGAGTGATCGCACCAGGGCGCACCTACCGGGTGGACAGCGATGCCACGCACTCGCCCATGTTCCATCAGTGCGAAGGCCTGTGGATTGGCGAGAGCGTCAGCTTCACCGACCTCAAGGCGGTGCTGGGCGATTTCTTCAGCACCTTCTTCGAGACCGACGAGCTGGACATCCGCTTCCGCCCCTCGTTCTTCCCCTTCACCGAACCGTCGGCTGAGGTGGACATTGCCTTTTCATCGGGCCCCTTGAAGGGCCGGTGGCTGGAAGTGGGCGGTGCCGGCCAGGTGCACCCGAATGTGGTGCGCAACTTTGGGCTGGACCCGGAGCACTACATCGGCTTTGCATTTGGCCTGGGCCCGGACCGCCTGACCATGTTGCGCTATGGTGTGAACGACCTTCGTTTGTTCTACGAAGGCGACCTGCGTTTCTTGCAGCAATTCAACTGAGGATGCCCGCATGACCACCACCAGTGCCACCCCCGCCACCACCATCCGCGCCTGGGCCGCCCACGAGGCCGCCAAGCCTCTGACGCCGTTCACTTTTGAGCCCGGCCCTCTGGGTGTGGAGGAAGTGGAAATTCAGGTGGAGCACTGTGGCCTGTGCCATTCCGACCTGTCCCTGATCGACAACGAGTGGGGATTCTCGGCCTACCCGATCGTGGGTGGGCACGAGGTGGTGGGTACCGTGGTGGCCCTGGGCGGCCAGACCAAGGGCCTGAAGCTGGGCCAGAAGGTGGGCGTGGGCTGGATGGCCGCCAGCTGCATGGCCTGCGCCAGTTGCCTGGGTGGCGAGCCGCAACTGTGCCGCGCCGGGCAGCCCACCATCGTGGGCCACCATGGTGGGTTTGCCGATCGGGTGCGGGCGCACTGGCTGTGGACCTGCCCCATCCCCGAAGGCCTGAACCCGGCCAAGGCCGGCCCGCTGCTGTGCGGTGGCATCACGGTGTTTTCGCCCTTCCTCACCCACAACATCAAGCCCGTGCACCGCGTGGGCGTGGTGGGCATTGGGGGGCTGGGCCACCTGGCCTTGAAGTTCGCGCGGGCCTGGGGCTGTGAGGTCACGGCCTTCACTTCCAGCGAGTCCAAGCGTGACGAGGCCATGGCACTGGGCGCGCATCGCGTGGTCTCCAGCACCGATCCCAAATCGATGAAGGCCGTGGCTGGTCAGTTGGACATGGTGCTCGTCACCGTCAACGTCATGCTGAACTGGAAGGCGCTGATGAGCACGCTGGCGCCCAATGGCCGCCTGCACCTGGTCGGCATCCTGCCGCAGCCCATGGAGGTCGAGGCCTTCCCGCTGATCGGTGGGCAGCGCAGCGTGTCGGGTTCGCCCACCGGCTCGCGACAGGACATCGACACCATGCTGGCCTTTGCCGCCCGCCACGGCATCGAGCCCCAAACCGAACATTACCCCATGAGCCGCATCAACGAGGCCCTGGACCACCTGCGCGCCGGCAAGGCCCGCTACCGCGTGGTGCTGGACGCCGATGCGGCGCCATGAGTTGAGCTGTCACAAGCACTGAACCGAATCCCCGAGGATCTTCTCCATGCAATTCCCCGAGTCCTGGCTGCGCACGTTCTGCAACCCTGATCTGAACACGCAGCAACTGGCCGATCTGCTCACCATGGCCGGTCTGGAGGTTGAAGAGCTGCAACCTGTGGCGCCTGCCTTCACGGGTGTGGTGGTGGCCCAGGTGATGGAAGTGGCCAAGCACCCCGATGCCGACCGCCTGAACGTGTGCAAGGTGGACGCTGGCACGGGCGAGTTGCTGCAGATCGTCTGCGGGGCGCCCAATGTGCGCCCGGGCATCAAGGTGCCTTGCGCCACGGTGGGCGCCGAGTTGCCCCCCGGGGCAGATGGCAAGGCCTTCGTCATCAAGAAGGGCAAGCTGCGCGGGGTGGAGAGCTTCGGCATGCTGTGCTCGGCCAAAGAGTTGGGCATTGCCGAAGAGTCCAATGGCCTGCACATTCTGGCCGATGAGGCCCCCGTGGGCGTGAGCATCCGCGATCACCTGCGTCTGGACGACACCCTGTTCACGCTCAAGCTCACGCCCAACCTGGCGCATTGCCTGAGCGTGGCCGGCATCGCGCGTGAGGTGTCGGCCCTGACGGGCGCGCCGCTGACCCTGCCGACCACGCAGCCGGTGCAGCCAGCCATCGACGCCACGGTGCCGGTGCAGGTGGCGGCGCCCGATCTGTGCGGCCGCTTTGTGGGTCGTGTCATCCGCGGGGTCAACCCACAGGCCGCCACGCCCGACTGGATGGTCGAGCGCCTGGCCCGTTGCGGTCAGCGCCCCGTGTCGCCGCTGGTGGACATTTCCAACTACGTCATGTTCGAGCTGGGCCAGCCCTCGCACGTGTTCGACCTGGACAAGATCCAGGGCGGCCTGACGGTGCGCTGGGCGAAGGCGGGCGAGACGCTGAAGCTGCTCAACGGCAACACCGTGTCGCTGGACGAGCAGGTGGGCGTGATCGCCGATGCGCAGCAGGTGGAATCGCTGGCCGGCGTGATGGGCGGCGACAGCACGGCAGTGGGTGACGACACCCGCAACGTCTACCTGGAGGCGGCCTTCTGGTGGCCCAAGGCCATCGCTGGTCGCGCACGCCGCTACAACTTTTCGACCGATGCCTCGCACCGCTTCGAGCGCGGTGTGGACCCGGCGCCCACGGCCCAGCACCTGGAGCGCATCACGCAGCTGATCCTGGAGATCTGCGGCGGTGACGCCGGCCCGGTGACCGACCAGGTGGTGCGCCCGGTGGAGCGCCCGCCGGTGACCTTGCGCCTGTCGCGCGCCCAGCGCGTGATCGGCATGCCCGTGAGCCAGCAAGACTGCGAAGGCGTGTTCCAGCGTCTGGGCCTGTCGTTCCAGACCCAGGCCACGAATGGCGATGTGCACCTGGTGGTGAACCCGCCCAGCTGGCGCTTTGACCTGCAGATCGAAGAAGACCTGATCGAAGAGGTCGTGCGCGTGATCGGCTTTGACAAGCTGCCGCGTCGCGCGCCCAAGGCGCCGGTGGTGTCCGAGGTGCGCCCCGAGGCTCAGCGTGGTCTGTATGCCGTGCGCCGCGCGGTGGCCGCCCGGGGCTACCAGGAAGCCATCACCTTCAGCTTTGTGGAAGCCCGCTGGGAGGCCGACTTTGCCGGCAATACCCAGCCAATTCAGCTGCTGAACCCCATCGCCAGCCAGTTGTCGGTGATGCGCTCGACGCTGATCGGCTCGCTGGTGGAGGTGCTGTGCACCAACCTGTCGCGCAAGGCCGAGCGCGTGCGCGTGTTCGAGTTGGGTCGCGTGTTCCAGCGCGATGCCAGCGTGAACGATGGCGCACAAACCGTGGCCGGTTTGCACCAGCCCGTGAAGCTGGCGGGCCTGGCTTATGGCCCTGCCGACGCCGTGCAGTGGGGTGTGGCCCAGCGCCCGGTTGATTTCTTTGATGTGAAGGGCGATGTGGAGGCCTTGCTGGCACCACGCGAGGCCCGCTTCGTGCCGTTCGAGCACCCCGCCTTCCACCCTGGCCGCTGCGCCCAGGTGATGCTGGATGGTCAGCCCGTGGGCGTGATTGGCGAGCTGCACCCCAAGTGGCGTCAGGCCTACGACCTGCCGCAGGCGCCCGTGCTGTTCGAGCTGGACGTGCCCGCCTTGGCGGCGCGTCAGGTGCCGCGCTTCAGCAGTGTGCCCAAGATGCAGTCCGTGCACCGCGATCTGGCCCTGGTGGTGGCGGATCAAACCTCCTTCGATGCCCTGATGGCCGCCATCCACGAGGCGCCCACCGAGGGGCTGGTGCGCGACGCCCGTTTGTTCGACATCTACAAGCCCAAGACGCCCGTGGCCGGGATCGGTGACAATGAGCGCAGCTTGGCCGTGCGGGTCTCACTGCGCGACGACGAGCAAACCTTGACCGACGAGCGCATCGACGCCGCGATGAAGGCCGTGCTGAACAGCCTGTCGGAGCGCGTGGGCGCCCGGGTGCGCGCGTGAGCCAGGGGAGGGCTCGCCCATGAACGACAAGATCAGCGATCTGACGGTGCTGTTGCCGTCCATCGAGACGCCGACGCTGACCAAGGCCGAGCTGTCCGAACTGTTGTTCGAGCGGCTGGGCCTGAACAAGCGCGAGTCCAAGGACATGGTCGAAGCGTTTTTCGAGTTGATCAACGACACCCTGGTCGAAGGTCGTGACGTGAAGCTGTCGGGCTTTGGCAACTTCCAGATCCGTCGCAAGGCACCTCGCCCGGGGCGCAACCCCCGCACGGGTGAGGCCATCCCCATCAAGGCCCGTAACGTCGTCACCTTCCACGCCAGCGCCAAGCTCAAGGGGCTGGTGCAAGGTGATGCCGCCGATGGTGAGGACTTGGAGTAAAGTCCGAAGTTCTGCCCCAGGTCACGCCGGTGATCGGGAGTTTCTGACGGGTGCAACCCAAGTTGTCCATGGCCAATCACGAGCGCTCTGAGTCCGGGCGGATCGAGGGGGTGTTGCCCCCCATCCCTGCCAAACGCTATTTCACCATCGGTGAAGTCAGCGAGCTGTGCCTGGTCAAGCCTTACGTCTTGCGCTACTGGGAGCAGGAGTTCGCGCAACTGCGACCCATGAAGCGCCGAGGCAATCGCCGTTATTACCAGCACCACGAGGTGCTGTTGATTCGTCGCATACGCGAGTTGTTGTACGAACGCGGATTCACGATCAGTGGCGCGCGCAACGAGTTGGCGGTTCATGGCATGGAGCCCGAAACCGAAGAAGGGCTTGCGGATGCGCTTGAGCCTGTGGTCGATCGCGATCGGTCTGTGGGCACTGGTCACCGATTGCCCGCCCGCCCAGGGGCATGGGCGCATGCAGCATCACAGCCGTTGATGGCCTCCGGTCTGGCGTCGGCCGATTCGCAACTGCCCGCGCCCGACTTGACGGGGCTGGAGGCGGCGTCGCCTGAGGCGGTTGCAGCCCTGCGTGCCACCTTGTTGTCGATTCGCGACTTGTTGTCGTGACCGAGCAACCTGGGCGGTGCGCTGGCGCTGAAGCCTCAAAACATGCTATAGTTCAAGTCTTCGTCGGGGCGTAGCGCAGCCTGGTAGCGCACTTGCATGGGGTGCAAGGGGTCGCGAGTTCGAATCCCGCCGCCCCGACCATTGAAGGACACGAGCCCAGCAGAGCAATCTGCTGGGCTTTTTGTCTTGTGTGGTCTGGCCTGAGCGTGCGCCACTCAAGACCTGCTGCGTGCGCCTTTGGTGTGCTTTGATTTGATGTGTTTTTGCAGCGTGCGGTCAAATTCTTGTTGAAGCACCACCGGAAAGGCCGCGCTGACCGAGCCGATGGCCAGTGGCCTGAGTCGCTCGAACAGGGTGAGCATGCCGGCCAGCGCCTGAGGGTCTGGTGGCAGGCCTTGTGCCTTGGCTTGCGCCTGTGTCTCGGCCAGACGCTGCAGCAGCGTCATGAACAGCTCATCCACATAACTGCGCGCCAGTGCACGGCAGTGTTTGATCAGAACGTCCTGCAAGTCCAGCACGGTGTCCAGTGGCACTTGCAACTCGGCCAACTGCACGCCGATGCGCTCCAGTGACGGGCTGAGCATTTCCACCTCGTCTGGCCCGACCTCGCGGTACAGACCATTCTTGCGCAAGCGCTCTTTTTGCGCCGGGGTGGCCGCAGTGTGCCAATGGGCGGCCATGTCGGCGATGGCTTTGCGTTGGGGGGGCTCCACCGTGAAGAATGTGGTCGAGAACAGCTCGCTGATCAGCGAATACTCCGACCACGCGCCTTCAGGCGTATGCGAGAGCATGCGCTTGATGGCCTCCAGCCGAAACCCTTGTGCGCGCAGATCGCGGATCAACTCCAGCTTGCCCTGGTGTGCCGCGTCATACAGGCCAAGGCGGCCCTTCAGGCGTGGCGGCGGCAGCAGTCCGGCGGTTTGATAGGCGCGGATGTTGCGCACGCTCACGCCTGTGCGCGCGGCCAGCTCTTCAACATTGAACTCCGGACCCGGCATGCGCGCCTGTCTGGCGCGCACCCTGGATCGCGGTGTGGACGACTCTGGCATGAATCAAGACAGCTCAGCGGTGCCGCATGCCGATCAGGGTCAGCACTTGATGCCCATGTGCAGGGCCACCACACCGGCGGTCATGTTGTGCACATCGACGTGACCAAAGCCCGCATCCTTCATCATGGCTTTGAGGGTGGCCTGATCGGGGTGCATGCGAATGGACTCGGCAAGGTAGCGGTAGCTTTCTTCGTCATTGGCCACCAGCTTGCCCAGCTTGGGCAGGATGTTGAAGGAGTACCAGTCGTAAGCCTTCTCCAGTGGCTTGGCCACCTTCGAGAACTCCAGCACCAGCAGTCGGCCGCCCGGCTTGAGCACGCGGCACATTTCCTTGAGGGCCAGGTCCTTGTGGGTCATGTTGCGCAGGCCAAAAGCCACCGACACGATGTCGAATGTGTGCGCCGGAAAGGGCAGCTTTTCAGCATCGCACAGCGTGGTCGGCAGGGCCATGCCGCTGTTGATCAGGCGGTCCCGTCCGGTGCTCAGCATGGCCAGGTTGATGTCGGTGTGCACCACCATGCCGGAGGGGCCCACCCTCTTGGCGAATGCCTCGGACAGATCGCCTGTGCCGCCAGCGATGTCCAGCACTTTATGACCAGGTCGAACGCCGCTGGCCGTGATGGTGTAGGCCTTCCACAGCCGGTGCATGCCGGCCGACATGAGGTCGTTCATCACGTCGTACTTGTTGGCCACCGAATCGAACACGCCGCGAACGCGGCTGGCCTTTTCTGATTCGTCGACCTGCTGGAAACCAAAGTGTGTGCGGCTCATGGCGGCAGTTTACCGGTTTGTTGGGCGCCGTCGGTCTCAGGCCACCTCTGGCAGGGGCTGCAGCGCCCTGGCACAGGCCATGGCCGAGGCCCATGCCCATTGGAAGTTGTAGCCTCCGAGCCACCCTGTCACGTCCACCACCTCGCCGATGAAATGCAGACCGGCCACCCGCTTGCTCTCCATGGTCTGGGAGCTCAGCTCGCGCGTGTCCACACCGCCTGCAGTCACCTCGGCCTTGGCGTAGCCCTCCGTGCCTGCCGGCAGGATGTGCCAGTGGTTGGCCGACGCGCCCAGTGCCTCCAGATCCTTGTCCTTGTGCTCGGCCAGAGGGGCGCCAGGGCGCAGGCCCACGACCCCGCCTGTGCTGCCTTGGCAGAACTGCTCCAGCCATGTCTGGGCCAGGCGCTGTGGCGCTGCGTCTCCCAGGGCCAAGGCCCACTCGGTGGCCAGTTGCTTGCGAGAGCCGACCTTGGCCTGCTTGAGCAGGCCTGCCAGCTCATGCTGCGGCGCCAGGTTGATCTGCAGCGTCTGCCCCGGTTGCCAGAAGCTGGAGATTTGCAAGATGGCGGGGCCGCTCAGGCCCCGGTGCGTGAACAACAGGTCCTCCAGAAAGCTCACGGTGTGGTGCCTCGAGCGTTTGCCGCCATCCACCACCTCGGCGCTCACCAGCACTTCCAGCGAAATGCCCGCCAGGGGCACGAATGGGGACCAGGTGTCGGCAGAGAACGTCAGCGGCACGAGGGCAGGGCGCAGCGGCACGATGGCGTGGCCCCATTGGGCTGCCAGTCGCTGCCCGAAATCCGTGGCCCCGATCTTGGGAATGGACAAGCCCCCCGTGGCGATGACCAGTTGGTGGGCGCGTACTGGCCCGCGCTCCGTGTCCAGCTCGAATCGGCATCCGTCATCGGCCAGGGTGCGTCTGATGTCCTGCACCGCACAGGGCTGCCACCGGGTGACACCGCCTTGATCGCATTCGGCCAGCAACATCCGGATGATGTCGTCGGCCTTGTGGTTGCAAAACAGCTGCCCCTTGTGCTTTTCATGCCAGGCGATGCCATGTCGTCCCACCAGCGCCAGAAAATCCTGCGGGGTGTAGCCGGCCAGTGCAGAGCGACAAAAGTGCGGGTTCTCGGACAGGAAGTTCGTGGGCCCGACCTCGCGGTTGGTGAAGTTGCAGCGACCTCCGCCGGAAATGCGCACCTTCTCGGCCACTTTCGCGGCGTGGTCGATGAGCAGCACGCGCAGGCCTCGCTGCCCGGCCACGCCAGCGCAGAACAGGCCCGCCGCTCCGGCGCCCACCACGATCACATCAAACACATTGGACATGCGCACATTGTCGCCGCTTGGTGGCCGGTGCATGGGCTTGCCACCCACATGGGGCGATGAACTGCGCCACAATCAGCGCCGAGGTCGACCGCCTGACAGGTGGGCTGGTTGACGTGATGACCCCAGTTGAAGGAGCAGCAAGGCCATGGCCATGGATGTGGTGGATTACGAAATCAAGGGCGCCGAGATGCAGTTTGTCGAGGTCGAACTCGACCCCGGCGAAGCAGCCATCGGTGAGGCTGGCAGCATGATGTTCATGGACATGGGCATCACCATGGACACCGTGTTCGGTGACGGCTCTCAGCAAACCGGTGGACTGTTCGGCAAATTGCTGGGGGCTGGCAAGCGGCTCATCACTGGCGAGAGCCTGTTCACCACCATCTACACCAACCAGGGGCAGGGCAAGCGCCGCGTGGCATTTGCGGCCCCCTATCCGGGCAAGATCGTCCCGATGGACCTGCGTGAACTGGGCGGTACCTTGATTTGTCAGAAGGACTCGTTCCTGTGTGCTGCCCGGGGCGTTTCCCTGGGCATTGCGCTACAGCAGCGCCTGGGCACAGGCTTTTTTGGTGGCGAGGGCTTCATCATGCAGAAGCTCGAAGGCGACGGGCTGGCGTTCGTGCATGCCGGTGGCACCGTGGTGCGCCGTGAGTTGAAAGCGGGCGAATCGCTGATGATCGACACGGGCTGCGTGGTCGCTTACACCGGCGGCGTCGATTTCGACATCCAGTACGTCGGCAAGGTCAAAACCGCGCTGTTCGGCGGCGAGGGCCTGTTCCTGGCGCGCCTGACAGGTCCCGGCCACGTCTGGCTGCAGAGCCTGCCGTTTTCTCGACTGGCGTCGCGCATCTTTGCTGCAGCGCCCCAGACCGGCGGCGGTACGCGCGAACAAGGTGGCCTGCTGACCGGTGTGGCCGGCGGTGGTTTGCTCGGAGGTCTGCTGGGAGGCGATCAAGAATGAGCGTGGCCGAGGCCGCCTCGCGGTGGGGCGACGTGTGGGGGGCGGCCTGGCGTGCGGTGCTCTACGGTTTGTTGTGGCGTGTCCAGTGGATCAGCGCCGCTCCGTTGCTGTTCAGTGCTGTGCTGCTGGGGGGGCTGGCGTGGTGGGGATGGACGCCGGCCAATGAGGCGGTTCGCCAGGCCCTGGACCAGTGGGGGTGGAGTCAGGCGGCGCTGGACTGGCTGGACGCCATGGGCTGGTCGTCTTTGAGGGCTGCGCTGGTGCCCTTGCTGATATCGCTCATCTCCATCCCGGTGATCATCGTGGTGTGTTTGCTGGCGGTGGGGGCGCTGGCCGCGCCAGCGATGGCCAAACTGGTACAGCAACGGCGCTTTGTGGCGCTCGTGCCTCAAGGCCAGGTGCCTTGGTGGAAATCGCTGGGTGAATCGTTCCGGCTCACGGCGGTGGCCGTGTTGGCCTTCGTGCTGACCCTGCCCTTGTGGTTGTTGCCGCCAGTGGCCGGCCTGGTGGTGCCTTTGGTCTGGGGTTGGCTGGCCTATCGTGTGATGACCCTGGATGTGCTGGCGGACTGGGCCAGTGAGCAGGAGTTGGCTGCCTTGCTGAAGCAGCACCGCGGGCCGCTGATGTTCATGGGGGTGGCCTCAGGTTACATGGGGTCGATGCCTGCGATGTTGTGGGCGGCCGGCGGTGTGCTGTCATTCGCGCTGGCCCCCGTGCTGGTGCTGGTGTCGGTGTGGCTTTACACGCTGGTGTTCTGTCTCACCGGATTGTGGTTTGCGCATTACCTGATGCAGGCGTTGCATCAACTGAGAAGTCGGCAGGTGCCGGTGGAGGGCAGGGCATGGTTGGGCTGATCATCATCGGCGACGAAATCCTCAGCGGGCGTCGCCAGGACAAGCACCTGACCAAGGCCATCGACGTGCTGTCCCAGCGCGGCATGGCCGTGTCGTGGGCCCACTACGTGGGTGACGATCCGCCGCGCATCACGCAGCGCTTGCGCGAAGCGCGTCAATCCGGCGAGGTGGTCTTTTCGTTCGGCGGCATTGGTGCCACCCCGGATGACCACACCCGCGCCTGCGCTGCCCGTGCGTGGGATACCTCACTGGTGTCGCACCCGCAGGCCCGAGCGTTGATCCTGGCCCGCTGCGAAGAGATGGCGCAACAAGAAGGCGTGGTCATGGACGTTGACAGCGAAGACGTTCAGCGTCGCCTGCAGATGGGTTGCTTCCCCGCCGGGGCAGAGATCATTCACAACCCCTACAACCGCATCCCCGGGTTCTCCATGGAGCGGCGGGTGCATTTTGTCCCTGGCTTTCCGGTCATGGCCTGGCCCATGATGGAGGCGGTGCTGGATCAGTGGCATCAAGACCTGCATGGCAGCGCCGTTCAGCGAGAGCATGCCGTGGTGGTTCGCCGCGGCATCGAGTCACGGCTGACGCCGCTGATGTTGGACATCGAGGCGCGCCATCCAGGCATCAAGGTGTTCAGCCTGCCCAGTGTGGACCATCCCGAGCATGGGCGGCACGTTGAGCTCGGGGTCAAAGGACGGCCAGAGCTGGTGGCGGCGGCGTTTGAGGATCTGCGCGCCGGCCTTTCCCATCTTGGTGCGGACATAGGCCCCGAAATGGTGCGAAACTGAGGTTGGCTTTTTTGTGCACCAACATGGCGCAAATGCGGGCCTTCTGGCGAGCGATTCCCTGAGCGCTCAGGGTGAAAATGGTGCAGCGCAGCATCTTGCGCACGCCTCCTGTGCGACCATCGCGCCGTTGGCTTGTTGTCGCAGGCCACATTTTTGGGCCGCGCTGGCAGCGACGAGGTGTCGGCCCGATTTGGGCACGGATTCTGCTATTACACTGCCGTGCGGTTGTTTCAATCCGAAGCAGCCCCCCAACAATCCT
Source organism: Aquabacterium sp. A3 (assembly GCF_038069945.1). Taxonomy (NCBI): domain Bacteria; kingdom Pseudomonadati; phylum Pseudomonadota; class Betaproteobacteria; order Burkholderiales; family Sphaerotilaceae; genus Aquabacterium; species Aquabacterium sp. A3. Next base: position 538,172 of record NZ_JBBPEV010000001.1, on the reverse strand, counting down.
CTTGTATTCATTCAAGCCTCTCGCTAGGAGCACCTGATGGCCAACAAGACCGTCGCCGACGTGATGAAGATGGTGAAGGACAACGAAGTCAAGTTCGTTGATTTCCGCTTCACCGATACCCGTGGTAAGGAACAGCACGTGTCTGTGCCTGTTTCCCACTTTGACGAAGACAAGTTCACCTCGGGCCACGCGTTCGACGGTTCCTCCATCGCCGGCTGGAAGGGCATTGAAGCCTCCGACATGCTGCTGATGCCGGACCCCAACACCGCCAACATCGACCCCTTCTTCGAAGAACCCACCCTGCTGCTGACCTGCGACGTCATCGACCCGCACGACGGCAAGCCCTACGAGCGCGACCCCCGCTCGCTGGCCAAGCGTGCTGAAGCCTACCTGAAGGCCTCGGGCCTGGGCGACACCGCCTACTTTGGTCCTGAGCCCGAGTTCTTCGTGTTCGACAGCGTGCGCTGGAACGCCGACATGTCCGGCTGCTTCGTGAAGATCGAGTCCGAAGAAGGCGCCTGGAACACGGGCAAGGACTACGAACACGGCAACAGCGGCTACCGTCCCACCGTCAAGGGCGGCTACTTCCCCGTGCCTCCGGTCGACAGCGGCCAGGACATGCGCTCGGAAATGTGCCTGATCCTCGAATCGATGGGCATCCCGGTTGAAGTGCATCACCACGAAGTGGCCAACGCCGGTCAGATGGAAATCGGCACCAAGTTCGCCACGCTGACCCAGCGCGCCGACTGGCTGCAACTGCAAAAGTACATCATCCAGAACGTGGCCCATGCCTATGGCAAGACCGCCACCTTCATGCCCAAGCCCATCGTGGGCGACAACGGTTCCGGCATGCACGTTCACCAGTCGATCTGGAAGGACGGCAAGAACCTGTTCGCTGGTGACGGCTACGCTGGTCTGAGCGAATTCGCGCTGTACTACATCGGCGGCATCATCAAGCACGCCCGTGCCCTGAACGCCATCACCAACCCCGGTACGAACTCGTACAAGCGTCTGGTGCCTGGCTTCGAAGCCCCGGTGAAGCTGGCCTACTCGGCCAAGAACCGCTCGGCCTCGATCCGCATCCCGTACGTGGCCAACCCCAAGGGTCGTCGCATCGAAGCTCGCTTCCCCGATCCTTCTGCCAACCCCTACCTGGCCTTCGCTGCACTGATGATGGCCGGTCTGGACGGCGTGGAAAACAAGATCCATCCGGGCGAAGCCGCCACGAAGGACCTGTACCACCTGCCGCCGGAAGAGGACAAGCTGATCCCGACCGTGTGCCACAGCCTGGATCAGGCTCTGGAAAACCTGGACAAGGATCGCGCATTCCTGACCAAGGGTGGCGTGTTCACCGATGCTTACATCGATGCCTACATCGACCTGAAGATGCAGGAAGTCACCCGCTTCCGCATGACGACTCACCCGATCGAGTTCGACATGTACTACTCGCTCTGATTCCTGATCAGAGTGTCTGTAAAGGGCGACGCAAGTCGCCCTTTTTCATTGGGGCCGATCGCTTTGGCGTGGATGGTTTCATGGTGTCACCGCGCTCATCCCGCTTGCGGGCATACTTGGGTGTGAGGCCAGACCAACGGAGACCGAGCGTGAGTTCATTGCCAACGACCCTGTCATCGCCCCTGCAGGGGGGGCGCGCGTTTGCCTGTTGGCTGATGCTTGGCGTGTTGGCCGCAGGCGCGGCGCATGCCCAGGACAAGCCGGTGTACAAGTGCCCCGGCAATCTGTACACCGATGCCTTGTCGTCCAAAGAGGCCCAGTCGCGGGGGTGTCGCACACTGGACGGCGCGCCCATCACCGTGATTCAAAGTGTGCAGCGAACGGCGCCCACGCGCTCGTCGGCCGCCGCGCCCAGCGATGGCGAGCGCATCAGTGCCGACAAGCAGAAGTCCATGGACACCGACGCCCGTCGCATCCTGGAAGCCGAGTTGCGCAAAGAAGAAGAGGCGCTGACCGGCTTGCGCCAGGAATACAACAACGGGCAGCCAGAGCGCCGTGGGGATGAAAAAAACTACCAGAAGTACCTGGACCGCGTCGAACAACTCAAGGCCGAGATCGCCCGCCGTGAGTCCAATGTCGCATCGCTGAAGCGCGAGCTTGGCAAATTCTCTTCAGCGTCCCAATGAAAGTCATTCTGTGAGCCGAGTCCAGCAAGTTCCTGCCACCGCCAGCAGATCTCCCCGGCTGGGGCTGACGGCGGGCGCCCACCGGCTGCCCGATGACGCCGATCAATGGTCTGTGCTGGATCACCTGGCCTCGATGGTGGCCATCGTCGAACCCGATGGGCGTTGCCTGTTCGCCAACACCACTTTCGAGGAAGTGCTGGGCCTGTCCAGGCGGGCCGTTCTGGGTGAGTCCATCTTCGACTGGTTTGCCGACTCGGCCATGCTGCGCGAAATCGTCACGGCGGTGGCCCGCAACGAGTACGCCACCAGCCGCCTTCAAGCCGAACTCAAGCGCCACCCCAATCTGTATGCCGACGCCCTGCACGTGCAGGTGATCGTCACCCGCTATGGCCATGGCGACCAGGTGCTGGTCGAGCTGGTTGAAATTGAGCAGCAAACCCGCCAGGATCGTGAGGAGCGTGCACTGGATCAGGTGCAGGCCAACAAGGAGCTCATTCGCAACCTCGCGCACGAAATCAAGAACCCGCTGGGCGGCATCCGTGGTGCGGCACAGTTGCTCCAGATGGAGCTGGATGACAAGTCGCTCATCGAATACACGCAGGTCATCATCCATGAGGCGGATCGCCTGCAGTCTCTGGTGGACCGGTTGCTGGCCCCGCATCGACGTCCCCACCTGGTGGGCGACGTCAACATCCATGAGGTGTGCGAGCGTGTCCGCTCGGTCATCCTGGCGGAGTTCCCCAAAGGGCTGAAGGTCTGGCGGGACTACGACACCTCCATCCCGGAGTTCCGGGGTGATCGTGAGCAACTCATCCAGGCCCTGCTGAACATCGCGCACAACGCCGCCCAGGCCCTGTCCGAGCGCTTGGCCACGCATGATGCGCGCATCGTGTTCAAAACACGCGTGGCCCGTCGGGTGACCATCAACCGGCAGCTGTATCGCCTGGCACTGGTCTTGCATATTGAGGACAACGGGCCGGGCATCCCCGAGACCTTGCGTGACCGCATCTTCTACCCGCTGGTATCGGGGCGAGACGGTGGGTCGGGTTTGGGTCTCACCCTGGCGCAAACCTTCGTTCAACAGCACCAAGGCACCATCGAATGCGAGAGCGAGCCAGGGCACACGGTCTTCAAGATCACCATTCCCTTGCCCTGACGCCCTCATTGACGTGTGACTGGGTGCGCCTCATTGACTGCCAGCATGAAACCCATCTGGATCGTTGACGACGACCAATCCATTCGCTTCGTTCTGGAGAAAGCGCTTGCGCGCGAAGGGCTGCCGGTGCGCAGCTTCACCAATCCGCGCGATGTGCTGAGCGCGCTCGATGAAGACGAGCCCCAGGTGCTGGTGTCGGACATCCGGATGCCGGGCGGTTCGGGCATCGACTTGCTGGGCAAGGTCAAGGCGCGGCTGCCGGGCTTGCCCGTGATCATCATGACCGCCTACTCGGACCTCGATTCGGCGGTGTCGGCGTTTCAAGGGGGGGCTTTCGAGTACCTGCCCAAACCGTTTGACCTGACCAAGGCGGTGGAGCTCATTCGGCGCGCGGTCGAAGAAAGCCTGCGTGAAGAGGTGGTCGACGAGCGGGTGGCCCAGATGCCCGAAATGCTCGGACAAGCTCCCGCGATGCAGGATGTGTTCCGCGCCATCGGCCGGCTCAGCCAGAGCAACGTCACGGTGCTGATCACCGGCGAATCGGGCGCTGGCAAGGAGTTGGTGGCCCGGGCACTGCACAAACACAGCCCCCGCGCCAACGGACCGTTTGTGGCCATCAACACGGCCGCCATTCCTAAAGACCTGCTGGAATCCGAGCTGTTCGGGCATGAGCGTGGCGCGTTCACTGGGGCGCAAACCATGCGCCGCGGACGATTTGAGCAGGCCGATGGCGGCACCTTGTTCCTGGATGAAATCGGCGACATGCCCTTCGACCTGCAAACACGGCTGTTGCGGGTGCTCAGCGATGGCCAGTTTTATCGCGTGGGCGGACATCAGCCACTCAAGAGCAATGTGCGCGTGATTGCCGCCACCCACCAGAACCTCGAAGATCGGGTGCGGCACGGTGTGTTTCGCGAGGACTTGTTCCACCGCTTGAACGTGATCCGCCTGCGTTTGCCCGCCCTGCGCGAACGCCGCGAAGACATCCCCACGCTGGCGCGATTCTTCCTTCAGAAGAGCGCAAAAGACCTGGGTGTTGAGGCCAAACGCATCTCTGAGACGGCCTTGACGAGGCTTCAGGGCTTCGACTTTCCTGGCAACGTCCGGCAGCTTGAAAACATCTGTCACTGGTTGACGGTCATGGCGCCCGCGCAGGTGATCGAGGTCAAAGACCTCCCGCCTGAACTACTGGACATGGCCGCCGGCGTGCCGGCTGTGCCGACCGAGGCACCATCGCCGGCTGCTGCCCCACCCGTGGTTGTACCGGCCATGCCCTCGGAGGCGCCAGAGGCCTGGACACCACCAGAGCCGTCTGTGACGTGGCCGCCTGCACGTGCCGACGTGGCCCCCCTCGGAGATCGGGCCATGGGCGCCGCCTGGGCCAGCGAAGCTGGGAGCGGTGATGCAGTGCAGGCCGCTTCTGCCAGTGGGGTGGCGCGCTGGCTGGCGGACCTGGAGCGCGACGCCCGTGCGCGACTTGAGTCTGGCCAAACGGATGTCTGGGACAGCTTGACGCGGCAGTTTGAGGCGCAACTGATCCACACCGCACTGGAGCTGACCCGGGGGCGGCGCATCGAAGCAGCGCAAAAGTTGGGAATTGGGCGCAATACCATCACCCGCAAGATCCAGGAGTTGGGCTTGGACGACTGAGTCCGACCCTGCTGGTGACTTTACAAGTCAGAAGCACGGCGTGGCGGGCGCTGCGCTACGATCAAGGTCTTGGGCCGTTCTGGGCCTGTTGATCACTTGAGGTTCTCATGCGTCTGACTTCTGCATCCTTGTCTTGTCCTGGCGTGGCTCGCCGTGTCGCTGCCGGCGTGCTGGTGGCTGCGGCCCTGGGCGCATCGGGTTGCTCCACCACCAACCCCGATGTGATCAAGCCGGGTGACGCACAACGTTTGTCGCAGGTGGCTGATGCGGTGGTGCTGAACGTGCGGCCCGTGGTCGTCGAAGGCAGCCAGAGCGGTGCCGGTGGCGCCACCGGTGCCGTCATCGGCGGCGTGGCCGGGGCCGGCTCCACAGGCAACAGCCGTGGTGCGGTACTCGCCGGTGTGGCTGGCGCCGTGGTGGGCGCGGTGGTGGGCAATGCCGTTGAGCGCTACGGCACCCGTGAAGGCGCCCTCGAAATCCTTCTTCAACTCAAGAGCGGTGAGCGCCGCGCCATCGTGCAGGCTCAGGGCGAGGAGTCCTTCAAGCCTGGGGACAAGGTGATCCTGGTGACCACCGGCGGCAAAACCCGTGTGATGCTGGCACCCAAGTGATGAGCATGCGCGCGTGGGGTGGTGGCTGGCGTCGTTGTGCCATGGCCCTGGGCCTGGCGCTGGGCATGGTGGGGTGGCCCATGGCCGTGTCGGCAGCCAGCAAGCCGGCGGTGGGCCTGACCTTGGTTCAGCAGGTAGAAGGCATTCGCGAATACCGATTGCCCAATGGCCTGCAGGTTTTGCTCATACCTGATCAAAGCAAGCCGACCACCACGGTCAACGTGACCTACCGGGTTGGCTCGGTGCACGAGAACTATGGTGAAACCGGCATGGCTCACCTGCTCGAACACCTGATTTTCAAAGGCTCGCCTCGCCATCCTCAGGTATGGGCTGAATTCAACAAGCGTGGCCTGAGCGCCAACGGCAGCACCTGGCTGGACCGCACCAACTACTTTGCCAGCTTTGCGGCCAACGAGGCCAACCTGGCCTGGTACCTGGGGTGGCAGGCCGATGCCATGGTCAACAGCTTCATCGCCCGCCGCGACCTGGACAGCGAGATGACCGTGGTGCGCAACGAGATGGAAATGGGCGAGAACAACCCAGGCCGCATCTTGTTGGGCAAAACACTGGCCACCATGTACCAGTGGCACAACTACGGCAAGTCCACGATCGGCGCGCGCACGGACGTCGAAGGCGTGGACATTGCCCGGCTGCAGGCCTTCTACCGTCGGTATTACCAGCCCGACAACGCCACCCTCATCGTGTCGGGGCAGTTCGATCTGGCCAAGGTGCAGCGCTGGATTGCGCGTGACTTTGGCGCCATCCCCAAACCTCGACGAACCTTGCCGACACAGTACACACTCGATCCCGCGCAGGATGGGGAGCGTGAGGTCACTCTGCGCCGTGTGGGCGGCGTGCCTTTGCTGTACGCCGGCTATCACACCGTGGCAGGGGCGCACAAAGATCATGCGGCCATTGAGCTGCTGTCGCTCATTTTGGCCGACACCCCGTCGGGGCGTTTGCACCAGCGGCTCACCGAGCAGCGCCTGGCTGCTGGGGTGTTTGGCTTCACGGAAGGGTTGCGTGATCCTGGCTTTTTGCTGCTGGGCGCCCAATTGGCCCCTGAGCAAGATGCCGAGCAGGCACGTCGCGTCTTGCTGGAGACCATCGAATCATTCCGCAGCGAGCCGATCACGGCGGCCGAACTGGAGCGCGCACGCGCCAAGTGGTTGAAGGATTGGGACCAGGGCTTTGCCGACCCGCAGCATGTGGGGGTGGCCCTGTCAGAGGCGGTGGCCCAGGGCGACTGGCGCTTGTTTTTCCTGACCCGCGACCGGGTTCGAGCCGTCACGCTCGCTGATGTTCAGCGCGTGGCCCAGGCTTACTTGCTGCCCAGCAACCGCACCTTGGGTCGTTATGTGCCCACGCAGGCGCCTGAGCGTGCTCCGGCGCCAGAGCGCGTCGATCTGGCGCAGGCGCTGAAGGAGTTCAAGCCGGCCCAGGCTGCGGCCGAGGTGGCGGCCTTTGACACCAGCCCCGAGCACATCGACGCCAGCACCCAACTGTCTCGACTGCCGGTTGGTTTGCAATTGGCCTTGTTGCCCAAGCCCACCCGCAGCCAGGTCGTGCAAGGACGGCTGGTGTTGCGTCATGGCACGGTCGAGAGCCTGGCGGGGCAGGGTGAGGCTGACGCGGCACTGGCCGCCATGCTGGACAAGGGCACTCAGCAGCGCTCGCGCCAGGCCTGGCAGGACCGGCTGGACGCACTGCAGGCCGACGTTGGCTTCGGGGCGGCCGCAGGGCAACTCAGTGTGGCCTTCACCGCGCGTCGAGACACCCTGGCCGAAGTCCTGGGGCTGATTGCCGAAGCCTTGCGCACACCTGCCTTGTCGCAAGCGGCCTTGGACGAGGTGAGGGACCAGGCCTTGTCGTCCATCGCTGCTCAGCGCAAGGAACCACAGCATGTGTTGATGGAGGCACTGGCCCGGCGAGACAACCCTTATCCCCGTGGTGATGTGCGCCATGCCCGCAGTTTTGATGAGCAGGTGCAAGACTGGCAGGCGCTCACGCTGGCGCAGGTGCAAGCCTTCCATGAGCGTTTCTTGTCCGCCCGTGTGGGCCAACTCTCTCTGGTGGGCGATTTTGAGCCCGTGCAAGCCCGGGCCGTGATCGAGCGGCAGTTCGGCAACTGGTTGGGCGCCGCGACAGCGCAAGCGCCGATCCCGGATCCTTACGTGGCCTTGACGCCCGGCATGATCAAGCTCAACACCCCTGACAAGCAGAATGCGACCCTGGTGTGGCAACTGGCCTTGCCCATCAACGATCGGCACCCTGATTACGCTGCGTTGATGATGGCCAATCACCTGTTGGGGTCGGGGGGCAACTCTCGGTTATGGAATCGCCTGCGGGAAAAGGAAGGCCTGTCTTACAGCGTTTACAGCGCGGTGGATTGGTCATCTCGCGATGCCAACACGCGCTGGTTTGCCTCTGCCATTTTTGCGCCACAAAATCAGCCACGCATCGAGCAGGCCATGCGTGAAGAACTGGCGCGTGCTTTGGCTGACGGTTTCACCCAGGCAGAACTGGATCAGGGGCGTGCAGGATTGTTGTCGTTCAGGAAACTGGGGCGGGCACAAGATGCCCGTCTGGCCGGTGCCTGGGCGGCCCTGATGGATTTGGGGCGGCGGTTTGATGAGTCCAGCAAACTGGACAAGGCCTTGTCTGAGCTCACGCTGGAGCAGGTCAATGCCGCCTTGAGGCGTTATTTGCAACCCGACCGAATGGTGTGGGGTTGGGCAGGAGATTTCAGTCGCCCATGACAAAGGCCGGCATCTGCCGGCCTTGTCATTGACGCGTCAGTGTGTTGCTGGGTGCAACACACTGCATCAACGCATCAAATGGCGAAATCTTCGAGTTTCTTGCCGCCAGCGATGGCGGCTTGAATCCACTTGGGTTGCAGGCCACGACCGGTCCAGGTCTCGCCCGTTGCCGTGTTGCGGTACTTCGGGGCCACCTTGCGGCCTGTGCCGGCGGCGGCACCGGACGCAGCCGACTTGCCAGGCTTCAGACCCAGATCTGCGACGGTCAGGCCATGCTCGGACAGCAGGGATTTGATCTGATTGATCACGGCGGCGCGCTCGGCACGTCGTGCCTCGGCCAGTTGCTTGTCCAGTTCAGCGGCTTGTTTGGCCAAGGCTTCTTTTTGTGCCAGCAGTTCTTGGTAGTTGCTCATGGGTGTCCTTGTGACTGTGTCGGTATCTGAGGTTGACGATAAGGCGTCGCGTTATTCTCAAGGCAGGTCGTGCAGGCACAGGTAAGCCATACACCACCATGCGCATATTCTATACACGCCTTTCGCGTTTGCGCAAAACCTTCTCGTTTTGGCCTCCAACGGCCCCCATGAATCCTGATAAATGTGGCTTGGTGACCTTATTTGTGGTGTTTTGAGGTCTGCTTGCCAGAGCGTCTGTTGATTTTGCTTAAATGTTCAATATGGGTGGTTACTTCACGCACCACCTGCATCCTGGTGGAGTTTCCAGGTATTTGGGGTGCGTAACGAAGGCTGTCCAGCTTATTGAGTCCATCGACGAGGCTTTGTCTGGCCATGGCCTGTTCCGGCGATGGAGGCGACTGTGTCGCCCACAGTTGGCGCAGGTGTGCAGCCCAGGTGGCAGCGGGTGCAGGTGCAGGGCAGTGGGTAGGCGGTGGTAAATCAGCCCGCAACAGGGCTTGGTGAATGCCCATCAATTGACGCGTCCACGGCGATGCGCGGCGCCATGGCGCCCACGGCCACCACATGAACAAGGCCCCTGCCAGGCCCGCGATGGCCACGGTCATCGCGGTCAAGCGGATGAGGTCGGTGGTGTCGGGGCGGCTCATGCCCCATTGGCGCAGCAAATCCATCTGGTTTTGTCGGGAGTAAGACAGCACCCACACATTCCAGCGGTGGTTGCCGGCATCCATGTATGCCCGAAGTGTTCCCCACAGCGCCTGATCCACCGCCCTCATGGCGCGTGAGGCTTCTTGTGGAAAGCGCAGGGCCGGTCGGGTGCGGTCAACGCGCTCTGGCGCCACCGCTGCCGTGGGGTCCACCCGCACCCAGCCGCGTCCAGGATCCCAGTATTCAACCCAGGCGTGGGCGTCGCTGTTGCGCACCACCAGCAAGCCATCCACGGGATTGCGTTCGGCCCCCTGGAAGCCCGTCACCACGCGTGCCGGAATGTCCATGGCCCGCAATACCACCACGAAGGCCGAGGCGAAGTGCTCGCAAAATCCCGCGCGGGTGTCCAGCCAGAATCGATCGATGCTGTGCAGGGTGGGCGCTTGAGCGTCACGCGGCATCAGCGTGTATCGAAACTCGTTGGTGCGTATGTACGCCAACAGCCGGGGCACCACCACGGATGCCGGGGCGGTGGCCCATTCCGACTGGCGTCGCTGTTTGAGCGCCCACGCCAGCGTGCGGGGGTTGTAGCCTGCTGGCAGCTGCAGCCAATCTCTGATGCTCAGCGCATTTTCTTCAGAGGCTTGCAGTTGCTCGGGCTGCACGGCCAAGGCATCGAGTTGCGCGCGCTGTTGCAAGGGCTTGTCCAGCACCCACTCGCGTCCTCGCGCCTGTGGTCGCGGTTGTTCAAAAGGGGGGCTCGGTCTGGCCTGCAAGGTCGCGTCCAGCAAAGGCAGGTAGGCGATCGACTGAGGCTCCAACGTCAGCTGATATCGGTAGGTGGAAGGTGTCGCGCCCGGCTTCAGCGCGGGCGGGCTGTCCATCAGTGCCGATGGTGCCGCTCCGGGGCGTCGTGGCAACCACGTGCGGCCATCGAACTGCCCCAGTACCAAGGCCCTGAAGTACAGCTGTTGAGGCGGTGGCATGGCGCCATCGAAGCGCACACGCATGGCGATGCTGTCGTCCAGTGCCAGCTCTGACACTTGCCCCATCTCCATGCGGTCTGACAGGCCGGTGCGCCCACTGTTCAAGCTGGGGTTGCTCCACAGCGGCCCCAGTCGCGGAAACAGCACGTACAGCACCAGCATCACGGGCAGCCCCATGAGCATGGTGCGTGCGGTGGCCCGCCCCACCACCATGATGGGCGGGCGGCCCAGTGGCCGCTGGGCCAGCACCAGCGATGTCAGCAGCCCCCACACCACCACCAGCATCATCAAGGCCATCCAGGGGCTTTGCGAGTGGATGAATTGCGTCAGCACCAGAAAAAAGCCCAGGGAGGTGATCACGAAAGCATCGCGCCGCGCACGAAGCTCCAGCGTCTTCAGGCTGGCCAGCACCGTCACCAAAGTGATGCCTGCTTCTCGGCCGACGATGGTGTGGTGGCTCCACAAGGTCAGCCCGATGCTGGCCATCAAGGCCAGGGTGAGCACCCAACGGGAGGGCAGGGGCCGGTCGCTCCATGCCAGGTAGGCGCGCCAACTCAGCGCCCCGAGCGCGCCGGCGGCGCACCACAGTGGCAGTCGCGCCAGATGGGGGGCCATGCTCAGCGCCAGAATGCCCAGCAGCCAGATGGTGTCCCTTCCTTCGCGGCTGAGCCTGGCGCTCCAGCCGGACCACGGCAGGCGTTCGGTGAGTCCGCTCATGCCAGCCCTCCGGGCGGCTGAGGCCAGCATGCCAGTGCATCCAGACAGTGCCGCAGGTGCTGGTCACCGTGACCGGGCGACACACGGTAGCTGCCCAGAATCAGTCCATAGGCCGCGCCACCGTCTGCGTGTTGCGCTTCGGCCTGCAGGAGCCAGGTGGTCAAACGTGACAGGCGGGCTTCCATGGTCAGCCCTGCCAGTCCGGGGCTGTCGTCCAGGTTCAGCCAGAGGTCAGGGCTCTGGTGGTGCGCGGGTTCGCGAGCCACCAGGCCGGTCCCGGCGGCCAGGGCATGGGTCGATTTTCTCCAGGCCACCCACTTCATCGGGTCTCCGCGCTGATAGGCGCGCAAGCCATCCAGTTGACCGTCTCTGCCCATGTGCGCCTGCAGTGGCATGTGCGTGTCCCCATGGCCGCCATCGCCGGGCAGTGGAGGGGCTGCCGGGTCCGGCGCGGGCCAGACCAATGCGGTGCCAGCGGGGCGCCAGTAGCCCCATGCCCGAAAAAGCCCCAAGGGGTAGCGTGTTTCCACCGTCAGCCGCTCGATGTGCAGCGGCCCGCGGCCATGGGTGGGCACGTCGAGTTCGCAACGCAGTGATTCGCCAGCGTTCACCTCCAGGGCCACCGCATGCTGCGCATCCCAGCGGGCGGTCACACCATACCGATGACGGCGTCGGTGCGGATTGTGAACCTGCAGTTGCAGCGACAAGGCCTGCCCGGCGTGCACGCGTGCCGGGGCCAGCCAGCGCCACTGCAGGCCGTGCAGGTTGGCGTGTGTCTGGTGAAGGCCCACCATGGCCGCGCCACCAAGCAGGAAGGTCAGGGCGTAGCCCAGGTTCAGTTGTTCGTTGATGGACGCCAGCAACAAGACCACCACCACCACGGCGTAGGCCAGTCCAGCCCGCGTGGGCAGGATGTAAAGGTTGCGGTGCGTGAACTCGATCGAGTCCCGTGGTGGCAGGCGGGCGGCCCACCATGCAGCGATCCGTTGACGCCAGCGTTGGCGAACACCTGCCACTGTCTTCATGGCACGGCAGTGGCTTCCAGCAAGGCGCGGGCTTGGGCTGCGGCACCACGCCCGGCCGACGACACGGGCTGCAGGCGGTGGGCGACCGCGGGTGCCCACAAAGCCTGGATGTCCTCGGGGGACACGTGTGCACGCCCGTGCAACAGCGCGCGCGCGCGCGCCAGGCGCAGCAATGATTGGCCCGCACGGGGGCTGAGGCCCTGCACAAACCAGCGGCCATCCCGTGTGGCGCTGATCAGTGCCAGCAGGTAGTCCAGCAGGGCGTCAGCGGCATGGACTTCCGTCACCCGGGCTTGCCAGGCACGCCAGTCTTCCAGGGACATCACTGGGGCCAGGCTCTGCAAGGCGTCACGCCGATCGTGCCCAGACAGCAGTGCGCGTTCGTCTTCGGCGGTCGGGTAGCCCAGCGACAAGCGCAGGGCAAAGCGGTCCAGTTGGGACTCTGGCAGGGCGTGCGTGCCCAACTGATCGGTGGGGTTTTGGGTGGCGATCACGAAAAACGGCCATGGCAGGGGGTGTGTCACGCCATCGACCGACACCTGCCGCTCTTCCATCGCCTCCAGCAGCGCGCTTTGGGTGCGCGGCCCTGCCCGGTTGACCTCGTCGGCCAGCAGCACCTGAGCAAACACCGGCCCGGGGTGAAACACGAAGGCGTCTTTCTGCCGTTCAAACACGCTGACCCCCAGCAGGTCGGAGGGCAGCAGGTCCGATGTGAACTGCACCCTCGAAAACGCCAGTCCCAGACTGCGTGCCAGTGCCTGGGACAGGGTGGTCTTGCCCACCCCGGGCACGTCTTCAATCAGCAGGTGGCCGCCGGCCAACAGGCACGTCACGCACAGGCTGATCTGTTCTCGCTTGCCCACAATGATCGTGCTAACCTGATCAATGAGCATGGACAGCGACGGCATCGGGGTGTGCCGAGGGCCTGGGTCGGCAGGTCGGGGCATCTGAAGTTCGTTGCGCAGCATCATGGAACCATAACGTAAACGCGCTAGGCGTGCAGAGCGAGACACACCATGGCCACCGGCTATTTCTCACACCCCGATTGCCTGGCGCATGACATGGGTGCCGGGCATCCTGAATGCGCTCAGCGCATTCACGCGATTGAAGACCAATTGAGGGCGCATGGGCTGGATGCCTTGCTCACCCATGGTGAGGTGCCCTTGGCCAGCAATGACGATCTGGCACTGGCCCACGACCTCAATTACGTGCTGACCCTGGACGACTTTCTGCAGCAACTCGAAGCCAGCGGCGACACCCGGGCATTGGATCCGGACACCTGGGCTTGTCCGGGTACTCGCTCGGCAGCCTGGCGGGCAGCTGGAGCGGCGGTGGCCGCCACCGATGCCGTGCTGGACGGGCGACTGGACAACGCGTTTTGCGCGATCAGGCCGCCCGGCCACCATGCCCTGCACAACCAGACCATGGGCTTTTGTTTTTTCAACAACGTCGCGGTGGCTGCACGCCACGCGCTGGACCGCCGAGGACTCAACCGCGTCGCCATCGTCGACTTTGATGTGCACCATGGCAATGGCACCGAAGACATCATGGCCGGCGACGATCGTGTGTTGATGGTGGGCTTGTTCCAGCACCCCTTTTATCCGCATTCCGGTGCCGACAGCCGGGCCGGCAACATGGTGAATGTGCCGGTGCCTGCGCGCAGCGATGGCCGATTGATCCGCGATGTGATCGAGAGTTACTGGCTGTACCGGTTGGAGGATTTCAAGCCGGAAATGATCTTCATTTCCGCCGGCTTCGACGCCCACCGCGAAGACGACATGGGCGGCTTGGGCCTGGTCGAGGCCGATTACGCCTGGATCACTGAGAAAATCATGGATGTGGCCAGACGGCATGCCCAGGGGCGCATCGTTTCTTGCCTGGAGGGTGGCTATCACCTCAGCGCCTTGGGGCGCTCGGTGGCCGCTCATGTCAAAACCTTGATGGAGTGCTGAGCGCAGGGCCGGCTGGCCCGTGCTCGGGTGTGTTCATGTCCATGGCTCTTGTTTCGCAGGGCGCGACAGCATCGTCTGCGCCCGTATCGTCCGTGTTGACCCCGGCCATCGCATTTCAGGATCTGGCGGCCTTGACGGCGCAGTTGGGTCATCCCGACAACCTTCGTGATCTGGGCGTGCTGGCGCTGTGTCTGGCGGCTGCATGGCTGATGATTCGCGCGTGGCGAGGCCGTGAGCCGGGTGATGTGGCGTCCATCTGGTTGGGCCACCATGTGGTCGACGGCGTGCTGTTTCCTGTCATGGCCCTGACCTTCACTTACGTGGCCAGGCGCTTGCTGGGGCAGGGAGATCCGTCCACCGTGTTGCGCGTGGCCGTGCCCATGCTGGTCTCGCTCGTGGTCATCCGCCTGACCGTGAAGGTGTTGCGGTTCATCTTCCCTGACTCCAGCCATGTGCGCATCGTGGAGCGCTCCGTGTCATGGATGGCGTGGCTGGCCTCCATCATGTGGATCCTGGGATTGCTGCCCATGGTGCTGGCCGGCATGGACGAGATCCGCTGGACCATGGGCTCCACGGAAGTCAGTCTGCGCAACCTGGTAGAAGGGATCATCAGCGCCGTGCTGGTGCTGATCTTGTCGCTCTCCCTGTCGTCGGCCATCGAGTCGCGGCTGCTCAAGGGCGCCGGCGACAACCTGTCATTGCGCAAGATTGCCGCCAACGCCATCCGCGCCATATTGTTGGGTGTCGGCCTGATGATGGCCCTGTCCGCTGCCGGGGTGGACCTGACCGCACTGTCGGTGGTGGGCGGTGCGGTGGGCGTGGGTATCGGCTTTGGCCTGCAGAAGCTGGCCGCCAATTACGTCAGCGGGTTTGTCATCCTGGCCGAACGCAGCTTGCGCATCGGTGACCTGGTTCGCGTGGACAATTTCGAAGGGCAGGTCACCGACATCAAGACCCGCTACACGCTGTTGCGTGCCCCGAATGGCCGTGAGTCGATCGTGCCCAACGAGTTGCTCATCACCCAGCGCGTCGAAAACGCGTCGCTGGCCGATCGGCTGTTGTTGCTCAATACCGTGGTGCAGGTGGCTTACGGTTCCGACGTCGAGCGCCTGCTGCCCGCTTTGCGGTCCACCGTGGCCGAGGTGCCGCGGGTGCTGGCAGACCCCGCGCCCAACGTGTTCCTGACAGCGTTTGCCGCTGACGGGCTGGAGCTCACGTTCTCGTTTTGGATCGGTGACCCCGAGAACGGGCAGATGTCCGTGCGCTCGGCGGTCAACATGGCCATCCTGAGCAAACTCAATGAATGGGGCGTTGAAATCCCCTTCCCGCAGCGGGTGGTGCACCATGTGCCTGCACCTGGGGTATCCTCCGCGTCACGATGATGACGCCTTCTGCATTGATCCTGGCCAGGCAGTACCCCATGTGGGGCCTGGCGCTCGGCTTGACCTGCTTGCTCGTGACATGGCAGTGGCCGGTGGTGGGCGTGCCCCTGGTGCTGGCGGCTGGTTTGGCGCTGCTGTGGCGCTGGCGCCAGCGGCCCAGGGTGGTGCCCGCCGTGCCCGGCGCCGTGCTGGCGCCCACCGATGGCCGGGTCGTCAGGGTGGACCGGGTCAGAGACCCCTATGCCGATCGCGAGGCACTGCGCATCAGCTTGACCTCCAGTTGGGTAGATGGCCCATCCAGCCGCGCCAGCGTGGACGGTGTGGTCCGTTCCGTGCAGTACCATGCGGGCCCCATGTTCCACGCCAGCCTGGATCCGGCCTCGCCGCTGCACGAGCGCAACGCCGTGGTCATCGATTCGGCTGGGCACACGGTGACGCTGGTGCAGGTGGCCGGCTGGCTGGCCCGCCGCATCTTGTGCCAGATCCAGCCCGGCCAGACGGTCACGCGGGGCCAACGTTATGGCCACGTGCGGTTCGGCGCTCGTCTCGAGGTTTACCTGCCGGTCACGGCGGTGCCCCGTGTCGCTCCGGGCGACCGAGTCAGCGCCACCACCTCCATCCTTGCTTCTCTTCAGTCTGCATGAATCCCCAGTCCAACCAGGTGCCAGAGCCCGACGCCTCTGCCGAACACGAGGGTGATGACATGCCGCGCCCACGTCGCAAAGGCATCTACATCCTGCCCAATCTGTTCACGGTGGCGGCCCTGTTCGGCGGGTTCTACGCCATCGTCATGGCCATGAATGGCCGGTTTGAGCTGGCCTCCATTGGTGTGTTCTGTGCCATGGTGCTGGACAGCCTGGATGGCCGCGTGGCCCGCATGACCAACACCCAGAGCGCCTTTGGCGAACAGATGGACAGCCTGTCGGACATGGTGTCCTTCGGGGCGGCGCCTGCGCTCATCATTTATGAGTGGGCGCTGAAAGACCTGGGCAAGTGGGGCTGGATCGCTGCGTTCGTGTACTGCTCTTGTGCTGCGCTGCGCCTGGCCCGCTTCAACACCAACATCGCGGTGGTGGACAAGCGCTTCTTTCAGGGGCTGCCCAGTCCGGCTGCGGCCGGGCTCGTGATGGGCATGATCTGGGTGGTCACCGACCTGGGCGAAAGTGCGCTGACCTTGCCATGGATGGTGTGGCTGGCGTTCGCCGTCACCTTGTACGCCGGTCTGACCATGGTCACGAACATCCCGTTTTACAGCTTCAAGGATGTCAACTTCCGTCGCACCGTGCCCTTCATCGTGGTGGTGGCCATCGCCCTGGGCCTGGCGGTCATCACCATCCACCCGCCGATCGTGCTGTTTGCAATTTTCGTGATTTACGGCACCTCGGGGTATGGCGTCTATGTCTGGAAGCGGCTCAAAGGCAAGCCGGTGTCCGTGATTTCCACCTCAACCGACGAGCCCGATGAAGCCGGGCTACACCGCTGATAGAAAAATCCGCACAAGCCCGCCTGCCGCGCCCTGAGCGCCCATGCTATATTGATTGCCATGAACACGTTCAACGCATCGCTGCTGCTACTACTGGGAGTGCCCCGGGCGCGTTGATCGCTGACGTCTGTACTTCAGTCCCTTTGCATCACGGCCCGCCAAGCGCTTCTTGCGGGCCGTTTTGTTTGGCGATTGCCTGAACGTGTTGCACACGACAGAAAGTCTCCCAGCCATCCGAATCGCAATGCGGCAGGCGGCGGCCACTTTCTCTCACGGAGACCACCATGACCGACAAGCTCATCATTTTCGACACCACCTTGCGCGATGGCGAACAATCGCCCGGCGCCTCGATGACCCGTGAGGAGAAGCTGCGCATCGCCCGCCAGCTCGAGCGCATGAGGGTGGACGTGATGGAGGCGGGCTTTGCTGCATCGTCCAATGGCGACTTCGAAGCCATCAAGGCCATCGCCGATGTCATCAAGGATTCCACCGTGTGCTCGCTGGCCCGCGCCAATGACCGCGACATCTCGCGTGCCGCCGAGGCCCTCAAGGGTGCCAATGCCTGGCGCATCCACACCTTCATCGCGACCAGCCCCCTCCACATGGAGAAAAAGCTGCGCATGTCGCCCGAAGAAGTGCTGGAGCAGGCCAAGCGCTCGGTGCGTTTTGCCCGCAACCTCACCAGCGATGTCGAGTTCTCGGCCGAAGATGGTTATCGCTCCGAGATCGATTTTCTGGCCCGTGTGTGCGAGGCCGTGATTGCCGAGGGTGCCACCACCATCAACATCCCGGACACGGTGGGCTATGGGGTGCCGGAACTGTATGGCAACTTCATCAAGACCTTGCGCGAGAAGGTGCCCAACTCGGACAAGGCCATCTGGTCCGTGCACTGCCACAACGACCTGGGCATGGCCGTGGCCAACTCGCTGGCCGGGGTGAAGATCGGCGGCGCTCGCCAGGTGGAATGCACCATCAACGGTCTGGGCGAACGTGCGGGTAACTGCGCCATGGAAGAAATCGTCATGGCGGTGCGCACCCGCCGCGACTACTTCGGCCTGGAGGTGGGCATCGACACCCAGCAGATCGTGCCGGCTTCTCGCCTGGTGTCCCAGACCACGGGGTTTGTGGTGCAGCCCAACAAGGCGGTGGTGGGTGCCAACGCCTTTGCCCATGCCTCCGGCATCCACCAGGATGGCGTGCTCAAGGCGCGCGACACCTACGAGATCATGCGTGCCGAAGACGTGGGTTGGGCCGCCAACAAGATCGTGCTGGGCAAACTCTCGGGCCGCAACGCCTTCAAGCAGCGCCTGGAAGAGCTCGGCATCGACCTGGACTCCGAGACCGAAATGAACGCCGCGTTCGCCAAGTTCAAGGAGCTGGCAGACCGCAAGAGCGAAATTTTTGACGAAGACATCATTGCCCTGGTCGGCGACGAGAGTGTGACCAGCGAGCAAGAGCATTACCGACTCTTGTCGCTGTCGCAGCACTCCGAAACTGGCGAGCGCCCACAGGCCAGCGTCGTCTTTGCGGCGGGCAGCGCCGAGCACAAAGCCAGCAGCCAAGGCAATGGGCCGGTGGACGCCAGTCTCAAGGCCATCGAGTCTGTCGTGAAAAGTGGCGCGGAAATCGTCCTGTACTCCGTCAATGCCATCACCTCGGGAAGCACAGAATCCCAAGGTGAAGTGACCGTTCGGCTGCAACATGGCGGCCGCGTGGTCAATGGGGTTGGCGCTGATCCGGACATCGTGGTGGCCTCCGCGAAGGCCTATCTGGCAGCCTTGAACAAGCTGCACAGCAAGGCTGAGAAGGTGGCGGCACAGGGTTGACCCTGGGGCAGGTGGTCTGGTGTGACAGACCACTTTATAAAAGGCGCGTAAGTACTTGATCTTGCGCGTTTTTTATATACACTGAGGCCAAGACGAAGGGGCTGTGCCGTGCGTAATCCGTTGCTGACGTTCAAAAGGCTCACACAACTGCTGTTGTGTGCGGTCACCTTGGGTTTGTGGTGGCCCGTGATGGGGCACGCTGCGGCAGAGCGACCGTCTACCCAGTCGGCCAAGGTCAAGAAGTCTGACACCAAGGCCAAGGTGCGTGCCTCCGAGGCCAAGTCATCCAAGGCCAAGCGCGACGACAAGCGCCTGGCCAGCAAGGTCAACAAGGCCAGCAAAGCCAAAAAGGACGACCGCCTGGCCAAGCGCAACGCCCAGCGCGCCGATCGGCGTGTGGCCAGCAAAAAATCAAGTTCCAAAGCCAATACCCGCCAGGCGCGCGTGTCTCAACGCAACATCCTGGTGGCCAGCAAAACACGTCCTGCCCAGGTTGAACGCGCCGCGCTGGTGACCCCAGTGGCCGCTGCCTTGCCAGCCTTTGCGCCGATGACGGTGTCGGCCGACATCGTGCCGCGCTCACCGGCCAGCAGCATGGCGCAAGACAGCCAACTGCAGCGTGCGTCGTTTGGTCGCCTCTACGGCCTGCATGAAACGCGCGATCCGCTGGAGTTGCAGTCCAGCGTGGCCCTGGTGGTTGACCAGGACACCAACGAAGTGGTGTTTGCCAAAAACTCCGATGCCGTGCTGCCCATTGCCTCGCTGACCAAGCTGATGACGGCCCTGGTGGTGACCGAAGCCCAGCTGTCGCTCGACGAGATGCTCACCGTCACATCGGACGACGTGGACACGATCAAGCACAGCAGCTCTCGACTGCCGGTGGGGGCCACCCTCACGCGGGGTGAATTGCTGCACCTGGCCTTGATGTCATCTGAAAACCGGGCCGCCCACGCCCTGGGGCGAACCTACCCAGGTGGCTTGTCGGCCTTCGTCAGCGCCATGAATGCCAAAGCGCGTCTCATCGGCATGCACGATTCGCGTTTTGCCGATCCGACCGGCTTGAGCAACCTCAATCAGTCCAGTGCTCGTGATCTGGCCACCCTGGCGCGCTTTGCGTATCAGAACCAGCTCATTCGAGAGCTGTCCACATCGCCCGAACACGCGGTGTCGATCGGCCATCGGCAACTGCAGTACCGCAACACGAACAGCCTGGTGCGCAGCTCCGATTGGGACATCGGTTTGCAGAAGACCGGCTACATCGTTGAAGCCGGGCGCTGCCTGGTGATGCAGGCGCGCATGGCGGGCCGCAAGTTCATCATGGTGTTTCTTGACTCGGCAGGCAAGCGTGCCCGCTTGTCAGACGCCGAGCGCATTCGCCGGTGGATCGAGATGGCCGCCGAAGAAGGCTCGCTGGGCGTGTACCTTCCCCGGGCCAAGCTCACGTCCTGAGCCGTGCTGGCTGAGCCACCTGGTGTGGGCGGCTCAGGCGGATGAACCGGCGTGGCCCAGAGCGGCCGACACCTGACGGGCAGCAGCCTTGAGGTGCTCAATCCAGTCCGCTGGGCACAGTCGATTGCTCAGGTGCAGGCACAGGCTGGCGCACACCTGCCCCTGATCGTTCAGCACCGGGGCCACCGCATGGTGCGGCTGTGCGTCGTCCGCGTGTTCCAGGTCCATCAAAACACCGTGTTGGCGCAGCGTCGCGAGGTCTGACTGCACGGTTTCCAGGCGGGTGCCTTGTGATTGGGTGAGTGCGTGCACGGTGAGGGTGCCGTCGTCCAGCAGAAGCACTCTGCCTATCACGTGGCTGCACAACGGCAGCCGCACGCCATTGACCCGCGCCACACCAATGCCTTGACGTTCCACGGTCGTGCGTTGAGCGCACACGGCATCGTCATCCTGCCGGACATACAGCGACACGGTTTGTCCGGTTTGGCGGTGCAGTTCCTGCATGGATCGTGCGGCCAGATCGCGCACATCCAGCCGGGCCCTGACCAGGTTGCCAAAGGCCATCATCTTCAGGCCCAGGCGGTAGGCCCCGGGCCCCGATCGCTCCACCATGCCCCCGCAGGCGAGGTCGTTGAGGATTCGATGTGCGGTCGACGGGTGCAGTCCGGTGCGCTCGCTGATCGATTTCAGTGACATGGAGCCGCCTTCATGGGCGAGGGCGTCCAACAGCGAGAACATTCTGCCGATCACCTGGATCGATGTGTTGTGGGGACTCGGATCGCTCATGGGGGTTTTCCTCTGTGGGAACGGTTTTTAGAAAGTGAGATCCCTCATCAATCGGCGAAAAAACGGTGGGCTTGAGTGCACTTCCGGTTTTGCATGGTGGCTTATTTGGCATTTCATACACCCATGAGCTCTGAACAAATGACATCGGCGCGGTGGTGCGCCCGAGCACGTCTGTGCAGCGTGCTGCTGGCTTTGTGGCTGGGCGGGCTGCAGGCCTCTGTGGGGTGGTGTGCTTCTGCCGGCGAGGTCGTGGATGCGGCGCCTCAGGCCTCTGACGCAGGCAGCGCACCCGAGGGGGATGGCGATGAGGCCAGCGGTGAGGCGGCTTTGCCGCCCTGGAGTGTCATGCCCAGGCGCCAGTGGATGCGCGCCCCCAGGGTGCTGGGCCGCCTGTCCGCCCGTGACCTTGGCCTCGTCATCAACGAGGACGATCCCTATTCGGTTCAGGTGGGCGCTTACTACGCGCGCATGCGACAGATACCGCCGGAGCGCATCCTGAGGGTGTCCCTGCCGATCAAGGGCACACTGAGCGCGTCAGAGTTTGCGCAACTCCAGTCCCGCGTGGATGGGTTTTTTGGAGACCGGGTGCAGGCTCTGGCCCTGGCCTGGAAGCTTCCCTTTGCCGTCGATTGCAATTCCATCACCGGGGCGTTGACCATGGGCTTCGACCCCAGCTTGTGCCAAACCAGCACTTGCGCCAGGTCCAGAAACTCACCGTATTTCGGCTCGGCGTCGTTGCGCCCCTGGCGCGATCATGGCATGCGCCTGAGCATGTTGCTGGCGGCGCCCGATGTGGCCCAGGCCAAGGCCTTGATCGACCGCGGGGTGCAATCGGATGGCACTTTGGGGCTCAAGGGGGCTGCACCAGCGCAGGTGCATTTCGTCACCACCAGCGACAAAGTACGCAGCGTGCGTGAGCGGCTGTTTCCGCCTGCCGGACTGGTGCCGCCGCTGGGCGTGTCGGTGTCGCTGGACAAGACCGACGCGCTGCGGGGTGTCGACCGAGTCATCATGTACCTGACCGGCGCGGTCGATGTGCCCTATCTGAACGAGGTCCGGTTTCTGCCTGGCGCCCTGGCAGACCACCTGACCTCGTTTGGCGGGCTGCTGGACCGTCCGAGCGGCCAGATGTCGGTGTTGTCCTGGATCCAGGCGGGCGCCACGGCCACGTACGGCACCACGAGCGAGCCTTGCGCGCACCTGCAGAAGTTTCCTCATCCCCAGTTTTTGTTGCTGTTTTACGCACAAGGCGTCACCGCCATCGAGGCCTATTGGCGCAGCGTGTTGTGGCCCCAGCAGGGCCTGTTCGTGGGCGAGCCATTGGCCGCGCCCTTCGTGCCGTGGAGCATCAGCGCCTCCCGGCGCTGAGCGGCTCATTCATGCCAGTCCGCCCAGTCCCCACCTGGTTTGCCAGGTCAGCCAGGCCTTGCGCAGCGGCGTGAGCACCATGCGCTGGTGCAAGATGGTGTCGCCGCCATGCCCGACCTCGGTGGCCAGCGCGTGGGCGCACCGCGCCAGGGCCAGCAGCGGCAGCAAGTGGTGGCGCTGCGCGGGAGGCAGTTGCTGAGCCTGGCGCCACCCGGCGGCCAGCGCATCCTGCGCAGACGTCGTCAGGCTTTGCAACAACCCCGGCCAGCCTTCGGGTGCGACCGTGCCGGGGCGGCTGAGTTGGTGCGCCTTCACATCGTGCCGTTGCAGCAGGTCGATGCCGATCATCACCCAGCCTGCGCGGGCGTCCTGCCCCAGCCGGGCCAGCAGGTGGGCCCGCCGGATCCCGACACCCAGTTGATGAGCCGCCTCCAGCGCTTCGGCTGAGGTGGCCCCACACAGGCGGGCCCACAGGCGTGCAGCCTGACCCGTGGTGGCATCCACATGCTGATCCAGCGTGCTTTGGTCGAGCCACCGGTTCTGGTGGGCCAGTTGTGTCCAGCCTGCGAACTGGGATTTCCACATGGCGGCATCCGGCCAGGGTTGCGACGTGCCCTGAAGCTCGCGCACCAGCACCTGCATCAGCGGGTGCTGAGGGGCTTGGCCCTCCGCTGCACGCTGCCATTCTTGTTGCCACCAAAGCAGTTTGGCCTCGGCGATGCCCGGGTCGCTCATGTTCAGCGGAATGCGCGCCATGGTGAGCCACACCTGCAAGGCCGCATGGATGAGGGGTCGTCGACGTGGGGGAACCAGTTGCAAGGCATAGTGCAGACTGGTTCCGGTGCGCAGAGGCGGGGCCAGATCATCGCCTGGCGTGGGGTCGGGGGCAGATGTGGACATGGTGTGTGAGTTCAGGGCGCCATTGTCGCAACACATTGCATTGACAGCGCTGGATGGCTTTGCCTACATTACTGACCGCTCGGTCAGTTATTGACCTGTTCCAGTTCATCTCATGATCATTTCACCTTCTCACAGGGCTTTGTTGTCCCTGAGCCTGGCCTTCGTCGTGTTGTTGTCCGCCTGTGGCAAGCCTGCAGAGACACCGCAGCCGGTTCGCGCCGTTCGCACGATGATCGTCAACGATGTGGGGGGCTCCAGCGAACGCGAGTACTCAGGCGAGGTGAGGGCGCGTGTGGAGTCCCAGATGGGCTTTCAGGTGCCCGGCAAAGTGGTGCGCCGGCTGGTCAACGTGGGCGATGTGGTCAAACCGGGGCAGGTGTTGGCCGAACTGGACCCGTCCGATCTGAAGTTGGGTGCTCAAGCGGCCATGGCGGCCCTGGCGGCGGCCCAGGCCCAGGCCAGTCAGGCCGAGGCCAACCTCAAGCGCTTCACCGAACTGCAGCAGCAGGGGTTCATCAGCGAAGCCCAATTGGACACCTACGTGACGGCAGCGCGTGCAGCGCGCGCGCAACTCGACCAGGCTCGGGCGCAGTCCGGCGTTCAGTCCAACCAAGCCCGGTATGCCCGTTTGATGGCCACCGCCGCCGGTGTGGTGACGGCCGCGATGGTCGAGCCCGGTCAGGTCGTCAGCGCTGGCATGCCGGTGATCACCCTGGCCCATGACGGTCCACGTGACGTGGTGTTCTCCGTGCCTGAAGATCTGGTGGACGCCGCGCGCGCTTTGCTGGGCAAGTCGGGGGTGGTGAGTGTGCGACGTTGGGGCACCTCAGAGTGGCTGCCCGTGGTGGTTCGGGAGGTGGCATCGTCGGCCGATCCTCTGGCGCGCACGTTCCAGATCAAGGCTGATCTGGGCAAGGCCCCTTTTGCCCTGGGGCAAACGGCCACCGTGCGCATCCAGGCGCCTGCCCGGGTGGCCACCGGCCTGCACGTGCCCTTGCACGCCGTGGCCGAGCAGGGGGGGCGCTCGGTGGTCTGGCTGCTCAATCCATCGGCGATGACGGTGCAGCCGGTGCCGGTGGTGCTGGGCGACGTGCTGGGCAACATCGTGCTGGTGGCGCAGGGTCTCAAGCCTGGTCAGGAAATCGTCACTGCAGGGGCGCACGTGCTGCAGCCAGGGCAGAAGGTCAGGCGCTATGACCCCACGGTGGCGCCACAGGCACCGGCTTCCGCCGCCTCTCAACCCTGATCCCGGTCATCGACAGAATCCGAGCACCGCATGAGCATGCCCGACCACGAGGGAGCGCCGTCTGGCGCCTCGCAGCCGTCCGACCGCGGCGGCCGTTTCAATGTGTCCCGATGGGCCCTGGAGCATCCAGCCCTCACGCGCTACCTCATGGTGGTGCTGATGTTGCTGGGCGCCGCCGCTTACTTCCAGCTTGGACAAGACGAAGATCCCCCTTTTGCATTCCGCATCATGGTGGTCAGTGCGTTTCTGCCAGGGGCCACAGCCCAGGAAATGGCCGAGCAGGTCACTGACAAGATCGAGCGCACGCTGCAGCAGGTGCCTTACGCCGACAAAATCCAGTCCTACACCAAACCGGGTGAGTCCTACACCCTGCTGTTGGTCAAGGACTCATCGCCTCCGGCCGAGATTCCCAACCTCTGGTATCAGGCGCGCAAGAAAATTGGCGACATGCGCCACACCTTGCCCCAAGGCGTGGCAGGCCCCTTCTTCAATGACGAGTTCGGCGACGTCTACGGCTCGATCTACGCGCTGTCTGCCGACGGCTTCTCGCAGGAAGAGCTCAGGCGCTTCGCTGACGATGTGCGCTCCGAGCTGCTGCGGGTGCGCGGTGTGGCCAAGGTCGAGATGTTCGGTGTACAGCCCGAGAAGATCTACATTGAGCTGCCGGCGCTGAAGCTGGCTCAACTGGGCGTCAGCGGTGCCAGCATCGTGGCGCAGCTCAATGCCCAGAACGTCATTGAAAGTGGTGGCACGCACACCAGCGACAAGATCAGTGTGCCGGTGCGCGTGGATGGCGCCCTCAGGTCGGTGGATGACCTCAAGCAACTGCCCATCCGTGCGGTGGACCAGCGCACGGGTGAAGGCCGCAACCTGAAGCTCGGCGATGTGGCTGTGATACGGCGCGCCTACCAGGAGCCGCCAGCGCCCAAGGTGCGCCACCAAGGGCAGCAGGTCATTGCGCTGGGCGTGTCGATGGCCAAGGGCGGCGACATCATCGCGCTGGGCAAAGCCCTGCAAGCCACCACAGAGCGTTTGCGTCACCAACTGCCCGTGGGCATCGAACTCTCGCAGATTCAAAACCAGCCGGCGGCCGTGTCGGCCTCGGTGGGCGAATTCGTGAAGGTGCTGATCGAGGCCGTGGTGGTCGTGCTGGTGGTCAGCTTTCTCAGCCTGGGGCTGCACACCAAGCCGCTGCGCCTGGACATCTGGCCGGGCCTGGTGGTGGCCATTTCCATTCCCCTGGTGTTGTCGGTCACCTTCCTGGTGATGTACTTCTGGCACGTGGGCTTGCACAAGATCTCGTTGGGCGCCTTGATCATCGCGTTGGGCTTGCTGGTGGATGACGCCATCATTGCTGTGGAGATGATGGTTCACAAGCTGGAAGAGGGCTACGACAAGTTTCGCGCAGCGATCGCCGCGTACGAGATCACGGCCATGCCCATGCTCACCGGCACGCTGATCACCGCGGCGGGCTTTTTGCCCATCGGCATGGCCAACTCGGCGGTGGGTGAATACACCTTTGCCATCTTTGCCGTGACCGCCGCGGCGCTGATCATCTCGTGGTTCGTGTCGGTTTACTTTGTGCCGTACCTGGGGCTGCGCTTGCTCAAGGTCCGTCCCAAGGTGGCTGACGGCGCCGGCCACCACGACCTGTACGACACGCCGTTCTACAACCGGTTTCGCGCCCTGGTGACGTGGTGCGTCACCCACCGGTGGATCACGATTGGCATCACCATGCTGGCCCTGGTGCTGGGTGTCATGGGCATGGGCAAGGTGCAGCAGCAGTTCTTTCCCGACTCCAGCCGTCCGGAGTTGATCGTTGACCTGTGGATGCCGGAGGGCTCCAGCATCCATGCCACGGAAGAGGTTGCCAAGCGGTTCGAGGCCCGCATGATGAAAGAGGCGGGGGTGAAGACGGTCAGCAGCTGGATTGGCTCAGGCCTGCCTCGGTTCTACCTGCCCATGGACCAGATCTTCCCGCAAAGCAACATCGCTCAGGTGGTGGTGCTGCCCGACGACCTCACCCAACGCGAGGCCCTGCGGCGCCGCTTGCCCGAAGTCCTGGCTGCCGAGTTCCCCGAAGCCCGTGGGCGGGTGCGTCTGCTGCCCAACGGTCCTCCTGTGCCCTATCCCGTGCAGTTCAGGATCGTGGGGCCTGACATCCAGGTCCTGCGGGCTTATGCCGAACAGGCGAAGAACCTGCTGCGCGAGCATCCGGACCTGTATGGCGTGAACGACAACTGGAACCAGTCCATCAGGGCCGTTCGTCTGGTGGTGGACCAGGACAAGGCGCGCGCGCTGGGCGTCAGCACGCAGTCCATCGCGCAATCCAGCCGGGTTCGCAACACCGGCAATGTGGTGGCGCAGTACCGGGAAGACGATCGCCTCATTGACATCGTGTTGACGGCCCCATTGTCCGAGCGAGAAACCCTTGAAGACCTGGCCAGCGCTTATGTGCCCACGGCCAGCGGCCGCATGATCCCGGTCAGCCAGGTGGCCAAGCCCCAACTGGTGTGGGAGCCCGGCGTGCTGTGGCGCGAGGGGCGTGAGTTCGCCATCACGGTGCAGGCCGATGTGCGCGATGGCGTTCAGGGCCCCACCGTCAGCCTGGCCCTGTGGCCCCGCCTGCAAGCCCTGCAAGCCGAGATGCCGCCGGGGTACCGTGTCGAGCTGGGCGGCACGGCCGAAGAAAGCTCCAAGGGCCAAGGGTCCATCTTTGCCAATGTGCCGGTGATGCTGTTCATCATCTTCACCCTGCTGATGCTGCAGCTGCAAAGCTTCTCTCGGGCCATGCTGGTGTTTCTCACGGGGCCCATGGGCATCGTCGGGGTCGCTGCCGCCTTGCTGCTGCTCAACCGGCCGTTCGGCTTCGTGGCCATGCTGGGCGTGATCGCCTTGACGGGCATGATCATCCGCAACTCCGTCATCCTGATCGACCAGATCGAGAGCGACCGTGCGCGCGGAGTCCCGGACTGGCAGGCTGTGGTGGACGCTGCCGTCCGCCGGTTCCGCCCCATCGTGCTGACGGCGGCGGCCGCTGTGCTGGCCATGATTCCGCTGAGCCGAAGCGTGTTCTGGGGCCCCATGGCCGTGGCCATCATGGGGGGGCTGATGGCCGCCACCGCCCTCACGCTGCTGGCCCTGCCGGCCATGTACGCGGCGTGGTTCAGGGTGAAGCGTCCGGACTGAGTCGCTGATGGGGGCAGTTCTTGCCCTTACAATCATGGGTTCTGTACGAATTGCCTGTCCGGGCCTGGCCCGGGCACTCCTGGTCAGTGCGCGGGTGGCGAAATTGGTAGACGCACCAGGTTTAGGTCCTGACGCCAGCGATGGTGTGGGGGTTCGAGTCCCCCCCCGCGCACCAGACTGTTTTCTGTTCAATCCAATCTGAGAGTTCACATCATGGCGATCACCGTGGAGACCCTCGACAAGCTGGAGCGCCGCATCACGCTGTCGCTGGCAGTCGACGTCCTCAAGAACGAAGTCGATGCCCGACTGAAAAAGTTGGCCCGCACCACCAAAGCCGACGGTTTCCGTCAGGGCAAGGTGCCGATGAACATCGTGGCACAGCGCTACGGCATGTCCGTGCAGTACGAAGTCGTCAACGACAAGCTGGGCGAAGCCTTTGCCCAGGCCGCTCAAGAAGCGCAACTGCGCGTGGCCGGTCAACCCCGCATCGCTGAAAAAGAAGGCGGCCCGGTGGAAGGCGTGCTGCAGTTCGACGCCACATTCGAGGTGTACCCCGAAGTGACCGTTGGCGATCTGGCCAGCCTGGACATCGAACGTGTGGCGGCAGACATCGACGACGCGGCCATTGACCGCACGGTCGAAATCCTGCGCAAGCAGCGCCGCACCTTCAATCAGCGCGCAGCTGATGAAGGCGCTCAGGATGGTGACCGCGTCACCATCGACTTCGAAGGCAAGATCGACGGCGTCGCCTTCGAAGGCGGCAAGGCTGAAGGCTTCCAGTTCCTGGTGGGCGAAGGCCAGATGCTCGAAGCCTTCGAGAAGGCCGTGCGCGGCATGAAGACCGGCGAGTCCAAGACCTTCCCGCTGAAGTTCCCGGACGACTACCACGGCAAGGATGTGGCCGGCAAGGAAGCCGATTTCCTCGTCACCGTCAAGAAGGTTGAAGCTCAGCAACTGCCTGAAGTCACTGAAGACTTCATCAAGGGCCTGGGCCTGGCCGATGGCTCGCTGGACAGCCTGCGCGCCGACATCAAGAAAAACCTGGAGCGCGAGGTCAAGTTCCGCGTGGCCGCCCGCAACAAGGCTGCCGTGATGGAAGGCCTGCTGAAGGTGGTGTCTTTCGATCTGCCGCAGTCGCTGGTGGCGGCTGAAGCCGATCGCCTGGTGGAACAGGCCCGCGCCGATCTGAAGGCCCGTGGCATGGCCGACGCCGACAAGGCGCCGATTCCTGCTGAAATGTTCCACCCTCAGGCCGAGCGCCGCGTGCGCCTGGGTCTGACCGTGGCCGAGCTGGTCAAGGCCAACAACCTGCAAGCCAAGCCCGAGCAGCTGCAAGCCCACATCCAGGAGCTGGCGCAGAGCTACGAGCAGCCCGCGCAAGTGGTGGCCTGGTACATGAGCGACCGTCAGCGCATGGCCGAGGTCGAGGCCGTGGTGATCGAGGCCAATGTGGCTGATTTTGTTCTGTCCAAGGCCAAGGTGACCGACAAGTCGCTGAGCTTTGAAGAGCTGATGGGCCAGCAAGGCTGATCACGCCCGTGGCGAAGACACCCCTTGGGGTGTCTGATGGCACCTGCAATCCCGAGTGGAGGCAGGTGCTTTTTGTTTTGTGACAACGTTTCGCTGCCGTGGCGCAACGCTTTGACGACAGGCGAGGGCAGGCGTCTTTTCCTCGCATCGGAGCGTGCGTTGTGCACGTCATAATGAATCGAACTGTCTTATGCCCGCTGCAGTGGTGCGGGTCAACCTTTCCGAGGAAGCACATGAGCGCACTGGACATTCAGAACCTGGGCATGGTGCCCATGGTGATCGAGCAATCCGGCCGTGGCGAGCGCGCCTACGACATCTACAGCCGCCTGCTGCGCGAGCGCGTGGTGTTTCTGGTGGGTCCGGTCAATGATCAGTCGGCCAACCTCGTGGTGGCGCAGCTGTTGTTCCTGGAAAGCGAAAATCCTGACAAGGACATTTCCTTCTACATCAACTCGCCCGGTGGATCGGTGAGCGCAGGCATGTCGATTTTCGACACCATGCAGTTCATCAAGCCTGACGTGTCTACCCTGTGCATGGGCATGGCCGCGTCCATGGGCGCGTTTTTGCTGGCCGCGGGCGCCAAAGGCAAGCGGTTTGCCTTGCCCAACAGCAAGATCATGATCCACCAGCCCCTGGGTGGTACACAAGGCCAGGCCACCGACATCGAAATCCACGCCCGCGAAATCCTCAAAACCCGCGAGCAATTGAACAAGATTCTGGCCGATCGCTCGGGGCAAACGCTCGAGAAGATCCAGGCCGACACCGAGCGCGATTACTACATGTCTGCGGCCGAGGCTGCAGACTACGGTCTGATCGACAAGGTGCTCGAAAAGCGCCAATGAAGCGGATGGCAGGCGAGGGTTTGACCGGATGACTGGGGAAATGCCCCAGCACCCGGGTCCAGTTCACCCAGACCAGCCCTCGCTCAATTGACTTATCATCTTTTTCACCCGCCGCTTCCTTGACAGGCCGCACCATGCCAGAGAAAAAAGGCTCCTCCAGCGAAAAAATCCTGTACTGCTCCTTCTGCGGGAAGAGCCAGCACGAGGTCAAGAAGCTGATCGCCGGCCCGTCTGTGTTCATCTGCGATGAATGCATCGAGTTGTGCAACGACATCATCCGTGACGAGGTGGCTGCAGAAGCCGAGCAATCGCGCCCCGCCAAGAGCGATTTGCCCACGCCGTCCGAAATCAAGACCACCCTGGATCAGTATGTGATCGGGCAGGACGCGGCCAAGCGCACGCTGTCGGTGGCGGTGTACAACCATTACAAGCGGCTCAAGCACATGGGCTCGGGCGAGGGCAAAAAGCCCGACATCGAGCTCTCCAAGAGCAACATCTTGCTGATCGGGCCCACGGGTTCGGGCAAGACCTTGCTGGCGCAAACCCTGGCGCGCCTGCTCAATGTGCCTTTCGTGATCGCCGACGCCACCACCTTGACCGAAGCCGGTTACGTGGGTGAAGACGTCGAGAACATCATCCAGAAGCTGCTGCAAAACTGCAACTACGAGGTGGACAAGGCCCAGCGTGGCATCGTCTACATCGACGAAATCGACAAGATCTCGCGCAAGTCCGACAACCCCTCCATCACGCGTGACGTGTCGGGTGAGGGTGTGCAGCAAGCCCTGCTCAAGCTCATCGAAGGCACGATGGCCTCGGTGCCCCCGCAAGGTGGCCGCAAGCACCCGAACCAGGATTTCCTGCAGATCGACACGACCAACATCCTGTTCATCTGCGGTGGTGCGTTTGACGGCCTGGAGAAGGTCATCCAGAGTCGCTCGGTCAAATCGGGCATTGGCTTCGGTGCCGAAGTGCAGAGCAAGGAAGAACGCAAGGTGGGTGAGGTCTTCCGCGAAGTCGAACCCGAAGACATCATCAAGTTCGGTCTGATTCCCGAACTGATCGGCCGGATGCCGGTGGTGGCCACCTTGGGTGAATTGACGGAAGACGCCATGGTGCGCATCCTGACCGAGCCCAAGAACGCCCTGATCAAGCAGTACCAGCAATTGCTGCAGATGGATGGGGTCGAGCTGGAGATCCGGCCGGCCGCGTTGTCGGCCATCGCCCGCAAGGCGCTGGCGCGCAAGACCGGTGCCCGTGGCCTGCGGTCCATCCTGGAACAGGCCTTGCTGGACACCATGTTCGAATTGCCCGCCAAGGAAGGTGTGCAGAAGGTGGTGGTGGACGAGTCCACCATCGAAGAAAACGCTCAACCCCTGCTCGTGTACCGGGAGCAAGCGAAAGCCAGCGCCTGACGCATGTCAGTGGCGCTAGGGTGAGTCTGGCGCGCATCGTTGCGCCAGATGCCTGGCCACCCTTGTGATTCGTGGACAAGGCCCCAAGTAGGCATCAGAGAAAGTGAGCCATCATGTCAGGACATCCCATTCTTCCCTCTGATCCCATCACGCTGCCGCTGCTGCCTTTGCGTGACGTCGTGGTCTTCCCCCACATGGTGATCCCCTTGTTCGTGGGGCGCCCCAAGTCCATCAAGGCCCTCGAGTCTGCGATGGAAGCCGGCAGGCAGATCATGCTGGTGGCCCAGAAAGCCGCCGGCAAGGACGAGCCGACGGCGGAAGACATGTTCGAGATCGGTTGCGTGTCCAGCATCCTGCAGATGCTGAAGCTCCCTGACGGCACCGTGAAGGTGCTGGTGGAGGGGGTGCAGCGCGCCAACACCGTCTCGATCAGCGATGAGGGTGAGTTCTTCACCGCTGTGGTCGAGCCCGTGCAGCCGGAAGGCGAGCCCTCGCCCGAGGTTGAGGCCCTGCGCCGAGCCGTCACTCAGCAGTTTGACCAATACGTCAAGCTCAACAAGAAGATTCCCCCCGAGATCCTCACCTCGATCGCTGCGATCGATGACGCAGGTCGCCTGGCTGACACCATCGCCGCGCACCTGCCGCTGAAGCTGGAGAACAAACAGGCCGTGCTGGACCTGTTCTCGGTCAGCAAGCGCCTGGAGCGTCTGCTGGAGCAGCTGGAGCACGAGGTCGACATCCTGCAGGTGGAAAAGCGCATCCGTGGCCGCGTCAAGCGCCAGATGGAGAAATCCCAGCGCGAGTACTACCTCAACGAGCAGGTCAAGGCCATCCAGAAAGAGCTGGGTGAGGGCGAAGAAGGCGCCGATCTGGAAGAAATCGCCAAGAAGATCGAAGCCGCCCGCATGCCCAAAGAGGCTCGCAAAAAGGTTGAAGCCGAGTTCAAGAAGCTCAAGTTGATGTCACCGATGTCGGCCGAGGCCACGGTGGTGCGCAACTACATCGACACGCTGGTGAACTTGCCCTGGAGCAAGAAGTCCAAGGTCAAGCACGACCTGACCCTGGCCGAGTCGGTGCTCAATGAAGAGCACTACGGCCTGGACAAGGTCAAGGAACGCATCCTTGAGTATCTTGCTGTGCAACAGCGCGTGGACAAGGTCAAGGCGCCCATCCTGTGCCTGGTTGGCCCCCCTGGCGTGGGCAAGACCTCGCTGGGCCAGTCCATCGCCCGTGCCACCGGCCGCAAGTTCGTGCGCATGGCTCTGGGCGGCGTGCGCGACGAGGCCGAGATCCGTGGTCACCGCCGCACCTACATCGGCTCCATGCCGGGCAAGGTGCTGCAAAGCCTGTCCAAGGTCGGCGTGCGCAACCCGCTGTTCCTGCTCGACGAGATCGACAAGCTGGGCATGGACTTCCGGGGCGACCCCTCATCGGCGCTGCTGGAGGTGCTCGACCCCGAGCAGAACCACACCTTCGGTGACCACTACATCGAGGTCGACTTCGACCTGTCCGATGTGATGTTCGTGGCCACCTCGAACTCGCTGAACATCCCGCCGGCACTGCTGGACCGGATGGAAGTGATTCGCCTGGCCGGCTACACCGAAGACGAGAAGGTGCACATCGTTCAAACCTACCTGCTGCCCAAGCAGATCAAGAACAACGGTGTGAAGGACGGTGAGCTGGAAGTCGCTGAAAGCGCCATCCGCGGCATCATCCGCTACTACACCCGCGAGGCCGGCGTGCGCTCGCTGGAACGCGAGGTCTCCAAGATCTGCCGCAAGGTGATCAAGGGCTTTGCGCTCAAGCAGTTCACCGAGAAGGTGGTCGTCACCGACGAGAACCTGCATGACTTCCTGGGTGTGCGCAAGTACAGCTACGGCGAGGCCACCAAGGACAACCAGGTGGGTCAGGTGGTGGGCTTGGCATGGACCGAAGTGGGGGGCGATCTGCTCACCATCGAGGCCGCGATCATGCCGGGCAAGGGCAACATCATCCGCACCGGTCAGCTGGGCGACGTGATGAAGGAGTCGGTCGAGGCCGCCCGCTCGGTGGTGCGTTCACGCGCCCGCCGCCTGGGCATCACCGATGACCTGTTCGAGAAGCGCGACATCCACATCCACGTGCCGGATGGCGCCACGCCCAAGGACGGACCGTCTGCCGGCATCGCGATGACGACGGCTTTCGTGTCGGCCCTCACCGGCATCCCCGTGCGTGCGGACGTGGCCATGACGGGTGAGATCACACTGCGTGGCGAGGTCACGGCCATCGGGGGCTTGAAGGAAAAGTTGTTGGCTGCTCACCGCGGTGGCATCAAGACGGTGCTGATCCCTGAGGAGAACGTCAAGGACCTGGCCGAGATCCCCGAGAACGTGAAGAGCTCGATCGAGATCGTGCCCGTGAAGTGGATCGACAAGGTGCTGGAAGTGGCGCTGGAGTCGCAGCCTTCTCCGCTGCCTGACGAGGAAACCAAGGTCGAAGCCAAGCCCGAGACCAAGGAAGCCGCGTCGGCTGTTAGCAACGAGGTGTTGAAACACTGACACACCCAGCGAAGGCTTGAGCGACACATCAAAAATGTTGTATAGTTCAGGTCTTCGCTGATCACTGCACCAACAGTGAACACAAGTCAGTGAAACCCCTGCGGGATTAGCTCAGTTGGTAGAGCGATACCTTGCCAAGGTATAGGTCGAGAGTTCGAGCCTCTTATCCCGCTCCAAATTCAAAGGGAAGCCCTTCAAAGCTTCCCTTTTTTCCAGGTGGCCTGCAAAGGCTCGCCAGTTCAGGTACAACAGCGCCTGGACAGTTGTCAGATACGCATCGGTTTTTGGCGCGGTAGCAAAGCGGTTATGCACCGGATTGCAAATCCGTGTAGGTCGGTTCGACTCCGGCCCGCGCCTCCAGACACCCCGTTCCAGTTCTGCTGGGACGGGGTTTTTTTCTGATGCGGCTGATTTGTGCCTCATCTCGCTCATTTGTGCTTCAGGGCGCAGCGGCACACTGCATGCGTTTCATCCCTGGAAGGGCCTTGCATGCAGCAGATCGAACGCACCGTGCTGGAGATGGTCAACCATGTGTTGTCCAGGCACCCTGAATTGGCGCCCAACGTGGAGGCGCTGGCGGCTCGGGCCCAGGGAAGGTCCGCGCAGGATTGGCACAGCTTTCAGGAATGGCTCACGTTCAAAGGCATGAACACCCAGGAGGTGTTCAGCAAGATTTACGAAGAGGGCCATTGGGGCCGCAGCGCAGACCCTCACGACCGGTTTTATTCGGGCACGGGCTCACGCGATGCTGCGGTCGTCACCCCTTATGTGCAGGCCGTGACGGCCTTTCTGGAGCGTTTGGGGCGTCGGCCAGACGTGGTGGACCTCGGCTGTGGTGACTTCAGGGTGGGCGCTCAGATACGCCCGGCCTGCGCGCGTTACACCGCGTGCGACATCGTGCCGGCACTGATTGCGCACCACCGTCAGGCGCACGCCCACCTGGATGTGGATTTCCGGGTGCTGGACCTCAGCGCGGATGAGTTGCCGCCCGCCGAGGTGGTGTTCGTGCGCCAGGTGTTCCAGCACCTCTCCAATGCGCAGATTGCCGCAGCACTGCACAAAATCCAGCAGACCTACCGTTACCTGGTGCTGACCGAACATTTGCCCGCACACGAGCCGTTTGTGCCCAACCTGGACAAGCCGGCTGGGCGCAACATCCGCCACGGGATCGACAGCGGGGTGGTGTTGACCCATGCCCCCTTTGATCTGCGGCCAGTACAAGAGCAGCGCCTGTGTGAGGTGCCTGAAACCGGTGGGGTGATTCGCACCACCTTGTACCAACTGAGCTGATGGTGCCCCGGGCCGGAATCGAACCGGCACGCCCCATTTCTGGAAGCGGCGGAGTTTAAGTCCGCTGTGTCTACCGGTTTCACCACCGGGGCCTGGGTCTGAAGTGTACGTGCCTGGCGCGAGGTGACCTTTGCGCAACAGCGGTGTGTTTTTTGTGCAGCGCCTGGCCTGGCTTGCGTAAGCCCGGAAAATTGTTGTATAGTTCAGGTCTTCGCTGATCACTGCACCAACAGTGAAAACAAACCAGTGAACCCCCTGCGGGATTAGCTCAGTTGGTAGAGCGATACCTTGCCAAGGTATAGGTCGAGAGTTCGAGCCTCTTATCCCGCTCCACATTCAAGAAGAGCAGCTCACCGAGCTGCTCTTTTGCTTTGTGGCTCCTTGAATTGCACCCCAATCCGGCCGCTTTTGAGCGCGGTGGGGGCGCATGGTCTTCCCTAGGATCCGTTGTACGTCGACATGGAACGCCGTACACCGTGGAATCTCCCATCGAACCGCAACTGCCAGACGAGTCTGTCGCACCTGATCCAGGTGCGTCGCCCGTGGCCGCGCGCGACGGCGTCGATCCGCTGCTGGAAGCGGTGTCCTGGTTGTGCCGTCACCACGGCCTGGAACGCTCGGAACATGCGCTGCTGGAGGGGGTTTCGGTCGATGGCGTCCTGACGCCACCGCAGGCCTTGACCGTGCTGCGCCAGGCCGGATTCAGTGCGTCGCTGGTCAAGCGGCCGCCGGGCAAGATCCTGAGCCTGTTGATGCCGGTGGTGTTGCTGTTGCGCAATGGTGATGCGTGCATCGTCTTGCGTCGCGTGCCTGGCAAGGGGCGGCGCGAGCCGGTCCGCTATGAGGTGTTGATGCCAGGCGCCGGTGGCAACGAGGTGTGCTCAGCGACCGAAGAGGAGTTGCTGGCCGAGTACTCGGGCTACGCCTTGATTGCCGCGGTCAAGCCGGGCGCCCGTCAGGGCCGTCAGGAGGCGCCGGACAGCGGCCAGCACTGGCTGTGGAGCACCTTGCGTCGGTTCCTGCCGTATTACCGCTCGGCGATGCTGGCGGCCATGCTCAGCAATGTGATGATGATCGCAACCAGTTTGTTCACCTCGGTGGTGTACGACCGCGTCATTCCCAATCAGGCCTTTGTCACCCTGTGGTCCTTGGCGGCGGGGGCCTTGCTGGCCATCGTGTTCGACTTGACGGCGCGTCAGATGCGCAGCCATTTGCTGGACACGGCGGGCAAGAAAGCAGACCTCAAACTGGCCTCCATGCTGTTTCAGCATGCGCTCAACATCCGGCTGGAGCATCGGCCCGAGTCGGCGGGGGCCTTTGCACATCGATTGCAGCAAATCGAAGTGGTGCGTGATTTCTCGGCCTCCGCCTCCATTGCGGCCTTGACCGATGTGCCGTTCGTGTTGCTGTTCATCGTCGTGATCTGGCTGGTGGGCGGGCCGATGGTGCTGGTGCTGCTGGTGGCCGTGCCTGTCTTGTTGGCCATGACCTGGGGCATCCAGAGTGTCTTGCGGCGGCACATGAGCAACAACATGCACCTGCAGGCGGATCTGCATGGCACCTTGATCGAGGCCGTTGAAGGCATCGAGGACGTGCGTGCGGCCGGAGCGCAAGGGCACTTCACCCAACGCTACGAAGAAGCCAATGCGGCGGCGGCGGTGTCTGCCTTGCGGGCGCGATCACTGGCCAGCTGGATCAACAACTTCGCCATGGTGGCGCAGCAACTCATCACGGTGATCATGCTCGTGTGGGGGGTGCACCTCATCAACGATGGTCAGCTCACGGCGGGTGCCTTGATCGCATCGGTCATGCTGGGCATGCGGGCGGTGGGGCCCCTGGGCAGCATCGTCAACCTGGGTTCCAGGTACCAGGCGGCCAAGGCGGCCTTGATCTCTCTGAATCAGATGATGGCCCTGCCGCTGGAGCGTGACCCGTCCAGGCAGTACCTGCCCAGGCCGTCCTTGCGTGGGCAGATCGGCCTGCACGACGTGCGTTTTGCTTATCCGCAGGGATCGCGTCAGCACGCCCCCACGGTGCTCAAGGGCGTGAGCATCGACATCCAGCCGGGCGAGCGGGTGGCCCTGCTGGGACGCATCGGCAGTGGCAAGTCCACCATTTTGCGTCTCATGGCGGGGCTGTACCAGCCCAGCGATGGCTTTGTCGAGGTCGATGGCATCGATCTTCGGCAGATCGAGCCTGCAGACTTCCGGGCCAAGGTGGGCTTTGTTTCCCAGGATCCCAGGCTGTTTCAAGGCACGCTCAAGGAAAACGTGTTCCTGGGGCGTGCGCATGCCGACATGGACATCTTCCTGGACGTGGCCAAGCTCACGGGGCTTGAGCGCATCGCGGCGGCCCATCCGATGGGCTACGACATGCCCGTGGGAGAGTCCGGGTTCTTGTTGTCGGGTGGACAGCGTCAACTGGTGGCCCTGGCGAGGTGTCTGGTCACCAAGCCTCAGGTGCTGTTGCTCGATGAGCCCACCAGCTCCATGGATGCGCAGGCCGAAACCAGTTTCATTCGCCACCTCAAGTCGGCCGTGGGTGATCGAACCTTGGTGGTGGTCACCCACCGGCCCGCGATGCTGGACGTGGTTGACCGGGTGATCGTGGTGGACGGCGGGCGCATCCTGGCGGATGGCCCCAAGGCCCAGGTGCTGGCAGCGTTGGCGGGTCAGGCGGCCAAGCCCTCGCCGGTGCGGCCCGTGCCAACGCCGGAGTCTCGCGAGCCTGAGCCTGTGGCCATGGCGGCAGGGGGCTGATCCGTGGCAATGCGCTGGCGTTCGCGCGATGGGGTGTTGCACCCCGGTGATCAGGAGTTTCTGACCGGCCTCAAGGATGCAGAACTGGTGGAGCGCACCCCCCGAGGCACCTGGGCGCTTTACCTGATGTGCGCGGTGGTGGTGGTGGGGCTGGTGTGGGCCGGACTGGCGCGCGTTGACGAAATCACCCGGGCAGAAGGACGCATCATTCCGGACGGGCGCGAGCAGGCGATCGCCAGTCTGGAGGGGGGCATCCTGAGTCAGATCCTGGTGCGCGAGGGCGATCTGGTTCAAATCGGGCAGCCTTTGCTGCAACTCGACCCCACCCGCGTGGAAGCTCAGCAAAACGAAGGCGAGGCACGCCGCCTGGCGCTGCTGGGCGCCTTGGCCCGGCTGTCGGCCGAATCCAGCGGACAGCCGCTGGAGTTCGATGCAGCGCTCGACGAGCAAACGCAGATCATCGCGGGTGAGCGCGAAGCGTTCATGACCCGGCGGCAGGCCCTGGACGAGGCCATCGAGGTCAACCGCCGAAGCCTGGCCCTGATCCGCCGAGAGCTCGAGATGGCGCAACGAATGGCAGCCCGGGGATTGATGTCCGAGGTGGAGGTGATGCGCTTGCGCCGCCAGGCCAACGACTTCGAGTTGCAGATCCAGGATCGCGTCAACCGATTTCGGCAGGAGGCGAGCCTGGAGGCTGTGAAGGTGCGCAACGAGCTGGCGCAGCTTGACGAGCAGATGGTGGTCAAGCAGGATGTGCTCAAGCGCACGGTCATTCATTCACCAGTGCGCGGCATGGTCAAGGACATTCGCCTGGCCACGGTGGGGGGGGTGGTGCCCGCCGGTGCCACGATCATGGAGATCGTGCCCGTGACGCCCAAGGTGCTGGTGGAGGCCAGGGTGAAACCCGCTGACATCGGCTTCGTGAAGGTGGGCTTGCCGGCTGAGGTCAAGCTCACCGCGTTTGACTACTACACCTACGGTGGCCTGAAGGGCACCGTGGAGTACATATCACCGGATGCCCTGGGTGATGATCCCAAAAGTGGGGCCCCAGACCGGACTTATTACCGGGTTTTGATTCGTTCCGAGCAGCCTAGGATCGAAGCCAGGGGAAAAGCGCTCGACGTGATCCCCGGCATGACGGCGCGCGTGGAAATCCGCACGGGCGAGCGCTCCGTCCTGCAGTTTCTGCTCAAACCCGTGCTTCGCTCCAAGGAGGCGTTCCGTGAGCGTTGAGTGCTTGATGAGTAAGGCAGGGCGGCTGCTCGTGACGCTGGGGCTGGCCGTGGGCATGGTGTCGGCGCATGCGCAAGCCGGTTGTCCCATTCCTTTGAAAAAGGGGCTGCGCGACATCATCCAGTCCGGGCAGGATGCTGATGCGCCACTGCGCGCCATCGATCAGCGGCCACCTGCAGAGCAATTGCAAGGCCTGGCCGATGCCGCTTTGCGCCGCAGCGCCCAGGTGGGCGCGCAACGGCTGTTGGCCGAGGCCGCCGAGCTGGACCTGCAGGAGGTCATCGCCCGTGCGCGCCCACAGGCTTATGTGAACGCCACGGTGGGGCCCACCGTCTGGCGTGAAACCGGCAGCCCCCGCGATCAGGCCTTGCAGGCCCAGGGGGGCGTGAACGTCATGGGCGTGTTGTATGACGGCGGACGTCAGCAGCAGCTCGCCTTGTGGCGCCAGCAGTTGAGCAAGGCCGCACGTGCGGGCCTGTTTCAAGCGCAAGAGCAGGTGCTGCTGGAGACCATCAGCACGGCGCTGGAACGCAATCGCTACCGCATGCAAGGGCAGGTGTTTCAGCAGCATGTGCGCAAGATGGCCTGCCTGGTGGGCATGCTGGAGGACATCGTTTCTGAAGATCGCGGCCGAGCCAGTGAGCTCAACCAGGCTCGCAAGAGCTTGTCGCAGGCCGAGTTGGCGCGCGACACGGCGCTGTCTTTGTCTCGCCAGCTGGAGGCGCGCCTGAGCCGCTATGTCGGGGCAGAAGCCGCGGCCGGAGACGGAATCGCTGGCGCCTTGGTGAAGATCCTGGATTCGGGCGAGGTGTTGCGCAAGCTGGATCAAGGCTACGACTTCCAGTCCTTTCGGGCGCAGGTTCAGGCCAGCGAGCATCTGGCGGCGGTGACCTCGGCAGCGCAGCGGCCACAGCTGAACTGGGTGGTCACCGGCTCGGGCAGTTGGCGCGGCGAAGACAAGGCAGCCAGTGTGCAGGCCGGCGTCTCCTTGAGCTACAACCTGTTTGACGGCGGCGCCACCGAGTCGGCGTCACTGGCCGCGGTGCGTCGGGCAGAGGCTGCGCGCTTTCAGTATGAAGAGTTCACCAATATGAGGGTGGCCCGGGTGGGCGAGCTGCATGAGGCTGCCACGTCGGCCTTCGACCGTGCACGGCGCCTGGTGGACGTGCTTCGCGAAAGCGACAGGGTGCGCCAGGCCACGTTTCAACAATGGGCCCAACTGGGTCGCCGCTCGCTGTTCGATGTGATGTCTTCTGAAAGCGATCACTTCAACCTTCGGGTGGCCTACGTCAATGCGCTGTATGACGGCTACCTGGCCAATTCGCAGATGCGGTCGCTGGGTGGTGGTGTGCTGGGCTGGTTGCGGCCCCAATGAACCAGGGCGCCGGTTGGCGCCCTGTCGTCACGCACGGATCAGAGCCATTCCAGTGGCGGCGTGAAGCCCACGCTGGTGAGCAACTTTTGACGCTCCAGCTTCAGTGCTTCGGTCGGGGCGCGCCACTTCTTGTAGATGCTGAGGTAATCCGAAATGACGGTGGCATCTTTGGCTTGTTGCGTGGTGCTGCGCCGATTGCCGGGGTTGACGCGATCCTTGTAGATCACTGCACCCAGTACCGGGCAGTGGCGCACCGGAAACTCGTGCTTCACCGACAGCAGGAAGTCCCAGTCCTCCAGGCTCGACAGGTACACGTCCTGCCGTTTGCCCTGCAGCATGTGCCGGGGAAACACGGCCGTGTGGTTGTGTATGAAGTTCTTGACATAGATGGTCTCCGGATTCATTCCTTCGACGCTGTAGTCTTGAACGGACAGCGCTGGAGCCTGGGGTTGTTCGCGGTCTTCCTCGATGACGCGAAAGTCGCCGTACAAGATCTCATGGGGATGGCGCTCGCACAGCGTGTGCATCTGCCCCAGGTAGTGAGGCAGAAACGCGTCGTCGTCGTCCAGAAAGATGATGCGCTGACCTTGAGCCAGGTCCATGCCAAGGTTGCGGCTGCCGGCGGGGCCTTTGGGTCCACTGCGTTTGATGAACAGATCGTCATCGCCCAGCAACTCGGCCGCCACCTGCATGGTGGCTGCGTCCGTCTCATCGGCCACCAGGATGATCTGGAAGTCTTTGAAGTCGTTGGATCGCAGACTGCCCAGTGAGCGTCGCAAGAGCGCAGCGCGCCGGTGCGTGGGCATGATGATGGTGAAGTAGGGTGTTTTCATGCAGCCAGTCTTTCTGTCAGATCGACGTGTGAGCTCGATTCTGGGACGAGGACGTGTTCGCGCGACAGGTGCTGCGTGGCGGCCTGATGGCACACCGCGCAGGCCGCGTCCCGGCACGACAGGATGTCCAGTTGGTAGATGCTGCGGCTGGCGTGGCCGTTGGCCTGCCGGTCCAGGTAGTCGCACAAGGCCAGCACGGCCTCGATCGATGCGGTCTGCAGCATGAGGTTGCCGTAGTTGTCGAACACCCAATGCTGCGCCATGTGCCACTCGGGCAGCTGCGAAATCACGGCACGCTGCGGCGCGCTGGCGGCGCCACCGCGGTAGGCGGTTTGAACAATGTCTGGCTGCAGCGCCTGCAGCCATGCTGCAGTGAGCTCAAACTCCAGGGCACCTGATTCTCCGCACACACGCAGCCAGGTACAGCCCGCCGGTGTGGGCGACCGATCACGCAGCGTCAGGGCA
The DNA here is from genome assembly GCF_038069945.1 of Aquabacterium sp. A3. NCBI lineage: Bacteria > Pseudomonadati > Pseudomonadota > Betaproteobacteria > Burkholderiales > Sphaerotilaceae > Aquabacterium > Aquabacterium sp. A3. The sequence continues at coordinate 496,209 of NZ_JBBPEV010000001.1, read as the reverse complement.
GGGTCCAGTACCTGGTGGCGCGACAGCACCACGGGGGCTTGCTGCAACTCGTGCGCCATCCGATGAAGGTTGATGTCCAGGAAGGACATGGCCCGTGCATCCAGCTCGTGGCATGTGAGGTGAATGTCTGACCGTTCGGAGCTGATCAGGGCCAACAACTCGCCATGCCCGGCTTCCAGGTCCCAGACTTCGCTGTGCGCTGGCAAGCTGCGTGCAAGGTGGCGCCACATGCCCGTGAAGAGCGGGTGCTCTCGCCGTGCCGATTCGATGTCGTGCGTGCGAGGCAGCCACTGAGCAAAACGCCCCACCCGGGTGAGGTGCCCACGCTGTTGGGTGGCGGCATCCGGGTGCAGTTCGTCGTGGAGGTGTTGGGCGCGGCGCATGACATGTTCAGCCATGCTGGCCCATGAGAAGCTGGCAGCCTGGATCAACCCCAGTGCGATGCGTTCTTCGCGAACCTGGGCGTGCTGAACGGCGCGCAGCTGTTCGGTCAACTGCTCAATGGCCTGGTCTTCGAGGTCGATGTACAGGGGCGCTGGCCCACCGACTTCAGGCAAGGAGGCCGCATTGGAGCAAATCACCGGTGCGCCACAGGCCATCGCCTCCAGCACCGGCAGGCCAAAGCCCTCGTACCGAGACGGGTAGACCAGTGCCAAGGCGCCGCTGTAGGCGGCCATCATGTCGTAATCGTTCAAGATGGTGCCGCGCACCTCTGCCGGCCCGGCCAACTGGATGAAGGCGGGATCGATGTCGCCCCCTCCGGTGCACAGCACGCTCAGCTTGGCGCGTTCGTCTCCCAGGTTGGCAAACGCCTCGAAGAACAGGGCGGCGTTCTTGTAGTCGGTGCGGGTGCCCGACAACATGAAGTAGGGGCGCTCCAGTCCAAGACGATGCCGCAGCTCTTCGACGTGCTCCAGTGGGGCAGGGCGGAAGTCGCAACCTGCTCTGGCCACCTGAATGTCCGGGTTCGTTCGGTTCAGGCAGCCGGCCAGATGGCTTTGCAGATCGGAGGCCGTGTTGTGTGACACCGCCAGGTAGCCGCTGGCGTATTGCAGGGCCTCCTGCTTTTGGCGCCACATGGGCTCGTCAAGATTCCATTGCAGCACTTCTGGAATCATGTCGTGCACCATCATCAACGACGGGGTGTACACCGGCATCGTGTAATAGGTGGACATGAACACGGTGGCGCCCGCCGCATCACAGGCTTGTTGCAGCAGTAGTCGATCACGCGCCTGGTGGGCATAGTCAAACCCAGGCAGCGACATCGTGATCAGGCCCGGCATCCTGGGCAGGGTGCCGGCCCGGTCCAGCACCACCACGTGCTCGCTGAAGCCCGTTCGGATCCAGTGCTCGAAGATCTTTTGCCATACGCGCGCGATACCGGATCGCCCGATCTGGAAGAACACGCCATCGATCACCAACCTGAGTGCCTGTTTCTGACTCATGTGTGTCACCAGTCGTGCAGTGAGGTGTCGAGCTGGTCGAGAAAGTCGGCCCCCAGCAAGAAGAAGCTGCCGGCAGGCCAGTCCTTGAGGTGTCGGATGCCGGTAGAGACGTTGGAGGCGCCGTTGCCCAGGAACATGTCACACCGCGCGGCCAGGAACGCATCCGTGAGGACCTGTTCGCCCATCAGTAGTCCGGGATGGCCTGATAAGTGAACGCCCTGCAGGCCCTGTCCGCGCAGGGCATCCAGGCAGGTGATCCGGTCACCCCAGAGGCCCTGAAATTCGCTGACCGTTTCGGTGCTGTCGGTGAGCAGGAATATCTTCAGATCGGGGTTGACCGACAGGATGCGGTCGATGGAGCGGTGGTAGGCCCGGTTGACCTCGCTCAGTTGCGTGAGCTCCAGTGCCTTGTCGGTACCCCTGACGTGCACGGCCAGCCACTGATGTCCTTCAAACAGACGCTGCCACACGGCGTCGATCGCCTGTTGTCGTGCAGGTTGAAGCCGAATGTATCGGCTGACCAGCCGCCGGTAGATGGCCTGGCGACTCATGCCATGCCATTCGGAGCCTTCAGGAATCCAGGGCATGAGGTCGTTGACTTTGATGTGAAAGTCCGAGACCACCACATGCTCGGGCCGACGCAGGAAGTACAGGCCCGTCATCCGAGAACCCGGGCCGGACCACTTGTCGAGCTCCTCAACGTGCAGGTTGCCCGCATTCCACTTAGGGGGGTAGTAGCTGGTGCCTGGTGCCATCAGGTTGGCCAGCGTGGTGGACGATACCGGTTGAAAGTAGTGCTCGAAGGCGTTGGGGGTATCGGGGTCGCGAAACAGGCTGTTGCGCCCCCAGTGAACCACCGGTGTCCGCCCGGTCAGCTCGGCCAGCAACAGGCTGCCCAGCACGTGATCAAGATCTGACCAGAAACCGAAGCCCCAGGCCTTGATCAACAAGAAGTGTTGGTCGTCCGCGTGCCACTGCGGTTGACCCACCGCGGCGACCAGTGCCTTGCGCACTTGCAGGGCCTGAGGGTGCTCAGGTTCTTGCATCAATATTTGGCGCGTGATCAGATCGGTCAGCTGCAGGTTGCCCTTGAGCAGCGCATGTTGTGCCTTGTTGATGCTCATGGCTCAAGCACCCAGTTGATCGCCCAGCCTACCCAGTTGTTGCTGACGCCACATGCTGGTGTAAATGGCTTCGAGGTGGCGGCAGAACTGCCGAGTGTCGAACAGCGGGCTGTGCTGCTTGTTCTGGGCCAGCTTGGCCCGCAGCGCTTGGCGCTGGTTCGCGTCCAGGGCCAGTTCCACCGCACGGCGTTGATAGTCGTCCAGGCTGTGGGTGATGAGCTCGGGCAGCCCGATGGTGTGCAACAGGCTGCCGGCCACCCGGGCAGGGAACGCTTCGCCCATGTAGGTCAGCACGGGCAGCCCGGCCATCAATGCGTCGGCGGCCGTGGTGTGTGCGTTGTAGGGGTGGGTGTCCAGGAAGAGGTCGGCTTGACGGTAGCGGGCCAGGTGGTCTTCCACCCTTGGCACGCGCTTGGCAAACACCAGACGTTCTGGATCGACACCGTGGGACTGTGCGTGTTGACGCAGGTTGCGCTGAGAAGTGTCGTTGCGCGACATGAGCCACAACACGCTGTGGGGCACCTGTTTGAGGATGTTCATCCACACCGCAAAAACATGGGGTGCGATTTTGTAGTCGTGGTTGAACGAGCAGAACACCACGGCGTCGTCAGGCAGTCCGCATGCGGCCCTGCTGGGCGTGTCTTCGGCAATTTGAATGCTGACATCCGTCGGCAGGTAGGCGTCAGGCAGGTACACCACCTTTTCGTCATAAAACTGCTGATGTTCTGGCGGGATCACCTGGCGGTCGGCAATGATGTAGTCCATGTACGGCAGACCCATGGTGCCTGGGTAGCCGAGGTAGTTCACCTGGGCGGGTGCAGGTCGCCACGCGAAAATGTCCGAGCGCGAGTCGGAGGTGTAGCCGCCCAGATCGATCGCGATGTCGACCTCCATGTCTCGCATCTTCTGGGCGATGTCGCGTGTGTTCATGCCCCGGGCGTCGATGAAGTGTTCGAAGGCGTTTTCCATGCGGTGACGCAAACGGGACTGGTCATTGATGCCGATCGAGATGGCGACGGTTTCGAAGCGCTCACGATCGTGATGCTCGAAGATGCCCGCCATGAGGTGGCCAACCGGGTGCTCGCGCAAGTCTGCCGAGACGTAGGCGATGCGTATCCGGTCGTGGCGATAGCGCTGACCTTGCCACAACGGCGTGTCCATGGCGGGAAATCGCTGCGCGAACGTGCGTGCGCAGGTCTGGTGGTCCTGTGCCTCGTCAGACAAGGCCATGAAACCCAGCGACTTGCATGTGCGGTGCCCTGCTTTGACGCCCGCCATGATCTGCGAACGTGTTTCATCGAAATCGGTCCAGTCGCATACGTGCATGCGCTCGTAGCACAACATGCCCAGGCCATAGTCGTAATCCGGATTGATGCTCAGCAGACGCTGGAACATCGCGATGGATTCTTCTGCGCGCTTGAACTCGGTCAGCAAGATGGCGCAGTTGCCGATGGCGTTTTGGTGGTCTGGCTTGATCTCCAAGGCTTTCTGGAAGCGCTCCAGTGCCTTGGCGTGTTGGTGCGTTTCACGCAGCAAGGCGCCGCTGTTGATCAGCGCCTCGATGTAGTCGGGTTTGATGCTCAGGGCGTGTTCATACGCGCTGATGGCACGGTGTCGGTCTCCTTTGGCCTGAAGGGCCGAGCCGTAGGCCACCCACACCGGCGCAAAGGAGGGGTTCTGTGCCGCACATGGATTCAACAGGGCCAGCGCCTCGTCAATGGCGCCTCGCTTCATGAGGATCACGCAAAGGGAATACACCGCCAGCGGGTCCAGCGGCGTGAGCGCCAGTTTTTGCCTGAACTTGGCTTCGGCGGCAACGTCTTGCCCCTGGCTTTGCAGCTGAATGCCCTGCATCACCAGATCGGTCGGGGCGGCGGGCTGTTCCGGATTGGTTTTCATGCGCGGGCTGATCACGGTGTCGGACATGGTGCGAAGGCGTTCTGGAGGTACTTCCGACATCTTGTGACGGCCCCCGCGTCGTGAAACGCTGAAAAAGCCCCCGATGCCCCGTTTGATTCGTGCACTTTTTTGCACCTCGGCATGAACTTTTGGGGCCAAGTTTTTTTCATCTCGCCTCAAGTGCCCCGCCACGGCGTCGATAAGCCGACAGGAGTGTCGAAGTTGACAGATCGCCATACGGGATAGCGCGGCATTGGCCCAGCTTATTCCGCGATGCCAGCAGGTCATCTGTTCGTACGCTGCCACAGATCGTTGACCCAGTCATGCTTGTTTGACTGGATTTTGAGTTTCCATCGGCCCATCAGGGGGAATCATGGCGTCCATCATCGAGTCGTTGAGCACCGACCAGATTGCAGCACTGTCGACCACGTCGATCATCAAACTCACCACGGAAGACTGGGCGGCGTTCACGACCGATCAGATTGCGGCACTCACCACCACTCAGGTCAAGGTGATCGAAACCGCCGACATTGCGACGCTGAATTCATCGCAGATTCAGGCCTTTGGAACCGATCAGATCCGGACGCTGTCGACCATCCAGGTTCGTGCGCTGAGCACCGATGCGGTCGAGGCCCTGACGACCGATCAGGTCACTGCACTGACATCGCGCCAGGTGGGCGCCTTCACGACAACCCAGATCGCTGCCATCGAAACCGATGACATCGCGGCCATGGGAACCGAGCAAGTCAAGGCCTTGACCAGTGTTCAGGTCAAGGCCCTGTCGACGGACCAGATCGGCGCCATCGGAACGGACGAGATTTCTGTCATCACGACCGCAGCACTCAAAGGCCTGACCACTGATGGGGTGGTGGCCTTGAGCACGGATCAGGTCGCGGCACTCAGTACCACGCAGGTCAAGTCGTTGTCGACGGCACAGGTCGCGGCGGTCGAGACCGACGATCTGCAGGCCATGAGCACTGATCAGATCAAGTCCATGACCTCGGCGCAGATCAAGGCCCTGGTGACGGATCAGGTAGAGGCCCTGACCACCGATCAGATCAGCAGCCTGACGAGCGCGCAGACCGCAGCATTCACGACCACGCAGATCGGCGCGATCGAGACCGATGACATCGCCGCCATGGGTACCACCCAGATCAAGGCGTTGACGTCATCCCAGGCCGCTGCATTGAGCACGGATCAAGTCCAGGCCATTGAAACCGATGACATCGGGGCGTTGAGCACCGCAGCGGTTCGCGGCTTGACCACAGATGGGGTGGTGTCGCTGACCACTGACCAGGTGGCCGCGTTGGGTACGGCGCAGGTCAAAGCGTTGAGCACCACGCAGGTGGCTGCGATCGAGACAGATGACGTGGCAGCCTTGGGGACGAGCCAGTTTGCGGTCCTCAGCAGTGCTCAGGTTGCAGCCTTCAACACAGACCAGGTTCAGGCGGTCGAAACCGATGACCTGCGCGTGCTGACCACCGCTGCGCTCAAAGGGCTGAGCACCGACGGCGTGGCTGCGCTGACCACTGATCAGGCCGCCGCCTTGACAACGACGCAGGTGAAGTCGCTCAGCACCACTCAGGTCGCAGCGATCGAGACTGATGACATTCAAGCCCTGACCACCGACCAGATCAAGGCAGTGACCACGGCCCAGATCCGTGCCCTGACCACCGACCAGGTCGTTGCGCTGACGACCGAGCAGGTGGGGTCTTTGGTCAGTGCCCAGGCGGGTGCGTTCACCACCACCCAAGTGAGCGCCATTGAAACCGATGACGTCGCTGCGTTTACCAGCGTTCAGTTGCGTGGCATGAATTCAGCCCAGGTGGCTGCCTTGACGACGGATCAAGTCGCTGCCATCGAGACCGACGACATCGGTGCACTGACGACGGCGGCCATCCGTGGCCTGACCACCGACGGCATCGCCGCACTCACCACCGACCAGGTGGGTGCGCTGGGCACGGCGCAGATCAAGGCGCTGACCACCACGCAGGTGGCGGCCATCGAGACCGATGACCTGCAGGCGCTGAGCACCAGCCAGACAGCTGCCCTGACCACCGCCCAGGTTCGCTCGCTGACCACCGACCAGATCGAGGCGCTGACCACCGACCAGATGGGCGCACTGACCTCTGCGCAAGTGGCCGCGCTGACCACCACGCAAGTGGCGGCCATCGAAACCGACGACATCGCCGCGATGGGCACGAACCAGATCAAGGCGCTGACTTCGGCCCAGGCCGCAGCGCTGACCACCGATCAGGTGGCCGCGATCGAGACCGATGACATCAAAGCCCTGACCACGGCGGCCGTGCGCGGCCTGACCACCGACGGCATCGCCGCACTGACCACCGACCAGGTGGGTGCGCTGACCTCGGCCCAGGTGGCGGCGCTGACCACCACGCAGATCGCTGCGGTGGAGACCGACGACATCGCCGCGCTCAACAGCACGCAGGTCAAGGCCCTGAGCTCGGCCCAGGCCGCAGCCTTGACGACGGATCAAGTCGCCGCGATCGAGACCGACGACATCGGTGCACTGACGACGGCGGCCATCCGTGGCCTGACCACCGACGGCATCGCAGCACTGACCACCGACCAGGTGGGTGCGCTGGGCACAGCGCAGATCAAGGCGCTGACCACCACGCAGGTGGCGGCCATCGAAACCGATGACCTGCAGGCGCTGAGCACCAGCCAGACCGCTGCCCTGACCACCGCCCAGGTTCGCTCGCTGACGACCGACCAGATCGAGGCGCTGACCACCGACCAGGCCGGTGCGCTGACCTCGGCCCAGGTGGCGTCCATGACGACCGACCAGATCGCTGCGATCGAGACCGACGACATCGCCGCGATGGGCACCAACCAGATCAAGGCGCTGACCTCGGCCCAGGCTGCAGCGCTGACCACTGATCAGGTGGCCGCGATCGAAACCGATGACATCAAAGCCCTGACCACGGCGGCCGTGCGTGGCCTGACCACCGACGGCATCGCCGCACTGACCACCGACCAGGTGGGTGCGCTGACCTCGGCCCAGGTGGCAGCCTTGACCACCACGCAAGTGGCGGCCATCGAGACCGACGACATTGCCGCGCTCAACAGCACGCAGGTCAAGGCGCTGAGCTCGGCCCAGGCCGCAGCCTTGACGACGGATCAAGTCGCCGCGATCGAGACCGACGACATCGGTGCACTGACGACGGCGGCCATCCGTGGCCTGACCACCGACGGCATCGCCGCACTGACCACCGACCAGGTGGGTGCGCTGGGCACAGCGCAGATCAAGGCGCTGACCACCACGCAGGTGGCGGCCATCGAAACCGATGACCTGCAAGCCCTGAGCACCAGCCAGACAGCTGCCCTGACCACAGCCCAGGTTCGCTCGCTGACGACCGACCAGATCGAAGCCCTGACCACCGACCAGGCCGGTGCGCTGACCTCGGCCCAGGTGGCGTCCATGACGACCGACCAGATCGCAGCCATCGAGACCGACGACATCGCCGCGATGGGCACCAACCAGATCAAGGCGCTGACCTCGGCCCAAGCCGCAGCGTTGACCACCGATCAGGTGGCCGCGATCGAAACCGATGACATCAAGGCCCTGACCACGGCGGCCGTGCGTGGCCTGACCACCGACGGCATCGCCGCGCTGACCACCGACCAGGTGGGTGCGCTGACCTCGGCCCAGGTGGCAGCCTTGACCACCACGCAAGTGGCGGCCATCGAGACCGACGACATCGCCGCGCTCAACAGCACGCAGGTCAAGGCCCTGAGCTCGGCCCAGGCCGCAGCCTTGACGACGGATCAAGTCGCCGCCATCGAGACCGACGACATCGGTGCACTGACGACGGCGGCCATCCGTGGCCTGACCACCGACGGCATCGCCGCACTGACCACCGACCAGGTGGGTGCGCTGGGCACAGCGCAGATCAAGGCGCTGACCACCACGCAGGTGGCGGCCATCGAAACCGATGACCTGCAAGCCCTGAGCACCAGCCAGACAGCTGCCCTGACCACAGCCCAGGTTCGCTCGCTGACGACCGACCAGATCGAAGCCCTGACCACCGACCAGGCCGGTGCGCTGACCTCGGCCCAGGTGGCGTCCATGACGACCGACCAGATCGCAGCCATCGAGACCGACGACATCGCCGCGATGGGCACCAACCAGATCAAGGCGCTGACCTCGGCCCAAGCCGCAGCGTTGACCACCGATCAGGTGGCCGCGATCGAAACCGATGACATCAAGGCCCTGACCACGGCGGCCGTGCGTGGCCTGACCACCGACGGCATCGCCGCGCTGACCACCGACCAGGTGGGTGCGCTGACCTCGGCCCAGGTGGCAGCCTTGACCACCACGCAAGTGGCGGCCATCGAGACCGACGACATCGCCGCGCTCAACAGCACGCAGGTCAAGGCCCTGAGCTCGGCCCAGGCCGCAGCCTTGACGACGGATCAAGTCGCCGCCATCGAGACCGACGACATCGGTGCACTGACGACGGCGGCCATCCGTGGCCTGACCACCGACGGCATCGCCGCACTGACCACCGACCAGGTGGGTGCGCTGGGCACGGCGCAGATCAAGGCGCTGACCACCACCCAGGTTGCGGCGATTGAAACCGATGACCTGCAGGCCCTGAGCACCAGCCAGACAGCGGCCCTGACCACCGCCCAGGTTCGCTCGCTGACCACCGACCAGATCGAGGCGCTGACCACCGACCAGATGGGCGCACTGACCTCTGCGCAAGTGGCTTCGCTGACCACCACGCAAGTGGCGGCCATCGAGACCGACGACATCGCCGCGATGGGCACGAACCAGATCAAGGCGCTGACCTCGGCCCAGGCCGCAGCGCTGACCACCGATCAGGTGGCCGCGATCGAAACCGATGACATCAAGGCCCTGACCACGGCGGCCGTGCGTGGCCTGACCACCGACGGCATCACCGCACTGACCACCGACCAGGTGGGTGCGCTGACCTCGGCCCAGGTGGCGGCGCTGACCACCACGCAAGTGGCGGCCATCGAGACCGACGACATCGCTGCCATGACCACCGTGCAGTTCCGTGCACTGAGCAGTGCTCAGACGGCTGCTTTGACCACAGACCAGATTGTGGCCATCGAGACCGATGACCTGGCGGCGCTGACCACTGCCGCGGTGCGAGGGCTCAGTTCGCTCGGAATTTCTGAAATGTCCACCGATCAGGTGGCGGCGCTCACCACGGCCCAAGTGGCAGCCTTGCTCACCACCCAGGTGAATGTCCTCAGCACTGATGGCATCGCAGCGCTGACCACCGACCAGGTCAAGGCGCTCACAACAGCTCAAGTCAAGGCATTGTTCACGCATCAGATCGAGGCCCTGACCACCGATCAAATGGGCGCGCTGACCTCGGCCCAGGTTGCGTCCATGACGACCGACCAGATCGCAGCCATCGAGACCGACGACATCGCCGCGATGGGCACGAACCAGATCAAGGCGCTGACCTCGGCCCAGGCGGCCGCGCTCACGACGGATCAGGTTGCTGCGATCGAAACCGATGACATCAAGGCCCTGACCACGGCGGCCGTGCGTGGCCTGACCACCGACGGCATCGCCGCACTGACCACCGACCAGGTGGGTGCGCTGACCTCGGCCCAGGTGGCGGCGCTGACCACCACGCAGATCGCTGCGGTGGAGACCGACGACATCGCCGCGCTCAACAGCACGCAGGTCAAGGCCCTGAGCTCGGCCCAGGCCGCAGCCTTGACGACGGATCAAGTCGCCGCGATCGAGACCGACGACATCGGTGCACTGACGACGGCGGCCATCCGTGGCCTGACCACCGACGGTATCGCCGCACTCACCACCGACCAGGTGGGTGCGCTGGGCACAGCGCAGATCAAGGCGCTGACCACCACCCAGGTGGCGGCCATCGAGACCGATGACCTGCAGGCGCTGAGCACCAGCCAGACCGCTGCCCTGACCACAGCCCAGGTTCGCTCGCTGACGACCGACCAGATCGAGGCGCTGACCACCGACCAGATGGGCGCACTGACCTCTGCGCAAGTGGCTTCGCTGACCACCACGCAAGTGGCGGCCATCGAGACCGACGACATCGCCGCGATGGGCACCAACCAGATCAAGGCGCTGACCTCGGCCCAGGCCGCAGCGCTGACCACCGATCAGGTGGCCGCGATCGAGACCGATGACATCAAAGCCCTGACCACGGCGGCCGTGCGTGGCTTGACCACCGACGGCATCACCGCACTGACCACCGACCAGGTGGGTGCGCTGACCTCGGCCCAGGTGGCAGCCTTGACCACCACGCAAGTGGCGGCCATCGAGACCGACGACATCGCTGCACTCAACACCACCCAGGTCAAAGCCCTGAGCTCGGCCCAAACCGCTGCACTCACCACCGACCAGATCACGGCGATTGAAACCGATGATCTGGCGGCCTTGACCACCGCCGCAGTGCGTGGCCTGAATACCGTCGGCATCTACGAGATGTCCACCGATCAGGTGGCCGCGTTCACCACCGCTCAGGTTGCTGCGTTGACCACCAGTCAGGTGCTGGCCATCAACACCGACGGTCTCGCGGCGATGACCACCAACCAGATCAAGGCATTCACAACGGCGCAAATCAAGGCCTTGTCAACTGATCAGATCGAGGCGCTGACCACCGATCAAATGGGCGCACTGACCTCGGCGCAGGTGGCCTCGCTGACCACCACGCAAGTGGCGGCCATCGAGACCGACGACATCGCCGCGATGGGCACCAACCAGATCAAGGCGCTGACCTCGGCCCAGGCCGCAGCGTTGACCACCGATCAGGTGGCCGCGATCGAAACCGATGACATCAAAGCCCTGACCACGGCGGCCGTGCGCGGCCTGACCACCGACGGCATCGCCGCGCTGACCACCGACCAGGTGGGTGCGCTGACCTCGGCCCAGGTCGCAGCCTTGACCACCACGCAAGTGGCGGCCATCGAGACCGACGACATCGCCGCGCTCAACAGCACGCAGGTCAAGGCCCTGAGCTCGGCCCAGGCCGCCGCCTTGACGACGGATCAAGTCGCCGCGATCGAGACCGACGACATCGGTGCACTGACGACGGCGGCCATCCGTGGCCTGACCACCGACGGTATCGCCGCACTCACCACCGACCAGGTGGGTGCGCTGGGCACAGCGCAGATCAAGGCGCTGACCACCACGCAGGTGGCGGCCATCGAGACCGATGACCTGCAGGCGCTGAGCACCAGCCAGACAGCTGCCCTGACCACCGCCCAGGTTCGCTCGCTGACCACCGACCAGATCGAGGCGCTGACCACCGACCAGGCCGGTGCGCTGACCTCGGCGCAGGTGGCGTCCATGACGACCGACCAGATCGCTGCCATCGAGACCGACGACATTGCGGCGATGGGCACCAACCAGATCAAGGCGCTGACCTCGGCCCAGGCTGCAGCGCTGACCACCGATCAGGTGGCCGCGATCGAAACCGATGACATCAAAGCCCTGACCACGGCGGCCGTGCGTGGCCTGACCACCGACGGCATCGCCGCGCTGACCACCGACCAGGTGGGTGCGCTGACCTCGGCCCAGGTCGCAGCCTTGACCACCACGCAAGTGGCGGCCATCGAGACCGACGACATCGCCGCGCTCAACAGCACGCAGGTCAAGGCCCTGAGCTCGGCCCAGGCCGCCGCCTTGACGACGGATCAAGTCGCCGCGATCGAGACCGACGACATCGGTGCACTGACGACGGCGGCCATCCGTGGCCTGACCACCGACGGTATCGCCGCACTCACCACCGACCAGGTGGGTGCGCTGGGCACAGCGCAGATCAAGGCGCTGACCACCACGCAGGTGGCGGCCATCGAGACCGATGACCTGCAGGCGCTGAGCACCAGCCAGACCGCCGCCCTGACCACCGCCCAGGTTCGCTCGCTGACGACCGACCAGATCGAGGCGCTGACCACCGACCAGGCCGGTGCGCTGACCTCGGCGCAGGTGGCGTCCATGACGACCGACCAGATCGCAGCCATCGAGACCGACGACATCGCCGCGATGGGCACCAACCAGATCAAGGCGCTGACCTCGGCCCAGGCCGCAGCGTTGACCACCGATCAGGTGGCTGCGATCGAGACCGATGACATCAAAGCCCTGACCACGGCGGCCATTCGTGGCCTGACCACCGATGCCGTCGAGGCCTTGAGCACCGACCAGGTCGCTGCGCTGAGCACCGCTCAGGTGGCTGCGATGACCACCGCGCAAGTGGCGGCCATCGAGACCGATGACCTGCAGGCCCTGGGGACGGCGCAAATCGCTGCCTTCACCACCAGCCAGATCGCGGCATTGACCACGGATCAGTTCGAGTCACTGACGACCGACCAGATCGTGGCCCTGACCACGGCACAGGCTGCGGCATTGACCACCGACCAGATCGTGGCCTTCACCACCGATCAGATCACGGTGCTGCAGACCTCCGACATCGCCGCCATGTCCATGACCCAGGTCTCTGCCTTTGAGACCGATGATGTCGCGGTGATGAGCGGGGTGCAGCTCGACGCCATGATTGGTGCCACACCGATCGTGCTTGACCTGGACGGAGACGGTGTGGAAACACGCTCGCTGTCGGACGGCGTCAACTTTGACCTCAATGCCACGGGCAATGCCAGCCAGGTGGGCTGGGTGGGCAAGGACGACGGCCTGTTGGTCTGGGATCGCAACGGCGACGGCATCATCAACGACGGCAAGGAGCTGTTCGGTGGTGCGATGGAGCTGGAAAACGGCCAGCGTGCCGGGCATGGTTATGCTGCGCTCGCCCAACTCGACAGTGACGGCAACGGCGTCATCGATGCCTCAGACGCCAAGTTCAATGAACTGAAGGTCTGGGTAGATGCCAACAGCGATGGGGTGACCGGCGCCGGTGAGCTCAAGTCTTTGGCCGACCTGGGCATCCTGTCGATGGACCTCGGGGCACAGCAGGGCACCGAGACGGACAACGGCAACCTGTTGGGCCTGGTCTCCAGCTACACCACCACCGAAGGCGAGACCCGCGACATGGCCGACGTCTGGTTCCAGAAGGCACCGGGTGAAGCCACCAGTCTGGAGGAGTTGGCCATGGGCGATGTCCTGGCCGCTGGTCCGGAAAGCGAAGCCCTGGCGGCGCTGGACAACACCCCTGACAGTGCGGCCGCCGAGGGCGAGGGCGCAGATGCTTCGGCCGCTGTCCCGGCAACGTCCGATGGTGGCGCTGCGGTCTCAGTGGTCAGCGATCCGCTCAAGGGCCTGGTGGACGATCAGAATGGCAATTTGCTGATCTGAGGCATGCGCTCCAGCCTCTGTCAAAGAGGCTGGGCCGTCAACGAGGGCTGAGACAGCCAGCGGCGGGCGACCTCTTGCAGATGCAGGGGGTCGCCCGTGGTCCAAAGTCGCAACGAATCGCTGGTGTCACGCGCATTCACCCCATGGGCATGGATGACTTGGGCCAGGCGTCGCGCATGACGGGCCACGGCGCCTGACGTGTCCAGTATCTGCACGCTGGCCGGCAAGGCGTCTTCGAACAAGGGGCGAACCAACGGGTAGTGCGTGCAGCCCAGCACCACCGTGTCGACCTGGTCCACGGTCATGGGGGCGCAAAAGCGGTCGACCAGCGTGCGCAACGCCGGCGTGTCCAAAGCACCTTTCTCAATTTCTGCGGCCAGACCAGGGCAGGGCTGCAAGACGAGGTGCACCCCTTGCGCATGAGCGTCTATCAGATCGCGAAATTTCTGACTCGACAGGGTCATGGGCGTGGCCAGCACGCCGATGCGACCTTGCGGCGATACCGTGATCGCGGGTTTGATGCCGGGCTCCACGCCAATGAACGGCACCCCCGGCCAGGTTTGCCGCAAATCTCGTATGGCCACCGCGGTGGCGGTGTTGCAGGCCACGACGATCAGGTCGGCGCCCCGGTCCAGCAGGCGCTGAGTGATCTGATGGCAGCGGCCCAGGATGTAGCGGTCGTCGCGTTCGCCGTACGGTGCGTGCCCCGAGTCCGCCACGTAATCCATGCCTGCCCCCGGCAGTTGGTGACGCAGGGCTTCGACCATGGACAGGCCACCCAGACCGGAGTCGAACACCCCCACCCTGAGGCCGTCAAACGACGTCAGTTCGAGGTCCTGGCTGGTGCTGGAGTCGTGGGCTGTCATGGATGCACGGTATAAACCGCGTATTTTCTTCCTTTCTCACGCCGGGATTGCCCTGAGGCGCCCCACATTGCGTTAGAATCGAACGATCGTGCTTTTTTGGCGCGTCTTATTCATTCAACTCTTCCTCATGACGCAGGAGAACATCGCATGAAGGTTCTGGTTCCGGTCAAGCGGGTTGTGGACTACAACGTGAAGGTTCGCGTGAAGTCCGACGGCTCTGGTGTCGACATTGCCAACGTCAAAATGAGCATGAACCCCTTCGACGAAATCGCCGTCGAAGAGGCCACCCGCCTGAAGGAAAAGGGCGTGGTCACTGAAATCATCGCCGTCTCCATCGGCCCGTCGCAGTGTCAGGAAACCCTGCGCACCGCCATGGCCATTGGCGCCGACCGCGGCATCCTGGTCGAAACCACGGACGAAGTGCAGCCCCTGGCCGTGGCCAAGGTGCTCAAGGCCCTGGTCGACAAGGAACAGCCCCAGCTGATCATCCTGGGCAAACAAGCCATCGATGACGACAGCAACCAGACCGGTCAAATGCTGGCTGCCCTGGCCAACCTGCCCCAAGGCACCTTCGCCTCCAAGGTGGAAGTCGCTGGCGACAAGGTCAACGTGACCCGTGAAGTTGACGGTGGTCTGGAAACCGTGTCGCTGAAGTTGCCCGCCGTGGTGACCACCGACCTGCGTCTGAACGAGCCCCGCTACGTGACGCTGCCCAACATCATGAAGGCCAAGAAGAAGCCCCTGGACACCGTGAAGCCGGCTGACCTGGGTGTGGACGTGGCCCCCCGTATCAAGACCCTGAGCGTGGCCGAGCCGCCCAAGCGTTCTGCTGGTATCAAGGTGCCCGACGTGGCCACCCTGGTTTCCAAGCTGAAGAACGACGCCAAGGTGATCTGAGGAGACTGACAACATGACCGCACTCGTCATTGCTGAACACGACAACGCCTCCATCAAGAGCGCCACGTTGAACACCATCACGGCTGCCAAGGCCTGTGGTGGCGACGTACACGTGCTGATCGCTGGCTCGAACGCCGGTGCCGCCGCTGCCGCTGCCGCCCAGATCGCTGGCGTGGCCAAGGTGCTGCACGCCGATGGCGCCCAGTTCGCCGACGGTCTGGCCGAGAACGTGGCAGCCCAGGTGCTGGCCGTGGCTTCGGGCTACAGCCACCTGGTGTTCCCCGCCACCGCCGCTGGCAAGAACGTGGCCCCCCGCGTCGCAGCCAAGCTGGACGTGGCCCAAGTGTCGGAAATCACCAAGGTGATCTCTGCCGACACCTTCGAGCGTCCCATCTACGCCGGCAACGCCATCGCCACCGTGCAATCGGCTGATTCGGTGAAGGTGCTGACCGTTCGCGGTACCGCCTTCGACGCCGCTGCCACCACCGGTGGTTCGGCCGCCGTGGAAACCGTGGCCGCCGTGGGCGATTCGGGCTCCTCGAGCTTCGTGGGCCGCGAGGTCACCAAGTCCGAGCGTCCTGAACTGACCGCTGCCAAGATCGTGGTCTCGGGTGGTCGCGCCCTGGGCTCGGCCGAGAAGTTCAACGAAGTGATGTCGCCCCTGGCCGACAAGCTGGGTGCCGCGCTGGGTGCCTCACGCGCTGCCGTGGATGCTGGCTACGCCCCCAACGACCTGCAAGTGGGTCAAACCGGCAAGATCGTGGCGCCTCAGCTGTACGTGGCCGTCGGCATCTCCGGCGCCATCCAGCATTTGGCCGGCATGAAGGATTCGAAGGTCATCGTGGCCATCAACAAGGATCCCGAAGCCCCGATCTTCCAGGTGGCCGATTTCGGTCTGGAAGCCGACCTCTTCAATGCAGTGCCTGAGCTGATCAAGGCCCTGTGATGATGGTCTGAGGATGGCCTGTCGAACTTGAGCGTCGACAGCCCCTCATCAAACGGGGCGTCTTGCGAGACGCCCCTTTTTTCCTTGCGAATTCCTGCGTTTTAAACGCCGTTCCCCCTGGAGCACACACCATGGCATTCAAGGCCCCCGTCAAGGACCAGCTGTTCTGCATGAAGGAGCTGGCTGGCATCGACAAGATCGCCCAAATCCCCGGTTTCGAAGAAGCCGGTTTCGAGACCGCCCAGGCCGTGCTGGAAGAGTCGGCCAAGTTCAACGAAGGCGTGGTCGCCCCCCTGAACTGGTCGGGTGACCAGGACCACGGTTCGTGGGAC
Organism: Aquabacterium sp. A3; assembly: GCF_038069945.1. Classification (NCBI taxonomy): domain Bacteria; kingdom Pseudomonadati; phylum Pseudomonadota; class Betaproteobacteria; order Burkholderiales; family Sphaerotilaceae; genus Aquabacterium; species Aquabacterium sp. A3. The sequence continues at coordinate 479,414 of NZ_JBBPEV010000001.1, read as the reverse complement.
AACGGTGTGGTGCGCGCCTCCAAGGGCTTCAAGGAAGCCTACGCTGCGCTGGCCGAAGGTGGCTGGCAAGGCCTGGGTCAACCCGTTGAGTACGGCGGTCAAGGCCTGCCCAAGATCATCGGTGCCGCCTGCGTTGAGCAAACCATGGCTGCCAACCTGAGCTTCTCGCTGTGCTCCATCCTGACGGCCGGCGCCATCGAGGCCTTGCTGACCGCTGGCAGCGACGAACTCAAAACCCGCTACATCCCCAACATGGTGTCCGGCAAGTGGACGGGCACCATGAACCTGACCGAGCCTCAGGCCGGCTCGGACCTGGCCCTGGTGCGCTCCAAGGCGGTCAAGCAGGCTGATGGCACCTACCGCATCAGCGGCCAGAAGATCTACATCACCTACGGTGAGCACGACATGACCGAGAACATCGTTCACCTCGTGCTGGCCCGCACCCCCGACGCGCCCGAAGGCGTCAAGGGCATCTCGCTGTTCGTGGTGCCGAAGTTCATGGTCAATGCCGACGGCTCGCTGGGCCAACGCAACGACGTGTACTGCGCCTCGATCGAAGAAAAGCTGGGCATCAAGGCCTCGCCCACCGCCGTGCTGGTGTATGGCGACGACAAGGGCGAAGTGGGCCCGGGCGCCATCGGCTACCTGGTGGGCGAAGAAAACCGTGGCCTGGAGTACATGTTCATCATGATGAACGCGGCTCGCTACGACGTGGGTGTGCAGGGCATCGCCGTGTCCGAGCGCGCCTACCAGCACGCGGTGGCCTACGCCAAGGACCGCGTGCAATCGCGTCCGGTGGATGGTTCGGCCAAAGAGTCTGTGGCCATCATCCATCACCCCGATGTGAAGCGCATGCTCATGACCATGCGTGCCCTGATCGAGGGCGAGCGCGCCATGGCCATGGTCGGTGCCGCTGCGTATGACACGGCCCACAACCACCCCGATGCCGCGGTGGCCAAGCAGGCCCAGGCCTTCTACGAATTCCTGGTGCCCCTGATCAAGGGCTTCAGCACCGAGAACTCGGTGGAAGTGACCTCGCTGGGCGTGCAAGTGCACGGTGGCATGGGCTTCATCGAAGAAACCGGTGCGGCCCAGTACTACCGCGACTCGCGCATCCTGCCGATCTACGAAGGCACGACCGCCATTCAGGCCAACGACCTGGTGGGCCGCAAGACCGCCCGTGATGGTGGCGCCACGGCCAAGGCCGTCGCCGCTCAAATCGCCGACACCGAAGGTCAGCTCACCGCCCGCAGCAGCGAAGCCGGCAAGAAGCTGGCCAAGCAACTGAAGGCCGCCCGCGAGTCCTTCCTGCAGGTCGTGGATTTTGTGGTTGCCAACGTCAAGGCCAATCCGAATGCCGTGTTTGCCGGATCGGTGCCTTACCTGATGCTGACGGGCAACCTGGTGGCCGGCTGGCAGATGGCCCGTGCCCTGATGGCCGCAGAAGACCGGTTGGCAGCGGGTGAAGACGCCGAGTTCATGACCGCCAAGATCGCCACGGCACGCTTTTATGGCGACCACATCCTGGCTCGCATTGCATCGCTGCGCGACACCATCCTGGAAGGTGGCGACAGCGTCACGGCCATGCCGTTGGATGCGTTCTGATCATGGCACTGCCTGGCGCGCTGCAACGCGTTGCGTTTCCTGTCATCGCGTCGCCGATGTTCATCATCAGCACGCCCAAGCTGGTGATCGCTCAGTGCAAGGCAGGGGTGGTGGGCTCGATGCCCGCCCTCAACGCGCGTCCTGCTTCACAGCTGGATGAGTGGTTGGCCGAGATCACCGAGACGCTGGCGGCCCATGACCGCGCCCATCCAGAGGCCCCGTCGGCGCCTTTTGCGATCAACCAGATCGTGCACAAGAGCAATGACCGTCTGGAGCACGACATGGAGGTGTGCGCCAAGTACAAGGTGCCCATCATCATCACGTCACTGGGCGCGCGTGAGGACGTCAACCACAGCGTGCATGCCTATGGCGGCGTGGTGCTGCATGACGTGATCAACAACCGCTTTGCCCACAAGGCGGTCGAGAAGGGCGCCGACGGCTTGATCGCGGTGGCGGCCGGCGCTGGTGGGCATGCCGGCACGCTCAGCCCGTTTGCCTTGGTCCAGGAAATCCGTGAATGGTTTGATGGGCCCTTGGCGCTGTCCGGCGCCATTGCCCATGGCCGCTCGATTCTGGCGGCGCGGGCGATGGGCGCCGACTTCGCCTACATCGGCTCAGCCTTCATCGCCACGCAAGAGGCCCGCGCCGTGGATGCCTACAAGCAGATGGTGGTGGACAGCAGCAGCGTCGACATTGTCTATTCCAGCAAGTTCACGGGGGTGCATGGCAATTACCTGCGCCCCTCCATCGTCGCGGCAGGACTGGACCCTGACCATCTGGGCGACGGTGACCCCAGCCAGATGAGTTTTGGCAGCAAGAACGCTGGTGAGGCCAAGGCCTGGCGCGACATCTGGGGGTGTGGCCAGGGCATCGGTGCGGTCAAGTCCGTGGACTCGACGGCGGCACTGGTGGCCCGGCTGAAAGCCGAATACGCGCAGGCCAGGGCGGCGCTGTGAGCCCCACGGTAGGCCGTGGGGGCAGGGCGCTTCAGCGAAGCGCCATCATCGGGTCTACCACGCCGCCCTGACGGCGCAGGATCTGGCTGACGGCAATCACCGCTTGCGTGCGGGAATTGACGCCCAGCGCGCGCAGCACGGCCGCCACGTGGTCCTTGACGGTTTCCACCGACAGGCCCAGTTCGCGGGCGATCAGTTTGTTGGGCTGCCCCTTGAGCAGCAGATTCAGCACATCGGTTTGTCGCGGGGTGAGGCTGAGGTCGGCCAGTGAGGGCGCCGTCTGGTAGCCCGCCTGCACCGCCTGTCCTTGCACGCCGGACATGCCGTCGGCCCCAAAGCCTGCTTCGCCCATGTTCATGGGGGGCACGTACACCCCGCCAGACAGCACCTGCTGAAGGGCTTCGAACAGCGTTTCGTTGCTGGCGCGTTTGGGCACAAAGCCCATGGCACCCAGGTCGATGGCGCGGATGACGTCGCTGGGGCGGTCTGAGGCCGAGATGACCACGATCGGCAAGGCCGGGTAGCGTGTCCGGAACTCGACCAGCAGGTCAAAGCCGTCCGCGTCGCCCAGCTGCAGGTCCAGCAGCACCAGTTGGTGTTGCGGGTCATTGACCAAGGCCTCGCGGGCGGTCCGCCCGCTGTCGGCAGCGGTCACCTTCACATGGTCGCCCAAGCCCTGGATGACGGATTGCAGTGCCGCCAGGATCAGCGGATGGTCATCAATCAACAGGACTTTCATGGGGCCTCCTCGCCGCGTTTATTGTCAGGAACGTGCGCCAGGATCACCCACCAAGGGGGGATGACGCGGCCGCCATGATACTGTCACGGCTTGACACAGTTCGCCCCCTCTGCAGCGCGATGTGTCAGAAAAGGTATCAGATGTGTCCGTTGCGAGCAGCGCCTGGCGGGCACTACATGCGCCAGATGCGGGGTGTGTGCGGAGGCAACTGCCAGCGTTGCTGACGCCACTGCTGCCAGACCTCGGTCAGCAGCTGGATGGCCGGCTCAACCCGGTCTGCCAGCACCCTGAGCACCACCACGCGATCGTCCGGACTGGTCACCCCCGCGGTGGCCCGCAAGGTGCTGGATTGAACGCACTGGCGCGCCAGCTCCTTCAGTTGTTCTCGATCCGCGCCGCCCATGGCCTGGCCACTGCTGAGCCACAGCGTGCCCATCACGCGGCGCCCGGCCCAGCCCAGGGGGCTGTCCAGCAGGCGTCGGTCGTTGGCTTGCACGGTGCCGCGCTCCAGCCACACGCCGGGCAGCTCGATTTCTTGCGTGTAGTGCCCGTGCACCCACTGCGGATCGTCGAAGTGTTCGTTGGCGGCCGGCAGGCCCAGGGCCAGCACGTCCCAACCGATCATCTCGGCGCCTGGGGCCAGCTCAAAACGCATCCGGTTGTGCGCGGCACACCCACGGTAGGCCAGCGTTTCCAGGGGCAGCCATTCCAGCCGGCTGTTGGCCGCCAGCTTGACCAGGGCATGTTGTTCGGCCCGTTCGCCCGTGCTTTTGTAAAAGCGCGTGGCGCCAGGTGTGGTGATCAGTGCATGGCTGTCTGGCGCGAGTTCGGCGTCGATGTGCAGCGTGTCGCCACCCACGATGCCGCCGGGGGGGTGCACCAGCACATGGTGGCAAATGCCAGGGCCTTCGGGATAGAGCCGCTGCAGCACCCGCAAGGGGCCGTGGTGGCGGTCGTGTGCGATGGTGCGCTCGCCATCGCGTTGGTAGCGCAGGGTCAGTTGGCCTTGCCAGCTCATGGGCGTGTCGTCACGTGGGCAGAAGGGCAGTATCGCGCAGCGATGCATGGCAGCACACCAAGGCGTGCACATAAAGGCATGCAGATTGCATACACTGTAGAGGCGGAGTAGAAGCGTTCAGTCGCATGCCGCCAGTTGGTGCACTTTCTGTGCCAGCCTGGTGCGCGGCGGGTCATTGCTCCCTCTTGTTCAACCCTTGCGGCCTGCGTGCCGCCATGTTCGACCTTGAGGAGCTGTCCATGCTGACCACGCAGCAGCCTGTGTTTCGCCGTTTCTGGCATGCCGTCATGCCTTTGTCCGATCTGCAAGACGGACCCCGCCCGTTCACCCTGCTGGGTGAGTCCATCGTTGTCTTTCTGGACGAGCATGGGCAGCCCGCTGCACTGCGCGATCGGTGTTGCCATCGCACGGCCAGACTGTCCAAGGGCTGGTGTGCCAAGGGGGGGCTTCAGTGTGGCTATCACGGATGGGTGTATGACCGCAGTGGCCGGGTCACCCACGTGCCGCAGTACGAAGAGGGGCGCCCCATCCCGGCGGATTTCAAAACCACCGCGTACCATTGCCAGGCCCGCTATGGCTATGCCTGGGTGGCCTTGGAAGACCCGGTGGCCGACATCCCCGAGGTGCCTGAGTTCGACATGCCAGGTTGGCGCACCATCTTCCAGTTCTATGAGCGTTGGGAAACCAGCCCCATGCGCGCGCTTGAGAACTCGTTTGACAACTCGCACTTCAGCTTCGTGCACCGAGCCACCTTTGGTGTGGCCGATCGACCCCGCCCCAGCAAGTACGAACTGGTGGAAAACGAAGACGGCTTTTACGCCGAAACGGTGATCGAGGCGGTCAATCCACCCGCGTTCCAGCAGGTCAGTGGAGTCAGCGATCCGGTGACCACCCGGCACATGCGCAACGCCTACTTCCAGCCCTTCTCACGTCGGCTGGACATCGAGTACCCCGGCGGTGTGCGGCATGTGATCATCAATTGCTTCACGCCCATTGACGATGGCAGCATGCAGTTGTGCCAGTGGTTGTTCCGCAATGACACCGAGGCCGATTGCCCGGCGCAGCTGCTGATCGACTTCGACGCAGAGATCACCCGCGAAGACAAGGAGATTCTGGAGTCGACCGACCCGGACGCCTGGCTGGACACGCGGCGGCGCGGGGTGGAGTACTCCATGGACAGTGACAAGCCTGGCATGCTGATCCGCAAGCGACTGATGGCCATCTTGCAGGCCCACGGTGAAGAGGAAGTGCATCGGGGCTTGCCTGGCGTGAGCATCCGGCTGGTGCCTGTCGAGGGCTGATTCACGCGCGGGGCGAAGGGGGCCTTGCCGCGATGGGGGGCATGAGTTCAAGCACAATGAGGCCATGCACCCTGATCACGACTCCATCGTTCAAGACACCCAGCGCTGGTTGACCCAGGCCGTCATCGGCCTGAATTTGTGCCCCTTTGCCAAGGCGGTGCATGTGAAGAACCAGATCCGATATCACGTCTCGCAGGCCACCAGCGCCGAAGCCTTGCTGGAGGACCTGGTGCAGGAGTTGATTCGCCTGCGTGACGCCGACCCGCAAGAGATCGAGACGACGTTGCTGGTGCACCCGGACGTCCTGAATGATTTTCTGGATTTCAATGATTTCCTGGATGTCGTGGACGCGGCCATCGACGAGCTGGACCTGGAGGGCGTGATCCAGGTGGCCAGCTTCCATCCCGACTATGAGTTTGGGGATGAGGAGCCGGGCGACATCACCCACTACACCAACCGCTCACCGTATCCGACCCTGCACCTGCTGCGCGAAGCCAGCCTGGAACAGGCGATCGACGCCATTCCAGATGCGGCCGATATCTTCGAGACCAACAAGGAAACGATGCGCCGCCTGGGTGACGAGGGCTGGCAGGCCCTGTGGAAAGAATGACCTCTGGCAGGACAGGCATGGGCATGGGCCGCCCGGTGGTGGCGGTGCCCTGGTGGGGCGTGTTGCGCCCGCCCTTTTTGCTGCTCACCATCAGTTGCATGGCGCTGGCTGTGGCCTGGAGCGCATGGTGGCTGCGCATGGAGGGGCAGTCTCTGGCGGCGGTGCCTGCTTTGCTGTGCGTGCTGGGTGCCTTGCTGGCACACGCCGGGGTGAACGTGCTCAACGAGGTGCACGATTTTCGCAGCGGGCTTGACCAGCACACCTGGCGCACGCCATTCAGCGGCGGCAGCGGGGCCTTGTTGTCGCATCCCGACAAAGTGAAGACGGCAGCCACACTGGGCTGGACTTGCGTGGTGCTGACCGCAGCGATCGGGCTGGGCCTGTGGTGGTGGCGCCCTGCGGCCCACGGCCCCCTGATGGCGCTGGGTGGGTTGGGCCTGTTGCTGGTGGTGGCGTACACCCCCTGGATCACCCGTCACCCGTGGTGGTGCCTGGTTGCGCCGGGCTTGGGGTTCGGGCCCTTGATGCTGCTGGGCACGGAGGTGGTGCTGACTGGACAGTGGTCGTGGCAGGGCCTGGCCTTGTCGGTCTTGCCGTTTGCCTTGGTCAACAACCTCTTGTTGCTCAATCAGTTTCCGGATGTGGATGCGGATCGCCGTGTGGGGCGGCGCACGCTGCCCATGGTGATCGGGCGTGGGCCCGCGGTGGTGGTGATGGGCGTGCAGCAGATGGCCGCCTGGCTGTGGCTGGGCGTGGGCGCCTGGCAAGGTTGGTGGCCGCCTGGTGTGGCCCTGGCCGTGCTGGCTTTGCCCCTGTCGATGTGGGTGCTGCAGCGGGCCTGGCAGGCCCGCGACGATCTCGGTGCCCTGCAGCCCGCCATGGCCCTGAACGTGGCGCAATGCGTGCTGGTGCCCGGCTTGATGGCCGTGGGTTCAGGGGTGTCCTGAGCCAGACCACATGTCGCGGTGCAGGGCCACGATCTCGTCTTCCACCTCGGGCACCGGGCCGATGACCTCGACGGGTTTTTGTCCGCGCGCAAACACCTCGCGGCAGGGCAGGTTCATGGTCGGGTTCTCGGCGTGGTCGCCTGTCAGGCTCAGCAAGCGTTCTTCGGTGATGCCATACACCACGCGGCCGATGTGGGCCCAGTACTGGGTGCCCGCGCACATGGCGCAGGGCTCGGCGGTTGTCACCAGCGTGCACTGCCAGAGGTAATCGGGCGGATAGTTGAGCACCGCCGTGCGGGCCAGCACCGATTCGGCGTGGTTGACCGTGTCCACATTGCCTTGTTCGGCCAGCACCGTGTGGCCGTCGGGGGCCACCAGCAGCGCGCCAAACGGGTGGCGGCCCAGGGTGCGGGCGCGCTGAGCCACTTCGTTGGCGCGGCGCAGCAGGGCGATGATCTGGTCTTGCGACAAAGGGGTGTGGGGGGCAAAGCTCATCGTCAACTCCTGAAGCGTCGTTGGGCCACCGGCATCAACGCGAGGCCATCATCACACGCACTGCCGCTGCGGCATCGGCCTGCAACTGGGCCATGTCCAGGCCCGGAATCTGGCCGTCGTCCACCACCACACGGCCGTGGCACAACACGGTGCGCGCGCGGTAAGCGCCGCTGGCCACGGGTGCCACGCCCGGGTCGTGCAGGCCCCAGTGGCGGGCTTCGTTCAGCGGCACCAGCACCAGGTCGGCGGCCTGGCCCACCTGCACGGTGCCCACGCCCGGCAGGCCCAGCACGCGGGCGCCACCGGCCGTGCCCATGTGCACCACCTCGTCGGTGGTGAGCGCCGAGGCCCCGCCAACAGCGCGGTGCACCAACCAGGCCATGTGGGCCTCGTGGGCCATGTCGGCGGCTTCGTTCGAGGCGGCACCGTCCACCGCCAATGACACGGCGCCCCCGGCGCGCATCATCGCCGGCGCAGGCGCCACGCCCGAGCCCAGGCGCCCGTTGCTTTGCGGGCAATGCGACATGCCCGTGCCCGTACGCACCAGGGTGTCGATCTCGGCCGGGCTCAGGTGCACCAGGTGGGCATACCAGACGTCCTCGCCCAGCCAGCCATGCTCGCCCACAAAATCAACCGGGCTGCAGCCATGCACCTCGCGGCAGTAGTGCACGTAGTCGGCCGTTTCGCTCAGGTGGCTGTGCAGGCGGATGCCCAGGCTGCGCGCGTGCTCGGCGATGGGGCGCAGGTGGCCCACCTCCACCGACCAGGTGGGCGTGGTGGGGGCGCTGACGACCCGGCGCATGCTGGTGGGCGAGGGGTCATGCCAGCGCCGCACATCGCGCTCGATGGCGGCCATGAACTGGTCCAGCGTTTCGGGGCGCACCTGGGGTGGTGGGTTCACGTCGATGGCGCGGGTGATGGTCTGGCCACCCCGGCACAGCACAAAGCGCAGGCCCAAGGCGGCTGCTTCGTCAAACACGGCCGCCGACGCGTCAAACGGCATGCCCGGGTAGTAGTGGTATTGGTGGTCGGCCACCGTGGTGCAGCCTGACAGCAGCAATTCGACCATGCCCAGGCGGGCCGCCAGCCGCAACACGGCTTCGTGGTCGAAGTGGCGGCGGTAGGCCACGGGCACGGCCGACAACCAGGCCATCAGCCCGGCGTCGATGCCGGCCGGGATGCCCTTGAGCAGGCTCTGGAACAGGTGGTGGTGGGTGTTGACCCAGCCGGGCATGAGCACGCAGTCGCTGGCGTCGATGACACGCTCGCCGTCGCGCGGTGTGAGCGTGCCGATCTCGTGGATCAGCGGGCCTTGCACGCGCAGGTCTTGCCCTTGGGCGGGGTCGATGCGGGCTTGCTCACCGGGCAGGCCGGTGAGGATGGTGCGGGCGTTCTTGATCAGCAAGGAGGTACTCATGGGTTCATCTCGCTTTCGTGCCAGCCGCTCAGGGCCCAGCGTGATAGGGCCGACAGGAAGGCAAACACGGCCACACCCGTCACCGAGATCAGCACCAGTGCGGCAAACAGCCGGGGAATGTTGAGTTGGTAGCCTGCCTGCAGGATCTGGTAGGCCAGGCCCGTGCCCGTGCCGCCGGTGCCCGCGACGAACTCGGCCACCACGGCGCCGATCAGGGCCAGGCCGCCCGAGATGCGCAGGCCCGCAAAGAAGTAAGGCAGGGCCGAAGGGATGCGCAGGCGCACCAGCGTTTGCCAGCGCGTGGCGCGCTGCAGCTGAAAGTACGCGGCCAGCCCGGGGTTGACGCTGCGCAGGCCCACCGTGGTGTTGCTGATGATGGGAAACAGCGCCACCAGGGTGGCACACACCACCAGCGACAGGGTGGGGTCTTTCACCCAGATGATGATCAGCGGTGCGATGGCCACGATGGGTGTGACCTGCAGCAGCACGGCATACGGGAAGAACGCCGCCTCGATCCAGCGGCTTTGCACGAAGGCGAAGGCGATCAGGGCGCCGATCACCGTGGCCGCGATGAACGACAGCACGGTGATTTTGACCGTGACCCACAGCGAGCCGATCAGCAAGGCCCAGTCTTCCACCAGCGTTTGCGCGATGGCCCAGGGCGAGGGCACCAGGTACGTGGGTACTTGCTGGATCACCGTCCAGGCCTGCCACAGGCCCAGCAGCACGGTGGTGACCAGCAGCGGCAGAAACCATTGACGCGCTCGCTCGGTGCGCGCTTGTCGACGTTGTTGCGGGGTGCTCATGCGGCGGCCTTCGGGGTGGGTTGAGCGGTCGAGGTGAGGTCGTGGCTGGGCTGCCCTTGCTGGCTGGCGCTGGTCAGGGCCTCGTGCAGCCGGCGCACCAGGGCGTTGAACTCGGGCGTGGTGCGGTACAGGTCGTCACGCGGGTAGGGCGATGACACCGCGATGTCGTCCACCACGCGCCCCGGGCGTGCGGCCATCACGATCACCCGCGAAGACAGGAAGGCGGCTTCGGTGATGCTGTGGGTCACGAACACGACGGTCAGGCCTTGCCGCTTCCACAGTTCCAGCAGGTCGGCGTCCAGCTTGTTGCGGGTGATCTCGTCCAGCGCGCCAAAGGGCTCGTCCATCAGCAAGAGTTTGGGGCGGGTCACCAAACCCCTGGCGATGGACACGCGCATCTGCATGCCGCCTGACAGCTCGCGCGGCAGGCTCTGGCCAAACTTGTCCAGGCCCACCAGGGCCAAGGCTTCTTGGACGCGGGCGTCGGCTTCGGCGCGGGGCACCCCGGCCAGGTCCAGCGGCAAGCGCACATTGGACTGCACCGTGGCCCAGGGCATGAGCGTGGCCTCCTGGAACACGAACGACAGGCCGTGGTCGGCATCGGGCGCGTGCACCGGCTTGCGCGACAACAGCAGTCGCCCATCGCTGGGCTCCAGCAGCCCCGCAATCATCTTGAGCAGCGTGCTCTTGCCGCAGCCCGAGGGGCCCAGCAGGGTCACGAACTCGCCGGGCTGGATGCTGAGGTTGACCGGCAGCAGGGCGCGGGTACCGTTGGGATAGACCTGTTCGGCCGACAGGACTTCAATGGCTGGCACGGGTTCGTTCATACATCTCGATGATGTGCTGTCCCGCCGTCACCGGCGGGTAGCGGGGTGGATTGGCATCGTCAAAGCAGCCGGGCAGGGCGCTGACGACGGCGTGGTAATGGATGTCGAAGAAGTACGCCAGCGAGTAGCGTTCGCGCCCATGCGGGTTGAGCACCCGGTGTGGCGTCGAGCGGTAGCGGTCGTTGGTCCAGCGGGCCATCATGTCGCCCAGGTTGACCACATGGCTGTCGGGCAGGGGCGGGGCGTCAAACCAGTGGCCATCGGCGGCTTGCACTTGCAGGCCACCGGCCTCGTCCTGGGCCAGCAGGGTGACCGTGCCCCAATCGGTGTGGGCACCACAGCCGATCTGGCCGGGCTGCACCGCCTCGGCGGGGGGCTGGGGCGGGTAATGCAGCAGGCGCAACACGGGCATGGGGTCGTTCAGGAACGACTCAAAGTACGTGCGTGGCAGACCCAGCCCTTCGGCCATCAAGCCCAACAGCCGGGCCGACAAGCCGGCCATCGCCTGTTGATAGGCCTCCACCGTGGCCCTGAACCCGGGCACCAGGGCTTCGTCGGGCCATTGATTGGGGCCATGGTTGGGCGTGCCGGCCCGCACCAGCGGGTCATCGGCCTGGCGGTCCACCCCCAGGTAAAAGCTCTCTTTCAGGTCGGCGGGTTGGCCGGGCTCCAGCGCCTGCCAGCCGATGGGATCGAACCCCCGGTGGATGCCACTGCGCTCGATGTGCCAACGGGCTTTGGTGGCCTCGTCCAGCGCGAAGAAGCGCTGGGCCGCATCGAAGGCCGCAGACCGCAAGGCCGACGGCACGCCATGGCCCACCACATAAAAAAAGCCATGGGTGCGGCAGGCCTCGTCGATCATCTGCGGCAGGCCCTCAGACACCGACAGGTCGATCACGGGCAATTGGCGTGGCGTGCTCATGGCATGACCTTCAGGCCGCTGACGAACCGCGTGGTGTAGGTCTTGCGCACATCCACCTTCTTCGGGTCGATCAGCTCGTGCTTGACCAGCATGTCGAAGGTCTGCTTCATGCGGTCATCGGTGATGATGCCGATGCCCTGGCTCGCGGCATCACCACCTGTCACCAGGCCCACGTCCTTCATCTTCTGGATGGCATGGGCGATCTTGTCATCCGTCATGTTGGGGTTGTCTTTTTTGATCAGCGCATTGGCCGGTGCCGGGTTGCCGCTCAGGTAGCTCTTCCAGCCCTGCATGGAGGCCTTCACAAAGGCGGCCACGGCCTGGGGCCGACGCTCGATCGTCTGCTGGGTGCAGACGATGGTGGTGGCGTAGGGCGGCCAGCCGTGATCGGCCATCAGCAGCACGGTGGGCTTGATGCCGCTTTCCTGCTCGATGGCATAGGGCTCGGACGAGAGGTAGCCTTGCTGAGCCACGTTCTTGTCGGCCAGGAAGGGCTGGATGTTGAAGGTGTAGGGCCGCATCTGCGCATCGGTGAAGCCGTAGCGGTCTTTCAGCCAGGGCCAGTAGGTGACCATGCCTGCGCTGCCCACCAGGATGGTCTTGCGCTTGAGGTCTTCAAAGCGCTTGACGTCAGGGCGGGCAATGATGACGGCCGGGTCTTTCTGGAAGGCGGCGGCCACCGTCACGGCCGGGATGCCTTGCTCCCAGGCCTTCATGGTTTGCACGTCGTAGCCCATGATGCAATCGGCCTGACCGGCCAGCATGAGTTGCATCAGGTTGACCTGCGGCCCGCCCATGCGGAGGCTCACCTCCAGCCCGGCTTGCCGGTACAGGCCCGTGGCCTGGGCCTGATAGAAGCCACCGTGCTCGGCCTGGGCATACCAGTTGGTCAGGTAGGTGAACTTTTCCAGGGCCTGGGCCTGCACGGGCCCGCTCAGCAGACCTAGCAGGCTCGCGGCCACGGTGATGCTCAAACGTCGGTGAAGGTGTTGGTGCAGGGTGAAAGCCGTCATCAGATCCTCCGGTGTGGGGGCACGATCACCTGATTCAGTCCAGGCGGGTCAACTGCTGTTGTACCCGAGCCAGAAAGCGCTGGCGAGCCTCATCCGACTGGTAGTTCATCGAATGCAGTTGCAGCCACCGCGCTCGGCACCGGCGCGCAAACAGCGGGCGCAAGCCCTTCATGAACAGACTGCGGCCCGGGTCGCCCACCACCCGCAGCCACCACCAGGGCGCACCCGAGGTGGTCACCCCCACGAAGCGGTGGATGTTCTGCAGTGCGCCGCGGATGGGAATGAGCGGATGACCGCTGAGCTCAAACGCCACGCCGGGCAGCATCACCCGGTCCAGCCAACCCTTGAGCATGGCCGGGGGGCCGTACATCCAGGTGGGGTAGATGCACACCAGGGCCTCGGCCCAGCGCAGGGCGTCCACGTGCGCTTGCAGGCCGTCGATGTTGTGCTGGGTGTTGCTCAGGTAGCTTCGGCGCTCGGCCAGGCTCAGCACGGGGTCGAAGCCCATGGCATACAGGTCAAGATGGCGCACCTCGTGCCCGCCGGCGGCCAGGCCTTGCAAGGCCGTGCGCGTCAGGGCCGCACCATAGCTGTCGGGCAAGGGGTGGCAGGTGAGCAGCAGGCACCTCATGAGAGGCCTCTGCTGGCGATCACCCCTTCGGCAGGGGCGGGTTCATGGTTGAAGCAGGTCATGGCATGGCTTGAGCAAGGTGTGCGCCGCAGGGAACACATCGGTCTCAAGAGCAATTTCCCGCCATGACCACCCAACGGCAGCCCAGGTGAACGCTTCTACTCTTGCGTCAAACGTTGAATCAGGTGTCAGTGGTTCTGGCTGCCTCGATGCGCCCAGGCGGTGGTGTGGCCTTCAATGTAAGAAAACAGCTCGTACATGACCATGGCCATGGCGCCTACCACCACCAGGCCGCCGAAGGCCAGGCCCATCTGCATGGCCGAGCCGGCACTGATCAGCAGGTAGCCAATGCCTTCGTTGGCGGCGGTCATCTCGGACACGGTGGTGCCCACAAACGCCAGGGTGATGGCCACCTTCAGCGAGCCATAGAAGTAGGGCATGGAGCGGGGCAGGCCCACCTTGATCAGCACGTCCCATCGGCGGGCACCCAGCACCCGCAGCACGTCTTCCAGCTCGGGCTCGAGTGTGGCCAGGCCGGTGGCGATGTTGACCATGATCGGGAAGAAGCTGATTAGGAAGGCCGTGAGCACCGCCGGGCCCACGCCGATGCCGAACCACACCACCAGGATGGGGATGAACGCGGCCTTGGGCAAGGCATTGAAGGCGGTCATCAGCGGGTAGATGGCGGCGTAGGCCAGGCGCGAGCTGCCGATCAGGAAGCCCAGCATCACCCCCACCACGATGGCGATGCCAAAGCCCACCATCGTCACCCACAGCGTGCGCCAGGCGTGCTTGAAGATTTCGGTGTGAAACTCCACCAGTTGTTCGGCAATGCGCCAGGGGCTGGGAAAGATGAATTCAGACACATCCAGCGCGCTGCAGATCAACTGCCACAGCAAGATGATCAGCACCAGCAGGCCCCAGGGCGCGATGGTTTCCAGCTTTTTATCAGAGAGCTTCATTGGGCGGTGTCCGCAGAGGCGACGATGGTGGTGGGTTTGCGCATGGCACCAATGTGCGCACGCAGCTCGTGCACGATGTCGGTGAAGTGCGCGCTGTAGGTCACTTCCAGGTCACGGGGCCTGGGCAGCTCGATGTCCCGCTTGGCCAGGATGCGGCCCGGGCTCTTGCTCATCACGTACACGGTATCGGCCAGAAAGACCGCCTCGCGCAAGTCGTGTGTGACCAAAATGACGTTGAACTTCTGTTGTGCCTGCAGGTCGCGCAGCGCGCACCAGAGCTCTTCGCGGGTGAAGGCGTCCAGCGCACCAAAGGGCTCGTCCAGCAAGAGCATTTTGGGCTCGTGGATGAGTGCCCGGCAGATGCTGGCGCGCTGCTGCATGCCGCCTGACAGCTGCCAGGGGAATTTGTCTTCATAGCCGCCCAGGCCCACGCTTTGCAGCAGTGCCCGCGCTTTTTCTTCGTACTGCTTGCGCTTGGCCTTGAACGTGGAGCGGTAAGGCTCCACGATCTCCAGCGGCAACAGCACGTTGTCCACCGTGGTGCGCCAAGGCAGCAAGGACGGCGCCTGAAACGCCATGCCGGTGATCTTCAGCGGCCCGGTGACGGACTCGCCGCCGATGGTGACGCTGCCTTTTGATGGCATGCGCAGCCCCGTCGTGAGCTTCATGAAGGTGGACTTGCCACAGCCCGAAGGGCCCACGATGGCCACGAACTCGCCTTCGCGGATTTGCAGTGAAATGTCTTCCACCGCGAACTGGCCCTTGGCCAACAACTCTTCGTTGTAGGCCAGCCAGACGTTCTTGAAATCAACAAAGGCGCTCATGACCGGGTGTCCTGCTGGAAGTCGTGATGCATGAAGTCGGGCGCAGAGGCATTCAGGCGCATGGGTGTCACTTGCGTGGCAACACGTTCAACTCGGCCGCCGTGGGTAGGAAGCCGGGGTTCCACACGGCATCCGGGTTCACGCGGGTCTTGGTGTTGAAGGCGTCACCCACCTGAGAGGCCATCAGCGCCAGGCGCGGCGCCTTCACCTGGCCGAAGCCTTCAGCGCGCGCATCCGGGCTGTTGACCACCTGGTCGATGGCCATCTTCAGGCGGCGGGTTTCCAGCGGCACATTGATGATGCCGTCGCGCGCCTTGACCGAGGCGATGGCCACCTCGGGTGCGGCGATGACCTCTTTCGCCCCCTTGGCAAAGGCCTTCAGGAAGGCTTTGATGGCCTCTGGATTTTCCTTGATCATCTTGGGCGAGGCGATGATGGCGTTGCCGTACAGCTTCACGCCGTACTGGGCATAGGGAAACATCACGATCTCATCCGGTTTGGCGCCACGGGCTTCCAGGTTCAGGATGGAGGTGAACGAGAACCCGGTGATCGCGTCCACATCGCCGCGCACCAGCATGGTTTCGCGCAGGGGCGGGTCCATGCTGGTCCAGGTCACGGCCCCCAGCTTGTTGGCCTTGGCAAAGATGGGCCACGACTTGCGGCCCGAATCGAACACGGGTGCGCCCAGCTTCTTGCCCACCAGATCGGCCGGGGTCTTGATGCCCGACTTCTTCAGGGCAAAGGCGGCGGCCGGGGTGTTGTTGTAGACCATCATCACGGCCACCGGCTTGTTGGGGGCGTCGGGGTTGTTGGCGTGAAACTCCATCAGCGCGGCCATGTCGGCAAAGCCCATGTCGTAGGTGCCCGAGGCCACCCGGGTGATGGTGCCGCCCGAGCCGCTGCCGGCGTCGATGCTCACGTCCAGGCCAGCCTGCTTGAAGTAGCCTTTGGCCTCGGGGTGCAGAAACAGCGCGGACGGGCCTTCAAAGCGCCAGTCCAGCTGGAACTTGATCGAGGTTTCGGCGTGCACCGCAGTGGGGAGTGTTGCGCCCCAAATGAGTGCGGATGAGGCGATGAGGCTGGTCAGAATTGAACGGCGTGCGCGCAGGATCGAAGGCATGTGAGTGGGCTCCATCGGCTGTTGAAACTGTATACAGTTCCATTTGCGAGAAGCGTGCCAGCGCCACCTACAATTCGGGCCTTTCGTGTTTGACGGGGGCCGCTGTGTCCGATCGATTGTTTGTCTGGCTTCAATACGTGCTGCCCAAGCAGGCGCTGACCTCGCTGGCAGGGTGGGGTGCCTCCGCCCGTGGCGGCGTCTTGACGACGGCCTTCATCCGCTGGTTCATTGGCAAGTACCAGGTCAACATGGCCGAGGCGGCCAACCCTGACCCGGCCGTGTACCCCACCTTCAACGAGTTTTTCACGCGTCCGCTCAAGGCCGGTGCACGCCCCTTGTCGGATGCGGACTGGGTGTGCCCGGTGGATGGCGCCGTCAGTGCCTGTGGCCCCATTCAGAAAGACCAGATCTTTCAGGCCAAGGGCCACCACTACAGCACCACGGCCCTGGTGGGTGGTGATGCCGCCTTGGCGCGCCAGTTCGAGGGGGGGCATTTCGCCACCATCTACCTCAGCCCCAAGGACTACCACCGCATCCACATGCCCTGTGATGGGCGTTTGCGCCGCATGATCCACGTGCCGGGCGATCTGTTTTCCGTGAACCCCGCCACCGCGCGCGGCGTGCCGGGGCTGTTCGCCCGCAATGAGCGTGTCGTGTGCGTGTTCGACACGGCACACGGACCGATGGTGCTGACCCTGGTGGGCGCCACGATCGTGGGCAGCATGGCCACGGTATGGCATGGTGTGGTCAACCCGCCTCGCCCCGGCACGGTGCGCGAGTGGCGTTATGACGACCAGACCATCACCCTGCGACAGGGCGATGAAATGGGCCGTTTCCTGCTGGGCTCGACCGTGGTGTTGTTATGGCCTCAACAACGTCTGCAATTTAACCCTGAATGGGGGGAGTCTTCGCCGGTTCGTCTGGGCGAGCCCATGGCAAGATCCGCGTGATTTCACATGGTGTGAATCGCAGTCGTTGAAGAGGTCAGGCAGTGAAGCAAGTATGGGCGTGGTCGGTGGTGGTATTGACCATGGCAATGGGGGGCGCAGCCGTCCTGGGCGGCAAGTCGCTGCTGGAGTCGGCCGTCGTGGCGCACACGGTCAGCGAGAGCCGCACGGTGGCCGACATGGCCGACACCGTGGGTCGCTGGGCGTCTCAGTATGGCGGGGTGCATGCGCGCACCGTGGGGGCTGGTGCTGCCATTCCAGGCTCTTTCCTGACGCGGTCGGTGTATGCCGGTGAAGCCAGCGACAGCGCGGTCTTGCAGGGCAACGCCACCGGGCAGCGCGCGGCAGAGCTTGAGGCGCTGGCCCGGCTGGAGGTGTACCACTGGAAGAACCCCGCCCTGATCCAGCGCGAGGTGGCCGATGTGCTGCTGGCCGGCGGCAATCGGGCGCAGTACCGGCTCACCGCACGCACCGTGCTGAACCCGAACAACGCCCCCACCCCTTTCGAGATCGAGGCACTGGACGCCATCCAGGCCCAGAGCAAAACCGATGGTGCCGCCAACAAAGCCCTGGAGTACTGGCGCGTGGATGGCAACCGCATGCTGTATGCGCGTGCGGTGATTGGTCAGAAAAGCTGCATGGCCTGCCACGACAGTGCCGACAAGGCGCCCGAGTTCTTGCGCACCAACCAGCAGTTCAATGGCGGTGGTGGTTTTGGCTACAAGGTGGGTGAGCCTGTGGGCCTGATCAGCGTGAGGTTGCCCATGCCGGGCCCCCAGGCCGTGCTCAGCGAAACGCTGCCTCAGCAAGCCTGGGGTTGGCTGTTGCTGGCCGCAGGCGCAGGTGTTGGTTTGCTGGTGCTCGGGGCCCTGGGCGTGTGGTCTGCCCTGCGCTCGGGTCGGGCCGGCTGATCAGGCGTCGGGCGGTGCGTCGTCTGGCCAGTCCAGATGGCGCCGGCTGCAAAACCGCCGTGCTGCCCCGGTGATCGGGTCGGTGAAGCTCAACTCGCGTGCCAGCAGCTTCAAGGGCTTGCTGAAATCAAGCGCGGCATTCAGGGGCTCTGCGGGCTGCAAAACGGGGTAAATCCGATCCCCATGGATCGGCAGCCCCAGGGCGTTCATGTGGGCCCGCAGCTGGTGTTTCTGTCCGGTCAGGGGCTTGAGTTCGTAGCGCCCCCATGCCCCTGCGGTCTCTTGCAGGCACATCCATGTGTGCGCGTTGGGTTCGCCCTCTACCTCGTGCATGGCCATGAAGCTGGGGCTTTCTTGCAGGCGCGTGCGTCGCCACATGGGCCAAGTCAGCCCGGGCCGGTGGGGCGCAATGGCTTCGTACACCTTGTTGACCAGGCGGTCTCGCAGCAGGCTTTGATAGGCATGGCGCGTGTGTGCTTGCACCGTGAAGACCACCAGGCCAGCGGTTTCGCGATCGATGCGGTGCATGGGCACCAAGGTGTCGATGCCCAGTTTTTTCTTCAGCCGCACCAGCAGCGTTTCGTGCAGGTAGCGCCCCTTGGGCGTGACCGGTAAAAAGTGGGGTTTGTCGGCCACCACCAGCCATTCATCCTGAAACACCACCTGCTCTTCAAAAGGAATGGGCTGCTCGCTGGGCAGTTGCCGCCAGTAATAAAGCTTGGTCTGGGGCATGTAGGGCGCATCGGGCCCAACCGGCGTGCCGTCGGCCTGCACCAAGCCACCAGCGGCCATGCGTTCGGCCCAGTCGTCGCGGCTGACCGCCGGGATGCGCTGGACCAGAAAGTCAATCACCAGGGGCCATGGGCCACTGGGCAAAGCAACGCAACTGGGGCTGACGCCGTTTCGGGTGGGCAACATCGCCCTGGATTGTCCCATGCTGGCCCGGACATGGGCAGGGCTACCAAAGGCTGGGCAGGTCGGTGTACAGGCAGCCCAGCAGGGTTTTGGCCCTGGCGCGTGCCTGCGCCTGCTGAAAATCAAGCCATGCCAGGCAGGTGGCCTGGTCTGCCGAAGGGCGCCATCGCGCGCAGTGGTGCATGGCCGTGTGGGCGTCGTTGAAATCACCCAGCGCCTCTTGCAGGGGCGCCAACTGGCGCAGGTAGGCCTTGACGTCGGGGCGGGCGTGCTGCTGGTACAGAAAATTCAACGCGTAGCGCAGTCGCTTCAGGCGTTTGCGCAAGCGGTGCACGGCCTCAACCTCCATCTGGTCGAAGCCGAGCGCGTCCGATTGCACACGCCGGTGCCACTGCTGCAGCCGTTTTTGCAGGTGTTGTCGCCATGGCTTGCCCCTTGGAGCGGTCTGGGACTGAGGCAGCGCCGTCCAGGCCCTCAAGGCGTTGAGGGCCATGCGGTGGCGGGTGTCATGCACCAGCGTCTGGCGGTCTGCGGGGTGGGCCTTGGGTGTGGCCGCGATTTGCGTCATGGCCCAGTCAGACCATCGCTGGCCCAGCATGCCGCTCAGCAGGCTTTGCTGCATGTCGTTGTCGCGGTGCGTCCCAAGGCCTCTGAACAGGGCCACCAGCGGGTCTTGCGTCTGGATGGGCGCCGTGTGCGGGCAGCCTTCAACGAGGCTGAACGCCACCCGGATCCGCCGCAGCGCCACGCGGGCCTGATGCACGGCCTCGGGGTCCATGGAGCCTGAGGCAATCAGCGCCAGCGCCGGGTCCAGGCGCTCAAGGCAGGTGCTCACCCAGGTGCGCAGGTCGTGATCGGCGTCGCTGCGCAGGCGTTGTCGGTGATGTGAATGTGCAACCATGAGGCCGTCCAGCGTGCCTCAAGATCGCGTCAAGGCGATGACAGCAAATCCAGCAGCGTGCGCGCCACCACCTTGGTGGCCCGGCGCAGGTCGTCCAGCACCAGGTGTTCGTCGGCGCGCTTGGCATTGGATTCGCGCACGGTGCGGGGCCCGGCGCCATAAATCACGGCCGGGATGCCCTGGGCGCAATACAAGCGCACATCGGTGTACAGCGGCGTGCCGCTGGTGGGGATGGGCTCGCCAAAGATGGCCTGGCCATGGCGTTGCAGCGCGTCCACCAGAGGCGCGTTGCCCGCCAGCGGCTTGAGCGAATGGGCCAGCAGCAGGCGCTTGATCTCAACCCGGATGCCAGGGAAGCTGGCGGCCGCATCGGCAATCACCTGGCGGATGCTGGCCTCCACCGCCACAGGGTCTTCTTCAGGGATCATGCGGCGGTCCAGCTTGAAGACCACCTTGCCGGGCACGACGTTGGTGTTGGTGCCGCCTTCGATGCGGCCCACGTTCAGGTAGGGGTGGGTGATGCCGGGCACCTGTGAGGTGACCTGCTGGTACAGCGTGTTTTGCTGGTACAGCGCGTTGAGGATGCTCACGGCGCCTTGCAGGGCATCCACGCCCGTGTGCGGAATGGCCGCATGGGCCATCTCGCCGTGCACCGTCACTTCCATCTGCAGGCAGCCGTTGTGCGCAGTGACCACCTCGTAGCTGAAGCCCGCCGCGATCAGCAGGTCGGGGCGGGTCAGCCCTTCGCGCAGCAGGTAGCCGGGGCCCAGCTCGCCACCAAACTCTTCGTCGTACGTGAAGTGAAGCTCCACCCCGCCTTGCAGGGTCACGGCCTGCTGGGCCACCAGCGCGTCCAGTGCCCGCAGCGCAAAGGTGAAGGTGGCAAAGTCGCTTTTGGACACGGCCGCCGCCCGGCCATACAGCTTGCCATCGACCACCTCGCCGCCATAGGGCGGGTGCGTCCAGCCTTCGCCCGGGGGCACCACATCGCCATGGGCGTTGAGGGCCACGGTGCGGCCCTGCTCGGAAAACCGCCGCCGCACGATCAGGTTGGTCAGGCTTTGGAGCCCATAGGCCTGCACCTCGGCGGCGGGCACGGGGTGCTTTTCGGCCACATAGCCCCACTGGCTCAGCAGCTCGGCCGTGCGTTCAGCGTGGGGTGCGTTGTTGCCAGGGGGCGTGTCGGTGGGCACCTGCACCAGGGCCTGCAGGTAGCGCACTTCGTCATCGAAGTGGGCATCGATCCAGGTGTCCAGCTGGGCGTACAGCGAATCGGTGGGCAAGGCAGTCATGGTTGTTGCAGCAGGTGCATGAAGGCGTCGACGCACAACTGCGCATCGTCGTTGGTGATGGTTTCCAGCGGGTTGTGGCTGATGCCCTGGTTGCCGCCGCGCACAAACAGCATGGCCTGGGGCATGGCCTCGTGTAGCTTCATGGCGTCGTGGCCGGCTCCGCTGGGCAGCGTGAACACGGGCAGGCCCAGGGCCTGAACCGCCTGAGCCCAACGGCCCTGCCAGTCAGGGTGCGACGGTGCGGCCGAGGCCAGCAGGCTGCGCTCCAGTTTCAGCACCACGCCGCGCCGCTCGGCAATGCCTTGGGCCAGCGCCAGCACATCGTTCACCAGCGCGTCGCGTTGCGCGTTGGTGGGCGCACGCAAGTCCAGCGTGAAGCTGCAGCGCCCAGGCACCACGTTCACCGAGCCCTGCGGCACCTGCAGCACACCCACCGTGCCCACCGAGGGGCCATGGGGCGATGCCGCATCTTGCGCGGCGCGTTGTTCTACCGCCAGCACCAGCTCGGCGGCAGCGGCGGCGGCGTCCAGGCGCTGGCCCATGGGCGTGGTGCCTGCGTGGCTGGCCTGGCCGATGAACTCGCCCGTGTAGCGGGCACTGCCGTTGATCGAGCTGACCACGCCCAGGGGCTGGTCCAGCGCATCCAGCACCGGGCCTTGTTCGATGTGCACCTCGACAAAGGCGCGGTACTGCGTGGCGTCTCGCTTCAAGGCCTGGATGGAGGCCAGATCACCCGGCAGTCCGGCGGCGGTCATGGCCTCTTGCAAGCGGATGCCGTGAGCGTCGGTCTGGTCCAGCCAGGCGGGGTCGAACTGCCCCACCAGCGCGCCCGAGCCCAGGAAGGTGGCCTTGTAGCGCTGGCCTTCTTCTTCGGCAAAGCCCACCACCTCCAGGGTGTAGGGCAGGCGCTGGCCTTGCTGGCGCAGGCGTTGCACGCAGGCCATGGGCACCAGGATGCCCAGCCGCCCGTCGTACTTGCCGCCGTTGCGCACCGTGTCGTAGTGCGAGCCCGTCAACAGCCTGGGCGCGCTGGGGTCGGTGCCCAGGTACAGGCCCACCACATTGCCCACCGCATCGATGTGAACCTGGTCGAATCCGCAGGCCAGCATGGTGTCTTGCAGCCACCGCGCGCAGGCCTGGTGCGCCTGCGTGCCGTAGGTCACGGTGAGCACGCCGGGCGTGTCGGCCTCGGTGTGCTGTGCCAGGGTTTCGGCCCAGTCCCACACCAGGTTGCCCTCGGTGGGCGTCACGCCAAACTTGTCGTTCAGGCGAATCTCGGCAATGCGGTGGATGTTGCGCAGGCACTCGGCGCGCTCGATCTCGGCCGGCTGCTGCAGGCGGCGGGCAAAGGTGTCGATGATCTGCTGGCGGCTCAGGCCCTCGCCACGCGGCCCGCGCACGGCCAGGATGAACGGAAAGCCAAAACGCGCGTTGTAATCGGCATTCAGCTGCTGCAGCCGCGCAAACTCGTCGGCGGTGCAGTGCGTCAGGCCGGCCTTGCTTTGCTCGTTGGTCGATTCGGCCGTCAGCTCGCCGGCCACGGCGGCTTTGCCTGCCAATTCGGGGTGGGCGCGAATCAGGCCCAGTTGCTGATCCAGCGTGGCCTGGCGCACCACCTGCGCCAGGGCATGTTTGAGGTGGGGCAGGCTGCGAAAGGGCCGCTGTGCAAAGGCGGTCTGGGCAATCCAGGGCGAATGCTCATACACGCCATCCAGCAGGGCCACAAAGCCCGCTTCGTCGGCCGCGTTGAGTTGGTGCAGGGTGAGGGTGCTCATGGTGGCGCAGGCCTGCTCAAACGGTGGGGGTGGCCACGGGGCCGCTGTAGGGGTGCACCTGCTTCCAGTGCCGGGCGATGTCGATGCGACGGCATACCCACACATGCTCGTGCGCGGCCACGTGGTCCAGAAACTGGCGGAAGGCCTTGAAGCGGCCAGGGCGCCCCAGCAGGCGGCAGTGCATGCCCACGCTCATCATCTTGGGGCGGTCCAGCCCCTGCGGGTCGCCTTCTTCGTACAGCTGGTCAAAGGTGTCGCGCAGGTAGGTGAAAAAGTCGTGCCCCTGCGAGTAGCCCTGGGGCAGCGCAAATCGCATGTCGTTCACGTCCAGGGTGTAGGGCACCACCAGGTGGGGCACGGTCTGCCCATCGGTGCGCTGCACTTCCGTCCAGAAGGGCAGGTCGTCGCCGTAGTGGTCGCTGTCGTACTCGAAGCCGCCGTGGTCCACCACCAGGCGCCGGGTGTTGGGGCTGTCGCGGCCGGTGTACCAGCCCAGAGCCCGCTCGCCGGTCAGGCGCTCGATGATTTCCATGCCGATGCGCAGGTGCTCGCGCTCGGTGGCTTCGTCCATGTTCTGGTAATGAATCCAGCGCCAGCCATGGCAGGCGATCTCGTGGCCCAGCTTGACGAAAGCGCGCGTCAGCTCGGGGTGGCGCTCCAGCGCCATGCTCACGCCAAAGATGGTGAGCGGCCAGCCGCGCTGCTCGAACTCGCGCAGGATGCGCCACACCCCGGCGCGCGATCCGTATTCATAGATCGTCTCCATGCTCAGGTGCCGGTCAGGGTAGCTGGCCGGGTTGAACAGCTCGCTCAAGAACTGCTCGCTGCCGGCATCGCCATGCAGCACGCTGTTTTCGCCGCCTTCTTCGTAGTTCAGCACAAACTGCACGGCAATGCGCGCGCCCGATGGCCATT
This sequence comes from Aquabacterium sp. A3, assembly GCF_038069945.1. Classification (NCBI taxonomy): domain Bacteria; kingdom Pseudomonadati; phylum Pseudomonadota; class Betaproteobacteria; order Burkholderiales; family Sphaerotilaceae; genus Aquabacterium; species Aquabacterium sp. A3. The sequence goes on along the minus strand of NZ_JBBPEV010000001.1, from coordinate 455,565 downwards.
GCGCATGGGGCACGTCGGGGCCGTAGCCGATCAGGTCGCGGGGGTAGTCAAGCGGAATGGAGGCCATGGTGTGCACTGTCAACTGGGTACAAAGGGCAAGCCCGGTGCCCGAGGTCTCTCGGTCAACTGGCGTTCAACCGCCAGCAGGTGATCATTGAGGGCGGCCACCGCACGGTCGGCATCGCGGTCTTCAATGGCCTGCAGGATGTCGACGTGTTCGGCGTTCGACACTTCCGCATCGTCGGCCGACTGGTACATCAGCGTGATCAGCGAGCACCGCGACACCAGCTCTTGCATGAGGTCGATCAACACCTGGTTGCCCAAGACCTCGGCCATGCGCACGTGAAAGTCAAACAGCAGCTTGGTGCGCGTGGGCACGTCAATGCGCTTGACCGCTTCGCGTTCGGCCTTGATGTGGGCGCGCAGGGTGCGCAAATTGGCCGGCGTCACGCGGGCAATCAGCTCGCGCAGCATCTGGGCTTCGACCATGCGGCGCACGGCAAACACCTCGCGCGCTTCTTTCACCGAGGGGGCCGAGACGAAGGCCCCCCGGGCGGGCTCGAGCTTGACCAGCTTGAGCTCGCTGAGGCGAAACAAGGCTTGCCGCACCAGCGTGCGCGACACACCAAAGCGATCGGCCAGTTTTTGCTCGACCAGCTTGTCGCCAGGCAGCAGGCGGTGCTCAACAATGGCCCGCGTGACCGCATTGACGATGTGCTCGGTGCTGGAGGCTTCGTTGTCGCCGCTGGTGTCTGCACCGTCCATGGTGATCGCCAGGGGGTCTGCCTTGCGCAGCCGCGGTTGCCGGGGCGTGGTGTTGCGCCGAGGCCCATCGGTGTCCTCTGGCAAGGCTGGGGGCGTCTTGCGTGTCTCGCTCATCGTGGTTAAAGTGTATACAGTTTCATTGCCTGATCGCAAGCAATCTTCGTCTCAGTTCGTCTCGATTCGCCTCAGGTGGGCATGACGCGGGCCCGCCATTTGCTAGACCTCTCAGGCACAAGCCGTGCCAGCCCACACCATGACAGCGCCATCTCAGCCCACTTCTTCGGCCACCTCCGCGCCCACTTCGGGCCGGCTCACCACCCATGTGCTGGACACCGTGCACGGCACCCCCGCCGCCGGCATGGCGGTGGCCCTCTACGTACGCCAGGCCTCGCCCGACGGATGCGCCGACGGGCGCTGGCTGCTGTTGCGCAGCGTGATCACCAACGCCGATGGCCGGGTGGATGGCCCCCTGCTGGCGGGCGATGATTTCAAGCCCGGTTGTTACCGCTTGGTCTTTGACGTCGAGGCTTATTTTCTGGCCAGGGGCGTGAGCCTGCCGCAGCCTGCTTTTCTGGGCAAGGTGCCGCTGGATTTTGGCATCGCCGATGCGTCGTCGCATTACCACGTGCCGCTGCTGGTGAGCCCCTGGTCTTATTCCACCTACCGCGGCAGTTGAGTACCCACCCATGATCGACCTGGCACCCTGGGGGCATTACGCCCTGGACTGGCTGAACCTGCTGCTGCGCTGGGCCCACGTGATCGTGGCCATCGCCTGGATCGGCTCGTCGTTTTACTTTGTGTGGCTGGACAACACCCTCACCCCGCCTGAAGACCCCAAGCTGAAGGCGCAGGGTGTGGGCGGCGAGTTGTGGGCCGTGCACGGCGGGGGCTTTTACAACCCCCAGAAGTACCTGGGCGCGCCACCGCGCCTGCCCGCGCACCTGCACTGGTTTTACTGGGAGAGCTATTCCACCTGGCTGACGGGCTTTGCCCTGTTCACGGTGCTGTACCTGTTCAACGCCGGCACCTTCCTCATCGACAAGACGGTGTACGACTGGCCGCCGGTGGCCGCCATCCATGCGGCGCTGGGTTTTCTGGTGGGCTTTTGGTTGATCTATGACGTGTTGTGCCGCACCGTGGGGCGCATGCCCGGGCGTGACGGCCTCTTGGGCGCGCTGATTGCCGTGGTGGTGGTGGCGGCCACCTGGCTGGCCTGCCAGTTGTTTGCCGGCCGCGCGGCCTTTTTGCTGGTGGGCGCGATGATGGCCACGGCCATGAGCGCCAACGTGTTCTTCTGGATCATTCCGGGGCAGCGCAAGGTGGTGGCCGCCATGAAGGCCGGTGAGCCGGTGGACCCGGTGCATGGCCTGCGCGGCAAGCAGCGCAGCGTGCACAACACCTACTTCACGCTGCCGGTGTTGTTTGCCATGTTGAGCAACCACTACGGCTGGGCGTATGGGCACGCGCACAACTGGCTGGTGCTGGTGCTGATCATGCTGGCCGGTGCGCTGATTCGGCAGTTTTTTGTGGCGCGCCACAAAACCGAGGTGGCTGGCCAGCGTGCCCCTTGGGGCTGGGCCGTGGCCTCGGTGGCCGTGTTGCTGGGCGTGGCCATCTGGCTGGCGCCAGCGCCTGTCATGCGCCCTGCGGCCACGGCTGATTCGGGTGCCATCAGCGCGCCAGAAACCGCCGCGTCCCTGCTGCCTCAGGTGGAGGCCATCGTGGCCCAGCGTTGTGCCATGTGCCACAACGCGGCCCTGGCCCAAAAGGGCGTGGCCCTGCACACCTTGCCGCTCATCGAGCAGCATGCGCAGCAGATCTACCAGCAGGCGGTGGTGCTCAAGGCCATGCCCATGAACAACGCCACCCAGATCACCGACGCAGAGCGCGCGGTGCTGGGCCGCTGGTTTGAGTTGCGAAACAACCCGTGAGCCTGCCCAGAACCTGAGCCAAGCCGCTACAGTGGTGGTTTGTCTGCTTCAAAAGGCCTGAAGGGCCGGTGCTCATGCGAATGGTTCACCTGAAGGGGCTGCTGGCCCTGGTTTTGTGTGCGTGGCTGGGCGTGGCGGCGGCCATGCCCCCGCAACTGTTCAAGCCCGAGTGGTTTTTGCCGCTGGCGCGGTTGTCGCCAGCCGATGGCGCGCGCGTGGTGCTGCCACAGGCGCCGGTGGACGTGTCGGCCGTGCGCTACGTGGCCCAAGACCGCGGCCTGAGCCTGCAAGACTTTCAGCAACGTGCCCGTGTCAAAGCCCTGCTGGTGGTGCACCGTGGCCACGTGGTCTATGAACACCACCGCTGGCCCTACGGCCCACAAAGCCGGCACCAGTCGTGGTCGGTCATGAAGCAGGTGCTGTCCACCCTGGTGGGCCAGGCGGTGATGCGCGGCGACATCCGCTCGCTGGACGAGCCCATGGACCGCTACCTGCCCACCCTGGCCACCAATGGCTTCGCGGGCGTGAGTTTTCGGCAGGCCTTGCTGATGACAGCGGGCGTGCGCTACGTGGAAGACGTGGACCGCGTGCGCCTGTTTCAGTCCACCATCCTGCGCCGCCTCAGTGGTGGCCTGGTGGGCGAATCACTGGCCCAGCAGGTGGCATCGCCCAAGCTGGATCAGGCTTACCAGCCGGGCAGCCGCTACGAATACGCCAGCATCGTGTCGCAGGCCGTGGGCATGGCGCTGGAGGCGGCCACAGGCCAATCGGTGCGGGCGCTGGTGCAGCGCGACGTGTGGCAGGCCCTGGGCGTGCCCGACGAAGGGCGGCTGCTGGTGGATGGCGACGGCCAGAGCCTGGCCCTGTGCTGCCTGTATGCCACGCCGCACACCTACGCGCTGTGGGGCCAGTGGGTGATGCAAGACGGCGTGTGGCAAGGGCAGCGTTTGCTGCCCGAGGGCTGGATGGGCCGCTCAGCTGGCTTTGACGACCCCCTGGCCTGGCGATCCACCGCCGTGCCACGCCCCGCCAAAACCCAAGAGCTGTTTGGCTTTGCCTACCACTGGTGGCCGCTGGAAGGCGGGCAGGGCGACTTCACCGCCCTGGGCATCCATGGGCAGATGGTTTACGTGTCGCCCCGCCAGCAATTGGTGGTGGTGCGCCTGAGTGATGACTACGAAGAAGGCGCCCACAACGAAGAGGCGATTGCGGCATTCAGGGCGCTGGGGGCGCATTTGAACAAGTCCGCGCCCCATTAAAGCCATCTTTACTCAAGCGGCTTCATCCAGCTCGTTGCCAAACACCTCGTTGTGAACCGGCCCCGGGATCGCAGAGGCCGATTGATTGACGTCGATCAGTCGCAGCTTGATCGGCGCGTCATCTATGGTAGTTGCGATAGCGTTCACCCGGACGTCACCCGCACAGGCAGCATCATCAAACAACTGCTCTGCGCGCTAGACCGGTCGTTGGGGGCGATCCGGCTGTAGCCTGGATAACCGGGAGGCTGCAAGGACCGTTTGCTAGACACGCAACTCGGACCGACCGCTCCCGCTGCTAATCAGACATTCATACTTGCTTAGCCACAAGCCCGTGTTGGATTGCATCCATGTGGCATGAACAACCGTTAACGATTTTGGGCGGTTCATTGAGTGTCGTGTCGTCATAATTTGTGACCACTGCGACCACACCCCAGCGCTCTCTCATGTTCAAGCAATTCATCAAGGCTCTTTTTGGTCGCAATCAGGAACCCGCTGCCGCTGGTGGCAATGGTTCCCCTCCCGCGGTAATCCCTTCGTCGGGTGGCGAAGAGCTGATCACGGTCTTTGACGCGTATGGACGCGAGGTGCAGATCACACGCAGTGATTGGCGCGACAAAGTCTTCATGCCGAACCTCGAAAAGAACTGGAATAACGCTGACCAGCTCTACAGCCTGATTGTCTCGGGGCTGAACGATGGTTTCGGAAGCGACCTGCTGCCTGCAGCGCAACGCTTGTTGGAGATTGACGGCAACGAAGAGCGCAGCCACACGGTTCTGAGCATCGTGTTGATGAAGTCCAATGATCTGGATAAGGCAGAGGCCACGCTGCGCGCGGGTATGGCGAAAGTGGGTGAGACAGGGACTTTGCTGACCAATCTGGCCAAGGTTTTCGCTGAGCGAGGGGATCAGTTGCGTGCTGATGAAACTCTCTGGCAGGCGGTGCAGGCCGATCCCAATCAGGAAAACGGCTTGCTGTGGTGGGCGTCCGTGCAGCGTGAGCGCGACGGTGACGCTGGGTATCTTCAGGCCCTGCGAACAGCGGCGGCTCTGCCGGGCAGCTGGCGGGCTCAGCTCTGGTTGGCCCGGCATTGCCTGGGTGAGCAAGACGTCAGTGCTGCCCGCGCCTTGTACCAGGAGGTGCTGGCCAGCGGGCTGTATGACGGTGGGGCGCTGATGATGATGTCAGGCGACCTGGGTAACAGCGGTCAAATTCAGCTGATTCTGGAACTCATTGCCCCCGCCTACGATGAGCGCAAGCACGACCCCATGGCGGGACTCAATTTGTTGCGCGCATGTCAGCAACTCGGCAAGCTGGATGAGGGGGAGGCCTTGCTGGCGCGCATGTATGGGCTTTCTTTGGCGCCCCTCAAGCAGCACCTGGACCAGTTTACGCACCACTTTCAAGAGATGCGTAAAGGGGAGGTGCACGGCACGCCCATCAATGAGGCTGAGTTGAAGATAGACACGATTGCGTTGAATCAGCCGATATGGCAATACGGTCTGAGCAATCCAGATTGGTTTTTCGCCCAGAAAGATGAATCAGCACCAGGCATTGGCTTCTTTGCGTTGTCCAAAATTGTGGACGCTGCATCAACCGCAGAGGAGCAACGTGAAGACGATGTGGGGCGCTTGACGCGTGCTATTCCGCTCTACTTGGCGGAGGCCGCGCACTATTGGAGCGACTACACCTCAAGCTGCTATTTCCAGATCGTGGAGGGTGGTGGGCCTGTTGTGTCTGGGGCAGCGGTTGACGGTAACCCTCTGTTTGACATCGTGCCGAGCGAGATGAAGTACTTTGTCACCGGCGAGATCAGTGGCACTGCTGAGGGTGCTGATGCCGAATGGCGTGTCTCTCTGCATCTGTGGAACTGCAGTACCCGCACAAAACAGGCCACTGAAAGCGGCGCTGCGAAGCAGTCAGAGCTTGGCGCCTTGGTGCTTTCACTGGAAGAGCGTCTGCTGTTGATGGTGGGCCTGGCGCGCGAGCAAGCTTTTGACGAGTTCTATCTGCGGCCTACACCCGAAGTCATCGGCTTGTATCTGACCGAACTGGGGCAGGCCTTCATGTTGACCTTGCTTGCAAACAACATGGTTCCCAAGGATAGGATGTGGGGCGAGCGCGCCATGCTCGACTGGCCACTCAACATGGCCCTGCAGTGGCCGGGCGTTGATGTGCTCAAAGTGATGTACATCTCTGGCCTGGGCAAGGCCGTGGGCTACCAATCCGACGTGCTCCCAGAGTACAAGGAACGTAGTCTTCAGCTGTTGCGTGATGCATCAGCCGTCCAAAGTCCGGCGGCTCGATTAGCGCCAATTGTTTGGAAAGCGTTTGGCATGTCAGATGATTTGCAGGCGCATGTTCAGTCTCTGCCGCATGATACGCATCCTGCCTACGTAGCATGGCTGGACCGGCTGGTCGGGTCGAACAAAACCCCTCCGGGTTGATGTCGGTTTCAGGCGGCACTGTCGGGTGTGGTCTTGCCCCACAGTAGCTGGTCACCCCACCGCCAGCACCCTCGCCAACTGGTTGTGCCTCTCCACTACCACCCCCATCTCCACCGTGGTGACGCGCCCGTGGTCAGCCACCACGCGCCCATTCACGATCGTCCAGGCGGTGGGCTCGCCATGGCACATCAGCAAAGCCGCCACCGGGTCATGCACCGCCGCCCCAGCCACGCCTAGGGTGCGCGTGTCAAAGATGGCCAAGTCAGCCGCATAGCCGGGCGCAATCTGCCCGATGTCCGTGCGCCCCAGCACTTCGGCGCCACCGCGGGTGGCCACGCGCAAGGCCGCGCGCGCGCTCATGTCAGCCGGCCCGTGGTCGCACCCGAAGGGCTCCAGGCTGCGACCCACGCGCGCCAGCAGCATCGCTTGCCGCGCTTCGGCCAGCATGTGGCCGGCGTCGTTGCTGGCTGAGCCGTCCACGCCCAGGCCCACGGGCACGCCGGCGTTGAGCATGCGGCGCACGGGCGCGATGCCCGAGGCCAGGCGCATGTTGCTGCAGGGGCAGTGCGCCACGCCCGTGCGGGTGGCGGCAAAGCGGCCGATGCCGTGGTCGTCCAGCTTCACGCAGTGGGCGTGCCACACGTCGTCGCTCAGCCAGCCCAGGCTTTCGGCGTATTCGGTGGGCGTTTGCTTGAACTTCTCGCGGCTGTAGGCGATGTCGTGGTCGTTCTCGGCCAGGTGGGTGTGCAGGCGCACGCCGCGCCGGTAGCTGCGCGCCAGGCTGGCCGATTCGCGCATCAAATCCGGGCTGACTGAAAACGGTGAGCACGGCGCCAGCGCGATGCGCGTCATGCTGAAGTCGCGCTCGTCGTGCCAGGCCTCGATCAGGCGTTGCGAGTCTTTCAGGATGTCGGCTTCGCGCTCGACCAGGCGGTCGGGCGGCAGGCCGCCATTCGATTCGCCCACGCTCATGCTGCCGCGGCTGGCATGAAAGCGCATGCCGATTTCGAGCGCCGCTTCGATGCTGTCGTCCAGCCGGCAGCCGTTGGGGTACAGGTACAGGTGGTCGCTGCTGGTGGTGCAGCCACTCACCAGCAGCTCGGCCATGGCCACCTGGGTCGATACCCGCACCATCTCGGGCGTCAGGCCCGCCCAGATGGGGTAGAGCGTGCGCAGCCAGGTGAAGAGCTCGGCATCCTGCGCGGCGGGGATGGCCCGCGTCAGGCTTTGGAACATGTGGTGGTGGGTGTTGACCAGGCCGGGGATGACGACGTGGCCACGCGCGTCGATCACGTCGGTGGCCTGTGCCAGCAGGGCGGGGTCGAGGTCGGCCGTGGGGCCGCAGGCCACGATGCGCGGGCCCTGGATGAGCACGCTGGCGTGGCGCCACTCGGTGCCGGCGTCGTCCATGGTGGCCACACAGTCGGCGTCTTTGATCAGCAGGAGGGGCTCGGTCATGGGGTGGCTTGGGTGGCGATGGCGGGTGCGGTGGGCGCAGTAGGCATGGCTGGCGCAGGGCACTGCAGCAACAACTGCGCCACGACCGACACGGCGATCACGGCGGGCTCTTTGCCCGACAGCTCGGGCAGGCCGATGGGGCAGGTGAGGCCCGCCAGGGTGCGGCTGGACAGCCCCATGGCCTCCAGCCGGTGCAAGAACTTGGCGCGCTTGGTTTGCGAGCCGATCAGGCCGGCAAAGCGCACATCGTGCTGCTGCTGGCTGCGCTGCAGCACGGCGCTGATGATGCGCAGGTCCAGATCGTGCCGGTGGGTCAGCACCAGGTGGCAGGCGTGCGCGGGGGCGTGGGCCACTTCGTGGTCGGCGGCCTCGGTGGGGGTCCAATGGATGTGGGGCGGCAGGGTGGCCAGCCAGGCGGGGTCGGGCAGGCCGGGGGCATCGCCCATTGAGCGGCCAGAGGCATCGCCTGTCGCCTGTGCGTCATCACCCCGTTCGTCGATCCAGCGCACGGTGCAGTCCAGATCGCACAGCAGGCGCACGATGGCCTGGCCCACGTGGCCGGCGCCATGCAGCTCCAGATGAAAGCGGGCGGGGCTGTCAGGCCATTGGGCCAGGCTGGTGTGGTTGAGGGGCTCAAAGCCCAGTACCACCACGCCACCGCAGCATTGGCCCAGGGTGGGGCCCAGGGGGTAGGTTTTTTGCAGGCGTGGCCCGGTGGCGGGTGTGGTGGGTGTGGCTTCGGCCAGCAGGTGCCGCGCCAGGTCGATGGCCTGCCATTCCAGGTGGCCACCGCCGATGGTGCCCAGCACGGCATCGGCCGCCACCAGCATGCGCGTGCCGGTTTCGCGCGGGGTGGAGCCCTTGATGTCGTCCACCTGCACCACGATGGCTGGCCGTCCGGCGGCCAGCCACTGCCGGGCCGTGTGGCGCAGGGCTCTGCCGCTGAGGCTCATCAGGCGGCGGCCTTCACCGCATCCACCGCGTCCAGGATGGCCTCGGGCGTGGCGGGCGCGCGCAGGGGTGGGTCCACCCGGTGCTGGCCCACGGCCGAAATGGCGTCGCGGATGGCAAAGAACACCGAAAACGGCAGCAGCAGCGGGGGCTCGCCCACGGCCTTGGACCGGTAGATGGTGTCTTCCACGTTCTGGTTTTTGAACAGGCGCACGTTGAAGTGGGCAGGGCAGTCGCTGGCGGTCGGGATCTTGTAGGTGCTGGGCGCGTGCGTCAGCAGCTTGCCGGTTTGCGGGTGCCACACCAGCTCTTCGCTGGTCAGCCAGCCCATGCCCTGGATGAAGGCGCCTTCGACCTGGCCGATGTCCAGCGCCGGGTTGATGGACTGGCCCACGTCGTGCAGCACATCGGCCTGCAGCAGCTTCCATTCACCCGTGAGGGTGTCCACCAGCACCTCGCTGACGGCCGCGCCATAGGCGTAGTAGTAGAAGGGCCGGCCCTGCATGCGTTCGCGGTCCCAGCTGAGTTTGGGCGTGGCGTAAAAGCCGTCTGACCACAGCTGCACGCGGGCCATGTAGGCGCTCATGACCACCTGCTGGAATGTCAGCGTTTCATCGCCCACGTGCACCAGGCCGTTGGCAAACTGGATGTCATCGGGCTCTGCCCCGTGCAGGGTGGACAGGTGCGTGACCAGCCGGCGGCGGATTTGCTGGGCCGCGTCGGCGGCGGCCTTGCCGTTCAGGTCTGAGCCGGTGGAGGCGGCCGTGGCCGAGGTGTTGACCACCTTGCTGGTGTCGGTGGCGGTCACGCGCACCTGCTCCAGGCTGACGCCCAGGGTGTGGGCCACCATCTGGGCCACCTTGGTGTTCAGGCCCTGGCCCATCTCGGTGCCGCCGTGGTTCACCAAGATGCTGCCATCGGTGTACACATGCACCAGCGCGCCGGCCTGGTTCAGGTGCACCACGTTGAACGAGATGCCAAACTTCAGCGGCGTCAGCGCCAGGCCTTTTTTGAGCACGGGGCTGCTGGCGTTGTAGGCCTGGATGCTGGCGCGGCGCTGGCGGTATTGGCTGGTGGCTTCCAGCTCGGCGATCAGCTCGTGCAGCACGTTGTCTTCCACCACCTGGCCGTAGGGCGTGGTGTTGCGCTCGGTGGTGCCGTACAGGTTGGCCAGGCGCACGTCCAGCGCGTCTTTGCCCAGGCGGCGGGCCACGCTGTCCATGATCACCTCCACCGCCAGCGCGCCTTGCGGGCCACCAAAGCCCCGGAAGGCGGTGTTGCTTTGCGTGTTGGTGCGTGCGCAGTAGCCATTGATGTCCACCGCGGGCAGCCAGTAGGCATTGTCGAAGTGGCACAGGGCGCGGGCCATCACCGGGGCCGACAGATCGGCCGAGAAGCCCGCGCGCGAGATCATCTCCACATCGGCGGCCAGCAGGCGGCCTTCGTCGTCGTGGCCCACCTCGAACTGGTGCACAAAGCAGTGCCGCCGGCCGGTGATCATGAAGTCGTCATCGCGGTCGGGGCGCAGCTTGACGGGGCGCTGCAGGCGCTGCGCGGCCACCGAGGCAATGCACGCAAAAATGGCCGACTGCGATTCTTTGCCGCCAAAGCCGCCACCCATGCGGCGGCATTCCACCTGCACGTCGTGGGCGTGCAGGCCCAGGGCATGGGCCACGGCGTGCTGCATCTCGCTGGGGTGCTGGGTAGAGCAGTGCAGCCAGATGCCGCCGCGCTCTTGCGGAATGGCGTACGAGATCTGCCCTTCCAGGTAAAACTGTTCTTGCCCGCCCTGGTCAAACCGCCCTTTGAGGCGGTGCGGGGCCTGGCTGAGCGCGGTGGGCACATCGCCCCGGGTCAGCCGCATGGGCGGCACCACGTACTGCTGGGCGGCGTGGGCGGCCTCGGGCGTGAGCAAGGCGGGCAGGGGCTCGATGCGCACAAAGTCTTTGGCGCGGGCGGCGGCGCGGCGAGCAGCCTCGCGGTTATCCGAAAGAACAGCGAACATGGGCTGGCCCAGGTACATCACCGTGTCATCGGCCAGGATGGGGTCGTCGTGCACGATGGCGCCACAGTCGTTGACGCCGGGGATGTCGGCGGCGGTGAGCACATCCACCACGCCGGGCAGGGCCTTGAGGCCGGCCACATCGATGTGAAGCAGGCGGCCATGTGCCACGGGCGACAGGCCCAGGGCGGCGTGCAGGGTGCCGGCCAGCTCGGGCAGGTCGTCGATGTAGGGCGCGCGGCCGGCCACGTGCATCATGGCCGATTCGTGCGGCAGCGAGCGCCCGGCGGCCGAGGCGGGCTGGGTGTTGGATTGGCTGGCGGCGGTGGTCATGAAGGCTTCAACCGTCTGGTTCATGGGGTTCTCCGTGAGGCGGTGTCTTCAGACGCGTCAGGCCTGGGCGGGCCAGACCTGCACCTGGTCGGCCGCCAGGGGTGCGTTCGGGCGGGTTTCCAGCCACAGGCGTTCCAGAAGGTTGGCGGCCACCTTCAGGCGGTAGGTGTTGCTGGCGCGCAGATCGGTCAGCGGGGTGAAGTCTTGAGCCAGCGTAGCCTGGGCAGCGCGCAGGGTGGCTTCGGTCCAGGGTTGGCCACGCAGCGCGGCCTCGGCATGGGTGGCGCGCCGTGCGGTGGCGGCCATGCCACCCCAGCCCAGGCGGGCCTCGGTGATGGTGTCGCCATCCATCTGTAGCATCAGGCCGGCGCACACGGCCGAGATGTCGCTGTCGCGGCGTTTGGAGATCTTGTAGGCGCGCACCACCTGATGGGCAGCGGGCAGCGGCACCTTCAGGGCCTGCACCAACTCGCCGGGCTGCAGCGCGTTCTTCATGTAGTCCAGGTAGAAGGCGTTCAGGGGCAGCTCGCGCACGGTGTCGCCGTGGCGCAGCACCAGTTGGGCATCCAGCGCCAGCAGGATGGGGGCGCTGTCGCCAATGGGTGAGCCGTTGGCGATGTTGCCGCCCAGGGTGCCGGCGTGGCGCACCGGGGGCGAGGCAAAGCGCAGCCAGATCTCGCGCAGGCTGGGCACGGCATGGGTCAGGGCCTGCCAGGCGTCTTCCAGCGAGGCGCCAGCGCCGATGGTGAGCACCCCTTGCGTGGCGTCGGTTTGTATGGTTTGCAGCTCGGCCACGCGGCCCAGGTAAATGATGTCGCCCAGGGCGCGGAACTGCTTCGTCACCCACAGGCCGATGTCGGTGCTGCCGGCCAGCAGGCGGGCGGCGGGCATGTCGGCACGCAGGCGGGCCAGCTCGTCCAGGCTGCGCGGGGCCCAGAAGCGAGCGCGCTGGCCCGGTGTGGCGGCATCGGGGCCTTCGTACACCAGGGGCGCATCGCCCGCCAGGGTGTTGAGGGCCTGCAGCCAGGGCTGGGGGTCAAAGGCCACGCGGGGCGCGTCAAACATCTGTTGCCCGGCGTCCAGGATGGGCCGGTAGCCGGTGCAGCGGCACAGATTGCCCGACAGGGCATCGGCCAACTCGGGGCGGGTGGGGGCGGTGTCGTGCTGTTGATACAGGTTCCACAGGCTCATCACAAAGCCCGGGGTGCAGAAGCCGCATTGCGAGCCATGGCAGGCCACCATCGCCTGCTGGCAGGGGTGCAGCTCGCGCGGCGAGGGGGCCACGTCTTCCACCGTCAGCAGGGCCTTGCCATCCAGCGTGGGCAAAAAGGCGATGCACGAGTTGACGGTGCGCTGCTGCCAGGCCCCGGTGACGGGGTCGGCCTCGCCCACCACCACGGTGCACGCACCACAGTCGCCCTCGGCGCAACCCTCTTTGGTGCCGGTGCAGTGGGCGTGTTCGCGCAGCCACTGCAGCACCGTGGTGGTGGGCGGCAGGTGGTCAACCTGCTGCACTTGGGCCCGGTGTACGAAGCGGATGGGGCGGGTGGGGCTGGCAGGGGTATCGGGCGTGGTCATGGCGGTGTCCGGCAAGACGGAGGGCGGCGGGTGCCGTGATCAATTGTCGTTTGAGCGTAGCGCCATGGCAAGCAAACGGTATACCATTTCAGTGATGACCGACATCATGGTGCGCGTATGAGCAAGGCTTCGCTTTTCGAGAAGATCGACCTGTCTCTCATCCGTGTTCTGCACACCGTGATCACTGAACGCAGCGTGTCTCGGGCGGCCATCCGCCTGCAATCCAGTCAGCCCGCCGTCAGCGCGCAACTCAAGCGCCTGCGCGAGCTGACGGGCGACCCCTTGCTGGTGCGCTGCGGGCAGGGCATGGCCCCCACGGATGTGGCCCTGGGCCTGCTGGAGCCCGCCGCCATCATCCTGCATCAGGCCCAGACCATGTTTGGCGGCAAGCGCCATGGGCGGGGGTTTGATCCGGCCAAGTCCTCGCTCACCTTTCGCATCGCGGCCACCGATTACCTGGACCCGTGCTTTTTGCCTGAGCTGATCCTGGCGGTGCGCCGCCAGGCGCCCGATGTGCGCGTGGAAATCGTGCCTTTGAATGCCGACCTCGATTACCGCCAGCGCCTGGCGCGCGGTGATCTGGACCTGGTCATTGGCAACTGGCTGGAGCCCCCGGGCGATTTGCACCTGGGCCGCCTGCGCAGCGACGAGGTGGTGTGCCTGGTGTCTGAAGACCACCCCGCCGCCCGCTTGCCGCGCGAGGGCAAGCGCGCCTGGACGGTGGAGCAGTACCTGGCGGCCGACCACGTGGCGCCCGCGCCCTTCCATCCGGGCGGGCAGGGCGTGGTGGACGACTGGCTGTCGGCCGCCGGCCTGCAGCGCAAGATCGTGGTGCGCACGCCGCACTTTGCCCAACTGCCGCACCTGGTGGCGGGCTCGCTGCTGGTGCTGACCACCGGGCGCCGCTTTTGCGAGCGCTACACCCAGCAGTACCCGGTCAAGATCCTCAAATGCCCCGTGGCGTATCCCACCATGAACTACTATCAGCTGTGGCATGACCTGACCCACCATTCGGCGGCCAACCGCTGGCTGCGTGAGCAGGTGCGCGATGTGGTGCGCAACCTGCCGCAGTTGAACCCGCCCCGCCCACCGAGACCCCAACCATGACCGTGCCCACTCACGCCCCCCAGCGCCGCATCCTGCAAGGCGACCTGCTGGACTTCACGGCCGACCCGGGCTTTGCGGCGCCGCAAGAGGCCGCTGGTGTGCGCTGGCGCCCCGACCACCGGGTGCTGATCGATCAAGGCCGCATCCAGCAGGTGCTGGCCCCGGGCGAGGCGCTGCCTGAAGGCTGGCAGGGCGTGGCCGTCGAGGCCTACCCCGGTCAGCTGATCATGCCTGGCTTCATCGACACCCATGTGCATTGCCCGCAGCTGGACGTGATCGCCAGCTTTGGCACCGAACTGCTGGACTGGCTCAACACCTACACCTTCCCGGCCGAGCGGCGTTATGCCGACCCGGCCGTGTCGCACGCCGGGGCCGAGCGGTTTTTGAACGCCCTGTGGGCGCATGGCACCACCTCGGCCGTGGTGTTCCCGACCGTGCACAAGGTGAGCGCCGAAGCGCTGTTTGAGCAGGCCGGGGCCCGCCAGATGCGGCTGGTGACGGGCAAGGTGCTGATGAACCGCCACGCGCCCGATGGCCTGCGCGACGACGTGGAGCAGGCCGAGCGCGATTGCGAAGACCTGATCGCGCGCTTTCATGGGCAGCACCGCCAGGCCTTTGCCGTGACCGTGCGCTTTGCGCCCACCAGCACGCCCGAGCAGTTGCGCATGGCCGGTGGCCTGTGCCAGCGCCATGCCGGCACCTACATGCAGACCCACGTGGCCGAAAACCGCGACGAGGTGCGCTGGGTGGCCGAGCTCTACCCTGATGCGCGCAGCTACCTGGACGTGTACGACCGCGATGGCCTGATCGGCCCGCGCGCCGTGCTGGCCCACGGCATCTGGCTGGACGAGCGCGACCGCGCCGTGCTGCGCGAGCATGGCGCCCAGATTGCCCACAGCCCCAGCTCGAACCTGTTTTTGGGCAGCGGCCTGTTCGATTGGGCCCAGGCCCAGCGCGAGGGCCTGGCCGTGAGCCTGGCCAGCGATGTGGGCGGCGGCACCAGCCTGTCGATGCTGCGCAACATGGCCGATGCCTACAAGATCCAGGCCCTGCAAGGCACCCGCCTGACCGCCTGGAAGGCGCTGTACACCGCCACGCTGGGGGCCGCACGCGCCCTGGGCCTGCAAGACGAGATGGGCCAGATCGAGCCCGGCCGTTTTGCCGATGTGGCCATCTGGGACTGGGCGCGGGGGCCGGTGGCCAGCCACCGCGATGCCCTGGCACGCGCCTCGCATGCCGGTTTGCACGAGCGCGCCTTTGTGTGGATGACCCTGGGCGACGAGCGCAATCTGGTCAGCACCCTGGTGGCCGGCCAGACGGTGTTTGAAGCCCTGGGTGATACCCACTGAGCCCCGCCCGGAGACGGCCCCACAATCTTTGACAGACCGACAGCCCCCCACAGCCCATCCTCACAGCATGACCCTCAGACTTGAACTGCGCGGCATCACCAAGCAGTACCCCAGCGTGCGTGCCAACGACGCCGTCAGCCTGAAAGTGCGGCCCGGCGAGATCCACGCCGTGCTGGGCGAAAACGGTGCCGGCAAATCCACCCTGATGAAGATCATCTACGGCTCGGTCAAACCCGATGCGGGCGAGGTGTTCTTCAACGGCCAGCCTGTGCGCATCAAGTCGCCGCAAGAGGCGAGGGCGCTGGGCATCAGCATGGTGTTCCAGCACTTCTCGCTGTTCGACACCCTGACGGCGGCCGAGAACGTGTGGCTGGGCCTGGACAAAAGCCTGAGCCTGGCCGACGTGACCCGCCGCATCCGCGAGGTGTCGGCCGAATACGGGCTGGAGGTGGACCCCTCTCGCCCCGTGCATTCGCTGACGGTGGGCGAGCGCCAGCGCGTCGAGATCGTGCGTGCGCTGCTGACCAAGCCGCAGTTGCTGATCCTGGACGAGCCCACCTCGGTGCTCACGCCCCAGGCCGTTGAGAAGTTGTTCGTCACCTTGCGCCAACTGGCGGAGCAGGGCTGCGCCATCCTCTACATCAGCCACAAGCTGGACGAGATTCGCGCCCTGTGCCACCACTGCACGGTGCTGCGCGGCGGGCGCGTGACGGGCGAAGTCACGCCCGCCCAGGAAACCAATGCCAGCCTGTCGCGGCTGATGATTGGCTCGGAGCCGCCTGAGCTGCACCGGGCCCAGCCCGTGCTGGGCGAGGTGGCCATGTCGGTCAAGCAGCTGTCGGTGCCCCGCAACGACCCGTTCGGGGTGGACCTCAGCGACGTGAGCCTGTCCCTGCACAGCGGCGAGATCCTGGGCATTGCCGGCGTGTCGGGCAACGGGCAGCAGGCGCTGATGGCGGTGCTCAGTGGCGAAGACCCCCGCGCTGCGCCCGGCACGGTGCATTTGTTCGGCCACGACGTGAGCCGGGCCACGCCCCGCCAGCGCCGCAAGCTGGGCCTGCACAGCGTGCCCGAAGAGCGGCTGGGCCGCGGGGCCGTGCCCACCATGTCGTTGGCGCAAAACACCCTGTTGACGCGCACCGATGCCGTGGCGCCCACCGGGTGGCTGCGCACTGCAGGCATGCAGGCCATGGCCGCCGACCTGATCGCGCGCTTTCATGTGAAGGCGGGTGGGCCGGATGCGCTGGCGCGCAGCCTGTCGGGCGGCAACCTGCAGAAGTTCATCATGGGCCGAGAGATTGATGCCGAGCCCCGCGTGCTGCTGGTGTCCCAGCCCACCTGGGGCGTGGACGTGGGCGCGGCCGCGCAGATCCGGGGCGAGTTGTTGAAGTTGCGTGACGCTGGCTGCGCCGTGCTGGTCGTCAGCGAGGAGTTGGACGAATTGTTTGAAGTCTCAGATCGCCTGATGGTGATGGCCCAGGGGCGCCTGTCGCCCAGCGTGGCCGTGGCGGACGCCACGGTCGAACAGATCGGGGCCTGGATGAGCGGCCTGTGGCACGGCCAGGAGGCAGCGCATGTTCAGGCTTGAACCCCGTCCCGCACCGTCCAAGGTGCTGATGCTGGCCTCGCCGCTGATCGCGCTGGCCATCACCGTGCTGGTGGGCATCGCCTTGTTCACCGTGCTGGGCAAAGACCCGGTGGCCGGGCTGCGCATGTTCTTTGTGGAGCCGCTGCGCAACGCCTATGCCATCTCGGAGCTGACGCTCAAGGCCACACCGCTCATCCTCATCGCCCTGGGCCTGGCCGTGTGCTTTCGGGCCAACATCTGGAACATCGGCGCCGAGGGGCAGTTCATCATGGGCGCCATCTTTGCCGGTGGGGTGGCCTTGCGCGCCACGCCCGAGAGCCCGGCGGTGTACGTGGTGCTGGTGTTGCTGGCAGGGCTGCTGGGCGGCATGTTCTGGGCGGCCATCGTGGCGGCCCTGCGCGACCGCTTCAATGCCAGCGAGATCCTGGTCAGCCTGATGCTGGTGTATGTGGCCGAGATGATGCTCAGCTACCTGGTCTATGGCCCCTGGAAAGACCCGCAGGGCTACAACTTTCCGCAAACCATCACCTTTCTGGAGATGACGCGGGTGCCGCGCCTGATGGACGGCCTGCGCGCCAACGTGGGGGTGATGCTGGCACTGGGCACCGTGGCGGTGTTCGTGGTGTTTCTGTTTCGCACCTACCAGGGCTTTCAGCTGCAGGTGGGCGGGGTGGCGCCCTTGGCCGCCCGTTATGCCGGTTTCTCGTCGCGCAGCGCCTTGTGGACGGCGCTGCTGGTGTCGGGCGGCATGGCTGGCCTGGCCGGTGCGCTGGATGTGGCCGGCCCGCAAGGGCAGCTCACGCCCTATGTGCCGGTGGGCTACGGCTTTGCCGCCATCATCGTGGCCTTTGTGGGGCGCCTGCATCCGGTGGGCATCGTGTTCTCGGCGGTGCTGATGAGCATGTTCTACATCGGGGGCGAGCTGGCCCAGTCTCGCCTGGGGCTGCCCAAAGCGCTGACGGGCGTCTTCCAGGGCCTGTTGCTGTTCGCGCTGCTGGCGTGTGACACCTTCATTCACCAGCGCCTGCGCTGGGTGTCTGCCCGGGGGGCCGCCGCATGATCGAACTGTTTGCCAACCTCACCCCCGAGACCCTGGCCCTGCTGGTGGCCGCCACGCTCAGCGCGGGCACCGTGGTGGCCCTGGCCTCGCTGGGGCTGTTGATCAACGAGCGGGCTGGCGTGCTTAATCTGGGCGCCGAAGGCACCATGCTCGTGGCCGCCATCGCGGGTTACGCCGCCGGCGTGCACACGGGCAGCGACTGGCTCGGTTTTGCCGCTGGCGCCGCCGCCGGTGCCGCCATGGCCGCCTTGTTTGGTGTGCTGGTCATCTGGCTGAACACCAACCAGTACGCCACCGGCCTGGCCCTGAGCCTGTTCGGGGTGGGGCTCAGTGCGTTCCTGGGCATTTCTTACACCCAGCAGCGCCTGCCCGAGCGGCCCCACTTTGCGATCCCGGGTCTGTCAGACCTGCCCTTTGTGGGCACGGCCCTGTTCAAACACCATCCCCTGGTCTACCTGGCGTTCATCCTGGCGGTGTTCCTGACCTGGTTCCTGCTGCGTTCGCGCGCCGGGTTGGTGTTGCGCGCCGTGGGCGAATCGCCGGAATCAGCCCACGCCCTGGGCTACCGCGTGCGCCCGATCCGCATGTTGGCCGTGGTGCTGGGCGGTGCGCTGTGTGGCGTGGCGGGGGCCTACATCTCGCTGGCCTACACACCGATGTGGGTTGAGGGCATGGTGGCCGGCAAAGGCTGGATCGCACTGGCCTTGACCACCTTTGCCACCTGGCGCCCCATGCGGGTGATGCTGGGGGCCTACCTGTTTGGCGGCGTGACCATGCTGCAGTTCCACCTGCAAGGGCAGGGGGTGCAGATTCCCAGCCAGTGGCTGACCATGTTGCCTTACCTGGCCACCATCGTGGTGCTGGTGCTGATCTCGCGCAATCCGACGTGGATCCGCATCAACATGCCCGCATCGCTGGGCAAGCCCTTCCATCCTGGTGCCTGAATGGGCATCATGTTTGCTGATTTGGTTTTTGTCCCCTTTGTTTCGAGCCGTTTTCAACCCTGGAGATGACATGACCTCTTTGTCCAAGCGCTCATTGCTGAAGTTGGGTGGTTACGCCACCTTGGCCACCGCCGCCGCCCTCGTGGGCTGCGGCAAAAAAGACGAAGCGCCCGCAGCGGCTTCGGCCCCGGCGTCTGAAACCGCCGCAGCAGCGCCCAGCGAACCCCTCAAGATCGCCTTTGCCTACGTGGGCCCGGTGGGCGACGCCGGCTGGACCTTTGCCCACGACCAGGGCCGCAAGGCCATCGAGGCCGAGTTTGGCGACAAGGTGCAGACCATGTACGTCGAGAAGGTGCCCGAGGGCCCCGAAGCCGAGCGCGTGATCCGCGATCTGGTGGGGCAGGGCAACACCCTGATTTTTGGCACCACCTTCGGCTACATGGAGCCCATGCTCAAGGTGGCCGCCGACAACCCCAACGTGAAGTTCGAGCATGCCACCGGCTACAAGACGGCCGCCAACATGCGCACCTACGACTCGCGCACATATGAAGGCGCCTACATGGCCGGCGTCATCGCGGGTGCCATGACCAAGACCAACACCCTTGGCGTGGTGGGCTCCATCCCCATCCCCGAGGTGATCCGCAACATCAACTCCTTCACGCTGGGCGCCCAAAGCGTCAATCCCAACATCAAGACCCGCGTGGTCTGGGTGAACAGCTGGTTTGATCCTCCCAAGGAAGCCGAAGGCGCACAAAGCCTGCTGAACCAGGGCGCCGACGTGCTGTTCCAGAACACCGACTCGGCCGCCGTGCTGCAAACCGCCGAGAAGGCGGGCAAGTACGCCTTTGGCTGGGATTCCGACATGCGCCTGTTTGGCCCGAAGGCCCACCTGGGTTCGGCCATCATCAACTGGGGCCCCTACTACGTGAAGGCCACCAAGGACGCGCTGGAAGGCACCTGGAGCACCGGCGGCGTGTGGTGGGGCGTGAAGGAAGGCGCCATCGACATGGTGTCCATTTCTGACGCCGTGCCCGCCGACGTCAAGGCCAAGGTAGAGGCCATCAAGGCCGGCCTGAAGGAAGGCACCTACAACATCTGGAAGGGTCCCATCGTGGGCCAGGATGGCAAGGAAGTGCTGGCGGCTGACGTGGTGGCCGACGACGCCTTCCTGGGCGGCATCAATTTCTACATCAAGGGTGTGGAAGGCGCTGTGCCCAACAGCAAGTGATCAAGGTGTTCCGGCCGAGAGGCTGAACCGATCGGGCCACCCTGCGGGGTGGCCTTTTTGCCCAACCGCCAGATTCACCAGGTGCCCGATGACTGCCAAGTTCTCTTCCATCCCCGCCGACCGCCTGCCCGATTTGTTGCAGGCCATGCCCAAGGCCGAGTTGCACATGCACATCGAGGGCTCGCTGGAGCCTGAGCTGATCTTTGCGCTGGCCCAGCGCAATGGCGTGGCCTTGAGCTACCCCAGCGTCGAAGCCCTGCGCGAGGCCTATGCCTTCACCGATCTGCAGAGCTTCCTGGACATTTATTACGCCGGGGCGTCGGTACTGCTGAAAGAGGCCGACTTCCATGACATGGCCTGGGCCTACTTTCTGCGGGCCAAGGCCGACAACGTGGTGCACGCCGAGTTGTTTTTTGATCCGCAAACCCACACCGAGCGCGGCGTGGCGTTCGAGACCGTGATCCGGGGGCTGACCAGCGCCTGCGAGCGGGCCCGATCCGAGTTGGGCATCAGCTCGGCGCTGATCATGTGCTTCTTGCGCCACCTGAGCGAAGAAGACGCTTTCAAGACCCTGGAGCAGGCGCTGCCTTACCGCGAGCACTTCATCGGGGTGGGCCTGGATTCGAGCGAGCGGGGCCACCCGCCCGAAAAGTTTGCCCGCGTGTTTGCCAAGTGCCGCGAACTGGGCCTGCGCTTGGTGGCCCATGCCGGCGAAGAAGGCCCACCCGAGTACATCATCAACGCGCTGGACGTGCTGAAGGTCGAGCGCATCGACCACGGTGTGCGTTGCGTGGAAGACCCTGCGCTGGTGCAGCGCCTGGCGCAGCAAGGCACGCCGCTGACCGTGTGCCCGCTGTCCAACATCAAGCTGTGCGTGTTCAAGACCATGGCCGAACACAACCTGCGCACCTTGCTGGACGCAGGCTTGAAGGTCACCATCAATTCAGACGACCCGGCCTACTTTGGTGGCTACGTCAACGAGAACTACCTGGAGACGTTTGCGGCCTTGCCGCTGGACGCCTCGCACGCTTACACACTGGCACGCAACAGCCTGGAGGCCAGCTTCGTGGATGAGGCCCACAAGGCCGGCTGGATCAGCCAGCTCGACGAGGTGTTTGCCCGCGCGGCATGAGCGTGCCTGACGACAGCACCGCCAGGGCCAGGGCCAGGGGCAGGGTGGCGATGTAGCCCGCGTGCTGAAAGCCCAGGGCCCCCACCACGCCCCCCACAAAAAAGCTCAGCACCAGTGAGGCGTGCAGTCGCAATTTGCTGCGGTTGGCCTCGATGCGTGGCTGGCTGCTGGCGGCACTGCCCTGGTTCCAGTACACCAGCTTGCCCAGCTCGATGCCAATGTCGGTCACCAGGCCGGTCACGTGGGTGGTGCGGATTTCAGCGTGCGACACCTTGGTGATCATGGCGTTTTGCAAGCCCATGATGAAGCACAGCAGCATGGCCGTCAGCATCACCAGGTTGCCGATGCCATGCTGCAAGGCCCCCAGCAGGCCGAACATCAGCAGCAAAATGGCTTCCAGCATCAGGGGCAGGGCGTATTCATGGCGTGAGCGCAATCGCCGGGCCCAGTTGATCAGCACCGATGACGTGGCAGAGCCCACCATGAAGCTCAGCAACGAGGCCAAGCCCAGTCGCGCCAGCGACCATCGTCCCAGCACGAGCTCATCGGCCATGCTGGAGACCACGCCCGTCATGTGCGAGGTGTAGGTGCCGATGGCCAGAAATCCGCCGGCGTTGATGGCGCCGGCAATGAAGCACAAGGACAGCCCCAGGTGCACATTGGCTCGGCGGCTGCGTTCAACAGCGGTCAGCGACCGCAGGTAATCCACGGGCATGGCGACTCAGTCAGGCAAGGCCATTCGAAAGATGACATCATGCCCCGATCTGTCGTGATCGGATAGGTGGCTTGTGTCTGAGATGTCCAAATCAATGGTCGCGCCCTCGGTGTGGATGTGGGCGTGGACGCAGACGTGGCGGGATTTCCGCGGCGGCAGCATGCGTCTGTTGCTGGTGGCCGTGGCACTGGCGGTGGCGGCCCTGACGGCCGTGTCATTTTTTGCCAACCGCATCGAGCGCGGATTGAGCCGCGATGCGGCGCAGTTGCTGGGCGCCGACGTGGTGGTGGTGGCCGATCAGCCCATCGCTGACGCGTGGGAGCGGCAAGCCCGATCTGATGGTCTGCGAACCAGCCGCACCTGGGTGTTTCCCAGCATGGCGCGTGCGCCAGACGAGCGCGGCGGAGAGTCCAGGCTGGTGGCCATCAAGGCCGTTGACCAGGCCTATCCCTTGCGCGGGCGCCTCACCATCGCCATGGCGGATGCCCAAGGGGCCCCCGGCGCGCCGCAGCCTGCCCCCGCCGGAGGACCCGCAGCGGGGCACGCCTGGGTGGACCCCGGCTTGCTGGACATCCTGGGCTTGCAGCTGGGTGACGAGCTGTGGCTGGGCGAGGCCGCCTTGCGCATTGAGGCGGTCATCGTCAGCGAGCCCGACCGGGGCGCGGGGTTCGTGAACTTTTCGCCGCGGGTCATGATGAGCCAGGCCGATCTGGCGCGAACCGAGCTGATCCAGCCGGCCAGCCGCGTGACCTACCGGCTGCTGGCCGCCGGGCCCCTCAGGCCCATGGATGCGCAGCCTGCGCAAGCGCCGCGCCCTGATCGCCCGGCCACTGGTGATGCCGGGGATGCCGGTGCCGAGCCCAGACTTGAGGCCTTCACGCGCTGGGCACAACAACAGGCACAAGAGGCGCGCGGCGCCCGGGTTGAGACCCTGGAGCAGGGGCAGCCGCAGATGCGCACCACGCTGGACCGCGCCAGCCTGTTCTTGCGCCTGGTGGCCTTGCTGGCGGCCTTGTTGTCGGCCGTGGCCGTGGCCGTGGTGGCGCGTGATTTTGCGCAGCGGCGGCTGGACGACTGTGCCCTGCTGCGCGTGTTTGGCGTGCCGCAAAGCTTCATGGCCAAGGCCTATGCTTTGCAATTTTTGACCGTGGGCGTGCTGGCCAGCGTGCTGGGGTCGGTGCTGGGCTGGGCATTTCACCTGGTGTTCGTGTCCTTGCTGGGCAGCCTGGTGTCGGTCAGCCTGCCGGCCGCCGGTGTGGCGCCGTGGTTGCTGGGCTTGTCGGTGGGCGTGTTGTTGACGCTCGGGTTTGGCTTGCCGTCGGTGCTGCAGTTGGCGCAGGTGCCACCTTTGCGGGTGTTGCGCCGCGATCTGGGTGAACCCAGAACCGCCTCCTGGCTGGTGGCCGGTCTGGGCCTGGCTGCACTGGTGGGCTTGTTGTTGATGGTGGCTGGCGACCTCGTGCTGGGTGGCATTGCCCTGGGCGGCTTTGCGGCGGCGGTGGCGGTGTTTGCCTTGGCGGGCTGGTTGTTGGCGCAGGGCCTGCGTCGGCTGGCCGCATCATGGGGCGAGCGCTGGCCGGCCTGGTGGAGTTTGTCGGTGCGCCAGCTCACTGCGCAGACGGCGCAGACCGTGGTGCAGGTGGCGGCCCTGGGGGTGGGCCTGATGGCCTTGTTGCTGCTCATCCTGATCCGCACCGACTTGGTGGACAGCTGGCGAGCGGCCACCCCCGTTGACGCCCCCGACCGCTTCGTCATCAACATCCAGCCCGACCAGGTGCAGGCCTTCCAGGCCACCTTGCGGCAGGCCGGGGTGCAGGACTTCGACTGGTATCCCATGACGCGTGCGCGCCTGCTGGCCATCAATGGCGAGGCGGTCAGCGGCGATCGCTATGCCGACGATCGGGCCCAGCGCCTCGTCGAGCGGGAGTTCAACCTCAGCTTTGCGGCCCAAATTCCCGCACACAACCCGGTTGTGGCCGGGCGCTACCAGGCCGGCGGCAGCGATGGGTTCAGCGTCGAAGAGGGGCTGATGCAGACCCTGGGGCTGCAACTGGGTGATCGACTCCGATTCGAGATGGCCGGGGTGATTCACGAGGGGCGCATCACCAGTGTGCGCAGGGTGGATTGGGCCTCGATGAGGGTCAATTTTTTCGTGATGGCGCCCAGCGACGAGATGCCCATGTGGCCGGTCACCTACATCACCGCCTTCAAGGTGCCCGCCAACACCTCACTGGATCGCCAACTGGTGCAGCAGTACCCCAATGTCACGGTGATCGATGTGTCGGCCACGCTGGCGCAGGTGCAGTCGGTGATGACGCAGGTGATCTCGGCGGTGGAGTTTTTGTTTGCGTTCACCCTGGCTGCCGGCCTGGTGGTGCTGGTAGCCGGGATGATGGCCTCTCGCGAGCGCCGTGCCCGGGAATGGGCCATCTTGCGATCGTTGGGCGCCACCCATGCCTTGATGGCGCGCGTTCAACGCACCGAGTTGCTGGTGCTGGGCGCCTTGGGTGGTGGGCTGGCCGGCCTGGCCTCGCTGGCCATGGGCTGGGCCTTGGCCCATCAGGTGTTCGAGTTTGCCTGGCAGGCCCCCTGGTGGTGGCCAGTGCCGGGTGCCGTGGCGGGCGCCTGCCTGGCATGGCTGGCCGGCTGGTGGACCTTGAGGGGCGTCAGCCGACGCCCCGTGGTCATGACATTGCGCCAGGTGGAATGAGTGCGCGCCGGGCGGTGCGGCTCAGTGCTGCTCGGCCAGTTGCTTGATCAGGCCCATCTCGGCGCTGCTCATCAGCGACTCGATGTCCATCAGGATCAGCAGGCGCTCGTTGATGTTGGCAATGCCGGTGATGTAGGTGGTGTCGACCAGCGCATCGCTCATTTCCGGGGCCGGCTGGATCATCTGCTCCGACAACTGCATCACGTCGCTGACCGAATCCACCACCGCGCCCACGATCCGGCCCTTCACATTCAGCACGATCACCACCGTGAAACTGCTGATTTCGGCCTGGCCGTCGTCGCCCACGCAATTGAACTTCACCCGCAGGTCCACGATGGGCACGATCACCCCGCGGAGGTTCACCACCCCCTTGAGGTAGGCCGGCGCGTTCGCGATCTTGGTGGGCGGCTCGTAAGAGCGGATCTCCTGCACCTTGAGGATGTCGATGCCATATTCCTCGGTGCCCAGGCGGAACGTGAGGTATTCACGGCCCGCAGGCACATGGCGAACCTGGCGGTTGACGCTTTGCCGCATGCCCAGGCCCGCCGTCGAGGCGGAGGACTCGGGGCGTACCGAGGTGCTGCTTTGGGGGGGCGCTGCTTGCAGGGTGTCCATGGTGGTCCTCAAGAAAGGTCTTGCTTCGGGGTTTATCGTCCCGCGACAGAAAAACTGAAGCGCTGTTGCAAGGAGTTTTCAGAACTTGATGCCGTACCACCCCAGGCCCAGGCCCCAGATGGTGCGCGCGCCCGGGGTGGTCGGGCGTGTGAGAGTGGCATCCAGGCCCAGCGTGCCCGGCCAAGGCCACCAGCGCGCCCCCATGCCCAGCACCGGGCGTTCGCGACCTTCGCCCAGGGCTTCAACGAACAGGTTCCATCGCTCGTTGGGTGTCCACAGCAGGCCCAGGCCGTGCGTGGTGAGCGGACGGCTGGATTCCAGCTGGTGGGTGTGGCCCAGGTTCAGCAGCAAGGTCACGCTGTCGTTGAGCGACCTGGCTGCCATCAAGCCCAACGACCAGTCCACCGATGACCAGGCGCCGCCCGCTGGGGCTTTTTCTTTGAGCCAGCCACCTCGCAAGGCCAGACTCCAGTGCTCGAACTGCCAAGCCGACGGCGCCCAGCGGAACCCCGCAAACGCGCCTTGAGCGTGCTCTGAGGAAGGCCTGCTGTGGATCGTCTCCAGGTTGATCTCCAGTCCGGGCCACACGCCGCAAGTGGGCGCCACATGAAGGTGCCGATCGCCGGCCTCGTGTTCTTGCCACACTTCCACCTGACAGGTGCCGGGGTCGTTCACCCCGGTGTCGTCCACGGCCATGGGCCTGGCGGCATGAGCGCATGGTGCAAAGCACCCGATGGCAGCGCTGATCAAGGCAAGTTGTCGCATGTCGGTGTCCTCACAGCCGGAAGGTCTGAACCGTCTGGCTCAGGCGCTCAGCCTGATCCTTCAGGCTGGAAGACGCCGCCGCCGATTGTTCGACCAGTGCGGCGTTTTGTTGGGTCATTTGATCCAGTTGGTTGACCGCCTGACCGATCTGGCCGATGCCGGTGCTTTGCTCGGAGGCGTTGATCGAGATGGCGCTGATGGTTTCGCGCACATGCCGGACGTGCTCGATGATGCTGTTCATGGCCTGCCCCGCATCGGTCACCAGCCGGGATCCCGAGGACACTTTTTCGCCCGAGTCTTCAATCAACTGCTTGATCTCGCGCGCTGCACTGGCACTGCGCTGCGCCAGACCGCGCACCTCGCTGGCCACCACGGCAAAGCCGCGGCCTTGTTCTCCGGCGCGGGCCGCCTCCACGGCCGCATTGAGGGCCAGGATGTTGGTCTGGAAGGCGATGCCATCGATCACGCCGATGATGTCGTGGATGCGCTGGCTGGTGCGCTGTATGTCTTCCATGCTGGACACCACCCCGTTCATGATGCCCTGGCCACCATTGGCCGCCTGCTCAGCCTGCTGTGCCATGCCATTGGCCGCTTGGGCCGCATCGGCGTTTTGCTTCACCGTCTGGGTCAACTGCTCCATGCTGCTGGCGGTTTGCTGCAAGCTCGATGCGGCGTTTTCTGTGCGCCCTGACAGGTCCATGTTGCCCGAGGCAATCTCGTGAGAGGCCAGGGAAATGGCCGACGCCGCGTCCCGAACGTCCTGCACGATGGACTTCAGTCCCGACTGCATCCGGTCCAGCGCCATCAGCAGGTTGCTGCACTCATCACGGCCGCCGGCATCAATGCGGTTGTCCAGTTGTCCGCCTGCGATGGACAGGGCAACGTTTCTGGCCGCTTCGATGGGTTCACAGATCGAACGCTGGTTGGCCACTGTGAATGCGCTTACCAACACCATGGACACGAGCGTGGCGCCTGCGTAAAGCAACTCCATCAGACGGGCGTTGTCGGTCAGCGTATGCTGCCCCTCTTCGGCTTCGTCCACCATCACCTGGGTGATGGCGTCCAGCCGTCCCTGCATGGGGGCGGTCAAGGCCAGTGCTTGCGTGATGCCCTCGGCCATCTCGGTCGGAGAGCTGAGGGCGCCGGACTGCACCCGATCCAGCAGGGTGTCCATGGCCCGCTGATGGGCGGCCAGGTCGGTGAGCAAGAGCCGCGCATGCGCATTGTCTTCATCTTCTTCGCCTTCCAGCATCGATTGCGCTGTGGCCGTCATCCGCGCCACCTCGGCCCGCCACCGTTCGGCGATGGCCTGGGTTTGGGGGCCCCAGCCTTGCTGTGCCTGCGCGCTCAGGCGCATGCTCTCCAGCTGCAACAGCGCGGCGCCTTCGCGCAACTGCCCTAATTCGTTCAGTTCGGCAAAAGCATGTTCGGCGTGTTCGTTGGCGTGGGTGATGGTGCGCTCCAGGCCCATCAGCCCGATCAAGCCGACCAACAACAGCATCGCCAAGGTGACGCCCACCATGGCGCGCATCCGCGCCTGAATGCTGAACAACCTGATGGCGTTTTTCAAAGACATGGCGTCCTCCATGGGTGACCTGTGGGCGTCACCTTGCAACCCTGAGGTGCCAGCAACGCATCAGTGCTGTCTATCGGTTGTCATGGAGGCGGCTTGAGTGTTTTCCCTCTTTTCAGCCATTACGCCCACGAATCGTGTGCTTTTGGCTTGGGATAAACGGACAAGTCGTCTATCGTGGCAGGCACGGTACGACTCATTGTGCGGATGCATGAACGCTCACACCTCGCCCTATGACCTCAAGCCCTGGCTGCAGCAGTACGGCCAGCACATCCCGGCGCAACTGGAGGCGCCCGTTCACCCCAGCTTGCCGGCGATGGCCAGCGAGGCCATGCGCCAGTTTGCGGCCCAGACGGCCTTCACCACGGTGATGCCCAATGGCATGTATGGTTCATTGACCTACGCCCAACTCGATGAGATGAGCGATGCGTTTGCGCGCTACCTGCGCCTCACGCTGGGCCTGGCCCGCGGAGACCGGGTGGCGCTGCAGATGCCCAACTGCCTGAGTTACCCGGTGGCCTTGCTGGGGGT
The DNA here is from genome assembly GCF_038069945.1 of Aquabacterium sp. A3. Lineage (NCBI taxonomy): Bacteria > Pseudomonadati > Pseudomonadota > Betaproteobacteria > Burkholderiales > Sphaerotilaceae > Aquabacterium > Aquabacterium sp. A3. The sequence goes on along the minus strand of NZ_JBBPEV010000001.1, from coordinate 427,527 downwards.
GCTCAAGGCTGGATGTGTGGCGGTCAACACCAACCCGCTGTACACGCCGCACGAAATGGCGCACCAGTTCAATGACAGCGGGGCCAAGGCCATCGTCATCGTCGACATGTTTGCCGACAAGCTGGAGTCCATCCTGGCCACGACAGGTGTTCAGCATGTGGTCATGACCCGGGTGCCCGAGTTTTTCCCCCCGGTGGTCAAGCAGGTGGTGTACGGCGTGATGAAGTACTGGAATCGCCTGGTGCCCGCCCATGGTTTGAAGGTGGTGAGCCTGCCCGATGCGCTGGCGCAAGGGCGCCAGGCCTCGGGTGGCGCTGCATCCACCTTCTGGGCCGACATGACACACGCCGACCTGGCTTTGCTGCAGTACACCGGCGGCACGACAGGGTTGTCCAAAGGCGCCATGCTGACCCATGGCAACCTCTTGTGGAACCTCGATCAGATGCTGGGCATGACCCGCAGCCACATCGACCCCGGCAAAGAGGTCGTGCTCACGGCGCTGCCGCTGTACCACGTGTTTGCCTTCACGGTGAACTTCCTGTGCATGTTCCGCATGGGCGCGTGCAACATCCTGGTGCCCAGCCCACGCCCGATCCAGAACCTGCAACGTGCGTTCGAGAACTACCGCATCACCTGGCTGACGGGCGTCAACACCTTGTACAACGCCCTGCTCAATGAAGAGTGGTTTGCTGCCTTCCCGCCCAAGCACATCAAGGCGGCAGGCGGTGGTGGCGCGGCCATGCACCATGCGGTGGTCAAGCGCTGGGAAGAGATGGTGGGCTGCCCCCTGGTGGAAGGCTATGGATTGACCGAGTCCTCACCCGTGGTGTGTTTTCAGCCCTTGAACGCCCCCCGGCAGCACGGCAGCATCGGCATCCCGGCGCCCATGACGGCGGTGCGCCTGGTGGACGACGATGGCCACGACGTGCCGGTGGGCGAGCGTGGCGAGCTGATCGTGCAGGGCCCGCAGGTGATGCAGGGTTACTGGCAGCGCCCCGATGAAACCGCCAAGACCCTGCGTGACGGCTGGCTGTACACCGGGGATGTGGCGGTGATGAGCGCCGATGGCACCTTCACCATCGTCGATCGCAAGAAGGACATGATCCTGGTCTCAGGCTTCAACGTGTACCCCAACGAGGTCGAGGACGTGCTGACGGCGCACGACAAGGTGATGGAAGCGGCCGTGATCGGTGTGCCCGACCACAAGACCGGGGAGGCCGTGTGGGCCTACGTGGTCAAGCGCGACGACAGCGTGACCGAGGCCGAGTTGATGGCGCATTGCCGGGCCGAGCTCACGGCGTACAAGATGCCCGTGCGCATCCACTTCCGCGACGAGCTTCCCAAGACCCCGATCGGCAAGATCTTGCGCCGCGAGTTGCGCAATGAGGTCCTGGGCCACACGAAGAAGGGGGCATGAACCATGTTGAGCGAACTCGAAACCAGGTTGCTGGGCATCATGATGATGGTGATCATGCTGGGCATGGGCGCCAGCCTCACCTTCAAGGATTTTGCGATCGCGCTGCGCAAGCCCCAGGGCATATTTGTGGGCCTGGTCTGCCAGTACGGGCTGATGCCGTTCATCGCTTTCTTGCTGGCCCGGGCGCTGGAGCTGCCGCCAGCCTACATGGTGGGGCTGATCCTGATGGGGTGCATGCCTGGAGGCACCACCAGCAACATCTTCACCTACTTCAGCAAGGGCGTGTTGAGCCTGTCCATCCTCATGACCATGGGCTCCACCCTGGTGGCCATCGTCATGGTGCCCATCACGCTGGCGTTCTACTCTCAAGGCATCGAGGGCAACTGGCAGATTCCGCCAGGTAACGTCATCCAGGTGCTGTTCGTGCTGCTGGTGCCCACCGTGATCGGTATCGCCTTGCGCAAATGGAATGCCAACGTGGGCGCCGTCATCGAGCTGATCGGCGGCGTGCTGGGTGTGGTCGTGATTGTGTTCCTGGTGGGCTCATGGGTGCCGCGCAACTGGCCCCTGTTGCTGAGCACCGGGTTCCCGGTGTACGCGGGCTCCATCGGCCTGGGGCTGTGCGGATTCGCCCTGGGCTATGGCCTGTCGCGCATGCTCAGGCAAGACACCCACCGCGCGCGCACCATCGCTTTGGAGACCGGTATTCAGAACGGTCCGCTGGCCGTGCTGATCGTCACGCTCACCTTCACGGGCACCCAGCAGCAAGAGGTGCTGCTGATCCCGGTGCTGTACTCGCTGTTCATCGTGCTGAGCTCATCGGCCGTGACGGTGTGGTTCCGCGGCATCACCCGCCGAGAGCAGCTCTCGCGCGACGCCGCCAAGATCGGGGCGGTGCAGCGCGCCTGAGCAGGGCTTAGACGTTGAACAGGAAGTTGAGCACATCGCCATCCTTGACGATGTACTCTTTGCCTTCAGCGCGCATCTTGCCGGCGTCTTTGGCGCCCTGTTCGCCCTTGTACTGGATGAAGTCTTCAAAGGCGATCGTCTGAGCGCGAATGAACCCGCGCTCAAAATCGGTGTGGATCACGCCGGCGGCCTGCGGGGCGGTGGCGCCCACCGGCACCGTCCAGGCGCGCACTTCCTTCACCCCGGCGGTGAAGTAGGTCTGCAGCCCCAGCAGCTTGAAGCCTGCGCGAATCAGGCGGTTCAGCCCCGGTTCGCTCTGGCCCATTTCGGCCAGGAACATGGCGCGGTCCTCGTCGTCCATCTCGGCCAGTTCGGCTTCCGTCTTGGCGCAAATGGCCACCACTTCGCCCTTCTGGGCGGCGGCGTATTCGCGCAGGCGGTCCAGGAAGGGGTTGTTGTCAAAGCCGGTTTCAGACACATTGCCCACGAACATGGCGGGCTTGGCCGTGATCAGGCACAGCGGCTTGAGGATGGCCAGTTCTTCCTTGCTGAAATCGATGGTGCGCACAGGTTGGGCCTGGTCCAGCGCGGCCTGGCACTTCTCCAGCACCTTCACCAGGGCCGCCGCTTCCTTGTCATTGCCCGAACGGGCAGCCTTCTGGTAGCGGTGCAGGCTTTTCTCCACGGTGCCCAGGTCGGCCAGGCACAGCTCGGTCTGGATGACCTCGATGTCGGCGATCGGGTCGACCTTGCCGGCCACGTGGATCACGTTGTCGTCCTCGAAGCAGCGCACCACGTTGACGATGGCGTCCGTCTCGCGGATGTGGCTGAGGAACTGGTTGCCCAGGCCTTCGCCCTTGGAGGCGCCAGCCACCAGGCCTGCGATGTCCACGAACTCCACGATGGCCGGCAGGATGCGCTCGGGCTTGACGATCTCGGCGAGGGCCTGCAGGCGGGGGTCGGGCACTTCCACCACGCCCACATTGGGCTCGATTGTGCAGAAGGGGTAGTTTTCAGCCGCAATGCCGGCCTTGGTCAGCGCGTTGAAGAGGGTGGACTTGCCGACGTTGGGCAGACCCACGATGCCGCATTTGAGGCTCATGGATGTTCCTGGTAGAGGTTGCTTGAGAGGTGCACCGCGTCTGACGCGCCGCAAAACCCTTGATTTTACGCGGTCGGCCCCGGCTTTCCGTATTAGATTCGGGGTCTGTTGGAACCAGCGGGCCCCAAGGTGGTCCCACACGACATGTCTGCAAAAGGATTCGAGGTGTGTGTCAGTGGCTCGGGTGCGGTGGCGATGAGCCTGTCGCTGGCCCTGGCGGCGCAAGGCTGGCGGGTGGCCTGGGCTCGGCCCGAGGCCTCTGCGACAGCCGAGCGCGCGGACGTGCGCACCTACGCGCTCAATGCACGGGCCATTCAGCTGCTTGAGCGCCTGCGCATCTGGCCTGAGCTGCAATCGCACGCCACCCCGGTGTGGGACATGGTGATTCGGGGCGACGATGGCGGGCGCCTGGCCTTTTCGGCCTGGCAGCAGCAGGTGCGCGAGCTCACCTGGATCGTGGACGCGGGCGCCCTGGAGCGCCTGCTGACCCAGGCCTTGCGCTATGCCGCCGGTGTGCAGGGCGTGGCGCCGGTGCTGACGCTGGACGCATCACCCGCGCCCCTGCTGGCGGTGTGCGAAGGCAAGCACTCCGGCACCCGCAGTGCGCTGGGCGTGAGCTTCGAGCGCCAGGATTACGGCCACATGGGTGTGGCGGCACGGCTGAAGGCCGCGCATCCGCACCAGGGGGTGGCCCGCCAGTGGTTCAGATCCCCCGAGATCCTGGCCTTGCTGCCATTCCATGACCCGGTGCCGGGGGCCAGTTATGGCCTGGTGTGGTCGGTGCCCACCGCCCAGGCACAGGCCCTGATGGCCTTGCCTGCTGAGCAGTTCGAGCAAGCCCTCATGCAGGCGCTGCAAGCCAGCGACCCCGAGGGTGCGGCGTTGGTTGGCCACTTGAGCCTGGCCTCCGAGCGCGCCGCGTGGCCCTTGGCCCTGGCGCAGGCCGACCGCTGGTGTGGTCCGGGGTGGGTTTTGCTGGGCGATGCCGCGCACCAGGTGCACCCTTTGGCGGGCCAGGGCCTGAACCTCGGCCTGGCCGATGTGGATGTGCTGGTGGGTGAGCTGGTGCAGGCCCGTCGACAGTCGCCGTGGCGTTCTCCGGGCGATGAGCGCACCCTGCAGCGTTACGTGCGTCGCCGTCTGTGGCCCACCCGCGCCATGTCGGGCGTGACCGATGGGCTGCTGCACCTGTTTGCCGATCCGCGCGCACCGGTTCGCGACCTGCGCAATGTGGGCATGAGCCTCGTGCAGCGCACGGGGCCACTCAAACGCTGGCTGGTGAGCCAGGCACTGGACGCCTGAGCCCCAGGCACCCTCTCAAGAAGCAAGGAACCCCGTACATGTTTTCAGCACCCTCTTCAGGCCCGCGTGCCTCCCTGATCCGACTGCTGGGCACGCTGGTCCTTGGTGCGACCGCGTGGGCGTTCAGCGCCGGCGGTGCCATGGCCCAGACCGATCTGCCGGCGGCTCAGGTGCAGGCCCTGGCTGCCAAGCTGTCGCAGCGCTTGCAGGATCTGCCGCCCATTCAGTCGGCGCGCACCACGTCGTTTCCCGGGCTGATCGAGCTGCGCTCCGGAGACAACATCTTCTACACCGATGCCAATGGCGATTACCTCATCGTCGGGCAGATCATTGACACCCGCAGCCAGCGCAACCTCACCGAAGAGCGCATCCAGGACATCACCCGCATCGACTTCGCCAAACTGCCACTCAAGGACGCCGTGGTGTGGCGCAGTGGCAATGGTTCGCGCAAGGTGGCGGTGTTCTCCGACCCCAACTGTGGTTACTGCAAGCGGCTGGAGCGCGAATTCCAGTCCATGAAAGACATCACCGTCTACACCTTCATGGTGCCCCTGCTGGGGCCGGACTCTCGCAGCAAGGCCGAAAGCATCTGGTGCATGAAGAACCGCACCGATGCCTGGCTGGGCTGGATGCTGCGTGGCGAGCAGCCACAGCGCCCGCTGGGCCAATGCCCCACGCCGCTGGAGCGCAACGCGGCCATGGCCCAGAAGATGGCGGTGCGAGGCACCCCGGCGATCTTTTTTGAAGATGGCACCCGCTTGCCAGGTGCCGCATCGGCCGCACAGATCGAGCAACGCATTGCGCGTGCCGCAGAAGCCCAAGCGGGCAAACGCTGACCACCGACGTGGTCTCAGGGCGCCTGGGGGGCGGCTTGCTGCTCGGGCAGCTTGGCCAGGGTCAGTTGCATGAACGTGGGCTGGTCGGCCGCCTTCACCAGGATCTTCACGGGCAGGTACTGCAGCGAGGGCGCAAACCACATGTCGGCCGGGGCGCTTCCTTTTTCCTCCACCTGCCGCTGAGGCTTCACGTGCAGCGTTTCGATGCGGCCCACGGGGGTGTCCAGGGTTTCCCGGGCCACCACGTCAAAGCGCAGTGATTCAACCTTGCGTGTCGTGACCACGGTCATGTCCAGCGCCTGTCCGGGCCGTGCGCGCTCGGGCTGCGTGATGAATATGTAGGCGATCTGAATCAGCAGGCTGGCAGGGTCTTGCATGCCGGGCGGGCGTTTCAGTTCAGTGCCATCGTTGAGCCGCACGGTGTCATCGCCAAATTCGCTGGTGCGTGTGCGCGTGCCACGGATGACCACTCGATCCAGGTTCTCGTGGCGACGCGGCACCAGGCCATCGGCGGTGATCTGACCCTCGCTGCTCAGACGCCACGAGCCGATGGGGGCGAACGATGGGCCGACGATGGCATCGACGTGCACCTGGTAGTACGGCCCCAGGCTCAACCATTCCACCGTGGCCTGGCCGTGAACAGGGCCTCGGTAATGGCCTTCCAGCGAATAACTGACCCGCGTGGCCAAGGGCCATTGGAACGATTCGTCGTCGCCTGACGCCACATGACGCTTGTCCGATCCTGACAGCAATGGCTGTGAGGCCGTCGTTGGTGCCTCGGGTTCAGACGGGCTGCTCATCACCTCGGCTACGGCCTCTTCACTGGCCGATGGCGCCGCTGCAGAGGGCGGCTCATCCATGGTGAGGGGCTCGGGTGGCGGCTCTGGTGTGGGCTCCAGCACAGGCTCCAGCATGGGCTCTGACGTGGGCTCAGGTGGCGGCTCGGGGCTGGACGCGGCCGAGGCCGGCGCCTGGGGCACAGGGGGCGATGGCCGCGGCACGGCCGGGCGCTTCACGGGCGGCGGTGGTGACCGCACCGCCTGGGGCGGGGCGCTGAATCGCAGCTCGGCCTCGTAGACAGCGCTCAGGCGCTGTATGCCCTGATCGGCGGTGGCATGGCGTGGCACCTGGTCGCCCACCCAGGACGCGAACCACAGGTGCAGGGCCACCACGGCCATGCACAGCATGATCAGGCCCACGCGGTGCTGACGCATGTCAGGCGGACAGCCAGGCCTGGCGTCGTGAGCGCTTGTCGGTCACATCGGTGTTCGACAGGCCCAGCGCAACCAGCGCGGGCGGCTTGGCTTGCATGGGCGCCAGGCTCAGGTTGAGCAGCCGACCATCGCGGCAAATCACCAGCGTTTGCCCGCCGCGCTTCACATCCAGCCATTGCTGAATGTCATCTGCCTTGCGCACGCGCCAGCCGTCCAGCCCCAGCCATTCATCACCGGCCTGTAGCCCGGTCGATTCGGCCACGCTGTCGCGCATCACGGCCATCACTTTCAGCACGCCACCTTGGTCTGACAGGCGCAAGCCCAGCCGCTGAGGCATCGGGGCTGGCTTTTCCAGCCATTCCACCGCCAGCGCATCCAGGGCCGCGCGCAGCGGCAACTCTTCGGGCGTTTCTGTCCAGCGGTATAGCAGGTCGGCCCAAGGTTGCAGGGTGTTGCGGCCACCTTGACGGGGCTGGGTCCAGGCTGGTGGCACCAGCGTGCCTGCCTCCTGGGCCACGGCTTCTGCCACATCGGCGTGGGTGATGGGGCGTTTCAAGTGCCAGAGCCGGGCCATCACGCCATCCAGGCTGGCGGCAGGCTGTGGCGCCTGCTCAGGCAGGCTGCGCAGCGCCAGGTCCAGACACAAAGCCACCAGTGCGCCCTTGGTGTAGTAATTGACGGTCGCGTTGGCCGTGTTCTCGTCCGGCCGGTAATAACGAATCCAGGCATCAAAGCTGGCTTGCGCGGCGCTGTGGTGCTCCCGTCCAGGGGTGGCCAGCACCTGGTTGACGGTGCGTCCCAACAGCTTCAGATAGGCCTTGGCGTCCAGCAGCCCGGTGCGCAGCAGAAACTGGTCGTCGTAATACGACGTGAACCCTTCAAAGAACCACAGCATCCGGGTGTGGTTCTCTCTGGTGTAGTCGTAGGGGGCAAAGTCAGTGGGCTTGAGCCGTTTGACATTCCAGGTGTGGAAGTATTCGTGGCTGATCAGCCCCAGCAGCGTGGTGTAGCCCTCGTCGTTGACTGCGCGCCCAGTGCGCGGCAGGTCTTTGCGGCTGCAGATCAGTGCGGTGCTGCGGCGGTGTTCCAGCCCTCCGTAACCGTCGTCCACGGCGTTGAGCAGGAACACGTAGTGTTTGAAATCCGGTTTGCCGCGACCATGCCAGAACTGGATCTGTGCCTCACAGATGCGACGGCAGTCGGCCAGGAGCTTGTCGCCATCAAAATCTGGCGGTGCGCCAGCCACCACCCAGTCGTGGCGCACGCCGCGCACGCTGAATCCTCCCTGCCAGAACGGCCCCATCTCAACCGGGTGGTCCACGAGCTCGTCGTAGTCACGGGCCTCGTAGGCGCCCCAGCCTTGCGCATTGACCTTCAGCGGCGACAGGGCGGTGCCCACGCGCCAGCCTTTGGGGGCGCCCATCAGGTGCAGGCGGTGCACCTGCGTGTCTTGGCCTTCGACGCGCAAGAAGACGCTGGTGCCATTGAAGAACCCACGGCCACTGTCCAGAAAGGCCGCTCTCACCGAGGTGTCAAAGGCGTACACCTCATAGCTCACCATGACGGCTTCGCGGTCGGAGCAATCCAGCTCCCAGGTGCTTTTGTCGATCGGCGTCACGCCGATCTCATGCGCGCCCTGTCGTGCCGTGATGGGTGACAGGTGGCGGGCAAACTCCCGAACCAGGTAGCTGCCAGGAATCCACACCGGCAGGCTTAGCCGTTGTTTGGCCTGAGGACGGGCGATCTTTAGCGTGACGCTGAACCGGTGGGTGTGGGGCGCTGGCAGGCGAACCTGGTAGTCGATGCGTTGGGGCATGCCGTGTGGGGTGCTGCAAAGAGGTTGGTGGGCTCGTCAGATCTGGGCCGCAGCGAACCAGCAACTGATGCTGGCCACGCTGGACAGCCTGAAGCGCAGGGTAAGCCATGGCGCGGCGCCCAGGGCAGGGTAGAGGCGCCGATCGTTGAGGTAACACCCCAGCAACAAGGCACCCAGCACCACCAAACCGGCATGTGGTGGCATCAGCACGGCCACCCAGGCCAGCAGGCTGTAGGCAATGCCAGACCACAGTGCCCGCGCGCGCACGGCCAGGGCGGCTTGGTCGCCCGCAGGCCAGCGCATGGACAGGCCCCAGGGCAGCCCCCCCAGAAAGGACACGATCAGTGCGGCATAGCTCACCAGGGCCTGCACAGCAAAGTGTAATGGTTCGGGGTCTGCGCGCCCCGAGAGCAGCCATGTGAGCACGGCGCCGGCCACGAAGGGCAGCAGTCCCGCGTAGCCCAGGCTGGAGGCCAGGGCGTCTGGCGCGGCGAGCGGCGCGGTGGCAGGGCCGTTGGCTTCAGCGGGTTGGTGAGGGGTGGGGCTTGTCATCGATCGACATTCTGTCTGTAAAAAAGTGCACCGGCAGGGTGTTTGTCAGCGTGCCAGCCAGGCAAACACGGCCGGGATGCCGGTGGGCAGAACGGGCGGTGCTTTGCGCCACGCGCCAACCGTGTCGGTTCGGCTCCAGCCATCGGCCAGGGTCAGGCCACAGCTGATGCTCAGCCAGGTTTCGGTCTGCAAGGTGTTGAGCAGGGCCTGACACAGTGCCGGGTTGCGGTAAGGGGTTTCGATGACCAACTGCGTCTGCTGTTGTTTTCTGGACCACTGCTCCAGCTCGCGAATGCGCTGCTGGCGCTCGGTGGGCTCCACAGGCAGGTAGCCCACGAACGCAAAGCTCTGGCCGTGTAGGCCGCTGGCCGCCTGTGCCAGCAGCAGCGAACTCGGCCCTGACAGGGCCTGCACTTTCAAGCCCAGCCGGTGGGCCGCCAGCACCACATCGGCGCCCGGGTCGGCGACAGCCGGCAGGCCCGCCTCCGAGATCAGCCCCACGTCGTGCCCGGCCAGCGCAGGCGCCAGCAGTTCCCGCCAGGCCGCAGGCCCGCGTGGCTTGTCGGCGCGGCCTTTGCCAGGCCTTGGGATCACCTGAATCTGGTGTTCTTGCAAGGGGCGCGACAGGGGCACGACGCCGTCCACACGTTTGAGGAAGGCGCGTGTGGTCTTGGCGTTTTCTGCGATCCAGTGCGTCAGACCGGCGGCGATGCGGAGCACCCCCATGGGCAATACATCTTGCAGGTCGGGCGGGGGGGCGTCCTCCGCAATGCACCCCAGGTCCAGGGTGTTGGGGATCAGCCATAGCCGGCCGGGGGGCGGCGTGGTGGTGTTCAGTTCAGTGTCCATCTTGGGCCAGGGCGGCAAGTACATCCAGTCCGGCCTCGCGCAGCAGCCGGTTGGTGAGGATCAAGGGCAGGCCCACCAGCGAGGTGGGGTCCTGGCTTTCAATGGCGTCCAGCAGGGCGATGCCCAGGGTCTCGCATTTGGCGCTGCCGGCGCAATCGTAGGGTGTTTCCAGGTGCAGATAGGCTTCTATCTGGGCGTCATCGAGGTTGCGCATGCGCACCGTGACGGTGTCCAGCGCGGTCTGCAGGTAGCCCGTGGCAGGCCGCCACACGCAGACGGCGGTGTGAAACTGCACTGCCTGGCCCCGCATGGCCCGCCATTGCGCCAGGGCACGCTCGTGGCTGCCGGGCTTGCCCAGCGGCGTGCCGTGGAGGTCTGCCACCTGGTCCGAGCCGATCACGACCACATCAGCCACGCCGGCCGCCGTGTCACGGGGCACGGCCAGCGCCTTGGCCTGCGCCAGCCGCAGCGCCAGTGCGGCAGGACGTTCGCCCGGGTGGGGTGTCTCGTCCACCTGGGGCGACACGGTGTCGAACGGGTATCTCAGTCGGCCCAGCAACTCACGGCGGTAGGGCGACGTCGATGCCAGGATGAGCCGGGGCAAAGAAATGTGCATGGACGTGATTGTCGCCAAACCGGCGCCTCACTGCTGCGCAGCCCCTACACTTGCGCGCATGAAACAGCGCGTATTCCATCCCCGCAAAATGGATGTGGGGGTTTTCATCGAATCAGGCGAGCCGCTGGCCGGTGACACGCCCGTGGCCGAGTTGTCTCGATTGTGTGCGGGGCTGCCCCAGGAGGCCGACGTGGCGGCGCTGGGTCCGGTTCGCTGGCAGGTGCAGGGCCGCACCGTGCCGCAACGCGTGGGGGCGCCCCAGTGGTGGCTGGACGTGCGTGCTCAGGCCCGTTTGCCTTATGAGTGTCAACGGTGCCTGCATCCGGTGATGCTGGACGTCGAGGTGGACCGTGACATCAGGTTCGTGGCCGACGAAGCCGCCGCCGCCCAGTTGGACGCGGAGTCCGACGAGGACGTGCTGGCGGTATCGCGTCAGTTCAACCTGCTCGAATTGATCGAAGACGAGCTGATCATGGCCGAGCCCATCTTGCCCAGGCATGACGAGTGCCCGGTTGACCTGAACTCGTGGATGCAGCCAGGCTCTGAAGAAGTGGCCGGCGCAGCGTCGAATCCGGGGGGCTCCCCCGACCCTGCCGAGTCGGGGGCGACCGACCGGCCCAACCCGTTTGCCGTGTTGGCCGCGCTCAAAAACAAGAAAACCCCAGACTCGTCAGACCGCTGAGCTGACTTTCAAGTTTGGCTTCATTGTGTTTTCATGCTAGAATTGAGAGTTTTCCGGGTCATGCCGGAATTTTGATCAACAACTTGCGGGCTGCAAACCGGATTTGAGCGCACGTCCAGTGGCGTCGCCTCCCGGCTCAAGTGGTCCTGCAAGGTCAGGTAAATCTGCAGGCAGTTGACTGCCTGCCCATCCGGAGTCCATCATGGCCGTTCAGCAAAACAAGAAGTCGCCCTCCAAGCGTGGCATGCACCGTTCGCACAATGCCCTGAATACCCCGGGCACCGCCGTCGAACCCACCACCGGCGAAATCCACCTGCGTCACCACATCAGCCCCACCGGTTTCTACCGTGGTCGCAAGGTCCTGAAGACCAAGGCTGACGCCTGATACTGGCCCGGCCCTCGCGCCGGGTTGCGGAGCCTCACAGTCTCCACCCCCAGGGCTGGACAACCCGACGCTGACGTCGGCTTGCCGGCCCTTGTTGTTTGTGTCGTTCAGCCTGTCGGCCGACAGCGGCCATTGTGGCCATTGCCCTGGTGACCCATGAGCATTCCCAATTCTTCATCATCTGCAACCCTGGCGGCCTTGTCGCCTGTGCGCATCGCCGTGGATTGCATGGGGGGCGATCACGGCCCGTCCATCACGCTGCCGGCGGCCCGGGCCTTCCTGGATCAGCACCCGGATGCCGAGTTGCTGCTGGTCGGGCAGCCTGATGCGCTGGCGGAGGCGCGCGCCTGGCCGCGTTGCCGCATCGTGCCGGCCACCGAGGTGGTCACCATGGACGACCCGGTTGAGGTGGCCTTGCGGCGCAAGAAGGATTCGTCCATGCGCGTGGCCATTTCCCAGGTAAAGGCCTCTGCCGATGCTCCAGCGTCGGCGCACGCCTGCGTGTCTGCCGGCAACACGGGCGCGCTCATGGCGCTGGCCCGCTACCTGCTCAAGACGGTGGAGGGCATTGATCGGCCTGCGCTGGCCACGGTGATGCCCAACCAGAACGATGGATTCACCACCGTGCTGGACCTGGGGGCCAATGTGGATTGCACGGCGGCGCACCTGCTGCAGTTCGCCGTCATGGGCAGCGCCCTGGTCTCGGCCGTGGATGGCAAGGACAGCCCCAGCGTCGGGTTGCTGAACATCGGCGAAGAAGTGATCAAGGGCAGCGAGGTCATCAAGGCCGCCGGAGAACTCTTGCGTGATGCCCACAACCGTGGGCTCATCAACTTCCACGGCAACGTGGAAGGCAACGACATTTTCAAGGGCACCTCGGACATTGTGGTGTGTGATGGTTTCGTGGGCAATGTGGCGCTCAAGACCGCTGAGGGTCTGGCCGGCATGTTTGCCGCCTTCATCAAACAAGAGTTCACCCGCAACATCTTCACCAAAATGGCTGCTTTGGTGGCCATGCCGGTGCTAAATCACTTTAAAAAGCGCGTAGACCACCGTCGCTACAGTGGCGCTGCCTTGTTGGGTCTGCGCGGCCTGGTGTTCAAGAGCCACGGTTCTTCTGACAAGCTGGCCTTTCAGGTGGCGCTGAATCGGGCGTATGATGCGGCCCGTCATCGACTGCTGGATCGGGTACACGACCAGATTGCAGCCACGCTGGTCAGCATGCCTTCCAAAGAGGCGGCGGGCGAGAAGGCGGATCTGGGCCAGGTGGCCTGAATCCCCTTTTCAATGTCCCCAAGACCGACGAACGATCACCATCGTTCTGACGCCGCGGCGGGGCGCGAAACCCAGGCCACCAGCCGTCGGTTTGCGCGCATCGCTGGCACTGGCAGCCACCTGCCGCCAGACCGCGTCACCAATCAGGATCTTGTCGAGCGGCTCGCCCGCGACGGCATCGACACCTCCGACGACTGGATCGTGGAGCGCACCGGCATACGGGCGCGACACTACGTTCAGCGTGGTGTCACCTCCAGCCAGCTGGGGGTGCTGGCCGCCCGTCAGGCCCTGGACGCTGCGGGGTGCACGGCACAAGACATCGACCTGATCATCTGCGCCACCTCCACGCCCGACATGGTGTTCCCGTCAACCGCCTGCCTGATTCAGCGGGCCTTGGGGGTGCACGGCTGTGCCGCCTTCGATGTGCAGGCCGTGTGCTCCGGGTTCATCTATGCCCTGACCGTGGCCGACTCGATGATCCGCACGGGTGCGGCCCGACGCGCCCTGGTCATCGGTGCCGAGGTGTTTTCCCGTTTGCTCGACTTTTCAGACCGGACCACCTGCGTGTTGTTTGGCGACGGGGCCGGCGCGGTGGTGCTGGAGGCCAGTGACCAGCCTGGCGTGGTGGCGTCCCGCTTGCACGCGGACAGTCGCCACGTTGACATCCTGAATGTGCCCGGACAGATCGCCTATGGCGAGATCGTGGGCTCCCCTTTGCTGAAAATGGAGGGCCAGGCGGTCTTCAAGCTGGCGGTGTCGGTGCTGGATCAATGCGCACACGAAGTGCTGAGCCTGGCAGGGCGTGAGCCGCAGAGCATCGACTGGCTCATTCCGCACCAGGCCAACCTGCGCATCATGTTCGGCACGGCGCGCAAGTTGCATCTGCCGCTGGACAAGGTGATCGTCACGGTCGATCAACATGGCAACACCTCGGCGGCGTCCATTCCACTGGCGCTGGACGAGGGCGTGCGCAGCGGCCGCATACAGCGTGGCCACAGCCTCATGCTGGAGGGCGTCGGAGGCGGGTTCACGTGGGGCGCTGTGCTGGTTGATTACTGAGATAAAGAATGAAAGACAACGCATGACTGCATTTGCATTCGTATTTCCTGGTCAAGGCTCACAGTCGGTGGGCATGCTCGACGCCTGGGCCGACCATCCCGCGGTTCGCGACACGCTGGTCGAGGCCTCGGACGTGCTGGGCGAAGACATGGCCGCGCTGATTGCGCAGGGCCCCAAAGAGCGCCTGGACCTCACGACCACGACCCAGCCCGTGATGCTGACCGCGGGTGTGGCCTGCTGGCGGGCGTGGCTGGCGGACACCGGGTTGAAGCCCGCCGCCGTGGCCGGACATTCACTGGGTGAATACACCGCGCTGGTGGCCTCGGGCGCCCTGGCGCTCAAAGACGCTTTGCCCCTGGTGCGTTTTCGTGCGCAGGCCATGCAAGAGGCCGTGCCCGTCGGGGTGGGTGGCATGGCGGCCATCCTGGGCCTGGACGCCCAGGCCGTGAAGGCGGGTTGCGCCCAGGCGGCCGCCGAGGTGGGCGAGGCCGTCGAGGCCGTGAACTTCAACGACCCCAAACAAACCGTGATTGCCGGCACCAAGGCGGCTGTTGAAAAGGCCTGCGAGGTGTTGAAGGCCGCAGGCGCCAAACGTGCGCTGTCGCTGCCGGTGTCGGCCCCGTTCCACTCCAGTTTGATGAAGTCTGCGGCTGAACGGCTCATGCAGCAGTTGGCCGCCACGCCTTTTGCGGCGCCCGGCATCCCGGTCATCAACAACATCGATGTGGCCGCGGTGGACGAGCCGCAGGCCATCCGGGACGCGCTGTACCGGCAGGCCTTTGGCCCCGTTCGCTGGGTTGAGACCGTGCAGGCCCTCAAGGCCAGGGGCCTGACGCACGTCTTCGAGTGCGGGCCCGGCAAGGTGCTGGCGGGAATGATCAAAAGAATCGATGCAGACCTGATCACGGCCACCGTGCTGGATCCGGCCACGCTGCAGGACGTGAAAGGGATGCTGTGATGACTGCCGCGACCCACAACGCACAGGACAATGTCCAAGGCCAGGTCGCCCTGGTCACTGGCGCCACCCGGGGAATCGGGCAGGCGGTGGCACGAACGCTGGCCGAGCGCGGCATGATCGTCATCGGCACCGCCACCAGTGAAAGCGGTGCGGCTGCGATCAACGACACCCTGGGTGCCTTTGCCGGCTGCCGGGGGGTGGTGCTGAACGTGACCGACGCTGCGGCCGTGGATGCCCTGATCGACACCATCGTCAAAGAACACGGCGCCTTGCATGTGCTGGTGAACAACGCCGGCATCACCCGCGACACCCTGTCCATGCGCATGAAGGACGACGACTGGGATGCCGTCATCGACACCAACCTCAAGGCAGTGTTCCGCCTGTCGCGGGCCGTCACGCGGCCCATGATGAAGCAACGTCACGGCCGAATCATCAACATCACGTCGGTGGTCGGGGCTGCAGGCAACGCCGGCCAGGCCAACTACGCCGCCTCCAAGGCGGGTGTTGCCGGCATGAGCCGCGTGCTGGCCAAGGAGTTGGGCAGCCGAGGCATCACCGTCAACTGCGTGGCGCCTGGCTTCATCGACACCGACATGACCCGCGCGCTGTCTGAAGAACAGCGCGCCGCCTTGAACAGCCAGATCCCGTTGGGGCGTCTGGGTCAGCCTCAGGACATCGCCAATGCGGTGGCCTTTCTGGCCTCGGCGCAGGCGGCGTACATCACAGGCATTGAACTGCACGTCAACGGCGGCATGTTCATGGTTTGAACGAAGTCAATGAGATCGTTCCGGGGAATCTCTTTGCTCGTTTTCGGCTCGTCGATATATTGACACGATGAGCCGGTAAAATCCCCGGTTTGTTTGCACTACCCTCCTGGAGGAGTCATGAGCGATATCGAAGCACGCGTCAAGAAGATCATTGCAGAGCAACTCGGTGTGGCCGAGTCTGAAGTCACCAACGAGAAGGCTTTCGTGGCCGATCTGGGCGCTGACTCGCTGGATACCGTCGAGCTGGTGATGGCTCTCGAAGATGAGTTCGGCATCGAAATCCCCGATGAAGAAGCTGAAAAGATCACGACAGTGCAATTGGCGATCGATTACGCCAAGGCACACGTGAAGGCCTGAGCGTGCTGAGTCCGGCCCGGGGTGCCTTCTGGCCCCCGGGTCCTCATCCCTCGTCAATTTACTGATTCATAGAGCATGAGCCGTCGTCGTGTCGTCGTCACTGGCCTGGGGCTGATCACTCCGGTGGGTAACACCGTGCAGGAGTCCTGGACCAACCTGGTGGCCGGTCAATCCGGTATCCAGACCATCACCAAGTTCGACGCTTCGGCGTTCGCCTGTCAGTTCGCAGGCGAGGTCAAGGGCTTCAACATCGAGGATTACATCCCCGGCAAAGAAGCCCGCCACATGGATACCTTCATTCATTACGGCCTGGCGGCCAGCATGCAGGCCGTGCGTGACGCCGGGCTGCCCACCGGCGAGGCGCTGACCCCTGATGTGGCCGAGCGCATTGGCGTCATGGTGGGCTCGGGCATCGGCGGTTTGCCGATGATCGAAGCAACGCACACGGACTACAAAGAACGTGGTCCGCGGCGCATTTCTCCGTTCTTTGTGCCGGCCTCGATCATCAACATGATCTCTGGCCATGTGTCCATCCAGTACGGATTCAAGGGGCCCAACCTGGCCGTGGTCACGGCATGCACCACCGGTTTGCATGCCATTGGTCTGGCGTCGCGCCTGATCGAATACGGTGACGCCGATGTCATGGTGGCCGGTGGCGCAGAGGCCACGGTCAGCCCCCTGGGCGTGGGCGGCTTTGCCGCAGCCCGTGCGCTGTCCACGCGCAACGATGATCCCGCCACGGCCTCTCGGCCCTGGGACAAGGACCGCGATGGTTTCGTGCTGGGCGAGGGCGCTGGCGTGATGGTGCTCGAAGAATACGAGCACGCCAAGGCACGCGGTGCGCGCATCTACGCCGAGGTCTCTGGCTTTGGCATGAGCGGCGATGCCTACCACATGACCGCTCCTGACGTGGATGGCCCCAAGCGCTCCATGCTGGCGGCCATGCGCAATGCGGGTCTCAACCCGGACCAGGTTCAATACCTGAACGCCCATGGCACGTCCACTCCCTTGGGCGATGCCAACGAAACCAACGCCATCAAGGCGGCTTTTGGTGATCACGCCCGCCAATTGGTCGTGAACTCCACCAAATCCATGACCGGGCACTTGCTGGGTGGTGCGGGTGGCATCGAGTCGGTCTTCACGGCCCTGGCGGTGCACCATCAGATTTCGCCGCCCACGATCAACATCTTCAATCAGGATCCTGAGTGCGATCTGGATTACTGCGCCAACACGGCGCGCGAGATGAAGATCGACGCGGCCTTGAAGAACAACTTCGGCTTCGGCGGCACCAACGGCACCCTGGTGTTCAAGCGTGTCTGAGGGCGCCCGCTGAGCGCCGCACCACCACTCCATCGGCCCATGCACACGGCCAGTGCGTTCAGTGCCCCGCCGCTGACGGCGCCAGGGCAATGGCATTTGCGTGGTGGGCTGCCGCCAGTGGCCTGGCTGCGTGTGCTGGTGCATGCCCTGCTGGCCGGCACGCTGTTGCTGGCCATGGCGTGGGCCTGGGCTTGGGCTCAGGCAGGCATGGCCGGGCAGGTGCATGGGGCTGTGGCGGCCACGTGCGTGCTGGTGGCCATGGCCTGGAGCGTGGTGGCCCTCAGGGTGGCCTGGCGGTTGAGGCGGCCGGCCGCCGCCCTCTGTCTGCGCTGGTGTCCGGGCGATCGTTCGGGTACGGCAGCGCAGGCACATTGGCGCGTGCTGCACTGGGGTGATCGACCCGTGTCCCTGGCCGTGGTCATGCAGTTGTCGGGCTGGCGCTTGTTGCGGGTGCGTCAGGCCAGCCCGGATCCTCGACTGCATCGCCTGGCCTGGTGCTGGTTGCCGCCCATGTTGGCGGGCTCCGACCCCCAGGATCTGCACCGGCTGAGCTGTTTGCTCACGCTCAATCTGGGGCAGGCCAGCGGTCGGGCGCCAGCGATGGCATCATCAGGGCCTCGCGATCAGAAAGTCCCCGTGCCGCTTCCGTTTCCTGCCACTTCAGCCCCTGAAACCCAGTTCCCTGACACGGTGTTTGCCGACACAGTCTGGATGGGCGAGCCTGGTTTGGGCTCAGACGCTGCGGCGCACGACGCTCGGAGGCTGGCATGACAGCCCATGAGCCGCAGCCCCCGGAGGGCTTGACCACGCCCGTTGAGGCCACCGTGACCGAGGCGGCCGTCAAGCCGGTGGTGGACGTCGACGCCGCGCTCGTTGAGCGCGTGCAGCGTGGCGATCAGCGGGCATTCGAGATGCTGGTGGTCAAGTACCAGCGCCGGATCGAGCGCCTGATCGGACGCATGGTGCGTGATGTCGACCTGGTTGAAGACATTGCCCAGGAAACCTTCATCCGGGCTTACCGGGCGTTGCCGGCTTTTCGGGGCGAAAGCGCGTTTTACACCTGGCTGTACCGCATTGCGGTGAACACGGCCAAAAAGGCCATGATCGGGCTGCAGCGCGATCCAGTCATCACCGAGTCGGCGGTCAGTGCCGCCGTCGGTGACGATGATGAGGGCTCCCGTGTCGAAAACGAGCTGACCGATGGGGAAACCCCTGAGTCGGTGCTGGCCAGCCGGCAGGTGGCCGAAACCGTGCACAAGGCCATGGCGGAGCTGTCTGAAGACCTTCGGCAGGCCATCACCCTGCGCGAGATCGAGGGACTCAGCTACGAAGAGATCGCCGAGATGATGAATTGCCCGATTGGCACCGTGCGCTCGCGCATCTTCAGGGCGCGTGAGGCCATCGCGACGCGACTTCGCCCCCTGTTGGACACCCGACGGGGCGAACGCTGGTGAAGTTCTGTGAACTTTTTGTGGCGAAGGCGACTCGGAGCATCAGCGACGCGGAACCTGGTGTTGAGGTCAGTGTCTGACCGACATCGCTGGCGCGTCTGGCCCAGTCAGGAGCTACCTTCATGAATGAACAGTCTGTGGATCACAACACCCGCTATCAGTCTCTGTCTGCCCTGGCGGACGGTGAGGCCACGGCCTCGGAAGTGACCGAGGCCTGTGCAAACTGGTGTGACGATGACGGTGCGCGCCAGGTGTGGGCGTCCTATCAGCTGATCGGTGATGTCCTGCGGTCTGAAGAGCTGGCCAGCACGGCCCAGCACGATCATTTCTTGAGCAAACTCCGCCAGCGGCTGGCCGATGAGCCTGTGGTGCTGGCCCCGCGAGCTGCCGCGCAGGTGGCGGCGGCTGCTCAGCCTTCTGCGGCGCCCATGACGCCGGCACGCTCGCGCCGCTGGTCGGGCCCTCTGGCGGTGGCGGCTTCTTTCGTGGCCATCCTGGCGGGCGTTTTGACTCTGCAAGGCCAGTGGGCCACAACGCCGGGCGCATCCAACCTGGCCATGAGCCAGGGGGGGGCATCTTCCGCGCTGCAGCCGTCTTCGGGCGGTGCCATGGCGCTCGTGGGTGCGGTGCCGGTCAATGCCGGTCTGGCCTGGGGGCCTGCAGGCGAGCCGATGGCCAAGTCGTTTTCGGCACAGGCCACGCGCACGTCGGTGCTGGCCGATGGCGCCATCGCTGAATCACCGATGTCTGCCGTGGGTGCAGATGCCACGCCGACCGACCTCGTCTGGATGATTCGCTGAACGCGGCGTGATGCTGCGCTTCACTTCACGCTTCACTTCACTTTACGCCCCGCTCACATGAGCTTAGCGCTGTCGGCTTAACATTCGGCCCATGCGTTAAGAACGCGTCGTCTTCTTTTCGAATCATTCGTCGAGGTATGAACGCCATGTCAGCCATGCTCAAGAGCAAAGCGGTTGCGGGGTCGTCGCTGGTGCGACGCACGCTGGTGGTCGGTGTTGTGGTGTCAGCAGTGGGGTTCGTGTTGAGCTCCAGCCTGTTTCCCCATGCGTCTCAGGCCCAACTCAGCCAGCCGCCAGCCACGTCGGCGGCGCAGCCCCCGGTGCTTGTCAAGGGCTTGCCCGACTTCACCGATCTGGTGGAGCGTGTGGGTCCGTCGGTCGTCAGCATTCGCACCACGCAGCGCGTGGTGATGAACCAGGCAGGCAATGACGAGATGGACCAGCAGATGCAGGAGTTCTTCCGTCGTTTCTTTGGCATGCCCATGCCAGGGCCTGCGCCCACGCCGCGACGGCCCGCACCGCAGGACGACTCTTCGCAAGGTGAAGAGCGGCCACGTGGGGTGGGGTCGGGCTTCATCCTCACGCCGGATGGCTACGTGATGACCAATGCACACGTCATCGATGGGGCCGATGAGGTGTACGTCAACCTCACGGACAAGCGTGAATACAAGGCCAAGGTGGTGGGCGTTGACAAGCGCACCGACGTGGCGGTGGTCAAGATCGAGGCCAAGGGTCTGCCGGCCGTCACCATCGGTGATGTGAGTCGCCTCAAGGTGGGCGAGTGGGTCATGGCCATCGGCACGCCGTTTGGTCTCGAAAACACCGTCACGGCCGGCATCGTCAGCGCCAAGGCCCGCGACACCGGAGAAGAGATTCGCTTTATTCAGACCGATGTGGCCGTCAACCCCGGCAACTCGGGTGGCCCGCTGATCAACATGCGCGGCGAGGTGGTGGGCATCAACTCCCAGATCCTCAGTCGATCGGGTGGGTTCATGGGCATCTCGCTGTCCATCCCGATCGACGATGCCATGCGGGTGGCCGATCAGTTGCGCACCGATGGCAAGGTGACCCGTGGTCGCATCGGGGTCTCGATCGGGCCGGTCACCAAGGAGGTGGCTGACTCGCTGGGGCTCAAGCGGGCCATGGGGGCCATGGTTCAGGGGGTGGAGGCTGGTTTGCCCGCCGACAAGGCTGGCCTGGAGGCCGGTGACATCATCACCCGCTTCAATGGGCAGGGCATAGACTCGCCAGCCGACCTGTCCAGGCAGGTGGCGGCCACCCGGCCCGGCACCAAGGTGAGCGTGCAGGTGTTCCGTCGCGGCGCCTACAAGGACTTGAGCCTGACGGTGGCGTCCATGGAAGTGGCCGAGGCAACACCAGGCAACAAGCCGGCGACACCTTCGCGCAGCAACAGCGTGGCGCAGGCCGTGCTGGGCTTGGTGGTCAGCGACCTGACGCCCGATCAGAAGCGCGAACTCAAGTCGGACGGCGTGCTCGTTGACCAGGTTGATGGGCCAGCTGCCAGGGCAGGTTTGCGTCCGGGGGATGTGGTGCTGGCCTTGGCCAATGTGCAGATCACCAGCGCCAAACAGTTCGATGCGGTGACGGCCAAGGTGGACCGCCAGCGCCCTGTCAGCTTGCTGGTGCGCCGGGGTGAGTGGGCTCAGTACGTGGTGATTCGCCCCAATCGCTGAGTGAGGCCCTGCTTACCTGACTGCAGGTAAGGGTTTTTGTTGCGTTGCAGCGAAGTGGCCAGACCCCCTGGGGTCTGGCTTGCTGTTGATAACTGCGTGGCGCTGACCGGTTTGTCGGTACAATCCGGCTCCGCCTCGCGAACCGACGCCCTCGCGTGCGGCCCCCGTTTTTATCCACACAAGCATGTGGATAACCTGTTGATGGAAATGAGCCGGTCGGCCTGAAAGCCCCTGCCCATCGACATTCAGGGGCTTGCACCCCGGACCTTTTCTGTACAATGAAGGTCCAACAAGCAGTTGCCATACGTTTTTGTTGGAAGGCGCGTCATGCATCTTGGACGTGCCTTTTTTTTATGAATCACATCCGTAATTTTTCGATCATTGCCCACATCGACCATGGCAAATCCACCCTGGCCGATCGCATCATCCAGCGCTGTGGGGGGCTGAGTGATCGTGAGATGGAAGCCCAGGTGCTGGACTCGATGGACATCGAGAAGGAGCGGGGCATCACCATCAAGGCCCAGACGGCTGCTTTGCAGTACACGGCCAAGGATGGCCAGGTCTACAACCTCAACCTGATCGACACCCCGGGCCACGTGGACTTCTCCTATGAAGTCAGCCGTTCGCTGTCTGCCTGTGAAGGCGCGTTGCTCGTGGTCGATGCGTCGCAAGGCGTTGAAGCGCAAACCGTGGCCAACTGCTACACCGCGCTCGATCTGGGTGTGGAGGTGATTCCGGTCCTCAACAAGATGGACTTGCCGCAGGCCGACCCGGATCGCGCCAAGGCCGAGATCGAGGACGTGATCGGCATCGACGCCACCGACGCCATTCCTTGCTCGGCCAAGACGGGCATGGGCATCGACGAGATTCTTGAGATGGTGGTGGCCAAGATGCCGCCCCCGAAGGGCAACCCGGATGGCCCGCCTCGCGCCATGATCATCGACGCCTGGTTCGACAACTACGTGGGCGTGGTGATGCTGGTGCGTGTGGTCGACGGCGTGTTGAAGAAGGGCGAGCGCATCCGCCTGATGGCCACCAATTCGGTCTACCCGGTGGATCACCTGGGTGTGTTTTCGCCCAAGTCAGTGGACCGGCCCGAGCTGCGGGCGGGTGAAGTGGGCTTTGTGATCTGCGGCATCAAAGAGCTTGCGGCCGCCAAGGTCGGTGACACCGTCACGGTCGAAAAGAAATTGCCCAATAACGCCGGCCCGGCCACCGAGCCGCTGCCGGGCTTCAAGGAAATCCAGCCGCAGGTGTTTGCAGGCCTGTACCCCAGCGAATCCAGCGAGTACGACTCGCTGCGCGACGCGCTGGAAAAGCTCAAGCTCAACGACAGCTCGCTGCGTTACGAGCCCGAGGTGTCGCAGGCGCTGGGCTTTGGCTTCCGCTGCGGCTTCCTGGGCCTGCTGCACATGGAGATCGTGCAAGAGCGCCTGGAGCGCGAGTTTGACCAGGATCTGGTCACCACCGCGCCCAGCGTGGTCTACCAGGTGGAGCTCAATGGGGGCGAGGTCATCGAGGTGGAGAACCCCTCGAAGATGCCCGAGGTGGCCAAGATCGCCGAGATCCGCGAGCCCATCGTCACGGTGCATCTGTACATGCCCCAAGATTATGTGGGCCCGGTGATGACGCTGGCCAACCAGAAGCGTGGCGTGCAGATGAACATGGCCTACCACGGCCGTCAGGTCATGCTGACCTACGAGATGCCGCTGGCCGAGATCGTGCTGGACTTCTTTGACAAGCTCAAGTCGGTCTCGCGCGGTTATGCCTCGATGGACTACGAGTTCAAGGAATACCGCGCCTCTGACGTGGTGAAGGTGGATCTGCTGATCAACGGCGACCGCGTGGACGCCTTGTCCATCATCGTGCACCGCATGCAGTCGCAATACCGCGGCCGCGCCGTGGCGGCCAAGATGCGCGAGCAGATCCCGCGCCAGATGTACGACGTGGCCATCCAGGCGGCCATTGGCGGCAACATCATCGCCCGAGAAAACATCAAGGCCTTGCGCAAGAACGTGCTGGCAAAATGCTACGGCGGTGACATCACCCGCAAGCGCAAGCTGCTTGAAAAACAAAAGGCCGGCAAGAAGCGAATGAAGCAAATCGGTACCGTCGAGGTGCCGCAGGAAGCCTTCCTCGCCATCTTGCAGGTGGACGACTGACCTGGAATTACATCAATGAGTCTGATCACAGGACTGTTGTACGCGGCGCTGGCCGTGTACCTGGGGGGCTGGTACGTTGGCCAATGGCAGGGCAACTTTTCGCTCGTGCTGTTTGTCATGACCACGGTCACGCTGGTTTACTGGTTGGCAGAGCGCTACAAGTTCAAGCCTGAGCGCGAGGCAGCAGCGGCCCGCGTGGCCGAGCAAGACCAGGCCCGCCGTGCGCAACTGGCCACCAAGGGCATCACCCAGGTGGACGGCGACGTGGCCCAAGCCCAGCAGCGTTTGCTGGCACAACCGTGGTGGCTGGACTGGACGGCAGGCCTGTTTCCGGTGATCTGTGCCGTGTTCTTGATGCGCTCGTTTCTGTTCGAGCCCTTCAAGATCCCGTCAGGGTCGATGATTCCCACCTTGCTGGTGGGGGACCTCATCCTGGTCAACAAGTTTCACTATGGTGTTCGCCTGCCGGTGATCAACAAGAAGATCGTTGGCAACAACGACCCGCAACGCGGTGATGTCATGGTGTTTCGCTACCCGGTCAATCCGTCCATGGATTACATCAAGCGCGTGATCGGGGTGCCGGGCGATGAGGTGGCCTACATCAACAAGCAGCTCACGATCAACGGTGTGCCCGCCCCCATCAACCCCTTGCCGGAGTTTTACGAGCGTGAAACCCTGAGCTACCTGTCTCAATACGAAGAGCAGGTGGGCGCGGTGGCCCATCGCATTTTGGTGGACCCCAAGCGGCCGCCATTCGTGCCGCCGCAGGCCATTGACAATTTCCCCCACAAGGACGCTTGCCGCTACAGTGGCGAGGGTGTCGTCTGCAAGGTGCCCGCAGGACACTACTTTGTGATGGGCGACAACCGCGACAATTCTCTTGACTCCCGTTTCTGGGGTTTCGTGCCCGATGACCACATCGTCGGCAAAGCGTTCATGATCTGGATGAACTTCTCCGACATGAAGCGCATCGGTTTCTTCCACTGATCCAAAGAGGAGACTGACGTGAACACGACACAGTTGAAGCGCGTACGCCCGCATCACCTGCGGGGCGTCACCATGGTGGGCCTGGTGTTCTGGGCGGTGTTGGTGGCCATGGCTGCCCTGCTGGTCATGAAGGTGGTGCCAGCGGTGACCGAGTACCGTACGGTGCTGAGCATGGTCAACAAGGTGGCGCAGTCCGGCGGCAGCACCATCCCCGAGATCCGGGCCGCCTTTGAGCGCGAAAAACAAGTCCAGTACGGTGTGGAGTCCATCTCTTCGTCGGACCTCGACATCAGCAAGAACGACGAAGGTCGGGTGATCGTGAGCTTTGCGTATGAGCGCGAAATCGAGCTCGTCGATCCGGTTTATCTTTTGCTCAAGTTCAAGGGGCAGTCACGCTGACGAACCGTTCTACCTCGCGGACGGCGACCCTTCCCATGGCCTTGCAAGAGTTGCAGCGCCGGCTGGGGCACGAGTTCACGCAGCCTGAACTGCTGGTGCGTGCGGTCACGCACAAGAGCTTCGGCAGCGGAAACTACGAGCGCCTGGAGTTTCTGGGCGACGCGGTGTTGAGCCTGTGCGTTTCGGCGCTGTTGTACCGTCAGTTCGACCAGAGCGACGAGGGTGACCTGACCCGTGTGCGTGCCCATCTGGTGCGCCAGGACATGCTGCATCGCCTGGCGGTGCAGATGGGCCTGCCCGCGCTGTTGCGCCTCAGCGAAGGTGAGGCCAAAGGTGGTGGTGCGCAACGCCCGTCCATCCTGGCCGACGCGTTGGAAGCCATTTTCGGGGCGGTGTACCTTGACGCCGGTTTCGAGCGTGCCCGTGCCGTGGTGGACAGCCTGTTTGCCCCCTTGCTGCATGAATCGACCCTGGAGGTCTGGACCAAGGATGCCAAGACCGCCTTGCAGGAGTGGCTGCAGGGGCGCAAGCTGCCGGTTCCTTCGTACCGCATTGAATCCACCCGAGGCAAGGCCCACGAACAGGTGTTTGTGGTGGTGTGTGAGGTGCCGGACCTGGCCGTGCAGGCCCGTGGAGAGGGCACCTCTCGACGGGCCGCCGAGCAGGCCGCTGCCGCCCAGACCTTGCAAGAACTTCAGTCTCTGCCCGCAGAGCGCACACGCGGTGCGGCCCCTGTGGTGGTGGTCAAGAAGGCCCGGCCTCGACAGGCCTGAACTCAAAGAAAGCCAGGCATGGCCCAGCGCAAACAACCTTCCTCATCTGCCGGCGATGCTCCGCCGCCATCCACCGAGCCGCTCAACCCCGAGCTTGATGCCATGCTGGCGGGCCTGAGCATGGCGCGTCAAGGAGGGGATGATCGCGGCGTGGATCCTTCAGCGCAGCGTTGCGGCCTCGTGGCCATCGTGGGGCGGCCCAACGTGGGCAAGTCCACCTTGATGAACGCCATGGTGGGGCAGAAGGTGTCCATCACCTCGCGCAAGGCCCAGACCACGCGCCATCGCATCACCGGCATCTGCACCGAGGGCGACACCCAGTTTGTGTTCGTCGACACGCCCGGTTTTCAGACCCGGCACACCGTCAAAGGCACGGCGGCCTTGAACCGCAACCTGAACAAGACCGTGCAGTCCACCTTGTCGGACGTGGATGTGGTGTTGTTCCTGGTCGAGGCAGGGCGCTTCGGGCCTGATGACGCCAAAGTGGTCGGGCTGTTGCCCAAGGACAAGCCGGTCATTCTGGTGGCCAACAAGCAGGATCTGGTGAACCGTCGCGAAGACCTCCTGCCCTGGATGCAGTCGATGCAGGCCCATCATCCGTTTGCCGAGTTCGTGCCCTTGTCAGCCCAGAAGGCCAACGATCCGCAGCGGCTTCTGAGCATCGTGCGCCCCTATTTGCCGCAGCAAGGCTGGTGGTACGACGCCGACGCCCTGACGGACCGCACCGACCGCTTCCTGGCCAGCGAGATCATCCGTGAAAAGCTGTTCAGGCTCACGGGCGACGAGTTGCCTTACACCTCCACGGTGGTGATTGACGCTTACGCCGACGAGCCGCCCCCGCCTGACAAGCCTCGGGCCAAAGGCCTGACCCGGATCGCCGCCACCATCATCGTCGAGCGCGATCAGCACAAGGGCATGGTGATCGGGGACAAGGGCGAACGACTCAAGCGCATTGGCACCGAGGCGCGCACCGAGCTTGAGCGCCTCACGGGCGTGAAGGTGTTTCTGGAGTTGTGGGTCAAGGTGCGCTCTGGCTGGGCCGACGACGAAACGCGCCTGCGCGCTTACGGTTACGAATGAAGGCGCCCTGGGGCCAGGTGTCGACATGGTACGCGCCGCATCCCGGTTGACCCCGGCCTTTGTGCTGCACAGCCACGACTGGAGTGAGTCCAGCCTGATTCTGGATTTGTTCACCAAAGAGCAGGGCAGGGTGGTGGCTGCGGCCAAGGGGGCCAAGCGGCCCCATTCTCAGCTGCGACCTGTGTTGTTGCCGTTTCAACGCATCCAGGTGGCTTTTGGCAGCAAGCGTGGTGAGGATGCCGAGGTGGCCTTGTTGCGTCATGCCGAGTGGGCGGGCGGCACGGCCTGGCCGGGTGGCCCCGCCTTGTTGCCGGGGTTCTACCTCAATGAGTTACTGATGCACATGCTGGTGCGCCATGAGCCTCAACCCGTGTTGTTCGAGGCCTATGCCCAGACCTTGCAGGCCATGGCCGACCCCCTGTTGTTGCAGGCGGCCCTGAGGGCTTTTGAGCTGGTGCTGTTGCGGCAGTTGGGCCACTTGCCGGATCTGTCGGTGCAGACCCTGGATGCGCAGCCTGTGCGCGATGGCCAGGCTTATGAGGTGTGGCCTGACATGGGCGTGATGCCAGCCCAGCCGTCGGATGGACAAGGTCCGCCGGGTGTGGCCCTGGGCGGGGTGCACCTGCTGGCCCTGGAAGGCGGTCTGCGTCAATGGCTGCCCGGTGCGGGTTCATCGGTGCCTGCCTGGCATCGTGGCATGCCGCACTTGATGTCGGTGTGCTTGCCCGTGCAAAGTGAGCTCAAGGCCATTTGCAGGCAACTGATTCACTATCATCTCGGTACCCGGACGCTGCGCACCCGCCAGCTGATGATGGAACTGCAACAACCATGAGCTTCTCTGTCTCGCCTGCCGCGCAATTGACGGCACACGATGCGCCTTTGCTGGGCGTCAACATCGACCATGTCGCCACCTTGCGCAATGCCCGTGGCGGTGCATTCCCGGACCCGGTGGTGGCGGCACAGTGGGCCGTGGAGGGGGGCGCAGACATCATCACCTTCCACCTGCGCGAAGATCGCCGCCACATCCGCGACGACGATGTGAGTCGGCTGAAGGCCGCGTTGTCGGTGCCCTTGAATTTCGAGGCGGCCATCACCGATGAGATGCTCGACATCATCGAACGCACAGCACCTGAGCACGTGTGTCTGGTGCCAGAGCGACGCCAGGAGGTGACCACGGAAGGTGGGCTGGACGTGCAGGGCCAGTTTGGTCGTGTGCAAGAGGCCTGTGCCCGGCTGGCACGGGCTGGCTGCCGCGTGTCCTTGTTCATCGGTGCCGACCCCGTTCAGATCGAGGCCGCTGCCCGGGCAGGCGCTCCCTGCATCGAGCTGCACACTGGGCCTCTGGCCCATGCCTGGTGGGACCGTGACACCTCGGCGATCGCGCGTGAGCAGGCCAGGTTGCTGGCTGGCTTGCGCCTGGGGCAAAGCCTGGGCTTGCGCACCCACGCGGGTCATGGCCTTGCGCTGGCCGTGAGCCGTGATGGATGGCCCCAGTCTGGCCTGACTGGCGCGGCCGTTGCCACTGAGCCCAGCAGCACGGCCATCGTGGCCGCCATGCCCGAGGTGGCCGAGCTCCACATTGGCCATGCCTTGGTGGGCCACGCCGTGCTGGTAGGGCTCAAGCAGGCCATCGCCGATTTCAGGGCCGAGTCCATTGCGGCGCGCAGGCGGGCCACGTGATTGCAGGCATCGGCACCGACCTGTGTGATGTGCGCCGCATCGATGCGGCGCTGCAGCGTCACGGGCTGCGGTTTGCACGCCGCATTCTTGGCCCCTCGGAGTGGCAGACCTTTGAGCAACGTTTGCAGACCTCGTCGGCGCATGCCCATCGTTATGTGGCGACGCGTTTTGCGGCCAAAGAGGCCTTTGCCAAGGCCATCGGACTGGGCATGCGTCATCCCATGGGCTGGCAGGCCTGTGAAGTGATCTCTGGCGCCCTGGGGCAGCCGACCTGGCAGCTTCATGGCGAACTGGCCGACTGGTTTGCCCGCCAGCACTGGCGTGCGCACCTGTCCCTGAGTGATGAGGCCCATCACGCCCTGGCTTTTGTCATCATCGAACACCAACCCCCGACCGCTTCATGAAATCGCCTCGCCGCCCCCGTTCTTCCCGCCAGACCGTGCCCACCCATGCACCAGTCCATGCCCACGCGCCAGTGGTGCTGGACGTGCCTGGCCTGAGCCTGGATGAGTCCGATCGCCGTCGGCTGCTGCACCCCTTGACGGGCGGGGTCATCTTGTTTGCCCGCAATTGGCACAACCGCGCCCAACTCACCAGCTTGTGTGCCGAGATCAAATCGGTGCGTGACGACCTGCTCATCTGTGTCGACCACGAAGGTGGACGCGTGCAGCGCTTCAAGACGGACGGCTTCACCCACGTGCCCGCCATGCGCCGCCTGGGCGAGATGTGGACCGATGACTGTCAGGGGCGCGCACAGGTCGAGGGGCTGGGCGCCATGCGCGCCATGGCGGCGGCCACCGCTTGCGGCTATGTGCTGGCCAGTGAGTTGCGCGCGTGTGGTGTTGACCTCACCTTCACCCCGGTGCTCGACCTGGACTGGGGTGAAAGCGGCGTGATCGGCGACCGGGCTTTTCACCGCGATCCACGGGTGGTGAGCATGTTGGCCAGGGCCGTGATGCAGGGCCTGCAACAGGCGGGCATGTCCAACTGCGGCAAGCATTTCCCGGGGCACGGTTTTGTGAAGGCCGATTCGCACGTGGATGTGCCTGTGGACCGGCGTTCGCTCAAGGCCATCCTGGCCGACGATGCGCGGCCTTACGAATGGCTGGACCTCTCCTTGGGCAGCGTCATGCCAGCCCACGTCATTTACCCGAAGGTCGATGCGGCGCCCGCAGGCTTTTCTCGACGCTGGCTGCAAGACATCTTGCGTGCCCAGATGGGGTTCACCGGTGCCATCTTCAGCGACGACCTGAGCATGGAGGGTGCCAGCGTGGCCGGCAATCACACCCAGGGTGCCATCGCAGCACTCAATGCGGGGTGTGATCTGGTGCTGTTGTGCAACCAGTCGGTTCAAGGCGGCGCCCCCGTGGATGCCTTGCTGGACGGGCTGTTGCAGGCCCAGGCGGATGGCCTGTGGCAGGCCAGTCCCGACAGCGAGGCGCGCAGGCTGGGCTTGTTGCCCCAGCATCATCCCGTGCCCTGGGATGACCTGATGCATCAGCCCGCCTACCAGCAGGCCCTGGCCCGTTTGCCCGCGTGAGTTGAGCCTCAGTCCTGGTACATGGCCTCGATCAGCCCCTGATGGCGTTCGAGCACCACTTTGCGCTTGACCTTCATCGTGGGGGTCAGTTCGCCCCCCTCGATGCTCAACGCATGCGGCAGCAGGCTGAACTTGCGGATGTGGGCCACGCGTGCCTGGCGGGCGTTGACCGCCTCCACATCGGCCTGCAGTGCCGCCAACACCTGAGGGTGCTGACGCAGTTCGCCCTGCAGGCCGTGCTGCCGGCCGAAGGCCTCCAGCGCGGCCTGGTCCAGTGATATCAGGGCCGTCAGAAAGTGCCGCCTGTCTCCACAGACCACGGCGTGCTCGATGAGGTGCGTGTCCATCAACGCGGCCTCGATGTTGGCCGGCGAGATGTTCTTGCCTCCGGACGTGATGATCAGGTCCTTTTTGCGGCCCGTGATGAACACGAAGCCGTCTTCGTCGATGTGGCCCAGATCGCCTGTGCGCAGCCAGGGGCCGTTCATCGCTTCGGCCGTGGCGCTGGCCTGGCCCAGGTAGCCTTGGAAGATGTGGGGGCCACGCACCAGCAATTCGCCATCGTCGGCCACCGTCATCTCGGTGCCGGGTAGCGCCTGGCCTACCGAGCCGATGCGGGTGAGGCCCGGCAGGCTGAGTGTGGAGGGGCCACAAGCCTCTGACTGACCATAAAGCTCTCGCACCACCAGGTTCAGCCCGGTGAAGAACGCGAGGCTTTCTGGGGCGATGGGGGCTGCACCGGAGGTGAGCAAGCGTGCCTGATCAAACCCCAGTGCCGCTTGGACTTTTCGGTAGATGAGGCGGTGCGCCAGGGACTTTTGCAGCGTCAGCCACGGACCTGCGGCCTGCCCGGACAGGTCGCGTGCATGCCAGGCCTGCCCCACGCGCAAGGCCCAGCGCGCCAGGATGGCCTTCATGCCGGTGGCATCGGCCAGTTTGCTCTGAATGGCCGATTGCATTTTCTCCCACACGCGGGGCACCCCGAAGAACACCGTGGGGTGCACCTCTTTGAGGTGGTCCCCCAATTCTTCCAGGCTGCGTGCGTAGAACACCTCGAAGCCGGCATGGGCCTGGTTGTGCATGCTGCCCATCTGTTCGGCGATGTGCGCCAGTGGCAGGTAGGAGATCATGCGATCCCGGTGGTCAACGGCAAAGGTCTTTTGCATGGTGGTGGCGGTCCACCACAAGTTGCCCTGACTGAGCACCACCGCTTTGGCCGGTCCGGTGGTGCCTGAGGTGTAGATCAATGTGCCCACATCCGAGGCACGCAGTTGGCCCATGCGTTGTTGCAGGGCGGGCTCTGGCGTGTCTTGTGCCAGCGCCAGGAAGTCTTGCCAGGACATCAGGTGCTTGTCGCCACAGGCGACGCCTTGCGGGTCACCTTTGAGCAAGACGATGTATTTCAGCGTGGGGACGAGGGCCAGGACAGGGCTCAGCGCCTCAAGGCGTGCACGGTCGTCCAGTATCAGCACGGGGGCCTGGCAGTGGCGCAGGATGTAGTCCACATCGGTGGTGGAACTCGTCCAGTAGAGCCCCGCAGGTGCCGCACCAATGGCCATGGCCCCGAACCCCATGACTGACCAGGCCGGGCAGTTGAAGCTCAGGATCGACACCGCCTGACCGGGCCGCACGCCCAGCGTCAGCAAGGCCCGTGCGGCCAGACGCACTTCGGCGCCGTAGGTTTGCCAGGTGGTGTGTTGCCAGCCTTCGGGCGTGCGAACCGCGTAGGCGGGTTGCCCGGCCAGTCGTTCGGCCGTGCGCAGCAGCACCACAGGTGGTGGCACAAAGGCCGTCAGGGGGTCGGTTTGGCGTGCACCCTTGGAGGAGGGAGGCTGTTGACTCGCCTGAGGTTGGGGTATGGCCATGTGTGCTCCTGTCGTTTCGTCCATTACAGGAGAGCTTGACGTTAACGTCAACCTGGGGTTTTAACGGTGTACGCAGCGCATCACATCTGGCGGGCAAGAAAAAACCCACCCCGGGGCAGGCCCTGGGGTGGGTTGGCAGGCGAAAACCTTGGAAGCGGTGCTCAGGCCGCTGCGTCAAACGGCAGGGTGACCTGGTTCAGGTCCTTGCGCGTTTCCACCAGAATCAGCGGGCCATCGTCCACGACCACGGCCGGCTTGCGTTCACGAGGAACATGCACGGGACGCGGCTCGCGGGCAATCGCTTCTTGCACCGCCTGGATCTTGGCGGGGTCGGAGTTGACCCACTGCAGCCCAGCCTCGGCAGCCAGTGCTTCCAGATCTGCCATGGCCAGGACGTAGGGCTTCACAGGCTCAGCACTGGCTTCGGCCGCCTCAGGGCCCGCCGTCGCCGCCACTTCGGCAGGCCTGTCGGCTGGCGTGGGCTGAGCGTCGTGGCCGCTGTCCGCCGTCTCGATGGGTGCCATGGTGACCGGCGCATCGCTGACGGGTTCCGCATCGGCGATCAGGGTCGGCGCATCTGCGCCTTCCGTCAAGGGCATGTCGGCAGGCGCCTGGTCGGCGCGCTCGCGTCGGCCGCGGCCACCTCGGCTTCGACCACGGCGAGCGCCTTCACGACCGTCCTCGCGGGCTTCATCAGGGGCTGTCGCCACGTCATTTGGAGTCGCTTGCTCGCTCGCGTCACGCTCGGCCTCGACGATGCCGGCTGTCACGCCCACGTCTTCCATGGCGCCTTCGGTGCGCGCGTTCTGAGCGTCGTCGCGATCACCTCGGCCGCGTCCACCGCGGCGGCGACGGCGGCTACCTTCGCGCTCGCTTTGCTCTGCCGCGCCGGTGTCCAGCGTGACCTCAGGGGCGGTCTGCCCCAGGGCGGCGGCTTGCGCGGCGATGTCTTCGCGGTTGATCACGGGGCGATCCCCTTGGGGGCGCTCAGTGCGATCTTGTCGACCGCCCCGACCGTTGCGTCCGCGTTGATCGCCGCGTGCTTCTTCCCCGTTGCGCTGATCGGCCTGGTCGGAGCGCCCGTCACGGCGCTGACCACGGCCCTCGCGGCCTTCCCGGTTTTCGCCACGCTCACCATGTTGACGTTCGCGGCGCTCGTTGCCACCTCGGCGAGCCTGTCCGTCACGGCGGTTGCGGTTGCCCGACTTGCCGGTTTCCTTAGCAGGACTTTCTTCGGTGGTCTCAGGGGCAGGGGCGGGTGTGAACACCGGCGCGCTCGGCGCCGGCTCGCCGGTGAACAGGCGCTTGATCCACCCAAAGAAGCCGCCACCCGAGGCAGGCGCAACGGGTGCAGCCACCGGCGGCACAGGCCGAGCGACGGGCTGCGCCACCTCGGCCACGGGCTCGGGCTTGGGCGCGGCCACCGGTGCCGGCTGATCGGGCAGCACGCCCTTGATCACCGGCTCTTGCTTGGCCTTGGCTTTTTCGCGGCGGGTGAAGCCCACCTCGTCGTCCTGCTCCTCGATCATGGTGTAGCTGGCCTGGATGTTTTCCAGGCGCGGGTCGTCGTGACGCAGACGCTCCAGCTTGTAGTTCGGGGTTTCCAGGCGCTTGTTGGGCACCAGCAGCACGGTCACGCGCTGCTTGAGTTCGATCTTGGTGATCTCGGTGCGCTTCTCGTTGAGCAGGAAGGAGGTCACTTCCACCGGCACTTGCACGTGCACGGCGGCGGTGTTGTCCTTCATCGATTCTTCTTGAATGATGCGCAGGATCTGCAGCGCCGACGACTCGGTGTCGCGGATGTGGCCGGTGCCGTTACAGCGCGGGCAGGTGATGTGGCTGCCTTCGCTCAAGGCGGGGCGCAGGCGCTGACGCGACATCTCCAGCAGGCCGAACTTGCTGATCGAGCTGAACTGCACGCGGGCGCGGTCGGTGCGCAGGGCGTCACGCAGACGCTGTTCGACCTCGCGGCGGTTCTTGCTGTCCTCCATGTCGATGAAGTCCATCACGATCAGGCCGCCCAGGTCGCGCAGCCTCATCTGACGAGCAATTTCATCAGCCGCTTCCAGGTTCGTGCGAAAGGCGGTTTCTTCGATGTCGCCGCCGCGCGTGGCGCGTGCCGAGTTCACGTCCACAGCCACCAGGGCTTCGGTGTGGTCGATCACGATGGCGCCGCCCGAGGGCAGGTTCACCGTGCGGCTGAAGGCGGTTTCGATCTGGTGCTCGATCTGGAAGCGCGAGAACAGCGGTGCGTCGTCGCGGTAGCGCTTCACACGGTTGGCCGTCTCGGGCATGACGTGCAGCATGAACTGCTTGGCCTGCTCGTAGATGTCGTCCGTGTCGATCAGGATCTCGCCGATGTCGGCGGTGAAGTAATCGCGGATGGCGCGGATCACCAGGGAGGATTCCTGGTAAATCAGGTACGCGCCTTTGCCAGCCTGGGCCGCCTCGTCGATGGCGGTCCACAGCTTGAGCATGTAATTGAGGTCCCACTGCAGCTCGGCGGCCGTGCGGCCGATGCCGGCGGTGCGGGCAATCAGGCTCATGCCCTTGGGATACTCAAGCTGGTCCATGGCCTCCTTGAGTTCTTCGCGGTCTTCGCCCTCGATGCGGCGGCTGACGCCACCCCCGCGAGGGTTGTTGGGCATCAGCACCAGGTACCGACCGGCCAGCGACACGAAGGTGGTCAGGGCCGCGCCCTTGTTGCCACGTTCTTCTTTTTCAACCTGGACGAGCAGTTCCTGCCCTTCCTTGATCACGTCCTGAATGCGCGCCGAGCGAACTTCGACGCCTTCCTTGAAATACTGGCGTGAGATTTCCTTGAACGGCAGGAAACCATGCCGGTCTTCGCCGTAATCAACGAAACAGGCCTCCAGCGAGGGTTCGACCCGGGTGACGACGGCTTTGTAGATGTTGCCCTTGCGTTGTTCGCGGCCTTCGATTTCGGTTTCGAAGTCGAGCAGTTTTTGTCCGTCAACAATGGCCAGGCGCCGTTCTTCCGGCTGCGTGGCGTTGATCAGCATGCGCTTCATGTGGTCTCCACATTCAAAGCGGGGCCTGACCGGGATGGTGGCCGGTCAAACCCCGAGTGGCCTGAGGTGTTGCCACCCCCGACCGCCTGAATGCACGAGCAACGAAGTCTGAACCGGTGAAGGAATTGCCTGGGGCCTCACGAGCGCGCAGAGCGTTCGAGGGGCAAGGGCGCGTGTGCCAGGTCGGAACGCCATGTCCACCACTCTGGCCTGATGCCGCCCGCCTGCGCCCGAATACGGACGGCCACGGCGAGAGAGGGGGCAGGGCAGGAAGGAGGGCGTCCCGGTGTCACTGGTCTGTGCGCAGGATGCGCCAGACGACACAGCACAGCGCGCTCACGATGGGCGCGGTTGTGGCTGTGGCCCTGCAAGAGGGAGCAAAGTGACGGGAGGGACACGGGTTCTTGTTTGACACGGTCCGCAGCGCGCGGTGCCGGAAAAAAGCACGGTTGCGCTGCCGACCCTCAACCTTGGATCTTGGTTCAATCGACGTTGGCTCTGACAAGGCCGTTCAGGCGGCAAAACCACACCTTGGGTGGTTTTCTCCGGCATCACGCCCTTGCTGCATCACCATCAAATTGGCAGGACACCCTGCCTGGCCCGGTCCGGCGCCCCTAGGGATTGTCGAGAAGTTAAAATGCAATCCTGTTGGGTCGGTATTCGCAGATGAAAAGGCCCTTGCCGAATCACCAAACGCATTCCATTCCGTGGCTCAACCCATTATAGGTGTGAAATCTGTATCCCGTCGTTCTGAAAACGACGCCGGAAAACCCGCCAACATCACGCCTGCCACCCCCGGCGTGCAGCGGCTGATCATCGATGAGGGTTCGGCCGGTCAGCGTCTGGACAACTTCCTCATTCGTGTGCTCAAGGGTGCCCCCAAGACCCTGGTGTACCGCATCATCCGTTCGGGTGAGGTGCGGGTGAACAAGGGCAGGGCGCAGGCCGATACTCGGCTGGCCCTGGGTGATGAGGTGCGTGTGCCGCCGTTGCGCCTGGCGGAAAAAGACGAGTCTCAACTGGCGGCGGTGCCCGCGCGCGAGTTCCCGGTGATCTACGAAGACGAGGTGATGCTGGCGATCAACAAGCCCGCCGGCGTGGCCGTGCACGGGGGCAGTGGCGTGAGTTTTGGCGTGATCGAACAATTGCGCAGAGCTCGGCCTCAGGCACGTTTTCTGGAGCTGGTGCACCGGCTGGACAAGGAAACCTCAGGCATCTTGTTGATCGCCAAGAAGCGAAGCGCCTTGACGACCTTGCAAGACGTGTTTCGCCACCGCCAGGCCCACAAGACCTACGCCGCACTGGTGCAAGGGGCGTGGCCAGCGCGTAAAAAAATCATTGATGTGGCGCTGCACAAGTACCTGACAGCCGAGGGCGAGCGCCGCGTGAAGGCGGTCAAGGCGTCGGATGAAGTAGGGCGGCGCTCTATTTCGCTGGTGCACGTGGTGCAATCATTCGCGGGCTTTTCTTTGCTGGATGTGACCATCAAGACCGGGCGGACCCACCAGATTCGGGTGCACCTGTCCAACGAGGGCCATCCCATCGTGGGCGATGACAAATACGGTGACTTTGCCCTCAACAAGGCCTTGGCCCGCGGCGAGGGCGTGTGGCCGGGTCTGCACCGGGCGCGTTTGCCGCAGGGGCGTTTCGAGCGCATGTTCCTGCATGCGCGTTACCTGCGACTGGCCCATCCCGTCACCGGGCAGGACCTGGTGCTGGAAGCCCCTTTGCCCGCCGACTGTCAGGGCCTGATCGCTGCCCTGGATCCCTTGTGAGCCTCCAGGCTTTGCGGTCGCGCTACAGTGGAGCCATGGGTGGTGGCTTGGAGCTCATGTGATTGGTATGTCTGATGGTGGTGCGCGTCCTCGCACCTATGACCTGATCGTGTTCGACTGGGATGGCACGTTGTATGACTCGACGGCCCTCATCGTTGGATGCATCCAGGCGGCGTGCGCAGACCTTGGGCTGTCGGTGCCTCCGCGATCGGAGGCCGCCTACGTCATCGGCCTGGGCCTTCATGACGCGCTGGCCCATGTGGCACCGGGTCTGGCGCCCGAACGCGTGCCCGAGTTGGGCAGGCGCTATCGCCACCACTATTTTCAGCGCCAGCACGAGCTGAGCCTGTTTGAGGGTACCTTGCCCCTGCTGGAGGCGCTCAAGGCGCGCAACCACTGGTTGGCCGTGGCCACGGGCAAGTCGCGTCAGGGGCTCAATGAGGCCTTGGCCCATGTGGAGCTCAGGGGTGTTTTCGATGGCACCCGCACGGCCGACGAGACGGCTTCAAAACCCCACCCGCAGATGTTGCAGGAGTTGATGGCCGAGTTTGGCGTGGAGCCCGAGCGCACCTTGATGATCGGCGACACGACCCATGATCTGCAACTGGCGCTCAATGCCGGAACCCACAGCGTGGCCGTCAGCTACGGCGCCCACGAGCCCTCTACCTTTGCCCAGTACCCCACCCGCCATGTGGCCCACTCCATGCAGGAGCTGAGCGACTGGCTTCAGCGCCATGCCTGAACCGGTGTGTCTTCCGCAGCGTGTGTGCGCATCGGACGAGCTGATCGAGGCCGGTGATGCGGTGGTGTTTGACGTGCTGGAGTTTGGGCGGCCGGCTTCTGCGTTCGTGCTGCGCCATCAGCAAAAGCCTGTGGCTTACCTCAATCGCTGCGCTCACGTGCCGGCCGAGATGGATTGGCAGCCCGGCAAGTTCTGGGACATGGAGCGACGCTTCATCATCTGCTCGGTCCATGGCGCGCTCTATGACCCGCCATCGGGCGTGTGCGTGAGCGGGCCCTGCCGAGGCAAACGTCTGCAGACCGTTGAGGTTGAAGAGCGTGAGGGCGTGGTCTATTGGTATCCTTCCACTCACATACAGCCGGTGCCCGCCTGAAGTGGGCACCATGTTTTTGGTTCTGCCTGCTGCGATTTGCGCCACATCATGAGTGTCAACGATTCCTCCTGCCCGGTTTCAAGTGCTGCCCAAAATGCGGTGCTGACGCAGTTTGCGAGCGCTTACCTGGCGCAACAGCGACGAGAGCAGCGCTGGCGCTGGTTCTGGCGGCTGGTGTGGCTGGGCGTGGCCGGGGCGTTGTTGGCGCTCAATTGGCCAGGCATGACGGCACACAAAGCCCCCAGCGCCTCCCACACGGCCTTGGTGGAGGTGCGCGGTGCCATCAGCGCCGATGCCGAAGCCAGTGCCGATCGTTTGATGGCCTCGCTGCGCGATGCCTTTGAAGACCACGGGGCGCAGGCGGTTGTGTTGCGCATCAATTCCCCTGGCGGCAGCCCGGTGCAGGCCGGCTTGGTGAATGACGAGATCCGCCGCCTGAAGGGCTTGCACAAAAAGCCGGTGTATGCGGTGTGCGAAGAGATGTGCGCCTCTGCGGCGTACTACATCGCCGTGGCTGCCGATGAAATTTACGTCGACAAGGCCTCCATCGTGGGCTCGATCGGCGTGCTGATGGATGGCTTTGGTTTCGTCGGGATCATGGACAAGCTCGGTGTTGAGCGCCGCCTCATGACCTCGGGCAGCAACAAGGGCATGTTGGACCCCTATTCGCCGCGCGACCCCCAGCAAGAACAGTACGCCCAGTCCATGCTGGACCAGATCCACGAGCAGTTCATCGAGGTGGTCCGCGCTGGACGGGGCAAGCGCCTCAAGCAAGACGACACCACGTTCTCGGGCCTGTTCTGGAACGGGCAGCAGGCCGTGGGCTTGGGCCTGGCCGATCACCTGGGCAGCCTGGATCAAGTGGCGCGTGACGTGGTCAAAGTGGAAGACATCGTCGACTACACCCAGCGCGAGGACCTGACCGAGCGGCTGGCCAAGCGGTTCGGTGCGGCCATGGGCCTGGGTGCGGTGGAGGCCTTGCGCGGTGGCTGGCAGTGGCGCTGAGGCCTGCCCTCAACCGTCAATGTCCTGAATGAGGCGCCATGTTGCGTCTTTGGACAAATTGATCAGCGCAGCCACATCAGCGATGTCGTCAGGCCAGGCCGCTTGCGCGTGAGGATCGTCCCAGCCATGCTGTGAGTGCCGAGCCAGGCGCACCGCCAGTGTGGTGGTCCGGATGCGGGGATGGTGGGCAAGCCGGTCGTCGGTGCACTCGATCAGCAGGGGCGGCAAGCTCCATTGCTGCATCAACTGGATCGCCAGGTCGTCCAGGCTGATGCCCAGCACGTCCTGCTGCACGTCTTTCGATCTCAGGCGGTGATCGGCATTGAGTTGATCCGACACCTGCTGCATGAGCGCAGGGGCGTGACACCACATCAGCATCTCTGCAAAGTCGTGCAGCAGCGCCGCCTCCTGGATGATGAGGGCGTCTTCGTCTTGCCGACGCAAGGCAAAGTTGACGGCGAACCGGCTTGCACGGCGTCCCCGCGTGATGACCTTGAGCAGGCCACTGGTGGCCGCAGGGTGCTCATGCAGCCAGTCAAGGATGGACACGGGTTGCTCATAGGCCCTGAAGAAAGGGCCGATGCCCAGCATGACGATGGCGCCAACCAGGGTCTCTGGTGGTTCGGCGCCAGACGAGCGGCAGTGTCGGGCCACCCGCTTGAGCACGTCCAGCGTCATCAGCGGGTCGTGTGAAAAGGCTTCCGACAGCGTGTGGGCGTCCACGCTGCCGGTGCGCTCTTCGATGTCACGGAACTGATGGAGGTCGGCCAGCGTGCCAGGCAGCACCGGGATCAGGGCATCGCGGTAGGCATCAACCCAGGCCGAAATGGAGGGCAGGCGGCGATCGATCATGCGCAAGGTGCTGGTTCACTGATGTCCTCAGGTTATGCGCCTTTCGCGCGGGTTGCGCAAGAAGGTAACCACGGTATACGGCCCACCCGTATGCCTTTCGTCACATGACAGAGATGTCAGGGGCGCTTCAGCAGGTCTGACTTGAGGTCTTTGTCCACCGCCGAGGTGCCCAACCAGATGCGCAAGATGCCCGCTTGAAAGTCGGTGCCCGGGATCGCGGCCGTTCGCGCTTGGCCATTGACCAGCACGCGCAAGCCCGTTTCGGGCAGCATGTGGATGTCCACGACCGTGCCTTTTTTGATCTCTCCGAACGCACGCATGGCCCCACTGAGTTCATCCAGCCTGGCTTGCATGGCCGACAGTTCGTCGGCGTTGTGGTTGCTCT
The DNA here is from genome assembly GCF_038069945.1 of Aquabacterium sp. A3. Lineage (NCBI taxonomy): Bacteria > Pseudomonadati > Pseudomonadota > Betaproteobacteria > Burkholderiales > Sphaerotilaceae > Aquabacterium > Aquabacterium sp. A3. The sequence goes on along the minus strand of NZ_JBBPEV010000001.1, from coordinate 387,516 downwards.
TGAACCCCTTGACCAGGGCCTCTGCAAAGTCCTCGCCGTCCAGGTTGCGCATCATCACGATGCGGATGTTCTTGGGGCCGCCGGCCTTGATGAGCACCGACGGATCCTGGCTTGCTTGCACGGTGTACAGGCCCATGGCATAGACGTCCACGATGATGCGAACGCGCTTGCCTGCCCCATTGAGTTGCAGGGTCTGCCCCTGAAGGCTCATGGTGTCTTCAAACGCGATCCCGTCGACGTTGACGGCGGCTTGTGCCATGGTGGCAACACTCAGGACGAGGCCCAGGAGCCATGAGCGAACAAAGGTGGTCATGAATGGTGATCCCAGGCAACAGCGTGCCAGTTGTGATGGGATCATTATCTGCCATAACGATCGGGCTGTTTTAAACATCGTGCGCGCGTCCTTCTTGCATGACAATCCATGGATGTTTGTATGCGCCGGTCGGCCGGCGGTTTTTCATGGCTTCCTTGCTCATTGACATCGGCAATACGCGGCTCAAATGGGGAATTTATGAACAGGCCCGTCCCGGGGCTCGCTTGCTGGCCCATGGCGCGGTGGTGCTGGAAGACATCGACCACTTGTGGGATTTGTCATGGAAGTCCTTGCCGGAGAGGCCCACTGACATGCTGGGGTGCGTGGTGGCCGGTGAGGCCATCAAACGGCGGGTGGAAGAACAACTGATGTCTGGTTGGGCGCTGGCGCCGCGCTGGGTGTCAGCGTCGGCCCACGCTGCGGGCGTCGTCAATGGCTATGAGCACCCTCAACGGCTGGGTGCCGACCGTTGGGCCGCCATCGTCGGTGCACGACAACATGTGCTGAGCCGCCATCCGGAGGATCCACCGCCCACCGTCGCCGTGATGGTGGGCACGGCCGTGACGGTCGATGCCATCGACGCGGGGGGACGGTTTCTGGGGGGGCTCATCCTGCCGGGCTTCGGTCTGATGTACCGGGCCCTGGAGAGTGGCACCGCCGGTCTGAAGGTGCCCACCGGCGAGGTGCACAGTTTTCCCCGCAACACCAGCGACGCCTTGATGAGTGGCGGCACCGATGCCATCGCAGGCGCCATCGAGCGGATGATGCGACGCCTGCGTCAGCACACAGGGCGTGAGCCCCACCTCGTGATGTCAGGTGGCGCGGTGTCCCGTCTGGCTCACATCGACACCTTGCCCGCCGTCGTGGTCGAGAACCTCATCTTTGAGGGGCTGCTGTCGTTGGCGGTGGACGCGATCAAAGAATGAAGCGTGAGAGGTCTTCATCGCCGGCCAGCGCATTGAGGCGCTGATTCACCTCGGTGGCATCGATCAGGCGATCCTGCCCTGACAGATTCGGCGCCTGAAAGGACAGCTCTTCGAGCAAGCGTTCAAGCATCGTGGCCAGTCTTCTGGCCCCGATGTTTTCAGTGCGCTCATTGACCTGACAGGCCAACTCGGCAATCCGCCGGATCGCGTCGTCAGTGAATCGCAGGCTCACCCCTTCCGTGGCCAGCAGGGCCTGGTACTGCTTGATGAGGCTGGCCGATGGCTGGGTGAGGATGGCCTCAAAGTCGTCCACGGACAAAGCCGACAACTCGACCCGGATGGGAAAGCGTCCCTGCAGTTCGGGAATCAGGTCACTGGGGCGGCTCAGGTGGAAGGCACCTGAGGCGATGAACAGCATGTGGTCGGTCTTGACCATGCCGTATTTGGTGTTGACCGTGGTGCCTTCGACCAAGGGCAGCAAATCGCGTTGAACGCCTTGTCGAGACACGTCGGCGCTTTGGTTTTCCGAGCGCGAGGCCACCTTGTCGATTTCATCGATGAAGACAATGCCGTTTTGCTCGGCACGCTCAAGTGCCTTGGCACGAATCTCGTCCTCGTTGAGCAACTTGGCGGCTTCTTCTTCAATCAACTGGGTGCGCGCCTCGGCCACGGTCACCTTGCGGGTCTTGCGTTTGCCTTGCCCCAACTGGGCGAACATGCCTCGAATTTGTTCGGCCATGTCCTCCATGCCTGCCGGGCCCATGATTTCAACGGCGGCGGGCTTGGCATCGGCCAGCTCGATTTCAATGTCCTTGTCGTCCAGCGTGCCTTCGCGCAGGCGCTTGCGCATCACCTGACGCGCCGTGTTGTCACCGGTGGCGCTGGCGCCGAACCCCACCTCATGGCGTGGCTGTGGCACCAGCACGTCCAGGATGCGATCTTCGGCGGCGTCTTCGGCGCGCACGCGTTGCTGTTGCATTTGCCGCGCACGTTCTTCCTTGATGGCTGCCTCCACCAGATCACGGATGATCGTGTCGACATCCTTGCCCACATACCCCACTTCGGTGAACTTGGTGGCTTCGACCTTGATGAACGGTGCGTCGGCCAGTTTGGCCAGGCGTCGGGCGATTTCGGTCTTGCCCACGCCCGTCGGGCCGATCATCAGGATGTTCTTGGGCGTGATTTCACTGCGCAGCCGGTCATCCACCTGCTGGCGGCGCCAGCGGTTGCGCAAGGCGATGGCCACGGCGCGCTTGGCATCTCGCTGGCCGATGATGTGGCGGTCCAGCTCGCTGACGATTTCCTGTGGGGTCATGCTCATGGTGTCGGGGCCTGGTTGGCCAGGATCAGTCCAGGGTCAGCAGGGTGTGCTGCTGGTTTGTGTAGATGCACAGATCGCCCGCGATCTCCAGCGAGCGCTTGACCACGTCGGCCGGGGGCAGGGCGGTGTGGTCGATCAAGGCGCGCGCCGCTGCCTGGGCATACGCACCGCCGGAGCCGATGGCGATGATGCCGTGCTCGGGTTCGAGCACATCACCATTGCCGGTGATGATCAAGGACGTGTCTCGGTCGGCCACGGCCAGCATCGCCTCCAGCCGGCGCAGCACCCGGTCTGTGCGCCAGTCGCGCGTCAGTTCGACCGCTGCGCGGGCCAGATGGCCCTGGTGTTTTTCGAGCTTGGCTTCAAAGCGCTCGAACAGTGTGAAGGCGTCTGCCGTGGCACCGGCAAAGCCGGCCAGAACCTGGTCTCTGTAAAGCTTGCGTACTTTGCGGGCACTGGCTTTGACCACGATGTGGCCCAGGGTCACCTGGCCGTCGCCGCCCATGGCCACCTGCCAGCCTTGTTCGGTCTGGCGCCGAACGCTCACGATGGTCGTGCCGTGATAAGAATCCATGGTGTGTCATTGCTGCTGTCAGGCAGCGGCAGTTGAGGGCTGCCCCCTTGATTTCAAGAGGGGAAGGTTCAGACGGTCTGCAGTCTGACCCGGGCATGCTCGTTGATGCCCATGGCCCCGAAGAACAGGGCCAGCAGCCGATGGGGCTGCAAGAAAATGACCTGTCGCCCCTCGCCGCGTCGCGACAGCACCCAGTTGAGCAGGTCGCCGGCCGCGATGAAGTCCACGCGCAAGAGGTGCTGACAATCGATCTCCAGCGTCACACTGGCGCCCAACTGGTCATCCAGGTGGCGCAAGGTGTCCCCGATGTCACCCAGCAGTTGTCCCGACAGGTTCAGGCGTGCGACCTGAACAAACTCCACCTCTTCATGCATCTGGGATTCGATGAAGCTGGTGGTGACTTCGCTGACGTGGGACAGCGGGCGGGTTGGGGGGCTGATGCCCTCTTCGGTGTGCTGAACCAGGCCCTTGGGGGGCTCCCAAGAGGGCGGCGACTGCTCATAGGTGATGCAGTAATCGATGGCCACCTCGTCGAAACGATCAGGGCGGTTGCACAAACGCAGTACCGCCAGCTTGAGCATCCAGAAAGCCGGATCTTCGCTGCGAACGCCGGTAGGGCTGCGCTCTTCCAGCACATGGAGCAGGTGCTCGGCGCCGCGCCAGACCAAAGTCTGCCCGTCCTGAGCCCACTGGCCCATCAGGTGCCCCAGCAAAGCCGCGCCTTCAGGGGTCACATCCTGCACCAAATGCCACGACATCGTCCATGGGCGGGGCAGTTGCAAGCAGGCCATGCGCAGGTTGGCCACGGCCTCGGTGTCAATGCCGGTGGGCGCCACCCAGCCTTCGAGCTGGCCCTCTGAGTCGGGCGCCAGGTCTTCATCGGGGTGCGCGACCGGGGTGTCTGCCTGCGTGGCGTTCAAGAAGGCGCTGACTTTGGCAGGCAAGGAATACCACTGTGGCGCCGACATCCCGAACTTCTGAACGAACGCCAGCGCCAGTTGCTCGAACTTCTGGGGCACGTCCAGCGCACGGTACAGATCGAACAACACCATCCAGGTGTCGACGTGATCGTGGCGGGGTGCACCGGGCTGAACCAGGTCCAGCAGGCTTTTCTCGCATTGGTCAAAATCCGCATTCGCGAAGGCGATGACGGCTTCGTCCAGCTCGGGGTCCTGCATGACCTCGATCACCTCCAGCTGCGCGTCCAGGGTGGGGACGCCCAGGTGCGGTGAAAGGCTGCTGTGGCCGTCGCGGGTTGACCCTGGCAGGCCCATGCGGGCCGCGTCCAGCACCGCTTGAGAGATCTCTGGCGGAGGCTCTTCATACGGCAAGGTCATCGGGCTGGAATCGGGCTGCGCGGGCACGTCTTCCAGGCGAATGGCATGGTGTGCCGGACGCTGAACCACCGCATCAGGCGCACGGTTGCTCAGGCCCACCATCTGCTGCTCGATGGCGTCGATCTTGGCCTTCACCGTCACGTCCGAGCGGGCGCCCGCCTGTGGCGACGATTCGGGGTCCAGATTGGATGGGTTGCCCAAGGCCAGCGCCGCATCGGGTGTGAGACCCTCGCGGCGAATTTTGCGCAGCATGTCGAGTTCGCGCTTGCGCACAAAGTCGTTGCGCCGCTTGCGTTCGATCATGGCTTTGATCTCGCTTTTGGCGAAATCACTGTCACCGGAAGCGCCTTTGGGCTTGTCCAGGTCGGCCCAGTCCGTGGTCGGATTGGCCACAAAACGAGCCACCTTCTTCAAAAAGCCGCCGGCCTCTTTGGTCACCTCTGGGTTCCTCTGCCTTGTCAGGTGCTTCACGTTCGGGGGTCAATCCCCGAACATTTTCTGTTTGAGTTCGCGGCGTTGTTGCGCTTCCAGCGACAAGGTGGCGGTGGGGCGTGCCAGCAGGCGGCCCAGGCCGATGGGTTCACCGGTTTCGTCGCAGAAACCGTAGTCGCCTGCCTCGATGCGTGCAATCGCCTGTCCGATTTTCTTGAGCAGCTTGCGCTCGCGGTCGCGTGTGCGCAGTTCCAGGGCATGCTCTTCTTCGATCGTGGCGCGGTCAGCCGGATCGGGCACGATGGAGGTGTCTTCCCGCAGGTGTTCGGTGGTTTCGCCGGCATTGGACAGCAGGTCTTCCTTCTGGGCCTCCAGGCGGGTGCGGAAGAACTCCAATTGCTTGTCGTTCATGTACTCGGCATCTGGCATCGCCAAGAGTTCGGCTTCGCTCAAGTCGCGGCCGGCTTTGGTTTTCCAGGCGTTGGCAAGTTTGGTGTCAACCTTGGTGGCTGTGGACATGGTGTCGTTCAAGGGGTTGGTGGCGCGAGCAGACGGGCTTTTGGCGCGGCTGGTCGTGGAGGTTGCCGATGTCGTTTTTTCGGTAGCGCCCGCCTCAGCTTGAGCAGCTTTCTTGGCGGCAGGCTGCCGGGTGCTGCTGCGGGTGCGGGACGTGCTACCGGATGAGGCAGTCTTGGCCGATGTTGCGCTTTTCGTCACGGTGAACCTCCTGTGCGATGGGCGTGAGCCGCAAGGTGACGGATCGGGCGGGGGTACTGCATGCCCGCAGCCTGCGCATGCGCCGACCCCAGGATGGGGTGGTTGGACAGTGCAGCAGGCGCGCGGATTGTAGCCATGGTTCAGACGCGCAGGCGGTCAGGACATCCCTCGATGGGGTGGATACCGTTCAGTTCAGGCATTGATCCAGCCCAGCCTGGAACAGATCCTGGGGCAGGTCGATCCCGATGAACACCATCTTGCTGACTTTGTGTTCGCCAGGGGTCCATTTGGGCCCCAGGTCGCTGCCCATCAGTTGATGGACGCCCTGGAAGATCACCTTGCGGTCCATGCCGGCCACGTGCAGCACGCCCTTGTAGCGCAGCATGCGGGGGCCATAGATTTGCACCATCGAGCCCAGAAAGTCTTCCAGCTTGGTCGCATTGAAGGGCTTGTTGGCCTTGTAGACGAACGATTTGACGTCGTCATCGTGAGCGTGGTGGTGCGGGTGGTCGCAATGATCATGGCCACAATCGTGGTCGTGATCGTGGTGGTCATGGCCGTGGCCGTGGCCGTGAGCGTGGCCATGGGCATCGTCTTTCAGGAAGTCGGGGTCGATGTCCAGTTTGGCGTTCAGGTTGAAGCCGCGGATGTCAAGGAACTCCTGCAGGGGCACTTCACCAAAATGCACGCGCTTTTGCGGTGCCCGGGGGTTCATGTGCTTGATGCGGTGCGACAAGGCATCGGCTTCGGCCGGCGAGACGAGATCGGTCTTCGACAGAAAGATCTGGTCGGCAAAGCCCACCTGCCGCTGGGCCTCTTGCCGGTCGTTGAGTTGCTGTTGGCCGTGTTTGGCGTCCACCAGGGTCACGATGGCGTCCAACAGGTACAACTCGGCAATTTCGTCGTCCATGAAGAAGGTCTGCGCCACTGGGCCCGGGTCAGCCAGGCCGGTGGTTTCGATCACGACGCGTTCGAACTGAAGCTGCCCGTCGCGACGCTTGTGCGCCAGCTCGGACAGCGTGGCCCGCAGGTCTTCACGGATGGTGCAGCAAACACATCCATTGCTCATCTGGATGATTTGCTCGTTCGTGTCGGCCACGAGGATGTCGTTGTCGATGTTTTCTTCGCCGAATTCGTTCTCGATCACGGCGATGCGTTGACCATGTGATTCGGTGAGGATGCGTTTGAGCAGCGTGGTTTTGCCGCTGCCCAGAAATCCGGTGAGGATGGTGACGGGGATCATGCTCATGCCTTCAGTGTAGCCCCCTTGCCAACCCCTTGTTGCGGGGGGCGCAGCTTTTGTCAGGCTGCTGGGTTATTCTTGGGGCATTGCAACCACGACACCCCTGCCGTGTCCGACCACCCTCCTAGTCGCCCGCAGCGGGCAGATCGCCAGGCCGGCCAGCCCTGGTCTGCCCCCCGTCCCAAGGATGCCCGCAGCCTGTTTGTTCGTCTGGTCGAGTTCTTGTCACCCGGCCCTGACTCCACGGCCGAGTTGATCAAGACCCTGGCTGATGCAGAGCACCGCGATCTGATCGAGCCTGAGTCCAGGGTGATGCTGGAAGGCGTCATCCGCATGGCCGGCATGACCGCCGGCGATGTGATGGTGGCGTTCAAGCGCATGGATTTGCTGGACATCGATGCCCCCTATGACGAGTTGCTGGGGCAGGTGATCGAGACCGCGCATTCACGCTTTCCCGTGTTCGAGGGGCAGCGTGACAACATCATCGGCATCCTCATGGCCAAGGACCTGCTCAAACTGCAGCGGGCGCCTGAATTGAATCTCCGCACCTTGTTGCGTCCGCCCTTGTTCGTGCCCGAGTCCAAGGGGCTCAATGAGTTGCTGCGCGAGTTCCGTTCCAACCGGAGCCATCTGGCCATCGTCATTGATGAATTCGGCAAGACGGCGGGCCTGATCACCATTGAGGATGTGCTTGAGGAAATCGTTGGCGAGATCGAGGATGAATTCGACGACGAGGATGGCGATGCCAGCATCTTCACGCTGGCCGATGGCAGCCAGCGCGTGGCGGGCGACGCTTCCATCGATTCGGTCAATGAGGTGTTCGAGACTTCCTTGCCGGCCGAAGATTTCGACACCATCGGCGGCCTGGTGGCGCACGAACTGGGGCGCGTGCCCAGACGTGGTGAACAGGTGGACATCCAGGGCCTGCGCTTCACGGTCATGCTGGCCCGGGGCGGTGCTGTTCGATGGTTCAAGGTCACGCGGGCGCTGTCTGACGGCGACACGCTGACGTCTTGAGCAACCCATGCCGTTGACCAACAGGAGGGCGGCTGTCCTGGCCGTGCTGGCCGGCGGCGTGCATGCCTGTGCGCTGGCACCCGTGGTGGCGCAGTGGGGGCAGGGGCTTCCTGCCCTCATGCAAAGTCTGGCGCTCAGTGCCTTGATATGGCTCCTGGTGCACAGCGAAACGACCTGGCAGGGCGCCTGGCGTGCCTGGCTGTATGGCTCCGTCTGGCTGCTGGGTGCCACCGGCTGGATGTTCGTCAGTCTGCACCATTTTGGCGGCCTGCCGGCATGGTTGTCTGCCCTGGCCGTGTACCTGCTGTGTGTGGCCTTGTCTTTGTACCTTGCTGCAGCGGGATGGGCCTGGGTGCGATGGCGGCGGCGCCATGTGGTGGCCGATGCAATGCTGTGGGCCGCGTTGTGGCTGCTGGCCGAGTTGGCGCGGGCCTGGTTGTTCACGGGCTTTCCGTGGGGTGCCAGTGGTTATGGGCTGATCGACAGCCCCTTGGTGGCGCTGGCCCCCTGGCTTGGCGTGTATGGCATGGGCGCCGTCTGGGCGGGCCTGCTGGCCGGCCTGGTGCTCGCGGCACGGCGGCAGCGCCGTATGGTGCTGGCCTGGCTGGGCTGTTTGGTGGCGCTGGCCCTGGGCGGCGGCTGGACGGTGCGCGCACACACCCAGCCGCATGCAGCGCCGCTGGAGGTGGACCTGCTGCAGAGCAATATTCCGCAAGATGAAAAATTCAGCCCGGCGCGTCAGTGGGATGCCCTGAATTGGCATGCGCAAACCCTGTTGGGCAGCCAGGCTGACCTGGTGGTGGCGCCCGAGACCGCCATACCGCTGTTGCCAGACCAGTTGCCTGATGGCTACTGGGCGTCCCTGCGTCAAGGGTTTCTGGGCGAGCGGCATGCCTTGATCGGCATCCCTTTGGGCGATTTTGAACAGGGCTACACCAATTCAGTGGTGGGTCTGTCCGGGCCTGCGGCCCAAGGCGGTGGGGCGGAAGAGTTTTATCGGTATGACAAGCACCACCTCGTTCCTTTTGGCGAGTTCATCCCCTGGGGTTTTCGGTGGTTTGTCAACCTGATGAACATGCCGCTGGGCGATTTCAGCCGGGGGCCGCTGAATGCGCCCTCGTTTGGCGTGCATGGCCAACGCGTGGCACCTACCATTTGTTATGAAGATCTGTTTGGTGAAGAAATTGCCGCGCGTTTCGTGAATGCCGCCACGGCACCGACCTTGATGGTCAATGTCAGCAACTTGGCCTGGTTCGGTGAGTCGGTGGCCATCCACCAGCACCTGCAAATTGCCCGCATGCGGTCGCTGGAATTTCAGCTCCCCACGGTGCGCTCCACCAACACGGGGGCCACGGTGTTGATCGATCACCTGGGGCAGGTGCGTGCAGCGATGCCCGCCAACACCCGCGGTGTTTTGCGTGTTCGCGTGCAAGGTTATGCGGGCGTCACCCCGTTTGCCTGGTGGGCCGGGCGTTGGGGGCTGCTGCCATTGGCGTGCCTGGGTGTTTCTCTGGTTTTGCTGGTGGCGTGGGCACCGATCCGTCGCGCCCGCTCGTCCCCTGCACTTGATCATCACTAAAATCATGGGTTACGCGGCGATTTGCCGCGAGCCTTCATTCACCCATTGCTGTTGCCCTTGGCAACCAAGGCCTGACCATGCTGACCTTCCAGCAACTGATTCTTCGACTCCAAAGCTACTGGGACGCACAGGGCTGTGCGCTGCTGCAGCCCTATGACATGGAAGTCGGGGCCGGTACCAGTCACACCGCCACCTTCCTGCGTGCCCTGGGCCCAGAGCCCTGGAAGGCCGCGTATGTGCAGCCCAGCCGTCGTCCCAAAGATGGACGCTATGGCGAGAACCCCAACCGCCTCCAGCACTATTACCAGTATCAGGTGGTGCTCAAACCTGCGCCAGCCAACATCCTGGAGCTGTACCTCGGGTCGCTTGAGGCCCTGGGTTTTGACCTCAAGAAAAACGACATTCGCTTTGTCGAAGATGACTGGGAGAACCCCACGCTGGGCGCCTGGGGCCTGGGCTGGGAGGTGTGGCTCAATGGCATGGAAGTCACCCAGTTCACCTACTTCCAGCAGGTGGGCGGCATCGACTGCAAGCCCATCACTGGCGAGATCACCTATGGTCTGGAGCGACTGGCCATGTACCTCCAGGGCGTCGAGAACGTCTATGACCTGGTTTACGCCCCTGGCATCAAGTACGGCGATGTGTTCCACCAAAACGAAGTCGAGCAATCAACCTACAACTTCGAGCACAGCAACGTCGAGTTCCTGCTTGGGGCCTTCGGCAGCTACGAAGCACAGGCCAAGTACCTGATGGAGCAGCAACTGGCGCTGCCGGCCTACGAGCAGGTGCTCAAGGCCGCCCACACCTTCAACTTGCTGGACGCCCGTGGCGCCATCTCTGTGACCGAGCGTGCTGGCTACATCGGTCGCATCCGCAACCTGGCGCGAAGTGTGGCGGCCAGTTACCTGGACAGCCGCGCCCGCCTGGGCTTCCCCATGGCGCCCAAAGCCTGGGCCGATGAAGTGATCGAACAACTGAACAACAAGAAGGCGGCCTGAGCATGACCACCCCGCAACACACCGCCAACCTGCTGGTTGAATTGTTCGTTGAAGAGCTGCCGCCCAAAGCCCTGAAGAAACTCGGTGAAGTCTTTGCCCAGGTGCTGGCCGACAGTCTGAAGGCGCAAGGGCTGGCCCAAGAAAACAGCATCGTCACGCCGTATGCGTCACCGCGCCGGTTGGCCGCGCACATTTCTGAGGTGATGGGGCGCGCCCTGGATCAGGCTGTTCGCACCAAGCTCATGCCGGTGGGCGTGGCGCTGGATGCCGCTGGGCAGCCCACGCCAGCGCTGTTGAAAAAACTGAGCGCCATGGGCCTGGGTGCCGAGGTGGTGCCCACGCTGCAGCGCGCGCCAGATGGCAAGGCTGAAGCCCTGTTTCTTGACAGTGTCAAGCCCGGCGCTTCGCTGGCCGAAGGGCTGCAAAAAGCATTGGATGAAGCGCTCGCGCGTCTGCCCATTCCCAAGGTGATGACCTACCAGTTGGAGCAAGGCGACGGCAGTGATTTCCAGCCGGGATGGACCAGCGTCAATTTTGTGCGTCCTGCCCACGGGCTCGTGGCTCTGCATGGCAGTGAAGAGGTCCAGGTGTCGGCGCTGGGGCTCAAGTCCGGGCGCGTGACCCGCGGACACCGTTTTGAGGCCAAGGTCGACAAGATCATCGTGCTGACCGCAGACACCTATGCCGAGCAGTTGAGCCGCGAGGGTGCGGTGATTGCGTCGTTTGCAGAGCGTCGGGCAGACATCGTGCGCCAGCTGGACGCCGCAGCCGCACGTGCGGGTAAAGACCTGCGCCCCATCGATGATGAGGCTTTGCTGGACGAGGTGACGGCCCTGGTGGAGCGCCCGAATGTCCTCATCGGGCAGTTCGAAGCCGCGTTTCTGGAGGTGCCCCAGGAGTGCCTGATCCTGACGATGAAGGCCAACCAGAAGTACTTTCCCTTGTTGGCGCCGTCCGGCAAATTGACAAACCAGTTCCTGGTGGTCAGCAACATCTGCCCTGAAGACCCCAGCGCCATCATTGGCGGCAACGAGCGCGTGGTGCGTCCTCGTCTGGCCGACGCGAAGTTTTTCTACGACCAGGACCGCAAAAAAACCCTGGCGTCCCGCCAGCCTGGGCTGGCCAAGGTGGTTTATCACAACAAGCTGGGCACCCAGGCAGAGCGCTCGGAGCGTGTGCGTGCCATTGCCCACGCCATCGTGAACCAGTTGCGTCTGTCCACCGTGCCCTACACCGTGGACGACAAGGATCATTTCGACGTCCTGGACAGCAAGGCCCAGCAGGCGGCCAGCCTGGCCAAGACCGACTTGCTGACCGACATGGTCGGCGAGTTTCCCGAACTGCAGGGAATCATGGGCGCGTACTACGCGCGACATGAAGGCTTGCGTGACGGCGTGGCCATCGCGATTGAAGACCACTACAAGCCGCGCTTTGCCGGCGACAGCCTGCCGCGCAACCACACCGGCACGGTGGTCGCTCTGGCAGACAAGCTCGAAACCCTGGTGGGCTTGTTCGGCATTGGCCAGTTGCCCACGGGCGACAAAGACCCGTTCGCGTTGCGACGCCATGCGCTTGGCGTCATTCGCATCCTGATCGAGAAGGACTTGCCGCTGTCCCTGCCAGCCCTGATCCACGATGCGGCAGCCACCTTCGGCGAGCTCATCGTGGACCCCAGCGACGCCTTGCTGGGCTTCATGGCAGACCGCTTGGCGGTGTCCCTGCGCGAGCAGGGGTTCACCGCGCAGGAGGTCGATGCCGTCTTGGCCCTGCGGCCTGCCCGGCTGGGCGAGGTGCCCCGGCGCTTGGCCGCCGTGAGGGCGTTTGTGGCCTTGCCTGAAGCGGCGGCGCTGGCCGCGGCCAACAAGCGTGTGGGCAACATCCTGAAGAAGGCCGATGAGGCGGTGCAGCCTCAAGTGGATGCAGCCCTGCTGCGCGAGTCTGCAGAGGTGTCGCTGTATGAAGCGCTGCAGTCTGTGACCCCTTCAGCCCAGCTGGCTTTTGATCGAGGGGATTACACTGCGTCATTGCAAGCTCTGGCCTCGTTGCGTGCGCCTGTTGATGCATTTTTCGACAGCGTCATGGTCAACGCCGACGAGCCTGCACTGAAGGCCAACCGTCTGGGTTTGCTGAGCGTCTTGCACGACGCCATGAACCGGGTGGCTGATCTGGCGCGGCTGGCCGCCTGATCACACATGCGCAGCGCCAGCCCTGGAGAGGGCATGAAGATCGTCATCCTCGACCGAGATGGGACCATCAACCACGAGCGTGAGGACTACATCAAGTCCGCCGACGAGTGGGTGCCTCTGCCGGGGGCGCTGGATGCCATTGCCCGGCTCAACCATGCCGGGTGGCATGTGGTGGTGGCCACCAATCAGTCGGGCATTGGGCGGGGGCTGTTCGACATGGTGGCCCTCAATGCCATGCACGCCAAGATGAACCAGATGCTGGCTCGACTGGGTGGTCGGGTCGATGCCGTGTTCTTCTGTCCTCACACGCCCGAAGACCTGTGCACCTGTCGCAAGCCGCAGCCGGGACTGTTTCAGATGATCGGGCAGCGATTCGGCGTCAGCCTGCAAGGGGTTCCCATGGTGGGCGACCTGCCGCGTGACGTGCTGGCGGCGCAGTCGGTGGGTTGCGAGCCCCATCTGGTGCGCACCGGACAGGCTGCCACCATGAGCGAGGCCGAGCTTCAGGATTTGCGGCGTCGGGTTCCCGACCTCACCATTCACCCGGACCTGTCTTCTTTTGCTGATTTTCTGGTGCTCAGAGAGCGGCAGATCCACGGCGAAGACAGCCCGGTGGCCACCCACATGGGCGAGCTTGGAGAGCTCAATTGACGCCCCTGGAGCCGATTCAGCTGTCGCTGTGGGGCGATGACCCCGCGCCGGCTCCGCGCTCCGAGGTGCCCACATCCGCTGCCCCGACCGACGGTCGATCTGCAGCGGTACCGCTGGATGTGGCGGGCCATCATGAACCTTCCGTGTGCACGCTGCCTTGCTTTCGCCACCCGCTGGCCGATCGAGAGATCCGTCTGGGAAAGGCCATCATCGCCTATGAGTTCAAGCGGGCCCACCGGCGGAGCATTGGCATGGTGGTCGGGCCCGAAGGTCTGAGCGTTCGGGCACCTCGCTGGGTCAGCGTCGCGGATGTGGAGGCCGCGCTCAGATCCAAAGAACAATGGCTGTGCAAGAAGCTGCTGGAGCAGCGCGAACGAGTGCAACGCGAGGCACAGGCTCGCATTGAGTGGGTGGACGGTGGCCTGGTGCCGTTCTTGGGTCAGCCCCGCCGATTGGTTTTGCAGCCCGACTTGAATGGCGTGGCCTTGTCCGCCGATGAGCGCAACCTGCTGGTGGGTTTGGGGCCGCAAGCCACACCCGCCCAGGTGAAAGACCAGGTGCATGCGTGGCTGCAGCGTGAAGCCCGCCACATCTTTGCAGCCCGGGTTGCTCATTTTGCGCAGCGCCTGGGCGTGACCGTCACGCGCATCAGCCTCTCGTCAGCGCGTACCCGTTGGGGCAGTGCCAGTGCCGACGGATCCATTCGCCTTCACTGGAGCCTGGTTCATTTCAGTCAGGACATCGTTGACTATGTCGTGACCCATGAACTGGCGCACCTCCGCGAAATGAACCACAGCCTGCGATTCTGGGAAGTGGTGCGTTCTGTCTTGCCCGACTACGACGAGCCGCGGCAGAGCCTGCGACGCCTTAGCGTGCCGCAGTGAATCGCCACACGCCCTGATCGTCGCGTTCGCGTCTCAGTTCGCCCTTGAGCCACAGGTGGTTCAGGTGAGCCAGGGCCTCGCCCATGGCGAATGTGGTCTGGTGCAGGTCCAGCGGACGCTTGAACAACACCGGCAAAAGATCCGCTGCACACACCGGGGCCTGCCTGGCGTGCGTGACCACATCGGTCAATCGCTCGGCGTGATGAGCCTGCAAGGCATTGATCCGGGCGTGGATGCCCCGAAAGGGCAGGCCATGCGAGGGCAGGGCCAATGTGTCAGGTGGCAGATCCCGCATGCGCTCCAAAGAGCGGAGAAACAGCCCCAGAGGATCAGCCTCTGGCTCCATGTCAACCACGCTGACATTGGTCGAGATGGTGGGCAACAGCATGTCACCAGAGATCAGCACGCCATCGCGTTCGTCATACAGCGAGATGTGTTCCGGGCTGTGTCCATGGCCGCTCAGGCATCGCCATTGACGACCACCCATGCGCAAGACGTGACCATCCATGAGTCGGTGAAAGCTGCGTGGGACGTCCGGCACCATGGATGCGTAATAGTCGCCTCGCGCCTGTATCTTGCTCAGGGCCTGGGGGTCTGCCAGACCGTGCGCTGCAAAGTGCGCAGACGCCCGAACACCGCCATAGCCGGTGGTTTCCTTGCAGGCCAGTAAGGCAGCGAGGTGATCGGTGGCGCTCATCCAGAACTGCGCACCCTGGCTGCGGCCAAAGTTTTCCATCAACCAATGGGCGTTGCCGACATGGTCGGGGTGCATGTGCGTGACCACCATGCGCAGCAGCGGCTGTGGTGTCCACGCTGTGGACCACAGGGCTTCCCAGGCGGCGCGTATCTCTTCGGTGGCCACGCCAGAGTCCACCACTGACAGTCCGACTTGGCCATCCAGGTCGTCATCGAGCACCCAGAGGTTGATGTGGTTGAGCGCAAAAGGCAAGGGCATGCGCACCCAGTGCAGGCCAGGCAAAAGTGTGGTGAAGCTGCCTGTCGACGGGCGGTGATCGCCCCAGGGGTAGCTCAGTGTGGGGTGAGCTGATGATGTGGACATGATGGTTTGGATTGTGCACGACTGTGCAATTCGCGCAGGGTGGGGGCGGATCAGGCCCGCAGCTTGTCTACACTGGCTGCATGAAGATCGACGCATTGTTTGAGAAAAACCGCGCCTGGGCGCACGACATAGAGCAACGCAGCCCCGGGTTTTTCACTCGCCTGCAGCAGCAGCAATCGCCAGAGTACCTCTGGATCGGCTGCAGCGACAGCCGTGTGCCAGCCAACGAGATCGTGGGGCTGTTGCCGGGCGAGCTGTTTGTGCATCGCAACGTGGCCAATGTGGTGGTGCACTCTGACCTCAACTGCTTGTCGGTGATGCAGTTCGCCATCGATTCCTTGAAGGTCAAGCACATCATTGTCGTGGGCCACTATGGCTGCAGCGGCGTGCATGCCGCCATGGTCAATCGCAGGGTGGGCATCGCAGACAACTGGTTGCGCCATGTTCAGGATGTTCACCATCAGCATCGGGGCTGGCTGGACGAATTGCCCTCCGAAGGGTCGGCGCGCCTCGATGCCTTGTGCGAACTCAATGTGCTGGAGCAATGCCGAAACGTTTGCCACACCACGGTGGTGCAGGACGCCTGGGCCCGCGGCCAGGAGGTGCGTGTCCATGGCTGGGTATACGGCTTGCATAATGGGCTGATCAAGGACTTGCGCATGTCGGTCCGTTCGGCGGAAGAGGTGGCGCCCGCGTATCAGGCCGCCCTCGACGGGCTTCGACAGCGCCACCAGTCTTGACCCCAGGCCGAACTGCGCCGCCATTGTCATTCGGAGCCCATCGCATGTTTCCGCAACAGATCACCGATCCCCGCGTATTCGATATCGCTCGGGCCTTGCTCGACGGTTTTGATCGGCATTACCGAATTTTCAGTGAAACCACTGCGCAGTCCAAGCGTCGCTTTGAGCAGGCAGACTGGGTGGGGCAGCAGACGGCCCAGCGGGCCCGCATCGAGTTCTATGACCTGCGGGTCGACGAGGCGGTCGAGCGGCTGGAGTCCGACCACGGCGCCAGCACCTTGCCCATGGCCGTGTGGCATCAGGTCAAGCTGCTGTACATCGGCTTGCTCACGGGCCATCGGCAGCCTGAGCTGGCCGAGACGTTCTTCAATTCGGTGACCATCCAGATCTTGCATCGCAAGTATTACCGCAACGATTTCATCTTCGTGCGGCCGGCGGTGTCCACCGAATACATCGACGATGACGACGGGCAGGGCGGCAGCACCTTCCGGGCGTATTACCCCACGAGAGAAAACCTGCGCGAGACCATCAAGACGGTCGTGCAAAGCTATGACCTGCAGGTGCCGTTTGTTGATCTCGATCGCGACATCGGGTTCGTTTACGACGCGCTGCTGGAAGAGGTGGGCAACGTTCGCTTGCGCACCAACTTCCAGATCCAGGTGCTGTCATCGCTGTTCTACCGCAACAAGGGTGCCTACATCGTGGGCAAACTGGTCAACGGTTTCCGCAGTTTGCCGTTTGCCATCCCGATTTTGCACAATGCCCGCAACCAGCTCTACATCGATGCCGCCTTGTTCGGCGAGGATGACCTGTTGGCCCTGTTCAGCTTTGCCCGAGCCTATTTCATGGTGGACATGCTCGTGCCCTCGGCGTATGTGCAGTTTCTGCGCAGCCTGATGCCGCGCCGTCCCCGCAGCGAGCTGTACAGCGCCATTGGCCTGCAAAAGCACGGCAAGAACCTGTTCTACCGTGACTTTCTTTTCCATCTGCGGCACTCCAGCGACAAGTTCCGCATCGCTCCAGGCATCAAGGGCATGGTCATGCTGGTGTTTGACCTGCCGTCTTATCCGTTCGTGTTCAAGGTCATCAAGGATTACTTTCCTCCACAAAAGGAGACCACCCGCGAGCTCATCATGAGCAAGTACCAGCTCGTGAAACAGCACGACCGCGTGGGGCGCATGGCCGATTCCCTGGAGTTCACGAACGTGGCCTTTCCCCGCGATCGATTCGACGACGAATTGATCGCCGAGTTGCAGAAGTTTTCGCCCAGCGTGATCGAGGAGGATGAGGACGGTCAGGTGCTGGTGCTCAAGCACCTCTACATCGAACGTCGCATGGTGCCTCTGAACATTTACATTCAGGAGGCCGAAGGTGAGGCGCTTGAGCATGCCGTCATCGAGTACGGCAATGCCCTGAAAGACCTGGTGGCCGCCAACATTTTCCCCGGCGACATGCTGTGGAAGAACTTCGGCGTCACGCGCAACGGCAAGGTCGTGTTCTACGACTACGACGAAATCGAATACATCACCGATTGCAACTTCCGCAAGGTGCCCGAGCCGCGCAATGAGGAAGAAGAGATGTCAGGCGAGATCTGGTACACCGTCGGGCCCCGAGATGTCTTTCCGGAGACGTTCGGTCCCTTCCTGCTCGGGGATCCACGCGTGAGAGGCATCTTCATGCAGCACCACGCCGACCTGCTTGAGCCCGCCTTCTGGCAGCAATACAAGGACCGGATCCTGGACGGCTATGTGCACGATGTATTTCCGTACGACCGGTCTCGGCGGTTCATCCACAAGATCCGCCAGATGGGGCTGGACCCGGACCTGCCATCATCTGACATGGTGCCTGCCGAGGAGCCCGTGGACGTGCCACCCCTGGGGCCGGATGTTCACGACCAGGGGCGTTTGACAGGATTTGCGTCCGGAGGCGCTGGCGCCGACTGAGCGCCCAGGCTCACCAGAGCTGCCACCAAGGCTTGGGGGCAGCTTCTGTGTTGCCGCCGGTGTCGGCGTTGGGCGTTGTATCGGCCGAGGCGGTCTGGGTCAGGAAGCGGCTGCCTGGAAAGCTCTGACGCAGCACGCGCAGGGCGCCATCACGCAGCTCGGTCAAGCCCAACTGATCATAGCTTCGCGCCATGAGCGAAAGCGCCTCTTCAACCGCCGGCGACTGCTGGTAGTCGACCACGGCCTGCTGCGCCCGGTTGGCGGCAGCCAGGTAGGCCCCGCGCCGATAGTAGTAACGCGCCACGTGCACTTCGCCAGCCGCCAGCGAATTGACGATGTGATTCATGCGCAGTCGGGCGTCTTCGGCATAGCGAGACTGAGGGAAGCGTTCGATGAGCTGGCGGAACGACTCATAGGCGTCTTTGGACGCTTGTTGATCGCGCTCGGACAAATCCTGCCGGGACAGGCGCCCGAACAAGCCGAGGTCTTCATTGAAATTGATCAGGCCTTGCAGGTACAGGGCGTAGTCCAGGGCCGGGCTCGTGGGGTGCAGCCGCATGAAGCGCTCCAGCTTGGCCAGCGCCTGGGCCTTTTCCCCGGTCTTGTAGTAGGCATACGCCAGATCGATCTGGGCCTGCTGAGACAACAAGGTGCCAGATGCACGGGCTTCCACCCGCTCCAGTTGCTTGATCGCGGTCTCAAAGTTGCCTTCAGTCATTTCGTCGCGGGCGTCCGCGTACAATTTTTCAGGCTGAATGTTGGCGTATTCGTCCCGCGGCGCGGTGCCGCATGCCGCCAGGCTCACACACAAGGCCGCTGCGGCCATCCGCATGGCATGCCGCCCAGTCAGTGGGTGGCAAGATGTTTTCTTGAACAGTTTCACGTTGTTTAGGGCGATCGGGTCTACAGGACGGCTCGCCGACGAGCGCTGGAAAGCGCAGTATATAGAAGCAAGCCTGCATGGCCACGAGAACCCCCCCCACGAAGCTCCTTGCGTCTGATGTTCGCACCGACGCCGCTGGCGACATCGGCGACCTCAATGAGGCCGTGGACCTGCTGGACGATGTGCCTGATGAGGCGTCCGAAGCCCTGGCAGACCAGGGGCAGGCGGCGGCAGGCCTGTTGGCCGCCCCCGACATCCGGCGCTGGGAGCTCATGCCTGCGCACCGGGGCAAGCGGCTGGACCGCTTGCTGGCAGACCTGGTGCCAGAGCACTCCCGCAGCCACTTGCAGACCCTGATCGAGGACGGCGCCGTGACGCTGGACGACGTTCCCGTGACGTCTCCCTCCAAAAAGGTTCTGCCTGGGCAGATGCTCGGCATCCATGTTCGTCCCACAGCCCAAAGTCAGTCGTTCAAGCCAGAGGCCATGCCGCTGGAGGTGCTTCATGAAGACGCCCACCTGCTGGTGATCAACAAGCCGGCCGGACTGGTGGTGCACCCGGCGGCAGGGCACTGGCAAGGCACGCTGATGAACGGACTGCTGGCCCACCATGCAGGGGCCTCGGCCTTGCCCCGCGCTGGGATCGTTCACCGCCTTGACAAGGACACCAGCGGCCTCATGGTGGTGGCCAAGTCATGGGAAGCCATGCATGCCCTCACCCAGGCCATTGCCGAGCGAACCGTCAGCAGGCAGTACCTGGCGATTGCCCATGGTGAATGGAGCAGGGCGCGCCACATTGACGCTCCGGTCGGGCGTGATCCGGTGTCTCGCGTTCGCATGGCGGTGGTGAGCCAGGGCAAGCCGGCGCAAACGGATGTGCTCCCGGTGGCGGTGGCAGGTGGATCGGACGGCGAAGGGTCGGTGTCGGCCGTCCGGTGCATTTTGCACACAGGGCGCACCCATCAGATCAGGGTGCACCTGGCTCACCAGGGGTGCCCGCTGGTGGGGGATGCCACCTACGGCGGGCGCCCTCTGCATGGGTTGACGCGGCAGGCCTTGCACGCCGCACGCCTGTCATTCAGGCACCCGATGACGGGCAGCGAGTGCGTGTTCACGGCGCCCCTGCCCGAGGACATGGCGGCATTTTTTGCCGCGCTCGGCTGGGTGGCGCCAGATTTTTCATCCTGGTCGGCTTCTGGTGCATAATGTCTCCAGTGAAAAGCCATGTTGCGCGTCGAGCACAGCCGGGCTGCTCACCAAGGTAGGCGGTGTTGAAGATTCGCACTGCAGTGCGATCTGGCACATCTCCAGAGCCATGCCCGGCACGCGCGTGAGGCGCAGGAGCCCGGCCCCGAACGTTTGATTGATTTTTTCGGCGCGCCCGTCTGTGGGCAGCGACCGCGGTGCACAGGCAGCATGGCCGTGCACCCATGCATTCAACCCGTATGGATGGAGTGGGTATCGAGCGCAGCCAAGGCGGCGCAGCACCACGCAGTTGATGACGATGGACCTTCCCAGCGATCAGGAAGCACGGCGCATTCTGGAGGCGGCCTTGTTGTGCGCGCAC
Organism: Aquabacterium sp. A3; assembly: GCF_038069945.1. Taxonomy (NCBI): domain Bacteria; kingdom Pseudomonadati; phylum Pseudomonadota; class Betaproteobacteria; order Burkholderiales; family Sphaerotilaceae; genus Aquabacterium; species Aquabacterium sp. A3. The sequence continues at coordinate 367,146 of NZ_JBBPEV010000001.1, read as the reverse complement.
CAGCCCATGTCGGTGCGTGACATGAAGCAGTTGTTCGACGGCGCGCTGTCGACCGACGCGATCATCGCCTTGCTGGGTGGCCTTCAGGAATCGTGGCAGGGGCGCGGTGTGGCCTTGGTTGAGGTGGCCACCGGATGGCGGTTCCAGACCTGTGGCGATGTGCAGGCGCACCTGGACCGCCTTCATCCTGAAAAGCCGCCGCGCTACTCCCGGGCCACCATGGAGACGCTGGCGATCATTGCGTACAAACAGCCGGTCACCCGCGGTGACATTGAAGACATCCGTGGTGTGACGGTCAGCTCTCACATCATCAAGCAACTGGAAGATCGCGGCTGGATTGAAGTGATTGGTCACCGCGAGGCGCCTGGCAGGCCAGCCTTGCTGGCGACCACGCGCCAGTTTCTGGATGACCTGGGCCTGTCGTCTCTGGCCCAGTTGCCCACGCTGGAAGGGCTGCCGTTGGGGCAGGCCTCCTTGCCTGGGCTGGACGAGACGCTCGCCCTTGATGGGCGGGCTGACGAAGACCTCGATGCCTCTGCGCAAGACGAGGCCCCTTCACCCCAAGACGTTGCCGGGCTCGCGCCTGGCGCCACCGAAGAACCTCCCCGCGCCGAGTCGGCGCAGATTGCGCCATGAGTCAAGAGCAAGAGCCTATGCAAGATCCTGATACCCCGGGCGCCGTGCCCGTCGAGGCCGAAGCCTCCAGCCCCGCCAAACCGCGCGCCCGCCGGCCGCGCGCCGCGTCTCCGGTGGTGGAGCCAGCGCCTGCCGGGGCCGAGGAGGCGCTCAAGCCTGCACGCAAGACGACCCGTCGCCGCAAGGCTGACGACGTGGTGCCAGCAGAGGCCGAGGTCGCCGCCACGGTGGCGGCGGAGGCGACTGCAGTTGACGAGGCTGCGGTGGCCGAGGTGGTGCCCAAGCCTGCTGCCCGCAGCCGCCGCAAGGCGCCGGCAGTGGTCGCCGATGCGCCGCTGGCCACGGCGGCTGAGGCCGCGACGCAGGATGTGGTGGTGGCCGCAGCCGACGCAGGGCAGTCGGATTTGGCTGAGCAGAAGCCTGTTGCTGCTGAGGCCAGTGCCGACGCCAATGTCGAGGCCAGTGCCGACGACCATGCTGATGTCATGGCCGAGCCAGAGCCCGGGGTGGGGCCGCGTCGAGCGGCGATGGCCGCCCAACAGGCCGAAGAGATGGTCCAGGTGCTGCTGACGGGTGATTTCGACCGTGAGCAGGAAGCCGAGGTCGTGCAGGAATCTGAAGCCTACAAGCGCGTTTTGCGGCCAGAGCCGGATGCGCCCAAGCTTCAAAAAGTGCTGGCCCAGTCGGGTGTGGGCTCTCGACGCGACATCGAAAAGATGATCGAAGACGGCCGCATTGAGGTCAATGACCAGGTCGCGCACATCGGACAACGGGTTTCCTTTGGCGACCGCATCAAGCTGGACGGCAAGCCGATCCGCGCGCGGATCACGCCTCCGCCAGCACGCATCCTGGCGTACCACAAGCCAGTGGGCGAGGTGGTGACACGTGACGATCCGGAAGGGCGCCCCACCGTTTTCCGCAACCTTCCCAGGCTGCAGCACGGCAAGTGGATGTCTGTGGGTCGGCTGGACCTCAACACCGAAGGGCTGTTGTTGTTCACCACCTCGGGCGAATTGGCCAACCAGTTGATGCATCCGCGTTTCGGGGTCGAGCGCGAGTACGCGGTTCGGGTGCTGGGCACCCTGGACGACGCGTCGCGTCAACGCTTGCTCGATGGCGTCGAGATCGATGGCCAGCCCGCCTCCTTCACCTCGATCTCGAACGGTCTGGGCGAGGGTGTCAACCAGTGGTACCGCGTGGTCATCATGGAAGGTCGCAACCGCGAGGTGCGCAAGTTGTTTGACACGGTCGGGCTGACCGTGAGCCGGCTGATCCGCGTTCGCTATGGCGCCATCGTGCTGCCGCGCGGATTGCGTCGGGGCGTCTGGGTTGAATTGGGTGAGTCCGATGTGCGTGCGATCAAGGCGCTGGTTGGCGTGGATCGCCACGAGCAGGGGCGCGGCGGCAAGGGCAAGCCTGGTGGCAAGGGCGCCAAGCCACAAGATCGTCAGGACCGTCAAGAACGTCAGGCCCAGGGGCAAGGTCGCGGGCCACAAGGCGGGCAGGGGCGTGGGCCTCAGCAGGGCCAGCCTGGACAGCACAAGGCCGGTCGCCCTCCGGTGGAGCGCGAGCGCGCCGCACCCCGCGATGAGTTCGATGATGACGACATCGACAACATCGGTCGCATTCCCAACCCGCTGGAGCAAACCTTTGACCGTCGCTTCGTCAAGGGCTCCAAGCGCATCGTCTCCGGGTTCGGGCGCCCTGATCACGAGGGGGCTGCTCAGCGCAGCGCTGCTGGTGGCAAGCAGAAAGGTCCGCGCCAACCCGATCCCATGCAGACATCGGTTGGCTATATCGGTGCCGATGCCTACTTTGGCGGTGGCGGCGGCCGCCGTGGTCAGGGGGGCGGGAACAGCGGTGGCGGTGGTGGCAGCGGCGGCGGTGGCCGTCGTGGGCGCCGCTGATCATTTCTGATCGTTGAAGGGATGAGGCCGTCTCAGGCGTCATCCCGACACAGTACAATGCTGGGTTTTGTCAAGCCTGACGGCACCTTATTGAATATTTCGGAGAAACAAGAATGGCCATCGAACGCACCCTGTCCATCATCAAGCCCGACGCCGTTGCCAAGAACGTCATCGGCCAGATCATCGCCCGCTTTGAAGGCGCCGGCCTGAAGGTTGTCGCCGGCAAGCTGGTGCAACTGTCGCGCGCAGAAGCCGAGCAGTTCTACGCTGTGCACAAAGAGCGCCCCTTCTTCAAGGACCTGGTGGACTTCATGGTCTCCGGTCCGGTGTTCGTGCAGGTGCTGGAAGGTGAAGGCGCCATCGCCAAGAACCGCGACCTGATGGGCGCCACCGATCCCAAGAAGGCTGCTCCCGGCACCATCCGCGCCGATTTCGCCGATTCCATCGACGCCAACGCCGTTCATGGTTCGGACGCTCCTGAAACCGCAGCCGTGGAAGTGGCATTCTTCTTCCCCGGCATGAACGTCTACAGCCGCTGAGCGCGGCCTGAGGCTGTTGTATCCATGAGTGCGGTCAACCTGCTCGACTTCGACCTCGACGGGCTGACCGCCTACTGCGAGCAGCTGGGTGAAAAGCGCTTTCGCGCCACGCAGCTCTTTCGCTGGATTCACCAGAAAGGCGCTTCTGATTTCGATCAGATGTCCGATCTGGCCAAGTCCCTTCGTGCCAAGCTGCAAGGCAGCGCGGTCATCGAGGGACTCAAGCCCATCAGCGAGCACGTTTCGTCTGATGGCACCATCAAATGGTTGTTCGATGTGGGCGATGGCAACGCTGTCGAGTCGGTGTACATCCCCGAAGACGACCGCGCCACCTTGTGCATCTCCTCTCAGGCAGGCTGTGCCGTGGGCTGCCGGTTTTGTTCGACAGGCCACCAAGGCTTCAGTCGAAACCTCAGCACCGGTGAAATCATCGCGCAGTTGTGGTTTGCAGAGCACGCCTTGCGCAAGCGGCTGGGCACTTCAGATCGAGTCATCAGCAACGTCGTGATGATGGGCATGGGCGAGCCATTGCAGAACTACGCCCAACTCGTGCCGGCCTTGCGCACCATGCTCGATGACCATGGGTATGGCTTGTCTCGGCGCCGGGTCACGGTTTCCACCTCAGGTGTCGTGCCCATGATCGAGCGCTTGCAGCAGGATTGTCCTGTCGCATTGGCGGTGTCCCTGCACGCGCCCAACGATGTCTTGCGCGACGCTTTGGTGCCCATCAACAAAAAGTACCCCATTCAGGAGTTGATGCAGGCCTGTTTGTCCTACCTCAGTGCGGCGCCGCGCGACTTCATCACCTTCGAGTACTGCATGCTGGATGGTGTCAACGACAGCGATGAGCACGCCCGGGAACTCATCGCCCTCGTCAAGGGTCGCATCCCGTGCAAGTTCAATCTGATTCCTTTCAATCCGTTTCCGCAGTCGGGGCTTCATCGCTCGGCGATGCCCAGGGTGCAGGCCTTTGCCCGCATGCTTCAGGATGCAGGCATTGTCACCACGGTGCGCAAGACCCGTGGTGACGACATCGATGCCGCATGCGGTCAGCTGGCAGGCGAGGTGCAAGACCGCACCAAGGTTCACACGCGCTTGCGCCGTGAGCCTGTCATCATGCCTGTCAGTGTCGTCCGTCGGCCGACCAAGGGTGACCGGACGGTTTGATGCCCGTGTTGCCGGCAGGCAGCGGATGTGTGTACCCACAACAAAGGAGACTGCGCATGATCTCGTCGCTTTTTCGCACCTTCACGCTGAGCGGTTTGTTGCTGTCCATCCTGGCGTTGGCAGCGTGCGTGCAGGTGCCTGTGGAAGGCGGCGCCTCCTCTGCGTCCATGAACAGCAACCAGGTGCGCTACACGCCGCGCGCTGATTTGCCCACCGCCTCAGACGACTCGGAAGTCAGGCGTCGTGCCCGCATTCGACTTGAGTTGGCCGCCACCTATTACGCCAAGGGCCAGTTCACAACCGCGCTTGACGAAGTCAAGCAAGCCGAGTCCATTGATCCGCGCCTGGCGGCGACGCATGAAATGCGGGCGCTGATTTACGACGCGCTGGGTGACGCCGGACGTGCTGAATCGGCGTATCGACAGGCCCTGGACCTGGAGCCCAGCAACGGCAGCGTGATGCACAACTACGCCTGGTTTTTGTGCAACCAGAGCCGATTCGCAGAGGCGGATGGTCTGTTTGAGCGCGCCCTGAGGTTTCCCCAGAGCATGGATGCCAGCCGCACCTGGCTGGCCCGAGGCGTTTGTCAGATGAGGGCGGGGCTGTTTGCCGAGGCAGAAAAATCCTTGCTGAGCGCTTACGAGATCAACACGGCCAACCCAGCCACCGCGTACAACCTCGCGTCGGTGCTGCTGCGCCGCGGTGAACTTGATCGTGCCCGGTTCTACATCCGACGCGTCAACAATGTGCAAGAGCAGGTGACGGCAGAGTCTCTGTGGCTGGCGGCCCGGATCGAACACCGACTGGGGAACCTGGAGGCGCGCAACGAACTGGGTGCTCAGATGCGCAGTCGCTTCCCGAATGCCCGGGAAACAACCGCTTTCGAGTTGGGGCGTTTCGATGACTGAGGCCGGATTCACTGCATTGCGTCAGCAAGACGAGTCGCAGCGCAGCGCCGGTGAGCAGTTGCGTGTGGAGCGAGAGCGCCAAGGGCTCTCCATTGAGGTTTTGTCGTCGATCATCAAGGTGGTGCCCGCCAAGATCCAGGCGCTGGAAGCCGGCGACCTGACGGCCCTGGGCGATGCCAATTTCACGCGTGCGCTGGCACAGACCGTGTGCCGAACCCTGCGCATGGACCCGTCCCCGGTGATGGCGGCGTTGCCGCCGGCACAGCCGGCGCGCCTGCATGATGAACACGCGCCGCTGAATCAGCCCTTGCCCCAGCCCGGTGCCACCGCCTTGTTCTCGGTTCGAGGCGTGGGCAGTGGCGTCTCGGATTTGCTCAAGCGAAAGTGGTTCTGGCCCCTGTGCATTTTGTTGGCCGCCGTGCTGGTCTGGTGGTGGCCTGAGGCATGGGAAGGGCCAGCGGCCTGGTGGACGTCCGATTCAACGGTGACGTCATCGTCGCCGGTGCAGACCATCGTGGTGCCACCAGCGCCAGCCGTGACGGCTGCGATCACCCCCACGGCGAGCGCGCTGCCCCAGAATGTTCAAGCGCCACTGGCAGCCAGCGAGCCGGTCGTGTCGACCGTCGTTCAGCCGGTCGTCCCGGTGGTCGTCCAGATGGCCGAGACGGTGGCTGAGGCTGGGTCACTCTCGGAAGTGTCGGTTCGCCTGGAAGCCACCCAGCCGAGTTGGGTCGAGTTGACCGAGACACAGGGCGGACGCAAGCTCTTCTCACGCCTGATGGCCGCTGGCGAAACCGTGGACCTCATGGGCGCGCCTCCCATCGAGGCCGTCATTGGCAATGCCGAGGGCGTGCGCGTCATCGTGGCGGGCCAGGTGACCGATCTGGCGCCGCATGTGCGCAACAATGTGGCCCGTTTGACCTTGCCTCGAAGCGAGTGAACATGTCTGCTGATCTGATCGAAGTCGCATCGCCCGAACCCCGCCGGGCACTGCAGGCCCGTGTGGTCTGGGGCAGTCGCGTGGTCACGGTGGGCGGCGACGCGCCTGTGCGCGTGCAGTCCATGACCAACACCGACACCGTGGACGTGATCGGGACGGCCATTCAGGTCAAGGAGCTGGCGCTGGCTGGCTCCGAGATGGTGCGCATCACCGTCAACACGCCTGAGGCGGCCGAGGCGGTGCCACACATCCGCGATCAACTTGATCGCATGGGCATTGACGTGCCGCTGGTCGGCGATTTTCACTACAACGGCCACCGACTGCTGACCGATCATCCGGCCTGTGCCGAAGCCCTGTCCAAGTACCGCATCAACCCTGGCAACGTGGGCAAAGGCGACAAGAAGGACAGGCAATTTGCGCAGATGATCGAAGCTGCGCTGCGCCATGACAAGGTGGTGCGCATCGGTGTCAACTGGGGCAGCCTGGACCAGGAACTCATGTCCAGCCTCATGGACGAAAACGGCCGGCGCGCGCAGCCCTGGGACACCAAACAGGTCATGTATCAGGCGTTGGTGACTTCTGCCCTGGAGTCGGCTCGCATGGCGTGTGAGCTGGGCATGGCGCCTGAGCAGGTCATCTTGTCTTGCAAGGTCAGCGGCGTGCAGGATCTGATCTCGGTTTACCGGGCACTGGCTCGCCGTTGTCGTCACCCGCTGCACCTGGGGTTGACCGAGGCTGGCATGGGCACCAAGGGCACGGTCGCTTCGGCCACGGCGCTGTCCATCCTGTTGCAGGAGGGCATTGGCGACACCATTCGGGTGTCGCTGACACCACAACCTGGCGAGGCCCGCACCCAGGAGGTCGTCGTGGCGCTCGAGATCCTGCAGGCGCTGGGCTTGCGTGCCTTCGTGCCCAGCGTCACGGCCTGCCCGGGCTGCGGCCGCACCACCAGCACCACGTTCCAGGAGCTGGCCAAACAGATTGACGATTTTCTGCGCGCCCAAATGCCGGTCTGGCGTGCGCAATACCCTGGTGTTGAAGGCCTCAAAGTGGCCGTGATGGGCTGCATCGTCAATGGCCCCGGAGAAAGCAAGCACGCTGACATCGGCATCAGCTTGCCAGGCACCGGTGAAGCACCTGCCGCCCCCGTGTTCATTGATGGCGAAAAGGCCATGACGCTGCGTGGGGAGGGCATTGCGGCCGAATTCCAGGCCGTGGTGGAAAACTACATCGAGCGCCGCTTCGGCGCAGCATCGACTTCTTCTGCAGCCTGAACAGGCCTATCTATTCCATGGCAGAACAACTCAAGGCCATCAAAGGCATGAACGACATCCTGCCGCCCGATTCGGCGCGGTGGGAGTGGCTGGAAGACACCGTGCGCCGCCTCATGCGTCGCTACGGTTACCACAATGTTCGCACGCCCATCGTTGAACCCACGGCCTTGTTTGTGCGCGGCCTGGGTGAGGTCACCGACATCGTCGAAAAAGAGATGTACTCATTCGAGGACAGCCTCAATGGCGATCGACTCACCTTGCGGCCCGAGGGCACTGCAGGCGTGGTTCGTGCCATGAACGAGCACAACTTTCTCTACGAAGGTGGGCGGCGTCTTTATTACATCGGCCCCATGTTCCGCCATGAGCGGCCTCAGAAAGGTCGGTATCGGCAGTTCCATCAGGTGGGGGCCGAAGTCCTGGGTTTTCCGGGACCTGATGTGGATGCGGAAGTCATCCTCATGACCGCAGCGCTGTGGCGAGACCTCGGGCTGGCCGTGGGCAAAGACGTGTGTTTGCAGCTCAACAGCCTGGGACAGCCTGCTGAGCGCCTGGCCCATCGCGAGGCGCTCATCCGTCATCTGGAGGCCCATGCAGACCAACTCGATGACGACGCAAGAAGGCGTTTGCACAGCAATCCACTGCGCATCCTGGACACCAAGAACCCGGCGATGCAGGCCATCGTGGAGGCCGCGCCCAAGCTGATGGATTTTCTGGGCGACGAATCTGTGACGCACCTGCGTGCGGTGCGTGATGCACTGGATGCCGTGGGGGTGCCTTACGAAATCAATCCCCGACTCGTTCGGGGCATGGACTACTACAACCTCACGGTGTTCGAGTGGGTCACCGACCGCCTGGGTGCTCAGGGCACGGTCTGTGGCGGTGGTCGGTATGACGGGCTCATCGAACAGCTGGGGGGCAAGCCCGCCCCCGCCGTGGGCTGGGGTCTGGGCATGGAGCGCCTGTTGCTGCTGCTGCAGGAGGTCGGTGCGTCCTCGCCCTCTGTGGCCCCCGATGCCTATGCCGTGGTCATGGCAGGTGCGCCCATGGCGCAAGTGCTCCAGACATTGGAGAACCTGCGCGATGCAGGCGTGTGCGTTCAGCAACACCCCCTGGGCAAGGACGGTCCCCCCAGCGTCAAGTCACAGTTCAAAAAGGCGGACGCCAGTGGCGCCCGTTTCGCCTTGGTGTTTGGCCCCGACGAGCTGGCCCAAGGGCAAGTGACCATCAAACCGCTGCGGGACGGGGGGCAGCAAGTTGCCCAAGATCTGTCGTCGCTGACCACCTGGGCCGACGACCTCAAGGCTGCCACGCAGTCATAATCGTCACTTCAGTCATTGAACTCACACGCCGCAAGGCAAGCGCACATGGCCACTTTCGATTCAGAACAGCAGGAGCAGCTTGACCAGGTCAAGCATTTCTGGAAGCAATACGGCAACCTGATCACCTGGGGCTTGGTGCTGGTGCTGGCCGCTTACGCGGCATGGACCGGCTACCTCTACTGGCAGCAACAGCGCGCGGAGGGTGCCGCCGGCCTGTACGAAGAAATGGACCGTGCGGCCCAGTCCGGGCAGGCCGATAAAGTACGCCAGGCGTTTCTGGACCTGAAAGATCAGTACGCCGGAACCACCTATGCCGAGCAAGGCGCCTTGCTGGCCGCCCGCATGGCGGTTGAATCCGCCCAGGAAGAGCGCGTGCGCGAAACCCTCCAATGGCTGGTTGACCATGGCAAGAATCCTGACTTGGTGGCCATCGCTCGGCTGCGACTGGCAGGGGCCCAACTGGACGCCAAACAGCACGACGAAGCCCTCAAGACCCTGGAGGCCAAGTTGCCGGACGAGTTCACCGCCCTGGCCGATGACCGCCGAGGCGATATCCTGCAAGCACAAGGCAAAACCGATGAAGCGGTGAAGGCCTACCAGGCTGCGTGGCAAGCCATGGATCCCACGGTCGAATACCGGCGCCTGATTGAAGGCAAGCTGACCGCGCTGGGCCATGCGCCCCAATCGAGTCCTGTCCCACCGGCCGCGTCCTGATCGGAGCCACAGATGATGCACAAGCAGCGAGCGTCGTGGGCGCGTTTTGGTGGTTGGGCGGTGTCCTTGGCGGGGGCCACCCTGGTGCTGACAGCCTGTGGCTCCAGCAAACCTGAGCCGGCCAAGCTTGAAAGCTTTCAGCCTTCAGCGCGTGTCAGCGTGGTGTGGCAGCAGCGAGTTGACTCCACCTCGGCCGATCTCACCCCCGTGCTGATCGACAACACCGTGGCCCTGACCAGTGACCGCGGCGAGGTGGTGGCATGGGACGCCATGACCGGTGCCGAGCGCTGGCGTGCTGCACTTGGTGCGTCCATCTCTGCCGGTGTGGGCACCGATGGACGTCGCGCGGCCGTGGTGTCCGAAGCCAATGAACTGCTGGTGCTCGACCAGGGCAAACTGCTGTGGCGTCAGCCTTTGCCGGGGCGCGTCACGACGCCGCCCTTGGTGGCTGGCGAGCGGGTGTTCATCATGATGCTGGACCGCCAGGTCCGGGCGTATGACGCCGTGGACGGGCGGTGGCTGTGGCAGTACCAGCGGCCGGGCGGTGACACCCTGGCACTGGCCACGCGCGGCATACTGGCTGCGTTCCGTGACACCTTGCTCGTTGGCCAAGGATCGCGCCTGGTGGGCCTCGACCCCACGCGCGGCACAGTGCGCTTTGATGTGAACGTGGGCACGCCTCGTGGCACCAACGAGGTCGAGCGGCTGGCCGACCTTGTCGGCCCGCTGGCACGTGCCGATGACGAAGCCTGTGTTCGCACCTTCCAGCTGTCTGTGGCCTGCCTCGAGCTCAATCGCGGCTCGGTTCGCTGGTCTCGTCCTCAGTCGGGCATCCGCGGTGTGGCCGCCGATGAGCGCATGGTGGTTGGCGCCGATGGGGCCGACCGTTTGTCGGCATGGACCATGGAGAACGGTCAGTTGCAATGGCGTGTTGACCGCTTTGCACGACGCGGGCTGTCCACGCCTGTGATGTGGGGCAGCCATGTGGCCGCCGCAGACGATCAAGGCTATCTGCACGTGCTGTCGCTGGAGGATGGGCGCACGGTGGCTCGTTATGAGCTCGATGCGCCACTTGCGGGTGCTCCACTGGTCCACCGGGACATGCTCTTGGTGGCCACACGCAAGGGCTCCATGCTGGCCCTGCGTTTGAATTGATGCCCTGAGGGGCTGCTGAAGGACTCATGAAACCTGTCATCGCGCTGGTCGGGCGCCCGAACGTCGGCAAGTCGACCCTTTTCAACCGGCTGACCAAGAGCCGCGATGCCATCGTGGCTGATTTCGCCGGGCTGACGCGTGATCGTCACTACGGTGAAGGTCGGCAGGGGCAGCGCGAGTTCATCGTGATCGATACCGGGGGCTTCGAGCCTGATTGCAAGTCCGGCATTTTTCAGGAAATGGCCAAGCAGACACGGCAGGCCGTGGCGGAGGCCGACGTCGTCATGTTCGTGGTGGATGCGCGGCTGGGCCTGTCAGCGCAGGACCATGACATCGCCAACTACCTGCGCGCTTCTCGCAAGAAGGTCCTGCTGGTTGCCAACAAAGCAGAAGGCATGCAAGAGGCGCCTCAGTTGGCCGAGTTCCACGAACTGGGGATCGGCGAGCCCCTGGCGGTTTCGGCCGCCCACGGCCAGGGTATGCGCAGCCTGCTGGAGTTGGCGCTGGAGGACATCCCCGAGCCCGAAGAAGACGATGACCTGGCCGATGGCAGTGCTGAGCGCCCCATCCGGCTGGCCGTTGCTGGCCGACCCAACGTGGGCAAGTCCACCCTGATCAACACGTGGCTGGGCGAAGAGCGCCTGGTGGCGTTTGACCTGCCTGGCACCACCCGTGACGCCATCACCGTGCCGTTTGAGCGGCAAGGACAGCGTTACGAACTCATCGACACCGCCGGCCTCAGGCGCAAAGGCAAGGTTTTTGAGGCCATCGAGAAATTCTCGGTGGTCAAGACACTCCAGGCCATCTCCGATGCTCACGTGGTTCTGCTGCTGGTGGACGCCACCCAGGGCATCACCGAGCAAGATGCGCACATCGCAGGCTACATCCACGAAACCGGACGTGCCGTGGTGGTGGCGGTCAACAAGTGGGATGCGGTTGACAGCTATCAACGTGAGATGCTGCAGCGCTCCATCGAGCACCGTCTGTCCTTCCTGAAGTTCGCCCAGGTGCTGCACATCTCGGCCATCAAGCGTCAGGGTCTGGGGCCGCTGTGGAAAGCGCTGGGCGATGCCTGGTCGTCTGCCACGCGCAAGATGCCGACGCCTGTCTTGACCCGATTGTTGTCCGAGGCGGTGGCCTATCAGCAACCCAAGCGTGCCGGCGTCGTGCGCCCCAAGTTGCGCTATGCCCACCAGGGCGGACAAAACCCGCCCATCATCGTGATCCATGGCAACGCGCTGGAGCACGTCACGGACGCCTACAAACGGTACCTCGAAAGCCGCTTCCGCGAGCACTTCAAGCTGCAGGGGACGCCCTTGCGCATCGAGATGAAGTCCGGGCACAACCCCTTCGACGACAAAAACTGAAGCCGCTCTTGGAGGCTTCACACTTTTTGACCGTTTATCCCAGGGGGAGAAACCCTGGGCGCACCCGCCTGTGTTAAGGTGGCATCTCTGAAACTTTTCAACACGGAGCATATCGTGAGCAACAAAGGGCAACTTCTACAAGACCCCTTCCTGAACCTTCTGCGTCGTGAGCACGTGCCAGTGTCCATCTACCTGGTCAATGGCATCAAGCTGCAAGGGCACATCGAGTCCTTCGACCAATACGTGGTGCTGCTGCGCAACACCGTCACTCAGATGGTTTACAAGCATGCCATCTCCACCGTTGTGCCCGGCCGTGCGGTCAACTTCCACGCCGGTGAAGCCAACGAAGGGTGAGCACCACACACACTGCTCATTCGCAATCCGGTGATGCTGCCGCGGTCGTTCCAACGACGCGGAACACCGGATTGCAAGCCCCCCAAGTCATCCTGGTGGGGGTCGACCTCGGACCGTCGTCGTCATTCGATCCCACCCTGGACGAACTGGCGTTGCTGGCCCAGTCTGCGGGGGACGCCCCCATCGCCCGCGTCACTGCCAAGCGGCGCGCACCTGACCCCGCCTTGTTTGTCGGGTCGGGCAAAGCCGACGAAATCAAGCAACTGGTGACCCTCTACCAGGCGCAGGCGGTGATATTCGACCAGGCGTTGTCGCCTGCGCAGCAGCGCAATCTGGAGCGCCACCTGGGCGTCGAAGTGCTGGACCGCATCGGATTGATCCTCGAAATTTTCGGCGCCAGAGCGCGCAGTCACGAGGGCAAGCTTCAGGTCGAACTGGCCCGTCTCGAATACCTGTCTACGCGCCTTGTGCGCCGGTGGTCTCACCTTGAGCGTCAGCGTGGCGGGGTGGGGCATCGCGGTGGGCCAGGCGAAACCCAGATCGAACTGGACCGACGCATGATCGACCAGAAGATCAAGTCGCTCAAAGAGCGGCTCATCAAGGTCAAGCGTCAACGCAATACCCAACGGCGCTCTCGCGAGCGTGCGGGCACGTTCAGGGTGTCACTCGTTGGCTACACCAACGCGGGCAAGTCCACCCTGTTCAATGCCTTGACCAAGGCGTCGAGTTACGCCGCCGACCAGTTGTTTGCCACGCTGGACACCACCACGCGCCAGCTTTATGTCGCCGAAGTGGGGCGCAGCATCACGGTGTCGGATACCGTGGGGTTCATCCGCGATCTGCCGCACACCCTTGTTGAATCGTTCGAAGCCACCTTGCAAGAAGCTGCCGAGGCCGATGTGCTGTTGCACGTGGTCGATGCCGCCAGCCCCGTGCTGGAGGAGCAACTGTCCGAAGTGCTGCGGGTGCTCAATGAGATCGGCGCCGGGCAGGTGCCTCAGGTGCTGGTGTTCAACAAGGTGGACTTGCTGCCCGAGTGCCAGCGCCCCTTGCATGTGCAAGACAGCTACGAATTGCCCAGCCGTGATGAGGTGCCTCGTGTCTTTGTCAGTGCCCGTGACGGGCAGGGGCTTGATACCTTGAGGCAGGTCATTGCCGATTGGGCCGTAGACCGTTTGAGTCGTGCGGAGATGTCCCCTCAAGCGCGAGATCCGCGTTTTGACAGGCACAATGCCACAGATGTCCTGACCAGCCCGGAGGCTGGTGTCCTTCAACCTCCCATCCGAACATGAACCTGTCTTCTCAAGCTGAAAACCGGCGGTCGGTGCCGCCGCTGCCCAAAGCCCTGCATGTGGTGGCTTTGGCGGCCCAGTTGTCCTTGAGTGTGATGCGTCGGCTGGCCTGGAAGGTGACCGACGCCTTGCGGGTCGGGCGCGATCCGTTGCAGACCGGGCAAGCCATTTACAACAACCGCAACGACGGCCCGCCCGATCTCGATGAGTTGTGGCGTGATTTCAATCGCAAGCTCAGTGGCGTGTTTTCCGGGCGTGATGGCGGCGGCGGTCAAGATCAGGGGCCTGGCGGCAGCATGAGCCCCGATCCGCGCAGTGCCGGCATCGGCATCGGGGTGGTGGTGGGGCTGGTGGCGCTGGTGTGGGCTGGAAGCGGCATCTTCATCGTTCAGGAAGGGCAGCAGGGCGTGGTGCTCACGTTCGGGCGCTTCAGCCACACGGTGGAGGCAGGTCTTCGCTGGCGTGCGCCTTACCCATTCCAGCAGCACGAGGTCGTCAACCTCACCCAACTGCGATCGGTGGAGGTGGGCAACAACTCGGTGGTTCAAAGCACGGGGCTGCGCGACAGCTTCATGCTGACCCGCGACGAAAACATCGTGGACATTCGCTTCACCGTGCAGTACCGGCTCAGCGACGCCCGGGATTACCTGTTCGAGAACCGCAGCCCCGACGAGGCCGTGTTGCAGGCAGCCGAGTCTGCGGTGCGAGAAATCGTTGGCACCAGCACCATGGACTCCGTGTTGTATGAGCAGCGCGACGCCATCGCCACCGAGCTCGTCAAATCGATTCAAGCCCAGGTCAACAAGATCAAGGCGGGCGTGCTGATCTCTAACGTGAACGTGCAAAGCGTGCAGGCCCCAGAACAGGTGCAGGCGGCGTTCGACGACGCCTTCAAGGCCGGCGCTGACCGCGAGCGCCTCAAGAATGAAGGCCAGGCCTACGCCAACGAGGTGATCCCCAAGGCCCAGGGCACCGCAGCGCGCTTGCGCGAAGAGGCCGCTGGTTATGCCGCACGTGTGGTGGCTCAGGCAGAGGGTGATTCGCAGCGCTTCAAGTCGGTGTTGGCCGAGTACCAAAAAGCCCCGGGTGTGACGCGAGACCGCCTCTACATCGACGCGATGCAACAGATCTACAGCAATGTCAGCAAGGTGCTGGTGGATTCTCGGCAGGGTAACAACCTCTTGTACCTGCCGCTGGACAAGTTGATGCAGTCCGCCGGTGCGCCGGCGCCGACGCAAGCGCCCGCAGGCAATGACGGCATGTCTTCGCTGCCGAGCTCTACGGCGCCGGTGGTGCCCGATGCGCGTTCTCGTGACGGCAGCCGCAGTCGCGACCGCGACGTCCGTTGAACACCGCGCTGCAAGGAACTAGACCATGAATCGCATTGGAACCTTTCTGGTGGGCGCCCTGCTGTTGCTGGTGTTCGCCTCTTCAACCCTCTTTGTGGTGGACCAGCGGCAATTTGCCGTGCTGTATGCCTTGGGTGAAATCAAGGACGTGATCAGCGAGCCCGGACTGAAATGGAAGGCGCCCGCACCCTTTCAGAACGTCGTCTACCTGGATCGTCGCATCCAGACGCTGGACAGTCCTGACCCCCGCCCCATCTTCACCGCCGAGAAGAAGAGCCTGGTCATGGACTGGCTGATCAAGTGGCGCATCACCGAGCCGCGTCAGTTCATCCGAAACAACGGGGTGGACATCCGGAACGCGGAGCTTCGCCTGTCGCCCATCGTGCAGGCCGCGCTGAACGAAGAGGTGACCCGGCGAACCGTGTCGGCCGTGTTGGCCACCGATCGTGAGCGCGTCATGCAGGGCGTGCTGGCTCGTCTTGCGGACGATGCCAAAAACTTCGGTATCGAGATCATCGATGTGCGCATTCGCCGTGTTGACTTCTCCGCGCAGATCACTGATGCGGTCTATCGCCGCATGGAGTCCGAGCGTAAGCGCGTGGCCAACGAACTGCGCTCGACCGGGGCAGCAGAAGGCGAAAAGATCCGCGCCGATGCCGACCGCCAGCGAGAAATCATCGTGGCCGAGGCCTACCGTGATGCACAGAAGATCAAGGGTGACGGTGACGCCAAGGCCTCAGCCCTCTACTCTGAGGCGTTTGGTCGTGATCCTCAGTTCGCTCAGTTCTACCGCAGCCTGGATGCCTACCGGATGTCCTTCCGCAACAAGTCGGACGTGATGGTTCTGGACCCTTCCAGCGATTTCTTCAAGACCATGCGGGGCGGTGCCACCGCTCGATGAGGGTGCTGGCGTGGGGCTGGCGGCAGTCTGGTGTGCCTGCCGCAGCCCCGCGAGTCGCCCATCCTTGGGTCCCTGTCAAGGCTGCAAGCTGTGAATGATGCGCTGTGGATGGCACTGGGCTTGTTCCTCGTGCTCGAAGGTTTGATGCCTGCCCTGAACCCTGCTGGCTGGCGCAAAATGTTTGAGCAGATTCTCAAGCTGGAGGACGGTCAGTTGCGCTCCGTTGGCTTGTTCAGCATGTGCCTGGGGCTGCTGATCTTGTGGTTGATGACCACCTGACACGCTGTCCGCAAGGGCTGACGCCCACTTGCCGCTCGGGGTGCATTTCAGTCCCGAGCCTTGCATTCCGCCGGTAGAATGGCGGTTTTAACCCCCACCCGTTTTCCCTATGTCGTCTGCTTGGCTATTGCCAGAGCACATCGCTGATGTTTTGCCTGCGCAAGCTCGCCGTGTGGAGGAGTTGCGCCGTGTGTGGCTTGACGCTGCGCGCAGCTATGGCTACGAGCTGGTCATGCCCCCCATGCTCGAGCACATCGAATCTCTGTTGTCTGGCACGGGTCACGCGCTGGACCTGAAGACATTCAAGCTGGTCGATCAACTCAGTGGTCGAACCTTGGGCTTGCGCGCCGACATCACCCCGCAGGTGGCCCGCATTGATGCACACCTGTTGAACCGCGAGGCGGTGACCCGGCTGTGCTATTGCGGGCCGGTGTTGCACACCCGCCCGGGCAGTCCCCATGCCAGCCGCGAGCCTTTGCAGCTGGGCGCAGAAATCTATGGACACGGTGGCCTGGAGGCCGATCTGGAGGTGGCCGAACTGGCCCTCCAGGGTCTTCAGGGCAGTGAGCTGGGTCACGGTCTGGTGATGGACCTGGCCGATGTCCGTCTGGTGGACGGTGTGCTTGAAGGCCTGGGGGTTCAACTCGACAAGGCCGCTCGTGAGGCGGTGGTTGCTGCGCTCACGGCCAAAGATGTGGCCGTGCTTCGTGAGCTGGCCCGCAACCTGCCTGGCTTGGCCAAGGTGCCTCACGCCGCCGAGACCCTGGTGATGCTCACCTCACTGTATGGCGGTGATGAAGTCATCGAGCGGGCGCGTGCGACGCTGCCCCAGCACCCGCTGGTGACCACGGCGCTGGCCAGCCTCCAGTCTCTGGCGATGTCGCTGCGACAGGGGCATGACCAACTGACAGTGGGTTATGACCTCTCAGACCTGAGCGGTTATGCCTACTACAGCGGCACCCGCTTTGCCATTTATGGCGCAGGTCACGCCGATGCCCTCGTGCGCGGTGGTCGCTATGACGAGGTGGGGGCCGTGTTTGGGCGCCGTCGTCCGGCGGTTGGCTTCAGCCTGGACCTCAAGCTGTTGGCGGATTTGCTGGCCTCCCGTGTGGGGCTGGCCGTTCGCCATGCCATCCGGGCGCCGTGGGGGCAGGATGTCGCTTTGCGGCAGGCCGTGCGCGAACTGAGAGGGCAGGGGCACACGGTGGTGTGCGTGCTGCCCGGACATGAACATGACGTCCAGGAATTCGACTGCGACCGTGAGCTCGCCTTGGTCGATGGACGTTGGACGCTGCGTGCGCTTTGAGCGCACGGGTGCGATCTCGAAACAGGAATCTGTCATGCATAGCAATCAAGCGTCGGCGCGCGCCGGCAATCCTGCAGCCCGTAACGTGGTGGTCGTCGGTACCCAGTGGGGTGACGAAGGCAAGGGCAAGGTCGTCGATTGGTTGACGGACCACGCAGCGGCTGTGGTCCGTTTTCAGGGCGGTCACAACGCTGGCCACACACTGGTCATCAATGGCAAAAAGACGGCGCTGCAGTTGATTCCCTCGGGCATCATGCGCGAAGGTGTGGCCTGCTACATCGGCAACGGTGTGGTGGTGGACCCGACTCACTTGCTGTCCGAGATCAAGCGCCTGGAAGAGGCGGGCCTGAATGTTCGCTCGCGCCTTTACATCAGCGAGTCTTGCCCGCTGATCCTTCCGTTCCACGTGGAGGTTGACAAGGCCCGCGAGGCCCTGCGCGAGTCCAGTGGCAGCGGCAAGATCGGCACCACAGGCAAGGGCATTGGCCCGGCTTATGAAGACAAGGTGGCCCGTCGCGCTTTGCGCGTGCAGGATCTGAAGCACCCCGAGCGCTTCGCCAAGAAGCTGGCCGAACTGCTGGAGTTGCACAACTTCGCCTTGTCCGGGTACCTCAAATCCAACACGCTGGAGTTCCAGCCCATTTACGACCAGGCCATGACTGCGGCCCAGGAGATCCTGCCCATGCTGGCCGACGTGGGTGTGCGCATCCATGCGCACAACGTGGCCGGCGGCAGCGTGCTGTTTGAGGGCGCTCAGGGCACCTTGCTCGACATCGATCACGGCACCTATCCCTACGTCACCTCGTCCAACTGCGTGGCGGGTAACGCCGCGGCAGGCTCTGGTGTCGGTCCTGACAAGTTGCACTACATCCTTGGCATCACCAAGGCCTACACCACCCGTGTGGGCAGCGGACCGTTCCCGACCGAGCTGGACTGGGACACGCCGGGTACCGTCGGGCACCACCTGTCTACGGTGGGGCAAGAGCGCGGCACCGTCACGGGGCGCGCGCGTCGCTGCGGTTGGCTGGATGCCGCAGCGCTGAAGCGTTCGGTCCTGATCAATGGCATCTCTGGCATCTGCCTGACCAAGCTGGATGTGCTGGACGGCCTGACAGAGATCAAGGTGTGCACTGGCTACATGCTGCGCGGCGAGCGCGTCGACATCTTGCCTCTGGATGCCGATGACATCGTGGCCTGCGAGCCCATTTACGAGTCATTTCCCGGCTGGGAGGGCACCACATTCGGTCTGACCGAGTGGGATCAACTGCCTGCCAACGCGCGCGCTTACCTGGAGCGTGTGCAGGCCTTCATTGGCGCCCCCATCGACATGGTTTCCACGGGGCCGGACCGCGATCACACGATCTTGCTGCGCCACCCTTACAAGGCTTGAGCTAGAAGGAGTTCACGACATGCTGACCGACGACGGCAAACACCTCTATGTTTCATGGGATGAATACCATCGCCTGATCGAGAAGCTTGCGCTCAAAGTGCATGCGTCCGGTTGGGAGTTCGATCAGATCCTGTGTCTCGCTCGGGGCGGCATGCGGCCAGGTGATGTGTTGTCGCGCATTTTTGACAAGCCGTTGGGCATCATGTCCACCAGCTCTTATCGCGACGATGGCGGTACCTTGCAGGGGCGGCTGGACATGGCCAAGTACATCACCATGCCCAAGGGGGAGTTGGCTGGGCGGGTCTTGCTGGTGGACGACCTGGCTGATTCGGGGGTGACCCTGCGTGCGGTCGTGGACCGCTTGCGCGCCATGCCTGCGATTTCCGAGTTGCGCTCTGCGGTCTTGTGGGTCAAGGGGGTCTCGACCTACACGCCGGAGTATTTTGTGGAAACGCTGCCCACCAGCCCCTGGATTCATCAGCCGTTCGAAGAGTACGACACCATGCGCCCGGACGTGGTGCTCAAGCGGCATCAGGAAAGCTGATCAGCTCAACCCGCCCACCGTGGCGGGTTTTTTGTGTCGAATTGGTGTGGCATGCCTGTTGGCTGACCAACGTTGACCAAGAAAAAAGCCGACAGATTCAGAAATCTGTCGGCTTTTTATTGGTGCCCAGGAGAGGACTCGAACCTCCACGGAGTTACCCGCTAGTACCTGAAACTAGTGCGTCTACCAATTCCGCCACCTGGGCAGGTACTTGTCAGGTCGATGCTTTGTTTGCTTTTCAGCTGTGCGCTGCATCAACCAAGATCGCAACTATAGCATGATTTTTCTGAAGATCGGCATTCGGGCGGCCTGTTGGTGTTCGGCATCATGGATGTGGGGCGCTCGCCACAAGTGAGCCTCTCCCTTGGGTCTGGTGTGGAAAGCCTGCCAATCATGTACCCTGATGCCATGCGGATGATCTATCGCGGCAGGTCGGTTCCACGGCAGGCCAGCAACGAAAAAAGCCGACAGATGAAACATCTGTCGGCCTCGATCTTGGTGCCCAGGAGAGGACTCGAACCTCCACGGAGTTACCCGCTAGTACCTGAAACTAGTGCGTCTACCAATTCCGCCACCTGGGCAAATACACATCGCTGCATCAGTCGCTTGCCATCACCATGCACCCATCTTCTGTCTGTTGGCGCCCAATGGTTGTTGTGTGGTGCGGCCGCTGCGAAAGACAAATGAAAGACAAAAAATCTTCCCGATCAGCGAAGACCAAAACTATAGCATCAAAATACAAAGCATGACAAGTTCATCCAATCTTTCTGTGGGCCTGATGAGTGAAATCGTGGGCACGGTCCAGGGGCATCGCGATGGCCACGGTTTTGTGGTCACCGACGACGGTGCATCGTCTGTTTTTTTGTCGCCACAAGAGATGCGTGCAGTCATGCACCGCGACCGCGTGAAGGTGCGGGTGGTTCGATTCGACCGCAAAGGGCGGCCTGAGGGTCTGGTGCTGGACATCCTGGAGCGCAAATCCACCCGCATCATCGGGCGCTTGTTGCACGAGGGCGGCATGTGGCTGGTGGCGCCCGAAGATCGGCGTTATGGCCAGGACGTCATCGTGTCACCCAAGGCACTGGGAGGGGCGCAGCCGGGACAGGTGGTGTCGGTCCAGTTGACCGAGGCGCCCACCTTGCACGCCCAGCCGGTGGGGCGCATTGCCGAAGTCCTGGGTGACATCGACGACCCCGGCATGGAAATCGAAATTGCCGTGCGCAAGTACGAGGTGCCGCACCGCTTTGGCGATGACACGCTGTCACAGGCCGAAAAGCTGCCTGACAAGGTGCGGCCTGCCGACAAGCGGGGCAGGGTGGATTTGACCGATGTCCCGCTGGTGACGATCGATGGCGAAGATGCCCGGGACTTTGACGATGCGGTGTATTGCGAGCCCGCCAAGATCGGCCGCTCCCGTGCGCCCAACGGGTGGCGCCTGATCGTGGCCATCGCTGACGTCAGTCACTACGTCAGACCCGATGCGGCACTGGACCGAGATGCCTATGAGCGAGCAACGTCGGTCTATTTTCCCAGGCGCGTCATCCCCATGCTGCCCGAGAAGCTGTCCAACGGATTGTGTTCATTGAACCCTGACGTTGAGCGGCTTTGCATGGTGTGTGACATGGTGATCACCCACGATGGTGAATTGCACGCCTACCAGTTCTATCCGGCGGTCATGTATTCACATGCGCGATTCACCTACACCGAGGTGGCGGCCATTTTGGGCAATACACGTGGACCCGAGGCCATGAGGCGAGAGGCGCTGGTGCCTCATTTGTTGCACCTCCACGAGGTGTATCGGGCCTTGCTCAAGGGGCGCACCCACCGCGGAGCGGTTGATTTCGACACCACCGAAACCCAGATCATCTGTGACGACAATGGCCGGATTGCCAAGATCGTTCCGCGCACGCGCACGGAGGCGCATCGCTTGATCGAGGAATGCATGCTGGCGGCCAACGTGTGTTCGGCGGATTTCATCCTGCGGGCCAAGCACCCGGCGCTCTATCGGGTGCACGAAGGCCCCACGCCTGAAAAACGAGAAACCCTCAAGAACTACCTCAAGGCGCTGGGGCTGGGGCTGAGCCTGGGCGAAGAGCCGCGTCCAGGTGATTTCCAGGCCATTGCCGAGGCCACCAAAGATCGGCCCGACGCCACGCAGATTCACACCATGTTGCTGCGGTCCATGCAGCAGGCCGTGTACACCCCGGTCAATGCCGGGCATTTTGGTTTGGCCTATGAGGCTTACACCCACTTCACCAGTCCCATCCGTCGCTATCCGGATTTGCTGGTGCATCGCGTGATCAAGGCCTTGCTGGGCAAGGATCGTTACAAGCTCGTGTTGCCGGCCTCGGTGGTGTCGTCCGTGGGCACGGTGCGCAAGGGCAGCAAGGGCGGCAAGGGGCTTGTCACTCAGGGCCTGGACAAGGCGATCATCAAGGCCAGCAAAGGCAAGTTGTCGCCGGCCGAGGCGCAGGCCTGGGAAACTGCAGGCATTCACTGCAGTGCCAACGAGCGCCGGGCTGACGAGGCCACGCGTGACGTGGAGGCCTGGCTGAAGTGCATGTTCATGCGTGAGCGCCTGGGCGAAGAGTATGGCGGCACCGTCACGGCGGCCACCTCATTTGGTTTGTTTGTGCAGCTCGACGGCTTGTACGTCGAGGGGCTCATCCACGTGACGGAGTTGGGCGGCGAGTACTTCCGTTTTGATGAGGCGCGCCAGGAGCTTCGTGGGGAGCGCAGTGGCATTCGTTACGGCATCGGTGCGCGCGTGCGGGTCCAGGTCAGCCGGGTGGATCTTGATACACGAAAAATCGATTTCCGCATGGTGACAGAGGGCGAAGAGCCTCGCAGTGGGGGCTCCAGGCGCAAGGCCAAGGCCGGTGGCATGGGCTCCTGGTCTGCCCAGGACGAGTTGGCTGATGTCCGGGAAGAAGATCGCCTCGTCAAGCGCGGTGGTGCGGCGCCCGACGCGGCGCGGTCACGTGCAGGCGCGAAGGTGGCGAAGACCGCAGCGGCTGCCGGGAGTGGGCGTCGCAAAGACACCAGTGGTGGACGCAAGACGGCGAGCCGCAAGAACGCCAGGACCAAGCGCTGAGCCTGGGTTGACTGGCGGTTTTGTGCTATATTCTCAGGGTTTGCCTGAGTGCAACAATTTTTCTAAACCCAGAACCCGTCATCCAAGGTGTCGCCTGCTTGTACGCAAGGGCAGGTGATCACGACAGGTTCTCAGACCTAACCTCTGGAGCTACACATGTCTGTGTCCATGCGCGAAATGCTGGAAGCTGGTGTCCATTTCGGCCACCAAACCCGCTTCTGGAACCCCAAGATGGCCCCCTTCATCTTCGGCCATCGCAACAAGATCCACATCATCAACCTTGAGAAGACCCAGCCCAAGCTGGAAGAAGCTCTCAAGTTCATCAAGCAACTGTCGGCCCGCCGCGGCACCGTGATGATGGTTGGCACCAAGCGTCAAGCTCGCGACATCATCGCTGAAGAAGCTGGCCGCGCTGGCGTGCCTTTCGTGAACCAGCGTTGGCTGGGCGGCATGCTGACCAACTTCAAGACGGTCAAGGGCTCGCTGAAGAAGCTGAAGGACATGCAGGTTCAGGTCGAAGCCGGCCTGGACGGTCTGAAGAAAAAAGAAGGTCTGCTGTTCCAACGCGATCTGAACAAGCTGGAAAAAGACATCGGCGGCATCCAGGACATGGGTGCGCTGCCTGACGCGCTGTTCGTGATCGACGTGGGTTACCACAAGATTGCCATCGCCGAAGCCAAGAAGCTGGGCATTCCCGTGATCGGCGTGGTCGACACCAACCACTCGCCCGAAGGCATCGACTACGTGATCCCTGGCAACGATGACTCGTCCAAGGCTGTGGCTCTGTATGCCAAGGCCGTCGCTGACGCGATCCTCGAAGGCAAGGCCAATGCCATCAACGAAGTGGTGGCTGCCGCTTCTGAAGGCGACGAATTCGTCGAGGTTGACGAGGCCGCCTGAGTCGCTGTGACCCATCAAGAAGGGGGCTGAGCATCAGCCCCTTTTTTTCAACAGAATTTGAACATTCGGGCGCGCCTGGTGGCGCCCCTCTCAACGGAGAATAGAAATGTCTGCAATCACCGCCAGCATGGTGTCCGAACTGCGCGCCAAGACCGATGCCCCGATGATGGAGTGCAAGAAGGCCTTGACCGAAGCCGGTGGCGACATGGCCAAGGCTGAAGAAATCCTGCGCGTCAAGCTGGGCAGCAAGGCTTCCAAGGCCGCTTCGCGCGTGACCGCCGAAGGCGTGGTGTCGGCCGCTGTGGACGGCGCCGTCGGTGCGTTGGTTGAAATCAACTGCGAAACCGACTTCGTGTCCAAGAACGAGTCCTTCCTGGCTTTTGCCAAGTCCGTGGCTGACCTGGTGGCCAAGAACAACCCTGCCGATGTGGATGCCATCGGTTCGTTGCCGCTGTCGCAAGACGGCTTTGGCCCCACCGTGGAGGACGTGCGCAAGGGCCTGATCGGCAAGATCGGCGAGAACATGTCCATCCGTCGTTTCAAGCGCTACGCTGGTGGCGGCAACCTGGCCGCTTACCTGCACGGTGTGCGCATTGGTGTGATCGTCGAGTTCAATGGTGATGCCGTTGCCGCCAAGGACGTGGCCATGCACATCGCCGCCATGAAGCCCGTGTCGCTGTCGTCGGCCGACGTGCCTGCCGCGCTGATCGAAACCGAGCGTAATGTGGCCACCGCCAAGGCCGCCGAGTCTGGCAAGCCTGCCGACATCGCTGCCAAGATGATCGAAGGCGCCGTGCAGAAGTACCTGAAGGAAGTGTCGCTGTTCAACCAGGTGTTCGTGAAGGCCGCCGATGGCAAGCAGACCGTCGAGCAGTACCTGAAGTCGGCCAGCACCGAAGTCAAGTCGTTCACCATGTTCGTGGTGGGCGAGGGCATCGAGAAGAAGCAGGATGACTTCGCCGCCGAAGTGGCCGCCACAGTGGCAGCCGCCAAGGGTCAGTGATCCGGCGCTGAACAAAGGGGGCTTCGGCCCCCTTGTGCTATGCGGCATGTGGTTTTCATGCGCGCACTGCAACTGCGGATGCAAAACAAGATCAATACAACAACGACACCCAAAGGACACACGGTCATGGCTGCTTACAAGCGCATTCTTCTGAAACTCTCTGGCGAGGCCCTGATGGGCGACGATGCTTATGGCATCAACCGGGCCACCATCGTTCGCATCGTGCGAGAGGTTCAGGAAGTGACGGCGCTGGGTGTTCAGGTGGCGGTGGTCATTGGCGGCGGCAACATCTTCCGTGGTGTGGCGGGTGGATCGGTGGGCATGGACCGTGCAACGGCCGATTACATGGGCATGTTGGCCACGGTCATGAACTCGCTGGCCTTGGCCGATACCATGCGCCAGGAAGGCATGACCGCGCGGGTGATGTCGGCCATCAGCATCGACCAGGTGGTCGAGCCTTATGTGCGTCCCAAGGCGCTCCAGTATCTGGAAGAGGGCAAGGTGGTCGTGTTTGCCGCAGGCACGGGCAACCCCTTCTTCACCACCGACACGGCTGCAGCGCTTCGTGGCGCCGAAATCGGGGCGGAGATCATGCTGAAGGCCACCAAGGTTGATGGCGTTTACACGGCCGACCCCAAGAAGGATGCTGGTGCCACGCGTTATGCCACCATCACCTTCGATGAGGCGTTGATCAAGAACCTGCAGGTGCTGGATGCCACCGCCTTTGCGCTGTGTCGCGATCAGAACCTGCCGCTCAAGGTATTCTCGATCTTCAAGCAGGGTGCGCTCAAGCGTGTCGTGCTGGGTGAGGATGAGGGCACGCTGGTGCACGTCTGAGCCCACTGTCGGCGCGTTCATGCGCGAAGACGTTGAAGGGATGAGGTTTTCATCCCCCCGCACGGAGTTATGAAATGAGCATTGCAGACATCAAAAAGAACACCGAGCAGAAGATGCTCAAGTCGATCGACGCGTTCAAAAACGAACTCAGCAAGATTCGAACGGGTCGCGCCCATCCCGGCATCCTGGATCAGGTGCAGGTGGACTACTACGGCTCGATGGTGCCCATCAGCCAGGTGGCCAACGTCACGCTGATGGACGCCCGCACGATCAGCGTTCAGCCTTGGGAAAAAGGCATGGGGGCGAAGATCGAGAAGGCCATTCGCGAGTCTGACCTGGGGCTCAATCCGGCCACGCAGGGTGACCTCATCCGCGTGCCCATGCCCCCGTTGACCGAAGAGCGCCGCAAGGAGCTCACCAAGGTGGTGCGAAGCGAGGGCGAGGATGCCAAGGTCGCCATCCGCAACCTGCGACGTGACGCCAACGAACAGGCCAAAAAACTGCTGAAGGACAAGCAGATCACGGAAGACGAAGAGCGTCGCTCGCAAGACGAGGTGCAAAAGCTCACCGACCGCACCATTGCAGAGATCGACAAGCTGGTGCAGGCCAAAGAGGCTGAGGTCATGGCGGTCTGATCGGCCGGCTTTGTCATAATCGCGTGCCATGTGCGCACCCTGCGAGGCGGCTTGACCGCCTCGTTTCGTTTTCCAGGCATTCTTTCGGTCATGAGCACTGATTCCTCTCGTCACTCCGTCGTGCCCCGACACGTGGCCATCGTCATGGATGGCAACGGGCGTTGGGCCCGCAAGCGTTTCATGCCGCGCGGCGTCGGGCACAAGGCCGGGGTGGATGCGCTGGTCAATGTGGTGCAGGCCGCCGCAGATCGGGGCATCCGCTACCTCACGGTGTTTGCGTTTTCATCTGAGAACTGGAAGCGCCCGGAAGAAGAGGTCTCGGGGCTGATGAGTTTGTTGTTGGTGGCCTTGTCCAAGCACATTGCTCGGCTCAAATCAGACGGTGTTCGCATCCGGGTGATTGGCGACCTGCAGTCGGTCAACGAGCGCATTCGTCAAGCGCTGGAGGAGGCACAGGCCTCCACGGCGGGCAACGACCGCCTGACCCTCACGGTGGCGTTCAATTACGGCGGGCGCTGGGACATCTTGCAGGCCTGCCGTCGTGCGCTGCAGCAAGGCCTGGCGCCAGAGCAACTCGATGAGGCCACGTTGTCACGCTTCATGGCCACGGCCGACATGCCCGATCCTGACTTGTTCATTCGCACTGGTGGAGAGGTGCGCCTGTCCAACTTCCTGCTCTGGCAGAGCGCGTACGCTGAGTTTCATTTCACCGATTGCCTGTGGCCTGATTTTGATGCCAGGGCGCTGGACAAGGCCTTGCATGACTACGCCCAGCGAGAGCGTCGCTTTGGCGACGTCGGCGAATCTGGCCAGGGGCATGGCGCGTTGGGGATGGGCAACGAGGCCCAGGCCTCGGAGGGCCCGCGCTGATGCTCAAGCAACGTATCTTGACCGCACTGGTTCTGGTGGCCGTGTTGCTTCCGGCGCTGGCCGCCCAGGCGGCGTGGCCTTTTGCCCTGTTGACGCTGCTGTTTGTGGGGGCCGCTGGGTGGGAGTGGTCTCGCCTGAATCAGGCGCCTGGCTGGCGAGCCTGGGTGTTGGCAGGTGCCGTCGTTGGCGCTGGTGTGTTCATGGCCCATCGCCTGGGCTTGCCGGTTTGGCAAGCCCATGTTGGCCAGACGATGGCCAGTGTGTCAGCGCACATCCATGCCTGGGGTGAGGCGCCGGTTGGCTTTCTGGTGCCCGGGTGGGTCTGGTGGCTGGGCGCGGCACTGTGGATTCCCTTCACCGCCCTGATGTTGCGCTGGGGCTCGGCCCATTGGATGTCGGTGCCCCAGGATCTGCGCCGTGTGCTGGGCCTGGTGTTTCTCGTGCTGGCCTGGCTGGCGCTGGTGGATGGGCGAGCCCAAGGCCTCAATTTCCTGCTGTCCGTGTTCTGCCTCGTGTGGGCAGCCGACATCGGTGCCTATTTCGGTGGTCGCGCTTATGGCCGACGCAAGCTGGCGCCCACCATCAGCCCCGGCAAGAGCTGGGAAGGGGTGTGGGCGGGCGGCGTGACCGTGTTGTTGGTGGCCGCCCTGTGGGTCTTGGTGGACCGACACGGATTCGCAGACTCCCCCAGTCTGTACAGTCGGCTCTGGTCCGGTCTGGGGCCAGTGGGTGCTGTGTTGGCGCTGATCGTTCTGATCGCCATGAGCGTGGCTGGCGACCTGGTTGAATCCCTGGTCAAGCGTCAGGCTGGGGTCAAGGACAGCAGCCAGTTGTTGCCAGGCCATGGCGGTGTGCTGGACCGCGTGGATGCGCTGTTGCCCGTGCTGCCGCTGGCGATGGCGGCCATGACCCTCTGCCACGGATGATCAATGCCATGACCAGTGTTCAACGAGTGTGTGTGCTGGGGGCCACCGGTTCCATCGGTGGCAATACCCTGGATGTGCTGTCCCGTCATCCTGGACGGTTCGAGGTGTTTGCCTTGACCGCCGGCACTCGCTGGGAAAGTCTGCATCAGCTGTGCGTGCAATGGCGGCCGCGTTTTGCGGTGATGTCGTGTGCCACCGGGGCTGCATCATTGCGCAGCGCTTTGCAGGCCTGCGGCATCCAGACCGATGTCTTGTGCGGCGAGGAGGCCCTGGTGCAAGTGGCATCCCATCCTGATGTGGATGTGGTCATGGGTGCCATCGTCGGGGCGGCGGGTCTGCCGCCTTGCCTGGCCGCGGCCAAAGCCGGGAAGCGTTTGTTGCTCGCCAACAAGGAGGCCCTGGTGGTGGGCGGCGCTCTGTTCATGGCGGCGGTGGCAGAAGGGGGCGCCACCTTGCTGCCCATCGACAGCGAACACTCGGCCATTTTTCAGTGCCTGCCCGAGCGGCCTGAGGATTGGGCCCAGCGGATTGACCACATCGTGCTCACGGCGTCGGGTGGTCCTTTCCGGCAGCGAGATCCGGCCACGTTCTCGAGCATCACGCCCGAAGAGGCATGCGCTCACCCCAACTGGGTGATGGGCCGTAAGATTTCTGTGGACTCGGCCACGATGATGAACAAGGCGCTGGAGGTGATCGAAGCGCGCTGGTTGTTCAATCTGGCGCCTCGGCAGATCCGCGTCGTGCTACACCCCCAAAGCATCGTGCACTCGATGGTGGTGTGTCGCGACCGTTCCGTGCTGGCCCAACTGGGCACACCCGACATGCGCGTGCCGATCGCCTATGGTCTGTCCTGGCCTGAGCGCATGGAATCCGGGGCTGATTTGCTGGACCTGACGAAAACCGGCAGCCTCACCTTCGAGGCGCCGTGTTCTCAACGGTATCCAGGCCTGGCGCTGGCCTGGGAGGCCTTGGAGGGTGTGGCTGGCAGTACCTGCGTGCTCAATGCTGCCAACGAAGTCGCCGTGGAGGCGTTCTTGTCCCGGCGCATCCGCTTTGATCAGATCCATGCTGTGAACGCAGACACCCTGGCCAACTGCGTGCCCGAGGCCGACGTGGCACACTCGCTGGAGGCGTTGTTGGCGCTTGACGCCAGAGCCCGCAGGGCGGCAGCCGATGTGGTTGCAGGCCTGACGTGATGAGTGCCTTCGTGCCACCTGGCCTGAGCAAGGAGTGATTGATGTTGATGACCGTGCTGGCATTTCTGGTGACGATCGGCGTTTTGGTGGTGATCCACGAATATGGCCATTACCGGGCTGCTGTCGCCTGTGATGTGAAAGTGCATCGCTTCTCGGTGGGCTTTGGTCAGGTCATCTGGAGCCGCATGCGCGGTGAGACGGAGTTCGTCATCTCGGCGCTGCCTTTGGGTGGCTACGTCAAGATGCTCGACGAACGGGAAGGGCCGGTCGCGCCGTCTGAGCAGCACCGTGCCTTCAACCGCAAGCCAGTTCGCCAGCGTGCCTTCATCGTGGCGGCCGGACCCGCAGCGAATCTGTTGTTGGCCGTGGTGCTGTATGCCGCCGTCAACTGGGTGGGTGTTCCGGAGTTGAGCCCCTGGATGGCGCAGCCGCAGCCTGGCTCCATGGCCGATGAGGCGGGCCTGCAGGCCGGGCAGCAGGTCTTGGCGGCACGCACGCTTCAGCAGGCGGAAGACGCCGAGGACTGGACGCCGGTGCGCTCCATGTCTGATCTTCAATGGCTGATCACCGAGGCTGCGCTGGCTGGTCACGACCTGGAACTGGAGGTGGGGCGTCGCGACCGCGTGGACCAGGAGCCGCATTCACCGGTGTCGCTCAGGCTGCCCTTGAGCCGCTTGTCGGCTTCGGATGTGGACGCCGGTTTGCTGGACCGTGTGGGGCTGACCGGCCCCTATGGCGAGCCGCTCATCGATGAGGTGGTGTCGGGCGGGCCTGCGCAGCGGGCCGGATTGCAGGCGGGAGATCGTGTGATCCGCATCAATGGGCAAACGCCGCGCGACGCGGGAGAGTTGCGCGGGGTCATTCGCGCCAGTCTGGCCGATGGGCAGCCACAACCCATCATGTTGGACATCGAGCGTGGTGGCCGCCTCATGCAGTTCACCCTGGAGCCGGTGCTCAAGGATGTTCAGGGGCAGATGATTCCCCGGATCGAGGCGGCGATCGGCTCTGCGCCGGCCATGATCACGGTGCGTTATGGCCTGTGGGAAGGGCTGGAGCGCGCGGTGACCCGGACCTGGGACGTGTCTGTCCTGAGTCTTCAGATGCTGGGCAAAATGCTGATTGGCGAGGCCTCGCTGAAGAACCTCAGTGGGCCGCTGACCATTGCAGACTACGCCGGTCGCACGGCCGAGATGGGTTGGGTTCACTACATCGGTTTTCTGGCCCTGGTCAGCGTCAGTCTGGGGGTGCTCAATCTGCTGCCGCTCCCGGTCTTGGACGGGGGACACCTCATGTATCATCTTTTCGAAGCGGTCACGGGCCGTCCGGTGTCCGACCTTTGGCTGGAAAGGCTCCAGCGAGGCGGCCTGGCCATCATGCTCCTGATGATGTCGCTGGCCCTTTATAACGACTTCGCACGCCTGTTTGGCGTGCATTGAACTGTCTGCGCATGCACAAGCCTTCCTGTTTCGTGGGTTCCTTGCGGCCCAAACTGATTGCGGCCCTTGTTTCTTCGGCCCTCTTTGCCTCAGCCTTCGCTGTCGAGCCCTTCGTGTTGCGAGACATTCGGGTCGAAGGTCTGGAGCGCACCGATGCCGGCACCGTGTTTGCGTCGTTGCCGTTTCGCGTGGGCGACACCTACACCGATGACAAGGGTGCGGCCGGTCTGCGCTCCTTGTTTGCCACGGGCCTGTTCAAGGACGTGCGCATCCAGGTGGATGGCAATGTGGTGGTGGTCGTCGTCGAAGAGCGGCCCGTCATCTCGAACGTCGACTTCGTGGGCACCCGGGAGTTCGACAAGGACGCCCTGGTCAAGGCCTTGAAAGATGTGGGCATCGGCGAAGGCCAACCGTTTGACCGCGCCCTGGCCGACCGCGCCGAGCAGGAACTTAAGCGCCAGTACCTGACGCGCAGCCTGTATGGCGTGGAGGTGGTGACCACGATCACCCCGGCCGAGCGCAATCGGGTCAACGTGACCTTCACCGTCAACGAAGGTGCGATCACGAAGATCAACAACATCCGCATCACGGGCAACAAGGCCTTCTCTGAAGGCACCTTGCTGTCGCAGATGGACCTGACCACCGGGGGATGGCTCACGTGGTACACCAAGTCTGACCAGTACGCCCGCTCCAAGCTCAACGCCGATCTGGAGAAGATCAAGGCCTACTACCTGAACCGTGGTTACCTGGAGTTCAAGATCGAATCGGCCCAGGTGGCCATCTCTCCGGACAAGCAGGACATTTCCATCGCCATCCAGGTCAATGAAGGGCCGCTGTACACCGTCACGGCCGTTCGTCTTGAAGGCGACTACCTGGGCAAGGAAGAGTCGTTTCGCCAGCTGGTGACGATCCGTCCCGGGCAACCGTACCAGGCCGATGAAGTGGCCACCACCGTGCGTGCGTTCTCGGACCGCTTTGCCGAATTCGGTTACGCGTTTGCGCGTGTCGAGTTCCGCCCAGAGCTCAACCGTGACAAGGGTCAAGCGGTGGCCGTGCTGGTGGCGCAGCCTCAACGCCGTGTTTATGTGCGCCGCATCAATGTGGCCGGCAACTCCCGCACCCGCGATGAAGTCATTCGCCGAGAGTTCCGCCAGTTCGAATCGGCATGGTATGACGGTCAGAAGATCAAGCTGTCGCGCGACCGTGTGGACCGCCTGGGCTACTTCAAGCAG
Organism: Aquabacterium sp. A3; assembly: GCF_038069945.1. Lineage (NCBI taxonomy): Bacteria > Pseudomonadati > Pseudomonadota > Betaproteobacteria > Burkholderiales > Sphaerotilaceae > Aquabacterium > Aquabacterium sp. A3. Next base: position 335,676 of record NZ_JBBPEV010000001.1, on the reverse strand, counting down.
GTGTCGGTGGACACGGCCGAGGTGCCCGGTACCGTCGACCAGGTGGACTTGACCGTCACGGTGGAGGAAAAGCCCACCGGCAACCTGATGCTGGGAGCGGGTTTCTCCAGTGCCGAGAAGTTCACGTTGACGGCTTCGATCAAACAGGACAACGTGTTCGGTACGGGCAACTACCTGGGCATTGACCTGAACACCAGCAAGTACAACCGCACCATCGTGCTGAGCACCGTGGACCCGTATTTCACCGACGATGGCATCTCGCGCTCGGTGGACGTGTTCTATCGCACCTCACGCCCCTTGAACACGCAAGGCGGTGATTACGAGGTCACCACGCCGGGCGCGGCGTTGCGCTTTGGTGTGCCGTTCACCGAATACGACACCGTGTTTTTTGGTCTGGGTGTCGAGCAGACGGCGATCAAAGGCAGCAGTGGCTTGCCGGTGAGCTACCAGGAACACAAGTTGATCTTCGGTGAGCGCAGCCTGTCGGTGCCCCTCACCGTGGGTTGGGCCCGTGATGGACGTGACAGCCTCATTGCCCCGACGCGTGGTCGCTATCAGCGGGTGAACCTGGAGTTGGGCCTGGTCGGCGACACCCGCTATGGGCGTGCAGACTACCAGTTCCAGCAGTACGTGCCCCTGACCAACCGCTACACCCTGGGCTTCAATGCCGAGCTGGGCTACGGCAAGGGATTTTCTGGCAAGCCTTACCCCGTCTTCAAGAACTTCTATGGCGGTGGCCTGGGTTCGGTTCGCGGTTTCGAGCAGAGCACCTTTGGGCCTGTCGACATCGAAGGTGCATTCGTGGGGGGCTCCAAGCGCATCAACCTGAACTCCGAGTTCTATGTGCCCTTCCCGGGCGCGGGCAATGACCGCACCTTGCGACTCTTCTCTTATGTCGATGCCGGTTACGTGTGGGGCGAAAAAGAGTCGGTGAGCCTGGATGAGATGCGCGCATCGGTCGGGGTTGGCATCAGCTGGATTTCACCCGTGGGGCCGCTGAAGCTGAGTTTTGGCAAGCCCATCCGCTACTTCGACCAAGATAGAATTCAACGACTCCAGTTCCAGATTGGCTCGGTGTTCTGATGATGCGTGCATTCCGCAAGATTCTGCTCGTCCTGGGTCTCGCATTGTCCCTGTGCGGGGTGGTTCCTGCGCAGGAGCTGAAGATCGGCTATGTGAACCTCGACAGGGTGTTGCGCGATGCATCGCCGGCCAAGGTCGCTCACGCCAAGCTGGAGACCGAGTTTCTGCGCCGCGACAAGGAGCTGGTCGATGCCGAGGCCCGACTCAAGACCGTGTCCGACCGTTTTGAGAAGGACTCGCCGACCCTCAGCGAGTCTGAGCGACTCAAGCGGCAACGTGAGTTGCTGGAGCAAGGCCGAGAGCTGCAGCGCAAGCGTCGCGAAACCCAGGAATACATGAACCAGCGCAAGAATGAAGAGCTTGCCGCCTTGATCGATCGTGCCAATGTGGTGGTTCGGCAAATCTTCGAGCAAGAGAAGTACGACCTGATCCTGCAGGAGGCGGTGTTCGTCAGCGCCAAGGTGGACATCACCGACAAGGTGATCCGCGCGATGAATGCTGCGCAAAGCAAGTGAGCCGCGACGATCAAACAGCGGTGGCTGAGCCGTCCCTGGAGCCCGCCCGTCTGGGCGAGTTGGTGGCGGCCCTGGGGGGCGAGCTGGTGGGCGATCCTGCCGTGCTCATCGCGTCCATCGCGCCGCTGGAGAGCGCTGGCCCCGAGGCCATCAGTTTTCTGTCCAGCGCCAAGTATCGGTCTCAACTGGCCGTGACGCGCGCTGCGTGCGTCATCGTGGCCGAGGCCTTGCGTGAAGAAGCCGCCCAACGCGGCGCAGCCATCGTCACCGACGATCCGTATCTGTACTTCGCCCGATTGACCCAGTGGTGGGCGGCGCGATGTCGTCCCCGTCCGTCTGCAGGCATCCACCCCTCAGCGGTGGTGCATGCATCGGCCGTGCTGGGGGCAGGGGTGTCGGTGGGCCCCCTGGCGGTCATCGAAGCTGGGGCCATCGTCGAAGACGACGTGGTCATCGGGCCGCACAGCGTGGTGGGGGCGAGGGCGCGCATCGGGTCAGGCACACGCCTGGCGGCCCATGTCACCATCGGTTTTGATTGCGTGGTGGGCAGCCGCTGCATTTTCCACAGCGGGGTGGTTGTGGGGGCGGATGGCTTTGGCTTTGCGCCGCACCAGGGTACCTGGGTCAAGATTGAGCAGTTGGGTGCCGTGCGCATTGGCAACGACGTGGAATTGGGTGCCAACACCTGCGTGGACCGTGGCGCGCTGGACGACACCGTGATCGAAGACGGCGTGAAGCTCGACAACCTTGTGCAGATTGCGCACAACGTTCACATTGGCGAACATTCGGCCATGGCAGGCTGTGTGGGAGTGGCCGGCAGTGCACGCATCGGCAAACATTGCACCGTGGGCGGTGCCGGCATGATCCTGGGGCATTTGACGCTGGCCGATCATGTTCATGTCTCATCCGGTACCTTGATTTCGCGCTCGGTGCTCAAGCCGGGTTTGTACAGCGGGGCCTTCCCCTTTGACGACAATGCCTCATGGGAAAAGAATGCGGCCACCTTGCGCCAGCTTCATGCGCTGCGCGACCGCATCCGGGCCCTTGAGAAAGAAGTGAAGAAGTAATGGACATCCACAAGATTCTGGCCAAGTTGCCGCACCGCTATCCTTTCCTGCTGGTCGATCGGGTGCTGGAAGTCGTGCCTGACGTGCGCATTCGGGCGCTCAAGAACGTCACCATCAACGAGCCGTTTTTCCAGGGGCACTTCCCCAACCGCCCGGTGATGCCGGGTGTGTTGATGCTGGAGGCCCTGGCCCAGGCCGCCGCTCTGCTGGCGTTCGAGTCCATGGGTAAGGGTGTGGATGAAAACTCGGTGTACTACTTTGTGGGCATCGATGGTGCACGGTTCAAGCGCCCTGTGGAGCCTGGCGATCAGCTGTTCCTGGACGTCCAGATGGACCGGAACAAGGCGGGCATTTACAAGTTCAATGCCCAGGCGCTCGTGGGCGAAGAGCTGGCGGTGTCTGCCCAGTTGATGTGCACCGTGCGCAAGGTGAGCTGAGCCCATGGCCCAGATCCACCCCACGGCACTTGTGGACCCCCATGCCGAGCTGCATGATTCGGTCAGCGTGGGGCCGTTCACCACCATCGGCCCCCATGTGCGCATCGGCGAAGGCACCACCGTTGGCGCCCACTGCACGATCGAAGGCCACACCACGATCGGTGCCCACAATCGCATCTATCAATTCGCGTCGCTGGGTGCCGACCCGCAGGACAAGAAATACAAGGGCGAGCCCACGCAGTTGATCATTGGTAATGGCAACACCATCCGCGAGTTCACCACCTTCAACACGGGCACGGTTCAAGACAAGGGGTTGACGCAGATCGGCAATGACAACTGGATCATGGCCTATGTGCATGTGGCCCACGATTGCGTCATTGGAGACGATAACGTGATCGCCAATGGCGTGCAGTTTGCCGGGCATGTGTTGGTGGGCCATCACACCCTGATCGGCGGCATGAGCGGGGTGCACCAGTTCGTGCGCATTGGTGATTTCGCCATGTGCGGCTTTCAGACGCGCTTGTCACAAGACCTGCCACCGTTCGTGATGGCTGCCGGCAATCCCGCGCAAGCCCAGAATGTTCACCAGGAGGGGCCGCGCCGCAAGGGTTACACCTCGCAGCGGCTGACCGTGCTCAAGCAGATGTACAAGCTGTTGTACCGCAAGGGCCTGACGCTGGATGCCGCAAGCAAAGAGATCGAGGCCCTCAAAGGCCAGGTGCCCGAGGCTGCGCCTGACGTCGACATGATGCTGGATTTTCTGGCTCAAGCCCAGCGCGGTATCGTGCGTTGACCGATGGCACCCGCAGCCACGATGATTTTGCTGAAAGAGCGGCATGCCTGACAAGGTGCCTCATGTGGCCATGGTGGCCGGAGAAACCTCTGGTGACCTGCTGGCCGGGTTGCTGCTTGGCGGTTTGCGGTCGCGCTGGCCAGGGTTGACCTCGGCCGGCATCGGTGGCCCCCGGATGGCGGAGCATGGCTTCGACGCGGCGTGGCCCTATCAGAAGCTGGCCGTGCATGGCTTCAACCTCGAGGTGCTGCGGCGATTCCGTGAAATCTGGGGCATTCGCAGACAGCTGGGCGATCGCCTTCTGGCGCATCGGCCAGACGTGTTCATTGGCGTGGACGCGCCAGACTTCAACCTGGGGCTGGAAGCCCGCCTGAAGGCGCAAGGCATCAAGACGGTGCACTTCGTCAGTCCCTCGATCTGGGCTTGGCGGGGCGGGCGCATCCACAAGATTCACCGCTCGGTGGATCACATGCTCTGCCTGTTCCCGTTTGAGCCGCAGATCTATCACGACCATGGCATTGCCGCCACGTTCGTGGGCCATCCCTTGGCCGACACCATCCCGCTGGAGGTGCCACGCGCGCAATCCCGTCAGGCCCTGGGGATGGCTGAAGGCACCCCGCTGGTGGCGGTGTTGCCTGGCAGCCGAGGTGGCGAGATTCGGTTCATCGCGCCGGCCTTTTTGCAGGCCGTGGCCCTGATGGCCCGCCAGCGTCCGGATGTGCGCTTTGTGCTGCCTGTGGTGCCGGGCTTGCGTCACATGGTGGAGCCGCTGGTGCGTCTGCATGCACCCCAAGCGCCCATCACCTTGCTGGACGGTCAGTCCCACGAGGCGCTGGCTGCCTGCGATGTGACCTTGATTGCCAGCGGTACGGCCACGCTGGAGGCCGCACTGTTCAAGCGCCCGATGGTGATTGCCTACAAGCTCGCGGGCCTGAGCTGGCAGCTCATGAAACGCATGGGCTACCTGCCGTGGGTGGGGTTGCCCAACATCCTGTTGCGAGACTTTGTGGTGCCCGAGCGATTGCAGGATGATGCCAACCCTGCGCAACTGGCGGCCGATACCTTGGCCTGGCTGGATGACCCCGCGCGCTGTGAGCGGGTCTCGCAGTGTTTTCTTGAACTTCATCACACCTTGAGGCGGGACACGGCCCGCACCGCTTGCGATGCCATCGCCCAAGTTCTCGAAGCGCCGCGTTGATCAGGCCTCTCCCATGCTGGCGGGCGCACCCGTGCAACTGGACCTGCTGATGCCGGTGCCCACCGTGGGCCTGCTGGCTGGTGTGGATGAAGCCGGTCGTGGGCCATTGGCCGGCCCCGTGGTGGCTGCTGCGGTGATCCTGGACGACCAGCAACCCATCGCAGGGCTGGCAGACTCCAAAAAGCTCAGCGCCAAGGCGCGAGAACGCTTGTTTGATGAGATCCGGGCCAAGGCCTTGTGCTGCTGCATCGCCGAAGCCAGCGTAGAAGAAATTGACCGGCTCAACATCTTGCACGCCACCATGCTGGCCATGCGCCGTGCCGTGGAGGGCTTGCGTCTCAAGCCCGCCCTGGTCCAGGTGGACGGCAACCGTGTCCCCCCGCTGACCATCCCTGCAGAGGCCATCGTCAAGGGCGACTCGAAAGTGCAGGCCATTTCCGCAGCCTCGATCCTGGCCAAGGTGCACCGTGATCGCTTGTGTGATGCGCTGCACATTCGCTACCCTCACCACGGTTTTGACAGCCACAAGGGCTACCCCACTGCCGAGCATCTGGCCGCATTGACCCAACACGGCGCAACGCCTGAGCATCGGCGCAGTTTCGGACCGGTCAAGGTGGCGCTCGGGCTGGTGCCAGCCCCGTCGCTGACCAGGGGAGGCGCATGACCGGTCAGACGTCCTCTGCACCTCGCCGCGTGCTGTCGATCAGCTCGCGCGATAACGCCCTGATCCAGCTCATCCGTAAACTGAGCCAGGACGCCACCGCCTACCGCAAGCTGGGGCAGGTGTGGCTGGAGGGCGACCATCTGGGCCTTGCGGCGCGTGAGAGAGGTCGTTGCCTTGGGCGGGCGGTGATCGCTGAAAGTGTCTGGTTGGGCGAACATGGGCGCGCTCAGACCGCTGACCCTCATGCGATTCACCTGACCCAACTGGCGTGCAGGGCTGACGAGGTGGTGGTGGTTCCTGATGCGCTGTGGCGACATTTCAGCGGACTGGACACCCCGGCGCGGATTGGCTTTCTGACGTCCTTGGTGTCGATACACTCAGATCACAGTGGTGCCAGCTCGGGGGTGCGCCCGGGGGTGCCGACGGTGGTGCTGGACCGCGTTCAGGATGCCGGCAATGTGGGCAGCATCCTGCGCACAGCGGCGGCCATGGGCGTGCGCCAGGTGTTGGCGCTCAAGGGCACGGCCGCCCTGTGGTCGGCCAAGGTGCTGCGTGCGGGCATGGGCGCGCATTTTGGCTTGCACCTGGTCGAGCAGGCCTTGCCGGACGATTTGGTGGCCTTGCAGCTTGCCTGCGTGGCCACCAGCTTGCAAACCCCCCACACGCTGACTTCTTTGACCCTGCCGACTCCGTGTGCGTGGGTGTTTGGGCACGAGGGGCAGGGCGTGGCACCCGAGGTGCTGGCGCGTTGCGAATGGCAGGTACGCATTCCTCAGCCAGGGGGCGAGGAGTCGCTCAATGTGGCCGCCGCCGCCGCGATTTGCCTGTATGAGAGCATGCGGCAAGGGGCACACGGCAGGCCATAAAAACCTGATGGGCCTCATGGCCGTGCCCTTCTGACCGAATTCCCCTAAAATCACCTCACTGATTGAAACAATGGAGGACACATGAACCAATCCATGCGAACCGTTGAAGCGGTTTATGGCAATGCCTTGGGCGCACAGGCACGACAACGTGTGCTGCGCAACACTTACGCCCTGTTGGCCTTGTCGATGGTGCCCACCGTGCTGGGGGCGTGGCTGGGCATGGCCATGGGCTTCACGTTCTTTGCCGGCAAGCCACTGATTGGCCTGATGGTGTTCATGGGCGTGGCGTTCGGCTTCTTTTTTGCCATCGAGAAGTTCAAGAACTCCGGCATTGGCGTGGCGCTGCTATTGGGCTTCACCTTTTTCATGGGGCTGATGCTGTCTCGCATGCTGGGCTACGTCACCAGCCTGTCCAACGGCACCCAGATCATCACCCTGGCGTTTGGCACCACCGCTGTCATTTTTGCGGCCATGGCCACCCTGGCCGGCAGCATCAAACGTGATCTGTCGGGCATGGGCAAGATGCTGTTCGTGGGCATGCTGGTCATCCTGGCCGCCATCGTGGCCAACATCTTCCTGCAGATCCCCGCGCTGTCTCTGACCATTTCTGCGCTGGTGGCGGTCGTGTTTTCGGCTTATTTGCTCTACGATCTCAAGCGCATCATCGATGGTGGCGAGACCAACTACATCACGGCCACCTTGGCGGTGTACCTTGATGTTTACAACATCTTCTCGTCTTTGCTGCACTTATTCACCGCATTTGGCGGCAGCGATGACTGAACGCTCGGTGATGGCCAGCTGACGCGCTGGCCGCCGACACAAAGCCCGCTCGGTGTTCACACCCAGCGGGCTTTGCTTTGTACTCTTGAAATCTGACCACCAGAAACCACCTGGGGTATCAGGAGGGTCTCATGAGCGAATCATTGGAACTGGTCTGCCCGCACTGTCAGGCCATCAACCGCGTTCCGACGGCAAGATTGCACGATGGCCCCAGTTGCGGCCGCTGCGGTGGTGCCATCCTGCCGTCTGAGCCGGTGTCTGTGGATGGCGCTGGTTTGCAGCGGCTCTTGACCCGCGACGGCTTGCCGGTGCTGGTGGACTTCTGGGCTCCCTGGTGCGGACCGTGTCGTGCGTTTGCGCCCACATTTCAACAAGCCGCAGCCACCTACGCAGGCCTCGTTCGCTTCGCCAAGCTGGACACCGAGGCCCACCCGGACGCCGGCGCACGCCATCAGATTCGCAGCATCCCGACGCTGGCGTTGTTCAAAGGCGGGCGGGAACTGGACCGGGTGTCGGGCGCCTTGCCTGCACCACAGTTGCGAGCCTGGCTGGCCCGTCACGGGCTGTGATCAGTACTGATCACCTTCGCCGACGTAGGTGCCCGGTGCCAGGTTCTCGAACCGTGTGTTGGCCTTCAGGAAGGCCAGGTGCATGCTGCCCACCGGGCCGTTACGCTGTTTGCCGATGATGATCTCGGCCGTGCCGGGAATCTTCGATTCCTTGTTGTAGTACTCGTCGCGGTAGATGAACATGATGACGTCGGCATCCTGTTCGATGGCACCGGATTCGCGCAAGTCGGACATCATGGGGCGCTTGTCCGGGCGGGTTTCAACCGAACGGTTGAGCTGCGACAGCGCGATCACCGGGCATTGCAGTTCTTTGGCGAGGGCCTTCAAGCCCCGCGAGATTTCACCGATCACGGTGGCGCGGTTTTCTTCGTTGCCTCCAGAGCCGCTCATCAGCTGCAGGTAGTCGATGATGATCAGGCCCAGTGTGCCGCCGAACTGACGCGCCAGGCGTCGTGCACGGGCACGCAGCTCGTTGGGGGAGAGCCCCGGCGTTTCGTCGATGAAGACGTTGGCCGTGCGCAGCTTCTCAACGGTTTCGCTCAGGCGGCTCCACTCGTCGTCGCTGAGGCGGCCGGTGCGCAGGTTCTGCTGGTTGATGCGGCCGATGGAGCCCACCATCCGCAGTGCCAGTTGCGAGGCGCCCATTTCCATCGAGAACACCGCCACGGGCAGCCCCTCGTTGACGGCGACGTTCTCACCGATGTTCAGCGCGAAGGCTGTTTTACCCATCGAGGGACGGGCCGCCAGGATGATGAGGTCGCCTTTTTGCAGGCCGGCCGTCATCTTGTCGAGGTCGATGAAGCCGGTGCGTACCCCGGTGACGTCTTCGGCACCGTTGTCGGCCAGCTCCTGAACGCGGTCGAGCAGGTCAACCACCAGGCCATCCATGGCGTGGAAGCCCTGCTTGTTGCGGCTGCCTTCCTCGCCGATCTTCATGATCTTGGCTTCGGCCTCGTCCAGGATGTCCGACACCGTGCGGCCTTGCGGATTGAAGGCATTGGTGGCGATCTCGTCGGAGGCCGAGACCAGTTTGCGCAGCACCGCGCGCTCGCGGACGATCTCGGCGTAACGGCGGATGTTGGCCGCGCTGGGCACCGACTGGGCCAGCGCGTTGAGGTAGGCTAGCCCACCCACATCGTCGCCTTTGCCCATCATCTGGAGCTGTTCGTACACCGTGATCACATCGGCTGGTTTGGAGGCGTTCACCAGTTTCTGAACGGCCACGAAGATCAGCTGATGCTCAAGGCGATAGAAGTCGCTGTCGTGAAGGATGTCCGAGGCGCGGTCCCAGGCGCTGTTGTCCAGCAGCAGGCCTCCCAGCACGCTCTGTTCAGCCTCGATGGAGTGTGGTGGCACCCGCAGCTTGGCCACTTCGTCTGAGGTGGAGTTGGGTGAGCCCGAGGCAGGAAATGAGGTTGGAAATACGGCAGCCATGGGGTGTGATCATAGGCGGGAAGTCCGCACACGCCTGTGGGCAAGGCTGTGGACATCCCTGGGGTTTCCTGGGGAACTGTGTGGATAAGCGCGCAGGCACCAGGAAGGGCCAGAAATGACAAAGCCGGCTCAAGGCCGGCTTTGTGAGGCACCCCGAGGGATGCCGAGGGGGACCCAGGGGGATCAGGCGGTTTCGCCGACCACGGCCACGGTCACGTCAACGGTCACGTCGGTGTGCAGCGACACGGTCACAGCGTGCTCACCCGTGGTCTTCAGGGGACCATTGGGCATGCGCACTTGCTGCTTGGCCACGTCGAAGCCAGCGGCCTTGAGGGCGTCAGCCACGTCGTGGTTGGTGACCGAGCCAAACAGGCGGCCATCCACGCCAGCCTTTTGGGTCAGCGAGACGGTCTTGCCATTGAGCTTTTCGCCCAGAGCTTGGGCAGCGGCCAGCTTTTCAGCCTGCACCTTTTCCAGCTCGGCGCGACGGGCTTCGAATTCCTTGACGGCAGCGTCGGTGGCACGACGGGCCTGGCCGGTGGGGATCAGGAAGTTACGGGCATAGCCGTCCTTGACCTTGACCACATCACCCAGGTTGCCCAGGTTGGCGACTTTTTCCAGCAGGATGATTTGCATGACGAGAACTCCTTAGACCTTGTGCTGGTCGCTGTAAGGCAGCAGAGCCAGGAAACGGGCGCGCTTGATGGCGGTGGTCAGCTGACGCTGGTAGATCGCGCGGGTGCCGGTCAGGCGTGCGGGGATGATCTTGCCGTTTTCAGCGATGAAGTCGCGCAGGGTGTCGACGTCCTTGTAGTCGATTTGTTCGACGCCAGCGACGGTGAAGCGGCAGAAGCGCTTGCGGCGGAACAGCAGGGATTGCGAATTGCGCTTGCCCTTGCGGTCTTTGGAGAACTTGCCGTTCTTGGAGCGGGGAGCAGCCATGATGGACCTCTCAGAATATGGTTAAACGATGTCGTGGATGTCGGTGATGTGAAGCAACACGCCGCGGCCGTTGCGAGGGGCACCCAGAAAGCCGGTGAGCCTGAAAGGCTTGCCAGCGTCCATCCGGTTGAGCAGCTCGGCCATGGGGCCAAGTGCCACAGCCCTGAGTTCCAGCTTGACCTGACGGCTTTGCTGGGCTTCGGTCACCTCGGATTCGTGCGCAAGCACCAGATCCAGGGCGGGCAGTCCGGCGGGGGTGTATCGCAGCGCCTTGCGTTCGATGATCTGCGCGGACAACTCAACGCGGTTCATGAACAGCCGGCGTCAACGCCAATCAGGCGGTGGCTTGCTCCTGCTGGGCCTTGCGGGCCTCTTCACGCTCGACTTGCTTCATCATGACGGACGGGGCGGTTTCAGCCTTGTCCTTCAGCACGGTCAGGTGACGCAGCACGGCATCGTTGAACTTGAAGCCGGTTTCGAGTTCAGCCAGGGTTTCCTTGCTGATTTCGATGTTCAGGCACAGGTAATGGGCCTTGGCCAGCTTGTTGATCTGGTAGGCCAGTTGGCGACGACCCCAGTCTTCAACACGGTGAACCTGGCCACCATTGCTGGTGATCAGGGTCTTGTAGCGCTCCAGCATGGCCGGAACCTGTTCGCTTTGATCCGGGTGGATCAGCACGATGATTTCATAGTGACGCATGGTGACTCCTTGTGGATTCCCCACCGAAGACGGTGGGATGGAAGCCGTCGCGAAGCGTCAAACCCGCAGACGGCAAGGGTTGTGGCAGCAGGCGAAAAAAGCCTGCCGCCCAACATTTGGGAAAGCCCGCTAGTATAGCAACAAAAAGCCGCCCGTTGGGCGGCCTTTCACTGGGCAGTGCCAGAACTCATCGGGCGGCCAGGCGTTGCCAGGTGTCGACCACGGTGTCTGGGTTCAGCGAGATCGACACAATGCCCTCTGCGGCCAGCCAGTCTGCAAAGTCGGGGTGATCAGACGGGCCTTGACCGCAAATGCCAATGTATTTGCCGGTGGCCCGGCAAGCGGCGATGGCGCGTGAGATCATGGCCTTCACGGCGGGATCCCGTTCGTCGAAATCATGGGCCAGCAACTCCAGCCCCGAGTCGCGGTCCAGGCCCAGGGTGAGCTGGGTCAGGTCGTTCGAGCCGATGGACATGCCGTCGAAGAACTCCAGGAACTGCTCGGCCAGGATGGCGTTGCTCGGCACTTCGCACATCATGATCACGCGCAGTCCATCGGTGCCGCCCTTGGCTGCACGCACCAGGCCGTGATCGGCCAGCATCTGGGTGACACGCTCGCCCTGCTTCAAGGTGCGCACGAAGGGCACCATGATCTCGACGTTGTTCAGGCCCATGTCGTTGCGCACACGCTTGAGCGCTTCGCATTCCATGGCAAAGGCCTCGCCAAACTCTTCCGAGATGTAGCGCGAGGCGCCACGGAAGCCCAGCATGGGGTTTTCTTCTTCGGGCTCGTAGCGTGAGCCGCCGATCAGCTTCTTGTACTCGTTGGACTTGAAGTCTGACAGGCGCACGATGACCGGCTTGGGGTAGAACGCGGCCGCGATGGTGGCCACGCCTTCGGCCAGTTTGTCCACATAGAAGGCGCGGGGTGATGCGTGACCACGCGCCACCGATTCGACGGCTTTTTTGAGGTCATTGTCGACGTTGGGGTAGTCGAGGATGGCCTTGGGGTGCACGCCGATGTTGTTGTTGATGATGAACTCCAGCCGCGCCAGACCCACGCCACTGTTGGGCATCTGGCAGAAGTCGAAGGCCAGTTGCGGGTTGCCCACGTTCATCATGATCTTCAGGCCGATGTGGGGCATTTCACCGCGGGTCACCTCGGTGATTTCGGTTTCCAGCAGGCCTTCGTAGATGTAGCCCGTGTCACCTTCAGAACAGGCCACGGTCACCAGGGTGCCATCGAGCAGGCGGTCGGTGGCGTTGCCGCAGCCCACCACGGCCGGGATGCCCAGTTCACGGGCGATGATGGCGGCGTGGCAGGTGCGGCCACCACGGTTGGTGACGATGGCGCTGGCGCGCTTCATCACCGGCTCCCAGTTGGGGTCGGTCATGTCAGTGACCAGTACGTCACCGGGCTGCACCTTGTCCATCTCGGCGATGTTGTGCACGATGCGCACGGGGCCGGTGCCGATCTTCTGGCCGATGGCGCGGCCTTCGGCCAGCACGGTGCCCGAGCTCTTGAGCTTGTAGCGCTGCTCGGCCTTGCCTTGTTGCTGACTCTTCACGGTCTCGGGGCGAGCCTGCAGGATGTACAACTTTCCGTCGGTGCCGTCCTTGCCCCATTCGATGTCCATGGGGCGGCCATAATGCTCTTCAATGATCAGGGCATAGCGGGCCAGCTCCATCACATCGTCATTGCTGAGGCTGTAGCGGTTGCGGGCTTCCACCGTGGTGTCCACGGTTTTGACCAGCTTGCCGGTGGCGGCCTTCTCATCGGGCGTGGAGAACTCCATCTTGATGAGCTTGGAGCCCAGGTTGCGGCGGATGACCGCCTGCTTGCCGGCCTTGAGCGCGGGCTTGTGGACGTAGAACTCGTCGGGGTTGACGGCGCCTTGCACCACGGTTTCACCCAGGCCATAGCTGGAGGTGATGAAGACCACGTCCGAAAAACCGGACTCTGTGTCGATGGTGAACATGACGCCCGCAGCACCGATGTCCGAGCGCACCATGCGTTGCACGCCGGCCGACAAGGCCACCACGTCGTGCGCGAAGCCCTTGTGCACGCGGTAGGAGATGGCGCGGTCGTTGTACAGCGAGGCGAACACTTCCTTCATCTTGTGCAGGATGTCGTCAATGCCCACCACGTTCAGGAAGGTTTCTTGCTGGCCGGCGAACGAGGCGTCGGGCAAGTCTTCGGCCGTGGCTGACGAACGCACGGCGAATGACGCATCGGGGTTGTCGCCGGCCAACTTGGCGTAGGCGGTGCGGATGGCTTGTTCCAGATCGGCCGGGAAAGGTTGTGCCTCGACCCAGCCACGGATTTCGGCGCCGGCGGCGGCCAGGGCGCGAACGTCGTCGGTGTCCAAGGTGGCCAGGCGCTGGCTGATGCGCTCCGTCAGGCCATCGTGTTTCAAAAATTCGCGGAACGCGTGAGCAGTGGTGGCAAAGCCGGTGGGCACGCGGACGCCCTCGGGCAGCTGGGAGATCATTTCGCCGAGCGAGGCATTCTTGCCCCCGACGGCTTCAACGTCGTCCATGCGCAATTGCTCGAAGGGCACGACCAGGGCGGTCGGCTCAAAGCGTTGGGTCATACAAAAGCTCCAGGATGGTGAAAAAAACCGGTGGCGTCATGGGTTGCAAGCCTGTTGTTCTGATGTGGGCACGCAATGACATGACGCGAATGTGGATCTGATTGTAGGGTCAGGCCTATCATCACGGCTCCACCGATTTCACACCCATGCGCCGCTTTGTGGAAATCTTCCCTTGGCGCCCCCCTCAGACAGGCGATCCATGCACATGCCCGACCGCAGCGTTTTTTTCATCTCCGATGGCACTGGTATCACCGCAGAGACCATGGGTAACTCCGTGTTGGCTCAGTTCGCCGTCAAACCACGCCATGTGCGACGTCCATTCATCGACACGGTGGACAAGGCGCATCAGGTGGTGCGTGAGATCAACGCAGCGGCCGAGCGCGAGGGCAAGCCCCCCATCGTGTTCAGCACCATGGCGAATGACGAGGTGCTGGACATTCTCAAAGGATGCCGCGGCAAGGTGTTTGACGTGATCAAGACCTTTGTCGAGCCGCTGGAAGAAGAGTTCAACATGAAGTCCAACCACCGGGTGGGGCGCTTCAGCGATGCCAGCCAGGACCGCGAGTACAACAACCGGATCGAGGCCATCAACTTTGCCCTGGAGCACGACGACGGTCAGTCGGCTCGCAATCTGGACGAGGCCGATGTGGTGCTGGTGGGCGTCAGCCGATGTGGCAAGACACCCACATCGCTGTACCTGGCCATGCAACATGGCATCAAGGCGGCCAATGTGCCGTTGATCCCGGAGGACTTTGATCGGGGCTTTCTGCCCACGATGCTCAAACCCTATAAAAAGAAATGCTTTGGCCTGACGATCGACCCGGAGCGTTTGAGCCAGATCCGCAATGAGCGGCGGCCCAACAGCAAGTACGCCAGCTTGCTGAACTGCCGCACCGAGGTGAGTGCGGCCGAATCCATGATGCGCCGCGAGGGCATTGCCTGGCTGTCGTCCACCCACAAGTCGATTGAAGAAATCGCCACCACCATCTTGCGCGACATCCGCCCGGATCGCCTCATTTATTGATCTTCATGCCCCAACAATCATCTGCATCCTCTGCCACCCCCGATGTCGAGCGCGACGACCATACGCTGACCATGTCCTTCGATGGTGACCTGATCCAGAGCCGCATGCGCCTGGACGACCCGACGGCCCTGGACCTGCAGTACAGCCAGGTGATGATGGCCTTCACCATGTTTGTGCCGCAGCCACGTCGCGCCTTGATGATTGGTTTGGGCGGTGGCTCGCTGGTGCGGCACCTGTTGCACCATTTTCCCGGCCTGCACCTGACGGTGGTGGAGATCAACCCTGGCGTGCTGGCTGCACGCGATACTTTCCAGGTTCCGCCTGATGGGCCGTCGCTGCGGACGGTGTGTGCGGATGGTGCCGCCTTCGTGAAGGCCGCCACACCTGGGGCCTACGACCTGATCCTGGTGGATGCGTTTGATGAGGTGGGCGAGCCGGACGCCTTGAGCAACTCGGCCTTTTACCGCGCGTGTCGCGATGCGCTGGCACCTGAAGGGGTGTTGGTCGTGAACCTGCTGGACCGCGAGCCCCGGTGCAGCACCTTGATTGGCCGCATCTGGTCGGTGTTTGGCGAGCCGGTGTTGCCGCTGGAGGTGGAGTGCGAGGGCAACCGCATCGTGCTGGCCAGCTCGGACGAGGTGTTCAGGCACTGCGCGCGCAATCTGCTCCAGCAATGGCAGCAGTTGCTGCCCGTGCACCAGGAAATGCTGGACGGGCTGCAAGATGAGCTGGCGGAGGTGTTGCAGCCCTGGGCCGCCCGGCCCAAGGCATCGCCACAGCCCAGCAAAGGCAAGCGCAGGGGCAAGGGGGCGGCGCCTAAGCCGCGCCCCTGATCACTGGTACTCGCTCAGGGGCACGCAGGCGCAGAACAGGTTGCGGTCGCCATAGACGTTGTCCACGCGGCCCACGGGCGACCAGTACTTCTGCTTGCGCAGGCTGGCCACCGGGTAGGCGGCCTGTTCGCGGCTGTAGGCGTGCGCCCAGTCGGCCTTGAGCAGGCTCTCGGCCGTGTGCGGCGCGTTCTTCAGCGGGTTGTCGTCCTGCGGCAGCTGGCCTTGTTCCACCTGACGGATCTCGTCGCGGATGGCGATCATGGCGTCGCAGAAGCGATCCAGCTCGGCCATGGATTCGCTTTCGGTGGGTTCGACCATCAGCGTGCCGGCCACAGGGAAGCTCAGGGTGGGTGCGTGGAAGCCGTAGTCGATCAGACGCTTGGCCACGTCTTCGGCGCTGACGCCGCTGGTGTCCTTCAGGGGGCGCAGATCCAGGATGCACTCGTGGGCCACGCCGCCACCCTTCACATTGGCCTGGCCGCTGCTGAAGTGGATGTCGTAATGATCGGCCAGGCGGGCGGCCACGTAATTGGCATTCAAGATGGCCACCTCGGTGGCGGCCTTCAGGCCGTCGGCGCCCATCATGCGGATGTACATCCAGCTGATGGGCAGCACGGCGGCATTACCCAGCGGTGCCGCTGACACGGCACCCACCTGTTGCTCAGACCCGATGCCCGCCGAGCGGTGGGCGGGCAGGAAGGGCTTGAGGTCTTCGACCACACACACCGGGCCCACGCCAGGGCCGCCACCGCCGTGCGGGATGCAGAAGGTCTTGTGCAGGTTGAGGTGGCTGACATCGCCACCGAACTGCCCGGGCGCCGCCAGGCCCACCAGCGCGTTCATGTTGGCGCCGTCCACGTAGACGCGGCCGCCGTGCTGGTGCACCAGGGCGCACAGCTCGGTCACGCGCGTCTCGAACACGCCGTAGGTGGACGGGTAGGTGATCATCACCGCAGCCAGGTTGGCGCTGTGCTGCTCGCATTTGGCCTTGAGGTTGTCCAGGTCGACGTTGCCCTCGGCATCGCACTTGGTGACCACCACCTGCATGCCCACCATCTGGGCCGAGGCGGGGTTGGTGCCGTGGGCGCTTTCGGGGATCAGGCAGATGTTGCGGTGGCCTTCGCCACGCGACTCGTGCCAGGCCTTGATGATCAGCAGGCCAGCGTACTCGCCTTGCGAGCCGGCATTGGGCTGCAGGCTGATGCCAGCGTAGCCGGTGGCCTGTGACAGCCAGTTGCACAGCTGATCATTCAGCAGCTCGTAGCCGCGCAGCTGGTGGCGTGGGGCGAAGGGGTGGATCTGTGCGAACTCGGGCCACGTGATGGGAATCATCTCGCTGGTGGCGTTGAGTTTCATGGTGCACGAGCCCAGCGGGATCATGGTGCGGTCCAGCGCCAGGTCCTTGTCGGCCAGGCCACGCAGGTAGCGCAGCATCTCGGTTTCGCTGTGGTAGCGGTTGAACACCGGGTGCGTCATGTAGGCGCTCTGGCGCTGCAAGCCCTCGGGGATGCCCAGGCTCACGCCGCGCTCGAAAGCCGCGAACGAGGGCAGGGCCTTGCTGCCGGCAAACAGCGTCCACAGGTCGATGATGTCGTCGCGCGTGGTGGTTTCATCCAGCGAGATGCTGATGCTGTCGGCGCTGGCGTCACGCAGGTTGATGCCCATTTTCTCGGCTGCCGCCAGGATGGCGGCGCGGTCTTCGGCCAGCACCTGCACGGTGTCGAACCAGGTGTCGTGCACCAGGGTGCGGCCCAGGGCCTTGAGGCCTTCCGCCAGGATGGAGGCGTAGCTGGCCACGCGTCGAGCGATGCGCTGCAGTCCGTCGGGGCCGTGGTACACGGCGTACATGCTGGCCACGACTGCGGGCAGCACTTGTGCCGTGCAGATGTTGGAGGTGGCCTTTTCGCGGCGGATGTGCTGCTCGCGGGTTTGCAGGGCCAGGCGGTAGGCGGTGTGGCCGTGGCTGTCCACGCTCACGCCCACCAGGCGGCCGGGCAGCGAACGCTTGAACTCGTCCTTGGTGGCCAGGTAGGCGGCGTGCGGGCCGCCATTGCCCATGGGCATGCCGAAGCGTTGGGTGGTGCCGCACACGATGTCGGCGCCCAGCTCGCCCGGGGGCGCCAGCAGGGTCAGGGCCAGCAGGTCGGCGGCCACGATCGCCAGGGCGCCCTTGGCGTGCAGGGCATCAATCAGGGGCTGAATCTGGCGGATCTGACCGTTGACGCCGGGGTACTGCAGCAGTGCCGCAAAGCAGTCGTGGGTTTCCAGGTGGGTGGCCAGGTGTGCCGCGTGCACCACGTCCACGGTGATGCCCAGCGGCTCGGCGCGGGTCTGTACCACTTCCAGCGTTTGCGGGAAGACGTCGTGGCACACCACGAAGCGCAGCGATTTGCTCTTGCCCACGCGGGCCGCCAGGGTCATGGCTTCGGCGGCGGCGGTGGCCTCGTCCAGCATGGATGCGTTGGCAATCGCCATGCCGGTCAGATCGGTGACCATGGTCTGGAAGTTGACCAGGGCCTCCATGCGACCCTGCGAGATCTCGGCCTGGTACGGCGTGTAGGCCGTGTACCAGGCCGGGTTCTCGAGGATGTTGCGCAGGATGACGCCGGGGGTGAGAGTGCCGTAATAGCCCTGCCCGATGAAGTTGCGCATCAGCTTGTTTTGCTGCGCGATGCCCTTGAGCTCGGCCAGCGCCTGGGCTTCGGTCAGCGGCGCAGGCAACTGCATGCCTTCGGTGCGACGGATGCTGGCAGGCACGATGCTGTCCATCAGGGCCTGGCGCGAGGCCACGCCGATGGCGGACAGCATCTGGGCTTCGTCCGCCGTATCGGGCCCGATGTGGCGGGCACGGAAAGCGGTGGCGTCTTCAAGGTGGGCGAGAGAGTGCAGGGCGTTCGGCATGGTGTTCGGCGTCGGCAAGAGGGGCGGTGGGTGCACGCGGGTGGCGTGCACAGGGCCCGAATCAGGCGTTCTTCAGCAGCTCGTCGTAGGCGGTCTTGTCCATCAAGGCGTCAAGCTGAGCCGGGTTGGACAGCTTGACCTTGAAGAACCAGCCTGCGCCCGTGGGGTCGCTGTTGGCCAGGGCGGGGTCGTCACGCAGGCCTTCGTTGACCTCGACGATCTCGCCGTCCACGGGCATGTAGACGTCAGCGGCGGCCTTCACCGACTCGACCACACCAGCCACGTCCTTGGCCTGGAAGCTGGCGCCCACAGCGGGCAGGTCCACGAACACCACGTCACCCAGGGCGTCCTGGGCGTGGTGGGTGATGCCCACGATGGCGGTGCCATCGGCTTCGATCTGGAGCCATTCGTGGTCGGGCGTGTACTTGATGGTCATGGTGAGACGTCCTTGGATGTCAGGAATTCAAAAAATGAGGGGATGCCGAACGGCCGAGATTGTCGCTCAGCCGCGGTGGTAGCGATTGGGCACAAACGGGGTGCTGGCCACGGTCATGGGCACCTTCTTGTCGCGCACCAGGGCGAACACGGCGGTGCCCACGGTGGCGTGGGCGGTGGCGACATAGGCCAGGGCCACCGGCTGGTTCAGGCTGGGGCCCAGAGAACCACTGGTGACCACACCGATCTCGGCCCCCGTGGCATCGACCACCTTGGCACCTTCACGAACGGGCATGCGTTCGGTGCTGATCAGACCCACGCGCTTGCGGGTGGCGCCTTCGGCCAGTTGCTGGTCGATGATCGAGGCGCCTGGGTAGCCACCGGCACGCGCACCGCCCGCGCGGCGCACCTTCTGGATGGCCCAGGTGAGGGCCCCTTCCACCGGGGTGGTGGTGGTGTCGATGTCATGCCCGTAGAGGCACAGTCCAGCTTCCAGGCGCAAGGTGTCGCGTGCGCCCAGGCCAATCGGCTTGACTTCGGGTTGAGCGAGCAGGGCACGGGCCAGTTGCTCGGCCTGGGCGGCGGGCACCGAGATCTCGAACCCGTCTTCGCCGGTGTAGCCCGAGCGGGTGACGAAGCACTCGATGCCATCCAGCGGAAAATGGCCGCCGGTCATGAACACCAGTTGGCGCACGCCGTCGTTCAGGCGCGCCAGGGCCGTGACGGCCTCGGGGCCTTGCAAGGCCAGCAGGGCTTGCTCAGGCAGGGGCGTGACCGTGCACAGGTGGCCGATGCGGGCCTGCAGGTGGGCGATGTCTTGGGCCTTGCAGGCGGCGTTCACGACCAGAAAAAGGTCGTTGGCGCGTCGGGTGACCATCAGGTCGTCCAGGATGCCGCCTTGCTCGTTGGTGAACAGCGCATAACGCTGCTTGCCCACCGCCAGGTCAACGATGTCGACCGGCACCAGGGTTTCGAGCGCGGCATCCGCGCCCGGGCCGCTGAGCAGCACCTGGCCCATGTGCGAGACATCGAACAGGCCTGCAGCGGCGCGGGTGTGCTTGTGCTCGGCCAGGATGCCGGTGGCGTACTGCACGGGCATGTCATAGCCACCAAACGGCACCATCTTGGCGCCCAGTTCGATGTGCAGGGCGTGCAGCGGGGTGGTCAGCAGCGTGGCGGAAGAGGTGTCGGACATGGCTAAAGCCGGCACTGAGGCCGGGAGGGCAGGGTGTTGATGTCAACCGCGCCCCCTGCCTGGTTCAAGCCTGAGGTGAGGATGATCCGCTTGCCCTCGCTGTCCGCTTTACCTGAGAGATTGACCCCTCGCGAGCCTGCTGGCCGCGTTCAAGGCTTGCCCCTTCGGTGGTGTGGCTGGCCCCATCAAGGCGACGTGGCTACCAGACTCTCTCCAGTGAGGATCACGGCCAAGGCCGTGTTTGCCAGTCCTTTTGCCTGAGCGTTCGGATGGATGCATCGCTGCAAGACACCCTGCGCCTTCGGCGGCCAGCCTTCACACCGAGGTGTGAGCCAGCGCTCTCCTGACAGGTTCGCAGTGTAGCAGCGTCGCTGCGCCGGCACCATGAAAAATGCCGCACGGGTGGAGTTCCGTGCGGCAGTCGGAGGGCGCTGCCTTGTGGGCAGCGTTTCAGACTCGGTTCAGGCCTTGATCACTCAATAGCCCAGCATGCGTGGCAGCCACAGCGAGATTTCAGGCACATACGTCACCAGCCCCAGGAAGGCCAGCATGGTCAACAGCCAGGGGCTGACGGCCTTGGTGATCTCGGTCATGCCCATTTTGGCGATGCCCGAGGCCACGTACAAGTTCAGGCCCACGGGTGGTGTGCACAGGCCGATTTCCATGTTCACCACGATCAGGATGCCGAAGTGAATGGGGTCGATGCCCAGTTGCACGGCCACGGGGAACAGGATGGGCGCCAGGATCAGGATGATGGACGAGGGCTCCATGAAGTTGCCCGCGATCAGCAACAGGATGTTGACCACCAGCAGGAAGGCGATGGGGCCCAGACCCATGTTGATCAGCCAGTCGGCCAGTTGCTGAGGCACGTTCTCGTTGGCCAGCACGAAGCTGAACAGCACCGCGTTGGTGATGATGTACAGCAACATCGCACTCATGTTGGCGGAATTCAGCAACATGCGTGGCACGTCTTTGATGCTCAGGTCTTTGTAGACGAACACCGCCACGATGAACGCGTAGACCGCGCTCATGGCCGCTGCTTCGGTGGGCGTGAACATGCCGCTGTAGATGCCCCCCATCACGATGACGATCAGCATCAGGCCCCAGATGGAATCCTTCAACGCCTTCAGCCGCTGCCCCCAACTGGCCTTGGGCAGGCGGGGGTAGTTGTTACGGCGAGCGATCCACCAGGTGGTCAAGCCCAGCAGCGTGGCCAGCATGGCCCCGGGAATCACGCCGGCCATGAACAGGGCCCCCACGGAGGTGTTGGTGGTGACGGAGTACATCACCATCACGATGGACGGTGGGATCAGGATGCCCAAGCCGCCAGAGGTGGTGATGACGCCGGCACCAAACTTCTTGGGAAATCCTGCCTTGACCATGGCGGGCAGCAAGATGGCGCCAATGGCCGCCACGGTCGCGGGCGAAGACCCTGAGACCGCGGCAAACAGCGCGCATGCCACCACGGCCCCCAGGCCCAGCCCGCCGTGCCAATGTCCCACCATGCTGGTGGCGAAATTGATCATGCGTCGTGCCACACCGCCGTGGGTGAGGAAGTTGCCGGCCAGGATGAAGAACGGGATGGCCATGATCTCGAACTTCTCGATGCCGGTGAACAGCTTGAGGGCCACGGCTTCAATGGGCACCTGCGTGAACAGGAAAATGAAGCTCAGCACGGTCAGGCCCAGCGAGATACTGACCGGCATGCCGGTCAGCATGAGGACCAGCAGGATGGAAAAAATGATGATTCCGCTCATGATGGGGGTCCTCAGGCCTTGGCCGCTGTGTCGGCGTCATCCATGCCTTCCACGTGGCCGTGGTCGTGATGGGGCAGCTCACCAGTCTTGTAATAGCTCCACGCCACCTGCAGGAATCGGAAGCACATCAGGGCGGAGCCCAGGGGGATCGCGCTGTAGATGATCCAGGTGGGCCACTCCAGGTCCGGGGTCACGGGGCCTTCGATGTATTCAGACGTGTCCAACCCGAAGAAGTCGTGGAAGGCGAAATTGGCGCCGTTGTGCCACACGAAGTAAGCCCCCATCGAGGCAATGCAGGCGGTGAAGAATGCGCCAGCCAGCAGACCAAACAGCACAAAGAAGCGGCGACGCGGCTCGCTGAGTTGGTTGATCAACACGTCAACGCCCACGTGGATGCCCGTGCGAACGCCGTAGGCTGCACCAAATTTGGCCATCCACACAAACAGGTAAATCGTGGCTTCCTGGGCCCAGGCCATGTTCAGGCTGAGCAACCAGTCTTGAAGTGGGGTGTTGAAGCCTGAGCCATAGCGGTGGATCACCGCGGCAAAGATGATCAGAGTGGCCAGACCCATCAGGGCAGCAATCAGCCACTCCTCAAGCCGGTCGAGCCATTTCATGGGGCTCTCCTTGAAGAGAAGAAATCGTTTTGAGAAAAAGCCCACACAGGGGTGGGCTTCGTGATCAGGGTGTCAGGCGCCGATCACAGCTTGCTGGGGTCGAAGCCGGTGACCTTGTAGATCTCGTCGATCGTGTCCTGACCGATGCGCGATGCCATTTGCTTGTGAACCGGCATCATGGCTTTCTTCAGCAGGAACCGCTCGCCCATCGTGGGCTGGTAGATCTCGGTCTTGCCTGCCGCCTTCACCTTGGCCAAGGCCTCTTGGTTGTCCTTGAGTGCCACATCGTTGGCCACCTTGGTGGCTTCAGCCATGGCCTTGTCCAGGGCAGCACGCACATCACCAGGCAGCCCGTCCCAGAACTTCTTGTTGACGACCACCGCGTAGCCCAGGTAACCGTGGTTGGTCACGCTCAGGTGCTTTTGCACTTCATGCATCTTCTGGGTGTAGAGGTTTGACGGTGGGTTTTCGGTGCCGTCTACCACGCCGGTTTGCAAGGCCTGGTAAGTTTCCGAGAAGGCCATCACCTGAGGCATGGCGCCCACAGCGCGCATCTGGGCATCCAGCACCTTGGACGACTGGATGCGCATCTTGATGCCCTTGTAGTCTTCAACCGCCTTCAGCGGCTTGTTGGCCGACATCACCTTGAAGCCGTTGTCCCAGTAAGCCAAGCCCGTGATGCCGCGAGACTGCAGCTTGCTCAGCAGCTTCTTGCCCACCGGGCCGCCGGTCACGGCATGCAAGTCGGTGTAGTCGTCAAAGATGAAGGGCAGGTCGAACACTTCGAACTCTCGAACCCCCAGCGGCGCAAACTTGGATAGCGACGGTGCCAGCATCTGGACGGAGCCCAGCTGCAGCGCTTCCATCTCTTCCTTGTCTTTGTACAGTTGGCTGTTGGGGTACACCTCCACCTTCACGCGGCCTTTGGTGAGCTCTGCTGCGCGCTTGGCGAAGAAGTCAGCAGCACGGCCTTTGGGTGTGTCACTGGCCACCACGTGGCTGAACTTGATCACAATGGGGTTCTGTGCCATGGCGGCGGGCACCATCGTGGCCAGCGACAAGGCCAGCAGGGTGCGACGCAGGACGGGGGTTTGACCGAGCAGTTTCATGGTGGTGTCTCCGGATCAGTGTTGGTAGGCTCATTGTTCAACGCTGAACCATGGCCGACGATTGTGGAGTTCCACATTTGAGGCCCAGCAGGGTGCTTGACCGACATGGCGCCCCTAGACTTGGAGCATGGTTGACATCATGGTTTCCCCTAGGCGCCGTTGGCGTCACCCTCAGAACGTGGCCCCAGCCATGGCCGCACCACAGCGGCCCGCACACTGGCTGGGTGGTCGCTCACCCTTGATGAAGTCCCTGTGGGCCTGGCCGCTGGTGCTGTCGCTGGTGTTCGTGATGGGCGTGGCCCGGTGGCTTCATGCTGAGCAAGAAGATGCGCAGGAGGCCTTGCGCCAAAGTCTGATCACCGATGCCTTGTCGCTGGAGTCACAACTCAATGCCCGGTTGGAGGCTGAAGCAAACAGCTTGCGCGCGCTGGCCGATGCCCTGGCCGGTCAGGCCATGAGTGCCGAGGGCTTCCAGCAACATCCACTCGTGCTGGATGGCTTGCGTCGGTTCTGGATCAGCGTGAGCTGGGTGGATGCACAAGGACGGCTCAGGGCCCACGCGCCCAGCGATGTGGTGCCCCCTCGCGCGCGGGTGCGGGGGCTGGAAGACGAGGGGGGGCTGACGGGGCACCTCAGCGTGCCGATTCAGTCGGCGCAGGCCGCCGAAATGGCGTCCCGTGCCGCGCCATCGCAGGGGCAACTGGTGGCCCGGTACTCGCCTGCATCGATCCTGAGGCAGAAGCTGCCATGGTGGCTGGCCTCGAAGTACGACATCCGCCTGGTGGACCTCGATGACGATGTCATCGTCTCCACCACGACCGGCCTGCGTCAGCCCGATCAACCGTGGTATCGGGTGCCCATGGGGGCGTCGTTGCCCAACGCCTGGCTGGAGCTGACCGCGCGCCAGCGCGTTCCACTGTGGTGGCAGTCCATGCCCATGGCCTTGATGGGCGGCTTTTTGCTCTTGGTGGCACTGGCGGCTTTGATGCTGCGTCAGCAGATGCGGTCGGTGTCACGCGCAGAAGAGGCCTGGCGCACCGAGGCCGCGTGGCGCAGCGCCATGGAAGACTCGCTGGCGGTGGGAATCCGGGCCCGGGACATGGACGGTCGTTTGATCTATGTGAACAAGACCTTGGCCGACATGGTGGGCTACCGGCCCGATGAGCTCGAAGGCCTGTTGCCACCCATGCCATATTGGGTGCCTGATGACCTTGAGGACAGCATGAAGCGGCATCGGCGCAACATGGCAGGGCAGGCTCCGCGTGAAGGTTATGAGTCGCGTTGGCAGCACCGCGACGGCTCGGCGGTTGATGTCATGGTGTTCGAGGCGCCTTTGGTGGATGCCAAAGGCCATCAGATCGGCTGGATGGCGTCCATCTTGAACATCACCGAGCGCAAGCGGCTGGAAGAGCGCGAGCGCAAGCAGATGGAAACCATGGCCCACCACGCTCGGCTGACCATGATTGGCGAGGTGGCCTCCACGCTGGCGCACGAACTCAACCAGCCCTTGTCAGCGATAGCAAGCTACAACGCGGGTGTGCTCAATTCATTGAAGGCCTCGCAGGCGCCAGAACCGCGCGTGCTGCAGGCGCTGGAGCGCATGGGTGAACAGGCGGCCCACGCGGGGCGCATCGTCCGACGGATTCGAGAGTTCCTGACGCGACACGAGCCGCAGCTTGAACCTTGTGCCATGCCGGAGGTGGTGCACTCTGCCGTGCAACTGCTTCGCCGGGACATCGCCCGCCATCAGGTGCAGGTCGATCTGCTGCTGGATCCCCAACTGCCAGAGGTGAGGGCTGATGCCGTTCTGGTTGAACAGGTGGTGGTCAATCTGATTCGAAATGCCTGCGATGCCGTGGGCAGCATGGGACGCCCTGGCTGCATACGGGTGGGTGCAGAACTGTCAGGTCAGGGGCGGTTTGTGAAGGTGACGGTGGCCGATGATGGCCCGGGGGTGGCAGGCGGCACGATCGACGCCTTGTGCGCGCCGTTCTACACCACCAAAACGGAAGGCATGGGCATGGGGCTGGCCATCTGCCGCTCCATCATTGAGTTGCACTGTGGCGTGCTGGACGTCGAGTGCAGTGTGTTGGGCGGGGCAGCGTTCTCATTCAGTTTGCCGGTGTATCAGGGGGACGAAACTTCATGAATGCATTCAACTCGGGCGCGCCCGGTGGCGTGGTCTACCTGGTCGATGACGAGAGCGTCGTGAGAGACGCGCTGGTGTTTTTGCTGGGCTCTCGTGGACTGGTGGTTCATGCCTTTGATGGTGCGGCCGCCTTGTTGTCATTTCTGGCATCGCAGCCTAAACCCATTCGCGGCATCTTCTTGCTGGATGTGCGCATGGAGCCCATGTCCGGACTTCGTCTGCACGAAGCCCTGATTGAGCAAGGCATCCGAAACCCTGTGCTGTTTCTCAGCGGCCATGGCGACATTCCCATGGTGGTCGAGTCTCTGAAGAAGGGGGCCTTTGACTTCCTGGAGAAACCTTACAGCGACAACACCTTGGCCGACCGCGTGCAGCAGGCCTTGGCCGTCGAGGCCTCGTCATATGCAGAAAACGCGCGTGCAGCCGAGCGTGAGGCACGCCTGGCCAGCCTCAGCGAGCGTGAGAGAGAAATCATGCTGCGTGTGGCGGCGGGCAAACTCAACAAGGTCATCGCCGACGAACTGCACATTGCCATTCGCACCGTGGAGGTACACCGCGCCCGCGTGTTTTCAAAGTTGGGGGTGCGTTCGGCGGCTGAACTGGCGGGGCTGTTGGCCGCCGCTCAGCCCTGACCCGCTCAAGCGGGGCGGATGGCGGTCACCAAGGCAGCCAGGCCCAAGGCAATGCCCGGGATGTTGGCCGCTGCGATGGGCCAGTCCTTGCGCGGTCTGGCCAATGCATACGTGGTCCACAAGACGCAGTTCAGCACCGTGGCAGCGGGCTGCCAGACAGAGCCCGGATGCCCTGACAGGTTCAACCTGATCTGATCCGCGTAAGACACGAACATCAGGATGGCCGTGATCGAGGCGATCCAGCCCACGACACGAAGGTGTTCTTCTTTCATGGGTGTCTGTCACATCCGGCGCACGGGCATCAGAGCTTGGCTGCCTGAAGGTAGCGATCGTAGGTGGCCTCGGTGAAGCGGAACCACATGTTCTGGTCGGCTCGGAACTTGGCGTAGTCGCTGTACACCTTGCGCCATGCCGGGTTCTTCTCATTGAGCTCGCCGTAGATGTCCATGGAGGCCTTGAAAGCTGCGTCCAGCACCGGTTTCGGGAATTGCACCAGCTTGGTCTTGGCGGCCACCAATTGCTTGAGCGCAGCGGGATTGCGCGCGTCGTATCGCGCCTGCATCTCGACATGGGCGTGCGAGGCGGCGGCCTCGATCATGGCCTTGTACTCGCTGCTCAGGCTGTTGAATGCCTTGGCATTGATGTAGAAGTCGAGCTGGGGGCCGCCTTCCCACCAGCCTGGGAAGTGGTAATACGGCGCCACCTTGTGAAACCCCAGTTTTTGATCGTCGTAGGGCCCCACCCATTCAGCGGCGTCGATGGTGCCCTTCTCGAGGGCTTGATAGATTTCCCCGCCAGGCAGGTTCTGGGGGACGGCCCCCAGGCGCTCGACCACCTTGCCCGCAAATCCGCCAATGCGGATCTTCAGGCCTTTCATGTCCGCCAGGCTCTTCACGGGCTTGCGGTACCAGCCGCCCATCTGGGCGCCGGTGTTGCCCCCCGGGAAATTGATGATGTCGTACTTGGCATAGAACTCGCGCATCAGCTTCAGGCCATTGCCTTCGTACATCCATGCCGACATCTGCCGCGAGTTCAAGCCAAAGGGGATGGTGCAGCCGATGGCAAAGGTTTCGTCTTTGCCCACAAAGTAATAGGGCGCAGTGTGCGCCATCTCCACGGTGCCTTTTTGCACCCCATCGACCACACCGAACGGGGGCATCAGCTCGCCCCCGGCGTGGATGGAGATCTGGAACTTTCCGCCAGACATCTCGGAGACCTTCTGCGAGAAGACTTCGGCCGCTCCGTAGATGGTGTCCAGAGACTTGGGGAAACTGGAGGCCAGGCGCCAGCGCAGTTGCGTTTGAGCGTGAACCACCGCAGGTGCAGTGCCTGCGGTCAGAATGCCGGCCATACCGGCGTGATGAATGAATGAGCGGCGTTGCATCAAGGGTTCTCCTGCCTGTGTCTGTTCAATGCCCCGCCACCTTCATGCGCTCGATCAGCACCGACCCCACGGTCTTGCTGCCGTAGGTGTAGGCGTCGGCGCCAATCGCCACGATCTGGCGGAACATCTCGCCCAGATGCCCGGCGATGGTGATTTCGTGCACCGGGTACTGAATGACCCCATTTTCAACCCAGTAGCCGGCCGCGCCACGAGAGTAATCACCTGTGACGTAGTTGACACCTTGTCCCATCAGCTCCGTCACGAACAGGCCCGTGCCCAGCTTCTTCAGCATGGCTTTGAGGTTGTCTTTGGGATCGGTCAGCCGGCTGGTCATGGTCAGGTTTTGCGAGCCACCGGCGTGACCTGTGGTGCGCATGCCCAACTTGCGAGCCGAATAACTGGACAAAAAGTAGCCTTGAACCACGCCCTGCTTGACCACCCGGCGCTTGCGGGTGAGCACGCCCTCATCGTCGAACGGTGCGCTGCCTTTGCCCTTGAGGATGTGTGGATCTTCAAGCACATCGATGTGCTTGGGGAAAATGGGCTGTCCCAGGCTGTCCAGCAAGAAGGTGGCCTTGCGGTACAAAGCGCCACCACTGGTGGCCTGGACGTAGGCGCCCAGCAAGCCCGCTGCCAAGGTGTTCTCGAACAGCACGGGCACCTCGCACGTGGCGATCTTGCGAGACTTGAGCCGAGCCAGTGCGCGCTCGGCCGCATAGCGACCGACCGCTTCCGGACGGGCCATGTCGCGTGCATCGCGCTCGGAGCTGTACCAGAAGTCGCGTTGCATGTCTTTGCCCCGGCCGGCGATGGGTGAAACCGACAAGGAATGCCGAGAGCTGGCGTACCCACCCCTGAAACCGGCCGTGTTGCCCGCAAAAAAATGCGACTGCTGGGCCGAAACGCCCGCACCTTCGGAGTTGGTGATGCGCGGATCGACGACCAAGGCGGCATCTTCGCATCGCCGAGCCAGATCGGCAGCGGCTTCGGCGTCCACGGCCCAGGGGTGGAAGAGGTCCAGATCGCGCCGCGCCGCCCGGCCCATGGCGAGATCGTCTGGCGAGGGCAGACCGGCGGCTGGGTCTTCTGCGGTGTATCGGGCGATGTCATAGGCCGCCCGCACGGTTTGCTCCAGGGCCTGCGCAGAGAAGTCGGACGTGCTGGCATTGCCGCGGCGCTGCCCCACATAAACGGTCACGCCAATGGTTTTGTCGCGGTTGCGTTCAACGTTTTCCAGTTTGCCCTTGCGCACCGACACCGACAGCCCAACGCCTTCGGACACTTCGGCGGCTGCATCGGTGGCCCCCAAGGTGCGAGCCAGGCCCAGCGCGTCTTCAATCAGTTGCTGAAAATCGGCTTGACTGTAGGCAAAGCCATCATGCGCTTTGGCGCTGGTGTTCTTGGAGGAGGGCGTGCGAGAAGTGGTGGCCATGAAAATCAGGCGCAAGGCCTTCGGGTTGAGAGGCGCCCACACGGGCCCCCGTATCATAGCGAGGCCATGAACCGATCACATCAACCCCCTGTACTCGCTGTCGACGACGACGGCGGCCGCCCCAGCCGTAGCGCGCTCAAGCGTGAAAGTCACGCCTTGCAAAGCCTGGGAGAGCAACTGCTGACGCTACCGGACAGCCATCTGAATGACCTGGCCATGCCGGATCGGCTGAGGGAGGCCATCCTGGACTGCAAGAAAATGAAGCTCGGCGAAGGCCGCCGCCGCCAGATGCAGTTCATTGGCAAGTTGATGCGCGATGCAGACCCCGAACCTCTGCGTGAGGCCGTCGCCGCGTTCGAGTTGGGCCATGCGCGCAATGCCCTGGCGCTTCACCAGGCCGAACGCTGGCGCGCCGACCTGATCAGCGAAGACAAGGATGCACTGGGGCGCTGGCTGGAAGTGCACCCAGACTGCGATGTACAGAGATTGCGCACCCTGATACGCAACGCTCGCAAAGACGCCGCCGCCACACCGGAGCAGCGCAATGGCCGGGCGTATCGCGAGTTGTTCCAGTTCATCAAGGAGGCGCAGGCCCAAGCTCAGGCCCAGGCACGTGCGCCGGATGCAGCACCCCTTTCAGATGGGGAGGTTGATGAGTCATGAGCGCTGTCTACGAGCCGGTGCGCGTTGGTGTGGTCTCCATCAGCGATCGTGCCAGCACTGGGGTGTACGAAGACAAAGGGCTGCCGGCGTTGCAAGATTGGCTGGGGCGCGCCATCAAGAATCCCATCACCTGGGTGCCGCGGTTGATTGCCGACGAGCGCTCACTGATCGCCGACACCTTGCGCGCGTTGGTGGATGACGAGGGGTGCCATTTGGTGTTGACCACCGGTGGCACGGGCCCGGCCCCCCGCGATGTGACGCCCGAGGCCACGCGGGATGTGGCCGACCGGGAAATGCCGGGTTTCGGCGAGCAGATGCGCCAGATCAGCCTGCGGTTTGTGCCCACGGCGATCTTGTCGAGGCAAACGGCGGTCATTCGCAAACAAGCCCTGATCCTCAACCTGCCGGGTCAACCCAAGTCGATCGCAGAGACATTGGAAGGGCTGCGGGATGCCGAAGGGCGCAACATCGTGCCCGGGATTTTCGCGGCGGTGCCTTATTGCATTGACTTGCTCGGCGGCCCCTATCTGGAAACCGATGACCGGGTGTGTGAGGCGTTCCGGCCAAAGTCGGCGCGCCGTGTCGTGAGCACGTGAGCTGAACGTCGCCTTTTGACTATTCATTTTGTGAATGTGTTTGGATTCGAAGCCTGCATTTGATTCATCTGTTGTGGTCTGCCTAAACTTGACGTATCAATTGCCCTGACTTGGAGCAGGCATTGCATCAGGAGACATCGCGTGAGCGAATCAGACAACAACACATTGATTGACCAGGCCGTGCAGGTGCGCAGTGGCGAAGAGCTGGACGTCACGAAGGTCACGGCCTTCCTGCTGGGGCAGGGGCTGAACCTGGAGGGTGAGCCTGGGCTCAAGCAGTTCCCCGGCGGCGCCTCGAACCTCACGTACTTGCTGAGTTACGCCAACGTCGACCTGATCCTGCGTCGCCCGCCTTTTGGGCACATTGCCAAGTCGGCCCACGACGTCGTTCGCGAGGCCGAGATCATGCGCAAGCTCAAGCCGGTCTACCCCAGGGTGCCGGTCATCCACGCCATCTGCGAAGACGCCAGCGTGATCGGTGCGCCTTTCTACGTGATGGAGCGACTGGTGGGCAACATTCCACGTCAGAACCTCTCGCCCGAGTTGGGGTTGGACGAGCCCAAGACTCGTCAGTTGTGCCTCAATGTGCTTGACACCTTGATTGACCTGCACAAGCTGGACCCCAAGGCCGCCGGCCTCGACACGCTGGGCAAGGGCGAGGGCTATGTCGCACGCCAGGTGGAGGGCTGGACCAAGCGCTACCGAGCAGCCCGTACCGACGATGTCGGTGATTTTGAGTCGGTGATGGCGTGGCTGGCTGCCAAGCAGCCAGCGCAGGAAGTGGCCATCCGGCTCATTCACAACGACTTCCGGTTTGACAACGTCGTGCTCGATGTGAGCGATCCGTTGAATGTCATTGGGGTGCTGGATTGGGAAATGGCCACCTTGGGTGACCCGCTGATGGACCTGGGCAGCTCACTGGCGTATTGGGTTCAGGCCGACGACGACATGTTCATGAAGGGTTCGCGACGCCAACCCACCAATGCCAAAGGCATGCTCACGCGGGAAGAGGTGATCCGGTATTACGCCGAAAAGACCGGTTTCAGCGTGGACAACTTTGACTTCTACACGGTGTATGGCCTGTTCCGACTGGCCGGCATTGCGCAGCAGATTTACAAGCGATTCAAGGAAGGCCACGCCCGCAACCCTGTCTTCGCCACCTTTGGCCCGTTTGTGAGTTACCTGGAGCAACGGTGCCTGGGCATCATCGCCCAGTCGACGCTGTGACACCCACCAGTCAACCCGATACCATGAGCAACACACTGAATCTGAGCAACCCGTTTGACCTGACCGGCAAGGTCGCGCTGGTCACTGGATCGAGCCGCGGCATTGGTGAGGCCGTTGCGCGTTTGCTGGCCGCCCAAGGCGCTCACGTCATCATTTCCAGCCGCAAGGCAGAGCCTTGCGAAGCCGTGGCTGCCTCCATTCGCGCGGCTGGCGGAAAGGCCTCGGTGCTGGCCTGCCACATTGGCGAGATGGCGCAGATCGACGCGACGTTTGAGGCCATTGACAAAGAGTTTGGTCGGCTGGACATCCTGGTCAACAATGCTGCCACCAACCCATACTTTGGCCACATCACCGACACCGACCTGGGCGCTTTCCAGAAGACGGTGGATGTCAACATCCGTGGTTATTTCTTCATGTGCGCCCGTGGCGCCAAGCTGATGGCCAGGCAAGGCGGCGGCTCCATCATCAATGTGGCATCGGTCAATGGCGTGATCCCTGGCATGGCCCAAGGCATTTACTCCATCACCAAGGCGGCAGTGATCTCGATGACGCACGCGTTTGCCAAAGAGTGTGCACCTTTGAAAGTGCGTGTGAACGCCTTGTTGCCAGGGGCCACCGACACCAAGTTCGCCTCGGCGCTGACCGCCAACGAGATGATCCTCAAGACCGTGCTGGCCCATGTGCCAATGAACCGTGTGGCCGATCCTTCAGAGATGGCCGGTGCGGTGCTGTACCTGGCCTCGGATGCCGCCAGTTACACCACGGGCACCTGCCTCAACGTGGATGGCGGCTACCTGCTGGCCTGATCTTGAATGGCCGAGCGCCTGACGGGACTCACCAGCCCCACAGCAGGGAACGCGCCACCCAGCCTGACAGCCCATCGGTGGTCTCCACCTTCACCCAGCGCGCTGTTTTTTGGCGTGTGCGCAGCACCTCGCCCTGGTTCAAGGTGGTGATGCGCGCGTGTTGGGTGCCGGGGCCTTTGCGCAGGTTGGCACGTTCGGCCTTGACCACGTGGTGGGGAGTCTTGTTGGTGAGTGATCGGTACACCCAGCCCTGATCACCTTCAAAATCGCGCACCTTCAGCCACGAGCCCCGACGCTGGACCACCTGCAAGGGGTAGCCTTTGGACAACACCCATTCTGCAGGGTGGTTGGTGCCTGGACCGGATCGCAGGTTGACCTGGTCCCTGGAAATGCTCACTCGCTCGGCCGCGTGGGCCTGGGGGCCGCTCAGCAAGGTGGCGGCCATGATCAATGCGGTGAGTGCGGCTCGTGCCAGTGGCATGTAGGCTCCTGAGTGAGCGCGGCGCTGGCCCACGGCGTGGCCCATGCCGCAGATGAACGACATGCCCACGATGATACATTTGTGCAAATGTTTATGGGCGGGCTCAGGGGGGCTTTACACACTGAAACCCAGCTGGGCGCCTACTTCACCAATCGGTTGAGGCCATCCGCGTCAAACTGTTCGGTGGTGCGGGCGTCGTCTGGCATGCAGTCACGGCCCAGTTCACTTTCCGCACAAGAGGCCAGTTTTTCGACGGCCCGCCACAGTTGCGCAATTTGATGCTCGTGCCCCGCAGCGTGGTCAATGAGCCCTCGCAGGGCCTGGGACAGCGGATCATCGCCCTCTGTCACGCCATAGGCTGAAAAGCCCATGCGGGCCGCCACGGCTTCGCGTTCGGCCTGCTTCTCGTCCAGCACCTGCTGCTTGGCCACGATGATGCGCGCAGGGTTGCCCACGGCCGTTGCATTGGGGGGCACCGGTTTGGTCACCACCGCGTTCGAGCCCACCCGCGCGCCATCGCCCACGGTGAAACCACCCAGCACCTGAGCGTTGGCCCCCACGATCACCCCGCGACCCAAGGTGGGATGCCGTTTGGCCCCTTTGGACAGCGACGTGCCCCCGAGAGTGACACCTTGGTAAATGGTGCAGTCGTCGCCGATCTCTGCGGTTTCGCCCACGACCACGCCCATGCCATGGTCGATGAACACGCGCCTGCCGACCCGAGCCCCAGGATGGATCTCGATGCCTGTGAGGAAGCGCCCCCAATGGGAAATCCATCTGCCCAGCCACTTCAGGCCATGGGTCCAGCACCAGTGGGCAGCGCGATGGAATCCCAGGGCGTGCAGCCCGGGATAGCACGTCAGCACCTCCCAGGCCGTGCGTGCGGCGGGATCACGCTCAAGGATGCAGGCGATGTCTTCTCGCAAACGGGCAAAGAACATGAGGCTATGCAAAGGCTAGAGGGTGCGAGTGTACCGGCGGGGGGCGAGCGCGTCGGCCGCGCAGGCCTCAGCCCCGGTCCTTGCCATGGTCAAGAATGGATTTCGCCATGCCCCTGAGGATGTGCACCTCTTCGACACGCAGGGCGGCGCGGTTGAGCAGTTGGTGAAGCCTGGGCAGCAGCTTCTTGGGTGTCTGCGGGTCCAGGAACCCGGTGGCCTCCAGGACTTGCGCCCAATGGTTCAGCACCCCTTGCACGGCCGCGCCATCGGCCAAGGCGGGGTTGGGTGTTCGGGACACCACCTCAAACCCACCCAGCGCCTGACGCCATTCATAAGCCACCACCTGCACCGCCTGGGCCAGGTTCAATGATCCATAGTCTGGCGCCGTCGGGATGCTGAGCACCGCGTGACATTGGTACACGTCCTCATTGGCCATGCCGTGGCGTTCGCTGCCGAACACGAAGCCAAGCCGATGGCCTTCGGGGCCGCGCGCCAAGGCCGCCAGTCCGTCGCGGGGCTGAAGGGTGGGCGGACCGAAGTCGCGGGGCGTCATGGCGGTGGCGACCGCTTGTGTGACGCCCTCCAGCGCCTCCGACAGCGAGTTGACGATGCGTGCCCGAACCAGGATGTCGGCCGCGCCGCTGGCCATGGCAATGGCCTCTTCGTGCACCAGCACATCGTGGAAGCGCGGCTGCACCAGGACCAGGTCATGAAATCCCATGACTTTCATGGCCCGTGCCACCGCACCCACATTGCCCGGGTGGCTGGTGCCGATCAGGATGAAGCGGGTGGGGTCGGGCGGTCGAACAGATGAGGTGCCGGCGTGTGGGGTGGGTTGCATGCCTGTGTGAGGGAAAACGTGCACAAAGTGCTGAGGCTTGGATACAATCCGCCATTCTCGCTCTTTGTTCATCGTTGCGTCCTCGCCTGACGTCTGGTGCATGTCCGTGCAGCCAGCTCTCTGGTTCGGTTTTTTGTCTGCAGACGCCCCCTGGTCGGGCGGCTGTGGCGCTTTCTGGTTCAAGGCCCGTCCATGTCTCAAACCCTGCATCCCATGCTCAACATCGCCATCAAGGCGGCCCGCGCCGCTGGGGCGATCATCAACCGGGCCTCGCTTGACGTCGAGCGCCTGACCGTGACGGCCAAGTCTCACAACGACTTCGTGACCGAGGTGGACCAGGCGGCAGAGGACACCATCATCGCCACCATCCTGGAAGCCTATCCGGGTCACGGCATCCTGGCTGAAGAGTCGGGTCGCAGCCATGGTGCCAAGAACAGCGAGTACGTCTGGATCATTGATCCGCTCGACGGCACCACCAATTTCATCCATGGGTTTCCGGTGTACGCCGTGTCGATTGCGCTGGCATTTCGCGGGCAATTGCAGCAGGCGGTGGTGTACGACCCCACACGCAATGACCTGTTTTATGCCTCCAAGGGCAAGGGCGCTTACCTCAACGATCGACGCATCCGCGTGTCAAAGCGCACGCGCATGCTTGAATGCCTGATTGGCACGGGCTTCCCATTCCGCAAGGGCGACAATTTTCAGCGTTACCTGAAGATGTTCGAGGAAGTGATGGTGCAGTGTGCTGGCGTGCGCCGCCCGGGCGCCGCCTCTTTGGACCTGTGCTACGTGGCGGCAGGCTATTACGATGGGTTTTTCGAGACGGGTCTGAGCCCGTGGGATGTCGCCGCGGGTGCGCTGATCATCACCGAGGCCGGTGGCCTGGTGGGCAACTTCACGGGTGAGCCTGACTTTTTGTATCAACGTGAAGTCGTGGCGGGCAACCCGCGCATTTACGGCCAACTGGTCAAGACGCTGGCGCCTTACACCCGTGTGATTGCCGATGAGCCGGCCGCCGATGCGGATCTGGCCGCTGGTGACGACGGTGCTTCTGCATCCTCGTCCTCATCGCGTCGTCGGCTCAGTGCCCGTCCCAGCGCAGGCACCGACAGCAACACGATGGATGAGCGCGGTCAAGACGCACCGTTCTGAACTCAAGGCACTGACTCCCCCTAATACTTGGGGTTGGTGTCCACCGTGTCCCCTCCTACAGTAGCTGCAAGACGCTTTACCTGACAGCAACATGCGGTGTCTGGTTCTGGTGCAGTGATTGGCGTGCCTGCGTGACTGGTTGCGGCTGCGTGCCGCCGCCCGGTGTGCGCGGGCTCTACGTGAGGGATGGACATGGCACCACGCAAAGCACCTTTGGCCGGGGTACCCCGGCGAACCCTCGTCACCGGAGGCGCAGGTTTCGTGGGGTCCCACCTGTGCGAGCGCTTGCTCGCCCGTGGTGAACAGGTGGTTTGTCTGGATGACTTTTCCAGCGGTTCGCGTGCCAATGTGGCTCACTTGCTGGCGCATCCAGCCTTTTCTTTGATTGAACACGATGTCATCCAGCCCATTGATCTGGATGTGACCCATGTGTTCAACCTGGCCTGCCCGGCCTCTCCACCGCAATACCAACTCGATCCGGTACGGACCTTCTACACCTCGGTGCTGGGGATGATGAACATCCTCAACCTGGCGCAACGGCATGGTTGCCGTGTGCTGCAGGCCTCGACCAGCGAGGTCTATGGTGACCCGCTGGTGCACCCCCAACCTGAGCGCTACTGGGGCCATGTCAACCCGATCGGCCTTCGATCTTGTTATGACGAGGGCAAGCGAGCAGCAGAGACCATGCTGTTCGACCACCACCGCCAGTATGCGGTGGACATCAAGGTGGCCCGAATCTTCAACACCTACGGCCCTCGCATGCATCCTCATGACGGCCGGGTGGTTTCCAACTTCATTCGCCAGGCCTTGTGCAACGAACCCATCACCATCTATGGTGAAGGGCGTCAAACCCGTTCGTTCTGTTATGTCGATGACCTGGTGGATGGACTCGTCCGGCTGATGGACTCGCCCGCAGGGATCACAGGGCCGATCAATCTCGGCAATCCCCAAGAGTTCACCATGCTGGAGCTGGCCACCGAGGTGATCTCCCAGACCGGAGCCTCCTCCCGCTTGGTCTTTGAGCCCTTGCCGTCGGATGACCCCAGACAGCGCCGCCCGGACATCGCCCTGGCCCAGTCCGAACTGGGGTGGCAGCCTCGTGTGCGGCTGGATGAGGGTGTGGCCAAGACCATCGCGCACTTTCGGCAAGTGCTCGGCGTGGACCAGGCTCGAGATGGTTCTGCCATCGCGCCCGTGCCCGAGGGACCTTGGTCTGCCGGGCTGGTCATGCAGGGGGTGTGATGGCGCTTCACATGCCGGGCATGGGCAATTCTGTTTGGCCAGATGTCTTGCTGCGGTGGCTGGGGCACCAGCGCTGGCTGCGCTATGGCGTTCGCCGTCGTGTGCTGACGTGGCTGGTGGACCCCGCCAAGGCGCCTGATCGCCCGTTCGAGGCGCAGTTTGCAGGCTTCGTCTACCCGGGCAACCTGCGACGCTGGATCGACTGGATGGTGTATTTCGAGGGTGGCTACGAACTCGACGAACTGGAGTTGATGCGCACGCTCATGCAGGGGCGGCCCGAGCCCATCGCGCTGGACATTGGGGCCAACGTGGGGCACCACACCTTGTACCTGGCTTCTTTTTGTCATCAGGTGCACGCCTTTGAGCCCTATGACGCGGTCGGGCGCTGCATCGACGAGAAGATCGCGCGCAACCAGCTTCAACACATCACCGTACACCGGGTGGGCCTGGGTGAGACCGATCAGGAGCTGGAGTATTTTGCGCCCCAGGGGCACAACATCGGCACCGGCAGCTTCGTGCCCGGGCACGAGGCATCCAACAATGTGTTGATGGGGCGTTTGCGACTGGTGCACGCAGATCCTTACCTGGATGCCCTGCATCTGCCGCGAATCGATCTCATCAAGATCGATGTCGAGGGGTTTGAAATGTCGGTCATTCGCGGATTGACCAATACCTTGCAGCGCCATCGTCCGGTGATCGTGATGGAGTTGGCCGATGCCACGCGCGCATCGTTCAAGACGGCCCGCGAGTTTCTGAGCCACTTTCCGACGGGCTACCGCGTTGACGAGGTGCGCTCGATGAGGCACCACTGGGGGGTGCTGGGCCGCCGGGGTTGTGTGCTGGTCAAGCCAGACTTCGGCGCCGCGGCGAAGCCCGGGCATTACATGAACCTGTTGCTTCGCCCCGATGCTTGAATTGACGCGTTGGGCCATCCTGGCCGTGCTGTGGGTCTTGGTGCCGTTGCGGGCGGATGCGCTGCCACTGAGCGACTTTGAGTCCACCCTGGATGGCTGGGTGGTGCTGGGTCAGCCAGGCAGCGTGACCCGCGTCAGCGGTAAAGGCCAGGCCAGGCGTGGTCAAGGCGCGTTGGCCTACCGCTATGAGGTTCGTGAAGGCGCCGTGCAGGTCCTCCTGAGCCCTCTTCAAGGGGCTTCATTGGTCGGTGCTCAGTCGCTGACACTGTCGGTCAAGGTGTCTGAGTTGACCACGGTGCTGCTGTCCCTGGAAGAGCAGGGCGGTGGTCGGTGGACTGTGCCTGCCGTGGTCGTGCCAGGCGCCTGGAATGACCTGAAGATTCCCTTGAGTGCCTTGGTGCTGGCGCGTGGGGCCGATGACCCGGTCGACCCCAATGGACGGCTGGACCTGGAGCGGGTGCGCCAGATCAGCGTGCTGGATGCGGCGGCAATGCTGGTGGCCCGCTCGGAGCGCATGGCCCGCATGTTCAGTGTGCCGCTGGGCGAGCGACAGATGTTGCTCGATGACATCGGCTTCAGCAAAGAGGCTGCCGGGGCGGCCACGCAGCCTGGTGCGGGCGATGCATCCAGCGTCAGGCGCATTGACCGCCTGGCGCAAGCTGGTTTTGGCGGCATGGCCTTGGGCATCAATGACCTCCGCAGGGCATCGACCTCGGGTGCTGATCAGGTGGTCATGACCTATCCCAAAGGTCCGGGGCTGGTGATGACCTGGATGCAGCCCGTGAGCCCTGGAACGTTTCGGTCGGGCGACACCGTGCGCCTGACACTGGGCGCCAGCATGGCCACCGAGTTGGTGTTCAAGGCTGAACAGGCCAACGGCGACAAATTTGAAACCCGCCTGAACGTCGCGGCCAGTGAATCGCCGCAAACGCTCAGCGTGACGCTGGCCGACCTGGAGCGCAGCGACGACAGCGGCTCTCGGCGATCCCAGGCGCGGCCTGAAGAGATCAACCAGATCGTGTTGATGGATGCGGGGGGATGGTTCGCCTCCAAGGGGGTCAACCGGCTGAGCTTGTGGGCCATGAGCGCGCAAGGCGGGGCTGCACCGGCTGCCAACACACAGGCCCGCAACGATGAGGGTTCGGCCACGGCGGTGCCGACCGCCCAGGTGCGAACCCCGGGGTGGTCGACATGGACCAAACGATCTCAGCCCATTCATTCCGGGCCTTACTCGCTGGTGGGTGACCCCAGTGTGATCAAGGACGGGCAACGCTACCGCATGTACTACACCTGCTTTGATCCGCGTCGCAAAGGCCCGGCCATCTGCCAGGCCACGTCGGAGCATGGCTATGACTGGACGGATGTGCAGGTCTCCAAACCCGTGCCCGGTTTGATGATCGAAGCGCGGCCAGGGCGTTGGGATGATGCGCATGAGACGCCCTACGCCATGAAGTACCGTGGCACCTACTTCTTGTACTTTGTGGGGTACCGCGACAAGGGAGGATTTGCCAAGTCGTTCCCCGCCTATCTGGGTTTGGCCACTTCCACGGACGGGGTTCACTTCACACGGGAGGATGAGCCCATTGTCAAAACCACGCCCCAGGGTTACGACAATGACGCAGTGTTCAGCCCCAGCATCGTGCCCTATCAGGGAGAGCTGGTGATGATTTACACAGGGCACTGCTGGACCAACTGCCCCAAGGGCAAGGGCGTGTTCTTGATGGCCGCCACGTCGAGCGATGGAAAAAACTGGGTCAAGCGGCCTGCTCCGATTCTGGACAAAAAGGCCTTGCCCGCCGAGGTCAAGGATGGTGCTGCTGAATCAGAGATCGTGCTGGGGCCCGATGGCATGTACTACCTGTTCATGAGCTGGCTGTACGGCAATGGAACCCACGACATCGGTGTGGCCCGGTCTGCCAGTCCGTTCGGCCCCTGGGTGGTCAATCCCCTGCCCATCGTGAAACGGCCTGCCGAGCAAAAAGGTTTTGATGACGTGGGGCCCATCGCGCCTTCCGTGCTGATCGAGGACGGCAAGGTCCGCATGTGGTTTCATGGGTTCAGCAAGCGCAAGTCCATTGAAATCGGCTACGCGCAAGCCCCATGGCCACTCAAACTGCCGCCGTGACGGGGCGTCAGTGGCCGGTGTGCTGTTTCAATGCATCTTCAAACTGCGACAGCACCGCGTCTTGCATCAGCGATTGCCGCACGTAGACTCTGGCGGCCTCGCCCATGGCCTGGGCTTCGGCTGGTGAGCTCAACATGCGGTGGATGCCGGCCATCAAAGCCTCAGCGTCTTCCGGTGGAACAATCAGCCCCCGGCCTTCAAGCACCGTGGCGATTTCGGTGTCGTGACGGGTGCAGGCCACCACCGGCTTTCCGCTGGCCATCATGCCCGCCAATTTGGAAGGCATGACCAGGTCTGCCGCGGCCAGGCGTTGTGGCAACAAGTGCACATCGGCTGATGCCAGCAGGGTCATCAGCATGTCGGCTGGCTGCAGCGGCAGAAAGTGCACACGGACCAGGCCGTGTGCGCGGCTTTGGAGCGCTTGCCTTGCCGGACCATCACCCACCAGCAAGAAGTGCACATGGGCGTGCGTCTGCATGAGTCGGGCCACGTCCACCACCACTTCCAGGCCTTGTTTGGCAGCCATGTTGCCGGCGTACATGACCAGTTGATCTCCGGCCTGCAACCCCAGCAGCTGTCGATAGTGATCCGTCGCGGGCGGCTGCGGGGCCGCTGGTGCCTGCGTCACAGGCGACGCTGACGTCACCCAGTTTGGAAACAGGAAGAGGCGTTCATCGTCGATGCCCTTGGCGCGCAATCGGTCCATCATGCGCGAAGAGATGGTGGACACCCGGTGGCATCGGCGCATCAACCAACGCTCCACGCCCAGGGCCAGGCGGCGCATCCACTGGCCCTGTAGAAGGCCCAGATCGAAGGCTGCGTCCACCTCCAGGTCTTGCACATGCAGCCACAAGGTGCTGCCAGACAGGCCCTTGAGCACCAACGCCGGCATCATCAGGAACAGGGGGGGCTCCACCACGACGACCACATCGGGGCGCCATGCGGCTTGCCTAATCAGCACGGGCAAGCTGCTGAGCGCGAACAATCCCATGGACACGAGCCTTCTGAGCCCTCCGGGCTGCCGAGGAATCCAGGTGGGGCAGCGCCAGATGTCGATGCCTTGCTGTTGGTCCTTGGCGTAGCGCCATGCACGATACCCCGGCCAAACCTGCCAGGCGGGGTAGTGCGGAGGCATGCAGACGACCCTGACTTCGTGTCCTCGGCCCTGCAGCCACACCGCCATTTCGGTGTTGTATTTGCCAATCGAGACAAGCTCTGGCGCGAAGTAGGCAGACAGCAGCAGGATGCGCATGGCTCAGCTCGACGCCTGCTTCATCCACGCCACGGTGATCGGCACGCCTTGTTCGGCGGTGTAGGGCAGATCCCCGCACACCGCGTGAAGGTTGTCGGTGTCGTGGAGCATTTCGGTCGTGAGGTTGTCCAGCCTGAAGCTGGTCAAGGGCACGTTCTTCCAGCCCAACGCAGACAGGCCATCGCCCACCTTGGCCAGCCCTTGCATGACGCCCATGGGCACATCGCGAATCGGTGGTG
This sequence comes from Aquabacterium sp. A3, assembly GCF_038069945.1. Taxonomy (NCBI): domain Bacteria; kingdom Pseudomonadati; phylum Pseudomonadota; class Betaproteobacteria; order Burkholderiales; family Sphaerotilaceae; genus Aquabacterium; species Aquabacterium sp. A3. Next base: position 294,088 of record NZ_JBBPEV010000001.1, on the reverse strand, counting down.
CAGCAAACTCGCGTCTGATCAGCTCACCCCACTGGCGAACCTCGATGGGCTCATGGTCGGCGAGATAGAACATCTTTTCGTGCACCGCGCTGGCGGGTGCCTGCATGAGCCGCGACAACTGGTGAATGCTGTTGCCGACAAAGCCAAACGACTTGAGGATGCGTTGGCCACGAGGGTGGATGTAGTGCCCCCGGCGAATGGCGTCAAAGAAGTTGCGGTACGGCACATGAAACCATGGGCCCCAGATGGAGGTGGGACGGACCATGAGCCACTCGTACGCGCCATGGCGGTGGCCTCTGACCAGCTTTTCTCCGATCACCTTGCTCTCGCCATACGGGGTGGTGGGCAGGTAGTCTGTGTCTGACCGGGGCTGGTAACCGATTCGGCAGACCAGCCGGGACGAGGCGAACACCACGCGCTGAAGCGCGTCGCTGGCGGGCAGCGCCGCCAGCAGGTGGCTCACACCATCGGTGTTGGCGCGGTAATCTGACACCGTGGCGCCGTGCATGTCCGTTCTGGCCGCCAGGTGATAAACCCATTCGGGTTGAAACCGCTCCACCGCATCGACCAGGGCAGGCTTGTCCAGAATGTCGACCTGCCGCCACGCCGGCCGGTGGTGTGCAAGTGCCGGTGCGCGAACATCGACATTGCACAGCTCGTGACCTTCCTGAAGCAGCTTCTCGATGAAGTTGGTGCCGATGAAGCCCGAGCCACCCGTGATCAGTATCCTGCTCATGTCGGAGCCATCCTCTCGTGTTGTCGATTGCCGAATGTGGACAGCACGCGCTCGTACAAGTTGGCCAGGTCACGCGCGTGCTGCTCTGGCGTGGGCGGGTGGCGCCAGAAGTCTTCCCGGGCTTGTGTGCCTAAGCGTTGGGCCAGCTCTGGCTCGTCTGTCAATCGGCGCAGTGCCTGTGCCAGCAGGTCAACTCGCCCTTGGGGAACCACCAGCCCATTGCGCTCGTGCTGGACAAAATCCACCGCGGCGCAGCCGTCATAGATCACCGATGGCAAGCCCAGTGCAGCGGCTTCAGCGCAGACCAGGCCCTGCGTTTCATCCCAGATGGAGGGCATGACCAATGCACGTGACGCGCTGATATGGGCGATCACCCCTTCGCGGTCCAGCGGGCCGGTGAACGTGCTGTGTGGGTGCCGTGCGCTGAGCGCAGGCAGGTCAGGGCCATCGCCAACGCAGGTGGCATGCACACCTGCCAGGTCGCAGGCTTGAAGGAATTGGGCTTGATTCTTGGGCGGGTACAGACGTCCTACCTGCACAAAGCCATGATTGGCCAGCACGGGCGCGGCAGGACGGTGCGGCACCTCGATCGGGTTGCGGATGTGGTGCAAGTGCATGCTTGCGGGCAAATGGGGTGCCAGCAACCGCTGGCTGTACCGAGACACCACGATGCCGTGCTGCACGCCTGACGGCAGCCGGCCCAGTTGTGACTGAACGCCATGGCGGACGACGCGATAGGCCTTGTGGATGCTTTTGCGGGCATCGCAGTGCGTGAACACGCAGCCCATCGACATGGGTTGCTTGCCGCATTTGTGCCCTGTCTGAAAATTGAACAAGGTGCCGTTGGGGCACATGGCAAAGTAGTCATGCAAGGTCAACACCAGGGGGAAGCCTGATCTCAGGGTTTGATGCACCACGCTGCTTGACAAGGATTTGGTCCAGCTGTGCAGGTGCACCACCGTGTCACGGGGATCGTGACGTGACAGCAGCTCGGCCAGCATCCTGGCGGCGTTCAGATTCCAGAAGCCCTGGAGGGCGGCCTGCACTCGGTTGGTGTTGCTCAGCAAGTCTCGTTGCCCTGCCGACACCAAGGTGGCCAGGCGCTTGGTGTGGTCGTCTGGCCGAAGGGCATCGCCCACAAACAGCGTGACCTGCATGCCCAGTTCGGCACAGGCTTGCGCCGAACTCAGGGCCACGACGTCGGCCCCGCCGTCCGGGTAGAGGTGGTCATTGAGTACGATGAGCTTCATGCGCCAACCTCGCGGGCCACCGGTGACCTGAGTCTCCGCCATACCGACAAGATGCATTGCCCGCCCGGGTGCAGCCACAGGATGCACACGGGCAGCGCCACGAGAAGCACGCCGCGCGACACCGCATGCCATTGTTGTTGCGCATGGCTCCAGTGGTGGGTGTCCAGTGTCGACCAGATGATCACCGCGACCGACGCCAACAAGGTGCCGATGGTCGCCAGTGGCGCCAGAGCCTCCCAGGACAAGCGCTCATGTCGGTGGGCCATGAGCAACATCCACGCACAGCCTGCCACCATGGACAAGGCCACCGCGGCGACGACCACTCCGGGGGCGGCTTGATGAGGCAAGGCCAGCACGATCAGCCCGGCGAGCACCACTTTGATCACATGACCACGGAACGCCCAGCCCATGCGTCCGATGGCCATGGCGTGGTTGAGGGCAGGGTCGATGAAACAATAAGCCAACCAAGGCGCGCATGCCAGGATCAAGATGAGGCTGAACTGCGGGTCGATGACTCCGACGATCAGCCAGGACATCAGATCGGCCGATGCCAGCACCGCTGTGTACATGGGGATGGCGATGGAGGTCACCAGCAGGAATGAGCTGGCGTAGATCGCTTGTGGATGCCCCTCGATGTGCAGTCGGGTGACGATGCGTGGCACCAGAACCCGCAGGGCCGAGGCCAGCAGCCCGCGCAGGCCTTTCCCGATCCGGAATGCGAGGTCGAAGTAAGACGCTGCGGCGAGAAAGCCGTGTCGAGTCAACAGCAGCTTGCAGCCACTTTCCAGCAATGCATACGCCAGCACCATGCCTTGCAGCGAGGTGCCATACCGGATCGCCTCTGTCAGTATGGATCGACGAAACCGCGGTCGCCACCAACGCACATCGGGCTGGGCCTTGTGAAGCAGGACCAGATTGACCAACAGCACGAATGCGTTCTGAATGGTGAACGACATGGCCGCACCCAGCAGGCCCCAGTGGGGCACCAGGAGCACTGTCAGGGTCAGGCCCATCAGGAATGCCACGGTGCCTGCGGTACATCTGGCCACGTACCATTGCAGGCCTTCCAGGGCGCCTCCCGCCGCATCAGCCAGCCGGTTCAGCCACAGACCGGCGCACATCCAGGGCAACAGGCTTTGCGCCAGGAGGGCGTGTTGGTGTTCGAGCCTGAGCCAGCCTGACCACACATCAAAGCTGATGTAGGCCAGCGTGAAGGCCAGGCCAACAACCATGGCCGTGCTGAGCAGCAGCGTTTCCATAGTGACCGCAGCGGACGACGGACCCGATGGTTGGTGTCGTGACAAGGCCACCAGCCTCACCAGCGCCTGGTTGAGTGCCAGATCGCTCATGCAGGCGATCATGCCCACGGCCATCAGCGACACCCACACGCCCACCACTTCTGCGCCCAGTGCCCGGATCAGGTAGGCATAGACGCCCAGCCCCACCGCCGTCTGCGCCGTGGTGTAGACCACCGCGGCCACGGCGTTGAAGAGCAGTTGCCTTTGAGGGGGGGCGCCGGCCGGCGCTTCCGTTGCACGCATGGGGGTCAATGGCGCATGGCGGCGTTCAAGGTGTTGGTCACGTCATCGGCCACCCACATGCAGTGGTCTATTTTTCCGGTGAAGACCGACAAAAAGGTGGGTTCGTGTTGTCTCAGGATGGATGGTCGGGCGTCTGTCTTGTCTTTGTGCGCCAGCACCACCCGAGGTCCTTCAAGGAAGCCGGTCAGCTTCGCGTCCATGACAGATGGCACGAACTCGGCGCAGGCCGCCTGCATCTTGCGAAACAGAGCCTGCTGATCCACCTGGGTCGACGGGCGCGTGGCGGGGTCTCGCCACGTGGATGGCATGAGGTGCGTCACTTCCGAGGCCACCACGGTGTGGCTCACGTGGTACATGAGGAACCGACCGCTTTTGCCAAAGGGCAACAAGGTCATGAACCGACCATCCATCACGGTGATGCCCAATGGCGGTTGATCCCATTCCAGGATGGGCACCATGGTGTACTCGTACTGATACTCGGGTACCGCGTGCCCCAGTTGCGATGTCAGGCGGTTCACATCGGCGTAGGTGCAGTTGACCACCGCGTCATGACGACCCAGGGGTCGCCCGCCTGCGTCCAGGCGGTATCCATGACCATCCCGCTGGATGCCTGTCACGTCGCAGTTGAACACCGGCTTGATGCCGCTGTCTTGAAGACGTTGCAGGATCAGGTGTCGAAGGATCGCGCAGTCGTACACCACCTCGTCGCACAGCAGGCCCAGGCTCACGCCCTGTAGTCGAGGCTCGAACGCGTCGAGCGACAGCAGCGTGTAAGGCAGCCCCACCCGCTGGCAAAAGGCGAGGTAGTCGCCCGGGGTGGTCATGGAGCCCTGTTCGGCAATGAAGTAGGCGTTCGGGAAGCGGTCAAGGATGCACTCGGGGAACGTCTGTTTGAAGTGCTCGAAGCCACGGATGCATTGCCGTGCCGTTTCATCGTCGCGGGGGTAATGAAAGCCCAGGTGCAGACGGTTCTGATTGTTGAACGAGCTGCCTTGCAAGGCGGTGGGAAGGCGCTCGAAAATGGTCACGTCCCAGCCGGCTTCTGCAAGCCTCAGCGCGGTCATGGCGCCAAAGATGCCGCAGCCGATGACCGCCGCACTGCGTTGTTCAGACATGCAGTCCTCCGTTGATTCTGATGACCTGGCCGTTGAGGTTGCGCCAATGCTTGCCACACATGTCCACCACCACGCCAGCGATTTCCTCTTTGGTGCTCAGGCGCCCGGTGGGCGATTGCGCCCGATGATGTGCCCGACGTTCAGTGCTCATGGCGTCGTGCATGGTGCTGTCTTCGATCAGCGCAGGGGCCAGGGCATTGAACCGGATGCCAGGGGCGAGCCAGGTGGCCATGGATTTGACAAAGGCAATCTGCGCGGCTTTTGATGCGGCATAGATGGGGTCGAAACTGCCCCGCTCGCCCGAGATGGACGACACCATGATCACGTGCGCCTGGGCAGCCAGGTGCGGCATGAGTCGCTGAATCAGCCGCGCCTGGCCCGTGAAATTGGTGCTCATCACCCGGTCCATGGTGTCGTCGCTGTAGTCTTTCAGCGATCGGCCCGGCAAGATGCCTGCGAGCATCACAACAACGTTCAGCGGCGCCAGTGGGGCCAGGTGATGCGACACGAATGCATCGATCGATGCGGCATCTGTCAGGTCGAGTGGCGCCATCGGACACAAGGGGGGCGGATCGTCTGTGGGCGCGCATGTTCTGGCCGTGCCCGTCACGACGTAGCCCGCCTCCATGAAGGCCTGAACCACCGACGGCCCAATCGACGCCGTGGCACCCACCACCAGCACGCGCGGGGCTGTGAGTGGGTGCTCATGTGGTGCGTCAGTAGGCGTTTTCATGCACAAAGCCTTTGAAGAAAGTCATCAACACGATGCGCAAGTCAAACCACAGCGACCAGTGCTCGATGTAGTACAGGTCGTGCTGTACGCGGCGCTCCATCTTGTCGGGTGTGTCCAGCTCACCTCGCAGTCCGTTGACCTGGGCCCAGCCAGTGATGCCCGGCTTGACCTTGTGGCGGAGCATGTACTTGTCGACACTGTCCTTGTAGGCGTCATTGATCTCGATCGGATGAGGGCGCGGCCCCACGATCGACATGTCGCCCCGAAGCACATTGAAGAACTGGGGCAGTTCATCCAGGCTGGTTCGACGCAGGAAGGCGCCGACGCGGGTCACCCTGGGGTCATGCCGTGTGGCCAGCTTGATGCCGTGTGAGGCGTCATGCAGGCGCATGGTTCGAAACTTCCAGACCTCGATGGCGCGGCCATTCCAGCCGTGACGCTTCTGCTTGAAGATCACCGGCCCAGGGGAAGACGCCTTGACCGCGGCGGCAATGATCAGCAACAAAGGGCTGATGAGGATCAGGATCAGTGCAGACAGCACACGGTCTTCGACCGCCTTCAGCCACCGATTGAGGCCCTGCATGGGCGTGGCCGTCAGGGTGTGAACAGGAATTCCCCCGATCTCGTCCAGCGCCTGGTTCATGAGGAAGAACTGAAAGACATCAGGCACCAGCTGGATGTCGACGGTGCTGTGACGGAGCTCATGCAGGATGTGGCGAATGCGTTCTTCGGCCCGAAAGGGCATGGCCAGCCAGACCTGATCCAGGTCGTGTTGCTGCGCCAGTCGCGCAATGTGGTCCACCGTGCCCAGAACAGGCGCATCCAGTGGCGCGGACAGCCGCTCCGGTCCGCGGTCATCGATGTAGCCAACCACGTCGATGCCCAGGCCCGGCTGCGCCTTGATCTGTGCGCTCACGCTGCGCCCCAGGTCGCTGGCGACGGCGATGGCAATGCGTTTGCGGTTGAATCCCCTGGCCCGCAGGCTGCGCAGCGCGCGTGCGCTGAGATCCCGAAACACCAGTTGACAGACGAATGAGGTGGCGGCGGTCAGCGGCATCCACCAGGGGTGAGGCAGGTTCGCGTCCAGTCCGGTCAGCCAGTTCACCACCAAATAAGCCATGAACAGCGCGCCCCATGACATCAGGAGCATTTCCAGTTCGCGCAGCAGTCGGCCGCCCCGTGTGGAGCTTCGGTACAGCCCCGAGAGGTCAAACAACACCACCCCGCCCAGAAGGGTGTACAGCATCAGCTCTCGGGTGGCGCCGTCCATCTCCCACTGGCCATCGAGCAGCCGGTGCACCACCAGGCCGCACAGCAAGGTCAGACCCAGGTCGGCCAGTCGTTTGATCATCAACACGGCATAGGGCCGTTCCCTGAGCAGGCCACGACGAATCATGCGCCTGCCCCCGGTTCGGCCTGGCGCCGCGCCACCACCACGAGGTTGTCGCCCAGGCAGGCGGCGCTGCGCGGGTGCGATCCGTCAGTGGTGGAGAAGTAGGGCGGGCGCTGGCGCAGTTCCTGTGCTGTGTGGCGAACAGCGTCGGGCAATGACAGGTTTTTGCCGTGGGGTCCGGCTTCGCTGGCAGATGGCTTGTGCGCCATGACGGCGCGCACGATCGCCATCAGCCCTGTGGACTGAAGCCCGCGGCGAGCGAATTTCTTGAGCGGAGAGTCCTGGGGCATCAATGGTGGCGGGTCATCGGTGTTGTTGCAGGTGTAGGCCTGTACCACTTCAAACCCATGGCGTGCCAGCAAAGTGCCCAGGTTGTGCCGGTTGAAGAGGAAGATGTGAAAGGGGTTGAAGCCCAGCCAGCGTTCGCCTTGGCGGTGTCGGTGAATCGAGTCGGCATTGGGCGTGCCCAGCAACAGCAGGCCACCGGGTGCCACCGCCCGGTGGCAGGCCCGAACAAACCCCTCCAGGTCGGTGACGTGCTCGATCACGTCGGTGCTCACCACCAGCGGATAGGGGCTGAACTGATCTGAAGTGACGTGTGCCTGCAGCGTGCCCGTGTACACCTGTTGACCCAGTTGATGCCTGGCGTGCTCGGCCGCGTCTTCAGACAGCTCGACACCCGCCACGGTCCACCCCAGCTCGGCCATGATGGCCAGCAAGTAGCCTTTGGCGCAACCTACTTCCAGCATCCGCTTGTCAGGCACCTGAGCCGAGACCGTGGCCACCGTTTGGTGCATCAATGTGGCCACCCGACTCAAGGCGTCGGTCGGGGGTTCGAGAAACACGTAGTAGTTGCCGTCATACAGGCGCACGATGCCGTCGTCGGTCAGCCGTGGCGAGTTGAAGATCAGCCCGCAACCCTGGCACTGGCGTATCTGAAACAAGCCTGGGTACGAGAAACGCTGGTAGTCGATGGCGTGCAGCAACTGGCTTTCGCTGCCGCCACAGACCGTGCAGGGAACATTGACCTCGTGCTTCATGGCAAGGCCTGCCGCCGGGCAGGGGGCTGATCTTGATGTTGGGTGGCGTGTTGCAGGATGCGTGCCGCGTGCTGGCTGACCTCTTGCACCCCGATCAGGGTCAGGCAGCGGCGCTCGTGTTCTTCACAGCGCACCAACATGCAGCCCTCGCACGGAACGGATGAACGCATGACGGTGTGGCCGCTGCCCAAGGGGTGCCACTTGCCTGGCAGGTCTCGGGCCGAGAAGATGGCCACACAGGGCACGTCGGCCGACGCCGCCAGGTGCATCACGCCGGTGTCATTGCCGACGTACAGGATGCAGTGCTGCAAAACCGCCGCCGACTGACGAACACTGAGGCGGTTGGCCGCCAGCGTGCCCCGCCCCCATTGGTTCAGCAGGTGTTGGGCGTCGTCCACGTCCTCTGCGCCCCCCATCACCACAGGCCACATGTCGAATTCCTGCATGAGGTGTTGCCCAACCTCGGCGAATCGCTCCAGCGGCCATCGCTTGGATGGCAGGTTGGTGCCCGGCGCCAGCGCAACCCATGGGCGGTCGCTCGGGGCGCCTTGGGCATGCATCCATTCGAGGGCCTGTTGAAGCTCCAGCGTCGACAAAGCGAGATCCCGGCGTGCCTGCGTCAACGCAGGGGGGCGCACCTCGGATCCGCTCAGGCGGTCCAGCATCCATTGCGCTTCGCGGGGATGCATGGGCAGAGGGGGCGTGGCTGGCTGCCGCGACAGGTTCACCGCCTCCAGTTCACGCGCGCCGATGACATGGGTGATGCCCGCAGCGCGGAAGAAGCGCAGGTCACGCTGGATCTGGGCCCGATCACGCACAGAGGGGGCCAGGTACACGACGGTGTCGAACCGCTGCTGGCGCAACCACCACCACAGGCGCAGCGCCTCGCGCGCTTTCTCCCAGGCCGAGAGGTTGCGACCATAGGCGTGGTAGTCGCCGTTGAACAGCTTGTAGGCGTCAAAGAGCGGACTGCCCTGGAGTATGTCTTCGCCCACGGGGATGCCCGGCCTGGCGCTGGTCTTGGTCAGCAAGGTGATGTGGGCCTGCGGATGATGCGTGCGCACCGCCCACATGGCGGGCAGGGCGATCAAGGTGTCCCCCAGGCTGCCGACGTGGAACACCAGGATCTTGGGCTGTGCGTCAGACGAGTACTTCAAGGCCATGCTGTCAGGTGGCTTGTTTGACGCTCGGAACCCTTCGGGTCTGTTCAAGTCGTCTGAACCATTGGATGGTGGGGCGTTCGATGAGGCGGTACGCCATCACACCCACGGCCAGCGAGATGCCCGCCGTCACCACCAGAAACAGCAGGTGCGCGGGCCATCCCTCGATGCCGACGCGCTGCCAGATCTTGCCGATCAAGGCCATGGTCAGCAAATGCGTGAGGTAGATGGAATAGGCCGCGTCACCGAGGCTGATGGCCCAGCGGGCGATCACCTTGCCTTGCCCCAGTTCAAGCACCACAAATCCATAGGTGATCAGCGCCGCTGGCAGACCCAGGGCAGGGATGCGCCAGGGATCGCTGATCCAGTGAACCCCGTGGGTGCTGTAGAACCAGACCTGGGCGATCAACAACCACGCCACGCCCAGCGCGATGGCCGATGCCCCATGCTTGTGATAGCCCCGTCCGATCACCAGTGCCAGCGCCATCCCCAGCAAAAACTCCAGGTTGATGGGGTTGAACAGCACCTTCTCGAAGCCGCCTTGTTCAGGCCGTGGGATCTGGCTGCCCATGGCGATCAGCACCAGACTGACCATCAGCCAGCACAGCATGGCTTTGGGCAATGCCCGCTGCGGCAGCATCAGCATCAAGCCAAACACGATGTAGAAGTAGGCTTCGTGGTGCAGGGTCCAGGCCACCGGGATCAGTGGCAGGTTGACGTCCGGCAGCATCAACAGTGAGCGCAGCAAGTTCACCTGACCGCCCTCACTGGCGTTCACCATGCCAGGCATCATGAGGTAGACCGGCACCACCGCCAGCGTGTAGAGCAGGTAGATGGGATAGACCCGTGTCACCCGTGCGTAGGCATAACGACGCAAGTAGTCGCGGTCGTTGAAGTGGCCAAAGGCCAGCAAGGTCAGCACCAGGCCGCTGATCACCAAAAACAGATCAACGCCGACCATGAAGGTGTGCGCCCAGTTGTCCAGCAATCGCGGGCCCAGTGTGTATTTGCGCTCGGTTTCGTACAGGTGCACAAACAGCACACACAGCAAGGCCAAGCCCCGCAACGACTGAATGCCCGACAGGCGCGACGTGAACTTGGCAATGTGTTCCATGCGCAGACGAGGGCCCAGGGTTTGAGGGGAATCAAGGTCGACACGGCAAGGCCGACCGAGCGCAACTTGATCATAGCGACGCACTTCAAAGTGTTGTAGTGCTGTAGCAGCGTCAAATTAGGGGGGTGCCTGTTGGCGCCGACTCAAGCAATATCCACGGGCGAGCCCAATAACAGCGCCAGTGCGTGCAGGAGGCGGTCGTTGTCAGTTCCAGGTTCCAGTTATCCGCCACCGGCGCTCATTGATCCCCCTGCCTCTTCGGGTGCGTCGTCATCGCCTTTGAGTCAGCAAAAAAGCACCTTTGGCGGCTCCTTGCTGGGTGGTGCAGGGCTGGATTGGGTCATGGTGATCCTGGTCAGGCGCTGGCGGTGGGTTCTGGCCTCGGGTCTGCTCGCCGGTGTGGGCGTGCTGGCGGCGTTGCCCTTCCTGACACCTCAGTATGAAATCCACGCCAGCCTGCTGTACAAGCTGGGGCGCGAGCAGACACCACCACAGATCTCCGGGGTGCCGCAGACACAGGCCGCGTTCAAGCGCCCGGAAGACGTGGCCTCCGAGATCGAGATCCTCAAGCGCCAGTCCTTGGTCGAAGAGCTGGTGCGGTCCTTTGGCGTGGATTTCTTTCTGGCCCAGCCCGAGCCCCAGACCTTCTTTCAGTACGTCAAGGCCATGGCCCGATCGGCGGTGCGCATGTTGCAGGATGCTTTTCGCGAGGTGCTGATCCTGATTGGCCTTGAAAAGCGCCTGACGCCGTTCGAGCGCGTGGTGTCCACCATGCAGCTGTCGATCGAGGCCGATGCCGTCAAACGCGCGGATGTCATCGAGGTGACGATGAAGTTCCCCGACCGGCAGGCGGGCGTGCAGGTCATGAGCAAACTGATCGACCTGTACGTGCAGGCTCACATCGAGGCCTTCAAGACGCCGGGCGCCACTCAGTTTCTCACCCAGCGTCTGACGGAGCTTGACAAGACGATTTCTCAACTGGAGGCGCGGCGTCGTTCCTTCAGCCATGAAGAGTCGGTGTGGGATCTGGAAGAGCAACGACGCAACCTGTTGAGCCGCCACCGTGAAGTGCACACGGCCATCGCCCGCACCCGCGAAGAACTGGCCCGAGTCTCGGCAGAGCTGGGGCAGGCGCGCAGCGTGCTGCAGGCGCTTCCGGCAGAGCGTTTGTCGAGCCGGGTGCAGCAGCCCAATCCGCTGGCACTTGAGGTGGAGCAGCGCCTGGCCGAGCGGCGTGTGCAGTTGGTGCGCGCGCTGTCAGCCTATGGTGACCAGAGCCAGCGGGTTCTGGACCTGAAGGAAGAAATTCAGGAGCTTGAGGCCTTGCTGGCCAGCCACCGCAAGCCGGTGACGAGCTCCGAAACCTACGAGCTGGCGGGAACCTATCGCGATGTTGAGCGTGCCTCCATCGAGAAGGCCAATCAGTTGGCGGGGCTCAAAAGTGCCGAAGAACGGCAGCGGCAGGTGCTGGCCCACATCGAGTCTGAACTGTCTCGCCTGGAGGAAGGTGGTGAAGAGGCCCGCCGTGTGCAGCGCGAAATTGCCCAGGCCGAACAAAGCTATCAGCTTTACGCGCGACGGCTGGAAGAGGCGCGCATTTCTGAAGCGCTGGACGAAGCACGCATTTCCAACGTCTCGCCGCTGGGCCCACCAACGGCCAGCATTCGGCCGGTGTCTCCCAAGGGCAAGTTCCTGTTCTTGATTGCCGTGGGGGTGGGTTTGCTGGGGGCGGTGGGTGTCTTTCTCTTGCGTGACGCCTTGCGCCCGGTGGTGCACTCCAAGGACACGGCCATTGACATCCTGGGCGCACCGGTGCTGGCGCGTCTGCAGGAGGTTCGCTGACCATGGACCGCGAAATCGTCCTCATGTCGTCGGCCTTGGCCGAAGAGTTTGTTCGGCTGCGCGGCACGCTGTTGGCCATGGAGCCGATGCCCCGCAGCGTGGCCGTCATTGGCGTTTCGGGTGGGGAAGGCGCGTCGGTGGTGGCGGCGCGGTTGGCGTTCTCGCTGGCAGCTGCCAGGTCACTGGGCAAGGTCTTGCTGGCCGAAGGCAATGTGCGTCAGCCCTCACTGGCCAAAACTCTCGGCCTGGCCGACCATCCGGGCCTGCTGAACTGGGATGGCAGCGGCCCGCTGCCGACACAAGAGCTCACGCGTCCGCAGTCACTGACCGTGATGGTGGCGGGTTGCCGTGCCGAGACCGCACCGCTGACGGCCCTGGACGAGCACCTCCACACCGCAGCCCAACGAGCGCGGCAGGACCACGACATGGTGGTTTGGGATGCGCCAGCCATGACCCAATGGTCTGATGCCGTGCCACTGGCGGCGGCGTGTGACGGCGTCGTGGTGGTCATCGAGATGGACGAAACCAGGGTGGATGCCCTGCGGTTTCTCAGAGACACACTGGCGCGACACCGAATTCCCATCCTTGGTTCGGTGCTGAACCGCTCCGGGCGGTATTGGCCTTTGCGACGCGCTCATCCCGCGGCGAGCAAGGATTGAGGCACGGGCATGGGCGGTGGCTCGGCGGTGCTGCGCTCCGTGCTCGTGGGAGGGCTGATCTTTGGTCTGTCTGCTGCCTCGGTGTTGCTGGGCGGAGGCAAGCCCCTGGTGCTGGCGGCGCTGGGCCTGTTGGTGGTGTGCTGGGTCATGGAGGCGCCGATCGTCGGTGTCTGGTTCACCGTCATCACCCAGGTCATCTGGCTGATCGGCAATTACGCACCCGGCGGCGTGAGTTTGCTCAGCCCGTCCAAGCTCGCATCGCTGTTGACCCTGATGGGGTGGGCCTTGTGGGCCATGCGTCATCGCGTTGCAGTGACCTACGCCCCGCACATGGTGCCTCTGGGCGGCTTCTGTCTGCTGGTGTTGCTGGGGCCGGTGCTCACCCCGGCTTTTGAAGATTCCATCGTCGGCGTGGGCAAGTACGCCATGATGGCCTTGCCCTATTTCCTGGTGGCCAATCTGGCCGTCACCCCGCGCTGGGTGCTGTGGTCGGCCATGGCGATCAGCGCCACCGCCACGCTGTCGGCCGTCCTGGCGATCACCGAGTTTTTGCTGCCCGGCATCGAGCTTCAGTTTGAGGGCGTCAGTTTCGGTGCGCACACCGATGCGCTGTCCATCGACGGGGCCACGATCAAACGCGTGACCGGCGGCATTGGCGACGCCAACTGGTTTTCATACACCATGGCCACCGCCTTGCCGTTGTGCGTGTTCTGGTTTCGTCTGTATCCCACGTTCTGGCCGCGCCTGATCAGTCTGGGCATGGCCGGCCTCCAACTGCTGGGCCTGGTGCTGTCATACACCCGAACCCCCTTGGTGGGGCTGGTGGGCGCCGTGGCATTTCTGGTCTGGAAGCGCCGCATCCCGTTGATGCCCTTGGTGGTGGCGGCCACCTTGGGGGCCATGACCTCCCCCTTGTGGCTGCCGGACGGGTTCCTTGACCGGTTCTTTTCGGTGAAGTACATCAAGGAGGGCAGCACGCCAATGCGCCGCGAGATCTACGAGATGGCGGTGGTGTTGATCAAGGAGCGCCCCGTGCTGGGGCATGGTTATCAGCAGTACGGCCCCCAGTTCATCCAGCACTCGCGCACGGAGATGGGGCTGGAGTGGGAGCGACGCGACATCACCGGCGAAGAGCCCGCACACCTGCTGCGAGCCCACAACCTGTACCTGGACATCTGGGTGATGCATGGCCTGGTGGGGTTGCTGTTGATCCTGGCGTTTTACATGGCCCTCATGAGGGAAATGGCCCAGGTGTCGGCGCACGGACGCCCGTGGGAGCAAGACCTGGCGGTCTGCATCATGGCCAGCCTGGTGGCGTTCTTTCTGTGCGGACTGGGCGGGCACTCCCAAGAACTGAAGATCTTCTGGGTGCTGGCCGGGTTGGCCGCCGGTCTCAGGCGGGTGGCCTGCCAGCCTTGAGCCATCAGGGGTTGGTTGGGGGCGTGGAGGTCACGCTGCCAGAAGTCCGTGTCTTGACGGTGTTGGTGTAGTACACCATGCTGAAGCCCAGGTTGCGCCACAGGGGGATGATGTTGTTCACGTAGCGGCTGAAGAAATCAGCCACCGTGGCGATGCGCGTGGGTGCCACATAGACGACGTCCATGGGCTCCAGCACCACATCCTGCTGGGCGTGCAATGGGTTCTCTGCTGACGTGGCACGAGACGCGTCGATCATGGCGCCCGCGTCCAGGGTGATGAACTCAGGTCCTTGTGGGCCTTTGTAGCGAAGAATCACCACCTGACCGGTCTGGGCATCCGGGGTGAAGAAACCGGCTCGGGCGATGGCTTGCAGCGCGGTGAGGTCCCCGTTCATGGTTTGTTCGCCAGGAGAGCGAACTTCTCCTGCCACAAACACCCTGGAGGGCGAAAACGTTCGAACAATGACGGACACCGTGGGGCGCCGAAGCTCCTGCGCGTACAGCGTTCGAAGCGACTGCTCCAGTTCGGGCACGCTCAGACCGGCCGCTTGCACCTCGCCCACGAGTTGCAGAGAAATCTTGCCATCTGGTCGAACCACCACCGATTCGTTCAACTCCGGAGTTCTGAAAAACTTCACGTCGAACGTGTCTGCCACTTGCAGCAGGTAGTTTCGCTGTGGCGCCGTGGGTTGCGGCGCCGCGGCCCCGTGGGTTGGAGGCGTCAGAGAGGGCGGTGGCGGATGGGGGGTGCCGCAAGCCGTCAAGCCCACCAGCACAGGCAGTGACACCCACAGCATGGCAGCGAGCGACCGTGGTCCCAACGCCTGACCATGGGGCGTGTGTGGCGTGGTGGGCGAGGGCGTGGAGGGCTCGGATTCGCGCATGAGGGATGATGGTGACGACGGGCATCCCGATGCAACAAGTTTCACGTCGGGCTCTGTTTGACTATAGGGCGCCATGACCCCAGGCTGTCAAGCCGTCGGGGGCTTCAATCTGGGGGGGTGTTGATCTCCGCAGGTGTCGGGTGTGGCCTGCCGTACACTTTTGCCCCGTCTTCACCGTCACCACCAAAGGCGTTTTCAAGCCATGGACAGTTCCCCCAAGCGGCCAGCCAGCGCTTCTGCACAGGAGTTTTCTGGTCACACGCCGATGATGCAGCAGTACCTGCGCATCAAGGCCGAGTACCCGGACACCCTGGTGTTCTACCGCATGGGGGATTTTTACGAGCTGTTCTTTGACGATGCGCGCAAGGCCAATCGCCTGATCGACATCACGCTGACCGTGCGCGGTCAGTCGGCGGGCGAGCCCGTGGTGATGGCTGGTGTGCCCGTGCACGCGGTGGAAACCTACCTGGCCAAGCTGATCCGCCTGGGCGAGTCGGTGGCGATATGCGAGCAGGTGGGTGAAGTGGGTGCCAGCAAGGGCCCCGTGGAGCGCAAGGTGGTGCGGGTGGTCACGCCCGGCACCTTGACCGACAGCGAATTGCTGTCAGAGCGCGCAGACGCGCTGCTGCTGGCCGTGGTGATGGACAAGCGTGGCCGCCATGCCGAACACGCGGTGCCCTGTGCGCTGGCCTGGCTGGGCCTGGCCAGCGGCAAGCTGGGCGTCACCGAATGCACCGAGCGCGAGCTGTCCGGCTGGCTGGCCCGGCTGCAGCCGGCCGAGGTGCTGTACGACCGCGAGCGCATTCCGCCCTCCCTGCAGCCCTGGCTGACGCAGGCCCGTGGTGTGGCCATGACGCCCAGGCCCAGTTGGCAGTTCGACAGCGGGCTGGGCCTGCGCAAATTGTGCGAGCAACTGCAGGTGAGCAGCTTGCAAGGCTATGGCGCGCAAGACATGGCCCTGGCCCATGCCGCTGCAGCCGCCTTGTTGAGCTTTGCCGAACACACCCAGGGCAGGGCGTTGGCCCACGTGAGCACCCTGGAGGTGCCGCGCACGTCGGAGTTGCTGAGCCTGCCGCCCGCCACCCTGCGCAACCTGGAGCTGACGCAAACCCTGCGGGGCGAAGATGCGCCCACGCTGCTGTCCTTGATCGACACCTGCCGCACCGGCATGGGCAGCCGCGCCCTGCGCCAGTGGATGACGCAACCCCTGCGCGACCGCGCCATGGCCCGCGCCCGTCACGATGCCATCGCGGCCTTGCAAAGCGCGCCCAGCCTGGACCAGGGGCATGAAGCGCTGCGTGAGGCCCTGAGGCAGGTGAGCGATGTGGAACGCATCACCGCCCGCATCGCCTTGCGTCAGGTGCGCCCGCGTGAATTGGCCGGGCTGCGCGACACCCTGCTGGCCATGCCCACCCTGGCCACCCGGGTGCCCCAGGGCGATGCGCTGCTGAGTCAACTGCACACCGCGCTGCACCCGGATCCGGCCCTGGCCGATCGCTTGAGCCACACCTTGGCCGAAACCCCGGCCGTGCTGCTGCGCGATGGCGGGGTGATCAACACGGGTTTTGATGCCGACCTGGACGAGTTGCGCGCCATCTCGCAAAACTGCGATGCCTTCCTGCTCGATCTGGAGGCCCGCGAGCGGGCCCGCACGGGCATCCCCAACCTGCGGGTGCAGTTCAACAAGGTGCATGGCTTCTACATCGAGGTCACCCAAGGCCAGGTGGACAAGGTGCCGCTGGACTACCAGCGCCGCCAGACCCTGAAGAACGCCGAGCGCTACATCACGCCCGAGCTCAAGGCCTTTGAGGACAAGGCGCTGTCGGCCCAAGAGCGGGCGCTGGCGCGCGAAAAGCTCTTGTACGAGCAGCTCATCGACTTCCTGCAGTCGCACCTGACGGTGCTGGGCACCTTGGCGCGGGCCCTGGCCACGCTGGATGCCTTGGCCGCCCTGGCCGAGCGCGCCGTCACCCTGGGCTGGAGCCGCCCCGAGTTCTGCGCCCATCCCTGCATCGAGATCGAAAAAGGGCGCCACCCGGTGGTCGAGGCCCGTTTGCAAGAAACCAGTGGCGCGTCTTTCATCCCGAACGACTGCCGGCTGGATGTGAACCGCCGCATGCTCATCGTCACCGGCCCGAACATGGGCGGTAAGTCCACCTTCATGCGGCAGGTGGCCTTGATCGTGCTGCTGGCGGCCATGGGCTCGTATGTGCCGGCGGCCTCCTGTCGCCTGGGGCCGATCGATGCGATCCACACCCGCATCGGCGCGGCCGATGACCTGGCCAATGCCCAGTCCACCTTCATGATGGAGATGACCGAGGCGGCGGCCATCGTGCACACCGCCACCGAGCAGTCGCTGGTGCTGATGGACGAAATCGGGCGTGGCACCTCCACCTTTGATGGTCTGGCCCTGGCCAGCGCCATTGCCAGCCACTTGCATGACAAGAACAAGGCGTTCACGCTGTTTGCCACGCATTACTTCGAGCTGACGCGCCTGCCTGAAAAGCACCCGCGCGCGCTGAACGTGCACGTGGGCGTGGCCGAGGCTGGCGACGACATCGTCTTCCTTCACGAGTTGCAGCATGGCCCGGCCAGCCGCAGTTATGGCGTGCAGGTGGCCCGCTTGGCGGGCATGCCCCACAGCCTGATCCGCCAGGCCCGCGTGACGCTGGAGGCGCTGGAATCGCAACAGCAGTCGGCGGATGAGCAGATCGATCTGTTTGCGCAACTGGACACGGCCGCAGGCAGCGCGCCACTGGACCAGTGGGTGAGCCAGAGCGCCGTGGTGGCCAGCGCCGGCGCCGCCGATGCCTTGAGCGCTGCCGAAGCCCAGGCCTTGAACTTGCTCGCCAGCATCGATCCGGATACCCTGACCCCACGTGAGGCGCTGGATGCGCTCTACAAACTCAAAACGGTGATTTCATCATGACCTACTGTGTGGCCATGCGGCTCAATGCCGGTTTGGTGTTTCTCTCTGATTCCCGCACCAACGCGGGCATGGACCAGATCAGCACCTTCCGCAAGATGACGGTGTACGAGAAGGCCGGTGAACGTGTGCTGGTGTTGTTGTCTGCCGGTAACCTGGCCATCACCCAGGCGGTCAAACAATTGCTGGCCAGCGAAACCATCGAGGGCTCGGATGGCGAACCCTGCACCATCTGGACGGCGCGCAGCCTCTTTGACGTGGCGCGCATTGTGGGCAGTTGTGTGCGCAAGGTGCACGCGCGCGACGCCGAGGCGCTCAAACAGCACGGCATCGACTTCAATTGCAGCCTGATCATCGGCGGCCAGATCAAGGGCGAAACCATGCGCCTGTTCAATGTGTACGCTGCCGGCAACTTTGTCGAGGCCGGCATTGATGGCGTTTGTTATTTCCAGATTGGCGAATCCAAATACGGCAAGCCCGTGATTGACCGCGTGGTCACGCCCACCACGCCTTTGCAGGAAGCAGCCAAGTGCGCACTGATCTCCATGGACTCGACGCTGAAGTCGAACCTGTCGGTGGGCTTGCCGCTGGATTTGCTGGTGTACGAGGCCGACAGCCTGGCGGTGGACAAGCTCATCCACATTGACGAGTCCAACAGCTACTTCCG
The DNA here is from genome assembly GCF_038069945.1 of Aquabacterium sp. A3. Lineage (NCBI taxonomy): Bacteria > Pseudomonadati > Pseudomonadota > Betaproteobacteria > Burkholderiales > Sphaerotilaceae > Aquabacterium > Aquabacterium sp. A3. Next base: position 275,610 of record NZ_JBBPEV010000001.1, on the reverse strand, counting down.
CATGATTCGAACCACCTGGGGCCAGCGTTTGCGCCAGGTGTTCGACTCCATTCCAGAACCCAGCTGGACCGGGCAGGACGCCGACTTGTCATCCCAAGTGCCCACCCAGGCCCAGGCCATGAACCCGCTGGGGAAGATCCGCGCCCCACAGGGCTGAGCTCAAGCGCGACGCCAGGCCTGCATCATGCGGGGGTGCGGAGGCCGCGTGTCGAGCCAATGAATCACCACCAGCGTGCCGGCCGCCGCCAGCAAGGTGGCGATCGTGAACGTTGGGGCATAGCCCCAGGCGTCGCCCATCACGCCGCCCAGCAGGTTGGCCAGTCCGCTGGCCACGGAGGTCATGCAGGCCAGGATCGTGAAATCGGTGCCTGCATGGTCTGGATCGGTTGCGTCCATCATCAAGGTGTACAGCGCCACGGTGGCCATGGTGCCAAAAAAGCCTTCAAGGGCCGTGGCGGCCCACAGCGCAGGCATCCCGCCCCACGACAAGGCTGCGGCGATGTAAAGACCCAAGCCGGCAGCCTGGGCCAGCCCGCCAATCAGCAAGGCCGCGCGGCGCCCCAGCTGAAACGCCAACCAGCCGCCCAGCAAAGCCCCGGCCAGGCTGGCGCCAGAGCCAATCACGCCGCGCAACATGGCAATGCTGGCCTTGTCCACCCCGATGTCTCGCAGGAATGGGCCGGTCAAAGAGCCCAGCAACTGATCACCCAGCCGATACACCACGATCAGCGCCGCCATGGTCAGCATGCCTGGCGACCGCAGGCGGTGCCACCAGGCCCACCCCAGCCGAAGCCCCGTGGCGGGGGGGGGTGTTCGGGCTGGCGGTGGCTCGGGCGGATTCCAGGCGAGGGCGGCCAGCAGGGCCAGCATCGCTGCCATGGCCAGGAACATGGTTGACCAGTCGGTGCGTGCAAACAGCCACAACAGCGCCCCTCCGCCCAGGATCATGCCCACCCGAAAGCCGCCGATCTGCAAGCCATTGGCCAGGCCACGCTCCTGCACCGGCACCATCCTGACGGCCAGACCATCGGTGACCACATCTTGAGAAGCCGCCATCAGGTTGAACAGCAGCACGGCCGCAAACAAGGCCCAGGCCGCGGTGCTCAGGTCCATCAGCGACAAGATGATGGCCAACACGCAGGCGCCTGACTGAAACACGCGCAGCCATGTTCGTCGGCTGCCGTGGTGGTCCAGCACTGGCGCCCAGAGAAATTTCAGCGCCCAGGGCAAGGCCAGAAACTGCAAAAAGCTGATGGCCGTCAGCGACCAGCCAGCGTCTCTCATCAGCACCGGCAGTGCCACGGTGAAAAAACCAAACGGCAGGCCCTGGGCCACGTACAAGGCGCCCAGCAACTGGAGTTGCTGCCCACGACTCATGGGCGCTGCAGTCAAGGGCGGTGGTGCCGTGCGCATGGCTCAGGCTCCTGTGGGCAGTTCATGCGTGCGCTGGCTGTGGTGGGCTGGCGGCCTGATCGAGTTGATCGATGCAGGCCTTCATCTGGGCATGGCAGCGATCCATGAGCTCTGGCATGTCGTCCAGCGTCAAACCCGTGGTGCTCAAGGGGGGGAGCGCTTTGAGCGCGATGGTGCCGCTGTGCCAGCGATTGAGGTTCCAGTGGCGTATGTACTGGCTGGCGCACACCGGCACCACAGGCACGCCGGCATTGATCGCCATCTGGAAGGCGCCTTTTTTGAGTGGCCCAAGGCCTCTGCCATGGCTGCGGGTGCCCTCGGCAAACACCCAGATCGACATGTCGCGTTCCTGCAGTGTCTGGGTGATGGTGGTCATCGCGCGTTTGGCAGATGCGGCGTTGCCACGGTCCAGCAACACGTTGCCAGCCAGCCAGTAGATCTGGCCGAACAGGGGCAACCACTTCAGGCTTTTTTTGCCCAGGCTCACGGTGCGTGGTGGCACCACCTGGCCAAACACAAACAGATCGTAATTGGAGAGGTGGTTGGCCACGATCACGGCAGGTCGAGGCACGCCATGAAGGCTTTGCATGTCCAGCACCGTGCGCACGCCGAGGATCTTCAGGGCTGGCAGGGCGTACAACTTCGCGCACAGGCGTGTGTTGTCAGGGTTGAATGGGCGACAAATGCACAACAGCAAGCCCAGCAGGCTGGCCAGTACGAAGTGGACGCACAGCAGCAGCATGCGCAAGGTGATCAGCACGTGAACTCCGAGAGGGAAACGGCGGCGCCGATGATACGGCGGATTGAACTCCTCTCCCCGTCACGGCCTCAAGCGCCTATAATGCCTCTTTACCACCGCAGTGCCCGCTCATGCAGCGGGCGTTTTTGCGCAATGACCAAGTTTGTCTTCGTCACGGGCGGTGTGGTGTCCTCGCTGGGCAAGGGCATCGCCGCTGCGTCACTGGCCGCCATTCTCGAATCGCGTGGCCTCAAAGTCACCCTCATCAAGCTCGACCCGTACATCAACGTGGACCCGGGCACCATGTCGCCGTTCCAGCACGGTGAAGTCTTCGTCACCGACGACGGTGCGGAGACCGACCTCGACCTGGGCCACTACGAGCGCTTCATCACCACCCGGATGAAGAAGGCCAACAACTTCACCACCGGCCAGATCTACAAGTCGGTGCTGGAGAAGGAACGCCGTGGTGATTACCTGGGCAAGACCGTGCAGGTCATTCCCCACATCACCAACGAGATCCAGGATTTCGTGCGCCGTGGCGCGGGTGTGGGCTCGCCCGATGCGGTCGAGGTGGCCATCGTGGAAATCGGTGGCACCGTGGGCGACATCGAATCGCTGCCCTTCATGGAAGCCGCGCGCCAGATGAGCCTGAAGCTGGGTCCCAGCAACACGGCCTTCGTGCACCTGACCTACGTGCCCTTCATCGCGGCTGCGGGTGAGCTGAAAACCAAGCCCACCCAGCACACCGTGCAGAAGCTGCGCGAAATCGGTATCCAGCCCGATGCCTTGCTGTGCCGTGCCGACCGTGCCATTCCCGAGGATGAACGCGAGAAGATCTCGCTGTTCACCAACGTGCCCGAGTCGGGTGTGATCTCGGTGTGGGATGCCGACACGATCTACAAAGTGCCGCGCATGCTGCACGAACAGCACCTGGACGACCTCATCTGCCACAAGCTGCAGCTGCAGACCAAGCCCGCCGACCTGTCGCGCTGGGACAACCTGGTCTACGAGGTGGAGAACCCGAAGGGCTCGGTCACCATCGCCATGTGCGGCAAGTACACCGAGCTGTCGGACTCGTACAAGTCGCTCAACGAGGCCCTGCGCCATGCCGGCATCCACAACCACGTGCGTGTGAACATCGAGTACGTGGACTCCGAGTCGCTGACGCCCGAAACCGCAGGCACGCTGCAGAAGTACGACGCCATCCTGGTGCCCGGCGGCTTTGGCAAGCGTGGCGTGGAGGGCAAGATCATCGCGGCCCAGTACGCTCGTGAGCATGGCATCCCTTACCTGGGCATCTGCCTGGGCATGCAGGTGGCCACCATTGAGTACGCTCGCCACAAGGCCGGTCTGGAAGGTGCCAACTCCACCGAGTTCGAGCCGCAAGGCCCGCACCCCGTCATCGCGCTGATCGACGAGTGGCTGGACGCCGACGGCACCGTGCAAAAGCGCGATGCCAGCTCGGACCTGGGCGGCACCATGCGCCTGGGCGCGCAAAGCTCGGACGTGAAGCCCGGCACCATCGCGCACGAGATTTACGGGCCGGTGGTCACCGAGCGTCACCGCCACCGTTATGAGGCCAACGAACGTTATCTGGACAAGCTGCAAGAGGCGGGTCTGGTGATCTCGGCCATCACGCAGCGCGAAAAGCTCACCGAAATGGTGGAGTTGCCCAAGGCAGTGCACCCCTGGTACGTGGGCGTGCAGTTCCACCCCGAGTTCAAGTCCACCCCTTGGGATGGCCACCCGCTGTTCAAGGCCTACATCAAGGCTGCGCTGGACCACCAGGCCGTTGTTGGCAAGAAGGTGTGATCGCCATGAAGCTCTGCGGATTCGACGTTGGTCTGAACCACCCTTTCTTCCTGATCGCCGGCACCTGCTCCATTGAGAGCCTGGAGCTGTCGCTTGAGGTGGCGGGCCGCCTTCAGGAGGCTTGTACGCCCCTGGGCATCCCGCTGATTTACAAGGGCTCGTTCGATAAGGCCAACCGATCCTCGGGCACCACCGCCCGTGGCTTGGGGCTGGACAAGGGCCTGCAGATCCTTGACGAGGTTCGCCGCCAGACCGGTCTGCCGGTGCTGACCGATGTGCACGACGAATCGCAGGTGGCCGAAGTCGCCAGCGTGGTCGACGTGCTGCAGACGCCGGCCTTCCTGTGCCGCCAGACCGACTTCATCCGTGCGGTGGCCAAGTCGGGCAAGCCCGTCAACATCAAGAAGGGCCAGTTCCTCGCGCCCTGGGACATGAAGAACGTCATCGACAAGGCCCGCGCTGCCGCGCAGGAGGCTGGCCTGTCGACGGACCGCTTTCTGGCCTGCGAGCGCGGTGTGAGCTTCGGTTACAACAACCTCGTGGCCGACATGACGAGCCTGGCCGAGATGCGCAAGTCTGGCGCACCGGTGGTCTTTGACGTGACCCACTCGGTGCAAAAGCCCGGCGGCCTGGGCGGCGCCAGCGGCGGTGCCCGCGAGATGGTGCCGGTGCTGGCGCGTGCTGGCGTGGCGGCCGGAGTGGCGGGCCTCTTCATGGAGACCCACCCCGATCCAGCGAAGGCCTGGAGCGACGGCCCCAACGCCGTGCCGCTCAAGCACATGAAGACCTTGCTGGAGACGCTGGTTGAGCTCGACCGCATCACCAAGAAGAACGGTTTCCTGGAAACCGACTTCAACTGAGCCCTTAAAATCTGCGGTTTGCCTCACCAGGGCAAGCCGCTTTTTGCATTCCAAACCTTCTACACATTGAGGAACAACGGATGAGCGCCATCGTTGACATCATCGGCCGCGAAGTGATCGACAGCCGCGGAAACCCCACCGTCGAGTGCGACGTGCTGCTGGAAAGCGGCGTCATGGGCCGTGCGGCCGTGCCGTCGGGCGCATCGACCGGTTCGCGCGAAGCCATCGAGCTGCGCGACGGCGACAAGAGCCGCTACCTGGGCAAGGGCGTGTTGAAGGCCGTTGAGCACATCAACACCGAAATCTGCGAAGCGGTGCTGGGCCTGGACGCTGGCGAACAAGCCTTCCTGGACAAGACCCTGATCGACCTGGACGGCACCGAAAACAAGAGCCGCCTGGGCGCCAACGCCATGCTGGCGGTGTCGATGGCCGTGGCCCGTGCCGCCGCTGAAGAATCTGGCCTGCCCCTGTACCGCTACTTCGGTGGCATGGGTGCCGTGCAGATGCCCGTGCCGATGATGAACGTCATCAACGGTGGCGCGCATGCCAACAACAACCTTGACCTGCAGGAATTCATGATCCTGCCCGTGGGCGCGCCGACCTTCCGTGAAGCCATCCGTTATGGCGCCGAGGTGTTCCACGCCCTCAAGAAGATCATCCACGACAAGGGCATGAGCACCGCCGTGGGCGACGAAGGTGGTTTCGCCCCCTCCGTGGCCAGCCATGAGGCCGCCATCCAGCTGATCCTGGAAGCCATCGAAAAGGCTGGTTTCGTGGCCGGTGAGCAGATCGCTCTGGGCCTGGATTGCGCTGCTTCCGAGTTCTACAAGGACGGCAAGTACCACCTGGAAGGCGAGGGCCTGGTGCTGAGCGCCGAGCAATGGACCGACATGCTGGCCACCTGGTGCGACAAGTACCCGATCATCAGCATCGAAGACGGCATGCACGAAGGCGACTGGGCTGGTTGGGCTCACCTGACCGAGCGTCTGGGCAAGAAGGTGCAACTGGTGGGTGACGACCTGTTCGTGACCAACACCAAGATCCTGAAAGAAGGCATCGACAAGGGCATCGCCAACTCCATCCTCATCAAGATCAACCAGATCGGCACCCTGAGCGAAACCTTTGCCGCCATCGAGATGGCCAAGCGCGCCGGCTACACCGCCGTGATCTCGCACCGCTCGGGCGAAACCGAAGACAACACCATCGCCGACATCGCCGTGGGCCTGAACGCGGGTCAGATCAAGACCGGTTCGATGAGCCGTTCGGACCGCATCAGCAAGTACAACCAGCTGCTGCGCATCGAAGAAGATCTGGGCAATGTGGCCGTGTACCCTGGCCGCAGCGCCTTCTACAACCTGCGCTGATCGTCCACCGATTCACGCATGACAAAGCCCCCGGCGCCTTGTGGCACCGGGGGCTTTTTTTCCGGGGTCAGCGCGCCTTTTGCACCGCGTCCAGGAACTCTCGGCCCCAAGCGTCGATGTCGTTGTGCTGCACCACGGCAAACGCCTCGCGGATGCGCCCCTGTGCTTCGCTGTCGTCCATCGTCAACGCCTGGAAGCAGGTGTTGACCAGGTCATGGCGGTCATGTGGATTGGTCAGCAGGGCGCCACGCAGTTCGGCGGCGGCACCTGCAAACTCTGAGAGCACCAGCACACCCTTGCCCTGGATCATGCCTTGCGTGGCCACGAACTCCTTGGCCACCAGGTTCAGGCCATCGCGCAGCGGGGTGATCCACATCACGTCGGCCATGCTGTAGAAGGCCACCAGTTCTTCGAACGGGAAGTTTCGGAAGAAGAACTGCACCGGCGTCCAGCCCACCCGCCCGAACCGGCCGTTGATGCGGCCCACCGTTTGTTCGATCTGCGCCTGCAGATCCTGGTAGATCGTCATTTCTTTGGCCGCTGGCACGCAAATGGTGACCAGCGTCACATCCCCGATCAACTCGGGGTGCTGCGCCAGCAGCATCTCGAAGGCCTCCAGCTTGGGCAGGATGCCCTTGGTGTAGTCCAGGCGCTCGACCGACAGGATGACTCGGTTGCCGCTGAGTTTGCTCTTGAGCTGGCGCGCCTTGTCTTGCATGCCTGGCTTCTTGAGTGAGCGCTCAACCCGTGTCAGGTCCAGGCCCACAGGCAAGGCCGACAAGGTGATCTTGCGCCCATGCACCTCGATGCGGGTGGCCATCTCGTCGATGCCCACAGCGCACCCATAGGTCAGGAAGCGGGGTGCGCAGTTGGCCTTTTCCAGCACCTTGACGGGGGTGACGCCCATGGCCACGTCCAGGAAGTTCTGAGACTGTCTGGGGATGTGAAAGCCGATCAGGTCGCACTGCAGCAGCGAGCCCACGATGTCGCGCCGCCATGGCAGCACGTTGAAGACATCGGCCGATGGGAAGTAGGTGTGGTGGAAGAACGCGATGGTCAGGTCCGGGCGCATTTCTCGCAGAAAGGCCGGCACCATCCACAGGTTGTAATCATGGATCCACACCGTGGCGCCCTCAGCGGCTTCGCGCGCTGTCTGCTCGGCAAACAGGCGGTTGACCGTCAAAAACACCTTCCAGTGGTCGTATCGGAAGGTGGCTTGCTCCCAGAAGGTGTGCAGCGTGGGCCAGAAGGCCTCTTTGGAGAACTTCTTGTAGAAGATGTCTACCTGCTCGTGCGTCAAAGACACTTTGGCGCAGGTGAGCTGGGGGTACATCCGGTTGTCCACCGGGGTGCGCGGCTCAAAGCCAGCGGCATTTTGATCGGCCGTGGACCAGGCAATCCAGGATCCCTTTTTGCCGTCGGCAAAGAAGCTCAGCAGGGTGGGGATGATGCCGTTGGGTGACCGGTGCGGACGTTGGCGCAGCTGGCCTTTTTCTTCATATTCTTCAAAAGGCAGGCGGTGGTAGACGATGACGAGCTCGGCTTCGCCTGGCGGGTATTTGTGGCGGGTGACCGAGTGCATGCTGTGGATGGGCAGCAACTGGAAGTGGCCAATGGCCTCCAGAATGCCCGCACAGCCCGCACCTTTCGCATGCAGCACGTGGTCGAGGCCTCGCGTCGCTTCCAGCAGTGCGGCTTCGGACCGGCCAACGCACACACCCTGGAAGCCCACACCATACATCGACAGATCGTTGAGTGTGTCGCCCGCCACCAGCACGTCTTTGTCCGAGGCGCCCAGGTGCTCAATCAGCGCACGCAAGGTGCTGCCTTTGTTCACGCCGCGTGGCAGAAAATCAAGGTAACGGTCTGCCGAATACAGTAGGTCGCAGTCCAGCTCTTGGGCAATGCGGTGCACATCGTCAGAGATGGCCCCGGGCTCACAGAAATAGGAGCATCGACGTTGTTGGGGCACGTCTTGCCGCGAGAACTGGGGGTACTCCGACATGATGCGCTCGATGGCGTGCTCGCCCGGCCAGCGTTGCTCGATGTCGGACTGCAGCGGTTGTACCGGTTGCAGGGTGGCGCCTTCCACCACGGTGGCCCCCACATCGCAGATGATGTATTTGGGCTGGGGAATGGTCGGATCGGACAGCAACGGGAGTACAGATTCCAGGCCCCGTCCAGTCACGAAGATCAGGTCGACATCAGCGTGAAGGGAAACCAGTTGGTACAGGCGGTGGCGGGTGGCAGCGTCTCCAGCGAGAAAGGTGCCGTCAAGGTCGGTAGCGAGGATCATCCGGTCTCCAGACGGTTAAAAACATTTGCACAAATATATATAAACGTGAAGAGCTTTGCTGCGCTGCAAAAAGATCTCCGACCTTGAAGCCGGGTTTTTGTGGATGAAGGGCGCTGGATCGGCTGGCCACGCATTGGCGCGGTGGATAATCTCAGCATGCGCATTGCCACCGTTTTGCTGCTCATCTTGTTGGGCGTGGTCCATGCCGAGCTGTGGTTCGGCAAGGGTGGTTTGCCGCGCGTGTGGGCACTTCAGGAAGAGGTGACCGCGCTGAAGAAGGCCAACGCGCAGGCCGAAGTGCGCAATGATCAATTGGCCGCCGAGGTGCGCGATCTGCGTGAAGGCCTCGACATGGTGGAAGAGCGCGCACGGATGGAGTTGGGCATGCTCAAGGCCGATGAGCTGTACGTGCACTTCAGCGACGAGCCTGCGCAGCAACGCGGGCCTGGTGGCGCAGCCCCACCCCAGGACCGCCCCCAAGCCCGATGAGTCTGTTTGATCCCTGGCTGGTGCCGTGGTTTCACTGCCTGGGTGCGCCAGTCACCCGCCTTGAGGTGGTGGCCGTGGTGTTGTCATTGGCCATGGTGGCCATGAACCTGCGTGTCAATCCCTGGGCGTGGCCGTTGGCCATCGCCGCATCGCTGCTGTACGGCGTGTTGTTTGAGCACTATGGGCTGTATGGCGAGGCTTCGCTGCAGTTGGTGTTTGTGGTGGCCTCATTGTGGGGGTGGTGGCAATGGCTTTGGGGCACCGATGAGCAACAACAGGCTTTGCGGGTGCGCCCCTTGACCCGGCAAGGCTGGGCAGGGGGCTTGCTGGCATGGGCGGTGCTGTGGGCCCTGACCGGATGGTTTCTGGATCGCTATACGGACTCTGATGTGCCATATTGGGATGCCTTGCCCACCGCTGGCAGCTTGGTGGGGCAGTGGTGGTTGGCGCGCAAATGGATCGACAACTGGATGGTTTGGCTGGCCGTGAACCTGCTGAGCATTGGTTTGTTTGCGTACAAGCAAATGTGGCTGACCGCGCTGCTGTATGCGGTGTTCGCGCTGCTGTCGGTGATGGGCTGGCTGGCATGGCGTCGCCTGCACCAACAGGCCCTGTCTCATCAGGCCGCCGTGGTGTGACATGGCCCATGTGATTGCAGTGCTGGGCGCTGAAAGCACCGGCAAGACCCAACTGAGCCTGGCTTTGGCCCGTTTGCTCAGCGACCGGGGGCGGCAGGTGACGGTGGTGCCAGAGGGCCTGCGCCAGTGGTGTGTGGACCACGGCCGCACACCACGTGCTGATGAGCAGCAAGCCATTGCCCGGGCGCAGTCAGATGCCATCACTGAGGCGGCTCGCCAGTCAGAGGTGGTGGTCGCCGACACCACGGCGTTGATGACCGCGGTGTACTCTCATTGGCTGTTTGGTGATCAGAGCCTGTATGCCGAAGCCATCGCGGCGCAACGCCGCATGACCATCACCTTGCTGACCGGCCTGGACTTGCCCTGGGTGCCCGACGGAATTCAGCGCGACGGTCCGCACGTGCGTGGCCCGGTAGACAACGCCTTGCGTGAGGTGTTGTTGCGCGAGGGCTTGCCGCATGCGGTGATTTATGGCCATGGCGATCATCGGGCATGGCAGGCGCTGGCGGTGGCCGAGGCCTGTCTGGCGCGCCTGGCGCTGCCACCCGCCCCGCCATCTCAGCCACGCTGGCGCTGGATCTGCGAGCGCTGCGACGATGGCGATTGCGAGCAGCACTGGTTGCCCCGCGCATGAGCGACCTCGGCCCACTTGACTTGACAGCTCAGCCGCTGCCCCCGCTGTCGGTGTTGTGGCAGGACGACCATCTGGTGGTGGTGCATAAACCAGCCGGATGGCTGGTGCATCGCACGGGTCTGGATGCGCACGAATGCCGTATCGTGCTGCAGGTGCTGCGTGATCAACTCGGGCGGCACGTGTACCCGGTGCATCGTCTCGACAAGGGCACCTCAGGGGTGTTGTTGATGGCGTTGTCGCCTGAGGTGGCCCGGGCGTTGTCAGACCAGTTCGAGCATCGTCAGGCCCATAAGCGGTACGTGGCCATGGTGCGTGGCTGGCCACCCGAGCGCTGGCGGGTTGAGCATCCGCTGCGCCCGGACGACGCACCGCCGCAGGTCCCCCTGCAAGACGCTCAAACTGATTTCATGACCCTGGCGCGCTGGAGCCTGCCCGTGCCGGTGGATCGCTACCCCACCACCCGGGTGGCCCTGGTGCTGGCCGAGCCGCACACTGGCCGTCGCCACCAAATCCGTCGCCATCTGAAGCACGTGGCCCACCCGATCATCGGGGATGCCAACCACGGCAAAGGCGCACACAACCGCTGGTGGGCGCAGCACCTGGGGATGCAGCGTTTGTGGCTGCATGCCGCGTCATTGAGCTTGGTGCACCCGGTGAGCCACCAGCTCATGCGCTGGCATTCGCCCGCGAGTGACGGGCAACTCAACGCCGATTGGAACGCGCTGTTGGCCCGCGGTGACTGGCAGTGGCTGGCCGGTCACTCGGCGGCATCACTGCAGTCGATCTGAGCCAGGCGCTGCATCGTTGGTGAAGAGTTCTTCAGCGTCGATGGCGTCGAAGTGGTAGAGCTGGCCGCAGAAGTCGCAGCCGATCTCGACCCGGCCTTGCTCGGCCACGATGCTGTCGATCTCTTCTTTGCCCAAACCGCGCAGCATGTTGGCCACGCGCTCGCGGGAGCAACTGCAGGCGAAGTTGGGGCCATTGGCACCCTGTTGCGGCTCAAAGCGACGCACGTCCTCTTCCCAGAACAGTCGGCGCAAGATGGTGTCGGCGTCCAGCCCGAGCAGCTCTTCGGCCTTCAGGGTGGAGGCCAGGTGGGCAATGCGGTTGTAGTGCTCGTTCAGGCCGATCTCGTCTTCGTGGTGAGCGCGGCCCGCCAGGTTGCCTTCGCCCTCTACCGGGATGCGCTGGATGAGCAGGCCGGCAGCCACCTCGTCATTGGCCGCCAGCACCAGCTTGGTGTCCAGTTGCTCGGACTGCAGCATGTAGTGCTCCAGCACCTGGCTGAGTTCATGCAAAGGCTCATGGTGATCGCCGTGCAGGGGCACCACCCCCTGGTAAGGGTTCTGGCCTGGCAAGCGGTCTTGGGGGTCGAGCGTGATGGCGCAACGGCCCTGGCCGTTCACGTTCACCATGACCTCCAGAGGAAGCTTGCCGGTGTCGGTCGCAGGCAGTTCACCCACGAGTTTGGCGGTCGATCGAAAACTCAGGTTGGGCTGCACTTCGGTGACAGCCAACTTCACCGGTCCATCACCAAAAATCTGCAGCACCACGGCGCCATTGAACTTGATGTTGGCCTGCATGAGCACGCCGGCCGCGCTCATCTCGCCCATCAGGCGGCGCACGGGCGCCTCGAAGTTGTGCCCGCCTTCGCGACGGCGCAGCAGTTCTTGCCAGCTGTCGGTCAGTCGCACCAGCATGCCCCGCACGGGCAGACCTTCGAACAAAAATTTATGAAGTTCACTCATGAGATGGGTTGGTGGCGGCGTCGATCCGCACCATGTCTTGTCGGTACTCGGCGGCCTTTTGCACGTACAGGCCGGTGCCCACCCGCATGCGGAAGAAGTCGGCCTCGGTCAGCGGGCGCACCGCCTTGGCGGGCGAGCCCATGATCAGCATGCCGTCTTCAAACACCTTGCCCTCGGTCACCAGTGCGCCGGCGGCCACCAGGCAGTTCTTGCCGATCACGGCGCCATTGAGCACCACGGCCTGGATGCCGATCAAGGCGCCATCGCCCACGGTGCAGCCATGCAGCATGGCCTGGTGCCCCACGGTCACGTCTTCGCCAATGACCAAGGGGTGACCGATGTCGGTGTGCAGCACCGAGCCCTCTTGCACGTTCGAGCGGGCTCCGATGGTGATGGGTTCGTTGTCGCCCCGCATGCTCACGTGCGACCACACGCTGCTGCCTTCCTTCAAAATGACTTGGCCGATCAAGTCGGCCGACGGCATGACAAAGGCACTGGGGTGAATCTCGGGTTGCTTGTCCTTGATGCGGTACAGGGCCATGGTGTGAGGCAGCGCGCTGCAGGATAGGGAAGTCCTGATTTTAGGTGGGCTGGCGCGGCGAGGCTATCATCAGGGCCATATTTCATAGTCTTCATTCATTGCCTCGCTTCAGCCATGCTGTTTCTGCTATCGCCTGCCAAGAGCCTGGACTACGACACGGCACCCACCACCCAGCGGCACACCCTGCCTCAGTTCATCGACGAATCGTCGGCGCTCATCGAGGTGATCAAGCCCTACACGCCTGCGCAAATCGCATCGCTGATGGATTTGAGCGATGCCCTGGCCACCTTGAACGTGGCCCGCTATGCAGCGTGGTCCAGGAAGTTTTCAGCCCGCAACAGCAAGCAGGCGGTGCTGGCTTTCAATGGTGATGTGTACGAGGGGCTGGATGCCAACAGCCTGGGGCCAGACGATCTGGACTGGGCTCAAGATCACCTGCGCATCCTCAGTGGGCTGTATGGTCTCTTGCGCCCGCTGGACTGGATGCAACCCTACCGCCTGGAGATGGGCACCAAGCTGGCCAATCCTCGCGGCAAAGACCTCTACGCCTGGTGGGGCGACACCCTGGCGCAGCACCTGAACCAGGAACTGACCCAACAGGGCGATGACGTGATCGTCAACCTTGCCTCACAAGAGTACTTCAAGGCCGTCAAGCGCAAGGCCTTGAAGGCGAGGGTGGTGGAGTGCGTGTTCGAAGACTGGAAGGCGGGGCAGTGGAAGGTGATCAGCTTCCACGCCAAGCGCGCCCGCGGGTTGATGGCGCGACACGCGATTGTTCGGCGCGCCCGCACACCCGAGGATCTGTTGAGCTTCAGCGCCGAAGGCTACGCGCACGACGTTCAGGCGTCTGAAGCGGATCGCCTGGTGTTTCGCCGGCGGGTCGAGGCCTGATGCCCGAGTCGGTCACGCACCCCTGGCTGCGTGAGGCGCCAGGCGCCAGGCGCTGGGCACACGATCGGTGGGTGGAGGTGGTGTTGTCCGCACAGCGCCCGCCGTTGTGGGTGGTGGACGGCGTGCTCTCGTCGGAAGAATGTGATGAGCTCATCGGCCTGGCCCGGCTGCGGCTTCAACCCTCAGAAACGGTGGTGGAGGTCACGGGTGGAAGCCAGGTGCATGTGGCACGAACGAGCGAAGGCATGTTTTTTCAGCGGGGCGAGTACCCGGTGTGTCAACGGCTGGAGCAGCGTCTGGCCGAGCTGATGTCGTGGCCGTTGGACCATGGGGAAGGACTTCAGGTCTTGCGGTATGGCGTTGGTGCAGAGTACCGGCCTCACCACGATTATTTTGACCCCGAGCAGGCCGGCACCGATCGCATCTGCCAGCGTGGCGGGCAGCGCGTGGCCACGGTGGTGGTGTACCTCAACACGCCAGAGTCAGGCGGCGAAACGGTCTTCCCGTCTGCCGGGCTGAGTGTCGTGCCGCGCAAGGGCAGCGCCGTGTGTTTTGTGTACCCCAGCCCTGTGCCGGACACACTCACCTTGCATGGCGGTGCACCCATCCTTGCTGGTGAAAAATGGGTGGCCACCAAGTGGCTGAGACAGCGGCCTTTCGACTGAGGTTTGACTGAGCAGCCCGGCGGGTTCATCCGTCAGGCTGGGCCGCGCATTGGCCTGCTCAGCGGCTGCGAGATCGCGCTGGTCGGTCATCCGCCTTGCGCGGCGTTCCTCTGCCATTGCGTGGGGCGGCGCTGCGTGGCGAGGGGCTGCGCGCAGGCTCGCTGCCGCGCGCACCAGGCGCACCATGAAGCACACGTCGCCCAAGCTGAATGGGCTCGGCCTTGGCATGTGGATCAGGCTCGAACCCGGGAACGACCTCTCTGGGCAGCGGGCGCTTGATCAGGCGCTCGATGTCGGCCAGAAAACCTTCCTCGTCAACGCACACCAGCGACACGGCTTCGCCTTCTGCACCGGCCCGACCCGTGCGGCCGATGCGGTGCACGTAGTCCTCCGGCACATTGGGCAGCTCGAAGTTGACCACATGCGGCAGTTGATCGATGTCGATGCCACGCGCGGCGATGTCGGTGGCCACCAGCACGCGCAAGGTACCTGCCTTGAACTCGCTCAAGGCCCGCGTGCGGGCGCTTTGGCTTTTGTTGCCGTGGATGGCCATGGCGCTGATGCCATGTTTGTCCAGGTACTCCACCAATCGGTTGGCGCCATGCTTCATGCGGGTGAAGACCAGCACCTGATGCCAGTCATGGCGCTCGATCAGGTGCGTGAGCAGTTCGCGCTTGCGGTCGCGGTCGACGGGATGCACCTTCTGTGCAATCGTGTCGGCCGTGGCGTTGCGGCGTGCCACCTCGATGATGCGGGGTGACTTCAACAAGCGCTCGGCCAACGCCTTGATCTCGTCAGAGAACGTGGCTGAAAACAGCAGGCTTTGCTTTTCGGGCGGCAGGATGGCCAGCACTTTGCGAATGTCGTGGATGAAGCCCATGTCCAGCATGCGGTCGGCCTCGTCCAGAACGAAGAACGACACGTGACGCAGGTTGACCTCACCTTGCTGATGCAAGTCCAGCAGTCGGCCAGGCGTGGCCACCAGGATGTCCACACCGCGACGGAGGGCGTCGATCTGGGGGTTCATGCCCACACCACCGAAGATCACGAGCGACTTCAGGCTCAGGTACTTGCCATACACGCGAACCGACTCTTCAACCTGGGCAGCCAGTTCACGGGTGGGGGTGAGGATCAGGGCGCGAATGACGCGAGGATGGGCAGGGCCCGCCGATGCCAGTTTTTCGAGCAAGGGCAGTGTGAATCCAGCCGTTTTGCCTGTGCCGGTCTGAGCCCCTGCAAGCAGGTCTCCTCCGGTCAGAACAGCGGGAATGGCTTGCGACTGAATGGGAGTCGGCGCGGTGTAGCCCGCATCTGCAATGGCCCGCAACAGCGGTGCAGACAAGCCCAAGTCTTCAAATGACATACTTCTGGCCCATGAAATGGCGTTCGATCACAGCAACCGTGCCTTCCGGGCCGGGAAGATCAACGGTTGATCGAACAAAGAACCTTGCGTACAACCAGGGCAGTTGCAGGCAAGTCACAAAATATCACGTACATGAAATTGTAGGTGGCGGTGTCAACCAGATGTGGGGGACCCCCGAAGTCAGGGGTCAGTTCATGACGTCTGTGGCCTGCGTTGCGCGTCATGAATCGATTCGCGCCATCGATTCTCGGGCTTGCTCCACCCCTAGAATCAGGCAATGACGTCCACCGTTCTCGCTCGCAAGTACCGGCCCCATGGTTTTGATGCCATGGTGGGCCAGGAACATGTTGTCCAGGCGCTGCGCAATGCCTTGTTGCAAGGGCGTTTGCACCATGCCTATCTGTTCACCGGAACCCGTGGCGTGGGCAAGACCACGGTCTCGCGCATCCTGGCCAAAGCGCTGAACTGTGTGGGGCCGGATGGCCAAGGCGGCATCACTGCCGAGCCCTGCGGGCAGTGCCAGGCCTGTCGCGACATTGATGCAGGACGGTTCGTCGACTACGTTGAACTGGACGCGGCATCGAACCGCGGTGTGGACGAGATTTCCCAGTTGCTGGAGCAGGCGGTCTACAAGCCTGTGGCGGGCCGCTTCAAGGTCTACATGATCGATGAAGTGCACATGCTGTCGACCACGGCCTTCAATGCGATGCTCAAGACGCTGGAAGAGCCACCCGACTACCTGAAGTTCGTGTTGGCGACCACCGACCCGCAGAAAGTGCCGGTCACGGTTCTGTCGCGCTGTCTGCAGTTCAACTTGCGCCCCATGCCTGCCGAGACCGTGCAGGCCCACCTGTCCAAGGTGCTGGGGGCCGAGGGCATCGAATTTGATGCCGCCTCTTTGCGCCTGCTGGGGCGTGCAGCCAGGGGCTCCATGCGAGATGCCTTGTCGCTGACCGATCAGGCCATTGCCTTTGGCAGCGGCCGCTTGCAAGAATCGGGTGTGCGCCAGATGCTGGGGGCCGTAGACCATCAACATGTGATCAGGCTGTTACAGGCGGTGGTCCGTGGTGATGGTGCGGCCCTGGTAGACCAGGTGCACGGCCTGCAACGTGAAGGTGTGTCGGCGGCCAGCACCCTGGAAGAGCTGGCCTCGGCGTTGCAGCGCATGGCCGTGCGGCAACTGGCGCCGGGAGCCCATGTGGACGAAGACGGCGACGCCAATCAGTGGCAGGAACTGGCCCTGGCGCTGGCGCCAGATGAAACGCAGCTGTTCTACAGCCTGTGTTTGCAAGCCAGGGCCGAAATGGCCTGGGCTCCTGATGAGCATGGGGCCCTGTTGATGACCTTGTTGCGGATGCTGGCATTCAAGCCGGGCACTGCAGTGGCCCTGGGCACGATGGAGACCCCACCGCCCCCAAAAGCGGCGGGCTCGGGCAGGGCATCGGCCCAGCCTGAGCCCAGCAGCCCGGCGCATCGCGCAGAACGCAGCCTGGAGGCTGTCGTGCCACCCGCGCCACCCGCACCGCCGGTGCCGCCGGTGCCGCAGGTGCCGCAGGTGTCACCTGACCGGCCTGCGCAGCGTGCAACACCGAGCCCGGTGGCCGACGAGTCCGAGCCTCCTCCTTGGGTGGATGCCGAAGAACTGGCGGCCCAGGAGATGGACACCGCGCCGGTGGTTCGTGAGCCCCAACCGCCATCGGCCCCAGAGGCCGTGGCTCAGCCACCGCTGCCGGTGCTGGCGGCCGATCCAGTGCGTGACGCCTGGACGGCCTTGGTGACGCAGATGGTGGACGAAGGGCTGATCTCTGCCCTGCTCAGGGAGACGGCCATGCAGTCGGAGTGCGTGGGGCGGCGACAGGACGGTCAGGTCAGTCACTGGACCTTGCGCGTCGCCCGTGACAGCCTGTGCACCGAAGCGCACCGCGAGCGCCTGGAGAAGGCGATGGCGCAGTGTCTCCATGCCCCCGTGTGCCTGGTGCTGGACAAGGGTGCCACCAACGATACCCCCGCCGTGCGCGAGCAACTGGCCCGAGCACGGCGACAGCAACAGGCGCAGGCCTTGATCCAGTCAGATCCGTGGGTGGTGGATGCCCTGCGGCGCTACCCGGGGGCGCGTCTGGTGCCCGACTCCATTCGCCCGCTTTGAGGTGCGGGTGTGTCAGGTGTGGGTGTGGCCGCCGCGCCGTTCGTTGGACAATGTTGGTTTGTGATTGAAAGGAATCCCGATGCTCAAAGGACAATTGGCCGGCCTGATGAAACAGGCCCAGCAGATGCAAGACAACCTGAAGAAGGCCCAGGATGAGCTGGCCTCGGTTGAGGTTGAAGGTCAATCTGGCGCTGGCCTGGTCAAGGTGGTCATGACGTGCAAGAACGATGTCAAGCGCGTGACGATCGACCCGTCGCTGCTGGCTGATGACAAGGACATGCTGGAAGACCTGGTTGCTGCCGCCTTCAATGACGCCGTTCGCCGTGCCGAGGCCACTTCGCAAGAGCGCATGTCCAAGCTGACGGCCGGCATGCCCTTGCCGCCCGGCATGAAGTTTCCGTTCTGACGATCGATGCACGACTCATCGCTGGACGCGCTGATCGAGGCCTTGCGCTGTCTGCCCGGCGTTGGCCAGAAGTCGGCCCAGCGCATGGCTTATCACCTGCTTCAACACGATCGGCAGGCAGGTTTGCGCCTGGCTGAAGCCCTGGCGTCGGCCATGAGCGATGTACGGCATTGCGAACGCTGCCATACGTTCAGCAGCGAACCCTTGTGTCTGATTTGCCAGGACGACACGCGTGAGCAAGACCAGCTTTGCGTGGTGGAGACGCCGGCCGACCTCGCGGCGCTGGAGCGCACTGGCAGCTACCGAGGGCAGTACTTTGTGCTGCTGGGGCGCCTGAGCCCACTGGATGGCCGCGGCGTGCGCGACATCGGGTGGTCCAAGCTGCTGCAGCGGGTGGACGACACCGCCGTGCGAGAAGTCATCTTGGCCACCAGCTTCACCGCCGAGGGTGACATGACGGCCCTGGCACTCACTGAGGCCTTGCAGGCCCGAGGCTTGAAGGTCACGCGTCTGGCGCGCGGCGTGCCCGTGGGCAGCGAGCTGGAATACGTGGACCTCAGCACCATCGCACACGCCATGCTCGACAGGCGCTGAGAGCGCCTGCGATGGGGGGCTCAGCGTGCGCTGGCCACCCTGACCTTGGATTGTTTGCCGCTCTTTCGAGCCATCTTCGTTGACGACTTGGCGCTGCGTGAGCTCTTGGCCACCTTGCGAACCTTGCCAGACTCGGCAGCCAGGTTTCGCTTGCTGACGGGCAGGTACAGCACCACGCGATGACCCTTGGCAAAGCTGGCTCTGGTGCCCACCTTGTTCCACTGCGCCACCTGGCTGGCCGGCACGCCATAGCGTCGGGCGATGGACTTCACGCTGTCCTTGGCTCGGGCGCGCACAACGCGGCGCTTGGTGCTCGGGCCGTCAGGCGCCAGCGCGATCATGGCCGAATCGGCCAGGCGCTCCGAGACGTCGCGATCGTGCTCTTTACCGCGCGGCACCAGCAGCGTCGAGCCGGCCTTGACCAGCATCCGCGGGGGAATGCGGTTGACCTCGCGCAGTTCACGCTCACTCATGCCCACCTGCTTGGCCGCATCGGCCGGGCGCATGGTGCGCCTAACCTGCCATGCTGTCCAGCTGGCCAGCGGGCCCTGGTGTGTGCGCAGGTTTTTGGAGAACAGGCTCGCGTTTTCGTAGGGCAGCAGGATCTGCGGGGTGCCGGCAGCCAGGATGACGGGCTTGTTCATCGACGGGTTCAATGCCCGGAAGTCGTTCATCGACAGACCAGCCAGCTCGGCCGCCAGGGCCACATCGATGTCTCGTTCGATGGGCACACTGAGAAAGTAGGGGTGGTTCTCGATGGGGGCCAGGGTCACCTGATGAGACTCTGGCGAAGCCACCAGGCGCCTGACGGCATGCAGCTTGGGCACATAGTGCCTGGTTTCTGCAGGCATGTTCAAGCTGAGGTAGTCGGTTGGCAAGCCTTGTTGCGCGTTGCGGCGGATGGCGCGCTGGACGTTGCCTTCGCCCCAGTTGTAGGCCGCCAGCGCCAGGTGCCAGTCGCCAAACATGCGGTGCAGTCGCTGCAGATAAGACAGGGCGGCATCGGTGGATGCCAGGACATCCCGTCGATCGTCTCTGAAGAGGTTCTGGCGCAAGTCAAAGTGCTTGCCGGTGGCGGGCATGAACTGCCAGATGCCGGATGCGCGCGCTGACGACAGCGCCTGTGGATTGAACGCGCTTTCAATGAAAGGCAGCAAGGCGAGCTCGGCCGGCAGGCCGCGACGCTCGACCTCTTCCACGATGTGATAGAGGTAGCGGTTGGCCCGCTGGGTCATGCGGGTCACGTATTCAGGCCGGGCGGCGTACCACTGCACGTGCTGATCAACCAGTTCAGACTCCAGTTCGGGCAGCTGAAAACCGCCACGAATACGCTGCCAAAGGTCCTCTCGGGCGCGGTCGTCGTCCAGGTTGACCACGCTGCCAGGATTGAGCGGGTCAATGGGGTGGGCCTCGACCACAGGTTCGGCGGGCAGGCTGAGTGACTCACGTGCAATCGCCGCCGGAGGGCTCAATTCCACTTTGAGCCCCAGGGATGACTCTGGCCGGGTGTCAGGCCGCGACAGCACCGCCTTGGCCGTGCTCAAGACGGGCGCTTTGGTCTGGGCCTGTTGGCCTGTGCTGCTGGCAAAGGGGGTGAAGGTGCTGCAGCCGCTCGTCCACACGGACACGACCGCCACGGAGGCACACAGCGCGAGTCGGCGCAGAGACTGGAGATGGAGTGTCATCAAAACTGGTTTTTCCAGGCGCGCAGCGCCACAAAGACATCAGGGGCGGCATCGGTGGCTGCCCCATGGCTGGTGGCCGCCGCCTTCACAGCGGGCACGTCCACGCGCAAAAACGGATTGATGCGCCGCTCCAGCCCCATGGTGCTGGGCAGGGTGGCTTGTCCGTTCGATCGCAGCCATTCGCAGTGCCGAAGATGCCCTTCGACGTCTGGATTGTCAGGTTCGACCGCCTGCGCAAACCGCAGGTTGGCCAGGGTGTATTCGTGTGCGGCGCACACCCGAGTCGCGTCGGGTAACTGCGCCAGCGTCTGCAGGCTCTGGTGCAAGGCTTCGGCGGTGCCGTCAAATACCCTGCCGCAGCCTGCGCTGAACAGTGTATCGCCAACGAACACGATCGGATCAGGGTTGTCTGCACCCAGACCCCGGGGAAGAAAGTAGCTCAGGTGCACCTGCGTGTGACCTGGCGTGCTCAACACGTGGATGGGCATGCCGCGCCATTCAAAAACGTCACCGTCATGATGCGGATGACTGATCTGGGGTACCTTGGGGTCGATGGCGCCGTGGATGGCCACGGTGTCGGGTGACCACGCACTCAGTCCGCCCACATGATCAGCGTGATGGTGTGTCACTAGAATGTCGGTCAGTCGCAGTCCCAGCGCCGCCAGTGTGCGCTGCACGGAGGCGGCATCTCCTGGATCCACCACGAGTGCATCGCATCCGTTGTGGATCAGCCAGACATAGTTGTCCGTGAAGGCGGGTAGAGCAAGCAGTTGATTCATGACCCAGGCAGCCCCCATTATAGAGTTGCACCCCTGGCTGGCGCTGCCGCCTGGGCAGGCGCTGCTGGACTGGGAACAGGCGCAGATGGATCGGCTGGTGGCGGATCTGTTTGGTTTTCACGCGCTTCAATTGGGTTTGCCTGAACTGGATGCGCTGCGCGCCAACCGGATGCCTCACCGATGGATGGCGTTGGACGCCAGTTACGCGGGGTGGGCCCCGGCGCCCGGCATGATGGGCCAGGAATCGGGCGAGGTTCCGCTGGGGTTGCGCTGCGAGTTTGAGGCCTTGCCCTTCCCAAGCCAGTCGCTCGACCTGGTGGTATTGCCTCACGCGCTCGAACTGGCCCACGATCCGCACGACACCCTGCGCGAGGTTGAGCGGGTGCTGATGCCCGAGGGCCGCGTGGTGATCGCGGGCTTCAACCCCGCCTCGCTGTGGGGCCTGAGGCAGCGCATGAGCCACCTTGGTTTGGCTCATCAAGGGGTGTTGCCACAGGGCGACTTCATCGCTTACTGGCGTCTCAGGGACTGGTTGCGTTTGCTGGATCTGGAGGTAGAGTCCGGGTTTTTCGGCTGTTACCGTCCGATGGTGTCCCGTGCGCGCACCTGGGATCGACTGCAGTGGATGGAGCATGCCGGCGATCGCTGGTGGCCTGTCTTTGGGGCCGTGTATTTTGTGGTGGCGGTCAAGCGCACCCGGGCCATGCGACTGGTGGGCAAGGTGCGGCACCGTCGCGCGCAGACCTCGCCCAAGGCGGCGGTGGTGACACAGCGAGGACATTTCAGTCCGTCGGCAGATGCCGCGCGGGCTCAACAAAGGATCAGATGACGGACAAGACGATGCCCGCGGTGGTGATGTACACCGACGGCGCCTGCAAGGGCAACCCGGGGCGCGGTGGATGGGGGGTGTGGATGAGCAGCGGCGCCCACCAGAAAGAAATGTGTGGCGGCGAACCGCAGACCACCAACAACCGCATGGAGTTGACCGCGGTCATCGAGGGGCTGGCTTCGCTCAAGCGCCCCTGCGACATCACCATCTACACCGACAGCGAATACGTGCGCAAGGGCATCACGGAGTGGCTGGCCTCGTGGAAGCGGCGCGGGTGGAAGACCGCCGACAACAAGCCCGTCAAAAACGTCGACTTGTGGCAGCGGCTTGAGACCCTGGCCGCCGCCCACCAGGTCACCTGGCGTTGGGTGAAGGGGCACGCTGGCGACCCCGGTAACGAGCGTGCCGACGCCCTGGCCAATCGGGGAGCCGAGCAGGCACGTTGAGCCCGCAGGGATGGCCCACCGGGCTTACAGCACCAAGACCATGGTCAGTTTGTCAAAGTAGCGACTGCGGCCAGGGCCATCGATCAGCTTGATCGCGTGGGGAACCACGCCACAACCCTGAAAACCTGCACGCTCGTACAGACGAATGGCGGATGGACTCGAGGTGCTCACCCGCAGTGTCAGCACCTCCAGGCCCAACGCCTGCCTGGCTTGAGCCACGGCCGCCTGCACCAACTGGATGCCGATGCCCCGCCCGGTGTGGCTGGGGCGCACCATCATGGAGTTGAGCTCGGCGCTGTGCCTCAATTTTTGCAAGGCCTGGCGCTCCAGGCCCACCATGCCCACCAACTCGGCGCCGCTCCAGGCGCCCAGCAAAAACGTGCCGCCCAAGGTCTCGGTGAGCCCGAGGCGCCCAAGGTAACTCTCGGGGGGGCGGGCCTGCTCACTTTCCAGGTCGGCATCAAAGGCGTCCGGGTAAAGGCGCAGCGCTTCGTCACGAAGCCGTTTGTACGCACTCAGATCGGAAGGGCCGAGCCTGGCGATTCGAACTGACGAGTCAGTCTCGACCATGGGTTGTCTCCGGCGTGTTGATGTTCATGAAAGCCTGCGCTTCGGGAAAGCATACGGCTTGCCAGCGCAGGGATTGCATCCACTGTCCGATTTTCCGTTCGCCTTTCACAAAAGCGGCCTCAGTGTGCGGGCAAACCCGCTTGCTGATCAAGCAGCACAACCAATGTTGACGCCATTCGGAGGGGTTCTCTGACGTCGCGGCCACCACCGCGTCCAGTTGCTGTTGCCGCGCCACCTGCGCCAGCGCTTCCAACAGCTTGTCGGGCAGGGCAGGGGTGTCGCAGGGGTTCAGCCACAGCCAGGGAGTGTCAGCATGCCGGAGCGCGGTGAGCACGCCCGCCATCGGGCCACTTTGGGGCGGCAGATCGGCGTCGTCTGGCAACACACGCCCTGGAAGGGCTGGCCCTGCGGTGGTCGCGCGGTCGAGGATGGACTCGTATTCGGTCTGATGCCTGTTGGCGATGATGTTGACGCTGTGGGCTTGCGCACTCATGTGCCTGGCCACCCATTCCGCCAGCGGGCGCCCTTGATGCATCACCAAGCCTTTGTCGCGCCCCCCCATTCGGCGGCCTTCACCGCCTGCCAGCAGCCAGGCGCTGACGTGGTCCAGTGGATCAGCCACCGATGTAGCTCATTTCAATGCGCGAGCCGGTCGAGCTTGTAGGGGCAGCGGGCGCGTGGTGTGCAGGCACATGCTGGTGTCGAAGCTCGGAGTACCGGTCCTGGCGGGCTCGCCACAATCCGCTCAGGTGTGCAGCCACCGCCTCATCAGGAAGCGCCTGCTCACGCACCAGCGCCCGCAGATCGTATCCCCGGTGTGCAAACAGGCAGGTGTAAAGCATGCCCTCTGTGGACAGGCGCAGGCGCGTGCAATCACCACAGAACGCCTGAGTGACGCTGGCAATGAATCCCAGCTCGCCGTGACCATCGGCAAAGCGCCAGCGCAGGGCGGTGGCAGCCGGGTCGTGTCGGTCCAACGGCTCCAGGGGGTGGGCCTGGTGGATCAGGGCATGGATGTCTTGCCAGCTCAGCACCTCTCGCAGGTTCCAGCCGTTGGTCTGACCCACATCCATGTACTCGATGAAGCGCAGTGTCACTGGCCGGTGCCGAAAGTAGCGGACCATGGGCAGGATCTGGTCGTCATTGCGCCCTTTTTGCACCACCATGTTCACTTTGACCGGGCCCAGGCCGGCGTCCATGGCGGCGTCGATGCCGCGCAGGACCTGTTTGACGTCGACATCGGTGTCCGCCATGGCCTGAAAGCGTGCGGGATCCAGCGCATCCAGGCTGACAGTCACCCGGTGCAAGCCCGCCTCACGCAGGCGATCGGCCATGCGCTCCAGCAACACACCGTTGGTGGTCATGGCCAGTTCGACGGGGGCACCCTCCGGCGTGCGCAGCGTGGCCAGCTCGCGAATCAGCGTGTCGAGACCGCGACGCAAGAGTGGCTCACCGCCAGTCAGGCGTATCTTGGTGACCCCCAGCTTGACGAAGATGCCCGCGACCCGCCGAATTTCTTCAAATGTGAGCAAGGACCGTTGCGGCAAAAAGGCGTGGTCGTGCCCAAACGCTTCGCGCGGCATGCAGTAACCACACCTGAAGTTGCACCGATCGGTCACGGAAATGCGCAGATCGCGCAGCGGGCGCCCGAGCCGGTCGTGCAACGGGCCGCTCAGGGGCGGCATGGCTGGCTCGGGCCATGGGGTTCGCGCCACCACGGTCGAACCAACGCCGTCGGGCAGAACCGGGACGACGCGAGCGGAGGTGACGCGGGAAGGCGATGCGGACGAAGAACTCACGTGCAGATTGTGACGTGAATCGTGGTCATTGCGCTGAGGAAGGTCTCAGGAGGGTCTCAGGGGGTGGGCGCCGTGGCGTCCCGCTGCGACAGGGTGTCGGGCGTGGCGCGTCGGGCGCCATCAAATCGTTGGCGCCAATAATTCAAGCGCATGTCTTCGATGCGAACCTTGGCACCAGACCTGGGCGCATGAATGAATTTGTCGTCACCGATGTAGATGCCGACGTGGGAGAACGTGCGACGCAAGGTGTTGAAAAACACCAGGTCACCGGGTTTGAGATCGTGACGGGCCACCGGCACCAGGCCGGGGGCGTGCGCCTGCTCACTGGCTCGACGAGGCAGGATCAGTCCCAGGCTGTTTTCGAACACGTGGCGTGTGAAGCCGCTGCAATCAAAGCCTTCTTCGGCGCTGTTGCCCCCCAGGCGGTACGGCACCCCCAGAAACTCCATGGCGGCGATGACCATGTCCGCGGCCAGGTCAGACGCCCGGTCTTTCACCTGGCCGGCCAGCGACGTGGCCTGGGCTGGAGGTGGCATCAGGCCTCGGTCTACCAGCAACCGCAAGACCGGGTCTTCGCTGGGCTGGGGCGGGGCGGGCGGCGTGGTTGCAGCGGTCTTGGCCGGGGTGGGCACCCAGTCGGCCCCTTCAAGCAGCGCTTGAGGCGATGGGCGCGATGTGGACGCCACCGGCGTGGCCACCCCCTGCGGTGCGGCGACCGTTGGCTCGGCGCTGGCATGCGAAGCGCACACCATCAGCACCACACCCAGACACCCAACCCACCTGGGTTGAGGGTGATCGCATGACGGTGTTCCGGGCGTGTTGGGCGTGTTGGACGCCGCGCGCTGCTGAACCGATCGCATGGCCGGCAGATTAAGCGGTCATGCGGTCAGAGTCAACCTTGGAAATCCCTTTTTTATCAGGGACTTGCGTCATTCAGCGGATGTTGAGTGTGACGTCGATGTTGCCACGGGTGGCGTTCGAGTAGGGGCAGACCTGATGCGCTGCATCGACCAGGGCCTGCGCGGCATCGCGGGCCATGCCGGGCAGCGAGATGTTCAGCGTGACCTGGATGCCAAATCCGCCGGGGATCGGGCCAATGCCGACTTCCGATTCGATGGAGGTGCCGGCAGGCAGCAGTTTCTTGTCTTGTGCGGCCACAAAGCCCATGGCACCCAGGAAGCACGCGGCATAACCTGCAGCGAAGAGCTGCTCAGGGTTGGTGCCCTGTCCGTTGCCGCCCATTTCTGTGGGCCTGGCCAGGGCGACATCCAGCTTCTTGTCGGACGAGACAGCCCGGCCATCGCGACCTCCGGTGGCGGTGGCATGGGCGGTGTAGACCACTTGTTGCAATGTCATCTTGAGCTCCGTTGGTGAGTGGTCGATCAGTTTGCACGCAATCGAATGGCCCGTGTTGTGACCGAGGGATCCGGATGTGCTACGGGTTTGGCTGTCTGCAGGCGCCGATCAAGCCGGTCGCGCCGACGTTCAGGCCAGGCGGTCCAGCTCGTCGGTCAGTTCCAGCCAACGGGTCTCCAGAGCCTCCTCGGCCTCCTGCAAGGCCTTGAGGCGCTTGCCAAGTTCTGCCCGCTCGGAAGGGGGGACATCGAGCAGCCCCAGTCGCTCGTTGATGCCGCTGGCTTCGGCCTGCGCGGCAGCCATCCGCTCTTCGACCACTTTGAGTTCGGCCTTCAGTGGTTTGGCCTGCTCGGCCAGGCGTTGTCGGGCTTGAGCGGCCGCCTTGCGATCTTCTCGACGCGCAGCCGGTGCATCGCCGGGCGTGACCTGCACGGATCCGGTGGCGGAGGGTTGGCGCTGCAATTTGGCGGCCAAGGCCACATCACGCGCCTGTTCCTGCAGCCATCGTTGGTAGTCGTCCAGGTCGCCGTCAAAGGTGCTCACGCCACCGCGGGTGACCAGCCAGAACTCGTCGCACACTTCGCGCAGCAAGGCGCGATCGTGGCTGACCAGCATCACCGTGCCTTCGAATTCGTTCAGTGCAATGCTGAGCGCTTCGCGGGTGGTGAGATCCAGGTGGTTGGTGGGCTCATCGAGCAGCAGCAAGTTGGGGCGCTGCCACACCACCAAGGCCAGCACCAGGCGGGCTTTTTCGCCACCACTGAACTGCCCCACGGGCTGCGCAACCATGTCGCCCGTGAAGCGGAAGCGGCCCAGAAAATCGCGAAGCTCTTGTTCACGGGCGTGGGGCGAGACCTCTTTGGCCAAGCGCAGCATGTGGGCCAATGGCCCTTCATCAGACCGCAGCACATCCAGCTCTTGCTGTGCAAAGTAGCCAATGCTCAGGCCCTTGCCCTCGGTGACCGCCCCTGCGATGGCCGGCAGCATGTGCGCCAGTGTTTTCACCAGCGTGGATTTGCCTTGGCCATTGGCGCCCAGGATGCCGATGCGCTGCCCGGGCAGCACCGAGCGGTTGACGCCGCGCACGATGGTGGTGGGCTCGGCTCCATCGGAGCCCAGGTAGCCGCAGTGCAGGTCTTTCATCACCAGCATGGGGTTGGGCAGGCTGGCAGGCTCGGGGAAGCTGAATTCGAAGTCGCTGGCCGTGAGCACAGGCGCGAGCTTTTCCATGCGCTCCAGGGCCTTGACACGGCTTTGCGCCTGACGGGCCTTGGTGGCTTTGGCCTTGAACCGGTCGATGAACTTCTGCAGGTGGGCGATGCGGTCTTGCTGCTTGTCGTAGGCGGCCTGGTGTTGGCTCATGCGTTCGGCGCGCATGGCCTCGAAGGCCGTGTAGCCGCCGGTGTACCGTGTGAGCTTGCCTTCATCCAGGTGCAGCGTGACCTTGGTGATGGCATCGAGGAACTCTCGGTCGTGGCTGATGATGATCAACGTACCCTCATAGCGCTGCAGCCAGCTCTCCAGCCAGACCAGGGCGTCCAAGTCCAGGTGGTTGGTGGGTTCGTCGAGCAGCAGCAGCTGCGCAGGGCACATCAGCGCACGGGCGAGTTGAAGGCGCATGCGCCAGCCACCCGAGAAACTGTTGACCGGGGCGGTGGTCTGTTCAAGCTGGAAGCCCAGGCCCAGCATCAGGGCTTGAGCGCGCGCGGGGGCGTCAAAGTCGCCGGCATCGGCCAGGGCCATGTGGGCTTCGGCGATGGCGTGGCCGTCGTTGGCGGCCTCGGCCTGCGCCAAGGCCTGGCGGGCGGCCATCAGGCGGGTGTCGCCTTGCAGCACGAACTCGGTGGCGGGCTCGTCGGTCTCAGGCATGTTCTGCGCGACCTCGGCCATGCCGCCCGGCTGCAACCAGCTCGGCGGAATCTCGACGTCGCCAGCGTCGGGGTGCAGGCGGCCAGCCAACAGCGAGAACAGCGAGGATTTGCCCGCGCCATTGCGGCCGATCAGGCCCACCTTCTCGCCGGGGTGCAGGGTGGCGCTGGCGCCGTCGAGCACGGGCTTCGTGCCCCGCAGCAGGGAAACGTTTTTAAGTTGGATCATGGGGTGCTTTGCAGGCGGACGGTCAATCTGCCAGCAGCAAGGCGTCGCGGGTGATGAGCAGCAATGGGTCATCGCCCGCTGACGTGGGGAGCCAGATCACGGCCAGATCGGGGAAGGCGCGCTCGAAGTTCGGGCGCTCGTTGCCGATCTCCAGCACCAGCACGGCGTCTTCGCTCATGTAGCGATCGGGATGCGCGCGCAGCGAGGCGAACAGGGCGCGCGTGAAGTCCATGCCGTCATCGCCCGACGCCAGGGCCATCTCGGGCTCGGCGCGGTACTCGGCTGGCAGCTTCGACATCGAGTCGGCATTGACGTAGGGCGGGTTGCACAAGATCAGGTCGTAAGGGCCGTTGACGCTGCTCAGCCCATCGCTTTGAAGCAGGGTGATGCGGTCTTGCAGGCCGTGCTGATCGACGTTGATGCGGGCCACGGCCAGCGCGTCGGGGCTGAGGTCTGCGCCATCAACGATGACATCAGGGTAGGCCATGGCCGCGAGCACGGCCAGGCTGCCATTGCCCGTGCACAAATCGAGCACGCGGCGGGTGTGCTCGCCAAGCCAGGCGTCGATGCTGCCATCGGCCAGCACCTCGGCGATGAAGGAGCGCGGCACGATGGCACGCTCGTCCACGTAGAAGGGCACGCCTTGCAGCCAGGCCTGCTGGGTGAGGTAGGCCGCGGGCTTGCGGCTGGCGATGCGTTCGTCGATCAGGGCTTGGGCCTGCTCCAGCTCGCCGGTGCTGACAGCACGTTGCTCGTGTTCGTCGAGGGCATCAATGGGCAGGCCCAGGCGCCACATCACCAGCCAGGCGGCTTCATCAAAGGCATTGGTGGTGCCGTGGCCGTAGCCGACCTGTGCGGCATCCAGGCGCGCTGCGGCCTGCTCGATCAGTTCGATGAGGGTCACGCCAGCAGCCTTTCCAGGGTGCCGAGGTAGATGTCTTTCAGGGGCTCGATGTCGGCGACACGCACGTGCTCGTCGATCTTGTGGATGCTGGCGTTCACCGGGCCGAACTCGACCACCTGCGGGCAGATCTGGGCGATGAATCGCCCGTCGGACGTGCCGCCCGTGGTGGACAACTCGGTGGTGACACCCGTGACCTGCTGAATGGCCGCCGAAATGGCGTCGACCAGCGGGCCCTTGCGGGTCAGGAAAGGGCGGCCGCCCAGCGTCCAGTCGATGTGGAAGTCCAGGCCATGCTGGCGCAGCACGCCTTCAAGCCGCTGCTGCAGCGATTCGGGCGTGGACTCGGTCGAGAAGCGGAAGTTGAAGTCGACCACCACCTCACCCGGGATGACGTTGTTGGCGCCCGTGCCCGCGTGGATGTTGGAGCACTGCCAGGTGGTGGGTGGGAAGTGGTCGTTGCCCTGGTCCCAGGTGATGGTGACCAGCTCTGCCAAGGCGGGCGCGAGCAGGTGGATGGGGTTTTGGGCCAGGTGCGGGTAGGCGATGTGGCCCTGCACGCCCTTGACACGCAACTTGCCTGATAACGAGCCGCGCCGGCCGTTCTTGATCATGTCGCCCACTTGTTTGACCGAGGTGGGCTCGCCCACGATGCAGGCGTCCAGGCGCTGGCCTTGCTGCTGCAACCACTCGCACACCTTGACGGTGCCGTCAACAGACGGACCTTCTTCGTCGCTGGTGATGAGATAGGCGATGCTGCCGGCGTGATCGGGATGGCGGGCCACAAAGGCCTCGGTGGCCACGACCATGGCCGCCAGCGAGGTTTTCATGTCGGCGGCGCCGCGCCCATAGAGCAGGCCATCGCGGTGGGTAGGCACGAAGGGCGGAGAGGTCCATTGATCGAGCGGGCCGGTGGGCACGACGTCGGTGTGGCCAGCGAAGGCCAGCACCGGTGCTGCGGCGTCGCGGCCGCGCTTGATGGCCCACAGGTTGGTCACTGGTGCCGTGGAGGGCCCAAAGACCAGCGTGTGGCATTCAAAGCCCAGGGGTTTGAGTCGATCAATCAGCATGGCCTGACAACCCGCGTCTGCGGGCGTGACAGACGACTGGGCCATCAAAGCCTCTGTGAGGCGCAAGGTGTCGGTCATGTACGTTGGCGTGTGCAATCAGCGGCCAAAGCCACCTTGGTCTTGTGGGTTCACATCCAGCGTGATGTCGGTGAATGAGGGGCCATCTTCAACCTCCTCCGTCTTGGCGAGCAGCTTGGATCGGGTGCCACTGTCGTTTT
Source organism: Aquabacterium sp. A3 (assembly GCF_038069945.1). Classification (NCBI taxonomy): domain Bacteria; kingdom Pseudomonadati; phylum Pseudomonadota; class Betaproteobacteria; order Burkholderiales; family Sphaerotilaceae; genus Aquabacterium; species Aquabacterium sp. A3. The sequence continues at coordinate 245,261 of NZ_JBBPEV010000001.1, read as the reverse complement.
GCATGCGCCACATCAGGTTCGTGGGCGAGTCGGCGTTGACCAGGCCTTCGTCGCGCGACACCAAGCCTTCGGTGATCAGGCGGGCGATGTCGGCCTCGTAAGTTTGAGAGCCTTCGGCCAGGGACTTCTCCATGGCTTCCTTGATGCCGTTGAAGTCGCCCTTTTCAATCAACTCGGACACCAGTTGGGTGTTGAGCAGCACTTCCACGGCCGGGATTCGGCCTCCGGTGACGGACTTGAGCAGGCGTTGAGACACGATGGCCTTCAGTCCGGAGGCCAGATCGCTCAGCAATGCCGGACGGGCTTCAGGGGTGTAGAACGACAGGATCCGACCCAGCGCGTGGTAGCTGTTGTTGGCGTGCAGCGTGGACAGCACCAGGTGTCCCGACAAGGCGTACGACAGGGCGGCCGTCATCGTCTCGCGGTCGCGGATTTCGCCAATCAGAATGCAGTCGGGGGCCTGGCGCAGCGCGTTTTTCAGGCCCACTTGGAGGCTTTGCGTATCGCGCCCCACCTCACGCTGGTTGACGATGGACTTCTTGTTGGAGAACAGGAATTCCAGCGGGTCCTCGATGGTGAGGATGTGGCCCGTCATGCGCTGGTTGCGGTGCTCCAGCATCGCCGCCAGGGTGGTGCTTTTACCGGCGCCGGTGGCACCCACCACCAGGATCAGTCCCCGCTTTTGAAGAATCAGGTCGCTCAGGACCGGGGGCACATTGAGCGTCTCCAGCGGAGGGATGTCAGACGGGATGTACCGAAACACCGCAGCCACCGAGCCGCGTTGCTTGAAGGCGCTGAGACGGTAAATGCCCGTGCCAGGGATGGTGATGCCCAGATTGAGTTCGCCGGTGTCGTCCAGCTCTTCCATCTGCGTGGGGGTGACCATCTCCGACAGCAACTGACGCGGTTGTGAGGGCGTCAGCGGCTGATCGGTCAGGGCCAGGATCTGCCCGCTGATCTTGATGAGGATGGGCGTGCGCGCCGAGAGGAACACGTCCGAGGCCTTTTTCTCGGCCATGAGGCGCAGGATGCGCTCCAGGTTACCGCCACCGCTCATCAAGAATCTCCCGGTTCAGGGTTGGGGACACGTCGCTGGCTTGCGCCTGTGCGTGGGCACTCAGGCGCCGCGCAGCAGGTCGTTGATGCTGGTCTTGGAGCGCGTCTGGGCATCCACGCGCTTGACGATCACGGCGCAGTACAGCGAGTACTTGCCATCGGCCGAGGGCAGGTTGCCCGACACCACCACCGACCCTGCCGGGATGCGGCCATACGACACCTCGCCCGTGGCGCGGTCATAGATCTTGGTGGACTGGCCGATGTACACGCCCATGGAGATGACCGAGTTTTCTTCGACGATCACGCCTTCCACGACCTCGGAGCGCGCACCAATGAAGCAGTTGTCTTCGATGATGGTGGGGTTGGCCTGCAGGGGTTCCAGCACGCCGCCGATGCCCACACCACCCGAGAGGTGAACATTCTTGCCGATCTGGGCGCACGAACCCACGGTGGCCCAGGTGTCGACCATGGTGCCTTCGTCCACGTAGGCGCCAATGTTCACATAAGAAGGCATCAGGATCACATTGCGGGCCTGGAACGAACCGCGGCGCGCCACGGCCGGCGGCACCACGCGCACCCCGGTGTCTGCCAGTTGAGCGGCGCTCATGCCGGCGTACTTGGTGGGCACCTTGTCGTAGAACTGCAGAGGGCCGTCACCCATGGGCACGTTGTCGTTGAGGCGAAAGCTCAGCAGCACGGCCTTCTTGACCCACTGGTGGGTTTCCCACTGGCCGTTGATCTTCTCGGCCACGCGCAGCTTGCCCGTGTCCAGCGCATCGATGATGTGGTTGACGGCGTCACGCACTTCGGCGGGGGCACTGGCGGCAGACAGGCTGGTGCGCTGTTCCCAGGCGTTGTCGATGATGGTTTGCAGAGCTTGGGTCATGGTGTTCTCTTGATCAATGAAAGGGTAGGGCGGCCTGAATGCTCACGCACGCTCGGTGATGAACTGGCGGATGCGTTCGGCAGCCTCAATGCATTCGTCCACGCCAGCCACCAGGGCCATGCGGACGCGACCAGCACCCGGGTTCCACCCCTGCGCCTCTCGGGCGAGGTAACTGCCGGGCAAGACAGTGACATTGTATTGAGCCAACAACTCGCGGGCGAACCATTCGTCGCTGCCTCCACCCAAGTTTTCCGGCACCTGGGCCCAGAGGTAAAAGCCTGCGTCGGGCAAACCAACGTTCATCACAGCAGACAGGATGGGCGTGACGCGTTCGAACTTCTCGCGGTACAAGCGGCGGTTTTCGACCACGTGGTCTTCGTCGTTCCAGGCCGCGATGCTGGCCTGTTGCACGGCCGGGCTCATGGCGCTGCCGTGATAGGTGCGGTAGAGCAAAAAGTCCTTGAGGATGGCGGCATCGCCCATCACGAAGCCCGAGCGCAGGCCGGGCACGTTGGACCGCTTGGACAGGCTGGTCAGCGCGATCAGGTTTCGGAAATCATGCCGACCCAGTTGTGCCGCAGCTTGCAGGCCGCCCAGGGGGGCGGCGTCGGGCCCCTCGCGGAAGTAAATCTCGCTGTAGCACTCGTCCGACGCGATGACGAAGCCATGGCGGTCGCTCAAGTCGAACAGTCGCTGCCATTCGCTCAGGGGCATCACGGCACCCGTGGGGTTGCCAGGCGAGCACACAAACAGCAGTTGGGTGGTGGCCCACACCGATTCGGGGATGCTGGACCAATCAGCGGCAAAGTTGCGCGCCGGGTCGGAGTTGGCGAACACGATGCGCGCGCCCGCCAGCAGGGCAGCACCCTCGTAGATCTGATAAAAGGGATTGGGGCTGACCACGGCGGGTCCTCCCGCCTCGGCATGCTGGTGGGGGTCGATGACCGACTGCGCCAGCGAAAACAAGGCCTCTCGCGAGCCGTTGACCGGCAGGATCTGGGTGTTGGCATCCAGCGTCAGGCCGTAACGGCGCTGCACCCAGGCTGCGCAGGCTTTGCGCAAAGCGGGGTCACCGGCCGTGGCGGGGTAACTGGCCAGACCGTCCAGCGCGTCGGTCAGCGCTTGTTTGATGAACACTGGCGTGGGGTGCTTGGGTTCACCGATGCCCAGGCTGATGGCCGGATACGCAGCGTTGGGCTGGACGCCAGCCAGCAGTTTTTTCAGCCGCTCGAAGGGGTACGGCTGCAGACGTGTCAACAGTGGATTCATCCTGCAATTATCGCCCTGCGACGCCATCTCACACGGCCAAATCCCTCCGGATCATCCGGGGGCGCGAACCAGGGTGATGGCGTCGGTTTGTGGGGGCAAGGCCAATTCGCTGCGGTTTCTGCCGCCCTGTTTGGCCGCATACAGCGCCTGATCGGCCCGCTCCAGTGTGCGGTGCAGGGGCATCGGCACATCATGGACGGCGATGCCGGCAGAAAAGGTCAAGCGCAGGTCAGGCACGCTGAGGCTGATCGTGCAGGTTTTCAAGGATTCACGCAGCCGCTCCACCGCCACGCCAGCTTTGTGCGCGTGGGTGGCTGGCAACAGGAACAAGAACTCTTCACCACCCCAGCGGCTCAGGCAGTCGGTCTCTCGCAACACCAGTTGGGCCGCCGAAGCAAACGACTGGAGCACCTGATCACCCACCTTGTGCCCATGGGTGTCATTGATCCGCTTGAAGTGGTCCAGATCGATCAACACCACGGTGAAGGCCTCACCATAGCGCTCGAACCGCTTGACGCAGTGTTCCAGCCGGTCTTGCATGTGGCGTCGGTTGTGCAGTCCGGTCAATCCGTCTCGGATGGCCAACTGCTCGACCTGTTCCAGGGCTTCTCGCAGGGCGCGGCGCTGCTCGGCCACCCGGTTGCGCCACGAAGAAATCTGATAGGCCGAGTAGATCAAGGCCGGCAAGGTGCCCATCATCAGCTCAAACCTCAACAGCTCCAGCACCGGAGGGTAGTACACCGGATCCCATTGGGCCAGCACGCCCATCGTGATGCCGATCACCAGCATGGCCGCCACGCCCATGATCACAGATTGGCGTGGTGTGTGGGTGTACATGCCAAACACCATCACCAGGGCCACCAGCACCAACACGATGCCTCGATCTGCAGGGCCGACGGCTGTGTAGGCGTAGGCGATGGCCATCAATGCGAAGATGGTCTGGGGCATCATCAGCGTGGGGTCTTTCAGCCGCTTGCTTCGGCCACTGCGCACCAAGCCGTAAAAAACCCCGTAGGCGGGCAGGGTGGTCCACAGCAGCACCAAGGGCGCCTCGGCACGCATCACCCCGATGTCGGCGGCCTGGAAGGCGGCCGAGCAGCACACGACATACATCAGCGCGCACAAGAGAATGGCTGCGGTGCGCGCACGGGTGGCCCGGTCTGGCCCGAACACGAACGTGGTCAGGCGCCCCATGGCGTCGACGATGGGGTCAGACTGATTGCGTTGCCACCGTCTGGCGCTCATGCGGGGCTCCCCTGCATCGTCGTCGTCATCGGCGTCGTCGAGTTCGCCCCAGACATGGGCTCCTGGCAGATCAAGCATCGGTTCCGCCCCTGATGTTTGGCTTGGTACAAGGCCCGATCTGCCCGCTCAATCCATTGGTCCATGGTTTCGCCTGAGCGCGCTTGGGCAATGCCCGCCGAGAAGGTCACACGCAGGTCGGCGTGCGCAGGAATGCGCGTCTGCTGAAGCGCCTGTCTCAGGCGGTCCATGGCCGACAAGGTTTCTTCAGCGTTCACGCGCGGCAGCAGACATAAAAACTCCTCGCCGCCCCAACGCGCCATGCGGTCAACCTCGCGCAGGTTCACCTCGGTGATCCGCGCAAATGTCTTGAGCACTTCATCGCCAACGTGGTGGCCATGTTGATCGTTGATGAGTTTGAAGTGGTCCAGGTCAATCAGGGCCAGGGTCACGGTGTGGCCCTGACGCTCCATGAGCTTCAATTCAGCCTCCAGGGCGTCGATCATCACGCGCCGGTTCATGAGTCCGGTGAGCATGTCCTGGGTGGCCATCTGACGCAGCGTGGTCACGGTGGTCGACAACTCTTTGGCTTGATCACCAATGCGAATGCGGATGTCACTGACCCACTTGGCGATGAGCGACAGCGTCAGCAGCGTGGCGCCACCCACCACAAAGTGCGTGAGGCCTTTTTGCCAGGGGTATTGCTGCACGTCGTACATGCTCAGCCCCACCACGGCTGCCAAAAAGATGGCCACGGTGTACAAGCCCAGGCCCAGCACCTGGACGGGTTGAAGCCTGAACATGGAAATCACGATGGCTTGCGCGATCAGGATCAGAACATCGCCGCGGGTGTCACCCATCATCGTGTAGGCGCCCACGCACATGGTGATGGACAGCACCGCGTGCGGCAAGGTGAGCACGGGGTCAGGCAAGGACTGCGTCAGACCACTGCGAACCAGGGCGTAAAACACCAGGAACATGCCACAGGAGGCGACGCTCAAGGTCTTGGCAAAGCCGGTGTCCAGCACCCCCAGGTTGGTGGCATGCCACACCACCCCGAGGCAGACCAGGTACAGCTGCAGGGTGACCAGCACGAACAGCACGTGCCGCCTCACACGGGGTGGGCGTCCCAGGATCAGGTCGCTCAATGGCACAAGCCAGTCAGGTGTTTGCATGGGTGTTTGTGGCGCTTTGGGTCTGTATCGGCGCGCCAGCGCGTAACCTGAGCGTCAATGTCGCCCAGGCTTCCCATGATTGGAGGGGGTCAGTGGGGCGAGGGCCGCTCTGGCGGCGGGAGGTACCGCGCGTCCGAGTAGGTCAGGAGCCATTCAGGCTTGAACGCCACAAAAATGGACGTGAGCATGCCGGTGCTGATGGCCTCGCCCCAACCCAGCAGCCAGTGCCCAAGCAGCCACTCTTCCGTGGACAAGGTGTCAGGCTGGCGTCCCAGCCACCACGCCAGCACGCCCATGAGACTGACCGCCAGGGCTGTGCTGATGAAGCCCCGCCCCAGGATGTAGACAAACAGGTGGTGAGGCAGCCATCGGCGAATCATCAAACCCAGCCCCAGGCCCAGCGTGCCTGGCAGCAGTCCCATCCAGACGGTGTGGCTCACCCATGAAGTCCACGCTGGCAGGCTGCCGATGGCCACCGTGTCGGCCACCAGGGCGACCAGGGCCATCGTCCACATGGCCAGCGGCCATCCGAACATGAGCACGGCGAGGCAGGCACCCGACAGGTGCAGCCCAAACCCACTGGGCAAGAGGTGTTGCGTCCACCATGCCAGGGGCAGGATGGCCAGGGCGGCCAGCCACGGGCTTTGCAGGGGGCCGTGACGCAAGGGCAACCATGGCCGAAACAACAACGCCGTGCCCAAGATCCCGCCCATCACGATGGTCTCCAGCCAGTTCAGCAAGGTCATGACAGTGGCCAGAGATGGGCGGCAAGCCGACGGAACCGGTGTGTTGAGTCTGGGCGTCAGCCCAGCAAACCTGTTTCAGCCTGGTGTTGGGGCAGATCCACTTTCGGTGCCGGCTTCCAGCCCTTTTTGCGGTGCTCGACCACCACGTTGGTGTAGATGCCGCCACGCACATACCACTTGGCCGTGATGCGCAGGTACCGCGGCTGGATGGCCTTGACGATGTCGCTCAGGATGTCGTTGGTGACTTTTTCGTGGAAGGCACCCTCGTTGCGGTAGCTCCACATGTACATCTTGAGGCTCTTGAGCTCGACGCAGAGCTTGTCGGCGATGCAGTCGATGGTGAAGTGCGCGAAGTCAGGCTGCTTGGTCAGCGGACAAAAGCAGGTGAACTCGGGCACCTGGAACTGGATCACGTAGTCGCGCTCGGGCGCGGGGTTGGGGAACACATCCAGGTGACGCGAAGGCACCGAGGGCGCCACCACGGGTTTGGCGCGCTCGCCCACCACCAGCGCGGCCGGCGCTGCGTTCTTCTTGGTGGCCTTGGAGACCTTGGGGGCCATCGGCTTGGCGGTCGGGTTTTTGGTGGGGGCGATCTTGGCCATGGTCAAACAGGTGAAACAGCAGGCAACACCCTGGGCGCGCGGGCTTCGGGCAAAACCTCAATGCTATCATCGTCAGGCTCAAGTTGCTTGGGCATGATCACACTTTGCCTTGAATAATCAACAACTTAGCGCGATTCTCGCCCCAGCATGCGCCTGACGTCGATCAAGCTCTCCGGCTTCAAGTCGTTTGCCGAGCACACGCATTTCCAGCTGCCGGGGCAGTTGGTGGGTGTGGTGGGCCCCAATGGTTGCGGCAAGTCCAACATCATGGATGCCGTACGCTGGGTGCTCGGTGAATCCAAGGCGTCCGAGCTGCGTGGCGAATCCATGCAGGACGTGATCTTCAATGGCTCGACCAACCGCAAGCCGGCCAGCCGCTCCAGTGTGGAACTGGTCTTCTCCAATGAAGAGGGCCGCGCAGGTGGGCAGTGGAACCAGTTCAGCGAGATCGCCGTCAAGCGCGTGCTGACCCGTGACGGTACCTCCAGCTACTTCATCAACAACCAGCCGGTACGCCGCCGCGATGTGCAGGACGTCTTCCTGGGCACCGGCCTGGGCCCGCGCGCCTACGCCATCATCGGTCAGGGCACCATCAGCCGCATCATCGAATCCAAGCCGGAAGAGTTGCGCCTGTTTCTGGAAGAGGCGGCCGGTGTGTCCAAGTACAAAGAGCGTCGCCGCGAGACAGAGAACCGCCTGAAGGACACCCGCGAGAACCTGACCCGGGTGGAAGACATCCTTCGCGAGCTGAACAACAACCTCGAACGCCTGGAAAAGCAGGCCGAGGTGGCCGCCCGATATCACGCCCTGCAAGAGCAGGGCACCACCAAGCTGCACCAGCTGTGGTTCTTGAAGCACCGTGATGCCTCGTCCGAGGCCACCCGTGTGAAGCAGGCTGTGCTGGAGGCCACCAACGCGCTGGAAGCCCGCATGGCCGAGCTGCGTTCGGTCGAGGCCCAGTTGGAGCAGGTGCGTCAGGATCATTACGCGGCCAGCGACGCCCTGCACGCTGCTCAGGGCGAGCTGGCCCAGGCCGCTCTGGAGGTGAGCCGCCTGGAAGAGCGCATCCGTTATGTGGTGGAAGGACGCCAGCGGGTGGCCCAGCGTCTGGATGAGCTACGGCAGCAAAACGCCCAATGGGCCGACCGTCGCCAACAGGCCGAAGACGAGCTGGAGGCCCTGGCCGAGAAAATGGCCGCAGCCGAAGAGCAGGCCGAGGTTTTGGCCGCCCAGGCTGAAGAGCTGGCAGGCAACATTCCACAGCTGGAAGACGCGGTGCGCGCAGCCACCCAGCGCGCCAACGAACAACGAGTGTCGGTGACGCAGGTGCAGCAGCAAATTCAGCTGCTGGCCGCCGAATCGCGCAATGTGGATGAGCAGTCTCGCCAGCTGACGCTGCGCCGTGAGCGCCTGCACACCGAGCTGCAGGGGCTGGCCGCGCCGGATGATCTGCGCCTGGCAGACCTGAAAGGCCAGCTGGCTGTTCATGAAGAAGAGCACGGGCTGCGCGAAGCCCAGCTGGGTGAATTGAGCGAGACCGTGCCTACCCTGGACGAGGCGCGGCAATCGGCCCAGGCCGAGGCCACGTCACAGCAGGCCCGTCACCATGAATTGAGTGCCCGCCTGGAGGCCTTGCGCGCCTTGCAAGACAAGGTGCAAACCGAAGGCAAGCTCAAGCCCTGGCTGGCCAAGCACGGGCTGGATGGCCTGCAGGGTTTGTGGCAGCGCGTGCACATCGAGCCTGGCTGGGAAAACGCACTCGAATCGGCCCTGCGCGAACGCCTGGCGGCGCTGGAGGTGGGCCGCATGGAAACCGTACGCGCGTTCGAGCACGACGCGCCCCCGGCCAAGCTGGCGTTCTACAGCCTGCCGTCCAGCGCGGTGGCCCACGGCCACACCACCTTGCCGAGGCTGTCGGATCTGCTACGGCTGACCGATGCCGGGCTCAAGGCGTTGATGAGCGACTGGCTGGAGGGCGTCTACACCGCTGCCCACCTGGAAGAGGCTTTGTCGCACCGCCAGAAGCTCACCCATGGCGAGGTCATCATCACCCCGGCGGGGCATTGCGTCAGCCAGTTCGCAGTGAGTTTCTACGCGCCCGATTCAGAACAGGCCGGCATGCTGGCCCGCGCCCAAGAGATCGAGAACCTGGACAAAGAGGTGAGGGCACAGGCCCTGATCGCCGACCAGGCCCGGTCGGCCGTGGTGCGCGCCGAGGCGGCGTACACCGATGCCGCCCAACGCCTGGCCCATGCCCGTCGCGAGGCGAGCGAGTCCCAGCAGCGCGTGCACCAGTTGCAAGTCGAGGTGCTGCGCCTGACCCAGCAGGCCGAACAAACCCAGGGACGCCGTGGCCAGATCCAGGGTGAGATGGCTGAGCTGGATGCGCTGCTGGACGAACTGCAGGAGCGCCGCGCCACGGGTGAGGCCCGCTTTGAAGAGCTGGACATCAGCCTGGGCGAAACGCAAGAGCGCCACGCCCAGCTGGAGGAAACCGTGATCGAAGCCGAGCGCCGCTTGCAACAGGCCCGCGAACAGGCTCGCACGCTGGAACGCCAGGCTCAGGAAGCCCAGTTCAGCGCCCGCAGCCTGGTGGCTCGCCGAGGCGAGCTGCAGCGTGGCATTGAAACCGCCGCGCAACAAATCCAGACCAACCAGGCCTCGATCGAGCAGCTTCAGACCGAGCAGGCGCAGCTGGACGATGCCTCAGCCCAGACCGGGCTGGACGAGGCCTTGGCCCAGCGTCTGGCCAAAGAGCAGGCCTTGTCGCTCACGCGTCAGCGGTATGACGAGTTGGCTGCCCAGTTGCGCCAGGCCGACGAGCAGCGCATGGCCTTTGAGCGCAGCCTGCAGCCCCTGCGTGACGACATCACACGCCTGCAACTGGAAGAGCAAGCCGCCTCGCTGGGCGGTGCGCAGTACATGGAACAGCTCACGGCCGCTGAAGTCGACCTGGCCGTGCTGGCCGAGACGATCGAGCGTGATGGCGTGAAGCTCTATGGGCTGCAAACCGAGATTGACCGCATTCAGCGAGACATCGCAGGCCTGGGGGCGGTCAACCTGGCCGCGCTGGAAGAACTCACCTCTGCCCGCGAGCGCAAGGGCTTCCTCGATGCCCAGATGGCCGACCTGATGGACGCCATCAACACGCTCGAAGACGCCATCCACAAGATCGACCTGGAAACCCGCGATCTGCTGGGGGCCACCTTCAACACCGTCAACGAACATTTCGGGCGCATGTTCCCCAGCCTGTTTGGCGGGGGCAGTGCCAAGCTGGTCATGACGGGCGACGAAATCCTGGATGCCGGCGTGCAGGTCATGGCCCACCCGCCCGGCAAGAAGAACAGCACCATCCATTTGTTGTCGGGTGGCGAGAAGGCCTTGACGGCCATCGCCCTCGTGTTCGCCATCTTCCAGCTCAATCCGGCACCGTTTTGCCTGCTGGACGAGGTGGACGCGCCCCTGGACGACGCCAACACCGAACGCTACGCCCGCCTGGTGCGCAGCATGTCCGCCAACACGCAGTTCCTCTTCATCTCGCACAACAAGATCGCCATGGAGATGGCCGATCAACTGGTGGGCGTGACCATGCAGGAGCAGGGTGTGTCACGCATCGTGGCCGTGGACATGGAAGCCGCGCTGGGCATGGCGCACGCCGCCTGAGGACATTCGCGCATGCAAGACTCTTTGACCCTTTACCTGGCCGTGCTGGGGGCTGTTGTGTTGTTGGCGGTGCTCTTGCACGGCTGGTGGCAGTCTCGGCGAGTCTCTGTTCGCCAGCCGCGCTGGGCGCCGCAAGAGCCCACAGACTCCACGGTCAGCACCGATGCGCTGAGTGGCGAACACACCTCGATGGTGGACGCAGCGGTGTCGCCGACCCTGCCTGGGGCCCCGCCGGTGCGCAAAGGCATGGCCCGGCTGGACCCCCTGGTCGATGCGATCGCCACCATCACCCTGGAGGCGCCCGTCAGCGGGGATCATGTGCTGCTGCACATGCCGACCACACGCCGCGCCGGCAGCAAACCCATGCTCATCGAGGGACAGCGAACCGATGGTGGCGAATGGGAGCCGCCACAGCCCGGCGTCACGTACCGCGAACTGCAGGCCGGTGTCTTGATGGCCAACCGCACCGGTGGGCTCAATGAAATCGAGTACTCCGAGTTCGTGCAAAAAGTTCAGGCCATGTCTGATGCCATGAGCGCGGCGGTGGAGTTTCCGGACATGCTCGACATCGTGGCCCGGGCCAAGGAGCTGGACGCCTTCGCTGGCGCCCATGATGCGCAACTGGCCCTGCGCCTGCAAGCCAGGGGCAGCGCATGGTCGGTCGGCTACGTGCAACAGCAGGCCGCACGGCATGGATTTGTGGCAGGGGCCCTGCCGGGGCGCCTGGTGCTGCCCGGTAGCGAGGACGGTGCTCCGCCCGTGCTGTCCCTGCAGTACGACCCACAGGTGGCGTTCTCCGACGACCCCGAAGACGCCACCCTGCGCGAACTGGTGCTGGCCTTTGATGTGCCACAGACTCCTCAGGAGCAACAACCGTTCAATGCCTGGTGCGCCGCCGGCGAAGCCCTGGCGCTGGTGCTGGACGCCAGCATGACCGATGACCAAGGGCAGCCATTCACTCCCGCTGCGTTCGCCTCGATCGCGGGCGAACTGGAGCGGCTCTACCAGGCCCTCGCGGCGCGAGACCTGGCCGCGGGCAGTCTGTCGGCCCGTCGCCTGTTCAGCTGAGCGTGTCATGAGCACCGATACCCCGCCAGGGCAGACCGATCTGTTCGGCGACGTGGGCGCTGAACTTCAGCATCTGCGCGCGCTGTTGCACGAGCACGCCCACCGCTACTATGTGCTGGACGCACCGATCATCCCGGACGCCGAGTACGACAGGCTCTTTCAGCGACTTCAGGCCCTTGAGGCGGAACATCCCGCCTTGCTGAGCCCGGATTCACCCACCCAGCGGGTGCTGGGCAAGGTGCTGGATGGATTCGTTGCCGTGCGGCACGCGCTGCCCATGCTGTCCATACGAACCGAAACCAACACGGAGTCGGGCGGGGCCGAGGCTTTTGACGCCAGGGTTCGGCGTGAGCTGGGCCTGGACGAGCGGGATCCACCCGTTGATTACGCTGCCGAGTTGAAGTTTGACGGATTGGCGATCAACCTTCGTTACGTTGACGGTGTGCTCACGCAGGCCGCCACGCGTGGGGATGGTGAGGTCGGTGAAGACGTCACGCAGAACATTCGAACCATCGGTCAGATTCCCTTGCGCTTGCGCGCCGAGGTGCCAGCCCGCGTGCTGGAGGTGCGCGGTGAGGTTTACATGCGGCGTGATGACTTCGAGGCGCTCAACGAGCGCCAACGTCAGCGGGGCGACAAAACTTTCGTGAACCCACGCAACGCGGCGGCCGGTGCAGTGCGACAACATGATCCGGCGATCGCGGCGCAGCGTCCCTTGAAGTTTTTTGCGTACGGCCTGGGTGAGGTGCAAGGCTGGCTGCCGCCAGACAGCCACGCCGGCGTGCTGGACGCCTTGCAGGGCCTGGGCCTGCCCGTGTGCGAGCACCGCACTGTGGCCCGCGGGGCAGCCGAGTTGGTGGCGTTTCACCAGGCCATGGGTGCGCTGCGAGACCGCCTTCCGTTTGACATCGACGGCGTGGTCTACAAGGTCAACCGCCGTGACTTGCAACAGCAGCTTGGCTTCGTCACCCGCGAACCGCGTTGGGCGGTGGCCCACAAGTACCCGGCGCAAGAGCAACTGACGCAGGTCGAAGGGATCGACGTTCAGGTGGGGCGCACCGGCAAGCTCACGCCGGTGGCCCGACTCAAGCCCGTGTTTGTGGGTGGCGTCACCGTCACCAACGCCACCTTGCACAACCTCTTCGAGCTGCGTCGCAAGCGTGTGCGGGTGGGCGACACGGTCATCGTGCGTCGGGCCGGAGACGTCATCCCCGAGGTGGTGGGGGTCGTGCCGGGTGAGCGCCCCGTGTACGTGCCCAACTTCCGCATGCCCTTGCACTGCCCCATTTGTGGCAGCACGGTGCTGCGTGAGCCCGGCGAGGTCGATCACCGCTGTATTGGAGGCTTGTTTTGCGCCGCTCAGCGCAAACAGGCGTTGCTGCATTTTGCGCAGCGCCGCGCCATGGACATTGAAGGCCTGGGCGAAAAGCTGGTAGACCAACTGGTGGATGGCGGCTTGGTCAAAACCCTGCCCGAGCTGTACAAGCTGGGCGTGGCCCGCCTGGCCGCCCTGGAGCGCATGGCCGACAAGAGCGCCATGAACGTGGTGGCCGCGCTGGACAAGAGCAAGCAAACCACCTTGCCACGTTTTTTGTTCGGGCTGGGCATTCGCCATGTGGGCGAGGCCACGGCCAAAGACCTGGCCCGACACTTTGGCCAGATGGACCGGATCATGGACGCCACCGAGGCGCAGCTGCTGGAGGTTCGCGACGTGGGGCCCGTGGTGGCGCACAGCATCCGCACCTTTTTTGACCAGCCCCACAATCGCGAAGTGGTCGAGCAATTGCGGGCTGCAGGCGTGCACTGGCCTGAAACTGAACCCCAGGCCCAGCCAGATGCCACTGCCTTGCCATTGCACGGCAAGACCCTGGTGCTCACTGGCACCCTGCCCAGTCTGTCTCGCGACGACGCCAAAGCACTCATCGAAGCAGCTGGCGGCAAGGTGGCGGGCTCGGTGTCCAAGAAAACCAGCTATGTGGTGGCCGGCAGCGAGGCCGGCAGCAAATTGGACAAGGCCCAGGAGCTGGGCATTCCCGTGCTGGACGAGGCCGGTCTTCAGGCCTTGTTGGCGAACTCAGCGCCCGCTTGAGTCCGTCAGGGCAAACGACTGCAGCAGCTCGATGGGGATGAGCTCCAGCGCCGCCTCGTGGGTGGCTTCCAGCACCACTGGCGGTGCCACGCCAGCCCGATAGGCTTCCAGCCAGCGCTCGGCGCACAAGCACCAGCGGTCTCCGGGCTTCAGTCCCACAAAACGCCATTCCGGGCGGGGGGTGATCAGGTCATTGCCCCGGCTCAGAGAAAAGCTCAGGAAGTCCGGGGTCATGCGCGCGCACACCACATGGCGCCCCGAATCATCCTGTCGGGTACGGCAGCACCCATCGCGGAAGTAGCCGGTCAACGGCGAATACGAGCAGGCCCGAAGCGGTCCGCCCAGCACATTGCGCCCTGGTGTCAGCTCGATGGACATGGTGTTTGCCGCTCGCCCTGTTCAGCTTTTCGGTGCGGATTTCTGCATCAGCGTCATGGCCGTGCCAATCAGCCCAGACAGGTCGCTCATGTTGCTGGGCACGATGAGGGTGTTGTTTTTCTGGGCCAGTTGCGCAAAGGCGTCCACCGCGCGCTCGGCCACCTTCAGGTTCACAGCCTCCTGCCCGCCTGGCGACTGGATGGCGGCGGCCACCTTGCGCAGCGCTTCAGCGGTGGCCTCGGCCAAGGCGGTGATGGCCGCAGCCTCGCCCTCTGCCTTGTTGATCTCGGCCTGTTTCTCACCCTCGGAGCGGGCAATGAAGGCTTCCCGTTCGCCAGTGGCGATGTTGATCTGCTCCTGGCGTCGGCCCTCAGAGGCCGCGATCAGGGCGCGTTTTTCACGCTCTGCCGTGATTTGCGCCTGCATGGAGCGCAGGATCTCTGCCGGTGGTGTCAGGTCCTTGATTTCGTAGCGCAGCACCTTCACGCCCCAGTTCAAGGCGGCTTCGTCCAGCGCGTTCACCACCGACGCATTGATCAGGTCGCGCTCTTCGAAGGTCTTGTCCAGCTCCATGCGGCCAATGACGCTGCGCAGCGTGGTTTGGGCCAGCTGGGTGATGGCCATGATGTAGTCCGACGAGCCATAACTGGCCCGCATCGGGTCCGTCACCTGAAAATACAGGATGCCATCGACCTGCAGCTGAGTGTTGTCCTTCGTGATGCAGATCTGACTGGGCACGTCCAGCGGGATCTCCTTGAGCGAGTGCTTGTAGGCCAGCCGGTCCACAAAGGGCACGATGATGTTCAGCCCCGGCTTCAGGGTGGCGTGGTACTTGCCCAGGCGCTCCACCACCCAGGCGTTCTGCTGCGGCACCACCTTCAGTGATTTGACGATGAACAAGACGGCGATGACCAGCAGTACGACGGCGATTTCCATGGGGTGACTCTCTCTGTTGATGTGTTGGGCGTGGCTTCAGGGGGTGGTCACGGGGGTCAGCACCAGGTGATTGGACGCCACGGCCACGATGCGATGCGGCCCGGTGGCCTCAGAGGTGCCTGGCGCCCGATGGGCCAGCCATTCACTGCCTCGGTAGTGCACACGGGTCTGGCCATCGGGTTGCCAGGCTTGCACCATGACCACCGCGCCCACGTCCAGCTGATTGGGGTCGGCCGGCGCATCAGATTCAGGCGCCTGAACGGCGCCAGCCCGGCGCCGGTGCCACCACCACACGGCGCCACCGCCCACCAGGGCCGACACCGCCAACTGAACCGCCAAGGGGGCGCCCAGCCACGCCGTTGCCGCGCCAGCCGCAGCACCCAGGGCCAGCATCAGCAGGTAAAACGAACCCGTGACCAGCTCAAGCGCCACCAGGGCACCCGCCAATATCCACCAGACCATGGTTTCAGACATGGTGCGACCGCGTGTTTGAACTCATGGATGCAGTGTAGGACATCGTTTTGCTCCCATGTGACCGTGCGGATTCGGAGAACTCTCGTACCGATGGCATCCTGTCAACAAAATCGGGCGTCAAAAACCCTACACTTCGCGCTTCTGCGCGTCGCGCACTGAGATTGAAAGTCTGGCCATGCTGCGTTTCCATTTTCCCGTCGTCATCATTGACGAGGATTTCCGCTCCGAGAACACCTCGGGTCTGGGCATCCGTGCCCTGGCCGACGCCATCCAGAAGGAAGGCTTTGAGGTGCTGGGCGTCACCAGTTACGGCGACCTGTCGCAGTTTGCGCAGCAGCAAAGCCGGGCCAGCGCCTTCATCTTGTCCATCGACGACGAAGAGTTTGGCGCCGGCTCGAAAGACGAGGTCGATTCCGCGCTCAAGGCCTTGCGCGCGTTCGTCAGCGAAATTCGCTTCAAGAACGCCAACATCCCCATCTACCTGTACGGTGAGACGCGCACCTCCGAGCACATCCCGAACGACATCCTGCGCGAACTGCACGGCTTCATCCACATGTTCGAAGACACGCCGGAGTTTGTGGCGCGCCACATCATCCGCGAGGCCAAGAGCTACCTGGATGGCCTGGCGCCCCCGTTCTTCAAGGCGCTGATGGACTACGCGCAAGATGGCTCGTACTCGTGGCACTGCCCGGGGCACTCGGGTGGCGTGGCGTTTTTGAAGAGCCCCGTGGGCCAGATGTTCCACCAGTTCTATGGTGAGAACATGCTGCGCGCCGACGTGTGCAACGCCGTGGAAGAGCTGGGCCAGTTGCTGGACCACACCGGCCCCGTGCATGAATCAGAGAAGAACGCCGCGCGCATCTTCAATGCGGACCACTGCTTCTTTGTCACCAATGGCACGTCCACGTCCAACAAGATGGTCTGGCACCACACCGTGGCGCCGGGCGACATCGTGGTGGTCGATCGCAACTGCCACAAGTCCATCCTGCACAGCATCATCATGACGGGGGCCATCCCCGTGTTCCTGACGCCCACGCGCAACCACTACGGCATCATCGGGCCCATTCCCAAGAGCGAGTTCGAGCCCGCCACGATCCGCAAGAAGATCGCCGCCAACCCCTTGCTCAAAGGGGTGGACCCGAAGAAGGCCAAGCCTCGCATCCTGACACTGACGCAGAGCACCTACGACGGCGTGCTCTACAACACCGAAACCATCAAGGCCACCCTGGACGGCTGGATCGACAACCTGCACTTTGACGAAGCCTGGCTGCCGCATGCCGCTTTTCACAAGTTCTACGGCACCTACCACGCCATGGGCAAGGGGCGCGCACGTCCAAAGAAGGCCGTGGTGTACTCCACGCAGTCCATCCACAAGCTGCTGGCGGGCATTTCGCAGGCCTCTCACGTGCTGGTGCAGGACTCGCAGAACGTCAAGCTGGACCGCCACCTCTTCAACGAGGCCTACCTGATGCACACCTCCACGTCGCCGCAGTACGCCATCATTGCGTCGTGCGACGTGGCGGCGGCCATGATGGAGCCCCCGGGC
The DNA here is from genome assembly GCF_038069945.1 of Aquabacterium sp. A3. Classification (NCBI taxonomy): domain Bacteria; kingdom Pseudomonadati; phylum Pseudomonadota; class Betaproteobacteria; order Burkholderiales; family Sphaerotilaceae; genus Aquabacterium; species Aquabacterium sp. A3. Next base: position 228,131 of record NZ_JBBPEV010000001.1, on the reverse strand, counting down.
GGCACGGCCCTGGTGGAAGAAAGCATCAAGGAAGCGCTGGAGTTTCGCCGCGCCATGCGCAAGGTGGCCAAAGAGTACGGCAAGGACTGGTGGTTCAAGGTGTGGGGGCCTGACAAGCTGGTGGCCGAAGACATCGGCAAGCCCGATGACTGGGTGCTCAAGGCCAACGAGAAGTGGCACGGCTTTGGCAACCTGGCCGATGGCTTCAACATGCTCGACCCCATCAAGTCGACCATCATCACGCCGGGGCTGGACGTGTCGGGCAAGTTCGCCAAATCGGGCATTCCTGCGAGCATCGTCACCAAGTACCTGGCCGAGCACGGCGTGGTGGTCGAAAAGACGGGCCTGTACAGCTTCTTCATCATGTTCACCATCGGCATCACCAAGGGCCGCTGGAACACCATGCTGGCGGCGCTGCAGCAGTTCAAGGACGACTATGACAAGAACCAGCCGCTGTGGCGCGTGTTGCCCGACTTCTGCAAAAAGCACCCGCGCTACGAGCGCATGGGCTTGCGTGACCTGTGCCAGAGCGTCCACGAGGCCTACGCAGAGGGCGACATCGCCCGCCTGACCACCGAAGTCTATCTGTCGGGCCTGGAGCCGGCGATGAAGCCATCGGATGCCTACGCCTGCATCGCCCGCCGCGAAACCGAACGGGTGGACGTGGAGGCTTTGGAGGGGCGCATCACCACCTCGCTGTTAACGCCATACCCGCCAGGTATTCCTCTGTTGATCCCGGGCGAGCGGTTCAACAAGAAGATCGTGGAATTCTTGAAGTTCACAAAGCAGTTCAACGCCCGCTTCCCGGGCTTTGCCACCGATGTGCACGGCCTCGTGGGCGAAGAGCAGCCTGACGGCTCTACACGCTACTACGTGGACTGCGTCAAGGCCGAGGTCACGGCAGGCTCAGTGTGAACGTGGCGCCCTGAGTGGGGCCAGACTGCAGGTCCGTGTGGCCGACGCGATCGCCCAGTCGGTGAGCCTGGGCCACCGCTTGGGCCAGGGCCGTGCCCAGGCCGGTGGCATGGCTGTGACCGGGGTCGGCAGCGCCCAGGCCCTCGCCATCGTCGCTGATGGTCCACACCAGCCAGCCGTCGCGTTCGATCACGCGCACTTGCACCAGACCGCGCGCAAAACGCGTGGCGTTGTGAATGGCGGCGTCCAGTGCCAGTTGCACCAGTCGGCGATCGAAGTACCAGAAATCCGGGGCATCGTCGCTGTCGACCATCTCGACGCGCACGGCGTGGTGATCGGCCTGCATCTTGAGTTGCCAGGTGCGGGCCATGGACAGCAGAAAGTCTTTCGGTGACTCGTCTTCGCACAGGGCTTTCAACCCGCCATGTTCCGCCCCGTAGAGCGTCAGGAACTGGATGAACTGTCTGCGCAACTCGCTGCAATGCAGGTGTGCGCGCTCGGCCAGCACCGGGCTGGGTTCGTCGATGAGGTGAGCAAGCTCCGACTCCAGTCCGCCCAGGGCGTTTTTCAGGTCGTGGGCAATCAGGGCCAGGGCGTCGCTCATGTCAGTCCTGAAGGCTGGTGGCTTCCAGCAGGCCGAGGGTCTCGCGGAAATAACGGCGCATGGTGTTGACCCGGTCGTGTCCGGGCAGCAGCTTCTCCAGCCGTGTCAGGTAGGTGCGAATGCGCTCGATGCGCGTGGCGTCCAGATCCTTCTTCAGGCGCAAGGCCATGCAGTTGATCTGGGCGGCCTGCAGCAGCACCCCGGTGTTTTCTGGGTACTCGCGAACGGCGGCCTCGATCATGGCCACGGCATCGTCGATCTTGCTGTCGCGCAAGAGCTTGCGCGCGTCGCTGACCTTGCTTTGCAGGCCCGCGGCGGCAGACTCGATCACTGATTCGATCTTGTCTTCATGGCCCGTGTCGCGCAGTGCCTTGCTGATCATCTGCTTGATGCGCCGGTTCTCATGGTCGGCGCTGATGGCACTTTCCAGCAACTTGAATCCTGCATCTTCATTGCCGGTCATGATTTCGGCCTTGGCCAGGGCCACGGTGGCGAAATCAGCCTTGCCTTTGCGCATGGTTTCACGCGCCCGTGCCACCGTTTTCAGGGCTTGCTCTGTGGCGCCGGTGCCCACTTCAGCCTGGGCTTGCACGGCCAGGGCCACGTTGTCAAAGCCAGGGTTGCTGCGGAAGGCCGTCTGTCCTTCCTGCAAGACCTTGAGGGCGTCTGACGGGGTGCCCATGTCCACCAGGGTTTGAGCCAGCAGCAGGGTGTCCTGGGGCTGCGCCATGACAGAGCCCTTGCTGGATTTGGTGGCCTTGCCCAGGGCATCCTTGGCGGTGTCCAGGTCGCCGTTGCGGTAGGCGCTTTCGCCCAGCAAGCGCTGGCGCCGGGCGGACGGGACCACCTGTGCGGCATCCCGTAACACCCACATGGCGCCCTCGGGGTCGCCCAGGGCCTCCAGTGATTCGGCAATCACATCGTAGGCAGCCACGTTTTTGTCGCCGTCACGAGATTCGATGATGTCGCGCGCCAGCATCTGGGCTTCCTGGAACTGCCCAGCAGCCTTGTGCGCGCGCGCCAGGCCCAGTCGCGCCCAGGTCAGGTCGCTGCGCACGTCCAGCGCGGCACGGTAGATGGCCTTGGCTTCTTCATGTCGACCCAGTTTGAGCAACACACTGCCTTTGGTCTGCATGGCGCTCATGGTCCAGCGGTTCTTCTGGGCCAGCACCGCATCACATTCAGCGAGCGCGCCCACCAGGTCGTCTTTGCTCAGCTTGGTGTGGATGGCCAGCAAGGCATCCCGCTTGTCCAGCATCACTTTCAGACGCTCTTCGATGTCGGTGGCCGTGATGGGTTTGAGCAGGTAGGCGTCGGGATGCTGCTCGGTGGCCGCCGCCACCGAGGCGTAGGTGCTCTCTGCGGTGATCATGAAGAACAGCGTGTCCGGTGGCAGCAGCTGATTGTCCCGGGCGTATTCGAACAACTGCTGCCCGTCGGTCTTGGCATTCAGGTTGTAGTCGCACAGCACGAGGTTGTATTTTTTGCCGCGCAAGTTGCGCAGGGCATCCTCCGGTGTGCTCACCATCTCCACCTTGGAGATGCCCAGCAGGTTCAGGTGACCGCGCAGCGTGCTTTGCTGCGTGGCCATGTCATCGATGATCAATGCGCTGAGGTTGGAATACGGGGTCACGGTGGCCATGGCGTCTCTCAGGCGTGGTCAGAGAAGTGAGGTGTACATCCGGTCGTACTGCGTGTCATCAGCCTTATCGGTTGTGCGTGCCCACGACTTGAACCTGGGCCGTACCGATGATGCGTCAGCCTTTTCAGATTTCATGCAAAGAAAAAGGCGCTCGAAAGCGCCTTTTCATGTTGCAACGCCCTGATCGGGCGCCGTTCAGCGTCATTTGAAGATGTTCTTGACGCGATCTGTCCAGCTCTTGGTGTTGGGCGAATGCTTTTCCCCCCCTTTGCGGAAGGATTCGTCCAGCTCCTTGAGCAGCTTGCGCTGGTGCTCGGTGAGCTTGACGGGCGTCTCGACCACGATGTGGCAGTACAGATCACCCGGGTAGCTGGAGCGCAGGCCCTTGATGCCTTTGCCGCGCAGACGGAAGGTCTTGCCGTGTTGCGTGCCTTCGGGGATGTCGATCTCGGCCTTGCCGCCCAGGGTGGGCACCTCGATGCTGCCGCCCAGGGCCGCGGTGGTCAAGGGCACGGGCACCTGGCAGTGCAGGTCGTCGCCATCACGCTCGAAGATGTCGTGCGGCTTGATGCGAATCTCGATGTAGAGGTCGCCAGGGGGGCCGCCATTGGTGCCCGGCTCGCCGTTGCCGGCCGAGCGGATGCGCATGCCTTCGTTGATGCCCGCCGGGATCTTGACTTCCAGGGTTTTGGTTTTCTTGACGCGGCCCTGGCCATGGCAGGTGGTGCAGGGCTCGGGGATGATCTTGCCCGTGCCGTGGCAATGCGGACAGCTTTGCTGCACGCTGAAGAAGCCCTGGCGCATGTGCACCGTGCCCGAGCCGTTGCAGGTGGGGCAGGTCTTGGGCTGGGTGCCCGGCTTGGCGCCAGAGCCGTGGCAGGCGCCGCATTCTTCCCACGAGGGGATGCGGATTTGTGTGTCCTTGCCCGCAGCCGCCTCTTCCAGGCTGATCTCCATGGCGTAAGACAGGTCGCTGCCACGGTAGACCTGCGGGCCGCCGCCACCGCGGCGGGGCCCACCGCCCTGGCCAAACAGGTCGCCAAAGATGTCGCCAAAAGCGTCAGCGAAGCCGCCAAAGCCTTCAGGCCCGGCGCCTCGGCCACCCATGTTCGGGTCCACGCCCGCGTGCCCGAACTGATCGTAGGCCTGGCGTTTCTTGGGGTCAGAGAGCATCTCGTAGGCCTCTTTGACCTCTTTGAATTTCTCTTCGGCCTCCTTGGCCTTGTCACCCTGGTTGCGGTCCGGGTGGTACTTCATGGCCAGCTTGCGGTAGGCCTTTTTGATGTCGTCGTCCGAGGCGCCTTTGGCGACCCCGAGCACGTCGTAGAAATCTCGTTTTGCCATGATGGTGTCCAGATCCGACAAAGGCACAGGGCATGAGCGTGGTGCTCACACGGCCTGTGCCCGGTCGGCGAAGGGGCGCAAAGCCCCGAACAGTTCCCGATCAGTCCTTCTTGACTTCCTTGAACTCGGCGTCGACCACATTGTCGTCGGCGGGCTGGCCCTGTGCGCCGGCATCGGTGCCGGCACCGGCAGCCCCTGCAGCACCGGCTGCGCCTTGGGCGGCCTGCATGTCGGCGTACATCTTCTCGCCCAGCTTCTGGCTGGCCGTCATCAGGGCGTTGGTCTTGGCCTCGATGTCGTCCTTGTCCTCACCCTTGAGCGACTCTTCCAGGTCCTTGATGGCGGCCTCGATGGCCTCCTTCTCGGCACCTTCGAGCTTGTCGCCGTATTCGGTCAACGACTTGCGCACGCTGTGCACCAGGCCATCGCCCTGGTTCTTGGCTTGCACCAGCTCCAGCTTCTTCTTGTCTTCGGCGGCATTCAGCTCGGCGTCCTTCACCATCTTCTGGATCTCGTCTTCCGACAGACCCGAGTTGGCCTTGATGGTGATCTTGTTTTCCTTGCCGGTGCCCTTGTCCTTGGCGCTCACGTGCAGGATGCCGTTGGCGTCGATGTCGAAACCGACTTCGATCTGGGGCACGCCACGCGGGGCGGGCGGGATGCCTTCGAGGTTGAACTCACCCAGCATCTTGTTGCCAGCGGCCATCTCGCGCTCGCCCTGGAAAACCTTGATGGTCACGGCCGGCTGGTTGTCGTCAGCGGTCGAGAAGGTCTGTGCGAACTTGGTCGGGATGGTCGTGTTCTTGGCGATCATCTTGGTCATGACACCGCCCATGGTTTCGATGCCCAGCGACAGCGGGGTCACGTCCAGCAGCAGCACGTCGGTGCGGTCGCCCGACAGCACCTGACCTTGCACGGCGGCGCCCACGGCCACGGCTTCGTCAGGGTTCACGTCCTTGCGGGGATCCTTGCCGAAGAACTCCTTGACCTTTTCCTGCACCTTGGGCATGCGGGTCATGCCACCCACCAGGATTACGTCATCGATGTCACCCACGCTCACGCCGGCATCCTTGATGGCGGTGCGGCAGGGCGCGATGGTGCGCTCGATCAGGTCTTCAACCAGGCTTTCCAGCTTGGCGCGGGTCAGCTTGATGTTCAGGTGCTTCGGGCCAGAGGCGTCGGCGGTGATGTACGGCAGGTTGACGTCGGTCTGCGAGCTGTTCGAGAGTTCGATCTTGGCCTTTTCAGCGGCTTCTTTCAGGCGCTGCAGGGCCAGCACGTCCTTGGTCAGGTCAACGCCTTGTTCTTTCTTGAACTCGGCGATGATGTAGTCGATGATGCGCTGGTCGAAGTCTTCGCCACCCAGGAAGGTGTCGCCGTTGGTCGACAGCACTTCGAACTGCTTTTCGCCGTCCACGTCGGCAATTTCGATGATGGAGACGTCGAAGGTGCCGCCACCCAGGTCATACACGGCGATCTTGCGGTCGCCCTTGCCGGTCTTGTCCAGGCCAAACGCCAGGGCCGCCGCCGTGGGTTCGTTGATGATGCGCTTGACCTCCAGGCCAGCGATGCGGCCGGCGTCCTTGGTGGCCTGGCGCTGCGCGTCATTGAAGTAGGCGGGCACCGTGATGACGGCCTCGGTGACTTCTTCACCCAGGTAGTCTTCGGCCGTTTTCTTCATCTTGCGCAGCACTTCGGCCGACACTTGAGGCGGCGCGTATTTCTTGCCACGCACTTCCACCCAGGCGTCGCCGTTGTCGGCCGCGGCGATGGTGAAGGGCATCAGGTCGATGTCCTTTTGAACTTCCTTTTCGCTGAACTTGCGGCCAATCAGGCGCTTGACGGCGTACAAGGTGTTGCGAGGGTTGGTGACGGCCTGACGCTTGGCGGACGCACCCACCAGCACTTCGCCATCTTCCTGATACGCAATGATGGACGGCGTGGTGCGTGCACCTTCACTGTTTTCGATGACCTTGGTGGTGTTGCCCTCCATGATGGCCACGCACGAGTTGGTGGTGCCGAGGTCGATACCGATGATCTTGCCCATGTTGATGTGCTCCTAGGGAATTGGTGGTGCAGGTCAGGCCTGCGCTGAATGCTTGTTGTTCGATATCTGGCCAGCGGCGAGGATTTCAAGACTCGGCTGGCGCGATTTGTTCATTTGGGCGCTGCAACGGTGACCAGGGCAGGGCGCAACACGCGCTCGGCGATGGTGTAGCCCTTTTGCAGCACGCCCACCACGGTGTTGGCTTCCTGTTCGGCGGGCACCATGCTGATGGCCTGATGCAGGTTCGGATCGAACTTGTCACCCGCGGCGGGATTGACCTCCAGCACCTTGTTGCGCTCGAGCGCAGCGGCCAGTTGACGCAAGGTGGCGTGCACGCCCTCCAGCACGGTTTCGACCGGGGTGTCGGGCTTGGCAGCGTGTGACGAAATGGCGGCTTCCAGGCTGTCTCGCACGGGAAGCAGGCTCTCTGCAAACGACTCCACAGCGAACTTGCGGGCCTTGCTGACTTCTTCTTCTGCGCGGCGACGGATGTTTTCAGCCTCGGCCTTGGCGCGCAGGTAGGCATCTGACACGTCTGCATGCTTGGCTTGCAGTTCAGCCAACTGTTGCTCGACGGTCAGATCGGCGTTCGCGGACTCAGGGGCCTCGGGCGTGCCGGCACCCTGGGGTTCAAGGGCAGGGGAGGTGTCGCTCATCGTGTGTGGTTTGTGAATTTTTGAAAACCCTGCTGATGTCAGGGCGCTCTGGTTCAATTCAAGGGGTGGTCGCGCGTTAATTTGTAACAAAATCAATCCAGGCTGGCCGACCACCGTTGCCATTCAGTGAGTGAGCGCCTGTCCCTTTTGGTGGGGCGCCCCTGGGTGATGGCTTGCGCTGGTTCGGCGCCCAGGCGCCTGGCTTCCTGTTGTGCCAGGCGTTGGGCGACGCTGTCCGCCGTTTCGCTGTACAGCCTTTGCGCCTGGGCTGCAGGACCTCGGACGGTGCTCAAGGCCTCTACCACCACCACCCGCGTGATGGGGCCTTGCTTGAGTGCGACCTTGTCGCCGCAGCGCAGTTCTCGCGAAGGTTTGGCGGTTTGGCCATTGACCTGGATGCGGCCCTTGTCCGCCTCGTCGGCCGCCAGGCTTCTGGTTTTGTAGAACCTGGCTGCCCACAGCCATTTGTCCAGGCGCAAACGATCGGTCAGCCCAGGCAAGGTGGCTTCGGTGTCGTGAGGCGGTTGGGGTCTGGCCATGGTCAAGCGGGGTCACGCAGTGGAAGCGTCAGAAGGGAGGTGGCTGGCAGGCGATGCGTGCAACCTGAATTGTCGGGCCACAAAGCGCGCGGGGTCGAGTGCATCCCGCAACGACACCTCGACAGGGCAAGGCGTTGCGCTCATCCAGTGGACCAGCAACTCCGCCGCCATCACAGACCACGTGATACCACGCGAGCCCAGGCCAGACAGCGCGTAAAGGCCCCCGGCGGCGTCGCGTTGTCGGGGAATGAGCCTGGGTTGATCCAGCCTGAGCCGCTGGCCCGCGCGGTGCAGACGCTCTACAGACCAGGGCAAGGCGCCCACGATCGGCAGCCGGTCCGGGGTGGTGGCGCGCCAGCCCACGCGGCCGGTCAATGGCGGCACATCTGCAGGTAACACACCCAGTTGCTGCGCGACTCGAACGTTGTGGTCGTGGTCTTGCGCCCTGGCATTCGGGTCGTCGTCATGGTGCTGTGTGGTGGCGCCAAACAGCAAGCTCTCCTCGTCCAGCGACAGCGCGTAGCCGCCGCCCGCCACCGGCAGCCTGGGAAGGCGGGCGCCGGGCACCTTGGCCACCCAGCTCACTTGGCCGCGAACCCTGGACATCGGCAACGGCGCGCATGCCAGCTCCTCAGGCAGCCCTTGCAGCAGGGCCGACACGCCATGGGCACAGGCCAACACCACATGGGGTGCCTCATGGATGAGCTCACCTTGTGGGCCCAAAGCCTGCCAAAGACCGGCCGCCGACCGACGGAGGCTGGCCACCACCTGCCCGCCAGAAAAAGCAAGACCCCCACCTCGCAGGGCCGTTTGACGGGCCTGGTTCAGCAGCCAGTCACATAGGCCGGCAGGGTGCACCCATCCGGCCTGATGGAACAACCAGCCACCGCTGGGCACGGGCACGTTCAGGACGGCCGCGACCTCATCTTGCGTCAGCCATTGAACGTGGTCTTGCGGCATGCCAACTCGCTGCAGCAAGGCCTGCGCCTCTTCGACGTTGGTCTTGGCGTCCAGCCTCACCAGGCCGTCCACCGATCCACGCACACCAGCGTTCACCGCCTGTCGGATCACACGCCATGCCGACAGCGCAGCGGCGCGATGGGCTCGGGCGTGGATGCCGTCATCGGCATGCAGCACGCTGTGAAACAGGCCGCCTGGGTTGCCCGATGTCTCGCTGCCAGGGGCAGGCTGGCGGTCCAGCACATGCACCGTCCAGCCTTCGCGGCACAAGGCCCAGGCCGCAGAGCAGCCTGCCAGGCCCGCACCTATCACCAAGGCACGTCGGTGCGTCGGCGTGGGTGGCGGACCCAAGCCGCCCGGAGGCGGTGGCGGCACATACCGAGGGGCATGGTGGGCCCGAATCATCTCGCGTTTGCCTGTGACCACGGGGGCCCTTGACACCTCAAACCCTGCTTGCGCCAGCCCGTCTCTGACCACTCGCGCGCACGACCACGTGGCGGCGGTAGAGGAGGGTGCGGCCAGCCGCTGCAGTCGCGCCAATCGCTGAGGCTCCCACATGTCAGGGTTCTTCGCCGGTGCAAAGCCATCCAGATAAAACGCATCGACCGACGCCATCAGCTCTGGCAGCAGCGTGGCCACGTCGCCCAGTCCCAACATCAGGCTGACGGATTGGCCCTCGGGCGCATCGAAACGCAAAGAATGCCAGCCTGGGGTCAACGTCGGCCAAGCGGCGGCAAGCTGAGCACCGAGCTGGCGTCGGCGCTCGCTGTCGGCGTCGACAGCGTCGATGTGATGAACCCTGGACAGGTCGTCGCGGGTCAGCGGGTGTTTTTCGACAGAGATGAAAATGAGGTGATCGCAGCGCTCTGGATCGTCCAGCCAGGCAGACCATGTGGCCAGGAAGTTGTTGCCCAGACCAAAACCGGTCTCGAAGATGACGAACCGGTCGCGACCTTGCCAGCGCTGTGGCAGGCCGTTGCCCTCCATGAACACATGCTGCGCCTGTGCCCAGGCACCGGCCACCGGATGGTAAATGTCGTCGTACCGTGCAGAGTACGGCACCCCAGGCGCCTGGCCCGTCGGGCTCTCGCCCAGGGTCGCAGGCACCAGGGCGTTGCTCATTGGGCCAGCCAGCCGCCGTCCACGTTCCAGGCCACGCCACGCACGTTGTCCGCGGCAGGCGAGCACATGAACACGGCCAGATCGCCCAGTTGCTCTGGCGTCACGAACTGCAGCGACGGTTGCTTTTCACCCAGCAGTCCTTTTTGGGCGTCATCGACCGTGATGCCTTCTTTGTCTGCTCGGGCCTCAATCTGCTTTTGGACCAGTGGCGTGAGCACCCAGCCCGGGCAGATGGCATTGACCGTGACGCCCGTGGTGGCGGTCTCCAGCGCCACGGCCTTGGTCAGGCCAACCAGGCCATGTTTGGCCGCCACATAGGCTGACTTGCCGGCCGAGGCCACCAGCCCGTGAGCGGACGCCAGGTTGATGATTCGCCCCCAGTTGCGGGCGCGCATGCCGGGCAGTGCCAGTCGCGTGGTGTGGAACGCCGAGCTCAGATTGATGGCCAGCACGGCATCCCATTTTTCGACAGGAAACTCTTCCACCGGCGCCACAAACTGAATCCCGGCGTTGTTGACCAAAATGTCCACGCCCCCAAACGCCTGCTGTGCATAAGCAAACAGGTCTTCGATGGCCGAAGGCTGGCTCATGTCGGCTCCGTGAAAGCCGACGCGAACCCCATGGGCGCGACCGGCCTCGACCACGGAGGCCTTGGGCGCCTCGGCATCGCCGAATCCGTTCAGAATGACGTCAGCGCCCTGCGCGGCCAGCCGTTGGGCAATGCCCAGCCCGATGCCGCTGGTGGATCCGGTGACGAGTGCGGTTTTTCCTTTCAACATCCAGGGCCTCCAGTTCGCGTTACACAAGACAATTCGGTTGCATTCATTATCCACAGTCCATTGCATGAATCAGGCCATGACCTTCAACCACGAACCCGCCGCTCAGCCTCAACTTCGCCACGTCGAATGCCCTGGCGCTTCGAAGTCCAACGACCAGACGCACCGGATGGCGTATTGGTCGTGGGGCGACGAATCCGACCCACGCGTGCTGATCTGCGTGCATGGTCTGAGCCGACAGGGGCGTGACTTCGATGCGCTGGCACGGATGATGTCGCCTCATTACCACGTGGTCTGCCCCGATGTGGCAGGGCGTGGCGAGTCGGACTGGCTGGCCAATCCCCAGAACTATCAGATTTTCTCTTACGTCAGCGACATGGTCACCTTGATGCAGCACCTTCGTGCCGCCCGAGGCGCCACCGAGCCCTTGTCGATCGATTGGGTCGGTACCTCCATGGGGGGGCTCATCGGCTTGGGCTTTTCCAGCCTGCCGGCTGAAGTCTCCGGGGCTCGTTTGCGCCGGTTTGTGCTCAATGACGTCGGCCCGCGCCTGCGTCATGAGGCCCTGGTGCGCATCGGCGATTACCTTGGGCAGCCCATGCGTTTCAAGGATGAACAAGAGGCAGCAGCGTACCTGCGCAGCATCTCGCCTGGGTTTGGCCCCCACACGGACGAGGTCTGGATGGCCTTGTCCCGTCCGTTGCTGCGTGCGGCGCCCGATGGGGAGGGGCTGGTGTTGCACTACGACCCGGCCATCGCCGAGCCTTTCAAAACCATGAGTGCGGAAAGTGCAGCCAGCGGTGAAGCCATGCTCTGGCAGGTTTATGACGCCCTGACGTGCGACGTCTTGCTGCTTCGCGGCAAAGACTCTGATTTGCTGGACGAAGACACGGCGCGAATGATGACCGAACGTGGCCCCCGCGCCCGCTTGGTGCAGTTCGAGGGGGTGGGCCATGCCCCCACCCTGGTGTCCAGCGATCAACTCAACGTGGTCAGCGAGTTCTTGCGTGCATGAAGACGGGATCCCTGCAGCCCGACAGCCGGCCAGCGAACACCTCAGCGATTGTTGAGTTGACGGCGCACGGCCAGGACACGCTGAGTGGGGTGCCCCTGCTGGCGCGCGCTCGCACGTTTGCCGAGCCCTTGCTCACCGGCCAACGATTTGACACCGGTGAAGACGGTCTGGCCCATGCCGACGGCGTCAGTGTCATCTTGCAGGGCATTGGGGCCTCGCCGTCTTTGAGGGCGGCCGCTTATCTGGTGTATGCCAGTGAGTACCTGAGCCAGCCTGAAGAGGTCATTGGACGCGCTTTTGGTGCCGAACTGGCGGGGCTGGTCACTCACACGCGTGCGCTGGTGCAGGTGCAGCGCAATGCCCGCGATGCCTGGGCAGACGATGTGGACGGACCATGGCCGGCCGAGCAGGTCGAGCGCATTCGCAAGATGCTGCTGGCTTTCTCCAGAGACCTTCGGGTGGTGTTGATGCGCCTGGCGTCCCGCTTGCAGACGCTGCGCTACTTCGCTCATGAAGGACGAGCATGTCCGCGGGCACTGGCACGCGAGTCGATGCAGGTGTTTGCGCCCTTGGCCAACCGCCTGGGCATCTGGCAGATCAAATGGGAGCTGGAAGACCTGTCGTTTCGCTTCCTGATGCCCGATGTCTATCGCCAGATTGCGCGCTCGCTGGATGAAAAGCGGCTAGAGCGCGAGCAGCACATCGAACACATCCGCCAGACCCTGTCGCGTGCGCTCAATGACGCGGGGGTGGGTGCGCTGGTACAAGGGCGTCCCAAGCACCTCTACAGCATCTGGAAGAAGATGCAGGGCAAGGGCCTGTCGATCGACCGGGTGTTCGACATCCGGGCCCTGCGTGTGATCGTGGCCGATGTTCCGGCCTGTTACGCCGCCCTCAGCCGTGTGCATGAACTGTGGTCGCCACTGCCAGACGAGTTTTCCGACTACATCGCCCGTCCCAAACCCAACGGCTACCAATCACTGCACACCGTGGTGCGTGACGAACAAGGCCGCAGCATCGAGATCCAGATTCGCACGCAGGCCATGCACGAGCACGCCGAAAGCGGCGTGGCAGCGCACTGGGCGTACAAAGAGGCCGGCGCCAAAGGGTACGCCGGTGTGCAGGCCAGCGGCGATTTCGAAGCCCGCGTCGCCGAAGCTCGCAAAACCGTGTTGCGCCAGCTGTTGGCCTGGGAGCGCGACCTGGCGGCATCCGATGCCGATGCGCCCGGCGACACCTCCGGGCTCTTTGATGACCGCATTTATGTGTTCACGCCGGGGGGCGAGATCATCGACCTGCCCAGGGACGCCACGCCCGTGGATTTTGCCTACACCCTGCACACCAGCCTGGGGCACCGTTGTCGTGGTGCGAAGGTGGACGGTGCGATGGTGCCACTCAACACCCCTCTCAAGAGCGGGCAGACGATCGAGATCGTGTCGCTCAAGGAGGGGGGGCCTTCTCTGGACTGGCTCAATCCCGAGCTGGGCTATTTGCGCAGTACACGAGCGCGCTCGAAGGTGCGTGCATGGTTCAACGCCCTGGCGCAGCAGGCCACCATCGCCAGAGGGCGTGAGGCGGTGGAAAAGCTCTTGCAGCGCGAGGGCCGAACCTCGGTCAAGCTCGAAGAGTTGGCCACCCAGCTGGGTTTTCGCAGTGCCGATGCGCTGTTCGATGTCGTTGGCAAGGACGAGTACTCTTTGCGACACATCGAGCAATGGCTGAATCCCAGCCCACAAGAGCTCGATCCCGACACGCTCATTGCCCAGCGACTGGCTCGCAGCGCCGAGCAGACCCCGGGTGGCGCGGGCAAGGGCGTCCTCGTGGTCGGCATGGATTCATTGCTGACCCAGTTGGCGCGCTGCTGCAAGCCTGCCCCCCCAGATGCGATTGGTGGTTATGTCACCAGGGGCAAAGGGGTGGCGGTTCATCGGCAAGACTGCCCCAACTTCAGGCAGATGGCCTCTCGCGATCCGGAGCGGATCATCCCGGTCACCTGGGGGAGCCAAGCCGCCGGTGAGGCCCGCTACGCAGTGGACCTGGTGGTGGAAGGGCAAGACCGCTCAGGCCTGCTGAGGGATGTCTGTGATGTGTTGGCCCAAGGCAAGACCCACGTTCACGCCATGCACAGCCAAACCGTGCGCGACAAGGTTCACATCACCCTGACGGTGCACACAGGCGACACCACACGCCTGAGCCAACTGCTCAACAAGGTGTCGCAAATCAGCGGCGTCTTGCGTGCGCGCAGAAAATGATGCTATAGTCATGGTCTTCCAGGCGCGTAGCTCAGCTGGTTAGAGCACCACCTTGACATGGTGGGGGTCGGGGGTTCGAGTCCCTCCGCGCCTACCAAAATCTGGAAATATTCAGCGCATCGTTTCAACGTCAGTTGAATTTTGCGCACTCGGAACCCGGTGCAGAAATGCCCCGGGTTTTGTTTTTTCCGGCGTGCCTTTGTCAACTGATCACACTGCCCTCACCAGCAATCAAGGGGGCCAGCCGTGACGCGCCTTGCAACCGTGCAGAATCTGCCCATCTTCAAACATGAGCGGGAGGCGCTTGTGCACAAAAGGGCTGTTGGCTCGGTCAATGGGCGTTGGTTCTTGCTTGTGGCGGCGGTGTTGCTGTCCGGGCTCGCGTTGGCCGTGGCAGGCGCCTGGTATCTGGCGAACCGTCCCATGCCGCCGGTGACCCCTGAGGAAATTGCCCAGCATCGGGCCAAGGCGATGCAATGGCTCAAACAACACGAGCCGCAGGTATTGGCGGATCCCAATGCGGCCCTGTGGTGGATGCTGCAAAAGGCGGCTCAGCACTCGGGTGATGCCTATCTGCAGGACTTGACCGGCAAGGCGCTGCAACGTCACTTTTCAGGCTTTTATGCCAAAGAGCCCTGGCGTCGGATGATGGAGCCGCAAGCCGAGATCAGTGCCTATGCGATCGGGGTCGAACGCCTGGTGGATTACCAGCGCTTTTTCCATCACGCCATGACATGCAGGCCGATGGATCTGCCGCAGGGTGACACCAGCCTCTTCCTGCAGCAAGACATGTGCTCTCCGATGTGGTCGGCGGTCTTCCTCACGGACGCGGTTTGCACCACGCACCAGGTCGTTGGCCTGATGCTGATTCGCCAGACAGGTTGCGCAGGCTTGCCCGACCTGGGGCCGCTGACCGGCCATCTGCTGGATGACGTCGAGACCCAACTCACCTGGGACCCGTTGGTGCGCGACCCCCATTATCAAAGGTTGCTGGTGTTGGCACTGAATCAACGTCAAGCGCACATCAAGCCCGTCTGGTTGCGGCGAATGCTGCAATCCCAGGAGCCTGACGGTGGCTGGCTGGGTTACCGTCGCATACCGGAATTGCCTGCTTTGATGCAACCTTGGCACTGGCGCGAAGTGCTGGCCAGCCACAGGCCAGACTGGTTTGCGCCGGATCGCAAAACATTTGACTTTCATGCCACCGCACAGGCCATCTTGTTGCTGACCTTGCTGGATGGTCAGCGTTGACGGGATGGAGGTCGCATGTCACTACAATGCATCAGCAGATCAACGTACCGGAGCGCGACATGAGCAAAGCAAGCAGAAGTGGCAGCCGCCAACAAACTGGTGGTGCTGATGAAGCGGCCCCGGAAACCCCAGCCACCGATGCAACGCAGCGGGTCATCAAGAAATACCCCAACCGGCGTCTTTACGACACCCGCACCAGCAGCTACATCACGCTGACCGAGGTCAAAGAGCTGGTGATGAGCTGTGAGCCCTTCATCGTGCTGGACGCCAAGACTGGCGAAGACCTCACGCGCAGCATCCTGTTGCAGATCATCCTGGAGGAAGAAACCGCGGGCATGCCCATGTTCTCCACCCAGTCACTGGCCCAGATCATTCGCTTCTATGGTCACACCATGCAAGGCATGATGGGCAATTACCTGGACAAGAACATCCAGGCCTTCATCGATCTTCAGTCGCGCTTGACTGAAAACTCGGTCAAGAACCTCCAGCAAAACCCCATGCAAAACCTCATGGGCAACTACCTTGAGCAGTCGCAGAAATTGTTCGTGCAAATGCAAGAGCAGATGAGCAAGCAGGCCGAAACCTTGATGGGCAACCTCACCGGCTTGCGCAAGGACGACTGAACCGCGCTATCTGGTGCGGGTCTTCAACTGAGCATCAAGGGCTGGCCACACGTTGTCCAGCATCACCGGGTGGGCCTTGGCCAGAGGGTGAATGCCGTCTGCCTGAAACCACTCGCGCGCATCTGCGCGATCGGCCACCCCTTTCAGCAGGAACGGCACCAAGTCAGCCCCTGTGCGCTGAGCGGCCTGCTCGAATGTACGGGCAAAGTCCTGGGCGTATCGGCGCCCGTAGTTGGGCGGCAGTTGCATGCCCACCAACAAGACCTGGGCACCCGCCGATTGGGCAGCCTTCACCATGGCCACCAGATTGGCCTGGGTGGTTTGCAGCGACCAACCCCGCAAGGCGTCGTTGCCGCCCAACTCGATGATCACATGGGTAGGACGGTGCGCCTGCAACAACCCGGGCAGTCGCGTACGGCCCCCTGCGGTGGTCTCGCCACTGATGCTGCCATTGACCACCAGCGCCGAGTGACCCCGGCTGCGCAGGCGCTGCGCCAGCAATGCCACCCAGCCCGTGCCACGCGCGATGCCGTACTCGGCAGACAGGCTGTCGCCCAGCACCAGCACCCGAAAGTCGGCGCGCTCGGCGCGATGGGCAGGATCGGTCACGCCTTGGGCGCCAATGGCGGGCGCCACCGCCAGCAATGCGCTAATCCCCCAGGCCTTCAGGGCGGCCCGCCGTCGCTTAAAGTGCATGGTCAACCACTGCCTTTCATCAAGTTGGATCTCATGACGAGCCACTCTTTTGCTACAGGCCATCCACGCACATCTGCCTCCAACTCGACGAGGGCATTGGCCCTGGATGTTCAGGGCATCAGCAAGGTGGTCACCGACAGCGGTGGCCCTCTGACCATTCTGCATGAGGTCGATCTTCAAGTGGGGCAGGCGGAAACCTTGGCCATCGTAGGGGCTTCAGGGTCAGGCAAGAGCACCTTGCTGTCGATCCTGGCTGGCCTCGATACCCCTTCGGCCGGTGATGTGTCGCTGTGCGGTCAATCCCTCTTCAACATGGGAGAAGACGAACGCGCAGCGCATCGTGCGCGGCATGTCGGCTTTGTATTCCAGAGCTTTCAGCTGATCGGACACCTGTCTGCGCTGGAGAACGTCATGCTGCCGCTGGAGTTGAGAGGAGACCGCCAAGCCCGACACAAAGCCATGCACATGCTGGGGCGTGTGGGCCTGGCGGAGCGCGTCAACCACAAGCCCATGCTGTTGTCGGGTGGCGAGCAGCAGCGCGTGGCGCTGGCGCGTGCGTTCGTCGTCGGCCCCGACATCCTCATGGCCGACGAGCCCACCGGCAGCCTGGACCATGCCACCGGGCAGTCGGTCATGGACCTGATGTTCGAGCTCAACCGAGAAAGCAAGACCACGCTGATCCTGGTGACCCATGATCCGCAGATCGCTGCGCGTTGTGAGCGCACCGTCAGAATCCAGGGCGGGCGCTTGAGCGGTTAGGATGCCGGCCATGAGCCTCAAACCCTTGTTCGGCTTTCATGCCGTCACCGTGCGCCTCAAGGTTGCGCCGCAGTCCATCCGCGAACTCCACATCGACGCCACGCGCCGAGACCAGCGGATGAAGCAGTTTCTCATCCGCGCCGAAGAAGCTGGCGTCAACATCATCGCCAGCGATGACGATCGGCTCAGCAAGTTGTGCGGCAACCACCGTCATCAGGGCATCGTGGCCCGTGTTGAGTCCTTGCCTCAGGCCCATTCACTGGACGATTTGCTGGACGGCCTGTCCGAGGCGCCGTTGTTGCTCGTGCTGGATGGCGTGACCGACCCTCATAACCTGGGTGCCTGCCTGCGGGTGGCCGATGGCGCAGGCGCACACGCCGTCATTGCACCCAAAGACCATGCGGTGGGCATCAACGCCACCGTGGCGAAGGTGGCCAGCGGTGCCGCCGAAACCATGCCTTACTTCATGGTGACCAACCTGGCACGCACTTTGGGCGAACTCAAAGAGCGAGACATCTGGGTTCGCGGCACCTCTGACGACGCGCCTCGCACCCTGTTTGAGGCCGACTTCAAGGTGCCCACAGCCCTGGTGCTGGGCGCCGAAGGGGCCGGCATGCGTCAGCTCACCCGCAAGCACTGTGACGAACTGCTGAGCATTCCCATGATGGGGGCCGTGGAAAGCCTGAATGTGTCGGTGGCCAGCGGTGTGTGCCTGTATGAGGCCCGCCGTCAGCGTCTGGCGGCGCCCAGCCTGGCCTGAACGTTCATGGCCCAAAAGCTCAGACAGAGGGCCACGGCCATCCAGGCCAGCGACAGCCAGTGAAGATCGGTGTAGTGGTGGTGTGTCAACACCCAGCTCCCGCCAGAGGCGCCAACGGCGTGCCCCAGGTAAATGGCCGATGTATTCAACGCCATGAGGGCAGGGGCCAATCGGGGCGACAGGCCACCCAGTCGCGCTTGCTGACCTGAGTTGGTGGCAAAGCCGCTGATTGCCCAGGGCACCAGCACCAGCGCCAACATGGGCAGGGTGCCCGCCAGTGGCCACAAGGCCAGGCTGACCGACATCAATGCCAAGGTGATGGTCACCGCCTTGGCGGCGCCCATGCCATCCACCACCCGGTTGAGGATCACATTGCCCAGCAAGGCGAGGCTGCCAAACCAGGCAAACATCAAGCTGATCTGTTCGGGCGAGGCACCAAAAACCTGCTTGTAGTAAGGCGCTGCGTAAGCCAGCAGACTGAACTGGCCGGCGCTTTGACACGCGGTGACCGCGATCAAGGCCACCAGCAGGGGCGATCGAAACACCTTGCCCCACGACCGCCACGACAGGGCAGGGGGGTGCAGCCCCTTGGGCACCGTTTTCCAGACCAGCCAGGCGGCCGACAGAGAGCCCAGGGCCACGAGCAGCATGGCCACCCGCCAGCCCATGCGCTCGCCCACCCAGGCGGCCAAGGGCATGCCCGCCACCGATGCCATGGACCACCCCATGAACACGAAGGTGATGTGGCGGCCGCGATGGGCAGGGGTGCTCATGAAGCCGATGGTGGCGGCGGCCTGCGGCGTGAACACGGCGGCCGACAAAACCGTCAGGGCACGGATGGGCCACAGCCAATCGTACGAGGGGGCCATGGCGCTCAGGGCGTGGCCCAGCGCATACCACAGCATGGCCAGCGCCAACAGCCGACGCCGATCCATGCGGGCCACCAGGGTGGCCAGCACCGGAGCACCCACGCCCATCATCACCGCGGCAATGGCCAGCAGCTCGCCGGCTTTGGCCACCGATATCGACAGGGCGGCCGTCAGGTCGTTCATGGTGCCCCCCACCACCATGACACCACAGCCGATCATGAAGTTGCCGGCCAGAAGTGCCCAGGAGGTGGCGCGCATGCCCTCGCGGCTCAGGACTCGCTCAGCTTCCACGTTGATCCAGCAGAGGTGTCAACGCTGCACCTTCAAGGCCTCAGGGTTCACGATGTGGGTCGGACAACCGGCCATGTAGTTGAGCAGGTTGTCGAACGCCGCATTGAACATGGCATCGTAGTTGTTCAGCTCCACAAACCCGATGTGCGGCGTGCACACGGCATTTTCCAGTCGCAGCAGCGGGTGCCCTTGCAGAATGGGCTCACTTTCGAAAACGTCCACCGCAGCCATGCCAGGGCGGCCGCGGTTGAGCCCGGCCACCAGTGCACCTTCTTCGATGAGCTCGGCCCTGGATGTATTGACCAGCAAGGCCGTGGGTTTCATTCGGGCCAGATCATCCGGTTTGACGACGCCGCGCGTGGCCTCCGACAGCCTCAGGTGCAGGCTCAACACATCCGCAGCGGCAAAGAAGCTCTCACGGGAAGGTGCGGCAATGTGGCCGTCGTTGACCGCCTGAGCACGCGAAGATTCGCTGCCCCAGATCACCACGTGCATGCCGAATGCCTTGCCATAAGCCGCCACGCGTTGACCAACCCGTCCGTAGCCCCACACGCCCAGCGTCTTGCCCTGCAGGGTCAAGCCCAAGCTGAAGTTGGTGGGCATCGAGGCTGACTTGAGGCCGGATTGCTGCCAGGCGCCATGCTTCAGATTGCCGATGTACTGAGGCAGTCGACGCATCGACGCCATCACCAGCGCCCAGGTGAGCTCAGCGGTGGCCACCGGATCTCCTGGACCTTCGGCCACGGCGATGCCCAACCTGGTACAGGCCTCCAAGTCGATGTGCTGCCCCACCGGGCCCGTCTGGCTGATCAGCCTGAGCTTGGGCAGCTTTTCGAGAAGCGCCTTGTTGAAGTGGGTTCGCTCGCGGATCAGAACCAAGGCTTCGGCGTCGCGCAGGCGCACCGCCAACTGGCCAGTGCCTTTCACCGTGTTGGTGAAGACTTTCGCCGACAAGCCGTCCAGCTTGGCAGCACAAGGCAGCTTGCGGACGGCGTCCTGATAGTCGTCCAGAATGATGATGTTCATGGCAGGTCGCGTTTGACCTGCCATTGTGCATCGTCACAGAAGCTTTCGCGTGGTGCGGGGCTCACCAGGTCGTCACATGGGCGTGACGAGTGTTGCCATGCTTGAACGAACGCACTGGAAAGTGGTCGTCCAGGTGATCGATGCGCAACTGTGCTTCGATCTGGCCTCGGTGCACGGCGATGGCCTTGAACACATCTGCGCGCAGGTGCCAAAGCTCACGCAGTGATCGAGCCCGTTCGATCTGTTCACGCACCTGGTCGGCCCGGGCCGATTGAAGATCCCACAGCGCATTGCGAAATTCTGCGCGCACCCGGTTCAAAGGCGTCGGCTGAACGTCACTCAACTCCGGCTCATCCAGGTCCCACAACCAACGCCAGGCAGCGCTCAACCATCGCTGCCACCGGGGCTGCGAGCGCCAGAACAGCGCCGGAGGCGCCGCTCCTTGCCGTCGAAAGTCAGAGGGGAGGTGGTCCAGCGCGGCATCGCTCAGGGGCGTGTCCCGGGCGTCACGGGGCGCATCATGGGGTGAAAAGAATCGGGCCATGTCAACCTCTCGAACAATCTGCCCGTGTGGCGGGCTTGTTCAGAGGTATCGGCCGGAGTCTGCGGAGCTTGAGGGGCTCCAAAACCAAGGGTGGCGGTGGCGCTCAAGCCGCCATGGGCATCTGCGTCATCCATTGAATCGGCTGAGACGCGGCACGTTGATGGTGCCGTGCATCGTCAAACGCCTCACGCGCGCACGACTCGCAACAACCGCAACAGGTGGCCACGCCGGTGTCGGCCTGAAGGCTCTCGAATGAGGTGCAGCCATGTTGCACATGGCGGGCAATGTCCTTGTCCGATACGCGGTGGCACACACAAACGATCATTTCGGGGCTCCGAAAGCAGATGCCGCATTATCGAATAGGAATGATTCGCATGCAACACCCATCTGGGTGCCCCTGATCCGAGCAGGTCTATCGCAGGTCGTGCGTCCTCCTCAGGACGCCGGCGACCCCATGATGGACTGCAGGTAGTTTTGCTCCCCGACCTTGCCGATCAACTCGATCTGGGTTTCAAGGAAGTCGATGTGCTCTTCGGTATCGTCCAGGATGTCTTGCAGCAGATCGCGAGAGACGTAGTCCCGAACCGACTCGCAGTAGGCGATCCCATCCTTGATGGTGCCTTGAGCCCCCGTTTCCAGCTTCAGGTCACAGGCCAGAATCTCGGGCACCGACTCCCCGATCATCAGCTTGCCGAGATCCTGCAAGTTGGGCAGCCCGTCCAAGGTGAAGATCCGCTCCATGAGGCGATCGGCGTGTTTCATTTCACCAATCGACTCCTCATATTCCTTCTTTGCCAGCTTGTCGAACCCCCAGTGTTTCAGCATGCGGTAATGCAAGAAGTACTGGTTGGTGGCCGTCAACTCGTTCTTGAGTTGAGCATTCAGGTGCTGGATGACGGTGGGGTCGCCTTTCATGGCAGGTCCTTTCAGGTCGGTTCGTCAGGCAATGTCTCATTGTGGTGCAACTTCGCGACGAGCCGCCCGACCTTTGCGCAGACAAACCAGGGTGTCAAGCTTCAGTTATAATCCTAAGGTTTACCCGCAACAACCCCCCGCCTAGCGAAACCCGACCGTTTCCTGAACCGGACTCGATCTGTCACGCCCGTGTGCGCCCGCCGTGAAAGCGAGGGCGCCAGTCGTACAGGGCCAGCTGGGCGCGCACAACAAACGGAGAATTAACCCGTGCTGCCCGTTCTGCCCCAAGCTCTTCTGGCCCTTGCAGACGGCACGGTCTTCGTAGGCACCTCGATCGGCGCAGCCGGTCATACCGTCGGTGAAGTGGTGTTCAACACCTCCATCACCGGGTACCAGGAAATCCTCACCGACCCGAGCTACTGCCGGCAGATCGTCACCCTGACGTATCCGCACATCGGCAACTACGGCGTCAACGGTGAAGACATCGAGGCCTCGAAGATCCATGCCGCTGGTCTGATCATCAAGGATCTGCCCATCCGCACGTCCAACTTCCGTCAGGCCCGCACCCTGTCTCAGTACCTGCAGGACGAAGGCACGGTCGGCATCGCCAACATCGACACCCGCAAGCTCACCCGCATCCTGAGGACCAAGGGTGCGCAAAACGGTTGCATCGTGGCCCTGGCGGCCGGCGAGGCCGTGACCGAGTCCGTCATTGCTGACGCGGTGACCAAGGCTCAAGGCGCGCCCAGCATGGCCGGCCAGGACCTGGCCCAGGTCGTCACCCGCGCTGACGTCACCGTGTGGGACGAAACCGAGTGGAAGCTGGCCCATCCCCAACTGGGCGGCAAGCCTGGCTTCGGCAAGCAGACGTCGCCCAGGTTCCACGTGGTGGCTTATGACTTCGGCGTCAAGCGCAACATCCTGCGCATGCTGGCCGAGCGCGGCTGCAAGGTCACCGTGGTGCCCGCCAAGACGCCGGCGGCCGAAGTGCTCAAGCACAACCCGGATGGCATCTTCCTGTCCAACGGCCCCGGGGACCCGGAGCCTTGCGACTACGCCATCGCTGCCGCCAAGGAGCTGATCGAAACCGGCATCCCGACCTTCGGCATTTGCCTGGGCCACCAGATCATGGCCCTGGCCTCTGGCGCCAAGACCTACAAGATGCCCTTCGGCCACCACGGCGGCAACCACCCCGTGAAAGACCTGGACAACGGCCGCGTGAGCATCACCAGCCAGAACCACGGTTTCGCGGTCGATGCCAAGACGCTGCCCGCCAACCTGCGCGCCACGCACGTGTCGCTGTTCGACGGCACGCTGCAAGGCCTGGCCCGCACTGACAAACCCGCCTTCTGCTTCCAGGGCCACCCGGAAGCATCGCCCGGACCGCATGACATCAGCTACCTGTTCGACCGCTTCGTGGCATTGATGGAGAAGAAGAATGCCTAAGCGCACCGACATCAAGAGCATCCTCATCATTGGCGCCGGCCCGATCATCATCG
This sequence comes from Aquabacterium sp. A3, assembly GCF_038069945.1. Taxonomy (NCBI): domain Bacteria; kingdom Pseudomonadati; phylum Pseudomonadota; class Betaproteobacteria; order Burkholderiales; family Sphaerotilaceae; genus Aquabacterium; species Aquabacterium sp. A3. The sequence continues at coordinate 205,026 of NZ_JBBPEV010000001.1, read as the reverse complement.
GCCAGGCCTGTGAATTCGACTACTCCGGCGCCCAGGCCTGCAAGGCTCTGCGCGAAGAGGGTTACAAGGTCATCCTGGTCAACAGCAACCCTGCGACCATCATGACCGACCCGAGCACGGCGGACGTCACCTACATCGAGCCCATCACCTGGCAGGTGGTTGAGCGCATCATCGCCAAGGAGCGCCCTGACGCGATCCTGCCCACCATGGGCGGTCAGACCGCGCTGAACTGCGCGCTCGACCTGCACAAGCATGGTGTGCTGGACAAGTACAAGGTCGAGATGATCGGGGCCAACGAGCACGCGATCGAGAAGGCTGAAGACCGCCAGAAGTTCAAGGAGGCCATGACCTCCATCGGTCTGGACTCCGCGAAGTCGGGCATTGCCCATTCGATGGAAGAGGCCTGGGCGGTGCAAAAGCGCATCACCGCCGAAATCGGTGGCGCGGGCTTCCCCATGGTGATCCGTCCCAGCTTCACGCTGGGCGGCACGGGCGGCGGCATCGCCTACAACCCCGAAGAATTTGAAGAGATCTGCAAGCGCGGCCTGGACCTGTCGCCGACCAAGGAGCTGCTGATCGAAGAGTCGCTCATCGGCTGGAAAGAGTACGAAATGGAAGTGGTCCGCGACAAGGCGGACAACTGCATCATTGTGTGCTCGATCGAAAACCTCGACCCGATGGGCATCCACACCGGTGACTCGATCACCGTGGCCCCGGCTCAAACCCTGACCGACCGCGAATACCAGCTGCTGCGCAACGCCTCGATCGCCATCCTGCGCGAAATCGGCGTGGAGACCGGCGGCTCGAACGTGCAGTTCTCGATCAACCCGGACAACGGCCGCATGATCGTGATCGAGATGAACCCCCGTGTGTCGCGCTCTTCGGCCCTGGCGTCGAAGGCCACCGGCTTCCCGATCGCCAAGATCGCAGCCAAGCTGTCCGTGGGCTACACGCTGGATGAGCTCAAGAACGACATCACCGGCGGTGCGACTCCGGCCTCGTTCGAGCCCTCGATCGACTACGTCGTCACCAAGATCCCTCGTTTCGCTTTTGAGAAGTTCCCGGCTGCCGACTCCCGCCTGACCACGCAGATGAAGTCGGTGGGCGAGGTGATGGCCATGGGCCGCACCTTCCAGGAGTCCTTCCAGAAGGCCCTGCGCGGCCTGGAAACCGGCATTGACGGCCTGACCGAGATCAGCACCGACCGCGAAGAAATCATCCAGGAGATTGGCGAGCCCGGTCCCGAGCGCATCCGCTTCCTGGGCGATGCCTTCCGCATTGGCATGAGCCTGGACGAGGTCTTTGAAGAAACCAGCATCGACCCCTGGTTCCTGGCCCAGATCGAAGACATCATCAAGACCGAAGGCGACATCAAGGCCCGCAAGCTGGAGACGCTGACCGCGGCCGAGTTGCGTTATCTGAAGAAAAAGGGCTTCTCGGACCGCCGCCTGGCCAAGCTGATGGGCACCGACCAGCATGCTGTGCGCAAGGCCCGTCACGCCCTGGGCGTGCGCCCGGTCTACAAGCGCGTGGACACCTGCGCCGCCGAGTTCGCCACGCAAACCGCCTACATGTACTCGTGCTACGAGAACGAAGGCGGCGAATGCGAGGCCGAGCCGACGACCAAGAAGAAGATCATGGTGCTGGGCGGTGGCCCGAACCGCATCGGTCAGGGCATCGAGTTCGACTACTGCTGCGTGCACGCCGCGCTCGCCATGCGCGAAGACGGCTACGAGACCATCATGGTCAACTGCAACCCCGAGACCGTCTCGACCGACTACGACACCTCCGACCGCCTGTACTTCGAGCCCGTGACGCTGGAAGACGTGCTGGAAATCGTCGACAAGGAAAAGCCGGTCGGCGTGATTGTGCAGTACGGTGGTCAGACCCCGCTCAAGCTCGCGCTGGATCTGGAAGCCAACGGCGTGCCCATCATCGGTACCACGCCTGACAGCATCGACATCGCCGAAGACCGCGAACGCTTCCAGGCCCTGCTGCACAAGCTGGGCTTGAAGCAGCCGCCCAACCGCACGGCCCGCAACGAAGAAGACGCCATCAAGCTGGCCAACGAGATCGGCTACCCGTTGGTGGTGCGCCCCTCGTATGTGCTGGGTGGCCGCGCCATGGAAATCGTCCACGGCGACAAGGACCTCGAGCGCTACATGCGCGAAGCCGTGCGCGTCTCCGAGAAGTCGCCCGTGCTGCTCGACCGCTTCCTGAACGACGCTGTCGAAGTCGACGTGGACTGCATCGCCGATGGCGAAGCCACGATGATCGGCGGCATCATGGAGCACATCGAACAAGCCGGTGTTCACTCCGGTGACTCGGCCTGTTCGCTGCCTCCGTACACGCTCAGCGCCGAGTTGCAAGACGAGCTGCGTCGCCAGACCGCGCTGATGGCCAAGGCTCTGAACGTGGTGGGCCTGATGAACGTGCAGTTTGCCATCCAGGGCGACGTGACCAAGGGTCTGAACGACGCCACGGTCTACGTGCTGGAAGTGAACCCCCGTGCCTCGCGCACCGTGCCCTACGTGTCGAAGGCCACGGGTCAGCCCCTGGCCAAGATCGCTGCGCGCTGCATGGCTGGTCAGAAGCTGGCCACCCAGAAGTCGCCCGATGGCAAGGCCCCGCGCGAAGTCGTGCCGCCTTACTTCACCGTCAAGGAAGCCGTCTTCCCGTTCAACAAGTTCCCGGGTGTGGACCCCGTCCTCGGCCCTGAAATGCGTTCGACCGGCGAAGTCATGGGCGTGGGTGCCACGTTCGGTGAGGCCATGCTGAAGTCTCAGCTCGGTGCCGGTTCGCGCCTGCCCGATGCCGGCACGGTCTGCATTTCGGTCAAGGATGGCGACAAGGCCCGTGCGGTGGATGTGGCTCGTGACATGGTGGCGCTCGGCTTCACCGTCGTGGCCACCAAGGGCACGGCAGCCGCCATCGCGGCTGCGGGCGTGCCGGTCAAACCGGTGAACAAGGTGAAGGACGGCCGCCCACACATCGCGGACGCGATCAAGGCTGGTGAGATCCAATTGGTGTTCACCACCGTGGACGAAACCCGCACCGCGATTGCCGACTCGCGCAGCATCCGGCAAGCCGCGCTGGCCAACCGTGTCACCTACTACACCACCATGGCCGGCTGCGAGGCCGCCGTGGAGGCGCTCAAGCACCAGGATGACCTGGCGGTGTACTCGGTGCAGGAACTGCACGCCAAACTGCACTAAACTTCGACTCAATGAGCGGAGTGCCCAAGCCCTCCGCTGCTGCGAACCAGAGGGCCGCACCCGGCCACCGTCTGCACAGACGGCTCACCGGGCGCGGCTCTCGTCCATTCACGAGAACTTTTTAGCGAGACAAATCCATGTCGACCATTCCTCTTACCAAGCGTGGCGCCGAGATACTCAAGGAAGAATTGCATCGGCTCAAGCATGTGGAGCGTCCTGCGGTGGTCAACGCCATCGCAGAGGCCCGCGCGCAGGGTGACCTGTCCGAGAACGCCGAATACGACGCCGCCAAGGACAAGCAGGGCTTCATCGAAGGCCGCATCATGGAAATTGAAGGCAAGTTGTCGGCGGCCCAGATCATCGACCCCTCATCACTGAATGCGGGCGGTCGCGTGGTGTTCGGGGCCACCGTCGATCTGGAAGATGAAGACAGCGGCGAGGCCGTCACTTACCAGATCGTCGGTGAGGATGAAGCCGACATCAAAAAAGGCCTGCTGTCCATCAACTCGCCGATCGCGCGGGCGCTGATCGGGAAAGAGGCGGGCGACGTGGCCACCTTCCAGGCGCCTGGTGGCACGCGCAATTACGAAGTGATCGCGGTTCGATACGTCTGAGGTGCCAGCGATGTCGTCTCCAGCACGCATGGCGCAGACTCAAGGCTGGCTGGCCGGCCTGTGGGCTGGCGTGGTGCTGGCGCTGGGCGGTTTGGCTGCGCCCGCCTTGTTCTCGGTGCTGGAGCGTTCCGTGGCGGGCACTGGCGCCGGGCGCATTTTTGCCTTGGAAGCCCATGTCAGCCTGGGCATGTGCCTGCTGATGTTCGTCCTGGAGCGCCGCAGAGTGCGCGACGCGGTGGATGCCGGGCAACTCCAGTCAGCGATGTCGGCCACGCTGCTGATGGTGCTGGCCGTGTTGTTTTTGACCATCTTCGGGCAGCATGTGCTGCATCCGATGATTCAGGCGGCCCGATCAGGCCATGACACCGCCCTCTCATTCGGGGTGTTACATGGCATGTCGGCCGTGCTGTATTGGTGCAAAGCCGTGTTGTTGCTGGTCATGGCCTGGCGGCTCAGTGGCGCCAGGCCTGCAGCGTGAGGCTCACTCAGACCTTTTTCTTGCTGCTCAGACGCGGCTTGGCACGTTTGATCAGGCCGCCGGCGGTCACGCGCTGATTGCCCAGCACCTTGACCTTCTTGATTTCAGGGCGGCGCGTCCCACTTTTGGAGAACTTGAGGATCTTGACCTCCTTGGGGCCTGCGCCACGACCTTCGCGGCGCTCCCCGTCGGCGTCCTTCTCGGGAATCGGTCGCCACAGCACCAGAAGTTTTCCAATGTGCTGAATGGGGGCGGCGCTCAACTGGTCGCACAACTGAGCGAAGATGGCTTCGCGTGCAGCTCGGTCATCCCCAAGTACCCGCACCTTGATCAGGCCATGGGCCTTGAGTGCAGCGTCTGTCTCTTTGACGACGGCGGGGGTGAGCCCGTCGTTGCCGATCATGACAACGGGGTCCAGATGGTGCGCATCCGCGCGGTGGGCACGGCGCTCGGCCGTGGTGAGTTCAATTGCAGGCATCCCTCTATTATCGAGCCATGAAAGTACAGACGAAAAGCAAAAAGGTGAACAAGGCCTGGTTGAATGACCACGTCACCGATCCTTACGTGCGCATGGCGCAAAAAGAAGGCTACCGATCCCGCGCCGCCTACAAGCTCAAAGAGATCGATGAAGCGCTCAAGCTCATCCACCCCGGGCAGTTGGTGGTCGATCTGGGGGCGGCACCCGGCGCCTGGAGTCAGTACATTCGGCGCAAGTTCGCGCCCAAGGACGCCGGCGCCGGTGGCGCTGCGGTGGGTGCGCTCAATGGCACCATCATTGCGCTGGACTTGCTGGAGTTCGAACCCGTGGAGGGGGTGCAGTTCATCCAGGGCGATTTCACCGAGCAAACTGTGCTGGATCAGCTCGAAGCAGCGGTGGGGGATCGGCCCGTGGACGTGGTAGTGTCTGACATGGCGCCCAATCTGTCCGGTATTTCAGACACTGACGGCGCACGGGTGGCGTACCTCATCGAGCTGGCCGTCGACTTTGCGGTTCACCACCTGAAAAAAGACGGGGCCTTGGTGTGCAAGGTTTTTCACGGTGGGGGGTACGAAGAGTCTGTGGCGCGCTTTCGGGAGCACTTCCGGGTGGCCAAGGCGATCAAGCCCAAGGCCTCTCGCGACCGGTCGGCCGAGACTTTTCTGGTGGGCATTGGGCTCAAAAATGCGACAAAAACCTGATCACAGGTGCAAATAGCCCGGCCAGACACAGAAATCCAGTGTTTCAAAGGGTATTGACAAAACGCGCAGGGGCCTTGTCTGTTCTAGAATGATCCTCACATACCGCGAAAGCAGACGTGCGGTTCGAATTGCAAGAGCCTGTCTGTTTTTTTGAGATCCTGCGCTGGTGTGGGGATGCATCCAGCATCAGCCGACGCAGGTGGGTTTGGGTTGAAGGAGACGCGGTGAACAATCAATGGTTCTCGAAAGTGGCAGTTTGGCTGGTGGTGGCCCTGGTGCTGTTCACTGTGTTCAAGCAATTTGACCGTGCCGGTGTGGGCACCGGGCAGATGGCCTACTCTGACTTCCTGGAAGAGGTGCGCGCCAAGCGCATCAAGAGCGTCACGCTGCAGGAAGGCCCCAGTGGCACCGAAATCGTGGCGGTCACCACCGACGATCGCCGTGTGCGCAGCACAGCTACCTACCTGGACCGTGGTCTGGTGGGCGACCTGATCAACAACAACGTCAAGTTCGACGTCAAGCCCCGCGAAGAGCCCTCGCTGCTGATGAGCCTGCTCATCTCCTGGGGCCCCATGCTGTTGCTGATCGGGGTGTGGATCTACTTCATGCGTCAGATGCAAGGTGGTGGCAAAGGCGGCGCCTTCAGCTTCGGCAAGAGCCGCGCTCGCATGCTGGACGAAAACAACAACTCCATCACCTTTGCCGATGTGGCTGGTTGTGACGAGGCCAAGGAAGAGGTCAAGGAGTTGGTGGATTTCCTGCGCGATCCCCAGAAGTTTCAGAAACTGGGCGGGCGCATCCCACGCGGCGTGTTGATGGTCGGCCCTCCGGGCACGGGTAAAACACTGCTGGCCAAGTCCATCGCTGGCGAGGCCAAGGTGCCGTTCTTCACCATCTCGGGCTCCGACTTTGTCGAAATGTTCGTTGGCGTGGGCGCAGCCCGCGTGCGCGACATGTTCGAACAGGCCAAGAAAAACGCCCCTTGCATCATCTTCGTCGACGAAATCGACGCTGTGGGTCGTCACCGTGGTGCTGGCTTGGGTGGCGGCAATGACGAGCGTGAGCAGACCCTCAACCAGATGCTGGTGGAGATGGACGGCTTCGAGACCAACCTGGGTGTGATCGTGATTGCCGCGACCAACCGCCCTGACATCCTGGATCCGGCCCTGCTGCGCCCCGGTCGTTTCGACCGCCAGGTATATGTCACCTTGCCGGACGTGCGTGGTCGTGAACAGATCCTCAACGTGCACATCCGCAAGGTGCCGGTGGGTCAAGACGTGCGCGCCGACATCCTGGCGCGGGGCACCCCTGGCTTCTCGGGGGCTGATCTGGCCAACCTGGTCAACGAAGCAGCGCTCTTTGCCGCCCGTCGCAACGGCCGCGTGGTCGAGATGAACGACTTCGAAAAGGCCAAGGACAAGATCATGATGGGCCCCGAGCGCAAGTCCATGATCATGCCCGAGGAAGAGCGCAAGAACACCGCTTACCACGAAGCAGGCCACGCCCTGGTCGCACGGCTGTTGCCCAAAACCGATCCGGTGCACAAGGTCACGATCATCCCTCGCGGGCGCGCGCTGGGTGTGACCATGCAACTGCCTGAGGGTGATCGCTACAGCATGGACAAGAGCCGCATGCTGGACACCATCTCGGTGCTGTTCGGTGGTCGCATTGCCGAAGAGGTCTTCATGAACCAGATGACCACTGGTGCATCCAACGACTTCGAACGCGCCACCGCCATCGCCCGCGACATGGTCACCCGTTACGGCATGACCGATGAGCTGGGCCCCATGGTGTATGCCGACAATGAGGGCGAGGTGTTCCTGGGCCGCTCGATCACCAAGACCACCAACATGTCTGAAGAGACCATGCAAAAGGTGGACAAGGAGATCCGCAAGATCATCGATGAGCAATATGCCGTGGCGCGCAAGCTGATCGAAGATCATCAGGACAAGATGCACGCCATGGCCAAGGCCCTGCTGGAATGGGAAACCATCGATGCCGAGCAGATTGAAGACATCATGGAAGGCCGCGAGCCCCGTCCCCCCAAGGACTGGACGCCGCCCAGCAATCGGCCCAGCAGCGGTCCCAAGCCACCGATGAGCACGGATGGTGCACCGGCGGCCGTCTGAGACGTCAAATCAACTGCGCTGCTGATCACTCGGCGGCAACGGGGCTTCGGCCCCGTTTTTTTTGTGCATCCCCATGAGCCACCAGCCTGTCTGGCAAACCCGCCGCTTTCGTCTTGACCTCAGCGTTGCCCGCGTCATGGGCATCGTCAATGTCACCCCGGATTCGTTTTCGGACGGTGGGCAGTTCGCGCACGCTGCGCAGGCCTTGCGGCATTGCGAGCAACTGATCGCCGACGGTGCCGACATTCTGGACATTGGCGGCGAATCGAGCCGCCCCGGCGCGCCCACCTTGACGGTTGACGAGGAGTGGGCGCGGCTGGCCCCGGTGCTTTCTGTGGCCACCACACTGGGCGTGCCCATTTCGGTCGACACCTGCAAGCCCGAGGTCATGCGACGGGCGCTGGACCTGGGCGTGGACATCGTCAATGACATCCGTGGATTGACGTCAGATGGCGCTGTACAGGCCGTTGCAGCGGTACCGGACTGTGGTGTGTGTGTGATGCACATGCGTGGTGATCCCGCCACAATGCAGGCGCAAACCAGTTACACCGATGTGGTGACCGAGGTGTGTGAATTCCTGCAAGGGCAACGTCAGGCGCTGAACGCGGCAGGGGTTGCCGATGCCCGCATCGTGCTGGATCCCGGGATCGGTTTTGGCAAAACACCCGCCCAGAACATCGCCCTGCAACGAGGGCAGGCCGAACTGATGGCGCTGGGTCTGCCGGTGCTGGTGGGCTGGTCCAGGAAGTCCACCCTGGGCGTGATCACCGGTCGCGCCGTCGAAGACCGTCTGGCCGCCAGCCTGGCGGCGGCCTTGAGCGGCGTTGCCTCAGGCGCCAGGGTGGTGCGTGTGCACGACGTGAGGGCCACGGTCGATGCGCTCAAGGTTTGGCAGGCTTTGCATCAAGTTTGAGCCCATGGTGGGCGATAATTTTCTTTTGCCCACAAGAAATACCCAGATGAGCAGACAGTACTTCGGCACCGACGGCATTCGTGGCACGGTTGGTCAGGCCCCGATCACCCCCGATTTTGTCCTCAGGCTGGGGCACGCCGTTGGTCAGGTGCTGCGCAAAACCACCAGCCGCCCGACGGTGCTCATTGGCAAGGACACCCGAATCTCTGGCTACATGCTGGAGTCCGCGCTGGAGGCCGGATTTGCCTCCGCCGGCGTCGATGTGGTGTTGACCGGCCCTCTGCCCACGCCTGGCGTGGCCTACTTGACCCGCGCATTGCGGCTGGACCTGGGCGTGGTGATCAGTGCGTCCCACAATCCCTTTGCCGACAACGGCATCAAGTTCTTCTCGGCTGAAGGCGAAAAACTGCCCGACAGCTGGGAACTGGCGGTCGAGCAAGCCCTGGAGGCCGCGCCGGCCTGGGTAGATTCTGCCAACCTGGGCAAAGCGCGCCGTCTGGAAGACGCCCGTGGGCGCTACATCGAGTTTTGCAAAAGCACGTTTTCGCCACAACTGTCGCTCAAGGGCCTCAAACTGGTCGTGGACGCCGCGCATGGCGCCGCCTACCAGGTCGCCCCCCATGTGTTTCACGAGCTGGGCGCGGAGGTGGTGTCCATCGGGTGTGCGCCAGACGGCTACAACATCAATGAAGGGGTCGGGGCCACCCACCCTGAAACCTTGCAAGCCGCCGTTCGCGCCCATGGCGCCGATTACGGCATTGCGCTGGATGGCGATGCAGATCGATTGCAGTTGGTGGACGCCTCGGGGCGCCTTTTCAATGGCGACGAGCTGCTCTTCGTGATGACGGCGGATCGGTTGGCGCAGGGGCACGCAGTGCCCGGTGTGGTGGGCACCCTGATGACCAACATGGCCGTGGAGATGGCCCTCAAGCGCATGCAGGTGGAGATGGTGCGCGCCAAGGTGGGGGATCGGTATGTGCTGGAAGAACTGCAGCGCAGAGGCTGGAGTCTGGGCGGCGAAGGCTCTGGGCATTTGTTGGCCCTGGACCGCCACACCACCGGCGATGGCCTGGTGAGCGCACTTCAGGTGCTTCAGTTCATCGTGGGGCAGCAGCGTACGCTGGCCGACGCCTTGTCGGGGGTCGATCTGTTTCCCCAGAAGTTGATCAACGTGCGCTTGCCCGTGGGCTTCGACTGGGCCTCGCATGCGCCATTGGCGCAAGCCCGTGAGGCGATTGGCGCGCAGTTGGGGGATCGAGGCCGAATCCTCATCAGAGCCTCGGGCACCGAGCCTGTGCTTCGGGTGATGGTGGAGGCTGCAGATGCCGATTTGGCAAATTCTGCAGCCCAGGCCCTGGCGGACAGCCTGCCCAGGGCTTGACCCACCCGGATCGATTACTTCTTGGGCTTGGGGGGCAGGGCCACCGCATCGATGATGTGCAGCACGCCGTTGCTGGTCTGGATGTCGCCCTTGATCACCAGACCGGACTCCACCGTCAGGTAATCACCGGCCTTGGAGATCGGCAACTTCGTGTCCGCCACGGTCGACATCATGACCGCGCCCTGGATGCTGGCTTGGGTGTGCACACCAGGCACAACGTGGTGCTTCAACACCTTGCGCAACTCATCCGGGTTCTTGGACAAGGCCTCCAAGGTGGCCGAGGGCAGGGCCTTGAAGGCCTCATTGGTCGGCGCAAACACGGTCATGGGTGCGCTACCCTGAAGCGCGTCTTGCATTCCGGCTTGCTGAACCAGTTGATTGAAGGTGCTGAGCTCCGACTCCTGCATGGCTGCGGCCGCCAGGTTGGCGGGTTGCGCAGGGGCACGGTGGGTGGCACAGCCAGCGAACACGATGGAGGCTGCCAGCGCGGCAGCCATCAGGGTGTGTTGTGAAACTCGGTGAAAGGTCATGGATTCTCCTGTAAGGCCCCAGGACAAATGGAGCACGTCGAGAAGATAGAAATGTCATGTGACAATCCTGTGACCCGTGTGTGACGGCTGCGATTTGCGGATCATGCAAATCAGCGCGTCGTTGTTTATGACAACCCCCGGAGAACTGTCATATTGGCGTCACAAACGCTTCTTACAGTCCAGTTGCTCTCAACTGATCTGTCTGTTGACAAGAAAGGCGTTCACATGAACTTCAAGATGATTCGCACTGCCGCCGCCGCCATCACCGTGGCCGCTCTGTCTGGCGCCGTGATGGCCCAGAGCGTGACTGGTGCAGGCGCCAGCTTCCCGGCTCCGCTGTACTCCAAGTGGGCATCGGCCTACGCAACTGAAACGGGTGTGCGCATCAACTATCAGTCCGTGGGTTCGGGTGCCGGTTTGCGCCAGATCCGTGGCAAGGTGGTGGATTTTGGTGCCTCCGACATGCCCCTGAAGGACGACGAGCTGGCCAAAGACGGCCTGATGCAGTTCCCGACCGTGATCGGTGGCGTTGTGCCCGTGGTGAACATCAAAGGCATCCAGCCTGGTCAGCTGCGCCTGACCGGCGAAGTGCTGGGCGACATCTACCTGGGCAAGATCACGCGCTGGAATGACGCTGCCATCAAGGCACTGAACCCCGGCCTGTCGCTGCCCGACGCAGCCATCGCCCCGGTGCGCCGCGCTGATGGTTCTGGCACCACCTTCATCTTCACCAACTACCTCTCGAAGGTGAATGCCGAGTGGCAGTCGAAGGTGGGTGAGGGCACCGCCGTGAACTGGCCTGTGGGCGCCGGCGGCAAGGGCAACGAAGGCGTGTCGGCTTTCGTCATGCGCCTGCCCAACTCCGTGGGTTACGTTGAGTACGCCTACGCCAAGCAAAACAAGATGTCGCACGTTCAACTGCGCAACGCCAGCGGCAACTTCGTGCAGCCCAGCGATGACGCCTTCAAGGCGTCGGCCGCTGGTGCTCAGTGGGACAAATCGTTCTACCAGATCCTGACCAACCAGCAAGGCAAGGATGCATGGCCCATCAGTGGCGCCACGTTCATCCTGATGCACCTGAAGCAGGACAAGCCCGCTCAAGCCACCGAATCGATCAAGTTCTTTGACTGGGCCTACAACAAGGGTGACAAGGCCGCTGACGATCTGGCCTATGTGCCCCTGCCTGCCAACGTGAAGGACCTGATCCGCAAGGAATGGACCAAGGTCACCGACAGCGCAGGCAAGCCGGTCTGGACCAAGTGATCCTGGACTTGACCCTGTGAAACAGCCGGACACCCCCTCAAGAGGTGTCCGGTTTTATCGTTGAAGTGCCCTCACTTGGCCAGACAACATCGACTCCAGCCGGAGGCCCGTGATGACCGCGATATTGCCCGCAGGCATGGATGATTCCAGCGCCAACAACAACTCAGAATCCAAGCGCCGACAGATGAGCAAACCACCAGAAAGAAGAGTGAATGCCCCATGGGCGGACGCCGTGTTCGCCTTGCTGGCGAAATCGGCTGCGGTGATCACGCTGCTGTTGTTGTTCGGCATCATCGCGTCACTGGTGGTGGGCGCCTGGCCCGCCATCAAGGAATACGGCATCAGCTTCTTGTGGCGCAGCGAGTGGGATCCCGTGCAGGATCAGTACGGTGGTCTCGTGATGATCTACGGCACCTTGATGACCTCGTTCATCGCCTTGCTGATCGCGGTGCCCGTCAGTTTCGGCATCGCCTTGTTTCTGACCGAGTTGTCGCCAGGGTGGCTCAAGCGGCCGCTGGGCATCGCCATCGAGTTGCTGGCGGCTGTGCCTTCCATCGTCTACGGCATGTGGGGTCTGCTCGTGTTCGGTCCGTTGTTGGCCGAGTATGTTCAGCAGCCCTTGCAGTCGGCCACCGATGGCATTCCGTACCTGTCTGCCTTGTTCTCCGGCCCTCCGGTGGGCATCGGCATCTTGTCGGCCGGCATCATCCTGGCCATCATGATCATCCCGTTCATCGCATCGGTGATGCGAGACGTTTTCGAGGTGACCCCACCTCTGCTGAAAGAATCCGCTTACGGCCTGGGCTCGACCACCTGGGAGGTGGTCTGGAAGGTCGTGCTGCCTTACACCAAGACCGGTGTGGTGGGCGGCATCATGCTGGGCCTGGGCCGTGCGCTGGGCGAAACCATGGCCGTGACGTTCGTGATCGGCAACATGAACCAGCTGGGTAATTTGTCGCTGTTCGAGGCCGCCAACAGCATCACCTCTGCCTTGGCCAACGAGTTTGCCGAGGCCAATGTGGGCCTGCACCAGGCGTCGTTGATCTACCTGGGCCTGGTGTTGTTCTTCATCACGTTCGTGGTGCTGGCGTTCTCGAAGGTGCTGCTGGCCCGTCTCAAGAAATCCGAAGGAGCGCGTTCATGAGCGCAGAGTTGCATATTCAGCGTGCGCGCATGCACGCCTCACGCAAACGAGTCAACATCCTGGCCCTGACCTTGTCCCTGGGGGCCATGGCTTTCGGGCTGGTCTGGTTGATCTGGATTCTGTTTGAAACCGTTCGCCTGGGCATTGACGGCCTGGCGCTGGCCACCTTCACTCAGATGACACCTGCGCCCATGGAGGACGGTGGTCTGGCCAATGCCATCGTGGGCTCTTTGATCATGGTGGGCCTGGCCACCGCCATCGGCACGCCGGTGGGCATCCTGGCAGGTGTGTACCTGGCCGAGTACGGTCAACATGGCTGGCTGGGCAGCCTGACACGGTTCATCAACGACATTTTGCTGTCGGCCCCCTCCATCGTGATCGGTTTGTTCATCTACTCGGTGGTGGTGGCGCAGACCCTGACGTTTTCTGGATGGGCTGGTGTGCTGGCGTTGGCGCTGATCGTGGTGCCTGTGGTCATCCGCACCACCGAAAACATGTTGTCGTTGATTCCGGCCGCCTTGCGTGAGGCCGCTTACGCCCTGGGCACGCCGAAATGGAAGGTCATTCTCAGCATCACCCTGAAGTCGGCCCGCGCCGGCGTGATCACCGGCATCTTGCTGGCCGTGGCCCGCATTGCTGGCGAGACCGCACCGCTGCTGTTCACGGCGCTGTCCAACCAGTTCTGGACGACCAACCTGGGCGAGCCGATGGCCAGCCTGCCGGTCACCATCTTCAAGTTCGCAATGAGCCCCTTTGAAAACTGGCAGAAGCTGGCGTGGGCAGGCGTCTTCCTCATCACCATCGGTGTGCTGGCGCTCAACATCATTGCCCGTACCTTGTTCCGCCAGCGCTGATTGGCGCGGCACTTCAGTCTGACGGAGATTCTCACCATGGACACCAAAGTTCAAACCGCTGCGCCCGCCAAGGCCAAGCTGGCTGTGCGCAACCTCAATTTCTTCTACGGCAAGTTCCACGCCTTGAAGAACATCAACATGGAATTGCCTGAAAACAAGGTGACGGCCTTCATCGGTCCGTCCGGTTGCGGCAAATCCACCTTGTTGCGCACTTTCAACCGGATGTTCGAGCTCTATCCCGAGCAACGGGCAGAAGGGCAGATCTTGCTGGATGGCCAGGATATCCTGACCAGCAAGGAAGACGTGTCACTGATCCGTGCCCGTGTGGGCATGGTGTTTCAGAAGCCGACGCCATTCCCCATGTCAATTTACGAAAACATCGCATTTGGCGTGCGCTTGTTTGAAAGCCTCTCGCGCAGCGAGATGGACGAACGTGTGGAGTGGGCGCTGAAGAAGGCGGCCTTGTGGAATGAGGTCAAGGACAAGCTCAACCAGAGTGGGTCGGGCCTGTCGGGCGGGCAACAACAGCGCCTGTGCATCGCACGCGGCATTGCCATCAAGCCCGAAGTGCTGCTGCTGGATGAGCCGTGTTCGGCGCTCGATCCCATCTCCACGGGCAAGATCGAAGAGCTGATTCACGAGCTCAAGAATGACTACACCGTGTTGATCGTGACCCACAACATGCAGCAGGCCGCGCGTTGCTCGGACTACACCGCCTACATGTACCTGGGCGAGCTGATCGAGTTTGGCGCCACCACCGACATCTTCATGAAACCCAAGCGCACCGAAACCGAGGACTACATCACCGGCCGCTTCGGTTGATGCCTTGCCCTGGCCACCGTCAAACACCACCCAACAACAAGACAACGGAGTAGCCCATGACTGAAAAACACCTTTCCAGCCAGTTCGATGCCGAGCTCAGCGGCGTTTCCACCCGCGTGCTGGAGATGGGCGGGCTGGTCGAATCTCAAATCGCGCAAGCCATCTACGCGTTGACGCACTTCAGCGGTGAGGTGGCCAGCCAGGTCATCACCACCGAGGCGCGGGTGAACACGATGGAAATGGAAATCGACGCCGATCTCTCCACCATCATTGCCCGCCGTCAGCCCACGGCGCGTGATCTGCGCCTGCTGATCGCCATCTCCAAGACCATTGGCAACCTCGAGCGCGTGGGCGACGAGGCCGCTCGCATTGCCCGCACCGTGCAGCGCCTGATCAACACGGGGGTGTCCAGCCGCCTGCGCCTGCCCGTGAGCGACGTGTCTTTCGAGGCCAATCTGGCCACGGCATCCCTGCGCCGCTCGCTGGACGCTTTTGCCCGGCTTGACATCCAGGCTGCCGTCGAGGTGATCAAGGCCGACAACGAGATCGATGCCGAGTTTGATGGCCTGATGCGCAAGCTGATCACGTACATGATGGAAGATCCGCGCACCATTTCTGCGTCGATCGACCTGGTGTTCGTGGCCAAGGCCATCGAGCGCGTGGGTGACCATGCCAAGAACCTGGCTGAGCAGGTGATCTACATCGTCAAGGGTACCGACGTGCGTCACAACACGCCCGAGACGGTCGAATCCATCGTCAAGTAACCTCCGGAGCCGTTCTCATGAGCCGAGTACTGGTAGTGGAAGACGAGCAGGCGATTGCTGAACTGATCGCGCTGAACCTGCGTCATGCAGGGTTTGACGTGACCGTGGCCCCCGATGCCGAACGTGCCCAGGAAGCGATCGACAAGGTGCTGCCAGATCTGGTCTTGCTGGACTGGATGTTGCCCGGCCAATCGGGCCTGGCCTTGGCCAAACGCTGGCGCGCTGCGCAACGGACACGTGACTTGCCGATCATCATGCTGACGGCCCGTGCCGAAGAAGTGGACAAGGTGGCGGGTCTGGATGCGGGTGCCGATGATTACCTGACCAAGCCATTTTCCACCCACGAACTGATGGCGCGTGTGCGCGCGGTGCTGAGACGCAAGGCCCCCCAGGCGCTGGACTCGGCCGTGGAAGTGGCTGGTTTGCGGCTGGATCCTGCCACTCGCCGCGTGAGCCGCGGTGAGCAGGAAGTGAAGATCGGCCCCACCGAGTTCAAGCTGCTGCACTTCTTCATGACGCATCCCGAGCGGGTACACAGCCGTTCGCAATTGCTGGACCGTGTCTGGGGTGACCATGTGTTCATTGAAGAGCGCACGGTGGATGTTCACGTCAAGCGTCTGCGCGAGGCGCTGCAGCCCGTGCAGCGCTCGCAGCTCATCGAGACCGTGCGTGGCGCGGGCTATCGCCTCACCCAGCAGGTGAGTGACGTGGTGGCCTGAACAGGGCTGCTGACTGGTGTCATAGACAACGGCAGATCCAGTGATCGTTGATTCGAATTCTTCATGGGTGTGGTCCCGTGTGGGTACCCGTCTCTTGTCTGCCCTGGCGGGCGGATTGGGCGGTTGGGCATTGGGCCGCTGGTTGGACTACCCCGTCACGCTGGCCTGCGCAGGCGCTGGTCTGGCGGTTTTGGCCTTGTCGGTCACAGACACCCTCAAGGGCCACGACCTGCTCGACTGGTTGAGAAACCCCGAGGCCGAGCCGCCTGCGCTGCCTGGCTTGTGGGGAGAGGTGGCCCACCGCATTCATCGGGTGGTGGCACAACGGCGGCAAAGCATCCAGGATGAGCGTGCCCGTCTGGACCAGTTTCTGTCGGCCATCGAGGTGTCGCCCAACGGCGTGATGCTGCTGGATGCCAGTGAGCACATCACCTGGATGAGCTCGGTGGCGGCGGATCATTTTGGGCTCAACGCCCAGCGTGATCTGCAGCAGCGCATCACCAACCTGGTTCGATACCCCACCTTCGTGCAATACCTGTCGGCCGGCGATTACCGCGAGCCGGTCAAGTGTCTGGTGGCGCGGGGTAGCCTCACGCACCTGCAAATCCAGGTGCGTGAATATGGCGAGGGGTTGAAACTGGTGGTGTCTCAGGACATTTCCGAGCGCGAACGCGCCGACACCATGCGCCGGGATTTCGTGGCCAATGTGTCCCACGAGATCCGCACCCCCTTGACGGTGCTCAGTGGCTTCATCGAGACCATGGGGGCCTTGCAGCTCACCGATGTGGAGCGCCGCCGGGTCATCGAGCTGATGACGCAACAGGCTTCCCGGATGCAGACGCTGGTGTCTGATTTGCTGACCTTGGCGCAGATCGAAGGCAGCCCACGTCCAGCGTCCGATCGATGGACGGCGTTGGACCAACTGCTTCAACGCATTCAGACAGACGCACAGGCGCTGTCAGCCGGTCGCCATCGCTTGAGCTTTGCGTTTGATCATGCCGAAGGGCAGTTCTTGTCCGGTGTCGAAGCTGAATGGCTCAGCGCCATGAGCAACCTGGTGTCCAACGCCATCCGGTACACGCCAGAGGGTGGCGAAATCGCGGTAGCCTGGCATGTGCGCGAAGACGGCTCGGGCGAATTCAAGGTGAAGGACTCCGGCATCGGCATCGATGCGGAGCACATCCCCCGCCTGACCGAGCGCTTCTACCGTGTGGACGGTAGCCGGTCCAGAGACACCGGGGGCACGGGCCTGGGGCTGTCGATCGTCAAGCACGTGATTCAGCGGCACGGTGGCGATCTGCGCGTCACCAGCGAGCTGGGCAAGGGCTCTGTGTTCACCCTCGTGGTGCCAGCCACCCGGCTGCGTAGCGGCAATCCGGCATCCAGCGCGCCCCAGGCGGCTGAGGCGCACTGATCACCGGCAGCGTCACTGGCGGCGGTACAGCACCAGTTTCTCTGAGTTGCGTGTGCGCTGGTTGTAAACCCCGACTTTGGTCCAGCCAGGCAAATGCTGGCTGCGCACATCACCGGGCAGGCGCTGAACCAGCCATTCACACCGCGGTTGCCGTTGGGCGGCATCAGCGCGTCCATCCACCGGGTGCTCACCAAAGTAGCTCAGGGCTGTGAGGATGGAGGCAGGGGCCCCCGGAGCGCACACCGCCGCGCCGCGTGGCAGCTGGCTGCCG
This sequence comes from Aquabacterium sp. A3, assembly GCF_038069945.1. Classification (NCBI taxonomy): domain Bacteria; kingdom Pseudomonadati; phylum Pseudomonadota; class Betaproteobacteria; order Burkholderiales; family Sphaerotilaceae; genus Aquabacterium; species Aquabacterium sp. A3. The sequence continues at coordinate 187,336 of NZ_JBBPEV010000001.1, read as the reverse complement.
ACGCGGTCCATCAGCAGGCGATGGCTGCGTCCCTGGTCCAGCAGGGGAAGCAACAAGGTCAGCAGCAATAACCAGCTGAGGGTCACGCCACTGGCTGGCAAGACCAGGCTCTTCCAGAGGGCGTGACTGCGGCGAGCGGTGCGCCAGCGCACAATCGCCAACCACGCCAGGGTGCCAGCCGTGGCCAGCACGAGGGCCAGCCAGGAGAAGCTGGCGTCGTAGTCGGGCACGCGCTTGTCCAGGTTGGCGGCCAGGCGAGCCGGGATGCCGGTGTGGATGGCGGCATAAGCCAGCCAGATGTACAGGGCCACCAGGGTGAAGAACAGGACCGAAAACCAGTCGATGGCGGCACCCAGACCGCGAAGCAGGATGGGCAGCGCGAAGGCGGCCAGCACAGCCAGGGCAGGCAAGGCCAACAGCAAGGCCTGCTGATCAGCCCCCATCAAGAGCGATGCCATCAAGACGAACACGGTGATCAACAAGGGCACGGCCATGTGACGGCGCTGCCACTGGCGCCGCCAATGCCACAAGGTCAAGAGCGCCAGCGGAAGCGCAGGCCAGGTGAACCACAGCAGCAGTTGGGCAAAGTTGGCGACTTGCAGTTGATCAGACAGCTTCCAGCCCCAGCGCGCGCTGCCTTGCAGTACCAGGCCCCCGGTCACGGCCGCTGCCAGCACCATGGCCAAAGCCACAAAGGCCATTTGCCTGGTGCGGTTGGGATGGTGCGAGCGCCAGCACACCAGCAGACCCACGGCGCCCAGGCCCTGGGCGATGGTGGGGCTGCCGCTGGCCGCGAGTATCGGCAAGCTCAGCAGTGCGGCGCATGCGGCTTGACGAGGATGTTGGTCCATCGCGGCCATGCCATACAAAAACGCGCCAGCCCCCAGCAACTGCAACAACTCGGGGGTGGTTTCATGGCCCAGTTGCAGCAGGCCCAGCGTGGCCACCAGCGCCAGCAGGGCGCCATCGGCCATGGCTCTGGCGTAATCGCGCGGCTGAGCCTCACCGCCAAAGGCCAATGGCAGTGGTCGGGCGGCTTCGGTGTGGGCCAGGTGGTAGGTGGCGTACCAGGTCAGCGCCAGCACGCCCGCCAAGGCCAACGCAAACGGAATCCGGGCTGCCAGAGCCGGGTCAAGCCACCCTTGCGTCAACCAGATGAACAGTCCGCCCAACCAGTAAGGCAAGACGCCACCCGAGCTGGGAGGCACACCGCCGATCTGCAGGTTGAACCACGTGGCATCGCCCAGCGCCAGGCTCCACATCTGACCAAATGAGGCGATGTCAGCGTTCTTCCAGGGGTCACGACCAAAGACGCCGGGCAGCACATACGCCGCGCACAGCAACAACAAAGCCCAGCGGGGCAGCGGCTGAACCGACTTCTGGGTGACAAGGGCTGGAGAGGCCTTGGGTCGGGCAAAGTCCTGGTGCATGGAAAAGTGTGGCGCTCAGAAACACCAAAGGGCAGCTTAAGCTGCCCTTTGGAACGCAAGTCACATCAGCCCGACATGAGGCCAGGCTGTACCGCAGATCACTTGCGGAACTGGGCGAACTTGTTGCGGAACTTCTCGACGCGGCCACCCAGGGTGTCCACGCTCTTTTGCTGGCCTGTGTAGAAGGCGTGCGATTCGGACGAGGTTTCCAGCTTGAACAAGGGCAGTTCACGGCCGTCTTCCATCTTGATCATCTCCTTGGTCGGAGCGCAAGAACGGGTCACGAACTTGAAACCGTTGGATTGGTCCACGAAGCAAACATCGCGGTAATTGGGGTGAATACCTTCTTTAGGCATGACTGGAACCTCTTGCTGTGTGCCATATCGGGAGCCACCAGACCCCATGTCTGGCACTTTCCGACAGCCGGAAAACCCGAAATTATAAGCCGAATTTTGAAGGGAATGCAAAAGGCGACCCGCAGGTCGCCTTTTGTCTGAAATCCACGGCAGTGATCAACCACCGCGACGCATCATGTCGAAGAAGTCGTGGTTGTTCTTCGTGGATTTCATCTTGTCGAGCACGAACTCCATCGCCTCGATCTCGTCCATCGGATAGAGCAGTTTTCGCAAAATCCAGCTCTTCTGAAGGATCTCGGGCTTGAGCAAGAGCTCTTCGCGGCGGGTACCCGAACGATTGATGAGGATCGAGGGGTAGACGCGCTTTTCAGCCATGCGACGATCCAGGTGGATTTCGCAGTTGCCGGTGCCCTTGAACTCTTCGTAGATCACTTCGTCCATCCGGCTGCCGGTGTCCACCAGGGCGGTGCCGATGATGGTGAGCGAGCCGCCTTCTTCCACGTTGCGGGCGGCGCCGAAGAAGCGCTTGGGGCGCTGCAGGGCATTGGCGTCCACACCGCCGGTCAACACCTTGCCGGAGCTGGGCAGCACGTTGTTGTAGGCGCGGGCCAGGCGGGTGATCGAGTCCAGCAGGATCACCACATCTTTCTTGAGTTCAACCAAACGCTTGGCGCGTTCGATCACCATTTCAGCCACCTGGACGTGGCGCTGAGCGGGTTCGTCGAACGTGGAGCTGATGACTTCGCCGCGCACGGTGCGCTGCATTTCGGTCACTTCCTCAGGGCGTTCGTCCACCAGCAGCACAATCAGGTGCACATCCGGGTGGTTGGCCACCAGGGCGTGCGCCAGGTTTTTCATCATCACGGTCTTGCCGCTCTTGGGCGGAGCCACCAACAAAGCGCGCTGGCCTTTGCCAATGGGCGCGATCAGGTCGATGATGCGGCTGGTGATGTTGTCGTCGTTGCTCTTGACGGTCTCGCGCTCCAGCTTGAACTGCTCTTCAGGGAAGAGGGGCGTGAGGTTCTCGAACATCAGCTTGTTTTTGCTGACTTCGGGTGCCAGGCCGTTGACCCGATCGACCTTGACCAGTGCAAAGTAACGCTCGCCATCCTTGGGCACGCGCACTTCGCCTTCGATCATGTCGCCGGTGTGCAGGTTGAAGCGGCGCACCTGGCTGGGTGACAGGTAAATGTCGTCCGTGCTGGCCAGGAAGCTGGTGTCCAAGGAGCGCAGGAAGCCGAAGCCGTCAGGCAGCACTTCGAGCACACCGTCACCAAAAACCTGTTCGCCCGCTTTGGCGCGCTTTTTCATGATCGCGAACATCAGCTCTTGCTTGCGCATGCGAGCGACGTTTTCAATCTCCAGCTCTTCAGCCATCTCGACCAGTTTGGAGATGTGAAGGGCCTTCAGTTCGGAAAGATGCATGGATGAGTACCCTGAACAAACGCGCGAGCGCCGGGCAAAGACAGGCCAGGCTGGCGGTCAACGCGGAAAGCGTGAGAACTGTCTGAGGGGGAGGGGAGTTGCCGACAGGCCGCCACGGAACTTCCGTGGCACACAGCATCAAGGGCTCGCGTAGAGGCTTTTTGCTGTTTTGACATCCACCTGACCATCAGGTGGACATCTCGGCCATCATCTGCCTGGCATTGCAGCAGATGACGGCCTCATTATAGGCGCTGAAAAGCGCCGTGAATCACAGACTTGAATCAATGAAGGCAGTCAGTTGGGCCTTGGACAGCGCCCCGACCTTCGTGGCGGCCAGTTGACCGCCCTTGAAAATCATCAAAGTGGGGATGCCGCGGATGCCGAACTTGGCAGGGACTTCGCGATTTTGATCCACGTTCATTTTGGCGATCTGCAACTTGCCTTGGTAATCCTTGGCCACTTCGTCGAGGATCGGGGCAATCATCTTGCAGGGGCCACACCACTCGGCCCAATAATCCACCAGCACCGGCTCGGTGGACTGGAGGACGTCAGCTTCGAAAGAGGCGTCGGTGATGTGCTTGATCAGTTCGCTGCTCATGGAAAATCCTTGAAGATGCCAATGCGCATGACGGCGGGCGCCACAAACACTGGGGTTAACCAGATTCTGACACAGAAGATACGGGCGTCAGCCCTGGACACAAGAGACCTTGTTCAATGAGTCTGATAGAAGAAAACTCTGAGCCTGATCGTTCGCCGGGGTGGGGTGGTGCCGTGCCAACCGGGCTGACGCCCATGCTGTGGGCTTGGCCACGCGGCGTGGACGCCAGGCAACAATGGCAAGCCTGGGCGCACGATGCTGACGCCTGGCTCAAGGCTCAAGGCCGCGATGTGCGCGACGCCATCGTGGTCGTGCCCGTGGGCGCCTTGCTGCCCTTGGTGCGTCAGGCCTGGGCCGATGCTGTGGGTGGCTGGATGCCCCAGATTGACACCATTGCAGGGTTGATGGAGCAACACGCCTGGCGATACACGCCAGCGCCAGCAGGGGCGTGGGGGCCTGCGATGACCCTGGACGTGGTGATGGACCGTCTGGCGGTGAAGGCGTCATTGCGTGCGGTCCCGTGGCTGGACGCCTGGGTGCGCCCATCCCCGGCAGCGCTGGACTTCGCGGTTGATCAGGTGGTTCAGGCGGGGCACGCCTGGTGGCGCCGGCTGCAGACCTCGGCGCCATCCGAACGGGCCAGGCTCATCGGGTGCTGGCAGGAGGAGTTTCCGCCACCGACGTGGACGCCAGTCCCAGAGACTGACACCCCTGGTCAGCACGAACGCTGGTTGCTGGCATGGGCCCTCCAGTGGGCCTTGGGCAATGCCTCTGCGGGGTTCCCGTCCGATGCCTTGTTCACCTTGCAGCCGTCGGCGTGGCTGGCGGTCAGCGCAGGCACCAGTGTCTTGCCCGGCAGCGAAGGCGCCTTGACCCTGTCCGTGTTGGGACACGCGCAAAGTGGTGCCGGCGCAGGCCACGGGGCGGCTCCCGCCGTCGCTTGGTGGGCGGCGCACGCAGTGGCCAACACAGACGCCGATGCGCCAGTCCTGCTGGCCACACAGGGGCTGGAAGACGAAGCACGACAGGCCACCGCACAGGTCATGAAGCACGTCGCGATCGCCAGACAAGCGGGTGCGGCGGCGGCTCGTTTGCCTCAACCGCCTGTGGCGCTGCTGGCCTTGGACCGCAGTGTGATCAGACGCATGAGGGCGATGCTGGACGAGCACGGTGTGTCTGTGGCTGACGAGACCGGCTGGAAGCTGTCGACCACACGGGCGGCTGCCGCGCTGACGCGTTTTGTACGCGCAGCCCCGACGCATGCCAGCTCGGATGATGTGCTGGACTGGCTCAAATCGGCGTGGACCCGGTGGATGCACGACACGCAAGAGCCATCGCCGCTGGCCGAGCTTGAGCGTTGGTGTCGACGGCAGTCCGTCCCACGGCTGTGGCTGGTGTTGAACGACCCTGCGCCTGATCATCTGACGCCTGGTGCGTGGACCACGCTGCAAGAGGCCCACACGCAATTGGCACCCTTGCGCGACGCGTGGTCGGGCGGGCGTCTGCCCTTGTCCGCATGGCTGAGTGCCCTGGAGGCCTCGTTGGTTTCCACGGGCGCATGGGATGGGTTGGTGAACGATCCGGCTGGCTTGCTGGCCTGCGAATGCTTGCGCTTGCCGGGGGCAGGTGTCGACGCCGGCCCAGGCTGGGGCGGGCTGTGCCAGCGAACCATGCTGGACGGCGGTGGATTCCTGCGATGGATGCAGGATGTGATGGAGGCGGTGGTGTTTCGACCAGCGCCGCCACCGGGGCAGCCACCCGAGGTGGTCGTCACGACCCTGGCGCGGGCGGCGCTGCGTCCGTTCTCGGCCATCGTGATTCCGGGCGCCGATGAACGGCAGTTGGGCGCTGCATCCCCATCGACGGGGTGGTTGTCCCAGGCCCAGCGAACCCGATTGGCACTGAGCGGACAGGCCGAGCAACAAGCCGCCCAATGGGATGCTTTCTCGCTGGCGATGCTGCACGCTGGCGTCGTGTGCCTGCACCGCAAGGACCAGGAGGGGGAGCATGTTTCAGCCAGCCCCTGGATTCAACGCTGGCGTGAACTGATGCGACAAGACTGGGCGACCGCCTCGTCTGCCTTGGTGCAGCGCGGCGTGCCGGTCCGACCAGTGACCCAGCCGTCGCCCACGCTGCTGGGGCATGAGGATTTGCTGCCGATGAAGGTGTCGGCCACCCGCTACGAAGCACTGCGTCAGTGCCCTTACCAATTCTTTGCCCGCTCAGTGCTGGGCCTGCAGGAACAAGACGAGCTGGAAGAGGGGGTGGATGGCGCCGATCATGGCGAGCTGCTCCATGCCGTCTTGCAGCGATTCCATCAGGAGCGCAATGCATGCCTTGTCCAGCGATCACCAGCGCAGGACGTGGCCGCCTGGTTGTCGGCGGCAGAGGCGGTGATCCGGGAGCATGGGCTGGACAGGGACAGCACGCGGCCCTATTTCAGGCCCTACCAGGCCCAATTGCCGCGCCTGGCCGAGGCCTATGTCGATTGGTGCTTGGCGCATGAGCAACAGGGCTGGCGCGTGCAGCACATGGAGTTCGACGCCCGGTTGAACCTTTCGCTGGAGTCGGGCGCCTTGGTGTGCCTGGAAGGGCGGCTGGACCGCGTGGATGTGCGCAGCCAGGCTGACCATGAACCTCACAAGCTGGTGATCGACTACAAGTCTGGCAACAAAGACAAGCTGAGCAAGCGGCTGAAAGCGCCGCTGGAAGACACACAACTGCTGTTTTATGCCGTACTGGCCGCCCCTGATGCGCAGGTCGAGACCGCTTACCTGCATTTGGGCAAAGACACGGGCACCCAGGCCGAATCGGGCGACATGAAAGCCACCATGCTGGCGCACAAGGACATCGAGTCGCACACGGAGCGTTTCCTCCAGGGTTTGGCGCAAGACTGGACGGCCTTGATGAGTGGGCACGGCATGCCTGCGCTGGGCGAGGGGGAGGCGTGCGAGTACTGCCAGGCGCGGGGCCTTTGCCGCAAAGACGATTGGACACCTGCATGAGCCATGCCGCCTACTGGATCAATGGCCGACAAGTGCCTCCCGCCAGCTTTTACGAACTGGCCTGTGATCCCGCGCGCAGCGTGGTGGTCGAAGCCTGTGCTGGTGCGGGCAAAACCTGGATGCTGGTGTCGCGCATCTTGAGGGCACTTCTGGAGGGCACCCCCCCCGAGCAGGTTCTGGCCATCACCTTCACGCGCAAGGCCGCCGGCGAAATGCGCGAGCGTCTGGCCTTGTGGCTGGACGAACTGGTGTCGGCATCGCCGGACAAACTGCGACACGAATTGTTCATTCGTGGCGTGACATCGCCCGACATCACCCACGTTCAGAAGGTTCTGCAGACACTGCAAACCAGGCGCCTGGAAGGTGGGCGCGGTGTGGGCGTTCAGACCATACACGGCTGGTTCGCCCAGTTGGTGAAGGCCGCGCCACTGGCCGTGCTGACGGAGCTGGGCTTGCCACCCGAGTTGGCCCTGTTGGAGTCTCATGAAGACATCTGGGATGACTTGTGGGCACGATTTCTAAAACGCGTGGACCAAGATGCCGCTCGACCTTTGGGCGAGCGCGAGGTGGCAGGCTCGTTTGATGTGATGCTGCGCGAAGTCGGCTACCACAACCTGGTGGAGTGGCTGAAAAAGGCCCTGGCACAGCGCACCGAACTCACGCTGGCAGCCCATGCAGGAACCTTGTTGAACAGCGTGCCCAACGCGGCGCAATGGGACGAAGCCTGGGCGACTTGGGACAGCCCCGAACAGGCCCTGCAACACCCCCAGATCGTCAAACGCTTTCATGACCTGGCTGCGGCACTCGCACAGCAAAAAGGCAAGACGCCGCAAGACGCCGCAGCCAGCATCATCTCGGCCTTTGAATTGCCTGACCTGGCGGCGCGGGCCCGGGCATTGACCCGATCGGTGCTCAAGCTCAATGGCGAGCCCAAGGTGCACCTCGCCAAGTTCGTTGACAAAGTGGACGCGCTGGGATGGGCATTCGACTGGTTGATGAGCCTGTTGAAGGCCCAGCGGCAACAGGCGGCGCATGAGCAGCATGTGCACATGATCGTGTTGAGCCAGTCGCTCTTCAATGAATATGCGCGCTTCAAACTCGAGCGCGGCCTGACCGACATGAGTGAACTGGAACTGGCGGCTGTTCGCCTGTTGTCAGATCCGGTGCTGTCAGGATGGGTGCAACAGAGGCTGGACAGCCAGGTGCGCCTGGTGTTGATGGACGAGTTCCAGGACACCAGCCCATTGCAATGGCAGGCGCTGCAGGCCTGGCTGTCGGCTTACGCTGGCGCCGGCGGCGGTCGAAGCGGGCAGGTGCCATTGAGCGTATTCCTGGTGGGGGACCCCAAACAGAGCATTTACCGCTTCCGACGGGCAGATCCCAGGGTGTTTGCGGCCGCCAGGACGTTCGTGCTGGAGAGCCTTGGCGGCGATTTGCTGGCCTGCGATCACACCCGGCGCAATGCCCCGGAAATCATTGAGGCGCTGAATCGGGTCATGCAGCCCGCAGCGTCCCAGGGCCTGATGACCGACTTCCGTCCGCACACCACCGACTCGGACACCGCCGGAAAAATCACCGTGCTGGCCCAAGACGAAGGCATGACGTCTGATGAGGACGATGACGGGCGCACAGACGACCAGTCGGTCACCCACGAAACAGATGCGTTGCCATGGCGTGATTCATTGACGCAAGCTCGGGTGCAGCCGCTCTCAGGCGCCATGGAGCGCGAGGCAGAGATGGTGGCCAGGGCCGTGGCCGCCATGGTGCATGGCCTGGGAGGCGCCCAGGCGGTGGCGCCCCAAGACATTTTTGTGCTGGCACGCAAACGTGCCAATCTGGTGGAGGTGGCCAAGGCACTTGAGCGCCATGGCATTCCTCATCAGGCGCCCACCGACACCCTGCTGGCCGACGTGCCGGAGGTGAGGGATTTGCTGGCTTTGCTGGACGTTCTGGTCTCGCCGCAGCACGATCTGTCGCTGGCGCAGTCGCTCAAAAGTGCCTTGTTCCATGCCGACGACGAAGCGCTCATGCGCTTGGCAGCCCGCGCCCGCTTGGCAGGCACCAGTTGGTGGACTGCCCTGATGAGCTTGGCTCCCAGCGGCGAACGAACTGCACCCAATGACGCGGGTGAGGGCACCTTGCTGCGTGCCCGCGCTCTGCTGGCGGCTTGGCATGCGCAGGCGCAGATCCTCCCTCCGCATGACCTGCTGTCACGCATCGTGCATGACACGGACCTGCGTGCAAGCTTGCTGGCCCGGCTGCCCGCCAGCCGCCGTGGGCCTGCGATTGCGCACATCGAGGCACTGCTCCAGGCCGCACTGGCCATGGATTCAGGCCGTGACGCCACCCCTTATCGCTTCATCAGGGCGTTGCGCAAGGCGCGACTGAAAGTGCCGGTGCGCGCCGCCGATCACGCGGTGCAACTGCTCACCATCCATGGCGCCAAAGGGCTGGAGGCCGAGGTGGTCTTTCTGGTCGATACGCTGCCGTCGCGCACCAAATCAGACCACTATTCCCTGGTGGTGGACTGGCCCCAGGACCAAGGTCATCCAGCCCGAGTGGCGTTCATGCGCTCCAGCAGCCGACCACCCCCCGCACTGGAGGCGCTGCAGCTGACAGAAACGCATGAGCAACTGCGAGAGCAATTCAATGCCTTGTATGTTGCGATGACCCGCGCCAAACGCCAACTGGTGATCAGCCGCGCACCTCGTGCCCCACGGTCGGTGTCGTCGGAGCACGCCTGGTGGACATGCCTTGTGGATGCTGAAGCGATACGGCCCGACGAGGCCTGGGTGCCAGAGGTGCCGGCAAACGATGAGGTGCGCTCGGCGCATGACGCCGACGACGTCGCACTCTGGGACTGGCCTGAGTTGCCGCCGGCTTTGCCGACCCAGGCGATGGTTGCAGAAGATGATCCTCAGCACCTGAAAGCCTTGGGGGAAACCGTGCACCGCGCCATGGAGTGGCTGACGGCCATGCCCCGGACCGCACGCGATGAAGGCGCTGTCGGACGTGCGGTTCACCAGGCCGCCGCCACTTGTGCGCTGCCCGGCAGCGAGCGCGAACGTGCCATGGAGCAGGTTCGGTGCCTGCTGTCTCAGCCCGCGTTGCAGCCTTGGCTCGACCCTGAGCAGGTGCGTTGGGCGGGCAATGAGGTGGCCCTGCACCACGACGGCCAGGTCTTGCGTATCGACCGGTTGGTGCAGATTGACCAGCCCCACGGGCGCCAATGGTGGGTGATCGACTACAAACTCGGCCACCGCCCCCAGGATCAACTGGCGTATCAGCGGCAACTTCAGCGTTATGTCGAGGCCGTCCGGTGTCTGCAGCCCGGTGACGATGTTCGCGCTGCGTTCATCACGGGACGGGGTGAATGGGTGCCATTGCCTGACTGAAGCTGTGAATTGGCGGTGATAAGTGGCGGTTTGACGGCATTCATCACCCTGTTCCATGGTGTGCAATGCGGAGGTAGCAGCGCATTTGTAACAACGGGTTGTCGGCAGTCAGCCCGGTCGGTTACTTTGAGGAACGCACCTTGTCACACGCCATGGCCGTACCGCCTCCAACGACGCCATCCACCCCCACCCGCATGATCGGGCGGTTTGAGTTGCGCCAGATGATTGGCCGCAGCCACGCGTCGAGCACCTGGCTGGTGAATGACCCGCGACTGGGTCAAGAGCTGTTGCTGTGCGTGCCACGGGCCTTGCCCGGCACCAATGCCGAGCGCGATGCGTGGACGCAGGATGTGCTGACCGGTACACGCCTGAAGCATCCGCGCATCGCTGAAGTGCTGGAAGTGGGCGTGCACGAAGGGTGGCCATTCGTGGCGTGCGAACGCGCCGGTGGCACCTTGCAAGAGCGTATCCAGTCTGGCTCGCCCCTCACACCTCAGGAAGTGGCCCAACTCACCGTCGACCTGCTGGACGGCTTGGCATACGCCCACGAAGCGGGTGTGGCACACCGTGACCTGGGCTTGCACAGCATCACCCTGGATCAACAAGGCCGCGCCCAACTGGTGGGCCTGGCCGTTGGCCTGGAGCAGCTCCCCCCTCATCAGACCGCAAGACCCACCCGCAATCGCCAGGAGACGCGAGAAGCCGCCGAGCGAGACCTGCTGATGGTCGGTCTGCTGATGTACCGGCTGTTGGTCAACCACCCACCTTTGGATGAAGCGGACCTGGGGCACGCTGCCAAGCGGGTGGGCCCGGAGATCGTGCGGCTGCCGTGGACAACGCCACACCCGGTGCCTGACACGCTGCGGGCCATCGTCAACCGGGCGACCGATCGGCAACAACGACAGCGGTACCTCAACGCCCGCACCTTGCTGAGCGCGCTGCAGGGCTGGATCAAGACCAACTCGCAAGAGGCCGGTGGGCCCTTGCTCTTGTTGCTCGACCGCTTGAATTCGGTAGGAGCGCTGCCTGGGCGTGAGCGAACCGAGCGTGCATTGCTGGGCGCCTTGTCTCAGGAAACGCTCAGGGTCGATGACTTTGTGGACGTGGTGGTCAAGAACCCGGCATTGGTCTGGGAGATGCTGCGCTCGGTGAACACCGCCCGCTTTCAAAGCCGAAGCGCCGACGACGGCACCACGACTTTGTCTCGCGCGATCATGCTGTTGGGGCAAGAAGGGCTGCGCAAGGTGATCTCGTCGGTGCGTCCATGGCCAGGTGTCCTCAGCGCACAACAATCACGGGCCAATGATGGCGGGGCCGCGGCCTTGCAGGCCCTTGAGAACGAACTCTGGCTGTGCTGCCTGGCCGGCCACATCGCCCGCCTGATGGCACCGTTTTCCATCCATGACGAAGAGGCCGCCGTGGCGGCGATGTCTCAAAGGCTGGGCTGGCTGCTGGTGCTGTACCATTTCCCGGAAGAGGCCGCTCAAGTTCAGCGCCTGATGCAACCCGGGCCACCGGCCAGTGCAGGGGGGGCGCCGACACCAGGCATGTCATTGGAAGCAGCCGCCGGTGCCGTGCTGGGCATCAACCTGGATGACCTCAGCGCTGCGGTGCTCAAGCACTGGGGGCTGCATGAACGCCTGATCAAAGGCGCCAGGCCCTTGCCGCTCAATACCCCGGTTCGCCATCCTGGCACCCCGGAAGACACGGTGCGTGTGGTGGCCAGTCTGGGCAACGAGCTGGCCTCGTGCGCGCGCCTGCCCACCGAGAAACAGTCGGCGGCCATCCATCAGGCTTACTTGCGGTATGTCCGGCCTCTGCAGCTCACGCCCAAAGAATGCGTGATCACCATGGACCACGCCATGCGCCTGCTGGAAGGTCGGCAAACGGATCCGGAGGTGGTGGCGCAGCGCGCCGCTGCCAGGGCAGAAGCTGCCGCCAAGGCGGCTGCACAGGCTGCCGAGCTGGCTGGCGACACCAGCGCCGGGCCCGTCAGCGCTTGAGCGCCAGCGCGCATTCGCGGACCAGGTCCGGGCCCTTGTAGATCAAGCCCGTGTAGATCTGCACCAGATCCGCCCCAGCATCAAGTTTGCTGCGCGCATCGGCCCCACTCATCACCCCGCCCACCCCGATGATGGGAAAGCGCGGTCCCAGGGCCGCGCGCAGTTGCCGAATCACCTGGTTGCTTGTCTGCAGCACCGGCGCGCCGCTCAGCCCGCCGGTTTCCTCTGCATGAGGCTGCCCCTTCACCGCTTCTCGCGAGAGCGTGGTGTTGGTGGCGATCACGCCATCGATCCCGTTTTTCTCCAGCGTGGCGGCGATCACGCTCACCTGCGCCTCGTCCAGATCAGGGGCGATCTTGACGAACATGGGCACCGTGCGACCATGTTGCTGGATGAGTTGCTGGCGGCGCTCTTGCAGGGTGCCGAGCAGGGCGTCCAGCGCCTCATCGCTTTGCAGCGCTCGCAGGTTCTTGGTGTTGGGGCTGGAGATGTTGACCACCACGTAATCCGCGTGGGGATACACGCCGTCCAGGCAGATCAGGTAGTCGTCCACCGCGTTCTCGATGGGCGTGGCGGCGTTCTTGCCAATGTTCAGGCCCAGGATGCCGCCATTGGCACGGAACTTGGCTTGCTTGACGTTGGCCAGAAAGCTGTCCAGGCCCTCGTTGTTGAAACCCAGGCGGTTGATCAGGGCGTTGGCCTGCGGCAGCCGGAACATGCGCGGCTTGGGGTTGCCCGGCTGGCCCTTGGGCGTGACGGTGCCCACCTCGACAAAACCGAAGCCCATGGCGCCCAGGCCATCGATCACCCGCCCGTTTTTATCCAGCCCAGCGGCCATGCCGATGCGGTTGGGAAAGCGCAGGCCGGCCACCTCCACCGGGTCGTCCACGCGGCGTGCGCCCCACAGGCAGGCCAGGGGGGTGTTCTGGAACTGGGCCAGGGCACTGATGGTCAGGTCGTGGGCGGTTTCCGGGTCCAGATTGAACAGGACGGACTTGGGGAGGGCGTAAGGAATCAGGGCCATGGCCGTGTGGATCAGTGCAGGGCAGGTAACCGAGTATTGTCGCGCATTCGGCGGCCATGGCCTGTGGCAAACTGCGCCCCCGCTGTGTGTGCGACTCTCGACGAGGTAATCGCTTGGACAAAATCCTGATGCAAATTGCGGCCGAACTGAAGGTGCGGCCAGCCCAAGTCAATGCAGCCGTGGAGTTGCTGGATGGGGGAGCCACGGTGCCCTTCATCGCCCGTTACCGCAAAGAGGCCACCGACGGCCTGGACGATACGCAACTGCGCGATCTGGAGGCCCGACTGGGCTACCTGCGCGAGCTGGAAGACCGCCGTGCCGCCGTGCTGAAAAGCATCGAAGAGCAAGGCAAGCTGACGCCCGAACTGCGGGCCGCCATCGAGGCCGCACCCACCAAGCAAGAGCTGGAAGACCTGTACCTGCCGTACAAGCCCAAGCGCCGGACCAAGGGCATGATCGCCCGCGAGGCAGGCCTGGAGCCCCTGGCCGACAAGCTGTTTGCCGACCCTTCACTGGACCCTGTGTCCGAGGCCGCCGCCTTCATCAATGCCGAGGGCGGCTTTGCCGATGCCCTGGCCGTGCTGGATGGCGTGCGCGACATCCTGTCGGAGCGATGGGCCGAAGATGCCGCCCTGGTGGGCAAGATGCGCGACTGGCTGTGGGAAGAGGGGCTGTTCAAGTCCAAGCTGATGGACGGCAAGGACGAGCACAACCCGGACGTGGCCAAGTTCCGCGATTACTTCGATTACGACGAGCCCATCCGCACGGTGCCGTCTCACCGTGCACTGGCCGTGTTTCGGGGCCGAGCGCAAGAGATTCTGGACGCCAAGCTGGTGCTGGATGAAGAGGTGGTGCCGGGGCAACCCACGCTGGCCGAAGGCCGCATTGCCCATCACCTGGGCTGGCGCCATGCCAAACGCCCGGCGGACGAGCTGATCCGCAAAACGGTGGCCTGGACGTGGAAGGTCAAGCTCTCGCTGAGCCTGGAACGCGACCTGTTTGCCCGTCTGCGCGAGCAGGCCGAGGCCACCGCCATCAAGGTGTTTGCCGAAAACCTGCGCGACCTGCTGCTGGCCGCACCGGCTGGCAAGCGCGTGGTGATGGGCCTGGACCCAGGCATCCGCACCGGTGTGAAGGTGGCCGTGGTGAGCGACACCGGCAAGGTGCTGGACACCAGCACGGTGTATCCGCACGAGCCCAAGCGAGACTGGGAAGGTAGCATCCACACCCTGGGCCGCCTGTGCGCCCAGCACGGCGTGAACCTGATCGCCATCGGCAACGGCACGGCCAGCCGCGAAACCGACAAGCTGGCGGCCGACCTGATCAAGCGCATCCAGCAGATGGCGCCCGGTACGCCCATCGAAAAGGTGGTGGTGAGCGAAGCCGGGGCCTCGGTCTATTCCGCCTCCGAGTTCGCCAGCAAAGAGCTGCCCGAGCTGGACGTGAGCCTGCGCGGCGCCGTGTCGATTGCCCGCCGTCTGCAAGACCCGCTGGCCGAGCTGGTGAAGATCGACCCCAAGAGCATTGGCGTGGGCCAGTACCAGCACGACGTCAACCAGAGTGAGCTGGCACGCACGCTGGACGCCGTGGTGGAAGACTGTGTGAACTCAGTGGGCGTGGACCTGAACACCGCCTCGGCGCCGCTGCTGGCGCGGGTGTCGGGCCTGAGCACGGCCGTGGCCAACAGCATCGTGCGCTGGCGTGATGCCAATGGCGCCTTCCGCAATCGCAAGCAGTTGATGGACGTGGCCGGCCTGGGTGCCAAGACCTTCGAGCTGGCGGCAGGCTTTCTGCGCATCCGCGACGGTGACAACCCGCTGGACCTGAGCGGCGTGCACCCCGAAACCTACCCCGTGGTCGAAAAGATGATCGCCTCCACCGGCAAGCCAATTGGTGAGCTGATGGGCCGCAGCGATGTGCTGCGCACCCTCAAGCCCGAGGCCTTCGCCGACGAGCGTTTTGGGGCCATCACGGTCAAGGACATCCTGGCCGAGCTGGAAAAACCCGGCCGCGACCCGCGCCCTGACTTCAAGGTGGCCCGCTTCAACGATGGCGTGGAAGACATCAAGGACCTGAAGGAAGGCATGGTGCTGGAGGGCACGGTGAGCAACGTGGCCCAGTTTGGCGCCTTCGTGGACCTGGGCGTGCACCAGGATGGCCTGGTGCACGTGAGCCAGTTGGCCAACAAGTTCGTCAGCGACGCCCGCGAGGTGGTCAAGACCGGCGACATCGTCAAGGTGAAGGTGCTGGAGGTGGACCTGGCCCGCAAGCGCATCTCGCTGACCATGAAGATGGACGCGCCCACCGGCGCCAAGGCACCCGGGGCAGGGCGGGACAACAGCTTCAAGCCTGCGGCGCGCAACGAACGCATGGGTGGTGGTGGGCGTGGCGCTGCTGCGCAACCTGCGCAAGGGCAGTCTGCGATGGCAGCGGCGTTTGCCAAGCTGCAGACCAAGCGCTGAGTGGTTCAACCCGGTGCGTCACGCGCGGGCTGGCGTCGACCCTCGCGCAACAAGCGCATGCCATTGGCCACCACCAGCAGGCTGGCCCCCACATCCGCAAACACCGCCATCCACAGCGTGGCCAGCCCCGCCAGCGACAGGGCCAGAAACACTGCCTTGATGCCCAGGGCCAATGCGATGTTTTGCACCAGCACGCGGTGGGTGGCCTGGCTGAGTCGGATGAAGCGGGCGATCCTGCGTGGGTCGTCATCCATGATGGCCACGTCGGCGGTCTCAATGGCGGTGGCCGTGCCCGCAGCACCCATGGCCAGGCCGATGTCCGCACGCGCCAAGGCCGGGCCGTCGTTCACGCCATCGCCCACCATGGCCACCGGGCCGTGGGTGGATTGAAGTGATTCCACCGCGCGCAGCTTGTCTTCGGGCATCAGGGGGCCACGTGCGTCCTTGATGCCCAGTTGCGCCGCGATGTGGCGCGCCGTCTGGGCGTTGTCGCCCGTGAGCATGACCGGTGTCACACCCATGGCTTGGAGCTGCGTCACCGCCTCGCGGCTGTCGGGCCGAAGCGCATCCGACACGGCCAGCACCCCCAGCACCGCGTGATCGTCCATCAGCGCGAACACCGTTTTGCCTTGGTCCGCCAGCTCGGTCATCTGTGCCTGGGTGGTGTCGTCCGCCAGGCCTCGGGCGCTCAGCAAGCCCAGGTTGCCCAAGGCCACCAGGCGGGGGCCAGCGTCGGTGTGCACCACGGCGGTCACGCCCTGGCCGGGTAAGTTTTTGAAGGCCTCCACGCGCCACAAGGCCTGCTGGGCGGCTTGGGGCTGACTGCGCCAGGCTGCCACCACGGCGCGGGCCACGGGGTGGGTGCTTTGCGCATCCAGCGACGCCGCCAGGCGCAAGACCTCGTCAACCGGGGTGCCGGGTCGGCCCTCCACATCGCTGAGCATGGGGCGACCTTGGGTGAGCGTGCCCGTCTTGTCGAGCGCCACGGCGCGAATCAGGCGCCCACCTTCCAGAAACACCCCGCCCTTGATGAGGATGCCCTGACGCGCCGCAGCCGCCAGGCCCGACACCACGGTCACCGGCGTGGACACCACCAGGGCACAGGGGCAGGCAATCACCAGCATCACCAGGGCCTGGTACAGCCAGCTTTGCCACGGGTCACCCGTCACCACGGGCCCCAGCAGCACCACCATCAACGCCAGCAACACCACCGCAGGGGTGTACACCCGGGCAAAACGGTCCACGAAGCGTTGGGTGGGGGCCCGTTGTGATTGAGCCTGCTGGATGGCGTCGGCCATGCGCGCCATGGTGCTGCGTGCCGCCGTGGCCGTCACCTGGGCCTCCATCAGACCATCTGACACCACGGTGCCGGCGTACAGCACGTCGCCAGCGCGCTTGTCCACCGGCAGGCTTTCGCCCGTGATGGGCGATTGGTCTACCGCCGCCTGGCCAGACACCACCCGGGCGTCCAGCGGCACCCGTTCGCCCGCACGGATGCGGATGGTCTGTCCCGCCTGCACGTCAGCGGCGGGCGTGAGCGTCCAGTCGTCCGCCACCGCGTGGCCATGGCTGTGGTCATGATCATGTCCGTGGCCCGCAACCGCCGATGACGGCTTCACCCACGCGGTGTCGGGCGCGTAGGCGGCCAGCGACTGCACCGCCTTGCGTGCGCGCTCCAGCGAGAGGGCTTCAATGGCCTCGGCCAAGGCGAAGAGAAAGACCACCATGGCGGCCTCGCCCCATTGACCAAGCACCATGGCGCCAGCCACCGCCAAGGTCATCAGGAAGTAGATGTTCAACGTGAAATGGCGCAACGCAATCCAGCCCTTGCGCAGGGTGGGCAGCCCGGCCAAGGCCAGCGACAGCAGTGCCAACGCCACCACGGGCGCACCACCTTCGTGGCCGGTGGCCCACGCCATGCCCTCTGCCCCTGCCGCGCACAGGCCCGCCGCACCCAAGGCCATCTTGGTGCGCAGCGGCAAGGCGGGCGGGGGAGGGGTGGGGCGGGCCCCCGCCTCCAGCAGACGTGGCGCCATGCCCAATTCGGTCAGGGCCAACTCCAGCGCGCCGGTGTCATGCAGCCGGTGGTGGATGGTGAGTTCGCGGTCCAGCAGGTTGAAGTCCAGTTGCACCACCCCGGCCATGGGCTCGATCTTCTGGCGGATCAGGCGCTCCTCGGTGGGGCAATCCATCTGATCGATGCGGTAGCGTACCGACGCGCAATCGAGTGGGGTGCCGCGTGATGCCGGCTGGGGCTGGCTCAAGCCCTCCGGGACGCAGCAGTCGTCATGGTGCCCATGCGCGTGGCTGTGTGGCGCTTCCGCGTTGGCCGTGGGCGCCGGCGATGGGGTCTGTCCCATCGGGCCCACGGCCCGAATGGGAATGATCTTGCGGGTGGGGCGGGGTTCGGTCGTCACAGCACTGATTTGACACCATCGCGTCGGCTCTTGGCGAGAGCAGGCTGCGCTATCCTCACCGCATGAAGGCTTTGCACATCCACGCGGGCGAACGCGCGCGCCAGCACATCGAGCAGCACGGGCTTCAGCCTGACGACATCCGTCTGGTGCCTGCGGCCGCAGGTGGCCCCAAGGGATTGATGCTGACGCATCTGGATCAGCACCTGTTTGGGCACTGGCTGCCACAGTCTCGACACGACGTGCATCTGGTGGGCGCGTCGATTGGCGCGTGGCGCATGGCCACAGCGGCCATGCCCGACGCGGCGGCCGCTTTTGAAGCGCTGGCGCATGGCTACATCCACCAGCACATCGAGCCCGAAGCTGGCCGGCGCTTTCCCTCGGCAGCACGCATCACGGCCGGTTTCACCGAAACGTTGCAGGCTTTTTTTGGCGTGTCGGTGCCTGGTCTGCTCGGCCATCCACGCTTCAGGCTGCATGTGCTCACCGCCAGGGGGCGGCAGGTTCTGCACCGCGGCACACCCGCCCGCACGGCCTTGGGTTTCGCCGGCCTGGCACTCAGCAATGCACTGAGCCGCAAGGCAGTGGGTGCCTTTCTGGAGCGCACGGTGTTTTCATCTCAGGGGGTGCGGCCGCCCGTGCCCCTGAACGATTTGCCCACCCGGCATGTGCCGCTCACCGCCAGCAATTTCATGCCCGCCATGCTGGCATCTTGCAGCATTCCCTTCATGCTGGAGGCGGTGCACGACATCCCCGGTGCCCCGGCTGGTGCCCACTGGGATGGTGGCCTGGTGGATTACCACTTCCATTGGCCCTTTGCCCACATGAAAGACGGCCTGGTGCTGTATCCACACTTTCAGCGACAGGTGGTGCCCGGATGGCTGGACAAGGGCTTGCGCTGGCGACACCGGGCCACCCCTTGGCTGAGCAACCTGATCGTGCTGGCGCCCAATCCGGAATGGGTGCGCACCTTGCCCGGGGGCAAACTGCCCGATCGCACTGATTTCAAGGCCCTGCCGCCCACTCAGCGCATGAAAGTCTGGGCCGAGGCGGTGGGCCGCTCACGCCAACTGGCCGAGGAATGGCAGCAATGGCTGGCACAAGGTTGTCCGCCTTCAGCCCTGAGTGCCCTCTGAGCTGTCTGCCCTGCGCGCCTTGGCTACACTGTGATCATGGATCCTGCCAGCAGCCTGCTCTTGATCGCCGCCTTGATCGCGGCCAGTGCTTTTTTCTCGCTCACCGAGTTGTCGATCGCGGCCGCGCGACGCATCCGGCTCAAGCAGATGGCCGATCAGGGCGACACCAGGGCGGTTCACGTCATGGCCGTTCAGGATGAACCCGGAGACTTTTTCACGGGCATTCAGATCGGCATGAACGTTGTGGCCATCCTGGGTGGTGTGGTGGGTGAGGGCGCATTCGCACCGCTCATTGAGCCGGTGTTGCGAGGTTGGTTGGGCGCTGAACAGGTGTCCACGGTCAGCAGCGTGGTGTCGTTTGTGCTGGTCACCAGCCTCTTCGTGCTCCTGGCCGACCTGTTTCCCAAACGCCTGGGCATGACCGCCCCCGAGCAGATCGCCGTGCGTGTGGTGGGCCCCATGCACGGCTTGCTGGCGCTGGCCAAGCCCGTGGTCTGGCTCTTCAAGCGCATGACCGATGGCCTGTTCAAGCTCCTGGGCTTGCCTGATCGGCGTGACGACGCCATCACGCCCGACGACATCCTGGCCATGGCGCAGGCCGGGGCCGAGGCGGGCGTGATCAGGGCGCCGGAGCACCTGGTGATTGAAAACGTGATGGAGTTGGACAGCCGCCACGTGCCCATGGCCATGACGCCGCGCGATCGCGTGGTGCACTTGCTGCTGGACGACAGCGAGGCATTGATCAGGGCCAAGATCATCGAGCACCCGCACTCCACCTACCTGGTGTGCGATGGCGACATCGACCACGTGGTGGGCTACCTCGATTCGAAAGACCTGCTCAACAGCATCCTCAAGCAGCAACCGATCAACCTTCACGCTGAAGGTCTGATCAAGAAGGTGCTGATCGTGCCCGACCGGCTCAACCTGTCGGAAATGTTGGGCCAGTTCAGGCAGGCCTTTGAAGACTTTGCAGTCGTGGTCAACGAATACGCGCTGGTGGTGGGCATCATCACCCTCAACGACGTGATGAACACGGTGATGGGCAGCCTGATGGCCCCGGTGGACGAAGACCTGATCGTGCAGCGCGACGCGGACTCATGGCTGATCGATGGCGTGACGCCCATTCCGGACGTGCTCAAGGCCCTGCACATCGACAGCCTGCCTCAGCAAGAAGAGTATGAGACGCTGGCGGGGTTCTTGATGGTGATGCTGCGCCGCATCCCTCGACGCACCGACAGCGTCAGCCATGGCGGCTACCGCTTCGAGGTGATGGATGTGGACAGCCACAAGATCGACCAGGTGATGGTGACGCGCCAGGCCGCCACCATCCCCGCCACGGGCGATCAGCCCATCGATCACATCGACGCAGACAGCAGCGCTCGATAATCCTCCGGGGTGGCGATGCGTGGATTTGTCTTGTGGCAGTGGTCTGCCATCGCACCGGCGATGACCTTGTCAAACCAAGCCTCCTGAACACCCATGTCGGCCAGCCCGCGGGGCAGCCCCAGGCGAGCGTTCAGGTCGCGCAATGCTTCAGGAATGTCGGCGCCAGAGCCCAGCCCCATGACACGGGCCATGCGGTCCAGGCGTCGCTCAGCCTGGATGGACGCTGCCTGGGCATTGAAGCTCACCACCGCTGGCAAGAACATGGCGTTGAGCGTGCCATGGTGCAGCTTGGGGTTGACCCCGCCCAGGCTGTGGCTCAGGCTGTGCACGGCGCCCAGCCCTTTCTGAAACGCCATGGCCCCTTGCATCGACGCGCTCATCATGTTCAGCCGCGCTTCGCGATCACTGCCGTCTCGCGTGGCGCGTTCGATGTGGTGCCAGGCACGCTCCAGACCGTCCAGGGCGATGCCGTCAGCAGGCGGATTGAACGCCGGCGCCATGAACGTTTCCATGCAATGGGCGATGGCGTCCATGCCGGTCGCAGCGGTCAGGGCTGGAGGCAGGCCAAGGGTCAATTCCGGGTCGCAAATGGCGGCCTTGGGCATCAGATTCCACGAGTGGAAGCCCAGCTTGCGTCCGTCATCCACGATCACGATCGCACCGCGCGCCACCTCACTGCCCGTGCCGGAGGTGGTTGGCACGGCGATGAGCGGCGCCACACTGGCACTGATCTTGGGCGATCCACCCTCGATCGTGGCGTAGGTCTTGAGCGGCCCTTCATGGGTGGCCATGATCGCCAGGCCCTTGGCCAGGTCGATGCTGGAGCCCCCGCCCACGGCGATCAAACCGTCACAGTGTCCGGATTCCCAAGCCGCCAAGGCGGCGCGCACCGATGCCTCGGTGGGGTTGGGAGGGGTCTGGTCGAACACCGTCACTGGCAAATCGCCCAGGGCATCCAGCGCTTTTTGCAGCACCCCGGCCGCCTTGACCCCCGCATCCGTGACAACCAGTGGGCGAGAAATGCCCACGCGCGCGCACTCGGCGGCCAATTGCTGGATGGCGCCGAAATCGAACTGGATCTGGGTGAGGTACAGGATGGTGGCCATGAGGGTGCTCTGTGAGAACTTTTGACGTTGAAAACACTGTACCAATCCTTGCTGTGCACAGGCGCCCCCCCTTGATTGAGGGATTACCCAGGTTTGAAGAAGGTCTGTCGCGCCAAAGGGCGTTCTCTGACATACCATACGCACCCAATACATGAAACGAGCGTTTGAAACGTTCGTACCGAGGAGAACAGACCCCCATGGCCAGCGCCGGCGCACGCCTGTCACCTGCAGACACCAAGACCCGCATCCTGGATGCGGCGGAGGCGCTGTTTGTGCAGGGCGGGTTCGAATCCATGTCCATGCGGCAGATCACCAGCGCTGCGGGGGTCAATCTGGCTGCGGCCAACTACCACTTTGGCAGCAAGGACGCCCTGATCCAGGCCGTGCTGGCCCGTCAACTGGACCCGCTCAACGATCACCGCCTGGCCATGCTGGACACGATGGAGCAGCACCTGGGTGATCGCATGCGGTGCGAGCACGTGCTGGTGGCCATGTTCTTGCCAGCCGTGCGGATGGGTCGGGGTCGCTCCGACGCTGCTCGCCGCTACTTGCACTTTCTGGGCCGTGCTTACACCGACCCTTCTCCGGTGGTGCGTGAGTTCATCGACACCCACTATGTGCAGTCACTGGCCAGGTTCTTTTTTGCCTTCCAGCGCACCTTGCCCGACCTCACGCGAGAAGACCTGGGCTTTCGCCTGAACTTTGCCATGGGCGCCCTGGCAGGCGTGCTGGCAGGTGGCAACACCCAGCGTCTCATCCGCGAGTTCACGCAAGGGCAGGGCGACCACGAGGCCATGATCCTGTCGCGCCTGGTGGCGCTGATGGTGGCCGCCTTGCGCGCGCCCTTGCCGGGACCTCAAGAAACCAACCTGATTGATGAGATCGTGCGTCTGCCCGGTCTTGCCACGCTGGGCATGAGGCCCGAAGACCTCCAGCCTTCGGCGCAGGAGCCCGCCGCAACCACCTGATTCCCCCCGTGTGACCCTGGTCAGGGTCACGTTCATCCCAACCGGCCGATCGACACTGTTCACGTTCACGGCCTTGCACCTTTGAGAGACACGCATGAAAGACGGTTACCTGGACTTTGCCAACTCGCCGATGGGCGCCAAGCTCGTCAATGCGCTGGGTTTGCCCAAGCCCATGACCCTGGAGCGTTACAAGGCCGGGCAACCCGCGATCAAGGGCGCCGTGCTGGTTGGGGGTGGTGGAGAGCCTCAGTTGCTGCCCACGCTGGCCGGCATCTTCCAGCGCATGGGTGCACAAACCCTCACCCATGAGCGGCTGCCTCAGTGGGTGGCGGTGGCCAACCAGGCCGGTCTGACCACCGGTCGCTGGGGCGGCAATGGCCAGCCTGGCGAGAAAGTCAAGGCGCTGGTGTTCGACGCCACCGGCCTGGAAGACAGCACCCAGTCCGATGCCTTGTACTGGTTCTTCCACGACGCGGCTCGCTCGCTGCTGCCTTGCGCCCGCGTGGTGGTGATCGGTCGTCCGCCCGAAGGCTGCGCCTCGCATCGCAAGGCCACCGTGCAACGTTCGCTGGAAGGCTTGACCCGCTCGCTGGGCAAAGAGCTCAAAAAAGGCAGCAACGCGCAACTGGTGTACGTGGCTGAAGGCGCCGAAGGCAACCTGGAGTCCACCCTGCGCTTCCTGTTGAGCCCGAAGTCGGCTTATGTCTCGGCCCAGGTGATTCGCGTGGGTCAGCCCGTGGGCGATGTGGTGGTGCCCGCCGACTGGAACCAGCCCCTGGCAGGCAAGAAAGTGCTGGTGACGGGCGCCTCGCGCGGCATCGGTGAAGCCATTGCCGAAGTCATGGCCCGTGACGGCGCTCAGGTGATCTGCCTGGACGTGCCTCAGGCTCAGGCCCCGCTGGAAGCCGTGGCCAAGAAGCTCAACGGCAAGGCCATCGCGCTGGACATCGGTGCCGCTGATGCACCCGCCAAGCTGGTCGAGGCCGCCAAGGCCGATGGCGGCTGGGATGTCATCGTGCACAACGCCGGCATCACCCGCGACAAGACCATCGCCAACATGAAAGAGCACCTGTGGCAGTTGACGGTCAATGTGAACCTGTCCACCCAGGAGCGCATCAATGAAGCGATGGTTGAAAGCGGCGCGCTGAAGCCCGGTGGCCGCATCGTCTGCGTGTCGTCGATTTCTGGTATCGCTGGCAACATGGGTCAGACCAACTACGCCGTCTCCAAGGCAGGCGTGATTGGCATGGTGCAATCCACCGCGCCGATCTTTGCCGCCAAGGGCATCACCATCAATGGCGTGGCACCTGGCTTCATCGAAACTCAGATGACGGCCGCGATCCCCTTCGCCATCCGCGAAGCTGGTCGCCGCATGAACTCCATGAGCCAGGGTGGCCAGCCCGTGGACGTGGCAGAGGCCATCGCCTGGTTTGCCAGCCCGGCATCCAGCGGCCTGACGTCCAACGTCATCCGCGTGTGTGGTCAGAGCCTGATTGGCGCCTGAGCGAGGCATCGCCCCCATGAAGACGATCACCGTCAACAAGTTGCCCAGCTCGATCTCGCTGAGCCTGGGCGCCTTGCGCTCAAGCAGCAAGAAGAATGTGGCCGTGGATGCCATGCCGGCCGTCACGTATGTGCGTCCGCGTGTGGTGGTCAATGGCCGCCATGTCGCGGCGTATGCCAAGGTGTGCGGGTTCACGCAAGCGCACGGCGTGCCCATCACCTACCTGTTCACACAGGCATTTCCGCTGGCAATGATGCTGTTTGGCAGCAAGGCATGCCCTTGGCCCGCCATGGGCATCGTTCACTTGTCCAACCGCATCGAGCAGATGGCACGCATCAATGCCGGCGATCAGCTGCGCATTGAGCTGAGCACCGGCGCCTTGTATGCGCATGACAAGGGTCAGGTGTTCATGCTGCATTTCCGTGCTTACCGGGGTGATGCGCTGGTCTGGCAAAACGACATGACCGCCTTGCGCATGGGGGTCAAAAACCCGCGCGGCCCCAAGTACGAAAGCCAGTTGTCCGACACAGTCGTGCTGTCTCATCAGGCCGATTTCTTTGCTGCAGCAGGGATTGGCCGACGTTATGGCCGCGTCTCAGGCGACATCAACCCCATCCACCTGACCGCCCTGACCGCCAAGCTCCTGGGTTTTCGCAAAGCGATCGCCCATGGCATGTGGACCAAGGCCCGCGCCCTGGCCACCCTCATGCCGCGTGAGGAGGTGACCAAGGCCGAAGTGCTGGTGGACTTCAAGACCCCTCTGTTCCTGCCTGCCAAGGCCTCTCTCTGGAGCAGCCGCCATGAGCGTGGCGCCACCTTCGAGGTGCGCAACGCCAAGGGCGACAAACCCCATTTGCGCGGTCGCATCACGTGCTGAGCACACCCGACCACCCCCGATTTCACTGAATACCGTAAGGACTCACCATGAACACCGTTCGTCGCGTCGCCATCATCGGCGGCAACCGCATCCCGTTTGCCCGCTCCAACACCGTCTACTCCCATGTGTCGAACCAGGAGATGCTGACGGCCACCCTGCAAGGCCTGGTGGACCGTTTCAACCTGCACGGCAAGCGCCTGGGCGATGTCGCCGCCGGCGCCGTCATGAAGCACTCGCGTGACTTCAACCTGGTGCGTGAATCCGTGCTGTCCACCACCTTGTCGCCGCAAACGCCGGCCTACGACCTGCAACAAGCCTGCGGCACCGGTCTGGAAGCCATCATGCTGGTGGCCAACAAGATCGCCCTGGGCCACATCGAGTGCGGCATTGGCGGCGGCGTGGACACCACCTCGGACGCCCCCATCGGCGTGAACGAGAAAATGCGCAAGATCCTGCTGGAAGCCAACCGTGGCAAGTCCACCGGTGAGCAGCTCAAGACCCTGTCGAAGATCCGTCCTTCGATGCTGGTCAAGCCGGCCATCCCGAAGAACGGCGAGCCCCGCACCGGCTTCTCGATGGGTGAGCACGCCGAGTTGATGGCGCGCGAATGGGGCATCCCCCGTGAAGAGCAGGACCAACTGGCGTTCTTGTCGCACCAGAACTTGGCGCGCGCCTACAAGGACGGTTTCTTCGCCGACCTGATGACCCCCTTCAAGGGCGTGAGCAAGGACAACAACCTGCGCGAAGGCCTGACCGTCGAGAAGCTTCGCTCGCTCAAGCCCTGCTTCGACAAGAAAATCGCCCCGGGTCAAGGCACGCTGACCCCGGGCAACTCGACCCCGCTGACCGACGGCGCCTCGGCCGTGTTGCTGGGCTCGGAAGAGTGGGCCAAGGCCAACAACCTGCCGGTGCTGGCCTACATCACCTTCAGCGAAGTGGCTGCCGTGGACTTCTTCGGCCCCGAGAAGGAAGGCCTGCTGATGGCCCCTGCCTATGCCGTGCCGCGCATGCTGGCCCGCGCCGGCATCAGCCTGCAAGACTTCGATTTCTATGAAATCCACGAAGCTTTTGCCGCGCAGGTGCTGTGCACCCTGAAAGCCTGGGAAGACGCCAAGTACTGCAAGGACAAGCTGGGCCTGGACAAGCCGCTGGGCTCGATCGATCGCAGCAAGCTCAACATCAACGGCTCGTCGCTGGCTGCGGGTCACCCGTTTGCCGCCACCGGTGGCCGCATCGTGGCCTCGCTGGCCAAGATGCTGTCGCAAAAGGGCTCGGGTCGTGGCCTGATCTCCATCTGCGCGGCCGGCGGTCAGGGCGTGGTGGCCATCCTCGAACGCTGATGACCTGACAGGGCTGTCAGATTAATTTCTCTGTCAGCCTTGTTAAAATAAACATTTTGTAGCACCGGGCAGGCGCAACTGCGTGAGCCCGGTATCAGGAATTGGGCCGCCAGCCGCCCCCGCGCCACCAGGCATTGCCGGTGGCGCCGGTACATGAGGAGATCAGATGAGCCAATCCGCCGCCGCCCAAGTTCAGTCGGGTGTGTCGATCGTCAACCCTGACGGCACGACCAACCGCATCTGGCTGTCCTCCTATGTCAAGGGCGTGCCTCACGACATTGACGTCAACAAATACCAGTCCCTGGGACAGTATTTTGACGAATGCATCAACAAGTTCCGGCAGCGCCCGGGCTTCGTGAGCATCGGCACCGAGATGAGCAACGATCGCCTGGATCGGCTGGTCAGCGCCTTTGCCGGTTGGCTGCAGAGCCAGGGCGTGAAAAAGGGCGACCGGGTGGCGATCATGCTGCCCAACACCTTCCAGTATCCGGTGTGCCTGTTTGCGGTGCTGAAGCTGGGGGCGGTGGTGGTCAACATCAACCCGCTGTACACGGCTCGTGAATTGGCCCACGCCCTGAACGACAGTGGCGCCGAAACCATCATCGTGATGGAAACCTTTGCCAAGACGCTGCAAGACGCGATGACGGGCACCAAGCTCAAGCGCATCGTGCTGACGCAGATCGGTGACCTGTTGTCGGATGGGTTCATCAACGCCAAAGGCCGCTTGTTGAACTTCGTGCTGCGCAAGGTGCAGAAGATGGTGCCCGCGTACAGCCTGCCGGGGGCTCGCTGGATTCGCGATGTGCTCAAGGAAGGCGCTCAGCTCAAGTTCAAGCCTGCCGAGGTCAAGGCGGATGACCTGGCGTTTTTGCAATACACCGGCGGTACCACCGGCGTGTCCAAGGGCGCGATGCTCACGCACCGCAACGTGCTGGCCAACTGCCAGCAGGCGCTGGCATTTGCCGAAGGCCAGTTGACGGATGAAACCGAGACCGTGGTCACGCTCATCCCGATGTACCACATCTTCTCGCTGACGGTGAATGGCCTGATCTTCATGGCCCTGGGCGGTCGCAACATCCTGGTGGCCAACCCGCGCGACACCAAACGCGTGATGATGATCCTGAAGAACGAACGGTTCTCGGGCATCACAGGCGTGAACACGCTGTTCGCCTCGTTTCTGGAAGATCCCGCCTTTGCCAAGCTCGACTTCTCCAAACTGAAGTTGCCCATTGCCGGCGGCATGGCCCTGATGCGCAGCACCGCCGAGCGCTGGAATCAGGTCACCGGTTGCCCCATCGTGGAAGGCTATGGCCTGACCGAGTGCTCGCCCATCGTGACGCAAGCCCCGGTGGACCTGAGCAAGCCCCGCGAAGTCTTCACGGGTTCGATTGGCGTGCCCGTGCCCTCCACCGAAGTGCGCTGCCGCCGTGACGACGGCAGCTGGGCCAACATCGGCGAGCCTGGCGAGCTGTGCGTGCGAGGCCCTCAGGTCATGAAGGGTTACTGGAACCGCCCCGAAGAAACGGCCAAGGTCATCGACAGCGAAGGCTGGCTGGCCACCGGCGACATCGCTGTGATGGACGAGCGGGGATTCCTGAAGATCGTGGACCGCAAGAAGGACATGATCCTGGTGTCCGGCTTCAACGTGTACCCCAACGAAATCGAAGACGTGGTGGCGATGCACCCCGACGTCAAGGAAGTCGCCGCGGTGGGCGTGCCCGATGAAACCGCTGGCGAGCGCGTCAAGGTGATCATCGTGCCCCGCAATCCTGGGCTGACCAAGGAAGCGATCATCGACCATTGCCGCAAGAACCTCACGGGCTACAAAATTCCCCGCGTGGTCGAGTTCCGCAATGAAGAGCTGCCCAAGACCCCGGTGGGCAAGATCCTGCGGCGCGAGCTGCGCTGATTGCGACCTTCCGGGGCCAGGCCGGGTCAGGCATGAGCACGTTTCGCTTTCAACATCGCCTGCGCGTGCGCTGGGTGGAGGTTGATGCGCAACAGGTGGTCTTCAACGGCCACTACCTGACCTACCTGGATGTGGCGGTGTCTGAATACTGGCGCCAGGTGGGCTTGCCATACCCTGGCGCCTGGCAGGCCATGGGTGCCGACATCTATGTTCGCCGCAATGCGCTGGACTACCACGCCCCCGCGCGTCTGGACGACTGGCTCACGGTCGGTGTCAGGGCCCATCGTGTGGGCGGCAGCTCACTGACCCTGGCCTGGGAAGCTCGTCGTGGCGGGCAACTGCTGGTGGATGGTGAGGTGGTTTATGTCTGTGTTGGCCTGCACGACGGTCGCCCCATGCGCCTGCCAGAAGAGGCGCGTCTCCAGTTGGAGGCCTTTGAAGCAGGCGGCGCTGCCTGGATTCAGCATTGGGGTGCCTGGGCTGAGGTGCAAGAGGCCGCAGCCGCCGTGCGACGGGCAGTTTTCATCGAAGAGCAGGGCATCTCGGACGCCGACGAGTGGGATGAAGACGACGCGCGTGCCACCCACCTGGTGGTGAGCAACCTCTCTGGTTGGCCCGCCGCCACGGGCCGGCTGATACCGGGGCCGCAGGCCCTTGAAGCGCGAATCGGTCGGTTGGCGGTGCAGCGCAGCGCGCGTGGCGCTGGCCTTGGACGAGAGGTCTTGTTGGCCCTGGTGGACGACGCGCGTGCCAGAGGGTTCGAACGGGTGACCTTGCATGCGCAATGCACAGCGCAAGCCCTCTATGCCTCTGCGGGCTTCCAGCCTGTCGGCGAGGTGTTTGACGAGGTTGGCATACCCCATCAAAAAATGCAGCTCACGCTTTGAGCAGCTTGAGCACGGGCGCCTTGATCAGGTTGCGGGCACGGGTGCGTTTCATGGGCGGCAGGACATGGTTGTCCAGCTCCGACACTTCCGAAGTCTCGAAAACGTCCTCTGTCTTGTCTGCACGCGGCTTGGCGACCTGTGGCAGCGTGGCCTGCAATCTGGCGACATCAGCGTCCGCTGCGGTGTGGCGGGGGGGCCAGTTCTTGAGCGTCACCTGACGCAAAAGCGCCACCCCTCGGGGGGTGAATGTGCGCTCGAACACGTGGGTGACCAGGCGTTTGTGCTGCCGCTCGGTGATGACGATCGTTGAGCAGCGGGTGCCATAACTGCCATCGGCAGAGCGGATGAAGCACGACGACAGCAGCCGCTCCCAGGGCAGGGGCACGCCGGTGTGGGGGAGGTGGGCGTCAGCGGCCTGTTCCGGGTTGGCCAAGGCATCCATGAGGCGATGGGCCAGCGCGTCAACTTCTGGCTCTGCGGCCAGCGCCAGTTTGAGTTGTGCCTTGAGTTGCTGCACTTTGGGCCACGGCGTGTTGAGCTGCGCGTTGGACAAGCCGAAGATGCCTTTTTGAAGCCGCTCCGGATACAAACGCCGGTTGTTCAGCCAAAAGCACTCGGCCTGCGCAAAATCCAGCGCGATCATGT
The DNA here is from genome assembly GCF_038069945.1 of Aquabacterium sp. A3. Classification (NCBI taxonomy): domain Bacteria; kingdom Pseudomonadati; phylum Pseudomonadota; class Betaproteobacteria; order Burkholderiales; family Sphaerotilaceae; genus Aquabacterium; species Aquabacterium sp. A3. The sequence goes on along the minus strand of NZ_JBBPEV010000001.1, from coordinate 157,466 downwards.
TGAAGCCGTTGTAGCCCGACATGGCCAATCGCGGCCACAGCGTGGCCATGTCCACGTCACCCTTCAGCCATTGGGGCACGATGTCGCCACGCGACGGGGCCGACGGGTCGTTGTCCTCAGGGTTGCGGATGTTGGTGACCAGGCCCAATCGACCATACGCGGTGAGGCCCAGCCAGGTTCCGCCCGCCGACAGATCTCGTCCACCCAGGATGGCCGGCCCGTCGCCATCAGGCTGCCACCAGCCCAGCCGGGCGGCTTGCCGATCAAAAAACTCGTCCCGGTTGGCTGCCAGCACAAACGGAAAGCGAGAGTGCTGGTCGAGGGCAAAAGCAACAAGGCACATGAGGGCTCCAATCTTCAGGTGGAGATGTCGGTGGCCACGTCCGTGAAACGCTCCACATGCAATTCACCCGAGCGCCAGTCATCGAGTTCTTCCAGGGCGTCGATGACCGACTGTTGCAGTTCAGCATGCAGGCCCGCCGGGTGCTCGAACACCTCCATCCAGGTGCTGCTGCCATCAGCACGAGACTCATCACGACGCTGCATCAGCCGGCAATGCAATCCCTGCCATTGGCCGCACAGGCGGCGGTGTACGGCCGCCACCCGCACGGGCCAGTCGGGCACGCTGGACGGGGGCAGACGGTAATACACGAACAGGGCGGACAGGTCATTGCACTCCGGCATGACCTGAAGCCTAGCTGAATTTGTGCCCTGCAGCACTGCGCAGCACGGCACCAGGGCAGGGTGGCGGTCTAATTCCCGTTAAGGAATGAACGCCTGGCCGCAATGGATCAATCCGCAGCGCCTGTGCTGGCCGTGGCGGTGGGCACGTCGTAGGGCAGGGGGAGGACACTCAGCGATGGCCCCGAAGCATGCCCCAGGCACAGCGGCGCGGCCTGAGCCGACAATTTGAGTTCTGCCAATGCATGCCAGCGCTGGGGCAGCACCGGACAGGCCGCCGCATTGACCACCATGCCCACTGGCTGTTCAGGCTCTTGCGGCGTGAAGATCTCCTGCCCGGCTTGCATGGGCTGCACACCCTCCAGCAAAAACAGGCGCCGTTTGGTGGTGCCGCGGTACTGGCTTCTGGCCACAACCTCCTGCCCTGGGTAACACCCTTTCTGGAAGTTGACGCCCCCGATCAACTCCATGTTCACCATCTGGGGCACGAACTGATCGATGGTGTTGGCGGTGATCCGAGGCACGCCGGTCAGCACGGACAACCACGCCCAGTGCGCGCCAGACACCCACATGACAGCCGGGTCGGCGGTGTCTGGCGATGAGGTCAGCGCGTCAGCGTCTGCCTCGGGCACGATGGCCCAGCCCAGTCGGCTGCCCGTGCCTGTCAGGCTCTGGCCCGGTGTGTCGGCCCACGGTGCAGCGAACGTGTGGTGCACAGGGACCACGGTGCCCAGCACGCGCCAGTCCGCGCTGGCGTCTCGCAGCTTGCACTGAGCCCTGAGCACGAACATGCTCAGGCGCTTGAGCGTGGCGGGCAAGATGGCCTGGTCCATGACCAGCGCGAAACGCTCGGCGTCCAGGCGCTGCACCCACAAACTGGCCAGCATGCGCCCTTTGGCTGAGCAATAGGCGGCCAAAGCAGAATGCCCCACGGCCAGCGACAGCATGTCCTGACTGAGTTGGCCGTGAAGGAACGCGGCGGCGTCCCGCCCTGTCGCCTCCACCACCCCCACATCGGGCAGCGTGCACGCACCCGTCCAATTCGAGGTATCCACGAGATCTGAGAAGTTCATCTGCTGATTATGATCACGCCTGTGATCCAAGACCCCCACCCCTCATTCAAATCCTCAGAAACTGCTCGACAAACCGGCGGTGTGCTCCTGGTGCTGGGGCTGCTGATGGCCGCCGGCCTGCTGACCATCGTGGCGGCAGGGTGGTTGTGGCTCAATCAGCCGCTGCCCTTGCGCGATGGCCAGCCCGTTGACTACGCCGTGGAGCAGGGCAGTTCCCCCCGGGCCATTGCCCGTGGCTGGGTGGACGCTGGCGTCGAAACCGACGACTGGCTGCTGTACCAGTGGTTCAGATGGTCTGGACAGTCCCGCCAGATGCGCGCCGGCAGCTACGAGCTCAGCCCGGGCTCATCGGCCAGAGACCTGCTGCGCATGATGGTGCGGGGTGACGAGCGCCTGGCCACCGTGCGCCTGATCGAGGGTTGGACGTTCTCGCAATGGCGCATGGAGCTGGCCCGCGCAGAAGGGCTCAAACCCACCACCGCGGGCCTGTCATCGGCAGACATCATGTCCTTGCTGGGGCGTCCGGGGCTGGCCGCAGAGGGCCGCTTTTTTCCAGACACGTATGCCTACGCCAAGGGCTCGACCGATCTGGCCGTGATGCGCCGTGCCTTGCAAGCGATGGATCAGCGGCTGACCGACGCCTGGTCGCAACGCACACCGGGCGTGCCACTGCGCTCGATGGACGAAGCCCTGATCCTGGCGTCCATCGTCGAAAAGGAAACGGGCACGGATGCCGACCGCGCGATGGTGGCCGGTGTGTTCAGCAACCGATTGCGCATCGGCATGAGGTTACAGACCGACCCCACCGTCATTTACGGCCTGGGCGACCGGTTTGATGGTAATTTGCGCAAAGTTCATTTGCTCACCGACACGCCCTACAACACCTACACGCGCGCTGGCCTGCCGCCCACACCCATTGCCATGCCGGGCAAGGCCTCCCTGCTGGCGGCCGTCCGGCCGGCCCCGACCCGGGCCATGTACTTTGTGGCACGAGGCGATGGCACCAGCGTTTTCAGTCAGACATTGGCCGAGCACAACCAGGCGGTGAACCGCTATCAACGCCAACAGGCCCGGCGGACCCCATGAATCAGACACCTCCACAGCGCGCTGGCCGGTTCATCACCGTCGAAGGCATTGATGGCGCAGGCAAGACCACCCATGTCCAGGCTGTGGAAGACGCCTGGCGATCGGCAGGGCGCGACGTGGTGCGCACGCGTGAGCCAGGGGGCACCCCACTGGCCGAGCGCCTCAGAGACATGGTGCTGCATGAGCCCATGGATGCGCTGACCGAGTCGCTGCTGGTGTTTGCTGCGCGTCGTGACCACCTCCATACCGTGATCGAGCCGGCACTGGCAAGAGGCGCCTGGGTGCTGTGTGACCGGTTCACTGATGCAACCTTCGCCTACCAGGGCGGAGGACGTGGTTTTGACATGACCGTGCTGTCCCAGTTGGAAGCGTGGGTGCAGCAGGGCCGTCAGCCCGACCTGACCTTGTTGTTCGATCTGCCACCGGTGGTGGCGGCCGAGCGTTTGAGACAGGCTCGACAGCCAGATCGTTTTGAGGCCCAGGACGGTCATTTTTTTGAGCGAGTGCGTCAGGCTTATCTGCAGCGCATGGCTGAGCAGCCCCACCGCTTTGCGCTGATCGATGCGCAGCAATCGCCTGATCAGGTACGCGAAGCCGTGCTGCAAACGTTGACGGCGCGGGGGTTGCTGTGACGACGCCCACCACATCGCTGCCAGCATGGCTGCAACCCGCGCTGGCGCAAGCCCTGACACAGGCCAGAGGCCACGCCTTGCTGGTGCATGGCGCCCCAGGCAGTGGCCAGTTCGAGCTGGCGCTGGCACTGGCGCGCTCATGGTTGTGCGAATCCACACCAGCCGATGCGCCCCCCCATCAGCCGGCCTGTGGCCGCTGTGTGTCATGTCATTTGGTGGACGCCCGCGCCCACCCGGACCTGATGGTGCTGTTGCCTGAAGCGCTGGAGTTGTCTCTGGGCTGGCGGCATGCCCCCGACGACGACGGAGACAAGGCCTCAAAGTCTCGCAAACCCAGTCAGGAGCTCAAGGTTGAAGCCATCCGGCAAGCGGTGAACTTCGCACAGCACACCTCGTCCAGAGGCCGCTGCAAGGTGGTCCTGGTGCATCCCGCAGAGCGCATGAACACGGTGTCGGCCAACACACTGCTCAAAACGCTGGAAGAGCCTCCAGGCGTGGTGCGTTTTGTCTTGTCGGCGCAAGGATCGGTCGACAGCCTGCTGCCCACCATCCGCAGCCGGTGCCAGCTTTGGCATCTTGGCATGCCACCAAGCCAGGACGCTCTGCGGTGGTTGCAGTCTCAGCAGGAAGGCTTGTCGGACGACGAGGCCACCACCCTGCTGGCAGCCGCTGGAGGGCAGCCCTGGACGGCGCTGGACCTGGCGCAGCAAGGCTTGCGCGCCTCCGCCTGGCGACAGCTGCCTTCACAACTCTCCAAGGGCGACAGCAGCGGGCTGGCGGGCTGGCCTGTGTCGTGGGTGGTTGAGACGCTGCTGAAGCTGTGTCAGGACATGAGCGCTCACGCCGTGGGAGGCACTCCACGGTTTTTTGCTGCCGCAGAGCTGCCGGCGCCACCTGATTTGGCGGTGCTGGGGCAGTGGCACAAGCAGCTCATGCTCGTGGCCCGCCACGCCGATCATCCCTGGCATGCCAACTTGCGGCTGGAGAGTCTGGTGGAACAGGCTGCGGCTGTGCTGCGGCGCGGCAAACCATCCCGCCAGGGTTGACCCGCGTCGGCTCACGCCTGGTGACGGGCATGGCGCGTGTGAGCGAATGTAAAGCCCCCCTGGAATGAGGGCTAGTTCACACTCACTCACCCCCGTATGGGGGTTAAGCGAGCTACACTGATTTCACGATGAGTGAGTTCCAGACGACCGCGATGCCCTCTGCCTTTGTCGGCATAGCCCCAGGCAAGCTGTCTCCCGGCCTGAGCGGGAGCGGTGGTGCTGGCGCGTCCTCATCCAGTGCCTCTCGGCCCAGCGTCATCCAGCTGGTGTTCCGCGAGAAGGGGGCGCTGTACGCAGCCTACATTCCGGCCTTCACCGACGGTGGTTTGTTCGTGCCCACCACGCGTGAATACCGTCTGGGCGATGACATTTACCTGCTCTTGTCCTTGCCCGAGGATGCACAACGTCATCCGGTGGCCGGCAAGATTGCGTGGATCACCCCGGCCAACGCCTCGTCGGGTCGCACGCAGGGGGTTGGCGTTCGCTTTCCCGCCGACGAAAAAACCCGGCTGCTGCGGATCAAGATCGAGCAGATTCTGGGCACCAACATCTCCTCCAGCAAGCCAACCCAGACGCTTTGAGGCAAGATGGCGCCTCGCCATTTTTTGCACTGAAGCGTCGTCCGGTTCTTGCCATGTTTGTTGATTCCCATTGCCACCTCAACTTTCCCGAGTACACCGCCTGTTTGCCGCAGGTGCGGGCCGACATGGCCGCCGCCGGGGTGAGCAGCGCCTTGTGCATCAGCACGCAACTGGAAACCTTCGAGGCCGTGCATGCACTGGCCTTGGCCCATGACAACTTCTGGGCCACGGTGGGCGTGCATCCAGACAATGAAGACGTGCTGGAGCCCACGCTGGACGACCTGATTCAGCGCGCCGCGCTTCCCAAGGTGGTGGGCATTGGCGAAACCGGGCTGGATTACTACCGGCTTGAGGGCCGCACCGTGGCCGACATGGCATGGCAGCGTGAGCGCTTTCGGGTGCACATTCGCGCTGCGCGGCAGACGAATCTGCCCCTGGTGATTCACACCCGCTCATCGGCTGCTGACACGCTGGCGGTGTTGAAGGACGAAGGACAGGGGCACGTCAGGGGCGTGTTTCATTGCTTCACCGAGTCGGAGGCCGTGGCCCGCGAGGCGCTGGACATGGGCTTCTACATCTCGTTTTCCGGCATCCTGACCTTCAAGAACGCGCAGGACTTGCGCGATGTGGCGGCGTTCGTCCCACTGGATCGGTGCCTGATCGAAACCGACAGCCCGTACCTGGCGCCCGTCCCGCATCGGGGCAAGACCAACTCTCCGGCCTACGTCTCGCATGTTGGCGCGCAACTGGCGGCCATCAAGGGCGTGGCGGTGGAAGAGGTAGGGCGCATCACGACGCGCAACTTCGAGGATTTGTTCTCGTTGGTCCGCGCAAACTGAGGGTTTGCACACCCCATGCAAGAAGCCTCTGTCAGAAAATTTCTGACAGGCGGTTTGGTTGTTCGGTGACTATCACCGGCCAGCGATGAAGCCTAGAGTCAGGTCCATCGATTGGATGCAACGCACACCGGAGGTCTTCATGCAAAAGCAAAGTCTGTACGCCAACCCGTTTGCCCTGATGATGGATCCGCAAGCGGTTCTGCAGGCCATGGAGCGCTCCGAGCGCCTGAACCGCTTGCAAAGCCGCGTGTGCCGCCCGCTGGACAAGCCACTGATCCCGCTGGTCAATGGCGAGCGTGAGGCCTTTGACGAGGCGGTGGACGCCGCCGATGAAGAGGTAGAGAGCGCTGAAGAATGACAGCCAGCGCTCGGCTGTAGAGATTCAACGTCTTTTGCTTGCGGCAAGAGCGTGTTGTTCAAGCCCGCCTCAGGCGGGCTTTTTTTCGTCCAGCCAACGCCGCTCCAGCCGGCGCCCCCCCAGGGACAAGCCCAGGCAGAGCAGTGCATAGATCAGGCCCACGAACAGGTAAGCCTCGAAATGATGCGGGCGCCAGACCGGATCGCCTGACATCACCAGAGACAGCCCCCCCGTGAGTTCGTGCACGCCCACCACCACGACCAGCGACGTGTCCTTGAGCAGGCCAATGGCATGGCCCGTCAAGCCAGGCAGCACACTGCGCAAGGCCTGCGGCAGCACGATGCGCCGCTGGATGCCCCAGTAGCCCAAACCCAGCACCTTGCCTGCTTCGGCCTGCTCGGGTGGCACGGTCTGCAGACCACCCCGAACCACCTCGGCCAGATAAACGGCCGAAAACAGCACCAAGGCCAGGGCGGCGCGCAGGACCAGGGGAGGGGTGTGATCGGTGGGCAAAAGCAAGGGCAGGGCAAAGACCGAGGCAAACAACAGCGTGATGAGCGGAACACCCCGGATCAACTCGATGGCACCGGTGGCCAGCCAGCCGGCAAGCCCGCCCTGGTGACGGGCCACGGCCAACATGATGCCCAGCGGAACGGACAGCCACCAACTGCCCAGGAACAGCATCAAGGTCAGGGGCAGGCCGCCCCAGTCTGTGGGGGGCACCAGGCTCAAGGGCCCCCAGCCCCCCCTCAACAGCAGGATCGCCACGGGCAGCCAGACCGCGCCGCACAGCAGCCACCATCCGAGCCGACGATCTGCGCGCGCCCTTGCAAAAGCCGACAGGCACGCCATGGACGCGAGCATGAACAGCAGCGGTCGCCAGCGCTGATCTTCGGGATAGTGCCCCAGGAGAATGGGCAAGGCCTTGGCAGGCACCACGCCCCAGCAAGCCCCGTGAGGGCTGTTCTGACACGCGGTGGCATCGGGTTGCCAGACGGCGTGCACCACCGCCCACTGAAGCAAGTGCCAGCACAGCACCGCCACCAGGCCCCAGCCCAGCAAGGCCATCACGGGTGCCCAGGCGCGCCTCATGAGGCCACCCCCTTCAGCGCCTGGCGCCGGTTGAAGAGGTTCATGCCCGCAGCCGTCAACAGCGACAAGGTCAGGTAGACCCCCATCATGATCAACAGACAAGACAGCACCTGGCCCGTCTGGTTGATCGTGGTGTTGCTGATGGAGACCAGGTCGGGGTAACCAATGGCCACAGCCAGGGTGGAGTTTTTGACCAGATTGAGGTACTGGTTGGTGGCGCCCGGCACGATGGTGCGCAAGGCCTGAGGCAACAAGACCTGCGCGACCTGTTGCCATCGCGTGGCGCCCAGGGTGTCTGCGGCCTCCAGCAGGGACACGGGCACGGCATCAAAACCTGCCCGGATGATCTCGGCCAGAAAAGCGCTGGTGTAGACGGACAGCGCCATCAACAAGGCCAGGTATTCAGGGCTGAGAGACGCCCCGCCAGTGACGTTGAACGGGCCTTGTTCTGGCACCGACCAGTGCCAGCCGACCGCCTGAACCATGTCTGCCGCGGCGGCCCCGTCCATGGAAGACGACGGCACTGGCCACGGAAATGCCAGGCCCCCTTTGCTGAGCCACCACCCGGGCAAAAGCTCCAGCGCGTCGGTCGTGTCGGGCAGGGCTTCGACCACCAGAAAGTACCAGATGAGCAACTGCAGCAACAACGGCACGTTGCGCACCAGCTCCACATAGGCGCGCGCGATGCCGCGCCACACCCCGACGCCGTGTCGTTGCAGCAGCGCCACCACCAGCGCCAGCGCGGTGCACAAGATCAAGCCTGGCAGCGCCACCCGCAAGGTGTTGCCCAAGCCCACCAAGAAGGCCCACCACAGCGGATGGTCTGGTGAATAAGTCAGCAGGCCGGTTTCGCCAATGTCAAAACCAGCCGGTTGAAATAAAAAATCCCACATCAGCGGAAAGGCGGAGCAAACATCAGGCCACCGTCACGCCACAGGCGATTGAGCCCTCGCTGCAGGCCCAGCGCAGAACGGGGGCCCACATGGCGATCAAAGACCTCGCCGTAGTGCCCGACGGCCTGGATGGACCGTTGGGCCCAGGCGGCATCCAGCCCCAGGTGGCGCCCGAGGTCTTCGCCACGGCCCAGCAAACGCAGCACGGCCGGGTCGTCACTGCGCATGTTGGCCGCCTTGGCCTGGGTGATGCCCAGTTCTTCGGCCTCCAGCAGCGCAAAGACCGTCCACTTCACGATGGACAACCACTGATCATCGCCCCGACGCACCATGGGGCCCAGAGGCTCTTTGGAGATCAGCTCGGGCAAGATGACGTAGTCATCCGGCTTGGGGGCCTCACGGTTGCGCACGCTGGCCAGGCCGGAGGCGTCACCGGTGTAGGCTTGGCATCGCCCCGAAAACAGCGCCTTGAACGCGGCCTCGTAACTTTCAAACACCACGGGTTTGATGTTGAGTTTGTGCTGGCGTGAGAAGTCGCTCAGGTTGCGCTCGGTGGTGGTGCCGGACTGTACGCACACCTGGGCGCCCTTGAGGTCGGTGGCACGCTGCACCTTGAAGCGCTTGGCCACCAAAAATCCCTGGCCATCGTGGTACGTGACGGCGGCAAAGTGAAAACCCAGTGATGCGTCGCGGCTCAAGGTCCATGAGGTGTTTCGCGACAACACATCGATCTGGCCGTTTTGCAAGGCCACGAAGCGCTGTTGGGCATTGAGCGGCACAAAGCGCACCTTGTCGGGGTCTTTGAGCACGGCGGCGGCCACCGCACGGCAAATGTCCACATCCAGGCCGTGCCAGACGCCTTTGGTGTCCGGCGCAGAAAAACCAGCCACGCCAGTGCTGACGCCACATTTCAGGTGGCCACGCTGGCGCACGGTGTCGAGGGTGGACGCGGCCGCAGCCTGGTGACACAGCGCCATGGCCAGGGCCGCCAGACAGAATGAGGGATTGCGAAACTTCATCATGAGGAACATTGTGCCTGCTGCTGGGGTGATGCACCAGCATACAAAGTTTCTACGATGTATATTGCGCGCCCTGCTTTTGATGATGAGCTAAGTGCGCGCCAGCATTGGCTTTTTCAGGCGTTGCCATCGTTCCCAGAATCAGAACCGCGCCGGCGGCCACCCCTGCCGCTTTTAGCTTTCCCAGAGCACTTCGCCACACAGCGGCATACCTTTCGTCTAGCTGCGCTTCTATTTCTGCGACCGTCTCCAATACGGGCAGTCCGGCCAGCTCCGCCATGAACGCGACCTCATGAGCGTCTGGCTTTTGCTTCCCTTTTTTCCACTCACTCAGCCTTGTTTGGTGCCTATCGAGCAGCTTTGCCAGCTCTCCGTGTGACCCTGCGCGGGCTGCCGCCTGCTCGATGAGTTCTGTCAACGTCATGGTGTGCCCTTAGCGAAAAAGCGTGAAACAGGTGTACATTCGCGAAAAACCGTGAATAGCGATTTTCCGCAACGTCAGCACTGTACACGCCATGACGACACTCAGGGTCCAGACCACTTGCCGGCAATTTGCCTTTGAAGCGCCTTCGGTGGAAGAGCGTGCGTTAGGGATCGTTACCCGCATGGGCCAAGACCCGCAGGGGCTTGGTGCCGAAGGCATAGAGCCCGGTCCCGAAGGGAAACGCCAAAGTAAGCGTGACAGTCACGCAAAAGACCTGCACAAGCGAGCAGATCTGATGTTTGCAGCTGGCTACCAGGCATCAGCCTGGGCGCTGCGCCAACGCGCCTGGCGGCTGGAGGCCTGACCATGGATCGCCTGGCCCCGAACGTTCACCGACTCGAACCACACCTGAAGGGTGCTCGGCCGCCGGACGGCGCGCTTGCGCGCCGGCCGGCGGACGAGGGCCCTTCAGGGCGGGACGATCTAGTAACACGTCCCGTTTGTCTCACCGGTGATACTTTTTTTGGAATTTCGGACAAAACCGAGGCCAAGCAAGAACCCTTTTTTGTGGACTGGTTGACCATCAGCCAAGAGCACACCGGCGGTGGTTTGCCCGTCGTTGATGCTGGCTGTGTCATCGGTTGTGACGACACCGGGGCCATCGAGTGGAAGACCACCAAAGCCGTCAAGCATGCAGGCAGCTTTGAGACATCCATCAACGTCAAGTGCGATGGTTTCCGCGTCACTGTCTCAGGGAACGTCAGCCGCTTCGGCCGTCGTGAAAACCTGTTTGGTTTTGGCTTTTTCCGGTGCATTGATCGAGTTAACACGATCCTGGGTCATTACGGCTTGCCGCCTATGACCGCTGGCGTCAAGCGTGAGCAGATCGCGAAGGGTGCCATCCGCTACGTCTGGACAGGCGCCAGAGTCAGCCGCATCGACGTCACGGCTAACTACGAAACCGGCTCGGCCGACAACGCCCACGCCTTCATGCAGTACATCGGCAGCCAACATGCCGGCCGCCATGAGGGCAGGGTGCTTGGTGCCGGTGAAACGGTCGCCTGGGGTGTTGGCAGTCGTCGCCAGTACTGGAAGGCCTACATCAAGCACCTGGAGCTCAAGCGTCGCGGGTGTGCTGATCCACGAGTTACAGAGCACTGCGAGCAGCGCGGCGTGGTGCGTTTTGAGGGCACGCTCCGGTCGAACGCCCTGACCGATATGGGCTGCGCATTCCTGGGCGACTACGAAAGCGGCTGGGCGATGAAACAGCTAACCCTTTGCTTTGAGCAGCACACCGAAGTGCTGAGCCGTGCAGAAAAGACCACCGATGACCTGGACGAGTTGCCCAAGCACCTCCGGTCCACAGCCCGCGACTACCTGGCCGGCATGGACATGTCCCGGCAGCTTTCACGGGCGAGTTACTACCGGCACCGGCGCGAGCTGCTGCCCTACGGCATCGACATTGCCGTGCGAAACGTCACCCCTTTCCGGCCCCGCGTGCGTGTGATTGAGCTGAAGCCCGCGTCGGTCCCTTCCTGGTATCAGCTCGCAGCATGAGGTAATTCAAATGGCACGGTTTTATGTGGTTGGCATCAAGCGTTTTCAAGGCACCGTCGATGGCAAGCAGATCAACAGCGGCAAGCTGTTCGTCAACTGCCGGCTCGATGAGTCGCGCAACAGTCCCGAACAGTACGCCTCGGGCCACTTCACCGAAACGATCGAGCGAGTTGACCCCGAGCTGATCAAGCGCATCGAGCATGTTCCCTTGCCTGCCTGGTTTGACATTGAAACCGAACGGGTGGGCAACGGCAAAGAGAGCCGGGAAATGGTGCTTGATATCCGCCCGGCCGAGCATCAGAACCTCAAGGCTGCAGCACAGCCCGTCAAGGCTGCCTGATGCCCGCTGGCTACCTGTCCAACGGCCAGTGCGTCACGAGCCTCCAGCTCGCCGCTCAGCACTTCTGTGCGCAGTTCCCCCGCACGGTCAGCACTGGCGCCGAGCCCGTGACGTATTCGTGCGCGGTCATGGGCAACGCAGGCCAGGTACTGGTGGCAGCCCAAGTTGGCACTCAGACGGGCGGCTATTCGCAGTTCACACCGTATTACGGCACCTGCGACACATCGACCTTCAGAGCCCGGACAGGCCCATGGGACCTGTCAATCCAAGATGCATCCCTGATCGCGGCCGCCATCCTCGGCGTTTGGGGAATTGCAGTCGTCTGGCGCGAGCTGGCGGCATTCGTTCGAGGTGGCACACATGGAGAGGATCCAAGATGATCAAGACCTTCAAGCACTACGCCGGCCGCGCTGCCGGTGCCGTGGCCGTCCTGGCCGCAACCACCAGCCTGGCCCATGCCGAAGTCGACACGACCTCGGTGACTGGCGCCATCACTGAAGCCGGCACGGCGCTCGCCGTCGTCGGTGCCGCGTACGTGGCCATGCGCTACGGCGCGGCCGTGTGGAAGTGGCTGACCAAGTTCTCGAGCTGATCGAGCACGACACCCGGGGGGCTTCGGCCCCCCTTTTGATTTGGGGGCACAAATGGACGATCTTGGAATCTGGTTGCTGATCGCTGTATTGGGGGGCGCATGGCTCATATTCCGCGCTTAATTGCGCTGTTACTCTGCGCGTCTGTCTTGCCGTCATGGGCCTCTCCGTATGAGGTCAAGTACACGCACCACGGCAATCACGTCATTCGTGGAACCGGCAGCACGCCGCAAGCTGCTTGTGATAACTACCGTGGGGGTTTTGCGGCTGGGCAACCTGTGGCGTGCTACGACGTGAACACTGGCGGTGTTTATACCCGTTGGTCAGTTGGGCCCACTGCTACCGCTAGCGGTGGTTCCTGTTCTATGCAGATCACACGAGGTGGTCATCCTAATTGCCCAAACTATCCGGCCACTACCATGACCTGGACGGTGCCAATTGTGAATCTCGGCCCTTCCGAGTGCCTTGCTGGTGAGCAGCTGGCGACCATTACCGACGGTAAGGCTCAGTACGTATGCACGCTCGGTTGTAAATATGAAGCCGGGTTTGATACAAGGGGCGGAGGTTCGTATTTCCTGGTAAATACCGGACAGGCGTGCGATGGTAGTGAAACCGAGTCGCGGGAAAATCCAGAGGATCAGCCAAACCCTGAAGCTGATCAACAGTGCCAAAAAGGCACTTGTCGGGCCAGAGGCGAAATTAATGGCACACCGGTCGATAAATGTGTACCTTGCAACACTGTCACCACCGGCACCGATAAGACCGGAACCACCGAGACTACGAATGAAAACGGCGAGACCACCACAACGTCGACCGCTGGCACTCAGTCGACAAGTCAGACAACATGCACCGGTGGCACCTGCACCACGACCACGACCACCACGACGACAAATGACGATGGCGACGAGGTAACAACCACGGAAACCACCGAGCAGGACAAGGGCTCGTTCTGTGAAGAAAACCCAAACAGCCAGCTGTGCAAAACCACGGCTTGGGGCGGTGCTTGTGGCAATTACTCGTGTGACGGTGATGCTGTTCAATGCGCGCAGGCCAGGGCTGCGGCCGAGCTGCTATGTAAGTTCGACACACCGGCGGACAGTGCCCAGGTGGCCACTGCGCAGCAGGCCATCGCAGGCACGCTCAGCGGCTCAACGCCCGATGTGATCAGCGGCGCTGTCGGGGACTTCAACACCACCAACCCATACACCGCCAGTTGCCCCGGTGACATCGAGGTCAACGTTGGCGGCGTGGCCACGTTCACGATCCCCATTAGCACAGCGTGCCCATACATCGAGCTGATCGGCTGGATGCTGGTTGCTGGCGCCACCCTGGCCGGTGCGCGCATTGCGTTCACTTGAGGAAGTTCAAATGCCTTTATTCATTGCTGCACTGATCGGCGGGCTTGTCCAGGCTGCTTCTACGATGGCCGGTCGCGTCCTGGTCGGCCTCGGCATAGGCGTTGCTGTTTTCAGTGGCGTGTCGACGCTCATCAACACGGCCAGGACAACAGCGTTTAGCTACCTGGACAGCGCCGCCACCTTTGCCCAAATTGCGCAATATATGGGCCTCCTGCAAATTGGCACCTGCGTCAATATATTGTTTAGCGCTCTGATAATCCGCCTGACACTTCGAGGCCTCCAGGGCGACACCATCAAACGGTGGGTGACACGATGAGCGCACCAGTCACACTCATGACGGGTTTGCCTCGTAACGGCAAAACCTTGCACGCTATCTGCATGCTCAAAGAGCGTTCAGAAAAAGAAAAGCGCCAAGTCTATTACCACGGAATAGAAATACTCGATAAAGTTGCTTTGCCGTGGCAAGAACTTGTTGATGCTACAAAGTGGTATGAATTGCCAATTGGCTCCCTTATCGTCATCGATGAGGCCCATAAGGTTTTTCCTGTTCGGCCTGTCGGATCTAAAGTCCCCCCCCACGTTGAGGCTATAGCAGAACTTGGTCACTACGGCCATGACATTGTCATCATCACTCAACACCCGATGGAACTCGACAGCGCGATCAGGCGCCGCGTCGGCCGTCACATTCACCACGTGCGTCGCTTCGGCCTCGAGGCCTGCGCCATGTTCGAGTGGTCCCGTTGTGTTGAAAACTGCGACAAGACCCGCAAGGACGCGATCCAGCATGAATGGCGCTACAACAAGGCCGCTTATGCCTGGTACAAGTCCAGCGAGCTGCACACCATCAAGCGCAACATCCCCAAGAAGCTCCTCATCTTGCCCCTGGCCCTGCTGCTCATCATTGCGGCCATCTGGTACGTTGTGCACGTCTTCACCAAGCAGCGCGACGGCGGCGGCGAACAACCCCAGCCACAGCAGGCCCCTATCACGTCAACTGGTGACATTGGTGCGCGTCCTGCAGGCCCTGCAAACCCCGTCGAGTGGTTCGAGGCTCATCAGCCCCGCATTCGTGGCTTGGCCTACACCGCGCCGGTGTATGACCAGGTCACACAGCCGGTGAGGGCGCCATATCCGGCCGCGTGCATCCAGTCCGCCACAAAGTGCCAGTGCTACACACAGCAAGGCACGCGCCTCGATGTGCCCAAGCCGCTGTGCCAGGACATAGCGGCGGGCGGCTTCTTCGTGGCGTGGCAACTGGAGGGGCAGCCTGGCCAGGGTTCACGAACCGTGAACGCTCACACGCCGTGAACGTTCACGGTCTGTGAACAGCGCCTGGCCGTGCCCTGCCTGGCCTGGGCTTTTTCTCGTCTAGACCGGGCAGTCGGGGGAGAGGGGTCCCGCGCCGAAGGCAGCGGGGAGAAGGGGCAGGGCCCCGTCTCCGGGGGGGCGACCGCGCAGCCCGCAGGGCTGGACGGGGGGGCAGCGCCCCCGCGCGGTGGGCCTTTGAAGTCGCGAGTAGAGAGGGTTCACCGCTGACTGGTGATGGTCGCGCTCAGCGTGTAAGAGCCTGGCCGGCCTTGAGGTTCTGATGCTCGGCCGGGCGGATATCAAGCACCATTTCCCGGCTCTCTTTGCCGTTGCCCACCCGTTCGGTTTCAATGTCAAACCAGGCAGGCAAGGCCACATGCTCGATGCGCTTGATCAGCTCGGGGTCCACTCGCTCGATCGTTTCGGTGAAGTGGCTCAAGCGCATGGCCAACAACTGGCTTTCCAGTTCACGCACACGCCGTTGCAGTGCGTCAGCATGCCCGGCGTGCACCTGGTGCAGATTGAACAGCTCGGCATCGACCTGGGATAAACCCCAGCGAGTGAGCCAAAAAAGCGACAGGCACGCCATGCGGGGTGCCTGATCGTTTTGCAGCCACCTGTAGGCCGTTGACAGGCCCACGTCGAGCGATCGCGCAATGTCCCTGGGGGTGGCGCCTAGATCCTCGGTGATCGCTCTGAAGCCCGGGATCTGGCGCGGCATTTTGTGTAGCGCCATGCGGCCAATTTCAGCAAGGCACGCACGACCAGGAACGCCGGAAAAGACCGGTCATTGCCGCCAGCATTCGACGTGCTGCACGATAAAGTTTCCACGATGTATATTATGTCAACTCAAGAACACGTCAGCAAAAGCAGAAAAGCGCCAAGTCCTCGCTCAAGCCGGACATGCCCGCTCTGCGCCAACAGCGTCTTCGAGGTGTGGCCCCAGGATGGGCGCCATCGAACGCAGGATCTGCACCGGCAAGCCGGAGGTGAATCGGTGACGTGAGGCCTGCGGGCCCACCACGTACGCGGTGATGGTGCCAAAGTGTCGGTCGCCCAGGTAGAACACAAAGGTGGCGGTGCGGTTCAATGAGGCCACCGGTTTGCCTTTCACCACAATGCGGTTGTCGCCGGTACCGGTTTTGCCGCCCATGGCCAGTACACGCTCATTGGCCAGCACGAAGGCCCCCGACAAACGGCGTGCCGTGCCTCGCTCGACCACCTCGGACAGTGCCTTCTTCAGCGCGTGAGCCACGGCAGGCTGAAGCACCTGCTCGGCGTCTGAAGCCTGTTGCTCGAAGGCCGTTTCATAAGGCGTGCCTTGCGCAAAGCGCACGGTCTGGATGCGTCGTGTGCCTTTGCGCACGCCATCGTTGACGATGATGCCCATCAGTTCGGCCAGTGCGGCGGGCCGGTCGCCCGAACTGCCCAGGGCCGTGGCCAGGGATGGCACCAGGCTGCCGAACGGATAGCCCAGGCGCGCCCAGCGCCGGTGGATTTCCAGAAACGCCTCGACCTCCAGCATGGTGTAGATGCGCGTGTCACGTGCTTCTTTGGCACGGGTCTGAAACAACCAGCCGTACACCTCCTGGCGTTGCTGCGCACTGTCACGCAAGGCCTCGGACAAGGTGGCCTGTGGCCGAGCCAGCCGGTAGCTCACCACCCACAACTCCAGCGGGTGCACCCGGGCCATGTAGCCACGGTCAGGCAGGCTGTAGGCATCGGGGGCATAACGCGCATACAAGGCAGCCGCTTGTGATGCGTTGACGGCGCGGTTCAGCCGCTTGTCAAGAAAGCGCCGCAGGTCGTCCACCGAGGCGTTCGGTTCGATGAAGCGAAACACCGCCGCCAGGCGATCCGCGTCCGGCCGCAAGCCATCCAGCAGCACGTCACGAAGAGCTTCGGTATGGCGCCCCTCGGTTTTGCGCCAGAACTTGCGCACAAAGGCCTGCCCTTCCCTATCGGCAAAACGGGTCAGATATTCGCGACGACGCGGGTCGTTGTCATCACCGAGCAAGGTGGCGGTGCTGCCAGGGGTCTGGTGGATGACGTGTCTGACGACCTCGCGCATCAAGCGCACGAACGGCAGGTTGATGGACGCCTGCAGCGATTCACGCAGCGTGGGGTGGCGCGAGTCGTCGTCTCGGTTGAAATTGCCAAAAACGTGCAATCCCCCCCCGGTGAAAAACGATTCGTCCGGACTGGCTGAAAACTGCCGTTCAAGGGCTGCGTCCAGCATGGTCGGCAGACTGCGATCGTCTGACTGCCGCAAATGTTGCACGGCCCAACGGCTCAGCTCATCACGCGCATCGATGGGTTGTTTTTGAAGTGCGGCATCGTCCAGGGCGGACAAGCGCTGGTGCAGTTCGGCCACCAGCTCCAGGTAGGTGGTCAGCACCCGCAGTTTGGCGGTAGAGCCCAGCTCCAGCTTGCTGCCATCGTTGATGTCCAGTGCTTGCCCGGAGGTGTCGGTCTGCACCCTCACCTTGTTGCCTTGTGGCGTGCGCTCGATGAGGGTGAAGCTGTAACGAACCTCACCCAAGGTGTTGCCCGACAGCATGCGCTCCCCCACCAGGCCTTGCGCTCGGGCAAAAGCCGGTTGGGTGAGTTTTGCCATGTAAGCGCTGACCGACTCCTGCATTCGGGCATCGAGCGTGGATTGCAGCTTGACGTCCAGGCGATCGAGCTCGTAGAGGGACGTTTGCAGAACGTGGGCCAACCGGGCACGCACCAGCATGCTGCCTTTGTCGGATTGGGTCTGCTGGACTGGCGGCTGCAGGCGCATGTCCCTGAACCTCAGGGCCTGACCCAGTGCCGCGTCTCGCCATGCCGGGCTGATCACGCCTTGCTGCGCCATCAGGCGCAGGTACGCCGAGGTGCTGTCCTCCAGGTCCTGGCGCCCTTTGCCCAGGTACCACGATGGGCGCCGATGCGCGATCATCAGCGCCACGACGCGGCGCAAGGATTGCCCTTGAGCCTGCTGTTGAGCCCCTGCGCCCAAAGGCTGGCTGAGGTGCTGGTTGACCTGTGCAAAGTCGGCGTTGAACCACACCCACAGGCCATCGCCCAGGCCATTGACTTCGCCATGTCGCGGTGCCGCCGACAGCGGAACGGTGTTGAGGTACTCCAGCACCAGTTGACGACGTGCCGGCAGGGTGCGTTCACCTGGTTGATAAGCGCGCACGGCCGCAGAAGCCATCTGCCTGACCTTTTCCAGCCCACCCTGGGTGATGCCGCCTGGCGAATGACGGTATTTCTCGATCTGCGTGGCCAGGGTGCTGCCCCCCGGGGTGTCGAAATCATCACTGACCACCTGCGCGGCTTGCCCGGCGGCTGCGCGCGCAAAACGTATCCAGTCGACCGCTGGATTCATGTAGGGACGGTCTGGGTCCAGCAGGTCGCGGTTTTCGATGTACAGCAAGGTGCTCCAGACCACCTTCGGGATGTCGTCGAATCGGGCGTAAGCCCGGTGGGGGTACCTGAAGCGATAGAACGATTCGCCCCGGCAATCCTCCACGGTCAGGCCCGCCTGGGTCTTTTCGTCATAGGGCGCAAACCAGCCACGGTCCACATGAGCCAGCAGCGCATCATTGAACCGGGTCTGTTCGGTCAATGCAAACCGTTGCTGTTGCAAGCGTTCGCTGAACTGAGGCAGCCCGACATACCCCAGGCGCACGTCGAAGGGGCCATGGGCAGGAAATCGGATGCGATCGGACAGCCCCGGCTGGAGCTGATACGCCAGTTTGGCGGCATGGGCATGGATGTACCGGGCCTGCCAGCGAGAGGTCTGCAACTCCCGCTGCCCCCACCAGGCAACGGCCATCAGCAACAGCCCCACCAGCCCCATGAGCAGCCATCGCATGCGCAGATGGGCCCTGGCAGGCGGCCCTACTGGGGGCTCATCATGCTGCGCTGCGAACTCGGCCGAGGGCGGGATCTCTGACAGCATGGAAAAGGTGTTTCACAATCGACGATGTGGGTTATCAGCTTGCCACATTTCAGGCCTGGGCTCAGGGTAAGCGACAAGTGTTGCGAAGACCCCAACAGGTGGCAATCCGCTACGATCCCGGCAGCATGATTTCCGGACTGACGCGCCCTCCCGAGGCGCTGACCAACGTGGGTGTCAGCACCATTGACAGCCTCCTGAACAAGCGCCTGGGCTTGTTGCGGCTACCTGCGCCCCTTGAGTCGCGCTTCATGCGCGACCACACCACACGGCGTCTGAACGTCACCATGGCCAGCGGCGTCGTGGTGGCCTTTCTGTACAACTGGATACTTGTGGCGGATGCGGTCATGATCCCGGATCAGTTTGATCTGGCAGTGATGTTGCGCATGTTCGTGTTCACACCGGTCACCCTGCTGTTGCTGCTGATGGTCAGCCGCCTGCCCTTGGTTTGGCTACGTGAAGGCATGATCATGTTCTCCGGGCTCTTGGCCGCAGGCATCAGCACCTACCTGTGCGTGATCAGCCAACACCCCAATGCCGGCCCTTACCTGGTATCCCTGGCCGTTGTCGTGGTCTTCAGCAACACGGTGGCCCGAATCCGGTTCGGTCTGGCCCTGCTTCTCGACATCATCGTGTTTGGAGTGTTCGTCTGGGGGGCATTGCAAATCACCTCGGCGCCACGCGAGGTGATGCTGCCTGCTGGGGTCATGATGCTGTCTCTGAGTGTGTTTACCTTGTATGGATGTTTGACGCTCGAACTCGACGAGCGTCGAACCTGGCTGATCCGGCTGCGCGAGCGCAGGCTGCGCGAAGAGTTGATGCAGGCCAACGCACAATTGAATGCGGCCTCTCGCCATGACCCACTGACCGACCTGCCCAACCGGCACCATTTCGAAGACACGCTGGCAACGGCGTGGCAGCGCGCACAAACCGCAGGTCAGCCTTTGTCCATGATCCTGCTGGATCTGGATCAATTTCGTGCTTACAACACGTCGGTGGGGCAAGAAGAAGGTGACGGCTGCCTTCAACGGATTGCAGCCATGCTTAGAAACCATGTCCTGCAGCCCGAAGATTTTCTGGCGCGCTATGGTGGCGAAGAATTCGCTTTGCTGCAGGCAGGACAAAACATCACCCATGCCGCCGCCACGGCTCAGCGCATCCGCACCGGCGTGGAAGCCTTGCAGGTGCCTCACCCGCTGTCGCCCACCACCTGCTTGACCGTGAGCGTGGGGGTGGCCAGCATGCGCCCGGATGCGCCGCACGCCACCTCGGCCCAACTGATTGCGGCGGCCGACGAGGCCTTGAGGCAGGCCAAACAACAGGGCGGCAACACGGTGTTTGCCTTCGGGACGGATGGGTGAGCCGACATGAGTGAGTCGCGTGCCCCTTTGTACGACACCCAGCGCATCGATCGCCTGCTGGAGCAAGGCTTTCCGTGGCTGCGCTTTCCGGTGGACCTGGAGCGCACCTTCCTGCGCGACACCGTTCACGAGCGCAAGCGACAGTTTTTACTCAGTGGGCTGGTATCGCTGCTGGTGTACAACGGCTTCCTGGTGGCCGACTACCTCATGGCGCCGGAAGCTTTCATGCTGGCGCTGGTGATGCGAATTCTGCTGTTCACACCGCTGTCCATCATCTTCCTGTGGCATGTCTGGCGTGGCAGTTTTGACCGCATCGAGCGGGTGATGCCTTCGATTTATGACCTGTTGGCCATCACCGGTGGGCTTCTGGCCGCTGGCAGCCTCTCATTCATCCTGTTTTCAACGGAGATGCGCTACACGGCGTACTACCACTCGGGATTCATGGTCGTTTTGGTGTACGGCAACACCGTGCAACGACTGCGCTTTTGGTGGGCGGTGCTGTTCAGCGCATGCGTGCTGAGCATGCATGTGCTGACCGCCTGGCTGGCCGGAGGTTTTGACCTCAACATGCTGCCGGCCATTGCATCGCTCATCCTGAGCATGGCCCTGTTCACGCTGGTGGCGAACTACGTGATGGAGCGCGACGAACGCCGCCGACATCTGCTGCTGTTGCGCGAACGCGCCGTGGTGCATGAGTTGACAACCACCCATCAACGCCTGCGAGATCTGGCCCGCACCGACCCGATCACCGGGCTGTTCAATCGCCGCCATATTCAAGAGCGTCTTCCGCTGGCGTGGCAACATCAAGTGCTGCACCGTGGCGATCTTGGGCTGTTGATGATCAACATCGACCACTTCAAACGCTATCACGATCGCTACGGACTGATGGCCAGTGAAAGTTGCTTGCGGCAGGTCGGGCAGTCCATTCAGGATTGCATCAAGCGTGCCGACGACCGGGTGGCACGGTATGGCGATGACACGTTCGTGGTGCTCTTGCCTGACGATGCCAAGTCCCGCATTGGTGCTCTGGCAGAGCGCATCAGGCAGGCGGTGTCATCCATGGGCGTTCGGCATGCCGCGTCGGCGGCCTCGCGCTACGTGACGGTGAGCATTGGTGCGGTGGTTGATCAGGCCAGCACCGAGCGGACTGCAGAATCGCTGATACATGCCGCCGAGCAGGCCTTGTCCGAGGCCAAGTCGGCTGGCCGCAACCGGGTCGTGCTTCACGACACCATGGGCATCGCGGCCTGAGCAGTCCTCAAGCCGGATCCAGGTGAGTCATCACATCCAGCACGGGCGCGCCACACGCCAAAATGCGCTGGTGGACCGCCACGGCAATGTCATGCGCCTGCGCCACAGACTGTTCGCCCTGCACTTCGATGTGCACATCAACCAGAATCAGGTCGCCCATCTTGCGTGTACGCAAGTCATGGAACCCCAGAACACCTGGGGTGTCGCGCACCGCCTGCTCGATTTGCTGAACATGCTCTGTGTCGGCAGCCCTGTCCATCAGGTCGTCCAGCGCCCGCCAGGCGAATTGACCGCCCATGCGCAAGATGAGCAGGCCCACGACCAGGGCAGCCACGGCGTCCAGCACCGGGTAGCCCGCCAGGTTGCCAGCGATGCCCAGCGCCACCACCAGGGACGAGGCCGCATCAGAGCGCGAGTGCCAGGCATTGGCCACCAGCATGCTGGAGCGCACTTTCTCGGCCTGATGCAGCAGGTAGCGAAAGAGCCCTTCCTTGCACAGCAGCGTGAACACCGACACATACAGGGCCAAGGGGTCAACGACCACATTCGACGGCCCCTCAGGTGAAAGATAAGGCACCACACGCCACACCATGCCCGCACCGACACCGAGCAGCAACAGACCCAGAACCAGCGATGAAGCCGTCTCGAAACGCTGATGTCCGTATTGATGATCAGCGTCCGCCGCCTTGTGGCTTTGGCGATTGGCCAGCAGCACGATGACATCCGACATCAGGTCAGACAAGGAATGGATGGCATCGGCCACCAGGGCCTGTGATCGCGACACCATGCCCACCCACAGTTGCGCCAGGGTGAGCACGGTGTTGACCACCATGCTCACCCAGGTGCTGCGGCGAGCCACCTGCTCGCGCAGACTCATGTCGATGCGTGATGGCGTGGTGGCCATGGCAAAAACTCAGCCCAGCCAGTCGATGTGGTGTCCGAGCTTTCGGGCCTTGGTGCCCAGGTACCGCTCGTTTTCAGACTGAACGTCGCTTCGCACAGGCACACGCTCATCGATCTTGACCCCATGCTGGCGCAGCGTGTCGACCTTGCGCGGGTTGTTCGTCATGAGGTGCACGGACGACACGCCCAGATAGTCCAGAATCTGAGCCGCCACATCGAAGTTGCGCAGGTCGGCCGCAAAACCAAGGTGCAGGTTGGCCTCGACCGTGTCCATGCCCTGATCTTGCAACTGGTAGGCCTTGAGCTTGTTGGCCAGACCGATGCCGCGGCCCTCTTGCCGCAGGTACACCACCACGCCCTGCCCCTTTTTGCCGATTTCGCTCATGGCGAACTGCAACTGGGGGCCGCAATCGCAGCGCAAAGAGCCAAACACATCACCGGTCATGCACTCGGAGTGCACCCGCACCAGCGCACTGCCCTGGACATCGCCCATGACCATGGCCACATGCTCCAGCCCCGTGGACTTCTCCTTGAACAACTTCATGGTGAAGGTGCCGTGCTCGGTGGGAACACGGGCTTCGGCCAGCAAATCGACCAGCGCGGCCGTGACGGGTGTGACAGGCTGGGCTGGGGTCTGCTTGGCGGGTTCTGGACTGGACATTGGTTTTCCTCAGGGGCATCTATTTTGCCAAAAGCCGACAGGCTTGGCTGGCACGGTCAGGATCGAATGGAAATTCACACAAAAGTACTGTATGCATGTACAGTATTCAAATGTCTTCGAGTCCGTCCTTCCAGGGGCCATTGATCCGCCCTGTGAGCCGCCCTGTTGTTCGCTCTGTCGCCCTGCCCGATCACCTTCGGCAAGCGGTCTGGCCTGGTCATGGCCAGGCGTCGGCCCCCGTGCGGGTGCTCCCCAGTGGCCACGCCTCCCTGGACACCGCCCTGCCAGGAGGCGGCTGGCCCATCGGCTGCCTCACTGAAATCCTGCAAACACAAGCCGGCCAGGGCGAATGGCGCTTGCTGGGCCCCGCCTTGTCGCCCCTGGCCAGCGCACAGTCACCCGTGCTGCTGGTCAACCCGCCCCATGAGCCTGGCTTGCTGGGACTGCAGTCCTGGCGCATTCCTGCTGACAGCATTCAATGGGCTGAAGCCCATGCACACAGCGATCGCCTGTGGGTGATTGACCAGGCCCTGAAAGCCGACTGCTTCAGCGCCATCCTGGCCTGGCTGCCACACACACCCACCCAGGTTGTGCGCCGCTTGCAGGCCGTGGCCGCACACCATGGCGGTCTGTTCTTCGGTTTTCGGGGTTTGCAGGCAGCCGAACTGCCCTCTGCAGCGCCATTGCGCCTGAGCCTGCACCTGGGGCCATGCCCTCACCCGCTGCAGGTTCGCCTGCTCAAACGACGCGGCAGTCCCTGGCCGCACCCCATCGTGCTGCCCGTCTGGCCCGTGTCCTTGGCCCGACTGCTGCCCATGACCCCTCCAGGGTCTGCGCCCCTGCACACGCCGCTGCAAGGTGCATCCCATGCTGCACTGGATCGCACTCGCTCACCGCACGCCGCCATCGCTCAAGGCTGATGGCCCAGCAGACACCTGCGTGGCCTGGGCGCTTCAGTTCACGCCCAAGGTGGCCTGGCTGGAAGACTGCCTGGTGCTGGAAGTGCAGGCCAGTGCAAGGCTGTTTGGTGGCCTGGAGCGTCTGCATGCCCTGGTCGCTGATGGCGCCCGTCACCATGGCATGACTGGCTGGGCGTGGGCGCGAACGGCCTTGGCCGCCTGCGCGCAAGCACGCCAGTTGCACCCCATCGAGGGCTGGGGGCCTGCCCCGCGGGCACGCTTGTCGGCATTGCCCCTGCGCAGTCTGCATGCGGTGGGGCGCCATGCACATGCCCTGTCGCGGCTGGGGTGTCACACGGTGGGCGATGTGCTCAAGCTGCCCCGTGAAGGCCTCGCGCGCCGATTTGGTGATGGCATCCTCCGCACCCTGGATCAGGCCACCGGACGGTGTCCGCAGCCTTTGCAGTGGCTGCAAGCCCCACCAGGCTTCGAGGCCCAGTGCGAATTGCCGCATGCACAAGATGCGGCCCCAGCGCTGATCACCCACTGGCGGCCTTTGCTGCAAGCCTTGGCCCGCTGGCTGCAAGCTCGACATCTGGGGGTGTGCAGCCTGCAACTGGGATGGCGACACGCCTGGCGCAATCACGACGGCGCGCGCGATGGGCAACACACGGTGCGCTTGTCCAGCGCCACCCAGGAAGTCGGTCGTCTGGAGCACCTGGTGGCCGAGCATCTGGCTCGACTCACCCTGAGCGCGCCGGTCAGCGACCTGACCTTGTGCAGCAGCGACTTTCAGCCCGTACCGCGCGCCAACAACACCCTGTTTCAAGAATGCACCACCGCAGCGCTTGGGCACAACACACGTTCGGCAGCAGACGTGCAGGCCCGGCGCGAGCGCTGGCTGGACTGGATGGACAGGGTCAGCGTGCGCCTGGGAACCACAGGCCTGCGACGCGGGGGGCTGAGACCCGACCACCGCATCGAATGCACGCAAGCGTGGCAGGCCTGGCCAGCCCTTGACACGGTCAAGTCAGTGCCTCCATCGGGCCCTCAGCACGGCACACACCCTTCGTGGTTGCTACCCACCCCCATCAGGCTCACACTGATCGATGCAGGCCACGCGCGGGGTGAACAGCCGCATTACCAGGGACCACTCACCTTGTTGGCCGGACCGCACCGTGTGGAGGCGGGTTGGTGGGATGAGGCTCCGGGCGCGCTGGTCGTGCGTGACTACTACCTGGCCAGCAGTCCACAGGCTGGTTTGCTGTGGGTGTTCAAGCAACGGACAGGTCCGAACGATGCGGGGTCGCCGTGGTTTCTGCATGGCTTTTTTGCCTGAGGAGGCCCAGGCATGCAACTCAAGCCCGAACGCCCGGGGCTGCCGCCTTATGCGGAGCTGGTCACGCGCTCGAACTTCAGCTTTCTGCATGGGGCCTCTCACCCTGAAGAACTGATCCAGCGGGCCTTGGCTTTGGGCTACACCGGCCTGGCCTTGACCGACCATGGCAGCCTGGCCGGGGTCGTGCGCGCTCATTTGGCGCTGCGCGAAGCTCGACGCGCTCAAGTGCCTGGCGCAGATTCATTCCAGTTGCTCATCGGCAGCCAGTTCGAGGTGCAAGACCTGGTGCCATTCACCCTGGTGGTGCTGGCCTGTCACCGTCTGGGCTATGGCCTGCTGTGTGAGTTCATCACCCGACTGCGCCGCGCGGTTGAAGGCAAGGGCTTGGCCACGCTGTCGCGCCATGACCTCCAGCCTGCCCAACTGGGCGACTGTGTGGTGCTGATGTTGCCCTCGCGCGAAGCACCCATGGACGTGCTGCATGCGCAGGCCCGTTGGCTGCGACAACAATTTGCAGGTCGTTGCTGGCTGGGCGTGTCGTTGCACCACAGCCTGGACGACACCTGGTGGTTGAAAACCATGGAGGCGGTTTCAAGCGCCAACCGTGTCCCCCTGGTGGCTTGCGGTGATGTGCTGATGCATGTTCGATCACGCAAACCACTGCTGGACGTGCTCGCCGCCATCCGCACCGGACAGCCGGTGGCGCAGTGCGGCTTGACGCTGGAGCGACACGCCGAACGTCACCTGCGCAGCCGCTTGCGCCTGGCACAGCGCTATCCAGTGCCGCTGCTGCAGGCCACCCAGGATGTGATGGCCCGATGCGCCTTCAGCCTTGATGAGTTGACGTATGAATACCCCGACGAAATCGTTCCGGCTGGGCAGACGGCTGATCACTGGCTGAAACTGCTCACCGAGGCAGGGTTGAAAGAACGCTATGCCCACGGCGCCCCTGACGCGGTGCGTATCCAGGTGGACAAAGAACTGGCCCTGATCACAGAGATGGGCTTTGCCAAGTACTTTCTCACGGTGTACGACACGGTGCGATTTGCCCGCAGCCAGGGCATCTTGTGCCAGGGGCGCGGCAGCGCGGCCAACTCGGCGGTGTGCTACGCCCTGGGCATCACCGAGGTGAACCCGGCTGAAAGCTGCCTGCTGTTCGAGCGTTTCATCTCCAAAGAACGCAACGAGCCGCCTGACATCGATGTCGACTTCGAGCACGAGCGTCGTGAAGAAGTCATCCAGTACCTGTACCGCAAGTACGGCCGAGACCGGGCGGCGTTGACCGCCACCGTGATCAGTTATCGCAAGCGCAGCGCCCTGCGTGATGTGGGCAAGGCACTGGGCCTGCCCCAGGACGATGTGGACAGGGCGGCCAAGAACCTGCACTGGTCAGAGGGCGCCGAGGTGCTGGCGCAGCGCCTGGCCGAGGTGGGCTTTGACCCGCAAGCCCGCGTGGTGCGCCAATGGCTGGAGCTGAGCCAGACCCTGGAGGGCTTTCCCCGCCACCTGAGCCAGCACACCGGTGGCTTCGTGCTGGCGCGGGGTGCCTTGTGCCGCATGGTGCCCATTGAAAACGCCAGCATGCCCGAGCGCAGCATCATCCAGTGGGACAAGGACGATCTGGATGCCTTGGGCCTCATGAAGGTGGACGTGCTGGCCCTGGGCATGCTGACCGCCTTGCGCAAGTCGCTGACGTTGGTCGGCCAGCGACGTGGCCACCCCTTCAAAATGCAAGACATTCCGCTGGAAGACGAGGCCACTTACCGGATGATGTGGGAGGCCGACACCATTGGTGTGTTCCAGATCGAAAGCCGCGCGCAGATGAGCATGCTGCCGCGCCTGAAGCCAGCCTGCTTTTACGACCTGGTGGTGGAGGTGGCCCTGGTGCGTCCCGGGCCCATCCAAGGGGGCATGGTGCACCCCTATCTGCAGCGCCGCGAAGACCCCTCGCTGGTGCTCTACCCGCCTGGCTTGAAGCCCGCACTGCAGCGCACCCTGGGCGTGCCCATCTTTCAGGAGCAGGTGATGCAGATCGTGGTGCTGGCCGCGGGCTTCACCCCGGGCGAGGCCGATGAGCTGCGCCGCTCCATGGCCGCCTGGCGCCGCAAAGGGGGTGTACATCGTTTTCGTGACAAGGTGCTGCAGGGCATGGTGGCCAACGGCTATGAAGCGGCCTTTGCCGAGCAGATCTTTCAGCAGATCCAGGGCTTTGGCGAGTACGGCTTCCCCGAGTCGCACGCGGCCAGCTTTGCCAAGCTGGTTTATGCCAGCGCCTGGGTGAAACGACACGAGCCGGCGGCCTTCCTGGCGGGCCTGCTCAACTCACAGCCCTTGGGCTTCTACACCCCCAGCCAGTTGATTCAGGACGCACGACGACATGGGGTGGAGGTGCGGCCACCCGATGTGTTGCACAGCCGGTGGGATTGCCACCTGGAGCCGATCCAATCGGTCGACTCCCCCCACCAAGACCAACAACTGGCCGTGCGCCTGGGCCTGCGCCTGCTGAGTGGCTTGTCGCGAGAAGGCGCAGCGCGCATCGAGCGACTCAAGCTGACATCACCGGAAGGGGCCGCGATCGACTCGGTGGAGGCCCTGGTTCGGGCCGCGCAACTGAGCCCGCAAGATGTGCGCGCTCTGGCCTCGGCCGATGCCCTGAGCAGCCTGGCCGGGCACCGCCGGCAGCAGATGTGGGCGGCCCTGGCCGCCAGCCGCACGGACGCCCTGCTGTTGCGCGATGCTCCCATCCATGAGGCGGCGTTGGCCTTGCCCCAGGCCTCGGAGGGAGAAGAGGTCAGCCATGACTATGCGGCGCTGGGGCTGACCCTGCGCAGCCATCCGCTGGCCCTGCTCAGACCCTTGCTGGTGCCCTACCGGGTGATGTCTGCCGAAGCGCTGCGCCAACGTCGTGACGGGCAACTGGCCCGCGCCTGCGGCATCGTCACGGTGCGCCAACAACCTGGCACGGCCTCAGGCGTGGTCTTCGTGACGCTGGAAGACGAAACCGGCACGGTCAACGTGATCGTATGGCCCGCCTTGAAGGTCAGACAGCGCCACACCCTGATCCATGCCCGGCTGATGGCGGTGTATGGCACCTGGCAACGCCAGGGCGAGGTGTGCCACTTGGTCGCCGGCCACCTGCACGATCTCAGCCCGCTGTTGGGGCAGCTGCCCACGCAGAGTCGGGACTTTCACTGAGGCCTGCTGACGTTCAGCGACCATGTCAGGCATGGACTTGGCGAACCGGCAACACCTGACGGCGTTTCAAGACAAGTCAAATTCGACAATAATCGTTGTCACAAACTAGAATGTGTCCGCCTGGCCCACTTCAGAGGCCACACCACAGGAGACTTTCATGAGCATTGCCAACACCTGCGTGCTGATCGCAGCCATCTTGCCCGTCGTCACCATGGGCCTGGCCAAAGCCGCCACTGCCGGCAAGCGCCGCAGCGAAGGCGGGTACGACAACAACAACCCGCGCGACTGGGCCGCCAAGCAAACCGGCTGGAAGGCCCGCGCCGCCGCCGCCCAAAACAACGGCTTCGAGGCCCTGCCCTTGTTCGTGTTTGCCGTGCTGGCCGCGCAGTTCGCCGGCCTGGATCAGGCCCGCACCGACATGCTGGCCATGGCTTTCATTGGCGCACGCCTGGTCTACATCGCGATGTACCTGGCCAACATTGGCGCCGCGCGCACCATCGTCTGGGCGGTGGGTCTGGGTTGCACCATCGCCATCTTCGCCCCGACGTTGAAGCTGCCGTTCTGATCGCCTGAGGCCGACGCCTCAGCGCTTGCGCACCGGCATCAGGTCGGTGCAGGTGCCATGCGCCGCCTCCGCAGCCAGCCCCACGCTCTCACCCAGCGTGGGGTGCGGGTGGATGGTCTTGCCGATGTCCACCTCGTCGGCGCCCATCTCGATGGCCAGCGCAATTTCGCCGATCAGGTCGCCCGCGTGCGTGCCCACGATGCCACCACCCACGATGCGGTGCGTTTCGGCATCAAACAGCAGCTTGGTGAAGCCCTCCGAGCGGCCGTTGGCCAGCGCGCGTCCAGAAGCCGCCCAGGGAAAGAGCCCCTTCTTGACCGCCCTGCCCTGCACCTTGGCCTGGTCTTCGGTCAGGCCCACCCAGGCAATCTCAGGGTCGGTGTAGGCCACGCTGGGGATCACGCTGGCGTCAAACGCCACGCGGGCCAGTTTCTCGTCGCCCAACAGCTCACCCGCAATGACCTCGGCCGCCACGTGGCCTTCGTGCACGGCCTTGTGCGCCAGCATGGGCTGGCCTACCAGGTCACCGATGGCGAACAGGCTGGGCACGTTGCTGCGCATCTGCTTGTCCACGGGCACGAAGCCGCGCTCGTTGACCACCAGCCCCGCCTGGTCGGCGCCGATCTTGCGGCCATTGGGCGAACGGCCCACGGCCTGCAACACCAGATCGTACACGGCGGGTTCCGGCGCCGGCTCGCCTTCCTTGGCGGCAGCAAAGCTCACTTTGATGCCTTCGGGTGTGGCCTCGGCCGCCACCGTCTTGGTGCCCAGCATGACGCGGTCAAAGCGGTGCGCGTTGACCTTGTCCCACACCTTGACGAGGTCGCGGTCGGCGCCCGGCATGAGGCCATCGCCCATCTCGACCACGTCGATGCGGGCGCCCAGCGTCGAGTACACCGTGCCCATCTCCAGACCGATGATGCCGCCGCCGATGACCAGCATCTTCTTGGGCACGCTGGCCAGCGCCAGGGCGCCGGTAGAGTCGACCACGCGTGGGTCCTTGTCCAGTCCTGATTCCTGCATGAATGGCAGCCGCACAGCCTGCGAGCCTGCGGCCAGGATGGCGCGCTTGAAGCGCAGGCTGCGCTTCTCGCCGGTCTTGTCTTGCGCACTGCCCGTGGTCAACTCGACCTCCAGCGTGTGCGCGTCGACCAGGCTGCCGTAGCCGCGCACCACCTCGACCTTGCGGGCCTTGGCCATGGCCGCCAGGCCTTGCGTGAGCTTGCCCGTCACGCCCGACTTGTGCGCGCGCAGCTTGGCCAGGTCCAGCGTGGGCTCGCCAAAGCTCACACCCAGGGCGTCGAAGTGCTTGACCTCGTCCATCACGGCGGCCACGTGCAGCAGCGCCTTCGAGGGGATGCAGCCCACGTTCAGGCACACGCCCCCCAGCTCGGCGTAACGCTCGACCAGGATGACCTTGAGGCCCAGGTCGGCGGCACGGAAGGCTGCGCTGTAGCCACCGGGTCCGCCACCGAGCACGAGGACGTCGCAATCGGTGTCGGACGGGATGGAGGCCGTTGACACCGCGTGCTGGGCAACAGGTTGCGGTGAAGACTGGGGTGACGGTGATGCCGCCGGTGCCGCAACAGGTGCAGCAGGAGCGGGCGCCGCAGCGGCCACTCCCCCTGCGCTCGCCACGTCCAGCGTCAGGATCACATGCCCCTGCCCCACCCGGTCGCCCAGCTTGACCTTGATCTCGCCCACCACCCCGGCCTGGGGCGACGGCACCTCCATGGAGGCCTTGTCGGACTCCAGGGTGATCAGGCTTTGCTCGGCGGCCACGGTCTGGCCAGGTTTGACAAGGATCTCGATGATCGCCGCGTCGGCGATGTCGCCCAGGTCGGGCACGGGGATGTCGATGAATGCCATGTCGTTGCCCCTTACACCAGAGCGCGGCGGAAGTCCGCCAGCAGCGCCGCCAGGTAGGCGTTGAACTTGGCCGCAGACGCCCCGTCGATGACGCGGTGGTCGTAGCTCAGGCTCAGCGGCAGCATCAGGCGCGGCACGAACTCGCTGCCGTTCCAGATCGGCTTCATGGCCGAGCGGCACACGCCCAGGATGGCCACCTCGGGCGCGTTGATGATGGGCGTGAAGGTCGTGCCCCCGAAGCCGCCCAGCGACGAGATCGAGAAGCAACCGCCGCTCATGTCGGCCGGCGTCAGCTTGCCTTCGCGGGCTTTGGCGGCCAAGGCGGCGGTCTCCAGTGCCAACTGGCTCAACGATTTCTGATCCACGTCGCGGATCACCGGCACCACCAGACCATTGGGCGTGTCGGCCGCGAAGCCGATGTGCACGTACTGCTTGAGCACCAGGTCATCGCCATCGAGCGAAGCATTGAATTGCGGGAACTTGCGCAGCGACACCGCGCAGGCCTTGAGCAGGAAAGCCAGCATCGTGAACTTGGTGCCCGCCTTGGCATGCTCACCATTGAGCTGCACACGGAAGGCCTCCAGCTCGGTGATGTCGGCCTCTTCGTTGTTGGTGACGTGCGGGATGCGCACCCAGTTACGGTGCAGGTTCGCGCCCGAGATTTTCTTGATGCGCGACAGTGGCTGGCGCTCTACTGCGCCGAACTTCGTGAAGTCGATCGAGGGCCAGGGCAGCAAGGTCATGCCGCCCAGGTCGGCGCTGCCAGCACCGCCAGACGCAGCGGGCGAGGCACCGGAAGTCACCTGCGCGATCACGCCCTTGACGAAGTTCTGCACATCGGTGTGGGTGATGCGTCCCTTGGGGCCGGTACCCGGCACCTTGGCCACGTCGACACCCAATTCGCGTGCAAAACGCCGCACCGAGGGCGAAGCGTGGGCCACCTGCCCGTTGGCTGGGGGCTCGGCAGGCGGCAGGGCCGCGGTGGGGCTGGTGCGCGGCGTCGTGTCGACCAGGGGTGCGGGTGCCGCCACAGATGCAGCGACGGGCGCAGGTGCAGGCGCTGCTGTGTGCGCAGGTGCTGGTGCTGGTGCTGACGCAGTCGCAGGTACAGCGGCAGATGTGCCGCCTTCAGACACCTCCAGCACCCCGATCACCGAGCCCTGGCTGACCTTGTCACCCAGCTTCAGGCGCAACTCCTTGAGCACGCCGGACTGGGAAGAAGGCACCTCCATCGAGGCCTTGTCCGACTCGATGGTGATGAGGCTTTGTTCGGCGCGCACGGTGTCGCCGGGCTTGACCAGCAGTTCGATGACCGCTGCATCACTCACGTCCCCGATGTCCGGGACGGTCAGTTCAATCGTAGGCATGTTGAAGCTCCGTTCCAGATCGATCTCAGGCGTACAGCGGGTTCACCTTGTCGGTGTCGATGCCATAGCGGCTGATGGCCTCGGCCACCTTCGACACCGGCAACCGGCCCTCATCGGCCAGGCTCTTGAGCGCCGCCACCACGATGTAGTGGCGGTTGATCTCGAAGTGCTCGCGCAATCGGTAACGGAAGTCGGAACGACCAAAGCCATCGGTGCCCAGCACCTTGAACGAACGCACCCTGCCTTCTTCATCCTTCGGGATGTAGGCGCGGATCTGCTCAGGCAAGGCCTTGACGTAGTCGGTCGAGGCCACCACCGGACCCTCGGTGCGATCAAGCTGCTTCGTGACGAAGGGCACGCGAGGCACATCGGTGGGGTGCAGCAGGTTCCAGCGCTCCACATCCTGACCATCGCGGGCCAGCAGGTTGAAGCTCGGGCAGCTCCACACGTGGGCACCCACCCCCCACTCGGCCTCCAGCAAGGCCTTGGCCGCCATCGACTCGCGCAAGATGGAGCCCGAGCCCAGCAGGTTGACCTGCAAGGGTTTGCTGGCATCCGCATCCTGCAGGCAATACATGCCCGCGATGATCTCCGCCTCGGTGCCGGTCTTCAGACCGGGCTGCGCGTAGTTCTCGTTCAGCAAGGTCAGGTAGTAGAAAACGTTTTCCTGCTTCTCGACCATGCGCTTCAAGCCATCCTGGATGATGACGGCGACTTCATGCGCAAAGCTCGGGTCGTAGCTCAGGCAGTTCGGGATCGTGCCGGCCACCAGCTGGCTGTGACCATCTTCGTGCTGCAGGCCTTCGCCGTTCAGCGTGGTGCGGCCCGACGTGCCGCCCAGCAGGAAACCGCGTGCCTGCATGTCGCCGGCAGCCCAGGCCAGGTCGCCAATGCGTTGCAGCCCGAACATCGAGTAGTAGATGTAGAACGGGATCATCACGCGGTTGTTCGTCGAGTACGACGTGGCCGCAGCGATCCACGAGCTCATGCCGCCCGCTTCGTTGATGCCCTCTTGCAGGATCTGGCCGGCCTTGTCTTCGCGGTAGTACATGACCTGGTCTTTGTCGACCGGGGTGTACTTCTGGCCTTCCGGCGCGTAGATGCCGATCTGACGGAACAGGCCTTCCATACCGAAAGTGCGGGCCTCGTCCACCAGGATGGGCACCACGCGCGGCCCCAGGTTGCTGTCACGCAGCAGCGGCGTCAGGCAGCGCACGAAGGCCTGGGTGGTCGATATCTCGCGGCCTTCGGCCGTGGGCTCCAGCACACTTTGAAAGGCATCCAACCCCGGCACGACCAAGGTTTCATCGGCTTTGGGGCGGCGCTTGGGCAGTGAGCCACCCAAGGCGGCGCGGCGTTCCAGCAGATAGCTCATCTCGGGCGTGTTGGGCGCCGGCTTGATGAACGGCAGCTTCTCGATGTCTTCGTCGGCCACCGGAATGTTGAAGCGATCACGGAAGGCCTTGATGTCTTCGTCCGTCAGCTTCTTGGTCTGGTGAGCGGTGTTCTTGCCTTCGCCGCTCTTGCCCATGCCAAAGCCCTTGACCGTCTTGATCAACAGCACGGTGGGCTGACCGGCGTGGTTCACCGCCGCGTGGTAGGCCGCGTACACCTTCTGCGGGTCATGGCCGCCACGGTTCAGGCGCCAGATGTCGTCATCGGACATGCGGGCCACCATCTCGGCGGTCTTGGGGTGGCGCCCAAAGAAGCACTCGCGGACAAAGGCACCATCATTGGCCTTGCAGGCCTGGTAGTCGCCGTCGACCATCTCCATCATGATCTTGCGCAGGATGCCGTCCTTGTCACGCGCCAGCAGCGGGTCCCAGTACGAGCCCCACAGCAGCTTGATCACGTTCCAGCCGGCACCACGGAACTCGCCTTCCAGCTCCTGCACGATCTTGCCGTTGCCGCGCACCGGGCCGTCCAGGCGCTGCAGGTTGCAGTTGATGACGAAGATCAGGTTGTCGAGCTTTTCGCGGGCGGCCAAGCCGATGGCGCCCAGCGATTCGGGTTCGTCCATCTCGCCATCGCCGCAGAACACCCAGACCTTGCGCTTGGAGGTGTCGGCCAGGCCCCGGGCATGCAGGTACTTCAGGAACCGCGCCTGGTAGATGGCCATGATGGGCCCCAGGCCCATCGACACGGTGGGAAACTGCCAGAACTCGGGCATCAATTTGGGATGCGGATAACTCGACAAGCCCTTGCCCCCCACTTCCTGGCGGAAGTTGGCCAGTTGCTCCTCGCTGAGGCGCCCCTCCATGAAGGCACGGGCGTAAATGCCCGGGGCCGAGTGCCCCTGGATGTAGAGCAGGTCGCCGCCATGGTCCGGCGTGTCACCGTGCCAGAAGTGATTGAAACCCACGCCCAGCATGGTCGCCAAGGACGCGAAGGAGGAAATGTGACCGCCGAGATCGCCCCCATCGGGCGGATTATGTCGGTTGGCCCTCACCACCATGGCCATGGCGTTCCAGCGCATGTAGCTGCGCAGGCGCTCTTCAATCTCCAGGTTGCCAGGGTGATGGGCCTCGTCTTCCACCGGAATGGTGTTGACGTAGGCCGTCGTGGCAGAAAAAGGAAGGTCAATGCCCGCCTGCCGGGCATGGTCCAGCAAGGTCTCAAGCAGGTCATGGGCGCGAGATCGCCCCTCCGTCTCGATCACGCCCGTCAAGGCGTCAAGCCATTCTCGGGTCTCTTCGGGATCCAGGTCCAGGGCCGATGACGGCAGCGGATCGTGGGCAGACATGGGGTCAGTCTCCTGTGCGTTGGGCGTGTGCACCAGTATGGACACACGTCCAGGTTCCAGATCGTGGATAAACGGGGGAACCAGGGGGTTGCGAAGTGTTTCTGCAACAGGGGTGGTATTGCAAAACACGAAAAGCATACGCCGAGTTCTTCCTCTGCCAAGTGCGGGAACCCACACGGATAATGTCGCCATGGTGTTTCCTGCAACATTGCCCCCCTCCCCTGGTCAACGCCGCGCGCAAGCCGGCGGACAAACCAGCCGCCTGTTCTGGCGCTGGTGGCGTCGCCAGAGCCCCAGTCAACAAGACCGGTACGCCACATTGGGCCCCTTGGTGTCGGTGTTGCTGTTCCTGGCGGCCATCATTGCGGCCTTCTGGTACCTGCGCAACGAAGAACTCGAGCGCGAGCAAGAGGCCGTCAAACGTGACACCGAGGTGGTGCAGCAGCAAGTCCGCTTGCGTTTGCTAGAAAACCAGGAGCAACTCACCCGGATCGCTCGCGAAACCACCTTGCGCCCTGCTCAGCTTGCGCCATTCCTGCAACAAGCGGGCGACTTCATCCGATCCCGTCCCGAGCTGGTGGGTGTGGCCTGGGTCACGGCCGACCGGCAGATTCGTGCGGCCCGCAGCACCTTGAGCCTGCCGCTGGACGCCAGCACACTCAGCATCAATCCTGCAGGCAGCCCCGGTGCCACGCCTTTGGTGCCCAGCGACATTTACGACCCCTTCAAAGACGCCCAGGAGCCCGTTGAAGCCTTCCGGCTGGCCAAAGACCGCTTGCAGCCGTCTTATTCATACCCATTTCGCAACGCCACCGGCGCGCGCGTCATCCAGGTGCACATCCCGGTGCTGGAGCGCTCTGGCGTGAACGGCACCATCGTGGCCGAGTACGCGCTGGACCCGCTCATGCGTTACCTGGTGCCCCAGGAAATCGCCAGCCGGCACGCCATGAGCCTGGTCACCCTGGACGGCACCGCCCTCACTGGCTATGTCGGCATCGACAAAGACAGCGCCGCGCGCCCCACCTTCGTGCACGAGGTGGTCGTCACCCCGGTGGGCAATGGCCTGATCCTGCGTGGCATGGGGTTTCGCACCTCGTCCAACCTGATCGGCAACACCTTGTTCTGGATGGTGGTGGCCCTGTCGGTGCTCACCGTGTGGACCCTCATGGGCACCTTGCGCCACATGCGACGCCGCACCGAAATTCAGAAAACCCTGGTGCAGGAAACCAACTTCCGCCGGGCCATGGAGAACTCCATGCT
This sequence comes from Aquabacterium sp. A3, assembly GCF_038069945.1. Taxonomy (NCBI): domain Bacteria; kingdom Pseudomonadati; phylum Pseudomonadota; class Betaproteobacteria; order Burkholderiales; family Sphaerotilaceae; genus Aquabacterium; species Aquabacterium sp. A3. The sequence continues at coordinate 121,230 of NZ_JBBPEV010000001.1, read as the reverse complement.
CACCGGGATGCGCACCATCGACCTCGAAGGCCGCATCACCTACGTGAACCCGGCCTTTTGCGCCATGACCGGCTTTTCTGAAGAAGAGCTGATCGGCTGCGTGCCGCCTTATCCCTACTGGCCCAAAGACCGCCTGGACGAGTTCAACCGCATGTTCCAGCAAGAATTGCTGGGCCGCAGCCCGATGGGCGGCATCGAGGTGGTGATGCAACGGCGCGACGGCAGCCAGTTTGACGCCCGCCTGTATGTGTCGCCCCTCATTGATGCCCAGGGGGATCAAACGGGCTGGATGACCTCGGTTACCAACATCACCGAGGCCAAGCGCGTGCGCGACCAGCTCACCGCGGCCCATGAGCGCTTCACCACCGTGCTGGAGGGACTCGATGCGGCCGTGTCGGTGGTGTCCGTGCAGCGCGGAGAGCTGCTCTTCGCCAACCGGTCTTATCGGCTGTGGTTTGGCGCCAACCCGGATGCCCACGCCCAGCTCACCGGCGGCGAGGTGATGCCCGACGAAATCATCGATGGAGACGAATCCGTGGATGACTTTGGTGGCCTGCCCACCCAGGCGCTGACCACCGCCGGCAGCGACACCCGAGAGGTGTTCCTGGACGGCGCGCAAAAATGGTTTGACGTGCGTGCGCGCTACATCCAGTGGACCGACGGCAACCTTGCCCAGATGCTCATCGCCACCGACATCACCGACCGCAAGATGGCCGAAGACGCCGCCGCGCGCCAGGCCGAAAAAGCCCAGTTCACCAGCCGGCTCATCACCATGGGCGAAATGGCGTCGACCGTGGCGCACGAGCTCAACCAGCCGCTGGCGGCCATCTCCAACTACTGCAGTGGTTTGATCAGCCGGGTTCAAAACGGCAACATCGACAACGAGCAGTTGGTGGGGGCTCTGGAAAAAACCGCACGCCAGGCCCAGCGCGCGGGCCAGATCATCCACCGCATCCGTCAGTTCGTGAAGCGATCAGAGCCTCAGCGGCAGCCCTGTCGCGTGCGCGACATCACCGATGCTGTGACGGACCTGGCCATGTTCGAGATGAAACGCCGCCGCGTCACCCTCAACACCGTCGTGGCCAACCGCCTGCCCCAGCTCTCGGCCGACCCCATCCTGATCGAGCAGGTCTTGCTCAACCTGCTGAAAAACGCCGCTGAAGCCATCGACACGGCCAACATGCCTCAATCGCGGCGCACCATCGACCTGCGGGTGCAGCAGCGCCGCACCGAAGAGCAAGGCGATGTGGTGGAATTCACCGTCACCGACAGTGGCCCGGGCATGAAAGAAGACATGCTGGCGCGCCTGTTCGAAGCCTTCCACTCCACCAAAGCCGAGGGCTTAGGGATAGGCCTGAGTCTGTGCCGGTCTATCATCGAGTCCCATCACGGTCGCATCAAGGCAGAGAACCTCTACAATGATTCCGTGACGGTCGGATGTCGATTCAGCTTCACGCTGCCCATCGATCCACAGGTGACCGCAGACGCGGCCCCGCCCCATTCAAACAACTTGCAGGCTGACAACCCATGAGCTTGATTCCGAAAAAAGGCACGGTCTATGTGGTGGACGACGACGAGGCCGTCCGCGATTCACTGCAGTGGCTGCTGGAAGGCAAGGACTACCGCGTTCGTTGCTTTGACTCCGCCGAGTCGTTCCTCGCCCGTTTTGATCCCCGTGAAGTGGCCTGTCTGATCGCCGACATCCGCATGGATGGCATGAGCGGTCTTGAACTGCAAGACAAGCTGCTGGAGCGCAAGTCGCCTCTGCCCATCGTGTTCATCACGGGGCATGGTGACGTGCCCATGGCGGTGAACACCATGAAAAAGGGCGCGATGGACTTCATCGAAAAACCCTTCAAGGAAGACGCCCTGGTGGCCCTGGTTGAGCGCATGCTGGACCAGGCCCGTGCCGCGTTCTCGCAATCCCAGGAGGCCGCCAGCCGCGAGGCCCTGCTGTCTCGCCTGACCACCCGCGAAGCCCAGGTGCTGGAGCGCATCGTGGCCGGTCGGCTGAACAAGCAGATCGCGGATGATCTCGGCATTTCGATCAAGACCGTCGAGGCTCACCGGGCCAACGTCATGGAAAAGCTCAACGCCAACACCGTGGCCGACCTGCTGAAGATCGCCCTGGGCGCCAACCAGCAGCCCCCTGCCGCGGCCACCAAGTAAGGCCCGCGCCCCAGCCCTCGAAGGCCGCCCGACAGCGGCCTTTTTCCATTCCTGAGCCCCCCGCTCTCACTGTTTCCCGCCTCGGAGCCCCCCATGACCGCCCAACTCATTGATGGCAATGCCCTGTCCAAGCAACTGCGCGCCGAAGTCGCCCAGCGCGCTTCCGCGCTCACGGCCAAGGGCCTCAAGCCTGGGCTGGCCGTGATCCTGGTGGGCGACAACCCCGCCAGCCAGGTCTACGTGCGCAACAAGGTCAAGGCCTGTGAAGACGTGGGCTTTCACTCCGTGCTGGAAAAGTACGAGGCCACGATGACCGAGGCCGAATTGCTGGCCCGTGTCGAGGCCCTCAACAACGACCCGTCCATCCACGGCATCCTGGTGCAGTTGCCCCTGCCCAAGCACATCGACGACCACAAGGTGATCGAAGCCATCTCGCCACTGAAGGATGTGGACGGCTTCCATGTGGCCAGCGCCGGCGCCCTGATGGTGGGTGAGGTCGGCTTCAAGGCCTGCACGCCCTACGGCTGCATGAAGATGCTCGAATCCATCGGCATGAAAGACCTGCGCGGCAAGCATGCCGTGGTGATCGGCCGCTCCAACATCGTGGGCAAGCCCATGGCCATGATGCTGCTGGCCGCCAACGCCACCGTCACCATCACCCACAGCGGCACGGCCGACCTGGCCGCCATGACCCGCCAGGCCGACATCGTGGTGGCGGCCGTGGGCAAGCGTAACGTGCTGACGGCCGACATGGTCAAGCCCGGTGCCGTGGTGATCGACGTGGGCATGAACCGCGACGACGACGGCAAGCTCTGCGGCGACGTGGACTTTGCGGGCGTGAAAGAGGTGGCCAGCCACATCACCCCTGTGCCCGGTGGGGTGGGCCCCATGACCATTACCATGTTGTTGGTCAACACCATGGAAGCGGCAGAACGCACTGCCGCGCAAGCTTGAGTTCCGCACTGGCGCCCGCACCTGCAAGACACCGCTTCCGTTTATCCGGCACACCCAACGCACACCACCATGAGCACCAATCCACTGCTTGACACTTCCGGCCTGCCCCTGTTCGACCAGATCAAGCCCGAGCACGTGACACCCGCGCTCGACGTGCTGCTGGCCGATGCCGAGGCCTCGCTGACCAAGGTGACGGGCCCGGACGTGCCGCCGGATTACGACGCCCTGTCGCTGCTGCTGGACGTGAGCACCGAGCGCCTGGGCCGTGCCTGGGGCGCCGTGGGCCACCTCAACAGCGTGGCCGACACGCCCGAGCTGCGTGCAGCCTTCAACGACAACCTGCCCCGCATGACGGAGTTCTACACCCGTCTGGGCGCCGACGAGCGCCTGTACGCCAAGTACAAGGCCCTGAACCAGGCCCAGCAAGCCTTGCCCGCCGAAGAGCGTCTGAGCGCGCCCCGCCAGCGTGCGCTGGACAACGCCCTGCGCGGCTTCGTGCTGGGCGGCGCCGAATTGCAAGGCGAGGCCAAAACCCGCTTTGCCGCCATCCAGGAAGAACAGGCGGCCAAATCGCAGGCTTTCTCTGAACACGTGATGGATGCCACGGACGCCTTCGCGCACTACGCCAGCGCCGACGAGCTGGTCGGGGTGCCCCAGGACGTGCAAGACGCCACCCGGGCTGCCGCCGAGGCGGAAGGCAAAGACGGCCACAAGCTGACGCTGCACATGCCCTGCTACCTGCCGGTGATGCAGTACGCCACCCACCGCGGCCTGCGCGAAACCATGTACCGCGCCTACAGCACCCGCGCCAGCGAGTTCGGCCCGGCCGAGCGCGACAACTCCCAGCTCATGCAAGACATCCTGCGCTTGCGCCAGGAAGAAGCCACGCTGCTGGGCTACGGCAGCTTTGCCGATGTGTCGCTGGTGCCCAAGATGGCCGACAGCCCGGCTCAGGTGATGAGCTTCTTGCGTGACCTGGCCCAACGCGCCCGTCCCTACGCAGAAAAAGACATGGCCGAGCTGCGCGACTTCGCCCGCAGCGAACTGGGCCTGGACGACCTGCAGGCCTGGGACGTGGCCTTCGTGAGCGAAAAGCTCAAAGAGGCCCGCTACGCCTTCAGCGATCAAGAGGTCAAACAGTACTTCACCGAGCCCACGGTGCTCAAAGGTCTGTTCAGCCTGATCGAGCGACTGTTCGAGGTGCAGATCAAGCCCGACACCGCCCCCGTGTGGCATGAATCCGTGCGCTTTTTCCGCATCGAACGCCAGGGTGCCCAGGGCACCGAGCTGGTCGGCCAGTTCTACCTCGACCCTTACGCCCGTCCGGGCAAGCGACCCGGCGCCTGGATGGACGATGTGCGCGGCCGCTGGTCACGCCCTGACAACCACGCCACGCAAACCCCGGTGGCGCACCTGGTGTGCAACTTCGCCAAGGGCGTGGGCGACAAGCCCGCCTTGCTCACCCACGACGACGTCATCACCCTCTTCCATGAGTTCGGGCACGGCCTGCACCACATGCTGACCAAGGTGAACGACATCGGCGTGGCCGGCATCAGCGGGGTGGAATGGGATGCGGTGGAATTGCCCAGCCAGTTCATGGAGAACTTCTGCTGGGAATGGGATGTGCTGCAGCAACTCACCTCGCATGTGGACACGGGCGCTCCCCTGCCCCGCGCGCTCTACGACAAGATGATCGCTGCCAAGAACTTCCAGAGCGGCCTGATGACCTTGCGCCAGATCGAGTTCTCGCTGTTCGACATGCGTCTGCACGCGGAAGCCGGCAGCGCTGACCGCATCCAGCAGGTGGTCGATGAGGTGCGCCGCGAGGTGGCGGTCAACATTCCGCCGGCCTTCAACCGCTTCCAGCACACCTTCTCACACATCTTTGCGGGCGGCTACGCGGCGGGGTATTACAGTTACAAGTGGGCCGAGGTGCTCTCGGCAGACGCCTATGCGGCGTTTGAAGAGGCTGCCTCAGGCGCCGGCGTGGTGAACCCCGAGGTGGGCCGCCGCTACCGCGAGGCCATCCTGGAGGCCGGTGGCAGCCGCCCGGCGATGGAGAGCTTCAAGGCCTTCCGTGGGCGCGAGCCTCAGATCGACGCCCTGTTGCGTCATCAGGGCATGGCCTGAACCCCGCCCAGTTTGCTGGAGTTTGCTGATGAGAATGGCACGCTGCACCACCAACCGCTTGCTGCACCTGAGTGTGTTGGCCCTGCTGCTGGGCGCGGCGCCTGCCTGGGCGCTCTACAAGGTGGTCGGGCCTGATGGCAAGGTCACTTACACCGACCGGCCACCTGCGGCAGGAGCGCCCCAGCCCGTCTCCACCATCGGAGCATCAACCAGCGGTACGGGCGCCAACTTGGCGGGTCTGCCATACGAAGTCCGCCAGGCCGCCCAGCGCTTTCCGGTGCAGTTCTACACCACATCACCCTGCGAGCCGTGCGAGTCTGCACGCCAGTTCTTGAGCGAACAAGGCGTGCCCTATGTCGAGTTCACGGTCACCGAAGACGCCGATTTGCAGGCGTTCAGGCAGCAGTTCAAAGCCGATGGCCTGCCCGTGCTTCGGGTGGGCAGCAAAACCATGACCGGCTTCAATTCCCAGGAGTGGCTCAGCTACCTGAAAGCCGCTGGCTACCCTGCCAACACGGCGCTGCCGTCCACGTACCGGCAGGCCGCACCCCGCCCCTGGCGTGGCACATCGGCCGGCAACGCGGGCCGCGACACCAATACACCACGCGAGCAGGCGCCAGACAGCGCGCCGTCTGTGGCGCCGCCACCAGGCATCCGTTTCTGATGCCTGGCACCAGCGGGTTCAGAACGTCAATGTTTTGACGCCCTGAGCGGTGCCCAACAGGCACAACGAGGCCTTGTTGCGGGCAAACACACCCACGGTCACCACACCGGGCCACTGGTTCACCTGGGCCTCGAACTCGGCGGGGGCGCTGATCTTCAGCCCCTTCACATCGACGATGATGTTGCCGTTGTCGGTGGTCACGCCAGCGCGCACCTGCGCCTGACCGCCCATGGCCGCAAAGGCACGGATCACCTGGGCCGCCGCCATCGGAATCACTTCCACCGGCAGCGGGAAGGCGCCCAGCGTCTGCACCAGCTTGGATTCGTCGGCAATGCACACAAAGCGCTCGGCCAGTTCCGCCACGATCTTCTCGCGCGTCAGGGCCGCGCCGCCGCCTTTGATCATGAAGCCCGCCGGGTCGATCTCGTCGGCCCCGTCGACGTACACACCCAGGCCGGTCACCGATTCGGCGGGCAAGACCTTCACCCCCAGGGCCTCCAAGCGCTGGGTGCTGCGCACCGAGCTTGACACCGCACCGGTCACGCGCTGAGGGTCGGCCTTCAAGGCTTCGCCCAGCGCATCGATGAACTTGTCCACCGTCGAGCCGGTGCCCACCCCCACGATGCAGCCGTGGGGCACATGGTCCAGGGCGGCGCGGCCCACCAGGGTTTTCAGTTCGTCTTGGGTCATGATGTTGGAAAGAAATCAGTCTTGCAAAAAGGATTCGAGCGCGGCGTTCACCACGATGGCAGGCCTCGGCCTGACAGGCTCATCCAGGCCAGCAGGCCACCGATCAGCACCGGCTGGTGCACCATGTAAAACGTCAGGCTCCACTGGCCCAGGTGCACCAGGCCTCGCCACCAGGCGGGCGTCGGGGTCGACACCCCGGCATTGTCGCCCGAAGCCGAGGGGCTCACGGCAGTGCTGAGCCACTCGGGGCGGTGCTTCAGGGCCCATTGCGTGGCCGCCATGCCCCACCACATCACGCCCAGCCAGGGCAGGATGGGCACGTAATCTTCGGTGATGGGCTTGTGTGTGACCAGGCCCACCCAGTTCGTCCACCGCGTGTCAAACCAGGGGTGGCTGAACCACCAGGGCAGGCACACCGCCAGCAGCCCGAGTGGCCACAACCAGACGCCCAGAGGCGCACTCAGGCGGGCGATCAGCAACATCACCACCATGCCGTGCAGCACACCGAAGGTGATGACACTGCGCGGAAACATCACATACGAGGCGGCCGATACCAGCAGCGCACAGGCCAGAATCTGCCCCTCTCGACGCCAAAACCGACCCCAGCTTTGACCCTGAGCCACGGCCAGCGCCTGGCCGGCGCCTGCGCACACCAGGAACATGGACAAGATCCAGGTGCGCTGGATGGTCCAGAACGGGTCACGGTAAAAATCGGCCTCGATCAGCTTGAAGGTGGCCAGGTCAAAGCAGAAATGGAACACGGCCATCCAGACCAGGGCGGCGCCCCGCAGGGCGTCCACGCAGTCCAGCCGCGAACCGGGGGGGCGAAGAAGCTTGCCTTTTTGAGCGTCCATCGCGATAGTATCGGCCCTCCCCCGCCTCCGTTTTGCCGCCATGTCTTTGCGCCCCCACCGTCTTGAGTTGTTGTCGCCTGCCCGCACCGCCGATATCGGCATCGAGGCCATCAACCATGGCGCGGACGCCGTGTACATCGGCGGCCCGTCCTTCGGTGCCCGCACCAATGCCAGCAATGAGGTGGCCGACATCGAGCGCCTGGTTCAGCACGCTCACCGCTACCACGCGCGCATCTTCGCCACGATGAACACCATCTTGCGCGACGACGAACTGGAAGCGGCACGCCGCCAGATCTGGCAACTGTATGAGGCGGGCGTGGACGCCCTCATCATCCAGGACATGGGCCTGCTGGAGCTGGACCTGCCCCCCATCCAGCTGCATGCCAGCACCCAGACCGACATCCGCACGGTCGAGAAAGCCAAGTTTTTGCAGGATGTGGGATTCAGCCAGATCGTGCTGGCCCGCGAGTTGACGCTGCCGCAAATCCGCGACATCGCCGCCCACACCCACTGCAACATCGAGTTCTTCATCCATGGCGCGCTGTGTGTGGCCTACAGCGGCCAGTGCTTCATCAGCCATGCGCACACCGGCCGCAGCGCCAACCGGGGTGATTGCTCGCAGGCCTGTCGCCTGCCCTACAACGTGACCGATGGTGCCGGCCAGGTGGTGGCGTTTGAGCAGCATGTGCTGTCCATGAAGGACAACGACCAGAGCGCCAACCTGCGCGCTTTGATCGACGCAGGCGTCAGCTCGTTCAAGATCGAGGGCCGCTACAAGGACATGGGCTATGTGAAGAACATCACCGCCCATTACCGATTGCTGCTGGACGAGATCCTGGAAGACCGTCCCGAGCTGGCTCGCGCCTCGTCCGGCGAATGCACCTTCTATTTCCAGCCCGACCCCGATCGCAACTTCAACCGGGGCAGCACCGATTACTTCGTCAACGGCCGCAAGGACGACATCGGTGCCTTTGACAGCCCCAAGCACCTGGGCTTGCCCATCGGAGAAGTGGCCCGCGTGGGCGACCGCTGGTTCGACGTGGCGCTGAGCGCAGCCGATGAGGCCCTGGCCCAAGGCGAGAGCACTGCCGGCATCGACGGCATCCACAACGGTGACGGCCTGAACTACCAGACCCTGCTCAAAGACATCGTGGGCGTGCAGGTGAACACCGCCGAGCCCGTGGGCAAATCGGGCCGCTTGTGGCGCGTGTTCCCCAACGAAGACATCGCGGCATTGAAGGACCTGAAACCCGGCGTGGCCATCAACCGCAACCGCGACCGCGCCTGGGACAAGCTGATGGCGGGCAAGTCGGCCGAGCGCCGCATTGGTGCCTGGTTGAGCCTGAGCGACACTGCCGATGGCCTGCGCCTGACCATCACCGACGAAGACGGCCATGTGGGCGAGGCCACCGTGGCCTGCGACAAGCAAGCCGCTCAGCACCCCGACAAGGCCGAAGCCACCCTGCGCGAACACCTGGGCAAGCTGGGCACCACCATCCTGTCGGCCCTTGAGGTGCAACTGAACCTGGCCCAGCCCTGGTTTGTGCCGGCCTCGGTGATCAACGCCCTGCGGCGCGATGCCGTGGCCACGCTGGAGGCCGCTCGCGTGGCGGGCCTGCCGCGCCTCGTGCCCGGCGAGGCTGTTCAGCCCCCGGTGGCCTATCCGGAAGACAGCCTCAGCTACTTGGCCAATGTGTTTAACCACAAAGCCCGCGACTTCTATGCCCAACATGGCGTGAAGGTGATCGACGCCGCTTACGAGAGCCATGAGGAAGAAGGCGACGTCAGCCTGATGATCACCAAACATTGCGTGCGCTTCTCGCTCAGCCTGTGCCCCAAGCAAGCCAAGGGCGTGACGGGCGTTCAGGGCCAGGTCAAGGCCGAGCCGCTGCAACTCATCAACGGCAAAGAAAAGCTCACCCTGCGCTTTGACTGCAAACCCTGCGAAATGCACGTGGTGGGCAAGATCAAGCGCTCGGTGATGAACCAGGTGCCAGCCGCCCCACTGCAGTTCTACCGCACACGCCCCTTGGCCTGAGAGGCCAACGCGCCTTGTCAAAGACTCGTCACCGCAACGACGCACCCGTGTCACACAAGGCCATCAGCATGGCCCCATGCGCCCCTGGATCAACAGCCCCTTCAGCGGCTCCTTCCTGAGAGCCGTGAGCGGCATGGCCGCTGCGCCACTGCCGGCCATTGCCGAGCCCGGTGATGACGGACATGCCGAGGGCATCGAGGCCTCTCGGACGGTGCGCACGGTGTGGATCTCGGATGTGCACCTGGGCACGCCAGGTTGTCAGGCCACCGCCTTGCTGGACTTCTTGAAGCACGTGGAGTGTGACACCCTGTTCCTGGTGGGTGACATCGTCGACGGCTGGCAACTGCGTCGCAACTGGTACTGGCCGCAAGCCCACAACGACGTGATTCAAAAGCTCTTGCGCAAGGCACGCAAGGGCACCCGTGTGATCTACGTGCCAGGCAACCACGATGAGTTTGCGCGCAAGTTTGCAGAGCACTCTTTCGGTGGCGTGGAGGTGGCCCATGAGTGGATGCACACCACGGCCGATGGGCGCCAACTGTGGGTCACCCATGGCGATCTGTATGACGGTGTCATTCAATGCGCCAAGTGGCTGGCTTACCTGGGCGACACACTCTACGAATTCACCCTCAAGCTCAATCGGCACCTCAACTCGTGGCGTGCGCGCATGGGGCTGCCTTATTGGTCGCTGTCCAGGTACCTGAAGCTCAAGGTCAAGCGTGCTGTGAGTTATGTGGCCGAGTTCGAAGGCACCCTGGCCCGCGAGGCCCACAAGCGAGGCGCGCACGGTGTGGTGTGTGGTCACATCCACCATGCCGAAATACGCCACATCGATGGCATCTTGTACTGCAACGATGGCGACTGGGTGGAAAGCCTGACCGCTTTGGTGGAAGAGCCCGATGGACGGCTTCACATCGTCGAGTGGGCCGATGTGATGGCTGCGCGTCAAAACGCCCCTGCCACCGCCGACATGACGCCGGCCTGAGGGCATCGCTCGGGCACAATATCCGATCCGAGGTTCTCGACAGACACCTCGGCCAACGGAGCATCCATGGCCTTTGCTGACAACCTGAAAAATCTGCCCTCGGCGGCCCACCTGGCCGCGATTGACCTGCTCGACGCTGCAGGTGAGTGTGTGGCCACGATCGAGAACAAGCCGGGCCAGGCCGGCTCGCTGACCTTGTATGCGGCCATGGCGGCCAAACATGGCGCCATCACCCCAGCCGCGGCACAGGAAGCACTGGCGTTGTACGCCGAGCACACCGAAGACGCCCGCCTGCACCCCGGCAAGCACCCCAACATCGACCGGCTGCTGACACTGCTGGCCCAAGGGCAAACGCTCAGCGTGCGACAGCACGCCGCCTGAACAGGCGCGCCGCCGCCCTGTCCGCCCCCATCAAGACACTCAGCACGGACGGACATGCCCACGCCGTCTTCTTCTCGCAAAACCTCGCGAGGCGCTCTGGTGCTGCTGATGATGGCCATCATCAGCGGGGCCATGGCGTTGTGGTCTGGCCAACAAGGCGCACGCATCCAGGGACCATCCACCCTGGGCAGCCTGCCCGACGGCTCGGTGTGGCTGGTGGTGGACCAGGCCATGTGGTTGTTGAGCCCCAGTGGCCGGCAACTGAGCACCGTGCCCATTCAGCAGGCGGGGCTGAACGCACCGCCTGCCGTGCTGGCTTACCGACACAATACCCAGGAGCTCTACGCCATCGCGCGAGGATCGGCCACGGTGTACGTGCTGCACCCTCGCACCGCACAAGTACAGCGACTGGTTCAGCTGCAATGGCCAGAGGCCTTCAAAGCGCAACTGGGTGGGGCCGTGTGGCTGGCTGTGGCAGACGACGGGCGGCTGGCCGTGGCCACCGGGGCGGGGCACGCCGTGCTGCTGTTCGACCCTGAAGGGCGCTACCTGACCCGAACGCGCGCCGGCCTCTATCGCTACACCAACGATCTCTGGTGGGACGGCAACACGCTGTGGACCACCGACACCAACGGCATGGCCTTGGTGCAACTGGACGGCGACACGCTGAACGAAACGGGTCGATTGCCCCTGCACAACGACCACCCTTGGCGTTACACCGCGTTGGCCAAACCGCATCCGCATGCGGGCATCTCGGCGCTGGCACCCCGAGCCACTTTGAGCCGCCTGGACGGCCACATGCGACTGGGGCGCGTCGTCCAGGTGTGGGCCGATGGCCGGGAAGAAGAGTTGAACCTGGGGCCGCTGTCTGAGCCGCTGGACCTGAGCTGGGCGGGCGACACCTTGCTGGTGGTGGACGGCCACGACTGGCGCTTGCGCCGCTTTGACACCCTCAATCAGGGCTTGAGCGACTTCGGCGACGCGCCCGTGAGAGATGCCCTGGCCTCACTCAAGCGAAGCAAACACCATCACCAACTGGTCAACCATGCGGGGATTGCCCTGGCGGTGTGCCTCTTGATGGCGGGTGTCTTGTGGGCATGGTGGTCACGCCACCAGCACGACGCCCCATTGCGCGCGCAGGCCAGACAGCAAGCCCGTTTTCTGGGCACCCCGTCGCTGACGCGTGGGCAACTTTGGCGTGGGATCATGGTGGTGCTGTGGCCACTCGCATCCCTGGTGCTGGTCTTGATCGCCACGCGCATCCTGATCACCCCGGTGGTGGTCACGACGCTGGGGTTGAACACCGCCACACTGCTGTGGCTGATGGCGGCAGCGGCCCTGGGCTGCACGGCGCTGGTGGTAACGCTTCACTGGTGGTGGCATCGTTGCGCACGCCAACCCGACCTGGAACCCATTGTGAATGCACTGCCTGTGCGCTGGCTGCTGCACAGTGCAGACTGGATGCAGCATGCACGTCCCGAAGAGCACGTGCGCGAAACCTGGATGCTTCGACACTGGCGGGGCCATCGCTGGATGGTGCTCACCAATCAGCGTTTGATGTCGTTCAGGGTGCGTGGCCTGGGTCGCCGTGAGCTCGAAGGCAGTTGGGACCGCAAACACATCCGCAAGGTGCAATTGTTGAGCTGGTCATCACTGACATGGACCGAACGGGTGACGATGTTGGCCGCCCTTGCCGGTGTCATGCGCATCCAGCTCCAGGATGGAAAGACCCTGCAAGGCGGCTTGCTCTCGCTGTGCACCGCCCAGCGAGTACAAGCCCAACTCAACTTGCGCAACCACCTGATGCGCACCCCACCCAGACTGCCTGCACCATGACCGAGAACTGGTACGAGCGCCACCTCTTGCCCTATTTGATCGATCTGGCCTGCGGCATCGGACCGGTCGGCCGACAAAGACAAAAGGTGGTGCCACAGGCACGAGGCCGTGTGCTGGAGGTTGGCATCGGCACCGGGCGCAACATCCCCTACTACGACAAGTCTCGTGTGAGCCGCATTGTCGGCGTGGACCCCGCGCTGCGCATGCACCACCTGGCCGACCAGCGAATCCGCCAGGCAGGCTTGTCTGTTGAACTGATGGGGCTGTCGGCCGAAAAACTGCCCACCGCCGATGCCAGCTTCGACACGGTGGTATGCACCTACACCCTGTGCACCATTGCCGACCCCTTGGCCGCGCTGGCCGAAATGAAACGCGTGCTGGTGCCTGGCGGGCGCCTGCTGTTTTCAGAGCATGGTGTGGCGCCGGATGCCAACGTGGCCCGATGGCAGGCACGTCTGCAGCCCTTGTGGAAACCGCTGGCCGGTGGCTGCCACCTGGACCGTGACATTCCGGCACTGCTGAAAGAGGCCGGGTTCAAAACCACCTTGCAATCCGCTTACATACCGGGCCCCAAGGTCGTGTCGTACCACTACTGGGGTCACGCCGAAGCGTGAGGGATCAGCCGCCACTCAGGCCGTGGCGCTCATCCGCGTTGCCGCACCTCACGCGAATGCTGAAACACCGACACCAGCAAGGTGATCACTGTCAGCGGCACGGCGAAATACACCATCACCGAGCTGAACATCGGCAATGCGTCATGGTGTTGCGAGGCCATGATCAGGTACGCGGTGTAGGCCGCGTAATAGCCCAGGAACACGCCGCCTTCCCAACGGGCAATTTCGCGTCCGGTGATGAAGATGGGCAGGCAGGCCAACGCCACCACCAGCATCACCCAGGCATCGAAATGGATGACCGACTCTGCCACCACCAGACCTGAACCCGACAACACCCCCGACACACCCAGGCATCCCAGGATGTTGAAGGTATTGCTGCCCACGACATTGCCCACGGCCATGTCACGCTGGCCCTTGAGTGCGGCGGTGATGGAGGTGGCGATCTCTGGCAGCGACGTGCCCAGAGACACGATGGTCAAGGCGATCACCACGTCGCTGACGCCAAACTGCCGGGCCGTGGTCACGGCAGCATCAACCAGCAACTGACTGCCCAGGACCAGCGCCACCAACCCGGCCAGGATGAGCCCCACCTGCACCGACCAGTGCCGATCCCAGGTGCTGCTCATGTCGACTTCTTCATCCAGCTCGGAAGACTCTGACGCGCTTTGCCGACGCGACTGCACCACCAGGAAGACGTTGTAAGCCACCAGCGCCACCACCAGCCCTGCGGCTTCTGGCACCGACAACACCCCGTTGGACATCATCAGAAACAGCACCAGTGTGGCGCCAATCATGATGGGCACCTCTTGACGGATCAACTGGGCGTGCACGACCAGGGGCGTGATCAGGGCCGAGGCCCCCAGGATGAGCAACACGTTCAGGATGTTGCTGCCCACCACATTGCCGATGGCGATGTCCACCTTGCCGTCCAGCACGGCCCCGGCCGAAACGGCGAGCTCTGGCGCACTGGTGCCAAAAGCAACCACCGTCAGGCCGACCACCAGCGGCGATATGCCGAACGACAGGGCCAGCTTGGCCGCCCCACGAACCAGCCAGTTGGCCCCCAGAACGAGGCTGACAAGGCCGCCTGCAAACATCAACAAAAGGGTGATGGACATGAGATCTCAGTGAGGTGGACCGACACATTGGGGCGCAAGCAGGCGATCAGCCAACCCACTTGCGTGCGTTGTGGAACATGCGCAGCCAGGGGCTGGGGCCGCTCTTGTCGCCGCTCGTCCAGCTCATCTGGATGTTGCGGAACACGCGCTCGGGGTGCGGCATCATCGCCGTGAAGCGGCCATCGGGCGTCGTCACGCCGGTCAGGCCTTCGGGCGAGCCGTTCGGGTTGAACGGATACACCTCGGTGGGCGCGCCCGTGTGATCCACGAAGCGCACCGCGCGGTGCACCTTGGCAGCGTCCCCGCGCTGCGAGAAGTTGGCAAAGCCCTCACCGTGTGACACGGCGATCGGCATGCGGCTGCCGGCCATGCCCGCAAAGAAGATCGACGGGCTCTCCAGCACCTCGACTTGGCTCAAGCGGGCCTCGAATCGCGTGCTCTGGTTGGTGGTGAACTTCGGCCAGTGCTCGGCACCCGGGATGATCGGGCTGAGTGCAGCCAGCATCTGGCAGCCGTTGCACACGCCCAGGCCGAAGGTGTCGCCACGCTGCATGAAGGCAGCGAACTGCTCGGCCAGCTGCGGGTTGAACAGCACCGAGCGGGCCCAGCCTTCGCCAGCACCCAGGGTGTCACCGTAGCTGAAGCCACCGCAGGCCACGAAACCCTGGAACTGGTCCAGGCGGGCGCGGCCAGCGATCAGGTCGCTCATGTGCACGTCGAAGGTGTCGAAGCCGCCCAGGTGCATGGCGTAGGCCATTTCCACGTGCGAGTTCACGCCCTGCTCGCGCAGGATGGCCACCTTGGGGCGAGCCTTGTGGATGAACGGCGCGGCCACGTCTTCCAGCGGATCGAAGCTCAGCGACACGTGCAGCCCGGTGTTGGCCACATCGCCGATGGCGGCGTGTTCGCTGTCGGCGCAGGCCGGGTTGTCGCGCAGCTGGGCGATGCGCCAGCTCACCTCGTCCCAGGTCTGGTGCAGTTGCTGCAGCGGGGCCTTGAAGATGTCCTTCGCATCGCGCCACACCTGCACTTCGTGCTTGCCCGCACCCGTCAGGATGGGCTTGCCGATCACGTGGCTGTGTGCGCTCAGGCCATGCTCGCGCAGGGTCTGCATCACCTCGTTGCGCTCGGCCGTGCGCACCTGCAGCACCACGCCCAGCTCCTCGTTGAACAGCGCGCGCAGGGTCAGCTCATTGCGGCGCTCGCTCACCTGGCCAGCCCAGTTCTTCGAGTCACCGTACTCGGCACGGCTGTCGTCAATGCCTGCGCCTTCGGTCACCAGCATGTCCACATTGATGGCCACGCCCGTGTGGCCCGCAAAGGCCATTTCGCACACCGTGGCCCACAGGCCGCCGTCACCACGGTCGTGATAGGCCAGCAGCTTGCCCTGGGCCCGCAAGGCGTTCACAGCCTCCACCGTGGCCTTCAGCATGGCCGGTGAATCGACATCGGGCACCTCGTTGCCGAACTGGCCCAGCACCTGGGCCAGCATCGAGCCGGCCATGCGCTTTTGGCCTTGGCCCAGATCGATCAGGATCAGGCTGGTGTCCAGCGGCTGGCCGTTCTCGGTGGTCACCAGTTGAGGCGTCAGCGTGCCGCGCACATCCGAAATCGAGGCAAACGATGTGACGATCAACGACACCGGCGCCGTCACCTGCTTGGTCACACCGTTGTCAGACCACTTGGTGCGCATCGACAGCGAATCCTTGCCCACCGGGATGGAGATGCCCAGCGCCGGGCACAGCTCCATACCCACGGCCTTGACCGTGTCGTACAGCGCGGCGTCTTCGCCCTTTTCACCGCAGGCCGCCATCCAGTTGGCCGACAGCTTCACGCGCGGCAGCTCGATGGGCGCGGCCAGCAGGTTGGTGATGGCTTCGCCCACGGCCATGCGGCCCGAGGCGGGCGCGTTGACCGAGGCCAGCGGCGTGCGCTCGCCCATGGCCATGGCTTCGCCAGCAAAGCCCTGGTAGTCGGCCAGGGTCACGGCCACGTCGGCCACCGGCACCTGCCAGGGGCCCACCATCTGGTCGCGGCTGTTGAGGCCACCCACCGTGCGGTCACCGATGGTGATCAAAAAGCGCTTGCTGGCCACCGTCGGGTGGCGCAGCACGTCAAAGGCTACCTTGTCGAGCTGCACACCCGTCAGGTCCAGCTGGCCGCCGTCCCACTGCACGCGCTCGACCACGCGGTGCATCTTGGGCGGCTTGCCCAACAACACCTCCATGGGCATGTCCACGGCCTTGTCGGCCTCGGGCTTCGTGGTGTCTTCCAGCACCAGCTCCAGCGCCTCGGTGGCGGTGCCGATCACGCCGAAGGGGCAGCGCTCGCGCTCGCACATGGCCGTGAAGATGGGCAGGCTCTCAGGTGCGATGGCCAGCACGTAGCGCTCCTGGCTCTCGTTGCACCAGATTTCTTTCGGGGCCATGCCGGACTCTTCCAGCGGCACCTTGCTCAGGTCAAACCGTGCGCCCTTGCCCGCGCCGTCCACCAACTCAGGGAAGGCGTTGGAGATGCCGCCCGCGCCCACGTCGTGAATGGCCAGGATGGGGTTGTTGGCGCCCAGGCCCCAGCAGTGGTTGATGACCTCTTGTGCGCGGCGCTCGATTTCGGGGTTGCCACGCTGCACCGAATCAAAGTCCAGTGCGGCAGAGTTGGTGCCCGCCGCCATCGACGACGCGGCCGCACCCGCCATGCCGATGCGCATGCCCGGGCCGCCCAACTGAATCAGCAGCGTGCCCGCGCCGAACACGATCTTCTTGGTCTGCTCGGCGCTGATGGTGCCGATGCCCCCGGCGATCATGATGGGCTTGTGGTAGCCACGGCGGATGGCGCCAGCGCCTTCGCCCACGGTCTGATCGAACACGCGGAAGTAGCCGCCCAAATTGGCGCGGCCGAACTCGTTGTTGAAGGCCGCGCCACCCAGCGGGCCTTCGACCATGATCTGCAGCGGGCTGGCGATGTGCTCGGGCTTGCCGACGGGGTGTTGCTCCCAGGGTTCGTTGGTGCCGGGCAGGTGCAGGTTGGACACCGAGAAACCGGTCAGGCCCGACTTGGGGCGCGAGCCACGACCCGTGGCGCCTTCGTCGCGGATCTCGCCGCCCGCGCCGGTCGAAGCCCCCGGGAAAGGCGAGATCGCCGTCGGGTGGTTGTGGGTCTCGACCTTCATCAGCACATGGGCCAGCTCGTCGCGGGCCTGGTACTGCGGCGCGTTGGTGTAGCCGGCCGGCATCCAGCGCTCGATCTGATGGCCTTCCATCACCGAGGCGTTGTCTGAATAAGCCACCACCGTGTGCTGGGGGCTCAGCTTCTCGGTGTTGCGGATCATGCCGAACATCGACAGGTCTTGTTCCTGTCCGTCGATGGTGAACTTGGCGTTGAAGATCTTGTGGCGGCAGTGCTCGGAGTTCGCCTGCGCGAACATCATCAGCTCGACGTCGGTCGGGTTGCGCTTCAGGCCCGTGAAGGCGTTGACCAGGTAGTCGATTTCATCATCCGACAAGGCCAGGCCGAACTCGGTGTTGGCGGCTTCCAGCGCGGCGCGCCCTTGGCCCAACACATCCACGTGCGCCATGGGGGCGCCCTGCTTTTCGTCGAACAGGTGGCGGGCTTCGTCGCGGCTGGCCAGCACGCTTTCGGTCATGCGGTCGTGCAGCAGCGCAGCGATGGCGGTGCGCTCCGTCTCGGTCAGGCCCTTGGGGCCGCTGCCGGTCAGACTGCCGATCAAACCATCGATGACACCCGACTTCAGCACCACCCGGTACTCCACCACCCGCTCAACGCGACGGACAGCCAGTCCACAGTTGTGGGCGATGTCGGTGGCTTTGGAGGCCCAGGGAGACACGGTGCCCAGGCGAGGGGCCACCACCAAGAGTTCGCCTTCGGTGGCGCCGTCGTAGGCATCGCCGTAGGTCAGCAAGGCAGCCAGCTTGTCCATTTGCCCAACCGCCAGGGGCTGGTCCAAGGCCACCCAGTGCACAAAACGGGCGTGAATCGCGCCGATCTTGGGCTGAATGGCCTGCAGCTTGCTCAGCAAGGCGGTGGTCTGGTGAGGTGCCAGGGCGTTGCCGCCCTCGAAATGGATCAGGGTGGACATCGCAGTGGGGGTGGGGGTACCGTTGGGCGTGGAAGCGGTCACAGCAGGCTGCGGCTGGTAAAACAGAGATTTTACCGGTCGCGGCAGGGAAAACGATGGTTCATCGCCCCCCTCAAAGCCATGAAGGGCGCTGGCAGGGCCCGATTTGCGGATAATCCGGGGTCTATGAGCATCACGATCAAATCAGGCGCCGAGATTGACGCCATGCGTGTGGCCTGTCGATTGGCCTCGGAAGTGCTGGATTACCTGACTCCGTTCATTCAACCTGGCATCACCACCAAGGAAATCGACCGGCTGGCACATGACTACATGGTCAATGTGCAAGGCACCACATCGGCCACGCTGAACTACCAACCCCCAGGGCATGTGCCCTACCCGGCGTCCTTGTGCACCTCGGTCAATGACGTGGTTTGCCATGGCGTGCCCAATGACACCCCCCTGAAGTCTGGCGACATCATCAACATCGATGTCACCGTGATCAAAGACGGTTGGTACGGCGACAACAGCCGCATGTTCCTGATCGGCAAGGCATCGATTGCGGCCGAACGTCTGTGCCGCGTCACTTACGAGTCGATGTGGAAGGGCATCGTCAAGGTCAAACCGGGCGCGCGCCTGGGCGACATCGGTCACGCCATCCAGACCTTTGCCGAAAACGCCGGCTATTCGGTGGTGCGCGAGTACTGCGGCCACGGCATCGGCCAACGCTTCCACGAAGACCCACAGATCCTGCATTACGGCCGCCCGGGCACCGGGCTGGAGCTGGTGCCGGGCATGATCTTCACCATCGAGCCCATGATCAACCTGGGCAAACGGGACATCAAGGAAGGGCGCAAAGGCGGCCAACCCTACGATGGCTGGACCATCGTCACCAAAGACCGGTCGCTGTCTGCACAATGGGAGCACACGGTGCTGGTCACAGAGACCGGTTACGAGGTGCTGACCTTGTCTGAGGGCAGCCCCACGCCGCCGGACTTCGTGCGCGCACTCACCCCTGCCTGAGGCAGGACCACTGGTCACGATGGGCCGATTGGCAGTACCCACTCATGTCGTTTGACATCACCTCCCTGCGCAACGAATTCAGGGCCGGCAAGGCCGAGTTGTTGTCGCAGTTTCAAGACAATCGCCCCACCACGGCCTCGGCCAGCCGGCTGCTCACCCGCATGGCGCGCCTGGTCGACCGAACCCTGACACAGCTTTGGAGTGGCGTGAGCCCGCCCGATGGTGCCGCGCTGGTGGCCGTCGGTGGCTACGGTCGCGGCGAGCTGTTTCCACACTCCGACATCGATGTGCTGGTGCTTTTGCCAGTGTCACCGTCCGTGACGGGCGATGAAAGCCTGGCGCCCTGCATTGAAGGCTTCATCACCGCCTGCTGGGACATCGGGCTGGAAATCGGCTCCAGCGTGCGCACCGTTGAAGAGTGCGGCGAAGAAGCCCGCCGAGACGTCACGGTTCAAACCGCCTTGCTCGAAGCCCGCTACCTGTGCGGCTCGCGTTCTCGCTTTGACGAACTCGAACGCGAAACCTTCGAGCACCTGGATGTGCCCGCCTTCATGACGGCCAAGATGCTGGAGATGCGCCAGCGGCACACAAAGTACGAAGACACCCCCTACTCGCTGGAGCCCAACTGCAAGGAAAGCCCCGGCGGATTGCGCGACCTGCAGGTGGTGCTGTGGCTGGCGAGGGCCGCCCGCCAGGGCCGCACATGGCACGAAATGGCTCGCAATGGCCTGCTCACGCCATTTGAAGCCCGCCAGTTGCAGCGCAACGAAGGCACGCTCAAGCTCATCCGCGCCCGCCTCCACCTGGTGGCCGGGCGCCGTGAAGACCGGCTTGTGTTCGATTTGCAAACAGCCGTGGCCGAATCGTTTGGCTACGCCAACACGCCGGCCCTGCGGGCCAGCGAAGTGCTGATGCGGCGGTACTACTGGGCGGCCAAAGCGGTCACGCAGCTCAACCACATCCTCATTTTCAATCTGGAGGAACGCATCCGTGGGTCACAGAACGCACCGATGCGTCCGCTGGACGGCCCGTTCTTCGACCGTGGTGGATTCCTGGAGGTCGGCCGCGATGACCTGTTCATCCAGCAGCCTCACACCATCCTGCAGGCCTTTCGGGTGCTGCAAGACGATGACACGCTCAAGGGCCTGTCGGCGCGAACCATGCGTGCGCTGTACAACGCCCGCAACGTGATGGACGGGGCGTTCCGCAAGGATCCCGTCAATCAGGCCACCTTCATGGCCATCCTGCAGGCCCCCAAGGGCCAGACGCGACTGTTTCGCCTGATGAACCAGACGTCGGTGCTGGGGCGCTACCTGTGGGTTTTTAGGCGCATCGTCGGCCAGATGCAGCACGACCTCTTCCACGTGTACACCGTGGACCAGCACATCCTCATGGTGCTGCGCAATGTGCGCCGCTTCTTCATTCCTGAACACGGTCACGAATACCCGTTTTGTACCCAACTGGCCGCGGAATTCGACAAACCCTGGCTGCTCTACATCGCCGCGCTGTTTCATGACGTGGCCAAAGGACGGGGTGGAGACCATTCCGTGCTGGGTGAACAAGAGGTGCGCCGGTTCTGCAAGGAACACCAGGTCACGGGCGACGATGCCCGGCTGGTCGAGTTCCTGGTGGCCGAGCACCTCACCATGTCCCGGGTGGCACAGAAAGAAGACCTGTCCGACCCCGACGTGATCCAGGCCTTTGCGCGACGCGTGGGCAATGAGCGCGCGCTCACGGCGCTGTACTTGCTGACCGTGGCCGACATCCGCGGCACCAGCCCGAAGGTGTGGAACGCCTGGAAAGGCAAGCTGCTGGAAGACCTGTACAAGCTCACCCTGCGTGCCTTGGGGGGCGCCCGGCCTCACATGGACGCCGAGATCGAGGCCCGCAAACAGCAAGCCCGACACACCCTGGCCCTGCACTTTCTGCCCGCTGGCGTCGAGCAGGCGCTGTGGCAGACCCTGGACATGCGGTACTTTGCACGGCACGACGCGCAAGACATCGCCTGGCACACACGGATGCTCTGGCGCTTTGTCGACACCAGCACGCCCGTGGTGGCCGCGCGCCTGTCACCGGTGGGTGAAGGGCTGCAGGTGCTCGTGTATGCCCCGGACCAGGCCGACCTCTTCGCCCGCATCTGCGGCTATTTCGACCGCACGGGCTTCAGCATTCAGGATGCCCGCGTGCACACCACGGCCGGCGGGTATGCCCTGGACACCTTCCAGATCATGTCAGGCGAGAACCACGCCTTCGAGGGCGTTCACTACCGGGACATGATTGCACTGGTGGAAACGCAGTTGTCACAGGCGGTCTCGTCTGCCGACGACCTGCACGAGCCCACCAAGGGGCGACTGTCGCGCCGGGTGAGGTCTTTTCCGGTCACGCCCCGTGTCAGCCTGCGGCCCGATGAGCGCGCACAACGCTGGCTGTTGACCGTGTCCGCCAGCGACCGATCGGGCTTGCTCTATGGGATCGCGCGCGTCCTGGCCAAACACCAGATCAGCGTGCAACTGGCCAAGGTCAGCACCCTGGGCGAACGCGTGGAGGACACCTTCCTGGTCACCGGCCCCACCCTGAGACAGGACAAGGCTCAACTGGTCATCGAGCGCGAATTGCTGGACACGCTGACCGCGTGAGCGGTGGTCATGCCGGCTCTTTGGGGTCCAGCATGAGCTCCAGGCGCCTGATTTGATCTCGCAGCGAAAGGCGGCGTTTTTTCAGACGGCGCAATGTCAGCTCGTCCAACGGGGCGTGCTCGGCGGCACGGTCGATGAGGCTGTCGAGATCGGCATGTTCCATGCGCAGTTCGATCAGGCGCCGCTGGGGAGAGTGCAGATTGTCTTGCATGAACAGAAAAAGCAACGAACCTGATCACATCCGCCCGAACGTGGGGATCTCCTGAAGAGAACAACCCGAGGCGGCGTGCACTTTCACGATTATAGTTTTCAGATGTTCGACACCACACCATTTCGACTGGTTGCAGCCACCGGCATTCACCGGGGCGATCGGCTTTACCAGCAAGATCAGGTGGTGGTGCTCACCCACGGCCGTTTCAATGGGTGCCTGATGGCGGTCGTTGCCGATGGCATGGGGGGCAAAAGCGGTGGTCGCAAGGCGGCCGATCAGGTCATCCTGACGGCGCGTCAGGTGTTCGAGCGCTACGTGCCCACCCAGGACCCGACCGATCACACACTGGATCAACTGGTCAATGAGAGCCACCTCATGATCCGGCTGACGGCGATGGCGTTCGAAGAAGAGCCTCACAGCACCATCGGCGCGTTCATCGTCAACCCGGATCGCTCGGCCTACGTGGTGCACGTGGGCGACACCCGGGTGTATCACTTCAACGGCCCGGACCTGGCCCATCGCACCATCGACCATTCTTTTGTGCAGAAGCTGGTAGAAGAGGGCCAGATCACCGAAGAAGAGGCCAATGTCCACCCGCAGTCCAACCTGCTGACGGCCTGCCTGGGGGCTCAGACAGAGCCCCCCTGCCCCATCCACCGCATTGGGCATCTGGAGGTGGGCGACACCTTGCTGGTGTGCTCGGACGGGCTGTGGCACTACTTCACGCCCAAAGAACTGGGGGCCATCGTGCACACCTTGCCGCCACGTGAAGCGGCAGAAATGCTGGTCACCAAAGCCCGGCACCGCGCCCGTGGGGGTGGTGACAACCTGTCACTGGCCCTGGTGCGTGTCGAGGCCCTGGCCTGAGGTTTCAGGTCAGCGAGGTGTCCACCACGCGGCGCTCTTCGCTGAGGTATTCCTTCGATTGCATCTCGTTGAGGCGCGACACCGTGCGCGGAAACTCATGTGACATGGGCCCTTCGGTGTAGAGCGCCTCGGGCGGCACCTCGGCCGACACCACCAGCTTGCAGCGGCGGTCGTACATCACATCCACCAGCCAGGTGAAGCGTCGCGCTTCTGATGCCAGGCGCACCGGCATGTGGGGCACGTTGCTCAGCATCACCGTGTGAAAGCGCGACGCCAGCTCCAGATAGTCGTTCTGTGAGCGCGGACCGCCACACAAGGTTTGAAAGTCAAACCACACCACACCACCCGCACGACGGCGGGCCTGCAACACCCGGTGCTCGATGTTCAGGGCCGGCTCTTCATCGGCCGATTCGGCCAGTTGGTCGAAGATGGCGCCCATCTCGGCATCGGTCTGATCATTCAGCGGGGTCAGGTACAGGCGGGCCAGCTCCAGCGTGCGGCGGCGGTAGTCGGTGCCACTGTCCACATTGATCACCTCCAGCTGGCTCTTCAACAGCTCGATGGCCGGCAGGATGCGGTCGCGGTGCAGTCCGTTGGGGTACAGCCCGTCGGGGTGGAAGTTCGACGTGGTGACGATGCTCATGCGGTTGCGAAACATCGCGTCCAGCAGCTTGTAGAGGATCATGGCGTCCGTCACGTCGGCCACGTGAAACTCGTCAAAGCAGATCAGGCGGTGCTTGCGCGACATGCGCTTGGCCAGCACTTCCAGCGGGTCTTGCTGGCCTTTCAGTTCGTGCAACTGACGGTGCACCTCGCGCATGAACTCGTGAAAGTGCAAGCGGGTTTTGCGCTCCAGCGGGACGGCGTTGTAGAAGCAGTCCATGATGAAGCTCTTGCCCCGCCCCACCCCACCGTACATGTACACGCCCTTGGGCAGGTCGGGATAGCGCAGCATCTTGGTCAAGGCGTTGCTGCGCTTGGCCTTGTAGTTGGCCCACTCGTCCTGGCAGCGTTGCAGGGCTGCGATGCCCTTGCGCTGGGCATCATCGGCCTTGTAGCCCCGCTCGGCCAGGCTCTGCTCATAGAGTTGGGTGACGGATTGCGTGTAGGCGGGCATGATGACGCGGGTTTGAAGAGGTGATCCGGGCGCATCAAGCAAAAGGGGCAGCTCAGCCGCCCCTTGCTCGATCACACCTGTGCTCAGGTGCGGTGATTATCGCGTGGTCTGCACCATTCAGAAGTTCAGCGTCCGCTTGTCCACAGCCAGTGCGGCCTCTTTGGTCGACTCGCTCAGACTGGGGTGGGCGTGGCAGATGCGCGCGATGTCTTCGGCGCTGGCCTTGAACGCCATGGCCACGCAGGCCTCGGCGATCAGCTCGCTGGCAAAGGGGCCGATGATGTGCACGCCCAGAATCTCGTCCGTCTTCTCGTCGGCGATGAACTTGACGAAGCCGGTGGTGTCACCCAGCGCACGGGCACGCCCGTTGGCAATGAAGGGGAAGGAACCGGCCTTGTAGGGCCGGCCCTCCGCTTTCAGCGCCTGTTCGGTTTTGCCGACCCAGGCGATCTCCGGGCTGGTGTAAATCACCCAGGGGATGAGATTGAAATCGACGTGTCCGTGTTGACCAGCGATGCGCTCGGCCACGGCCACGCCTTCTTCTTCAGCCTTGTGGGCCAGCATGGGGCCACGCACCACATCACCCACCGCCCACACATTGGGCAGGTTGGTCTTGCAGTCGTCGTCCACCACGATGGCGCCGCGTTCGTCCAGCTTCAGGCCCACGCTCTCGGCGCTCAGGCCCTGCGTGTTGGGCACCCGGCCAATCGACACGATCAGCTTGTCCACGTCCAGCGACTGGGCGGCGCCAGCCGCGTCGGTGTAGGCCACGCTCACGCCCGTGGCCTTGCCCCGCTTCGTGACCTTGATGTCGCCAATCTTCACGCCCAACTGCAGCTTCAGGCCTTGCTTGGTGAACAGCTTCTGGGCCTCCTTGGCCACCTGCTCGTCCACAGCGGCCAGGAAGGTGGGCATGGCTTCCAGCACGGTCACCTCGGCGCCCAGGCGGCGCCACACCGAGCCCATTTCCAGCCCGATCACGCCCGAGCCGATCACGCCCAGCTTCTTGGGCGTCTCGGTCAGGGCAAGGGCTCCCTCGTTGGAGAGGATGAACTTCTCATCGAACTCGGCACCCGCCAGCTGGCGTGCGCTCGAGCCCGTGGCCACCACCACGTGCTTGGCCACGAGCGTGTCAGGCTTGTCGCCCGTCACGGCGATCTCGTAAGCACCCTCAGCGGCCTTGGCAAACGAACCACGCCCGTGGAAGAAGGTCACCTTGTTCTTCTTGAACAGGTACAGGATGCCGTCGTTGTTCTGCTTCACGACGGTGTCCTTGCGGGCCACCATCTTGTTCACGTCAATCGACAAGCCTTCCACGGTGATGCCATGGTCCACGAAGTGGTGGGCGGCTTGCTCATAGTGCTCGGACGACTGCAGCAGCGCCTTCGACGGGATGCAGCCGACGTTGGTGCAGGTGCCTCCGGGGGCAGGACCACCCTTTGCGTTCTTCCACTCGTCGATGCAGGCCACCTTGAAGCCCAACTGGGCTGCGCGAATGGCTGCGATGTAACCGCCGGGACCGGCGCCGATGACGACCACGTCAAATTGTTGGGACATGCTTGCCTGCCTTTGTGAGGTCAAGGTTGTGCCGGGGATGACTCGTCAGGGACGAAAATCCACAGCAGGATGTAAAACAGTAGACCGGCACCCCAAAACAGGAACAGGCCCGCAAAGGCCAGCCGCCAGACCCAGGATTCCAGCGAGGTCTGCTCGGCCAGGCCACCACACACGCCGCCCAGCCAGCGGTCGCTGCGCGATCGGCGCAGCCGGTTCACGGCCAGGTCGGAGCGGTTGGGATCGAGCGGACGCACCGCCCCCTGCTCGATCAACTGCACCTTCAGACGAGCAAACTCGTCATCGCTGAGCACACCGCGTTCACGCAGGGCGGCCAGGCGTTCCAGTTCATCGGCCAGGGACATGGGCAAGGTCTCCGTCAGGGATGCAGGTCCGGAGCGGGCCCTTGTGGGGCCCGCCCGGCCGCAAAACTCGTCAGATATCGAACAGCAGGCGCGCCGGGTCTTCCAGCGCTTCCTTCATGGCCACCAGCCCCAGAACGGCTTCGCGGCCGTCGATGATGCGGTGGTCGTACGACATGGCCAGGTAGTTGATCGGGCGGATCACGATCTGACCGTTTTCCACCACGGCACGGTCCTTGGTGGCGTGCACACCGAGGATCGCCGATTGAGGCGGGTTGATGATGGGGGTGGACAGCATCGAGCCGAACACGCCACCGTTGGAGATCGAGAACGTGCCGCCGGTCATCTCTTCAATGCCCAGCTTGCCGTCACGGGCCTTCACGCCAAACTCGGCGATCTTCTTTTCGATTTCCGAGAAGGTCATTTGATCTGCATTGCGCAGCACGGGCACGACCAGACCACGCGGCGAGCCCACGGCCACACCGATGTCGAAGTAACCGTGGTACACGATGTCGTTGCCATCCACCGAGGCATTGATCACCGGATACTTCTTGAGCGCATGCACCGCAGCCTTGACGAAGAAGCTCATGAAGCCCAGCTTGACACCGTGCTCCTTCTCGAACTTTTCCTGGAACTTCTTGCGCATCTCCATCACGGGCGCCATGTTCACTTCATTGAACGTGGTCAGGATGGCGTTGGTGGCTTGCGACTGCAGCAGGCGCTCGGCCACGCGGGCACGCAGACGGCTCATGGGCACGCGCTGCTCGGGGCGTTCGCCCAGGTTCACACGGGGCATGGGCGCATTGACCGCTGGCAGGCTGCTGGACGGCACCCCCGTGGGGATGCTGGAGCCCGCCGCAGGCGCGGGGGCTGCCGCAGGTTTGGCGCCACTTTGCACAGCGGCCAGCACATCGCCCTTGGTGATGCGGCCATCTTTGCCGGTGCCGGTCACTTGTGCGGCCGTCAGGCCGTTGTCGGCCATGAGCTTGGACGCCGCCGGCATGGCCACATCCGATTTCGCTCCGCCCGTGGCTGCCGCGGGTGCGGCCGCCGGGGCCGCCGCCGGTGCAGGCTCGATGGCCTTCAAGGGCAAGGGGCTCACGGCCTCCTGGCCTTCGGTGTCGATGCGGGCGATGATTTCATCGCTGACCACCGTGTCGCCATCATTCTTGATGATCTGGCACATGACCCCGGCAGAAGGCGCCGGCACTTCGAGCACCACCTTGTCGGTTTCGATCTCGATGATGATTTCATCCACAGCGACAGCCTCGCCGGGACGTTTTTTCCACTGGAGCAAGGTGGCCTCGGCCACGGACTCGGAAAGTTGGGGAACCTTGACGTCGATGATTGCCATGATATGTATCTCCATTCGCGCTCACCAGGCGGGGCGGTTGCCGGTCAGCGGCCCTGTGGACCCGCGCTGACCCAGGCAACACCCGCCGGCGTCGCCTTGTGCCTTACTTGGTGAGAACGAAACCCTTGAGCTTGGCAAACGCCTGATCCAGCAGCGCTTTTTGCTGCTCGATGTGCAAGTGCGCATACCCCACAGCGGGCGAGGCCGAGGCCGGACGACCGGCGTAACCCAGGCGCTGGCCCTCTGCCATGTTCTCGTGGATGTAGTGCTGCACAAAGAACCAGGCCCCCTGGTTTTGCGGCTCATCCTGGCACCACACCAGGTCTGTCGCGTTGGGGTACTTCTTGATCTCGGCGGCAAAGGCCTTGTGCGGGAACGGATAGAGCTGTTCGACGCGCAGGATCACCACATCGTCCGACTTCTTCTCGGTGCGCTTCTTGACCAGGTCGTAATAGACCTTGCCAGAGCAGCAGATGATGCGCTTGACCTTGCTGGCCTGGATGGAGTCGTCGTGTTCGCTGATCACGGTGCGGAACTCACCGCGCGTGAACTCGGACAGCGGCGACGTGGCGTCCTTGTGTCGCAGCAGGGACTTCGGCGTCATGATCACCAGCGGCTTGCGGAACATGCGCACCATCTGACGACGCAGCACATGGAAGATCTGGCTGGCCGTGGTGGGCTGCACGATCTGCATGTTGTTGTCGGCGGCCAACTGCATGAAGCGCTCCAGACGCGCCGAGCTGTGCTCGGGGCCCTGCCCTTCGTAGCCGTGGGGCAGCATCAACGTCAGGCCGTTGGCACGCCCCCACTTCACTTCGCCCGATGCGATGAACTGGTCGATCACCACCTGCGCGCCGTTGACGAAATCACCGAACTGCGCCTCCCAGATCACCAGGCTGTTGGGATCAGAGCCGGCATAACCGTACTCAAAACCCAACACCGCCTCTTCAGAGAGGATGGAGTCGATCACCACGAACGGTGCCTGGTTCTCGGCCACGTGCTGCAAAGGCACGTAAAAGCCCTCGTCGTACTTCTCGCGGTTCTGGTCGTGCAAGACCGCGTGGCGGTGCGTGAACGTGCCGCGACCACAGTCTTCACCAGACAGTCGCACCGGATAGCCCGAGGACACCAGGGACGCGAACGCCATGTGTTCGCCCATGCCCCAGTCGATGTTGACCTCGCCTCGGCCCATGGCCGCACGGTCGTCAATGACCTTTTGCACCAGGGGATGCAGCTTGAAGCTGTCAGGGATGGTGGTGATGCGCTCGGCCAGTCGACGGAACTCGGCCAGTGGCACCGCCGTGTCAGCGGCATCGGTCCACTTCTTGCCCAGGTAGGGTGTCCAGTCAACCGCGTACTTGCTCTTGAAATTGGTCAGCACCGGGTCGACCGTGTGGCGCCCTGCCTCCATGGCCTCGCGGTAGGCCTTCACCAGCGCGTCGGGCGTGTCTGCCGACATGCTGCCGCCGGCCACCAGGCGATCGGCGTACACCTTGCGGGTGCCGGGGTGCTTGGCAATTTTCTTGTACATCAGGGGCTGGGTCATGGCAGGCGTGTCCTGCTCGTTGTGGCCCAGCTTGCGGAAGCAGACGATGTCCACCACCACATCCTTGTTGAACTCCTGGCGGTAGTCCAGCGCCAGTTGCGTGGACAGCACCACGGCCTCCGGATCGTCGCCGTTGACGTGCAGCACAGGCGCCTCGATCATCTTGACCACGTCGGTGCAGTACAAGGTGGAGCGGCTGTCGCGCGGGTCGGAGGTGGTGAACCCGATCTGGTTGTTGATGACGATGTGCACCGTGCCGCCCGTGTAGTAGCCACGGGTCTGGGCCAGTGCCAGCGTTTCCATCACCACGCCCTGGCCTGCAAAGGCGGCGTCGCCGTGCACGACGATGGGGAGCACCTGGTCGCCTTCGGCGTCACCCCGTCGGTCTTGTCGCGCACGAACCGAACCTTCAACCACCGGGTTGACGATTTCGAGGTGCGATGGGTTGAACGACAGCGACAGGTGCACCGGGCCGCCAGGCGTGGACACGTCGGAGGAAAAGCCCTGGTGGTACTTCACGTCACCCGAGGCCAGTTGCTCGGGTGCGGTGTGCTCGAACTCGGAGAAGAGGTCCTTGGGCTGCTTGCCCAGGGTGTTGACCAGCACGTTGAGGCGGCCACGGTGGGCCATGCCGATCACGATTTCCTGCACACCGCGCTCGCCGCCGCGCTGGATCAGCTCGTCCATCGACGCAATGAAGCTCTCACCACCTTCAAGCGAAAAACGCTTCTGCCCCACGTACTTGGTGTGCAGGAAACGCTCAAGGCCTTCCGCAGCGGTCAGACGCTCAAGGATGTGCTTTTTCTTCTCGGCTGAAAAGGTTGGCTTGGAGCGAATGCTTTCCAGGCGCTCTTGCCACCAGCGTTTTTCAGCCGGATCGGTGATGTGCATGTACTCGGCACCGATGCTGCCGCAGTACGTTTCACGCAAGGCCTGCACGATCTCCCGCAGGGTCATGTGCTCGGACTTGGTGAAGTAGGTGTTCGTGGCGCTGAACGTCATGTCCATGTCGGACTCGTTCAGGCCATAAAACGAGGGCTCAAGTTCAGGGATCTTGGGGCGTTCCTGACGCTTGAGCGGGTCAAGGTCTGCCCAGCGGGAGCCAAGGAAACGATAAGCAGCGATCAAGGACTGAACGTGCACTTGCTTGCGCGCCACATCCAGGTCGGCCGAACTGGTCTTGACCTGAAACGCATTGGCTTTGGCGCGTTGCGCAAACGACTCGACGACCGGCGCGTGAGCAACATCTCGGCTCTGCGTGCCATCGGCGGCGGGAACGTTCTGGAGGGCGTCGAAGTAGGCGCGCCAGTTGTCTGGCACCGAGCCCGGATTGTCGAGGTAAGCCTCGTACAACTCTTCAACGTATGGGGCGTTGCCCCCGAACAGGTACGAGTTCGACCTGAACTGCTGCATCATTTCGCTCACCTCACTCCCGGGTCTGCCGGGTTGTTGGCTGGTTGATCAACCTTCCGCGACACGGCTTGACCGGTTAGCGGATTGCGACGTGCCTGGTGACCGAAATCAACAGGTCGGCGGAAAGGGCCGTTACATCAAGGCCGCACTTTAACACCGAAACACCGGCGCAAGGACAGGCTGCGTGAATTTCTCTCTTGGCGCGCCGAACTGGCGCCACCAAGCCCTTGATTGGACGCGCGAAAGATGACACGTTCGCAACAAAAAAGCCGGGCATCGCCCGGCTTTTTGCACCCTTCGCTGAAGGATCAGCCGAAGTTCTTCTCTGCAAATTCCCAGTTCACCAGGCTGCTGAGGAACGTTTCCACGAACTTGGGGCGGGCGTTGCGGTAGTCGATGTAGTAAGCATGCTCCCACACGTCGATGGTCAGCAGCGGGGTGTCGCCGGTGGTCAGCGGGGTGCCGGCCGGGCCCATGTTGACGATGTCGACCGAGCCATCGGCCTTCTTGACCAGGAAGGTCCAGCCCGAGCCGAAGTTGCCCACGGCCGACTTGGTGAAGGCTTCCTTGAAGGCATCGTAGCTGCCGAACTTGGCGTTGATGGCATCGGCCAGCTTGCCAGAGGGTGCGCCACCGCCGTTGGGCTTCATGCAGCTCCAGAAGAAGGTGTGGTTCCACACCTGGGCAGCGTTGTTGTACACGCCACCGCTGGACTTCTTGATGATGTCTTCCAGCGACAGGCTCTCGAACTCGGTGCCGGGAATCAGGTTGTTCAGGTTGGTGACATAGGCCTGATGGTGCTTGCCATAGTGGAACTCGAAGGTTTCCTTGCTGATGTGCGGCGCCAGGGCGTCTTGGGCATACGGCAGTGGGGGAAGCGTGTGTGCCATGTTGGTTTCCTGAAAGTGGTTGGACAAAACAACGAACGGTGCATTGTAGGCACGCACCCGGGCCTTGCACGGGGCGCACTGCAGAGCCCACCCGGGGGCAGGGGCTTCACACAGGCTTGCCTGACTCGACGTTCAGTTGCAACACCCCATCGGCAAGACGGGCCTGCACCGCCTCGCCGGGCTGCACATCGCTCACGGAGGCAATCACGTGGCCCGAGGGCGTGCTCAGCCAGGCATACCCCCGATCAAGCACCCGCTGCGGCGACAGCGCATTGAGCGCGGCCTCCAAGCCGCGCAGCCGGGCGTCGTCATGCCGGCAGCGAGCAGGCACCGCAACGGACAAGCGGTGCTGCCATTGCGCCAGCGTGGCATGGGCATGCGCCTGCCTGGCAGGCCAGTGGCTGCGCAGTGCCGCCTCCAGCGAGGCCAGCCTGGTGCGGTCACGGGCCAGCAGCGCACCGGGCCGCGTCAAACGGGATGCGGCGCGATCAAGTCGCTGAGCGTGGCTGTCCAGCAAGCGTCGGCTGCGGATTTGCAACTGCCAGGCCAGGCCGTCGAGCGCGCTCGACGACTCGGCCGCATCGCGGCACACCAGTTCAGCGGCCACCGATGGCGTCGGCGCGCGCAGATCGGCCGCAAAGTCTGACAAGGTCACATCGGTTTCATGCCCCACCCCACACACCACGGGCAAGGTACAGGCTGCGACGGCGCGCACCACCCGCTCGTCATTGAAGGCCCACAGGTCTTCCATGCTGCCGCCACCGCGACAAAGAATCACCGCATCGATGTGCACGCCGCTGTGGTGCAGCGCCTGCACCTGGTTCAGGGCCGCCACGATCTGGGGCGGGGCCTCAGCGCCCTGCACCATGCAGGGCGCCACACAGACTTCGACGTGAGGAGCGCGGCGCGCCAACACCTTCAGCACGTCCTGCAGGGCCGCCGCCGCGACAGAAGTGACCACCGCCACCCGCTGCGGGTAAGCCGGCAATGCGCGCTTGCGCGCAGGATCAAACAGTCCATCGGCCTCCAGCCGGGCCTTCAGGCGCAAGAACTGCTCGTACCACGCGCCATCGCCCGCCGGCTGCAAGCGTTCGACAACGAGTTGCAACTCGCCACGCGCCTCATACACGGCCACCTGCCCCACGGCCTCCACCAACTGGCCATCACGCGGCACAAACCCGCCCTGCGTGGCCGCCGCATAGGCTCGGCGGAACATGGCGCACCTCAATGTGGCCGCACCCCGGTCATCCTTGAGCGTGAAGTAGGCGTGCCCGCTGGCGGCCCGCGTGAACCCGCTGATCTCGCCACGAACCGCCACACTGGCAAAGCGCACCTGCAGCGCATCAGCGATGGCATGAACCAAACCCGACACGGTCCAGACACGGGGCCGCCCGCCAGTTTCAACCGTCAATTGCACGTGTGCACCTCACACCAACCTCCACGCCCACCACCTGGAACATCCACAATTTGCCACACACCCCCAAGCACCCCACAAAGGCTGTCATGAATACGTCAAATTGTGTTAAGTGTTTGATTTAAAAGAAAAAAATAGTGCTCAAAAATGAAGCAAAGCAAGCAGAAGCCCGACAGAACGGGCGTCTTCGGCCCCCGTCCCAAGCTTGCCCACAAAGTTATCCACAGCTTCGGTGGATACCTTGGCGTCGCAGGTCAAGCCGTGGCCTCAGGGTGACGCCCCGCCGGCGGCACATGCATTCACCCGCATAATCAGCCGCGTTCCTTTCCACTGCGACCCAGGCCTGAGGGGGTACTCTTTTGCTGTCGATCTTACAAGCTGCCGGCTGGCCCATCATTCCGCTGCTGCTGGCGTCCATCGTGGCGCTGGCCCTGATCGTTGAACGTTGGCTGAGCCTGCGCGTGGCCCGAATTGCACCGCCGACGCTGGTCGATGAAGTGATCGGCGTGACCAAAAGCCACTTGCCAACCAACGACACCATCCAGAAGCTGGCCGACAACTCCTTGCTGGGTCGCGTGCTGGCCGAAGGGTTCAAGGTGGCAGCCAACGAGCCGCGGGCACCTGAGGCCCGTTTGCGACAGGCGCTCGAATCGGCCGGGCGTGACGCCGTCCATGCCATGGAGCACTACCTGAACGCCTTGGGCACCATCGCCAGCGCAGCGCCCATGATGGGGCTGCTGGGCACGGTGATCGGCATGATCGAGATCTTCGGCGCGTCGGGCGGGGGCACCGGGGGCGGCACCGACCCCACGCAGCTGGCCCATGGCATCTCCATCGCCCTGTACAACACCGCCTTCGGTCTGATCGTGGCCATTCCGGCGCTGATGTTCTACCGGCACTTCAGGGCCAAGGTGGAGGCCTACACCCTCACCCTGGAGCAGGCTG
This sequence comes from Aquabacterium sp. A3, assembly GCF_038069945.1. Lineage (NCBI taxonomy): Bacteria > Pseudomonadati > Pseudomonadota > Betaproteobacteria > Burkholderiales > Sphaerotilaceae > Aquabacterium > Aquabacterium sp. A3. Next base: position 87,393 of record NZ_JBBPEV010000001.1, on the reverse strand, counting down.
CCGAGCGCATGGTGCCCCATCTGCTCAAGCTCACCGGCGGTCGTCGCTGAGCACCGCCAGCAGGCACGCAGACAGGAGCAGCCCATGGCCATGAATTTCCGCAAGCGCCCGGCGCTGGAAGAACCCGAGATCAACCTGATCCCGTTCATTGACGTCTTGTTGGTCATCCTGATCTTTCTGGTGCTCAACACCACCTACACCAAGTACACCGAACTGCCCATCAACCTGCCCTCGGCCAACGCCCGGCAGGCGCAAACCAGGCCTCAAGAGGTCGTGGTCACCGTCACCTCTGATGGTCGTTACGTCGTGAACCAGCAGTTCGTCGAGGGGCGCAGCGTTGAGTTGTTGGCCGCCGGATTGCAGCGCGCCGCCGCAGGACGCAACAACCTGGTGGTGGTGATCAATGCCGATGCTGCGGCCTCCCACCAAAGCGTCATCAACGTGATGGACGCCGCCCGACGCGCCGGCTTGTCTCAACTGACCTTTGCCACGCAAGGGCAGGCCGAGGCCCGCACCGCGCCCTGAGACCATCGTGACCGCGCTGGCCCACGTGCTGCAGCAGGCCTGGTTGAAGCGCGGTGCGCTGGCCTGGGCCTTGAGGCCCATCTCCTGGCTGATGCTGACGGTGGTGACTTTGCGCCGCCAGGCCTACCGGCATGGACTGCTCAGCAGGCACCGCTTGCCAGTGCCCGTGTTGGTGGTGGGCAACCGCATTGCGGGCGGTGCAGGCAAGACGCCCGCCACCCTGGCCATCCTGGCTCACCTGAAGGCACATGGCTGGCACCCCGGGGTGCTCAGCCGGGGTTATGGCGCCGCGCAGCGCCCAAGGCCTGAATCACCGCTGCTCGTTCGGGCCGACGGCAAGCCCCCGGACGCCTGCCAGACGGGTGATGAACCCGTGCTCATCTGGCGGCGACAGCGCGTGCCCATGGCCATCGCCAGCGACCGGGTGGCCGGCGGGAGGGCGCTGCTGCAGCAACATCCCGACATCGATATTTTGGTGTGTGACGACGGCCTGCAGCACCTGCGTCTGCAGCGCGACATCGAAGTCATTGTGTTTGACGAGCGAGGGGCTGGCAACGGCTGGCTGCTGCCGGCCGGCCCACTGCGCGAGCCCATCAATCTGCGCCCCCTGCCGGGCTTGGTGGCCGCGCCGGTGGTGCTGTACAACGCCCCCCGTGCCAGCACGGATTTGCCAGGTCACGCCAGCACCAGCGCCTTGGGTCTGCCGGTGGCGCTGTCCAGTTGGCACGACCACAAGCACAGCCACAACCACGACCACAAACACGGTGCCGACCTGGCCCACATCACGCCACCAGTGCCCAGCGCCACACGACCCGATCAGTGCTGGGCCATGGCCGGCGTGGCACACCCGGAGCGATTTTTCAGGGCGTTGCGCCAGCAGGGTTGGGCGTTCACGCCCTTGCCGCTGGCAGACCACGCCAGCCTGCAAGGTCCGCTGGCATGGCCAGCCGCGGTACGAGACCTCCTGATCACCGAAAAAGACGCCGTCAAACTGGACCCCGCACGCTGCGCGCGTGAGCGTCCCAACACACGCATCTGGGTGATCGGCTTAGACTTCCAACCAGTGCCCGACTTCTGGCATGAACTGGATGCCGCCCTCGCCCTCATCAAGGCGCGGCCATCCGCCTGAGCTGCCGATTCACGAAACACATCCCTCTCATGGACACCCGACTCATCCAATTGCTGGTCTGCCCTGTGTGCAAAGGCCCGCTGCAGCGAGAGCTGCAGGCCCCCTTCCTGGTGTGCAAGGCCGACCGACTGGCCTTTCCCATCCGTGACGGTATTCCCGTGATGCTGGAAAGCGAAGCCCTTCCGCTGGACGAGAACGACGCGCCCGTGCTGGCGCCGTCTGCCTGACACCGGAGGAACCATGGGCTCTCGCGGTTTCACTGTGCTCATCCCTGCCCGGCTGGCCTCGTCGCGGCTGCCCGATAAACCACTGGCCGACATCCTGGGTCTGCCCATGGTGGTGCGTGTGGCCCAACGAGCTCGCCTCAGCGATGCGCAGCGCGTGGTGGTGGCCACAGACCATCCGCGCATTGCCGCCGCCTGTGAGGCCCACGATGTGGCCGTGGTCATGACGCGCGCCGACCACCCCACCGGCAGCGACCGCCTGGCCGAAGCCTGTCGCGGCCTGGGGCTCGACGGAGATGACCGGGTGGTGAACGTGCAGGGCGATGAGCCGCTGATCGACCCCGCACTGATCAACGCCTGCGCCCAACTCCTGTTGGATCGCCCCGACTGCGTGATGAGCACGGCGGCCCACGCCATCCATGCCGCGCACGAGTGGCGCAACCCGAACGTGGTGAAGGTGGTGACCGATGCCAAAGACCGGGCGCTGTATTTCTCGCGCGCACCGATCCCCTGGTGGCGCGAAGCGCCGTCAAACGACGTGCTGCCCCCCGATGCGGCCGGCGTGATGCGCCACATCGGCATCTACGGCTACCGCGCAGGCTTTCTCAAGCGTTTTCCCGAGCTGCCCGCCAGCCCGCTGGAGCAGGTTGAATCGCTGGAGCAGTTGCGTGTGCTGTGGCATGGCGAGCGAATTGCCGTGCACCGCAGCGCCCACGCCCCCGGCCCGGGCGTTGACACCCCGGAAGACCTGGAGCGTGTCCGTGCACTGATTCGGGGCATGGACACCACACCCTGAGGTGATACCCCCCTTCCGAATGGGGTTGGCATGGTATTCTCACAAGCTTGTCATGCGGCCGAGTTCGGGGGCACAACTCCCAGGTTCAGGCGCCGCGACTCAAGGAGACCCATGAAACTCATTCTCTTGGGCGCCCCTGGCGCCGGCAAAGGCACTCAGGCCGCTTTTTTGTGCCAGCACTACGGCATTCCCCAGATCTCGACGGGCGACATGCTTCGTGCCGCCGTGAAAGCCGGCACCCCGTTGGGTCTGGAGGCCAAAAAAGTGATGGATGCCGGCCAACTGGTCAGCGACGACATCATCATCGGCCTGGTCAAAGAGCGCATCAGCCAGCCCGATTGTGGCCAAGGCTTTCTGTTTGATGGCTTCCCGCGCACCATCCCGCAGGCCGAAGCCATGAAGGCTGCCGGCGTGAAGATCGACTACGTTCTGGAAATCGATGTGCCGGACTCATCGATCATCGAGCGCATGAGCGGTCGTCGCGTGCATGTGGCCTCAGGCCGCACCTACCACGTCACATTCAACCCGCCCAAGGTGGCCGGCAAGGACGACGTCACGGGCGAGGACCTGATCCAGCGTGACGACGACCACGAAGACACCGTGCGCAAGCGCCTGGACGTGTACCATCAGCAGACGCGTCCGCTGGTGGATTATTACGGTCAGTGGGCCGCCACCGGCGACAACAACGCCCCGCAGTGCCGCAAGATCAGCGGCGTGGGCACCGTCGACGAGATCACCGCCCGCGCACTGGACGCCCTGTCGAAGTAAGCGCCTCTCCGGTTTTCACACAGTGTTCGACGGCCCCGCCGCACCGGCGTCGGGGCCGTTTTTCATGGCAGTCACGTGATCCCACCTTCGTTCATTCAGGACCTGCTGGCCCGCACCGACATCGCAGATCTGGTCGGCCGCTACGTCACGCTGAAAAAGGCCGGGATCAACTTCAAGGGCCTGTGCCCCTTCCACGGCGAAAAAACACCGTCGTTCATCGTCAGCCCCAGCCGCCAAACGTACCACTGCTTCGGCTGCGGCGTACACGGCAATGCCGTCGGTTTTTTGATGGAGTACAGCGGTCTGAGCTTTGTCGAGGCCGTCAAAGACCTGGCCCAGCAGCACGGCATGCAGGTGCCGGACGACCGCAGCCGCCCGGAAGACCGCGAACAACAGCGCCAGCTCAAAGAAAAGCAGCGCACCTTGAACGATGTGCTGGCGCGCGCCGCACAGCACTGGAAACAGCAACTCAAGCAAACGCCCCGGGCGGTCAACTACCTCAAAGGGCGCGGGCTGACGGGCGAGATCGCCGCGCGCTTTGGCCTGGGTTATGCCCCGGACAACTGGCGCGGCCTGGCCAGCGTCTTCCCATCCTACGACGACCCGCTGCTGGAAGAGTCCGGCCTGGTGATCGTGCACGAGGCCGTGCCAGGTGAACACGATGGCAAGCGCTACGACCGGTTCCGCGACCGCATCATGTTCCCCATCCGCAACCCTCAGGGAGAGGTGATCGGATTTGGTGGCCGGGTGCTGGACAAAGGCGAGCCCAAGTACCTGAACTCACCGGAAACACCGGTGTTCATCAAGGGCCGCGAACTGTACGGTCTGTACGAAGGCCGTGCCGCGCTGCGCAACAAGGGCTACGCCATCGTCACCGAAGGCTACATGGACGTCGTGGCCCTGGCGCAGTGGGGTTTTGGCAATGCGGTGGCCACCCTGGGCACCGCCTGCTCGGCAGAGCATGTGCAAAAGCTGTTCAGGTTCACCGACCAGGTGGTGTTCTGTTTTGACGGCGACGCAGCCGGACGCAAGGCGGCCGGTCGCGCGCTCGAAGCCGCCCTGCCTTTCGCCACCGACACCCGGCGCATCAGCTTTCTGTTCCTGCCCGCCGAGCACGACCCAGACAGCTACATCCGCGAACACGGCGCAGAGGATTTCGAGCGCTGCGTGCACAAGGCGGTCCCCTTGTCGAGGCAGGTTCTTGAACACGCCGCCGCCGATTGCGACCTTGACAGCGCCGAAGGCCGCGCGCGCCTGCTGGTGCAGGCCATCCCGATGCTGGCCCAGCTCCCTCAAGGAGCGCTGCAAGGACTCATCGCGGACGAGCTGGCCCAGATGGCCCGCACCGCTGGTGATGAGGTGCGCCGTCGTCTGACGGCCCACACCGCCCAGCACACCACCCAGCACGCCACCCAACACAGCGCGACTCGGCGCGCCGCCGACGCCCCGGGTGCCCCCCGGGGGGCAGATGACGACATGCCCATGTTCGAGCCTGATCAGGGCTGGCCCGGCGGCGACGCCGACTGGGGCGGGTCACAGGCATACGACTCCACCCACCGGCGTTCAGACGGACAAGCGCGCTTTGGCGCGGGCCGCCGAGGCCGCTGGCAAGGCTCACGGTGGGATGCACGCGGCGCGCCACAACCCCGGCGCCCCCTCCCCCGCGCAGCCACGCCACTGGACAGGGTGGTCTGGGCGCTGGTCAGCCGCAGTGCCCTGTGGCTGGAAGTGCCACCAGGCACCCAAGACCTGTTGTGCGACCAACCGCCGCCATACGGCATGTTTTTTCGGTGGCTGGACCGCATCGTGCTGGATCAGGGGCAAGTTGAGCGTGACGAACTGCTGCAACTCATGCGCAGCCCGGAAAGCGGCGCGCCAGACGCTGAAGCGCCATTCGCCGCCATGGCCGACCGCATACTGCAACTTCACGACCTGCCCGACAATCAGGACACCGCCGACAACCTGATCGGCTTGATCCGTCCGCTGGAGCTGGAAGCCCTTCGGGAAGAGCTGAACCTGCTGCTGCAATCAGGGGAATTGTCAGAATTGGCCGAAGCCAGAAAACTCGAATTGCTGCGCCTGACCCAGGCTTTGAAACTTGAAATCAGCCAGCATCGTCCCATTTCAACTTGAGTCCCTGCCGCCTGATCAACCCCCATTTTTGACGCGCCCCGCCTCTTGCGCGATAATGTAAGGTTCGATCAGCCCTAAGAATCTCTTTCGAGGAAGCGCATGACCGCGAAAAAAACCGCGAAATCTGCTGCAAAGACTGCCGCTGTTGAGGCCGACGTGGCCGACGTGACCGACAAGAAGGTCGCTCAAGCCACCAAAACTGCCGCCAAGACCGCAAGCAAGGCCGCCACCAAGACCCGCGCGGCCAAGGCAGCTGAGCCGGTTGACGACGCGAATGCGGTCGCCGATACCAGCGAGCCCAAAAAACGCGGCCGCAAGCCCAAAGCCGCCACGACCGAACCAGCCGCCACGGGCAAGAAGGAACCTCGCAAGGCCGCATCGTTTGATGAAGACGATGTGGGCGAGATCGAGGCCGACTTCGACGCCGAGGTGGAGACCACCGAAGCCGAGGCCGACACCCCCGACGACAGTGGCGAAGACAAGCCCAAGGCCAAGCCGCTGCGCATGAAGGTGTCGCGCGCCAAGGAGCGCGCCTTGATGCGCGAATTCGGCATTGACGACACCGCCCTGTCTGAAGAAGAGGTCAACAAGCGCCGCCAGGAGCTCAAGACCCTCATCAAGATGGGCAAGACGCGCGGCTACCTGACCCACCAGGAAATCAACGACCACTTGCCCGAAAAGCTGGTCGAAGCCGAAATCCTGGAGGCCATCATCTCCATGTTGAACGACATGGGGGTGGCCGTCTACGAACAGGCGCCTGACGCGGCCACCCTGCTGCTGACCAACCAGGTCACCAACACGGCCACGGAAGAAGAAGCCGAAGAAGAGGCCGAAGCCGCCCTGTCCACCGTGGACTCGGAGTTCGGTCGCACCACCGACCCCGTGCGCATGTACATGCGCGAAATGGGCACGGTCGAGCTGCTGACCCGCGAAGGCGAAATCGAAATCGCCAAGCGCATCGAAGGCGGCCTGCAAGCCATGATGCTGGCCATCTCGGCCTCGCCCACCACCATCGCCGAGATCCTGTCGCTGTCCGACAAGATCCGCGCCGGTGAAATGACCATCTCCGAGGTGGTCGATGGCTTCGTGGCCGAAGATGAAGCCGACGACTATGTGGCCGAAGAAGACTTCGACGAATTCGACGAAGAAGACGACGACGACGGCAACGGCGGCTCCAAGGCCCTGACCAAAAAGCTGGAAGAGCTGAAAAACGCCGCGCTGGTGAAGTTCGACAACCTGCGCGTTCAGTTCGACAAGATGGCCAAGGCCTTCGAAAAGGATGGCTACCGCTCGGCGTCCTACAACAAGGCCCAGCAGGCCATCAGCGACGAGCTGATGACCATCCGCTTCACCGTGAAGATCATCGAACGCCTGTGCGACGTGCTGCGCTCGCAGGTGGACGATGTGCGTCGTTGCGAACGCGAGCTGCGCAAGATCGTGGTCGACAAGTGCGGCATGCCGCAAGAGCACTTCATCAAGACCTTCCCGCCCAACGTCCTGAACCTGGAATGGGCGGTCAAGGAGTCGCAGGCCGGCAAGAACTACTCGCCCGTCATGGGCCGTCAGTTGCCCGCCATCCAGGAGCTGCAGCAAAAACTGATCGACCTGCAGGCCAAGGCCGTCGTGCCGATTGAAGATCTGAAAGAGATCAACAAGCGCATGAACGAGGGCGAAAAGGCCAGCCGCGACGCCAAGAAGGAAATGATCGAGGCCAACCTGCGTCTGGTGATCTCGATCGCGAAGAAGTACACCAACCGGGGTCTGCAGTTCCTGGACCTGATCCAGGAAGGCAACATCGGCCTGATGAAGGCGGTGGACAAGTTCGAATACCGTCGTGGCTACAAGTTCTCGACCTACGCGACCTGGTGGATCCGTCAGGCCATCACGCGCTCGATCGCCGACCAGGCCCGCACCATCCGCATCCCGGTTCACATGATCGAGACGATCAACAAGATGAACCGCATCTCGCGTCAGCACTTGCAGGAATTCGGCTTCGAGCCGGACGCCCCCACGCTGGCCGAGAAGATGGAAATGCCCGAGGACAAGATCCGCAAGATCATGAAGATCGCCAAGGAGCCGATCTCGATGGAAACACCCATCGGGGACGACGACGACAGCCACCTGGGCGACTTCATCGAGGACACCAACAACACCGCGCCCATCGAAGCGGCCATGCAGGCTGGCTTGCGTGACGTGGTGAAGGACATCCTCGACAGCCTCACCCCGCGCGAAGCCAAGGTGCTGCGCATGCGCTTCGGCATCGAGATGTCCACCGACCACACGCTGGAAGAAGTGGGCAAGCAGTTCGACGTCACCCGCGAGCGCATCCGCCAGATCGAGGCCAAGGCCATCCGCAAGCTCAAGCACCCCACCCGCTCGGACAAGCTCAGGACCTACCTGGACAACCTCTGATCACCCCCAACCCGGCTCTGGCCGGGTTTTTTGTGCCCAGGCTCTGACATCGGTGTCTGACATCTCCACCCCAAATCACGTGCAATTCATCACGCTTTTCGGGTGTAATTCGGGTGAAGATACAACCCCATGAGCGACACCAAGGACCGGGCCATCCTGTTTGCCGACCTGCGCGGCAGCACGGCCCTCTACCTCAAGCTGGGCAACAGCGAAGCGGCCACCCTGGTCACGCACAGCCTTGCCCGGCTGGGTCAACACATCGCGGCCTGTGGCGGGCATGTCATCAAAACCCTGGGGGACGGCCTGATGGCGTCGTTCGATCACGCCGATGCGTCCGTCGAGGCGTCCATCATCCTGCACGACGCCATCGAAAAAATGGCCCCCGATGCAGATGGCCTGCCCGCCCGGAGCCCGGCCATCAAACTCAAGGTGGCCATCGCCTGGGGAGAAACCGTCGAGGTGGATGGCGACTGTTTTGGCGATGCCGTGAACGTCGCAGCAAGACTGCTGGACCTGGCTGGCGAAGGCGAAACACTCATCACGGGCCCCTTGCAGCGAGAACTGCCCTCGGACCAGCAAGAACACTTTCGCAGCATCGACAACCTGCACCTGCGCGGACGCCAGGAGCCTGTGGCCGTGCTGCGCATGGAAGCCCGCCGGTTTGGTGACACCCTGTCCACCCAGATGCTGGAATCGCCAGCCACCGACTTTCCTGAAGGTTTGCGCCTGGCATGGCTGGGCATGGAGCGCGTGTTCTCGACCAGCAACATGCCCGTGGTGCTGGGCCGCAGTCCGCAGGCCTCGTTTTGCGTCAGCGACAGCCGGGTGTCACGCTCTCATGCCCGCATCGAATCCCACAGCGGCCAGATCTACCTCACCGACCTCAGCTACAACGGCACCCATGTGCGTTTTGAAAACGACGAACAGGTGCTCACTTTGCGCCGAGGCACCTGCACTCTCCATGGCAGCGGGGTGATTTGCCTGGGCGCCCCACCCACAGACCCCACCAGCACGCAGATCCACTTCGAGGTGTTGAGCTTCTCGGACACCTTGCCTCAGTACTGACCAGGGGCCACAAACGGCCTCAGGCCCGCTACAGTGTGGGGTTGGTTCACCCTGTTTCCTTCGCATGAGCGCCGTCAACAAGGCCGACGCTGAACGCATAGCCCTGCTGCGGGTCACCAGCCTCGTGCAAGGGGGGCCACACCCTGCCTGTGAGGCCCTGGTTCGGCTGGCGGCTCGCCACACAGGCGCCCCGGTGGCGGCCATCAACCTGGTCGACGAACACAGTGTGACGGCGCTGGCACACGTGGGCGAGGTTCATCGCCAACATGGCCGGCAGGTCTCGTTGTGCGGCTGGGTGGTAGACCACCGCTGTGAGCTGGTGGTTGTCGACATGCTCGACGACGATCGACTCGCTGACCGCCTTGGTGGTCTGCCGGCTCCCACCAAGACCGCCTACCTGGGTTACCCCATCATGGTCGAAGGGCAAGCGCTGGGCACGGTGTGCGTGCTTGACCAGGGGCCGAGGCAGTGGCGGGACGACGACCTGGCCAGCCTGCGTGATGTGGCCTCTGCGGCGGCGGCGCTCATCGAGGGCGAACTCAAAGGGCAGCGCGCCCGGCGCATGGAGGCCAGGGTGCGCACCGCCAGCCAGGCAGGCAGCGACTGGCTGTGGGAAACCGATGCCGAGGGCAAGCTTCAGTGGGTATCGGCGTCCTTGGTGCACCACACCGGGCTGGACCCGGCTGTGGAAGTCGGCGTGATCGGAGCGGCACTGTACCGCCCACACCCCGACCACCTGGACAACTGGGATCGTTTCCAGTTGGCACGGCAGCGCCGCGAACCGTTCGTCGACATGATCGGCATGCGCGACACCCCTCGTGGGCCCCTGGTGGTCAGCGTTTCGGGCATCCCGGTGTTTGACAGCGCCGGCACCTTCAAAGGCTACCGAGGCGCCAGCCGCAACGTCACCCGGCAGATCGAGGCCGAACAACAAGCTCGCAGGCTCAATGAGCTCTTGCGGCAGGCGGTCGAGGGCTTCCATCTGGGCGTCATGGTGTCGGACAGCGAAGGCCGCATCCTCATTTCCAACCAGCAGTGGCGTCAATGGGCGGGGAGCGCCTACCAGGCAGATGACCCCTGGTGGCCGGCCACGGTGCAACGCATGCTGGCCCAGGGCGACTGGCCCGATGCCGGTCACGACGGCTCGTTCATGCCCTGGATCATGGGGCTGCGGCACAGCAACCTGGCCCATGAGCAACGCTTTCGGCACGGTTGGGTGCAGTTGCGCGATACCTTGCTGCCCAACGGCAGCACCGTTCACGTGGTGGTCGACATCACCGATCGCCGCCAGGCGCTGGACAAGCTGCAGGTCAGCGAAACCTTGTACCGCACCGTGGCGTCGACCATCAACGATGGATTGCTGATCACCGAGTTGAGCGGGCGCGTGGTGGCGCTCAACCCGGCGGGCTGTCGCATCCTGGGCGTGGAGCGCGGCCAGCTGAAGCACCTGGATGAAGGTCACGGTTTGTGCCTGCTGGACGAGTCACAGGCGCAAGCCCTGGCACCTGATCAGCATCCCGTGCTGGTGGCCTGTCGGCGGGGGGTTCCCGTCAGCGAACGCACGCTGCCCCTGCGCCGCCCAGACCAACAGATCTGCTGGGTGAACTTGTCGTGCCACCCCTTGCGCACAGAGCCTCAAAGCGACCCCTTTGCGGTGCTGACACGACTGCGGGATGTGACCCATGAGCGTGAGGCCTTGATGCAGCTGGCCCAGTCTGAAGAACGCTGGAAATTCGCATTGGAAGGCGCAGGCGACGGTGTGTGGGACTGGGATCTGGACACCGGTCAGGTGTTCCTGTCCACACAATGGAAAGCCATGCTGGGCTACGCGGACAACGAACTGCCCAACGCGGCACCGTCGTTCTTCGAACATGTGCACCCCGACGACAAGGCGCGGGTGGCCAGCAGCCTGCAGGCGTATGTGGAGCACGGTCAGGGAGAGCACCAGCTCGAATACCGCATGCTGCGCCGCGATGGCAAGGTGCTGCATGTGCTGTCGCGCGGCAAGGTGATGTTGCGCACGGCACAAGGGCAACCTCGCCGCATCGTGGGCACCAATTCGGACGTGACGCTGCTGCGTGAGGCGGCACGCAACCTGGCAGAAAAGCAACTGGCAGAGGCATCCAGTGCAGCCAAGAGTGCCTTTTTGTCGCGCATGAGCCATGAAATCCGCACGCCACTGAATGCCATCCATGGCTTTGCACAACTGCTGCGACTGCAACCCGACGTCCAAAGGGGGGTGATTCCGTCCATGCGAGAGCACGTTGAACAGATCCTCTTGGCCAGCCAGCACCTGGGCGGCCTGATCAACGAAGTGCTGGACCTGCAACAGGTCGAAGCCGGGCGCATGCAATTTCACCTGGAGCCGGTGAACCTGCTGGCGTCGGTCGAGCGCATGGTGCGCCTGCTGGAGCCGCTGGCCCATGAGCACGGCGTGACCCTGCTGGTGCAGGCGACGGCTTCGCAGCCCGTGCTGGCCGACCGACAGCGCCTGGAGCAGGCACTGATGAACCTGCTGTCCAACGCCATCAAGTACAACCGACCGGGTGGGCAGGTGGCGATCTCAAGCCAGGACGGCGATGGTCACACGCTGCACTTGTCCATCCAGGATACCGGGCGGGGCATGAGCCCAGAGCAACTGTCGCGCCTGTATCAGCCTTTTGAACGCCTGGGGCGCGAAACATCGGGCATTGAAGGCACCGGGCTTGGGCTTATCATCACACGATCGTTGGTCGAGGCCATGGGCGGCAACCTCACGATCAGCAGCCAATTGAACGAAGGCACCCGTGCCATCTTGAGTTTGCCCAAGGGCAGCACCCATGCCCCAGGCAACTTGTTGTCAGTTTCCCCCCCGCCAGCCACAGGCGCCGAGCCTGCATCAGTTTTGTCAGCTGAACACACACCGGCCCCACCCGCTCTGCCATCCAAGACCCTCCAGGTGTTGTATGTAGAGGACAACCGCATCAACGCGATGTTGTTCGAGGAAGCGCTGCGCCCGTTCGAAGAACTGCAGCTGACGGTGGCTGAAGACGGCGATGCAGCCATCGAAATGGCCATGGCCCATTCGCCAGGGGTGCTGGTGCTGGATGCCCACCTGCCCGGCATGTCGGGCTTTGATGTGTTGCGCGTGCTGCGCACCCTGCCGGGGCTGGCCACCGTGCCGGCGTACATGTGTTCGGCCGACGCCATGCCCGAAGACATCGAACGCGCCTTGGCCGAAGGCTTCACCGGCTACTGGACGAAACCCATCGACATTGTTGCAGTGACCACAGAGCTGCGCAGGTTGGCCGCCAGCGCGCACAATGACGCTCCATGAGCGTTGCCAAAGAACCTGCCTACACCCACGGTAGCGAGCCCCACACTGCCGTGGTGCTCGTCAACCTCGGCACCCCCGACGCGGCCGATGCGCCCTCTTTGCGGCGCTACCTGGGCCAGTTCCTCAGCGATTCGCGGGTGGTGGAGATCCCTGCCCTGCTCTGGAAGCCCATCCTGCACGGCATCATCCTGCGCGTCAGGCCAGCCAAGTCGGCCGCCAAGTACGCCAGCATCTGGATGCCTGAGGGCTCGCCATTGCGCTACTGGACCGAGCGCCAGGCCAAACGGGTGGACGGCTCGCTGGGCGAGCGGGGGCATCGGCTGGTCGTTCGACATGCCATGCGCTATGGGCAGCCCAGCGTGGCGTCGGTGCTGGACGAGCTCAAGGCGCAGAACGTCACCCGCGTGCTGATCGTGCCCATGTACCCCCAATATTCAGGCGCGACCACCGCCAGCGTGATGGACGAGGTGTTTCGCTGGGGGCTGCAGACCCGCCGATTGCCCGAACTGCGCCACATCAACCATTTTCACGACGACCCGGCCTACATCGAGGCCCTTGCCAATACCGTGCGACAGCACTGGCAACAGCAGGGTCGATCGGGTGTGGGCCCCAAGGGCAAGCTGGTGATGAGCTTTCATGGCATGCCGCACCGCACCTTGCTGCTGGGCGACCCCTACCACTGCGAATGCCACAAGACGGGCCGACTGCTGGCCGAGCGCCTGGGCTTGCGCCAGGACGAGTATTTGGTCACCTTCCAGAGCCGCTTTGGCAAGGCCAAGTGGCTGGAGCCCTACACCGAGCCCACACTCAAGGCCTTGGCCGCACAAGGCACGCAAGGGGTGGACGTGATTTGCCCGGCCTTCGTGTCGGACTGCATCGAAACCCTGGAAGAAATCGCCATGGAGGCCAAGGAGGCCTTCCTGGGTGCTGGCGGCCGCGAGTTTCACTACATTCCGTGCCTGAACGACCAACAGCCCTGGATCTCGGCCTTGTGTGATCTCATCGAGCGCCACCTGCAAGGCTGGCCCACACGCCCGGCCGAGGCCGTACCCGCTGCAGCGTTGTCGGCGCAGGGCGAGCGAGCCCGCGCCATGGGGGCGTCACAGTAAGCGGCCGTTGTCCTCGGGCTCGGCGGGGTCCAGGGCCTCGGCCGCCGCCCCACCGGGCAGCAGGGCCTGGGCTTGAGTTTCAGGCAGGGCCTCGACCTGCTTGAGCGCGCGGCCCATGACCCGGGTGCGCGTCTCGATCGTCGAGATGGTGTTGCCAGCCTCTTCCAGCTTCTTTTTGGTTTTAGCCAGCACATCGCCAAACTTGGCGAACTCGGTCTTGACCGCACCCAGCACCTGCCAGACCTCGGCCGAGCGCTTCTCCAGCGCCAGCGTGCGAAACCCCATCTGCAGGCTGTTGAGCGTGGCCAGCAGCGTGGTGGGGCCCGCCAGCATCACGCGGTGCTCGCGCTGCATGGCCTCCATCAAGCCGGGGCGGCGCAAGGCCTCGGCATACAGGCCCTCGGTGGGCACAAACAGGATGGCGAAGTCGGCCGTGTGCGGCGGCGCGACGTACTTCTCGTGAATGGACTTGGCCTCCAGTCGCAGGCGCTGCTCGATGGCCTTGGCGGCCGCCTCCACCGCCGGTGCATCGGCGCGGTCTTGTGCCTCCAGCAAGCGCTCATAGTCTTCGCGCGGAAACTTCGCATCAATGGGCAGCCACAGTGGCTGATCGCCCTGATCGGCCGGGCCACGCCCCGGCAGGCGAATGGCAAACTCGACGCGGGCCCCGCTGCCCGGCACGGTTTCCACATTCACACCGTATTGTTCGGGCGTGAACACCTGCTCCAGCAGCCCGGCCAGCTGCACCTCGCCAAAAATACCGCGCGTCTTGACGTTGCTCAGCACGCGGTTGAGCGAGCCCACATCGCTGGCCAGGCGCTGCATCTCGCCCAGGCCCTTGTGCACCTGCTCCAGTCGGTCGGCCACCTGCTTGAAGCTCTCGCCCAGGCGCTGCTCCAGTGTGGCGTGCAACTTCTCGTCCACGGTCTGGCGCATCTGCTCCAGCTTTTTTTCATTGTCGGCCTGCAGCGACTGCAAGCGCTGCTCCACCGTCTGACGCACCTCATTCAAGCGGCGGTCGTTGGCCTCTGACAGGGTGCGCAGTTGCTCGGCCATCGCATCGCTCAGCCGCTTGAGGGCCGACTCCTGGGCCTCGTTGAAGCGCGACAGTGCCTGGGTTTGAGCCTCGCGCAGGGTGTTGGACTGCTGCGCCGACTGGTGTGCCGTGTCGCGCAGCGTGTCGGCCAGGCCTTGCTGCATGCCCGCCAGTTGCACCCGGAAGCTGTCGAGCTGTTCGTTTTGCGTGCGGGTGGCGTCGCCCTGCTGGGTCACCAGGGTTTGCTGCAGCAGGCCCATGGACTGGGCCATGCCCTGCCCCAACTCCTGACGCGTGCCGCTGGCGCTGCGCTGCAACTCATCGCGCAGGTCGCGTGTCATCTGCGCCAGGGCGGCGTCGTTGGACGGGGCCGGGCGCCACAGCAGCCACAGCACCAGCAAGAGGTTCAAGGCCGTCAGGCCGATCAGGATCCAGATGGTCATGCGCCTGATTGTCGCAGTGCCCGAAGCCTAGAAGCTGCAGGCACTGCGACGCCCGGCAGACATCGGGCTCAAACGAACTCGACGTGGGCCCCGGTCTTGGTGCGGATTTCGTCTTCGGTCACGCCAGGGGCGATCTCGATGCACTTGAAACCCTGTGGCGTCACGTCCAGCACACACAGCTCGGTGATGATGCGGTCGACCACGCCCACGCCCGTCAGGGGCAGTGTGCACTGCTGCAACAGCTTGTGTTCGCCGTTCTTGGCGGCGTGCTCCATCAGCACCACCACACGCTTGACGCCGGCCACCAGGTCCATGGCGCCGCCCATGCCTTTGACCATCTTGCCCGGGATCATCCAGTTGGCCAGATCCCCCTTCTCGGACACCTGCATGGCGCCCAGGATGCTCAGGTTGATCTTGCCGCCACGGATCATGGCAAAGCTCTCGTGGCTGCCAAAGATCGAGCTGCCGGGCAGCACGGTCACGGTTTGTTTGCCGGCGTTGATCAGGTCGGGGTCGACCTCGGCCTCGTCAGGAAACGGGCCGATGCCCAGCATCCCGTTTTCGGACTGCAACCACACATCGATGTCGGGGCTCACGTGGTTGGCCACCAGGGTGGGCAAGCCGATGCCCAGGTTCACGTAGAAGCCGTCTTCCAGTTCCTTGGCCGCGCGGGCGGCCATTTGATCATGGGTCCAGGGCATGGCTCAGGCTCCCTTCGGGTTCTGTTGGGTGGTGCGCTTTTCGATGCGCTTCTCGGGCGTGGCATTCAGCACCAGGCGGTGCACGTAAATGCCCGGCAGGTGGATCGAATCAGGGTCGAGCGAACCCGTCTCGACGATCTCCTCCACCTCGGCCACGGTGATCTTGCCGGCCATCGCCGCCGCCGGATTGAAGTTGCGCGCCGTGCGTCGGAAGATCAGATTGCCCGATTTGTCGGCCTTCCACGCCTTGACCAGGGCCACCTGAGGCACCAGGGCACGCTCCATCACATAGGTTTCGCCGTCAAACTCGCGCAGCTCTTTACCTTCGGCCACCACCGTGCCCACGCCCGTTTTGGTGAAGAAGGCCGGAATGCCCGCACCGCCCGCACGCAGCTTCTCGGCCAGCGTGCCTTGGGGCGTGAACTCCAGCTCCAGCTCGCCAGCCAGGTACTGGCGCTCGAACTCTTTGTTCTCGCCCACGTAGCTGGAAATCATCTTCTTGATCTGGCGCGTGTTGAGCAGCTTGCCCAGACCAAATCCGTCCACGCCCGCGTTGTTCGAGATCACCGTCAGGTCTTTGACCCCACTGGCCTGCAAGGCGTCGATCAGGGCCTCCGGGATTCCGCACAGGCCGAAGCCCCCCACGGCCATCAACTGACCGTCCTTGACGATCCCGGCCAGTGCGCTGGCGGCATCGGGATAGACTTTGTTCATCCGCACACTCCTTGGCAAAAAAGGATGTTCGCTGCACTGCAGCATGAGCCAGCGTACACCAGCTGCCAAGCAAAAATCCAGCCCACCCAACGAAAAACGCACACCAGTGTGGTGTGCGTGTGATCAGTGCTCTGGCAATGCGGGAGGTTTGTCCGAGGGCGGCAAGGCCAACGTGCCCTTGAGCGCCCGGATGGGCTCTGGCAAGGGCACAGGCCGGCCATCGGCCGAGCCCACCCACACCAGCGTCGCACCACCTGCCGCGTAGGGCGAGCCGGGCTCGTCGGCCCGCTCCACCGTGGCATAGGTGTCGATGCTGGTGCGTCCAGGGTCACCCACGTACAACTTCACCACCACGTCACCCGGAAACACCAGTGGCCGGTAGTAGTTGAAGAACGCGTTGGCGATCACCGGGCCGTCTTCGGTGTTGTTCACCTCGCCACGAATGGCATTGATCCAGTCCACCCGGGCCTGCTCCATGTAGCGAAAGTACACCGAGTTGTTGATGTGCCCCAGGGCGTCCATGTCACCCCACAGGATGGGCAACTGGATCTGATGCACGAGGATCTTGTGTTCGGGGATGTCGAGACGCATGGTGGAATCGGGGTTGGCTCAATCGATGATCGGGTGTTGAGGCAGATGGCGACGGCGTCGATGATTTCAAGACAGACGGCACACGGGCTCAAAACAAGCGGCCATCCAGTTGAAACGGAAACTCTTCCACCACCACGGCCATCAAGCGATAGGCCTCGTGGTACGGATTGATCAGCAGGTTGAAGTCTCCGTTGACCACAAATGAAGGCACCCACAACCCCAAGCTGTCTTCGGCATCCAGCCAGGCCATGCCCAGGGCCTGGGTGTGTGCCACATCATCCCGCCAGTCTGCCTTCAGGCCCAGATCACTCGCGCGTTGGATGGGCGCGCCTTCGGGCAAGGTCAGCCTGAACATGGCTTGGTGGACGGGCTGCACACCGTTGCAGTGCACGCGCTTTTCAAGGTGGCACAACGCCCGGGTGGCGCCCGCGTACACCAGCATGCGGGGGCTCATGCGGTGCCAGCGGCCGCTGCCCAGCGTGGCGCCGTACCCCAGATGCCTGAGCAGTTGCCGGGCCTCGGGCACCGGGCTGGGGCAATAGCCGATGCGCCAGACCGTGACGCCCGCGCTCACACCACGCCGCCGTACTTGATGCTCACCAGCATGTCTTTGACGCGTTGCGCACCATAAGAAGACCTGGCGGCTTCCACCGGCGCGGCCTCATCAAACAGCGGGTGTGGCCGCTGGAGCCACGCCTTGGCCTGCTCCAGGGTGCCGAACACGTCGGTGGCCAACTCGTGGAGCTCCAGCAGGCGCAGCACGCTTTCGGCCGAATGCATGGGCACGGTCTTGTCTGCCGCCGACAGGCGCGTGGCGGTCGATCGGTCCAGCCCCATCAAGATCGCCAGATCTGCCTTGGCCATGCCCAAGGTCTGGCTGATGGGGTCAACCAGGCGGGCAGGCATGCCTTGACTCACCAGGCGATAGGCGCGTTCGGCACTCAGCTGCAGGCCGTGATGCTGCCGAACGTTGTCCAGCAACTCATCCCAGCCGAACTGCGCGGGACGTGCTCTGGTGGAGGTGGCTGCCTTCATCATGATGCAATTACAACACGATGGGCGTGCAATTGCAACAATACAGGCCTCAAGCTCAGCCGGAACTCACCCCGCCACCATCCCGTCGTCTGCCGAAATCACCGCGCCATTGATGAAGTCGCTCTCGGCAGAGCACAGCATCACCAGCAGTGCGTCCAGGTCACGCGGGTGGCCCACGCGCTTGCGGGGCAGCATGTTCACCAGTTTCTGGCCCGCCTCGGTCTGCCAGTGGTGGTGGTTGATCTCGGTGTCGATGTAGCCGGGGCAGATGGCGTTGGTGGTGATGCCAAAGCGGCCCCATTCACCCGCCATGGCCTTGGTCATGTGCACCACGGCGGCCTTGCTCATGCAATACACCCCGATCTGCGGCAGGGTGCGCAAGCCGGCGGCCGAGGCGATGTTGACGATGCGCCCGCCCGTGAAGGTGCCCGGCGCAGCGCCCTTGGCACGGGCCAGCATGCGCTTGGCCACTTCCTGGGCCATGAAAAAGGCGCCGCGGGTGTTCGTGTCGAAGACGTAGTCGTAGCTTTCTTCAGACACATCCACCAATCGCTCGGTGGTGCTGACCCCCGAGTTGTTGATCAGGATGTCGATGGGGCCGACTTCGGTTTCAGCGTGGGCCACGGCCGAACGGATGCTGGCCAGGTCGGTGACGTCCAGGCCGACCACGTGGGCATCACCACCGCCGGCCTCGATCTCAGAGCGCAGGTCTTTGAGGCGCTCGATGCGCCGCCCGCCCAGCACCACGGCGGCACCGGCCTTGGACAAGGTCAGGGCAAACTGCTTGCCCAGGCCGCTGGAAGCGCCAGTGATCAGGGCCACGCGGCCAGAGAGGTCCAGGGTGTAACTCATGCATGCTCCTCAGGTGACTGCGAAGCACCTTAGCACGGCCACACCACCTGATGAAACGCATGGAAGGGGGCTGCGGCATCGCTGTTTTCCACATCGGCCCCCTGGGCATGGGGTGGCGCCTGGCCGTTTTCGAACGGTCGTGCTATTTTTTGCGTGATTTTGAACGCGCCTCGACATAGAATCGCGGACTTGATCCAAAACACCCCGAATCCTGTTGCCCCGAACAGAAGGAATCACGATGACGCCCCAGGAAATCCTTGAGCAGTTTGGCCCCCGCGAGTCGATGGAATACGACGTCGTGATCGTTGGCGCCGGTCCCGCTGGTCTGTCCACCGCCATCAAGCTCAAGCAACTGGCTGAAAAAGCTGGCAAAGAAATCTCGGTGGTGGTGCTGGAGAAGGGTTCCGAGCCAGGCGCGCACATTTTGTCGGGCGCCGTGATGGACCCGATCTCCATGAACGAGCTGTTCCCCAACTGGAAAGAGCTCGGCGCACCGCTGAACCAGCCCGTCACCGCCGACGAAGTGCTGGTGCTGACTGAAACCGGCGCCATGGCCACGCCGCAGGCCCTGATTCCCAACAACTTCCACAACGAAGGCAACTACGTCATCAGCCTGGGCAGCGTGGTGCGTTGGCTGGGCCAGCAGGCCGAGGCCCTGGGCGTGGAAATCTTCCCCGGCTTTGCGGCTGCCGAGGTGCTGTACAACGACGACGGCTCGGTCAAAGGCATCGCCACGGGCAACCTGGGCATCGACAAGTCAGGCGAGCCCACGGGCGACTTCCAGCTGGGCATGGAACTGCTGGGCAAGTACACCATCTTCGCCGAAGGCGCGCGTGGCCACCTGGGCAAACAGCTGATCGCCAAGTTCAAGCTGGACCAGGGCAAAGACCCGCAAAGCTACGCCATCGGCATCAAAGAATCGTGGGAAATCGACCCGGCCAAGGCCAAGCCTGGCCTGGTGGTGCACACCGCCGGTTGGCCCATGGACACGCAAACCTACGGCGGCGGCTTCTTGTATCACCTGGAAGACAACAAGGTGACCTTGGGCTTTGTGACCGGTCTGGACTACCAGAACCCCTGGCTGAGCCCGTTTGAAGAAATGCAGCGCTGGAAGACGCACCCCAGCATCAAACAGTATCTGGAAGGCGGCAAGCGCCTGAGCTACGGTGCCCGCGCCATCACGGCCGGTGGCATCCTGTCGCTGCCCAAGTTCGTGTTCCCCGGTGGCGCCCTGGTGGGTTGCGACGCCGGCTTCCTGAACGCCGCCCGCATCAAGGGTTCGCACGCCGCCATGAAGACCGGCATGCTGTGTGCCGAAGCCATCTTCGAGGCCCTGAACGCTGGCCGCCAGAACGACGAGCTGACGGCTTACGCCACCTCGTTCGACAAGAGCTGGCTGAAGGAAGAGCTCGACACCTCGAAGAACTTCAAGCAGTGGTTCAAGAAGGGCATGTACGTGGGCATGCTGATGACCGGCATCGAGCAGTGGCTGTTGCCGCGCCTGGGCATGAAGGTGGCCCCGTGGACCATCCACCGCACCGAAGCCGATCACACCCGCCTGCTGCCCGCAGCACAGTGCGCCAAGATCGACTACCCCAAGCCCGATGGCAAGATCACGTTTGACCGCCTGAGCTCGGTGTTCGTCTCGAACACCAACCACAATGAGCACCAGCCGGCCCACCTGACGCTGAAGAACGCATCGGTGCCTGTGCAGACCAACCTGGCCAAGTTTGCCGGCCCCGAGTCGCGCTATTGCCCGGCCGGTGTGTACGAGTTCGTGAAGACCGATGACAACCAGGACAAGCTGGTGATCAACGCGCAGAACTGCGTGCACTGCAAGACCTGCGACATCAAGGACCCGACCCAGAACATCGTGTGGGTGACGCCCGAAGGCGGCGGTGGCCCGAACTACGCTGGCATGTGATCCATGCCTGATCAAGGGGCCCTCGGGCCCTTTTTTCATGGCTGGCGCCTGCACATTGATGGCGGCGCTGCGCCCAACCCCGGCCGCATGGCCGTGGGCGCATGGCTGTGCGGCCCCGATGGGCAGGTGCACACCTTGTCCATGATGTTGCCCGGCACGGGTTGCAACAACGAAGCCGAACTGCGCGCTTTGATGGAGGCACTGCCCTGGGCGGCCAGCCACGGGGCCACGCAGGTACAGCTATACACCGACAGTACGGTGTTGGTGGCGCTGATGAACACATCAGACACGCGCAAGGTGCTGCGGCTACAGGCTTTGATCCAAGAGGCTCAACAGCTGATGACGTTGCATCAAGCGCGGGGCTTGCAATGGGTGCCACGACACCGCAATGCGCAGGCCGATGCTCTGGCCCGATCGGCCCTGGGTTTGCCTCCCAAGGCGGTGAAGACGCCCCACCCTGCCCGCCGCAGGCGTTGACATTGACGTGGCCAGCGTCAATGCCCGTGGCGAGGGGTTTGCTCGATGTCGTCGATGACCTGCCCCACCGGAATGGGCTCGATGTCATCCCCGCCTTCGAGCACCTCAAGGCCATTCAGCGCCTGACGGGCCGCCAGGGCCTGTCGGGCATCGCGCTCTGCCTTGATCTGAGCGCGCCGCTCGGCAAAGAACTGTTTGAGCAAGGCGCTGGCAGGCTCGGCCAACACGCCACCCACGATCTGCGTGTGGTGATTGAGCTGCGGGATGGCGAACAAATCAGTCACCGAGCCGGCCACGCCGGTTTTGGGATCGGGCGCGGCAAACACCACCCGCTTGAAACGCGCGTGCATCAAGGCCATGGCGCACATGGCACAGGGCTCCAGCGTGACGTACAGCTCGCACTCGGGCAGCCGGTAGTTCTCCAGCAACTGCGCGGCGTGCCTGAGCGCCACGATCTCGGCATGGGCGGTGGGGTCGTGCGTGGTGATGGGGCGGTTGTAGCCCGTGGCAATCACCTGCCCTGCCCGCATGATGACGGCGCCCACCGGCACCTCGCCCGCCAGCCAGGCGTTGTGGGCCTGGTCCAGCGCCAGACGCATGGCGAACTCGTCTTGAGACGATGGTGGGGCGGCGGTGCTCATCAGGCGAGTTTAGCCCGAGGCAGGCAGAGGCATCCCCTTGTGCGCTAGCATGCATGACCACTCAACCTTCGTGCGCCTGTCCATGTCGTTCCTCAACAACCGAGTGCCGCCACCGGTGGTGGCCTTGCTGGTGGCCGCCCTGATGTGGTGGCTGCCAGACGCCGGCGCAGATGCGCTGGTCTGGCCATCGTGGGTGCACTGGATGGCGCTGCCGGCCCTGGCGATGGGGCTGGGTTTTGATCTGGCGGGGCTGTACGAGTTCTGGCGTTTCAAGACCACCGTCAACCCCTTGAGCCCCGCACGGGCCAGCCAACTGGTGACGCGCGGGGTGTACCGCATCACGCGCAACCCGATGTACGTGGGCTTGGCCCTGAACCTTCTGGCCTGGGCGCTGTACCTGGACAAGCCGCTGACCCTGCTGGGGCCGGTGGCTTTCATGGCCTACATCACCCGGTTTCAGATCCAACCCGAAGAGCAAGCGCTGCTTGGGTTGTTTGGTGAGCCTTATGCCCACTACATGCAGTCGACTCGCCGCTGGTTGTGAGCACGCTTCGCCTTGATCATCTACCTTTGAAACTCAACCACACTCAACATGACCTTGCTGGAGATCTACCCCAAACTCAAGGCCAGCCACGCTGGATTTGCCATGCTCACCATCATGGTGTTCACCGTTCGAGGCTTGGGCGTGCTGGCAGGTATGCGGTGGCCCATGCACAAGCTGCCGCGCATCGGCAGCATGGTGATCGACACCCTGCTGCTGGCCACCGCCGTGGCCTTGTTGGCGGCCATGCAGTTCAGCATGCTGAACACGCCCTGGTTGCAACTCAAACTGGTGCTGCTGGTGGCCTACGTGGTGTTGGGCGTGTTCGCGCTGAAGCGCGCTCCCACCCGATCAGGCAAGGCCTTGGCCTTTGTGGCGGCCCTGCTGTGCTATGCCCACATGTATGGCATGGCGCGCCACAAGGATGTGTTGGGCTGGTTTGCCATGTGATGTTGGTGCCTGCTGGCTCAGAACCGCGTGGTGAGGTCAATCCAGCCCGAGGGCATCAGGGGAAGCAAGCGGGCCTCCAGCCACTTGTCACCCCCGGCCAGTATGGCCAGGCCCAGCAGCAGCACCAGCACACCGAACCCGCGCTTGACCCGATCCATGTGCGTCATCACCCATCCGCGCACGCGACCAAATCCAGCGCGTGAGGCATAGGCGGCCGCCACCAGCACGGTGGCCGCCCCCAGGCCGAAGGTGCCCAGCACCAGCGTGCCACGCAAGGCACCGCCCTCAGTGGCCACGATGGTCAGGGCGCTGGCCAGCATGGGGCCCGAGCAGGGGCTCCAGACCATGCCCAACAAACCGCCCACCGCAAACGCCCCACCCAAGGAGCCCGCGTTGAAGCGCGACGAAGCCTGATTGGCCCCTGAGGCCACCGGGGCCATGAGGTTGGTGAAGCGCTCGTTCAACCACGGCACCAGCATCACCACACCAAAGCAGATCAACAGCACCGCACCGGCCATGCGGATGTGATCCGGGTCCAGCCCCAGGGCGTCACCCGCCACGCCCACCAGCAGGCCCAGCAGCGCAAACGCCGTCACCATGCCCGCGCCCATGGCCACGGGTGCCAGGCGATTTTCTTGCACGGCCCCGCCCAGCACCAAGGGCAAAAGCGGGAACACACAGGGGTTGAGCGTGGTGAGGCTGCCGGCCACCCAGGCCAGGCCGATGTCGGTGACAGAGATCATGGGGCGTGATGTGCTGAGGGTGGCGCGGTGATCACAGGGCCTTGGCCAGGGCCTGGGCGATGGGCTCGGGCTGGGTTTGACCACCCAGGCGGGCCACCTCTTGATCGCCCTTGAAGACGATCAACACCGACTGCGAACGCACCTTGTACTGCCGTTTGAGATCTTTCTCTTTGTCGTAATCGGCCACCAGCACGGTCATGCCTTTGAGTTGGTCACGGGCCTTCAACTGCTCCAGCGACTGCGCCTGTTTGACGCACGTGGGACACCAGTCGGCATGGAAGTGCACTGCCACGGGCTTGCCCGCGTTTTGCAAGCCCGCGAGTGCCGTGGCGTTGTAAGGCTGAACCTCCAGCGCATGCGATGCAGCACCCAAGGTCAGGAAAGCGGTGGCCAGCAAGGCAGAGAACGTGCGACGGATCATGAGAGCGCTCCTTTGGCTGTGGACGAAAAAACAACTGATATCAACCCATACGCACGGCGGAGCACATTGGTTACAGCGACACGCATCTTTTTTTTCGCCGCTTGTGTAACCACCGTCTGCCGCCGTGCGAATCAACAGACATGGGCCGACGCAGGCGCTCGTCTTTTTCTCAACTGGAGTGATCCACCATGACCTACCTCACTGCTGTGCTGTCGTTGATCTTTGTGCTGTCCGGTGGCGCCAAGCTGGCTGGACTGGACTTCGAGATTCAGGCTTTTGAGCGCTGGGGCTATGCCCTGTGGTTCATGTATGCGACTGGTGCGGCCGAGGTGGCCGGTGGCCTGGCCCTGTGGTGGAAACGCTGGTCGGCGTGGGCCTCTGCCGGGCTGAGCATGGTCATGGTGGGTGCCGTGGGCACGCACCTCCTTCATGCCGAATGGGGCATGCTGGCCGTGGCCTCGACCATCCTTGGCTTGTCGGTGTGGCGCACCTGGCATGGGTTTTCCACCCTCGGCGCCGGCCAGGTTCCAGTCATGACGGCCAAGGCGTGAGCGCGTGGGGTCGATCGATGGGAGAGGCGATTTCAGGCATGATGCTCGGCACATTCAGCTTCGCATCCTCGCCACAGGCGCCTGGCTTGGCGCTGATGCCCCCGAGCTCTGCGCACTCCGTCTGCGTCACGCCGATCACGCCCCACATGCCCGTCAATGCCGCTCATGGCGACCTTGAACAAACCCTCAAGCCCCTCTGGCTGCGCGCCCAAGATGGTGATGAGGCCGCTTACCGGCAGAGTCTGTCCCTGCTGGCCGGCAGGCTGCGCGCCTACCTGAGACGGCGCCTGTCGGCACAACCCGACGAAGTGGAAGACCTGGTGCAAGAAACCCTGCTGGCCTTGCACCTGCAACGGGGCACCTACGACCCCAGCCTGCCTGTCAGCGCGTGGGCGGTGGCGATCGCACGCCACAAACTGGTGGATGCATGGCGCCGTCGTGGTCGTCGTGATGCCTGGCACGATGCCATTGAGGACGTGGACGAGGCCCTGCTGGCGTGCGAGCCCGACGACGGCGGTGCCCGCCGCGATCTGGCCGTGCTGCTGAACGACCTGCCCGAGGCTCAACGTCAGGCGATTGTGCTGACCAAGCTGGAAGGTTTGTCGGTGGCTGAAGCGGCAGCCAGCACAGGCGCTTCTGAATCAGCCATCAAGGTACAGGTGCACCGTGGGTTGAAGCGCCTGGCCGAACTGGTGCGTCGCCACGCTGGAGGTACCGCATGAAAACCGACACCCTGATCGATTTGCTGGCCCATGAAGCAGGCCCGGCACCGCAAGGCCTGGTGACCAAGCGGCTGTCCCTGGTGGCACTGCTGGGTTTGCCTGCCAGTGCTGTCGCGGCCATCACCTTGTTCGGCCTGCTGCCACCGGCGATGTTCGCCACTGGCGTGCCCTGGATGAAAATCGCCTACGCGATGGCGGTGGGTCTGTCTGCCGCCTGGCTGACCGCGCGCCTGGCCAAACCGGGGGCGCCGTTTGTGTGGGCACAACGCCTGACCCAGTCGGTGCTGGCCGTGATGCTGGCGCTGGGCGTGGCATCCATCTTGAACACGCCGCCAGAGACTCGCTGGGATGATGTTCTGAGTACGTCGTGGTGGCTTTGCCCTGTCAGGGTGCTTGCGCTGTCCTTGCCCGCCCTGGCGGCTGCCATCTGGGCCTTGCGCGGGCTGGCCCCAACAAGGCCGCTGCTGGCAGGCATGGCCGCTGGCTGGATGGCCGGCGCCGTGGGGGCTCTGGGCTACGCCCTGTCCTGCCCAGAATCTTCGTTGCCCTTCGTGGCGCTGTGGTACACCCTGGGCATGGCCTTGTCTTCGGCCGTGGGCGCCTGGTTGGGCGCCCGGTGCTTGCGCTGGTGACCCCAGCGAACGAGCCCCAACCCCTCTGCCAGCATGGAGCGCCACCTGAGCCATGATGCGCACCCAAGAGCCTGATCTTCTCAACACTCGACAGCGGGTCGCCCTGGGCCTCATTGGCCTGCTCGTTTTTCAGTTTGCGCTCGTGGCCGCCGCCAATGGGGTGCTGTACTTGCCAGGTAAAAACGGCGGGATCCTCTTGTCAGGGATTCCCACTGGGCTGGTCGTGCTGTCGTGTCTGGCCCTGTCAACGGCGTTGATGCTGCGCCTCTTCAGCCATCATGACCGACCGTGGCTCGCCCGCCATCAGCCTCGCGTCATCAGTGTGCTGGCGTGGAGTTCTGCAGGTCTGTTCGTCATGGCCCTGGTGATGGCCCTGATGATGGCGGTGTTGCCCATCTCGGCATCACCAGCCATCCCGTGGAGGCTGGACTGGTTTGACCTCACACCGCAGACGGTTGCGGGATGGATGGCCCACGTTCCTCAGGAAGTCAAGCCGTCGACCGGCAGTTTCCTGGTCGGGTTCGGCTTCCTGATGCTGGCGGCGTTGTGGACCCTGCTGCATCCCACGCCCCACACATCAAGGGTCACCGGTCTGCTGTGTGGCGTCAGTCTGGTGCTGCTGGGCAGCGCGTGGCTGCTTCACCTGCTGTTTCAGATCGCCTCGGGGCAATTTAAGCCGCTGTTCAGCGCACTGCCGGTGACCTGGTCTGTGGAGGCCCCCGCCCACTTTCAGGCCGTCGTGGCGACCCTGTTGACCCTGGCCTTGCTCACTTTGCTGATGGGCGCGCTGATGCTCATCCTGGCATGCATCCCCAGCAGGGATCGCGATCGTTCCTCGCCACCAAACCCACGACGAACAAGCCAACGGCCGCACAGGGGACGCCGTCGCAGCGCGCGCCGACACCGCTCACCCGCTCGGTAAATCAAAGCCCCTGCAGGGGCTTCGACAAATCACTCCCACTCGATCATTTCCGGCACCTTGAGAGCCGCATGAACACTAGGTTTTTGGAGTTCCAAGATTTCTTTCTACCGTCATTTTTACCGACGCTAAAAGGCGGTGATTGCAACGATGGTTGCCGGTCAACCGACAGCCATAACGCGCTTTCTAGTGTACACGGCGAGCCTGAAAATGTGGGTTGAACTGCACTCACGGTTTGAGGCGTCAAGCACCAAGCCTGGTCCTGGAAGCGATCGTGGCGTCCTCTTTGCGGGACACCAAAAAGTTTAGCTCTGTGGAGCATCCTCTGCGGCACCGTCGCATGGTCGATCGTCAAACCACCACCTATCGATGGCATCCCGATCCTCCAGGTGAGAAACCCAGCGGTCGTCGAACAGCACATCGACACTTAAGACCGGCTGCGCGTCGTAGGCGACCTCGTGGTCGAAGAAACGCCCTTGCAGCGCGTCGCAGTGGATACACCCGTTGGAAAGGCAGGTCCGCCCTTCCGTTCGACTGAATCGCGGCTTGATCGCACCGATGCCGTGGCGTGCAAGGGTTTCGACCGGCAGCGTTGCCATCAACAGGTCGGCTCCCCTACGCTCGTCGTCGAAGTCGTAGATATTCGCGGTTACGTCTGCGGCACCCTGAAGCACCCGACTGGCTGCGAAGCATAGGTCGATAACGAGGCCCGTCGTCTTCTTGCAGCGCCAGCACTCGGTGTATGCAACGCAAACGTCCAACGGCAAGGTGCACCCAACCTGTGGTGCAAAGCGCAACTTCCCCGCCAATGCACCTTCGACAAAGCTGCCCAGATCGACGTGCTGCTGCCAGTAGTTCGGGCCTTCGCTGTTCTTGCTGCTCGCGAAAACTGGATGGTAGCAAGGCCCCGGCAAGGACACAAAGCACGTGTTGGTATCAACATCATGGCTAAGCCTGAATGCCGGAGTAGCCTTTTCGACTGGAATGCTCTGCTGCCGCATGAACCAGAGTGTGCGGATTCCCGCAGCCTGAGACATGGCCTGGTAGTGAGCCACTTCATCCAACGGCAAGCGCCCCCATTGGACCTTGAACGCCACCGGCTTCCCTCCCTCGCGGTCTGCCTGCACGTCGAGCGTCCACCCGCCTTCTTCAACCAGTGCTCTAGGCATTTCGAGCGAAGCATTCCATCCCGCGCGTCGCACCGCTTTGGCGATTGCCTCTCTTGCAATCATGGCCTCTGCCGTGTCTGTAACGGCCGTGCAACGCCCCTTCTTGGCATGGGCGAAGTACTGGGTACCGAGCTTCGTTTGCCGAAGCACCACGTCAGCGCCGCAGCATGTCATCTTCAACGCACGATCTTTTCGGTTTCGCGCCCGCAGATTTTCCCAGCCCTCATTATCGAAATCGATGGAGAGCAGTTCTTGATCATTTGAAGTGCATTTGAGTGACATACGAAATGGTGCGTTTTTCTCTGCTGGTCATTCGATCCCGCCAGTAGTCAACAGTCCTGGCACGATAGTTTTGAGGTTGGAAACTAGCTGCCCACGAACCTGTTCAACCGGCATCTTCCAAATGCCGCACAACGTCTGAACTGCATGGACTGTTTCCCATGGGAACCACGGCGTTCCATCCGCCTTGGTTGCAAATGGTCCGTCCGTCTCCAGCAACACGTTGGCAGCAGGCATTTCTGCCACGAGCTGCCGACCTTTCTCACTCGCAACCATCGAGGGCCCGACACTGAACCAGGCACCCTGATCAACCGCGCGACGTAGCTGTTTCTTCGTGCCAGAAAACCAATGAAGCACAGGCGTGCCAGCTTTCGGATGTGCCTCTAGAGCATCCAGAACTTGGTCCGCCGCACCACGAGAGTGCAGACTCATGACTCGCCCGCCGACACGCTCGCATTCCGCAAGGACCACATCCAATATCCTTCGCTGCAGTGCCAGCGAATGCTTGAAGCGTGGCGATCCATCCAGACCGATCTCGCCGATGAACTCGGCTTGCGCTACGAGACTGACCAAGAGATCCATCTCCGCCGCCTTCGCAACGGCTATCTCTGGATGAAGTCCAAGGGCCACCTTGATGTTGGAATACCCCGCAAATACTCGCGATGTGGCCAACCAAGCTCTGGGACTTGTGGAAACAACCAGCGTAAAGATGTTCTGCTTCGCAACTTGTGGGAGCAGGCTCAGGGCATTCGGATACAGATCCAGGTGACTGTGGAAATCGATCAAATGATGCCCTCGTGCTCGAGAAATGCACCCAACTCGCCGATGCCAGCCTCTACCACCCGCTGGAACGAAGCGCGCTCATCTGGTGTCGCAAAGGTCAATGCTCCGGCAGCCATGGGACCAACGCCGTCTGACAGATAACGGAGATAAGCGATCGCTGCAGCATGGGTGTCATTTGCGTTACCTGAAGGCGCGGTTGCCTTGAGATTTCCATAGCGATAACTTGGCGTTGGATCTTGGGTGTCGGCCCTGAAGAAGGCTGCCCGTCTGACCAAGCATGGAAGACATCTTCCGCAATGCTCGTTCAATCGGCCGTATTTACCGCAACTCGTCGTCCGCGGCATCAAATGGTTCATCAAAGGCAAATCTTGGCATCCCATGAGAACCTCTCCCTTGGTCAGATACTTGTAAGGCGAGTGAAATGACGCCCCAATGCCCAGCGCATCCCAGAGATCTTGCAAGTGATGCAGAAACACGGGGTGGGTGGTTTTCGTGCTGAGTGAACCCATGCGGCCCGGGTTCAACGGAATGTTGAGGCTGATAAATCCGTTCTCCGGAACGTAAACATAAAGGGGATCGATGTCTGGCAACGCAGATGCTGCCAAGGCAGCAAAGCCGTAGAACACAATCGAGCGAGCGCGAGTAGATAGTTCGTGATCCACCGTCGAACGGACGTTGCTATTCCACAGCAGGTGCCGGTCAGCGCCCCCCAAACGGCGAGCAAAATGGTGCTGATCCTCCCGGTTGCCCTTCACAAGCTGAGAGACAAACAATGGCTTCTTGCCAAGTACCGTGAGGTCGATTGCACCGACCAGGCTGTCCATTCCGCCTGACAAGAGGCACACGCAGTCAGCGTCGAAGCGCGCCGGAGCCGTGGAGAGTGCCCGCGGCCGCCCCCCTTCAAGAAAGGTCAGATGCCAAAAGTCCCCGGTTAGAAAGCGAAGCATCTCTTCAATGTCTCGCTTGCGTGCGCTGAAGGGCTCAGGATTCTGTAAGGCCACTTCCATTTCAATCACGCGTGTCCATCCGTCTGCGCTGTTAGACCGCTGAACAGCCAAGTCTGACGCCCCGACAGCCAGGGCGAAAGTTGCGAAATCCCACGCCGGCAGGCTTGGGTAAATGCCTTTGAGTTCGAGGTCGTCGAGCAGACCGGTGCCTACGGAGCCCACGTCTTGGCGCTGCGACGCGGTGTACATCGAGTAGTACACCGTACCGCGCTCCAAATCACGTGGCAACATCTGCTGGGGGAGACAGATGACTCGGCTCATATCGAATCCTCGAACACCATGAAGGTTGTCTGTACCGCCTCACGCAACACTGTTTCCAGCTGCTGGCGCGTCGGGTTCGGCGTCGCGTCCCGGATAGTCTCCAACTGTGCGGCCACGGAGTTCTTTAAGAAGCTTCGCATTTCATTGGTCCGCTGGACGATGGTCGAGGGAGAAAACCTCGCGCTCTCGAACAGTTGACCGATGTCTGCGTACATGCGGTTGCAGGCTTCATGCCCCAAATACAGTTGCATGAGGGTCCAGATCTGAGGGTCTTGCAACGCAAGCAGATCAACATCCGGGTCGAGAACCGTGAGTTCGGAAAGGGCCTGTGCCATTGAATCCTTCGCTGACTCCTCATCGACGCTGCCACCCTCCGGAATGATCTGAGCAACGATTGCATCGATAACGGTCTGTGCCGAGGGGCTGGTCGCGCGCAGGGTATCCATCCACTCGTTGATCCGGGGATCCGATCGCTCCCGTGCCGCCTGCAGGAACGAGCCTAGGCCGGCCCCCGCTTTTGTCGAAGTGCGCATACGCGCGGCAACGTTGCGCGCACCACCCATACCGGTCCGCGAGTATTGGCCGGCCGCGCGCCCTAGCGCTTGGGTGTCGCCACTGCGGGCGAAGGCTCCTAAACTGGCACGCGCACCTTTGAATCGACTTGCAGGGGCCACGCCCTCCGCAGCAGGTTGAGGCGACGCAGTCGCATCGCCACCTCCCGATCGAGCCTCCGCATCCACTTCGCCAGCTCCACCGACAGGAATGTCATTCAGCCATGGAGGGTCGAAAGAAACGTTGCCGCCTGGGCCAGCGCTTGACGCGGAAGTTCCCATTACGATTTCCCCCTCTTCGCGGAGATCGCTCGCTTGACTGGAGTCGGGGTATCAGCATCAACCTCCCAACGCTGCAACTCACTTGTGGCCCATGTCTCGTTCTGCAGAAGCGGTACAAGCGCGATGGGCCGACGGGTAGAAGGTATTTCACCCAACAAGAGAGCAAGTTGAGGTCCTAGCGCGGGGAAGGCCTTCGTAATGTTCAGGCAGCGTGCGACGGAGTCGGCAGTGAACTGCTCGGTTCGTGCCTTGCGACCCAAACGCATCAGCACGCGCTCGGCCTCGCTTTCGCCCAGGGCTTTGATCTGGTCGACCAGAGTTGGAATCACGGAGGTCGCCCCAAGAAGTGCATCGAGCATCTTCTGCGCTTCCTGGCTGAGTTCGTCGTACGCTGCGATCGCAAGCTTCCGATCACGACTTAAGTGCATGAGCGGACGCAGATCGACATCACCCAGTTGCGGTGCGAGCTTCACCCACTGCTCGTAAAAGGGCTGAGGCCAGGCCGTGGGCGCGACCCATGCGTCTCCCTTCTGCGCCGCAGCTTCCAAGTCAGCGATGAACTGCACCTTGCCGTCATCGCTCGCTGCCACAGCCTTGGCCAAGTGCTCAAAACCAACCGCGTTGGCGCACCTCTCAAACAGCTGAAGCTTCACCAGCTCGGGAAAGCCGATGCTCATACCTTGGGACTTAGCGATTGCCTCGCGAAGCACCAAGTTGTTGAGGAAGCGCTTGATCAACCGAGGGTTTCCGGCAATCTGCTCGGCGCTCGCAAGAATATGCGCGAGCTGGTCCGCTAAGTCGATTTCCTTCGCGACCTTGTCGACCTCGGCACCAAAGGCAGCGCGGATGTCTTTCGCGGACAATCCTGACCATCCTTTTTTTGCGAGTTCGAGGACCTTTCGCTGTGCCTCGTTCATGGTTTTTTCAGTGATCTGTTTGCGCCGACGAGCCAGATCGGTCAACAGCAGGACCAAGTACGCCTTGACCTCCGTGGTGCCTAAGCGCGGCACCTGCAGCGGAACTTGAATCAGCTTATCGAAATAGCTGGTGACAAGCTCATTGCTGATCTCAGCGTCCTTGAAGTGCGCGCGCACGGCGCTGCGGATCATTCCCTCATCAGCGGCAATGATGAAAGCCGTGCGCTCGACATGAAGAAGCAATCGCATCGCCTCCAGTGTGTCGATCGCGGTGTCTGGCAAGCAACGGTCCAAGTCATCGACAAGCACCACCAGGGTAACGTCCAGTTCTTTCAGCAGTTCAGTGAAGGCACCGCGAAGGGCCTCAATCTCCTGGGGCAAAGAGCGCTCGCTCTTCTCCTTGAGCAGACCGGCGAATTCGGGCTGCAGCTCACCATAGGCGGCCTTGACCTTCTCAATGTCCGCCGGAACAACCGAACCCGCCTGCACCATCCCGCTGACAGCACCTACAAGGGCTCCAAGTGGGCCGCCGAGAGTTCCACCGATCAGTGCTTGGACGCCAATGGGTGCAAGCATCCGGCCTACGCGCAAAAGCTTGATCCGTTTGACGAATCCCCAGGCTTTGTCGACGGCGGTTTTACGCGACTCAGCAACAGCGACCAGCTTGTCGGCCACAGCATCCAAAAGCGCCTGTCGAGCATCGTCGTATCCTTGGTAGAGCCAGGCATTGAATTCCAGGAAGATGTATTTCTCATCACCGGCGCTGGCCTTCAACTCGGCACCGATCATCTTCACCAATGACGATTTTCCGGCTCCCCAGTTTCCGGAAACACCGATGGTCAACGGTTCACCGCCAGCGTCCTGGATCAGTTGCGCGGCCGCTTTCGCCACATGTGAAAAATTGAGCAAGTCAATTTTGGCTTCGACATCGTTCCACATCCTAGATGGCTCCCTCATTCGTGCTTGGAATGCAAATATAGGCGAAGAAGATATTCGTGGCTGTTCGGCATTGAATGCCGGCATAACGACTTACGCATCGGCCCACCAAGACTTGTCGCTGCGTTCCGTAGTAATCGAGTTCCATCAGACGCCAGACCGGCTTATCCAAGATCACATTGAATACCCTGTCATTGCTCATGATGGCACCGCTGCGGGCGTAGTCACCGGCACTTTCGATCTTGCCCTTTTCAGTCGCGCCGCATCGAATTACGGGAGCAAACCACTCACTCGCTGGCCGATGGGCCAAACAGATCGTTGGTGATCATTGAGCCGCTGGACTCGGCCACCAATTCCCGATGACTTGAACCGCTGGGCACCAGGTGCCCACATTGGGCGAGCAATCCATCATAAGCAAGCACCCGCAGTCGATTGATCCTCTTCGTGCCCTTGGGGAACTGGATCAGATCGTCGTACAGCCTGGGGTGATCGGCACGCGCCAATTCAAACACCAGTCGGATCGGCTCCCCACTGACCTTGGCGTTGGCGCTCATTGCTTGCTCCCCGACGGCGTCGCACCTTCAGTCCGTGGCGCGGCCATCACCGTCCGCGCATAGTTCTGCCCTGCCAGTTGAAAGCCCCGCACATTGGCGAACATAGGTTCCTTGACCTCATGGATCTTGTGATTCGGGAACGCCGCCTTCACCGCCTTCTTGAACAGGAAGGCACCGCCGCCGACCAGGATGATGTTCTGCAAGCTGTGTGGCGATTCGATGTACTGCTTCATTGCCGACACGGCCTGCTGCGCCACCGCCTCAGCCATGGGCATGAATCTGGTGATGTCGTAGGACTTCTGGAAAATCACTGGCTGCTTGCCCGTTCGCAAGGCCAGGTCGATGGCGTCGAGGTCGCGATAGGGGCTGCCGATGTCCTTGGTGATCTCGGCGGCGATCAGGCGCAGCACATCCGACATGCCACGGTTGAACGAATGGCTTTGCTTTTGCACCTGCCTCATGCCCCTGGCCACCAACCAGTCGAAAGTTCTTGAGCCAGGGTCGATGATCAAGCTTTGCTCATTGCCGATGGTGGCCATCTTCTTGTGCACCGATGCGTAATGCGCCAATGCTCCCTGAGGCTGCGCCACAGCGAGTGCCTTGACGACAGTCACCGTCTTGCCACTCCCAACGTCATGCGTTCCCGTCATCGCCTTCTCCAGCGCCGCCTTCTTGAGGTGCAGCAGGG
The DNA here is from genome assembly GCF_038069945.1 of Aquabacterium sp. A3. Taxonomy (NCBI): domain Bacteria; kingdom Pseudomonadati; phylum Pseudomonadota; class Betaproteobacteria; order Burkholderiales; family Sphaerotilaceae; genus Aquabacterium; species Aquabacterium sp. A3. Next base: position 53,096 of record NZ_JBBPEV010000001.1, on the reverse strand, counting down.
CCACAGGCAGGCCCACCACCAGGAGGTCGATGCGACTTTGCTTCATGAGATGCAGGGCGCCTCGAAGCAAGGCCATGTACTCGGGCGTGTCGGTGTACTCGTCGTGCAATTGGGTTGCACGCACGGAATCGGCCACCAGGTGGACATCGGGACCTACCTCGTAGAACAAGTGTCCGATGGGGATAGACACGGTTTTGCGCCGCTCGGATGCCGACCAGGCCTGAGTCTCGCTGGCGCTCGGGTAGGCAATGGAAGGAAAGCTGGCGCAGCGGATCTCGGTGCCCTCCGTGCCAACGACGTATTTGGTGTTGCCTGATCCGACATCCACCGCTCTGACGATCAAATCCATGATGAGCCTCCAAGGCGTGGGTTCATGAGCGATCAGCATCAGCAAGCTGACACGATCCCGCCACGGCAAACCCCGACTCAGAACACCCGATTTCGGCATCGGTGCAGATTCACTGTCAGCCCGCATGCGCCGCAATGACATTGGCCTGTTGCCAAACCTTCGGGCTCTGGGTTCTGGGGTCGCGTGTGTCACCACGTTCTCATTCGAATGACACTCGTCAACCCCTCTCGCCACGCCCGAGGCAGGCGCCGTCGATGTCCATCTCAGCCCATCGAGAACCTGTGTTGGGAACCAGAGGCAGGATTTTTTGATGTCAAGCCCACGGGCTGTCTGGCGCTTGAGCCCTATCAGTAAATAAGCACGACTCAAGGGCATGTTGCGCGCCCCTAGTTCGCCACGCTCAAACGCCCGGCTATGTGGGCCATTGCGGCTGTGGTCCTTGACCTAAGGGCCCCCGGCGATTCCACTACAGATTCCCGAGAGCCGTCCTGGCTCTGCTCCCGATGGAGCAAAAGGCGTCGCAGTCGTTACCTGCCCTCCAAGCTCCGGTCCTTGAACCGGAATTCGCCATCGCCCCTGAGGTGCTGGCCCTGAGGTCTTCTTCGCAGTGCATGCACCGATGGCCCTGCCAACTCCCTGAGTTGGGCGTTCCTGAAACGCGCCACGGTCTTCGAGCACGCAGTCGGCACCCGATGCTGAACCGCTGTTCCCGCCATCCCTTGAGCCTGCGCCTCGGCGCACCGCACGGTTGTGTTTGCCTCTTTAGGCTCCCCGTGCGACCTCGCTCATGAACTCGGCACCGCCCTGGATTTTCGGTCAGGGGTGGACCCATGCGAGTGGATGGCGCTCCGAATCCAGAACTGATCCACCACAGACGCGTGAGGCCAGACCTCCGCGCCGATGCCGTCCATGCCCCAGAGGCAAACCGGCATCACCAACCCCACGGCTGCAGAAATGCACGACTGGGACGGATCACCCGTTTCGTTTTTAAGAAAGACCGAGTTGGCCGGTGTCGATGCATCAACGCAGGCACACCGACCGACAAACCTTTGGGTAGGCGCCGCACCTGTCGTGGTCGCGTGCGGCGCTGAATGCTTGACCACGACCCGATGGGGCGACGGAATCCGCGCCATCGGCGATCTCCATGGGATTCCACCTTCACTCACGACCAACCCGCTGTTCGGGCGGCGGGCCCTTGACCATGGGCACACATCATGTCTGACTCATCCATCACTCGATCCACAAGGCCCAGATCATCACGGAGCCGGGTTCAGGAAGCATCCAGCCCTGGACGCTCAAGCCAGCACCAGCCCGCACGCCGTCAAAGCTGGGCGGGCAAGTCACCCCAGGACATCCTTGCCCACTACCCCACGGGCAAGACGCCACCGCTCAAGGTGCTGGAAGTGTTGATCGAACTGTTCAACGCCCTGCACACCTCGATGGCCAAGACAGTCTCACACAAGACACGGCAAGAGCGCGCCCAGTTCCTGCGCCGATTCTTTCGGGACTTGAAGACAAAGGCCGGGTTCAAGACGGTGCCTGACCCGCGCAACCTGGGGCAAAAGCACATCCGGGCCATGGTGCAGGTCTGGCAGCAGGAGCACCTGGCCCCGGCGACGATCCAGACCTACCTGAGCTTTCTGCGAGGCCTGGCCATGTGGATGGGCAAGCATGGCTTCGTGCGATCACCGGACCACTACGGCCTGAGCGTTGACGAATACCAGCGCCATGAGTACGCCAGCCGGGACAAAGGTTGGTCGGCAAATGGGGTGGACATCGACGCCTTGATCACCCAGGTCTGTGACCACGACCGCTTTGTGGGGGCTTCGTTGCGATTGATCCGCGCCATGGGCCTGCGCCGCAAGGAATCGGTGCTGTTTCGGCCGTTTGAGAGCGTCGTGCCCTTCGAGTCCACGGGCCTGCCGCCCGAGGACAAGTTGGCTGATCGGTACGCCAGGATCAAGGGCAAGGGAGGCCGGGTGCGCCACATCCCGCTGGACAGCCCTGCGCGGCTTGCCGCCGTAGCATTCGCGCAGGGCGTGGTCAGCAGCCAGGATGCCCACATGGGCAACCCCGCCCATGACCTGCGCAAGAACCTCAGGCACTTTGACTACGTGTTGACCAAGTTCGGCATCACCGTGCGCGAACGCGGGGTGACCGCCCACGGCCTGCGCCATGAGGTGTTGATCGGTCACTATGAGGCCCTTGTAGGAACCCCACCCCCGGTGCGTGGCGGGCAGATGGTGCCACCGGAACTTGACCGTCAGGCCAGGCAATCCGTGTCCAGATTGGCCGGGCATGCGCGCATACGCGCTTCGGGGGCCTACCTTGGTGCGGTGCGAGTGCAGCGCCATCCTGGATCACGTGATGCGGATGGCATGGACGACGCGCCGCCAGAGCGGGCGTGACCAACGCCAACGGCGCAGTGCCCTTGCCTGCGCCGGGTTGGTCGGAAAAGCTCTGTGAGCCTCAGGCCGCTGACTCCGCGAGTTCATCGACCTCAGAATGGGAATCGTCCAGGGTGGCAGCCCCGCCTTCGCCTATCGTCGCAACCGAGGCAGCTTGACCCCGCAGGCATGGAGGCAACCAACCGGAGCCCGCCAAGGCCAACTCAGCGGCCACCACGGCGGCATCCTTCTTCATACCTGCCAGCGGCGCTGCCGCGTTGATGTCCACCGCCTCGGTGACCACGTCCACCACGCGGCTCTTGGACACATGGTTCAGGTAGGAAGGGCCATTGGCTGTCCACCAGCGGCGCATGTCCAGACCCAAGGCCTCTGCCAACACATCGGTGCGTTGGGTGGGTGACTCCACGCCCTGAATGCCGGTGACCGAGCACGCCACCACCACGGTCAGCAGTTGGAGCACCGTGGCTTGATCTTGTGCCAGCAGCCAAGGGAACACGGCATCCAAGTCTTGCGGCAACTTCTGCGCCCAGGCGCTGCGCTCAGCCTCCATGCGCAACCATGCCGGGCAGGCCTCGATGTCATCGGCAGCGGATTGCAGCGCAGACTGGCTGTCCGTGACCGAGACATCCAGCACCTGTGGCTGCTGGTGGTAGCGGTAGTCGCGGCTCAGGAACAGCTTCTGGGCCAACTGAGCCGTGAGCGCGACCAAGGCCACATCAGGCCGTGCAATCAACTCGGCCTGCACGGCGGCGACCCGATGTGCCGTCAGGCGGCGCATCAGCTTGTCGGAGTAAACCGGGCGAACCTTGGCCGGTGGGCCGGACAGCATGTCCCCTTGTGCACCGCCCTCACCTGCCTGCCCAGCGCCCTGCGTCAGGACATGGGCCACGGCACTGCGGTCCTCCGGGCGGATCAGGCCACATTTCACCGTGGCCGCGCCGTTGTGCCCCACGTGGACCACGCACCCGGCCTGTGCCATCAGGTCAGCGGGCCACACGCTCAGTTCGTCGTTGAGGGCCTTGAGCCGCAGTTGCAAGGCTGCTTGCTCGCTTTCAAGCTCCTGGTATGCCGCGCCGTCACCCTGGTCCGCGTCATCGCCGTCCATGTCGTCCAGCACCTCCATGCGTTGTTGCACTGCCTGCATCGCAGCTTCCAGGTCCGCCAGCGCAGTGGCCTCTTGCTCTGTGGGTTCGCGCCGTACTTTGCGCAACTCGGTGTGGCCGGTGTACTCGTCACGGTCATAGCGCACCCGCACGTCCACCCACTTCCAGCCCTCGGCACGCACCTGCTTGGCCTTCTTGTTGAGTTTCTCCACGGCCAGACGTTCCAGCAACGGCGCATCCAACAGGTAAGCTTTCTTGTCATCGTCGCTGAACAGGTCACGGCGTGTGACCCCTCCTGCCTTCTCGTAGGTCTTGAGCGTCACGTACTTCGCCACCGGGTCACGGTCGGACTCGATGTCGCCCTGCGTCAGCAATTGCCGCAAGTAGTCGGGGCGGCGGTTCCATTGCGGCAAGCCAGCCCAGGCCTGTTCCTGCTTTTCGTGGTCATCGACCGAGGCCAGCACCATCAGGCATTCCAGGCTGATGTCATCCACCCGGAACTCGTCCATCAGCTTGGGCGACACGCTTGCCAGCTTCATGCGGCGCTTGACCACCAGGGGGGTGACCCCAAAGGCCGCAGCCACCGTCTCGACGGACTTGCCTTCGCCCAACAGGCGCGAGAAGGCCAGGTACTCGTCGGCGGCATGCATGGGCACATGGAAGATGTTCTCGGACAGGCTGGCCATCAGCGCCTTGTCGGCAGGCACGATGAGGATGGGCACGGGGTAGTTGTCAGGGATGTCGCCGTTGCTCATCAGCAAATTCAGCGACTCCAGGCGACGGCCACCGGCGCACACTTCAAACAGGCCACGCAGGCCCTTGATGACGATCAGGTTCTGCAACACGCCGCAGTCCAGGATGGACGCAGCCAACTCGGCGATGCTCATCTTGCTGGTGCTGCCGCCTGGGCGCACCTGATGGTCTGCCGACAGCACCAGCTTGTTCAAGGGCGCGGTGGTACGGGGGGATGCTGCAATCACGGCATCGATCTCTGCCTTGGTGAATTTCATGGGGGGCTCCTGCACGGTTGAGGGACATGCCTTGTGCGTGTCCATGCATTCAGAATCTCATCCGGCCCGCTGAAATCAAGGTCGTGAACTTGCCCCTCTACGGGCCCCACCAAGCACCGCCCCCAAACAATCAAGCCCCCTCCCCCCATCGATCCACAAGGGACTTAGGGCCGCAGCCCTGGCTTGAAGCGCTGTACCATTTCCACTGTTTCGGTCTGGTTGCCACGCGCGCAGATCGCCCACCCTTGATCGGTCAGGACACGCTGTAAGTACGCGCCGATATTCACCGACGAGGTCCTTCGTTGAACGCATCGGCTACCGCTCCGCTTTCTGTCCTGCGCTTCTGGCGTGACCTGGAAGTCTTCAACATCCCGACCGCACCATCGGCCAAGGACAGCAGCGACCAGGTCAAGATCGTCACGCTCAGACGCGGCGATGTCCTGCCTTGGCAACACCCTCACTTCCAGCCAACACCGGAGCATGGCTACGTCCATGTCGTCTATGTGGGCGTGGCCGACACGGAGGACCTCTCCCGGTTGATGCTTCAATCGGTGTTCCCAGAGGAAGACCTCAGTGAGCGCGAACGCCAGCGCGCAACCGGAAACGGCTGGCTTGCTGCCTTCGTCGCCAACGAAGATGGCCACCCCAAGCTCGACAGCTACCTGCCTGCCAGCTTTGCACACGGGGTCGATGCGCTGTGGCATTCCGAGCCGCTGGAGAACGTCAACACCCGACTGGCACGTGCCACGGATGAATTCGGTCAACGACGCCACCACCTGCGGCCTATCGCCACCGACGCGCAGCAAACACCGCCCACTGGCCAGCCCGACACCCCAACAGCGCCAAGCCCCTTGACCTGGAGCGATCTGGACGAAGAGTTGCGCACCGTGTGCAAGCTGCTGGGCCCAGGGGCCGATGCGGCAGGCCTGGACTGGCGTGTGGTGGTTCGGGTGTCACGGGTCAAGCGCCGCTTCCTCGATGACAGCCTCAACGCCGCCATCGACTACCTGAACTCCTTCTACCTGGATGACCTCAACCGCCTGATCACACAGGCGGGCAAGAACAAGCCCTTTGGCAAAGCCCTGAGCACCTTTCTGGGCGCGCCCATTGCCCCCGAGCAGCGCATCGACATCCTGAACGACCACGCGGCCATGGGTGAACTGGTGAGCGTGGCCCGCCTGCCCAGCGCACGTTGGCCAGCTTCACCAGAGGCCCCACTGGTGCTGGCTCAGCAAGCTGCGGTGGCCCAGGTGCTCAGCACCTTGGGGCGCGATGGCGGCACGCTGGGCATCAATGGCCCACCGGGCACGGGCAAGACCACCTTGCTGTGCGATGTGATCGCCGAGGTGGTCACCGAGCGTGCGCGCAAGATCGCCGCGCTCAGCCGCCCCATCGAGCTGTTCGAAGACAGCGTGAGCGTGGCGGGCAAAAACTTCTTCCCGCTCAAGGCCAAGGTGGTGGGCGGCTCGTCCATCGTTGTGACCAGCACCAACAACAACGCGGTAAAGAACATCACGCAGGAGCTGCCCGCGCGCGCGAAGGTGCACAGCGAGTTTGCCTCGGCCACCTACTTCGACGAGGTGATCCGCGAGGTGTTCGCGGCCCAGAAGGTGGTGGACGACGACAAGCAACCCATCGACTGCTGGGGCCTGGTGGCCGCCGCGTTGGGCAATGCCGGCAACCGCCGCTCTTTCGCCCGGGGGTTTTTTCGGGACGAACCACGTCAGGCGTCCAACACCGAAACGCCGTCGCCCGGCAACGCTCAAGAAGGCGATGCCCAACGTGCGACCGATCAAGCCACTACGCCTGCGCCCGCCGATCCGTTGCCACCGTCGATCAAAAAACTGCTGGAAGCCGCCAGCAACGACTACAGCCGCTACCAGGGCGAATGGCATGCGGCAAAGAAGTCCTTCCTGGCGCTGCTGGCTGACTTCGATGCCCGCCGTGGCGTCTTGCTTCAGGCCGAAAAGGCGGCTCAGCGGATCGATGCCTGCCAGCAGCGGGTCAATGCCCAGCGTGATGCCGCGCAGGCCCAGGCCCAAGTGATCGACCAAGCCAGCCGCCACCTCGCGCAGCTTCAGGACAACAAGGCCATCCAGCATGCCCTGGTCGATTCCCGCCGGGCCACGCTCGACCAGGCGCGTTCGCAATGCCTGCCCAACCTATGGGACAAACTGTGCGCTTGGTTTGGGCAGGACACCGAACGCATGAAGGCGCTGCGCGCCACGCTGGTCGAGCCCACGCGGGCCTTGGCGCAAGCCGCCGAAGCGCTGGCCCAACTGGCGCAGGATGGCGCCATGGCCGAAGCACGGCTGGAGCAACAGCGCGAGGTGCATCGTGCCCAGGTCCTGACACTGCAGGGTTCCGAGCGCGAATTGCAAGGCCACCAACGTGCGCTGAAAGCCGGACACGACGCCGGTGCACGGCACTTCCCCGATGCCAGTTTCTGGCAACTGCCCGCCGATCAGCGCCATCGCGCGTCGGTGGCGGTCAGCCCCGCGCTGGACGCACTGCGGGCCCGCATCTTCCTGCAAGCCATGGAGCTGCACCGACTGACGGTGTTGGCCAACGCAGGCAAGTTCATTGGCAATCTGCGCGCCGTCAACGGCATGCTCACCGGTTCGCTGAAAGACAAGCTGCCCCTGGAGCAGCGCCCTCTGTTGTGGGACGCCTTCTTCTTCATCGTGCCGGTGGTTTCGACCACCCTCGCCTCCTTCGATCGCCTGTTCGCTGGCATGGGCCAGGACAGCCTGGGTTGGTTGCTGATCGATGAGGCAGGGCAAGCCACCCCGCAATCAGCAGCCGGTGCCATCTGGCGCAGTCAGCGGGCGGTGCTTGTGGGCGACCCCTTGCAGATCGAACCCGTGTTCACCGTGCCCTTGATGCTGGTCGAAGAGTTCCGCCGCCGCCACGCCGTGGACCCCATGTGGTCACCCAATGACGAATCGGTTCAGACCCTGGCCGACCGTGTCACCCGTCATGGCTCCTGGGTCGCATCCCAAGTCACCAGCGGCGCCGTCGATGCGGAGAAGGCTCAGCCCATCTGGACGGGCATGCCCTTGCGCACGCACCGCCGCTGCGACGATCCCATGTTCAACGTGGCCAACCGCATTGCCTACGCCGAACAGATGGTGCATGGCCGTGTGGACGATCTGGGCCAGCCTGAAAAAACGAAGTTCACCTGCGTTCTCGGTGACAGCGCCTGGCTGGACGTGCGCGCCACCCGCGCCAGCCATCCTGTCATCGAAGACGAACTCCATGTCCTGGTGAACTGCCTGCGCCAACTTCAACAGCAACCGGCGTTCACACCTGCCAGGAAGGCCGGAGGCAAGGACAAGGCCGCCAAGGTGTACGTGATCTCGCCGTTTCGCAAGGTCAAGAACGCCTGCATCAAGCGGATCAAGGATGCAGGGTTGGGCCAGATCGAGTGCGGAACCGTGCACACCTTCCAGGGCAAGGAAGCAGAAATCGTGTTCCTGGTGCTGGGCACGGCCCCAGGGCAGGCCGGCTCAGGCGCGCGTGCCTGGGCTTCGGGCAAGCCCAATCTGCTGAATGTGGCCATCACGCGCGCCAAGCATCGCCTGTATGTGATCGGAGACGTCGAGCAATGGAGCGGGCTGAATCATTTCAGCGAGTTGAACCAATCCCTACCCATGATCAAAACGATGCCCATGGATAAGACGGCCCAGGTCGCCCCAATGCACTGAACTGCCGGGCCAAGAGTTATCCACAAAAACTGGGGATAACTTTGAATGGCCATCAGTTCAACGTCTAAGGTATGCCAGAGCGCTCTCGGGGTGCCTGTTTTTTGGTCAACGCGGTGGGCTGTATGGCCCGCGAACCGAATGCACGAGTGGATGCTGCCTGGTGGGAACGCGAACCCCACATACGACGATCGTCACAAGGACAAACCATCCGACCGGTGACGGCATTTGCCCGGCACGCCTCAGGCAGCACCGCCAAGTCTAACAACAGGCCTAGGCCAACGCACTACACGGACAACTGGGCCACGTTCGTCGCAGAACGCAAGTCAATGAATTCGCTGTCCATGCGCCAATTGCCAAAATTGTTCAGGGCCGCAGCAACTTTCTCAAAACGAGCGGCAAACTCCTTCGCGTCGGCCACGCCGAGTGCCTTCAGGAGCCCCGCCTTGATGGCACCACCACCGGCCTTCACAAACAGTGGCAAGCGGTTGCCATCCAGATACAGGAGCGTGCGCGGGAACCAGAAGTCCCTTGTCTGGCCCTCGGGTTGCTGAACCACTGAGCGCAGGCTTAGGAACGCGTCGGCCTGCATCATCTCGTTGAACGTCGTACCACTCGTGCTGACCCGATCGTGGATCATGTCAGTCTGAATAGAGATGCGGCGCAGGCCCAGGCGCTTGTTGCGCCTCTCGTCCAATGAGCGCAGATAAGGCTCGAACTCCAGGAAGCTGCGATCACGCTGGTCACCATTGCGGTGAAAAACGAACACCTCGCTGCACACCTGATCCAAGGTTTGCCAGGCTTGCTCTCGGAGCAAGGCCGCAACGGTCAACAACATGAACTCCCACCCCAAGAAGCGGTACACATCGAACCACTCCTCACGGTACGAAGTCATGCCCTCAGGCGGCGTGCGCAGGCCCAAGATGTGCTCCAACAACTCAAGAACCCGCCGACAAGCCCTCGGTGCGTCTTGGGCAAAAGCCGCCTTCATGGAAACGTACTGATCGAACTGATCCCGCAAGGGCTTCGCGCGGCCAATCGCTGCCACGATTTCGTCGTCATAGTCAGCGATCTCTTTGGGCACCAGGAGCTTGCCAAGTTCAACCTGGAAGCGCTTGAGGTAAGCGGCCTCCAGGCCATCTGCCGTCGCCTTGCCTTCCTCCGTGGCGCTGCGAAGGGCCTGAAACTCCCGCACCGGAATCGCCGTGGCGAGTGCGTCATCCAGGAACTCAGGCGCAGCCCCCAACTCTGGCCGTTTGTACTTGGGCCGGTCGTAAATGGCGCGCAAGAGCTGATCGAACCCGTCGCCGTACACATCGTCGTTCGACAGATCGATGTAGATCCTCGACTTCATGAATGTGGGCAACACGGCCTGCCGGCTGGCGTCGTACTCCACCACGATGGGGATGAACTTCTCTTGGTTGACTTGCCCGTAGATCTCCGCCGAGATGATCTCGGTCTCGGTGCCCACCCCGCCTTTGCGCGCATCGGCCTTGGCCTTGTAGTGCGAGTCACAGATCACCAGAACCTTTGAAATCTCGGGGTCAGTGACCATGCTCTCCATGAAGGCGAACTTGTCCTGCCCTTCCTTCAGATCCCATTTGTCGAGGCGCACCATTACGCCGTTGGCCATCAATTTAGAAGCCAGTGATTCGACAAAATCTTCATGCGCGGGGGAAGACCAGCTGTACGACACAAAAACGACTGGGCGTTGAGTTGAGGTAGCCAACAAGAACTCCAAGATGACATCGACACCAGAACACTGGCAAATACTTGCGCTGCGCGCCTAGGCCAGGTTTTGGCCTATCGCGCCCAGCCTAGATCACGAAGCACGAACCCCAGCGCCTCGATGGCAAAGGCACCATCAGCGTCCGTGACGTCACGGGTGCCCAGACGCAGCTGCTCATTGGACTTGCCCCTGGGGTGGAGCTTGCAGACCACATCTGCTGCCGCACGAAACAGCTTCGATTCCGATGGCAGCTTCGCAATCAGCGCGCCGAGGTCTTTTTCAATGACTTTCGCATCCTCACCGGCATCCAGATGAAGGTGTGCGGACAAGATCACACCCATCGCATCGCGGCAGAGATCAACCACCGTGATGCCGCTGGACCGGTGAGCCCCGTCCACCACCTTGATGACGGCGGCACTGACGCGCTCTCTCGCTGCCGACGGAATGGCATCCAGAACCAGATCCGGCAAGAAACCAAGGTTCGAGCGCGCACGCATCGTGACCAAGTCTTCGTTATTGCCAGCACGCTCCACCGACACGATGTTCCAGACGGTGACGGCCGAGCCGGCCCCCAGCACCACCAGCGTGCGGGGCGAGGTCACCAAGCGTTGGCTCACATTGCCCATCGGGCAGAATGAAATCAAGGATTTTTTGAACCGACCATCTGGCTCCTGACGACCAATGTCTTCAGCAACAACAGGATGTTTGTGAACGCGCCAGTCGTCAGGCTGAGAACGCCCTGCCACCTCATAGAACCTACCCCGCCGAATCCGGCTGACAGGGTCAAAATAGTCCTCACGGAACACACATGGCGCATCACGCAAGGCACCACTGGCTGGTACACGGCGCCAGTCCGCTTCGGCCTGAACAAACGTGGCGACAGACACCACAGGTGCAGGCGAGACGCCATGCCCGTAGTTGGAAAGGCCTTCATACATCAGCCAGGTGTTGGGATCAAAAGCAATCATGTGATGACAAGGCCGCTTAGGCAGAAGGCCGGTCCATCCAGCCTCCACTGGAAATCAACCGGGAGATGCTGGCGTCAAATGCGCGCTTGAAATCCGGGTCAGAGGCGTACTGTTTGTACAAGTCCAGTTCCCGCCTGCGCTCCATGCTGATGGCCTGCTGGATGATCTTCTCCAGGGCCAACTGCCTGTTCTGTGCATCGGGGTTGTCTTCAACCTGGGCACGGTAATCAACGTGCGCCACAACGTGCTTGGCGATGTTGATGAACTTCACCCGCTGCTCTTCAGGCGTTGCTTCCCAGCCTGCAAAGTGGCGCTCGTTGAAGGTGCGCACAATGTCTTCCAACGGATCCTTATCGCCCTCCCCCATGTGCGCACCGCGCAGATTGGGGTTGGCTGGCTCTTGTTCAGCCTCGGATTCATCCAGGCCGATCTTGACCTCCAGACGCGAGCGCTCCAGGCCGTAGGTCGACAGGTCCACGCTGTTGAGCAGCTCGTCCAGCTTGTCCTGATCTGGGTCTTTGACCTTCAGCTTGGGGATGAGGAACTTCAAGAACCAGTGCAGCATCTCCCAGTTCACGTTGTTGAACGGCAAGATGGCCGCCACCTGGGCATAGATCTTGACGAACTGCTTGGCCTTGATCTTGAAGTCGATGCGCTTTTCATCGTCAAGATCGGCATCAAACCGTGCCACCACTGCGTCGATGATCGGCGCCAGTTCCTCTGCCTGTGCGCTGGCGAAGAACTTCTCGTTGAAGCTCTTCACCTCGCTCCAATCGAAGATGCCAAAGGCATCCAGCGCATCCTTCAGGTCATGCAGCACGTTCACGTCGGTGGGCTCGCTCAGCGACGTGGCGGTGTAGAACGGATCGAAGGCGGCCTTGATGTCGTCCACTGAGTTATAGAAGTCCAGCACAAAGGTGTCGCGCTTGTCGAGCTTCCAGTTGCAGCGGTTAAGGCGAGACAGCGCCTGTACCGCCAGCACGCCCTGCAGCTTCTTGTCCACGTACATGGTGTGCAGCATGGGCTCGTCAAAGCCGGTCAGGTACTTGTTGGCCACCACCAGGATCTTGAAGTCATCCTTCTCGAACTCGTCGGGCAGGTCGCGCACGGCGATGCCGTTGATGCTGTCTTCGGTGTACTTGACGCCGTCCACCGTCTTCTCGCCAGAGAACGCCACCAGCGCCTTGAACGGCGCGTTGGCTTCCTGCAAGGCGGTGCGGATGGCGAAGAAGTAGCGAATGGCACACTCGATGTTGCGGGTGACCACCATGGCTTTGGCCTTGCCCTTGAGCTTCTTGGCCTGCCACACGCTGCTCATGAAGTGATCGACCATGATGCGGGCCTTCACTTCGATGGTCTTGGGGCTGGCTTCAACAAATGCCTTGAGCTTCTTGTGGGCCTTGGCGGTATCGAACAGCGGATTGCCTTCGACTGACTTCTGCACCTCGTAGTAGCTCTTGTACGTGGTGTACTTCTCCAGCACATCGAGGATGAATTTCTCCTCGATGGCCTGCTTCATTGAATACAGGTGGAAGGGGTAAAACTTGCCGTCAGCGCCTTGGCGGCCAAACTTTTCCAGCGTCGCAGGCTTGGGCGTGGCCGTGAACGCAAAGTAACTGGCGTTCTTGCTCATCTTGCGGCCCGCCATGGCAGCCAGGATCTTGTCCTGAACGTCCTCGGGCGCCTCGGCGTCTTCGCCGCCAATGGCCTCGTTCAGGCTGTCGGCGCTCGTGCCGGATTGTGATGAGTGGGCCTCGTCAATGATCACCGCAAAGCGGCGGTCCGTCAGGGCGTCCATGCCTTCAACGATGCGCGGGAACTTCTGCACCGTGGTGATGATGACCTTCTTGCCCGCCTCCAGGTTGTACTGCAGCTCCTGCCCGCTCTCGCAGTGGGCCACGATGTTCTTGGTCTCGGAGAACAGCTTGATGTTGTCCTTCAACTGGGTGTCGAGCACGCGACGGTCTGTCACCACGACCACAGAATCAAACACGTTGGCCGTGCCAGCCTGGTTGTACAACTCCACCAACTGATAAGCCAGCCAGGTGATGGAGTTGGACTTGCCCGAGCCCGCCGAGTGCTGGATCAGGTAGCTCAGGCCCACGCCGTTCTGCTGGGCGTCGGCCAAGATGCGGCGCACCACGTCCAGCTGCTGGTAACGGGGGAAGTACAGCGCCTTGCGCTCCTTGCCGGTCTTCTTGTCCTTCTCAACCGTGAACTTGGCAAACTGCTCGATGATGTTGCTCAGGCTGCGGCGCGCCAGGATCTCTTCCCACAGGTAGGCTGTTTTGTAGCCGTTCGGGTTGACCGGGTTGCCCTTGCCGTGGTCCACACCCTTGTTGAATGGCAGGAAGTTGCTGTCCTTGCCAGCCAGGCGGGTGCACATGTAGACCTCGTCCGGGTCTGCGGCCAGATGCACCAGGCAACGTCCGAACTCGAAGATCGGCTCATTGGGATCGCGCAGGTTGTACTGCTTGTAGATGGCGTTCCAGACCGTTTGCCCGGTCCAGGGGTTCTTGAGCTCAATGGTGGCGATGGCCAGGCCATTGACGAACAGCACCATGTCGATGGACTTGAGGCTGTCGGTCTCGCTGTAGTGCACCTGCCGGGTGACGCTGAACACATTGGCCTCGTAGCGGGCCAGCACCTCGGGGTTGAGCTGGTTGTAGGGCTGGCGGTAGAGCAGATCGAAGTGGGCGTCATCCACATCGAGCCCCTTCTTGAGCACGGCCAGCACGCTGTCTTTCTTGATCTTCTTGCTGAGCCGCTCCAGCACCAGACGCTGCCAGTTGGGGCGGTCCTTGAGCTTGGCCACCTCTTGGGGTTGGGTGGATTCCAGAAAATCCCAGAAGAGCTTGCGATCGACCGCGAAGGTCCGGTCAAAGTCAGCAGGGTTGCCAACGCGATAGCCGTCCTTGACCAAGGCAGTTTCGATGTGCGTTTCAAGCGCGGCTTCGTTGGTTTGACTGACCATATTGCATCCCTTTTTTAGACTTTAATACCGCCGGTCACCATTGCCGAAATAGTTGTCTGTCGCAGTTCAGCCAATTGCGCCAATTGCCGCTTAACTCGACCGACAACAGCATTGATGGCAGAAAGTCGCTCATCAATATGTCGAGCGATCTGATCCTGCTCATCTTCTGGCGGAACCAGAACTTTCAAAGCGCGAACTCGACCAACACTAAGTTGTTTCAGTGCCGCCCCCCGAACGACTGGTCCAAACTGAGCGGCAACCACATCTGCGGCAAGTTGCCGATACATGAACTGGACGTTCATCCCGCTCTTGATATTGACAACACAGAGCGAGTCGAGAAGTGCGAACCTCACGCCTGTAGGTAGGCGCCGTACAGCCCCGATGGTGCCCTTTCTAGAAAAAGCAATAGAAGCCGCGCTGAACCTGCATCTAGCCTCCTGCTCTAGCACCGTTGATTCAGCTACCCGACGAGTTGAATCAAGCAAGATGTCGTCATCACCTTGAAATTCAACAGTTGAAATGAACGGTAAGCCGGCGTCGGTGTATTTTGGATTCCTGTGACTAGGATTGGGGTCGATTACCTCTGCAACGCCGAGCAAGGGCGAAATATGCCAGCCCATTGGGATGCCTTTGATCCAACCCTCTCCAGATGATTTAAGAACCGGAGACTCATGCACACCCTGCGTGACAGCTCGGTCAATAACGATTTTTTTCTGCTCTTCAAGTAGATCAAGCAGCTCAACCTTTTTGGCCACGGCGACGTCGATTTCTGCGGTCTTTTTATCGAGGAAGGCAACGATGCGGTCTTGCTCCTCAAGCGGAGGGATGACCACTGGCATGTCCAGAAACCGATCTGGATAGAGCCGCAACCGAGATGAGTTCACCCCCGTAGATCGGCGCGTGTACTCAGCCACATACATGGGCGTGCGGAACAACCAGTCCATGTACCGAGGTCGCAGGCGTTGTTCAAGCTGTCGGTACACGCCATATGCCGGGCTGACGATGCCAGTGGTGCTGGACACGCCCAGAGCCCCCATCCAGGCCCACATGGTGTTGATCACCAGGTCACCATCTTTGCAGAGCTTGGCTCCGGTGTAGTCCTCGGCCATGAACATGGTGACGTTTTTCTCACTGCGCGGTGTAACGCCAGTCAGGTGCGACACCGACAGCAACTCCTCGTCACCGGCCACGGAGCGGTCGTCGATCTCCCGAAAAACATACTTGGCGCGAAGAATGGACCAATGTGAAGGCAGGTCGCCAAGCCAGTCAAAGCCACTCGGGGCGTACTGCTCATACCGCCGCATCACTTGCCCGCCTTCTTGCTGGCCACAGGCTGGCTGCCATCTTGACCACTCGCCACGGCGCTCTCGGCCGCCCACTCCTGCAAGCGCTGCTGCAGCTCGTCTTTGCTGGGCAGGTACAACTGGTATTCCGAGGCGTGCACATTGGCGTCCTGGGGCAGCGTGATCTCCACCAGCGCGTCGTTCTTTTTCTTGCAAAGGATGATGCCGACGGTCTTGTGCTCGTCGTCGCGCTTCACGAAGCGGTCAAAGTAGTTCACATACATCTGCATCTGCCCCAGGTTCTGGTGGGTCAGCTTGCCGAGCTTGAGGTCGATCAGCACATAGCAACGCAGCAGGCGGTTGTAGAACACCAGGTCCACGAAGAAGTGTTCTTCTTCAAAGGTGAAGCGCTTTTGCCGGGCCTCGAACAAGAAGCCTTTGCCCAGTTCCAGCAAGAAGTGCTCGATCTTGTTGATGATGGCCGCTTCCAGGTCGGATTCTGAATAGCTGCTGCGCTCTTCCAGGCCCAGGAACTCCAGCACATAGGGCGTCTTGATGAGGTCCTTGGGCGCCTGGATGAGATCGCCTTCTGCGGCCAGTTGCCCGATGGTCTGCGGATCGCGGCTCAGTGCGAGGCGTTCAAACAAGCCGCTGTCGAACTGGCGGCGCATCTGCGCCAGCGTCCAGGTGCCACGGGCCGCCTCGATTTCATAGAAGCGGCGCTCGTCGGCATTGCGCAAACCCGTCAGGAACACATAGTGCGACCACGACAGTTCAGCCAGAAACCCCAAGGGGCTCGATTCGTCAGACGCTGTCTGACGAATTTCGGGCTGGCGCTCCGCGTAGGCCTGGTAGAACAAACGGCAGTTCTTGAGGTTGGTGGCCGAGAAGCCGCGCCCAAAGCGGGTGGTCAACTCAGAGGCCAGCCCGTCCAGCAGGCTCTGGCCATAACCCGCCCGATCTTGCCCGCCCTGCAGCGCCTGCACGATCTCGCGCCCGATGAGCCAGTAGGCCAGCACCATCTCGCTGTTGACCGTGCGCGCGACGCGCTGGCGCGCATCTTCCAGGATGGTGACGACACGGCCCAGTAACTCGCCAGGCAAGGCCGTTGCCTGGGGCGCCACAACCTTGCGCGGGCTCATGCCCCTGCCCCCACAAAAGCCACCAAGGCCTTGAGCAGGCCATCCGTCTCGGCCTCCAGGGCCAGGATTTCCTGGGTTACCGCTTCCAGGCTGCGCAATGGCTTGTGCTGGTAGAAGTATTTGTTGAAGCTGATTTCATAGCCGATGACAGTCTTGTCCAGCGCGATCCAGGCCTCGTCCACATGAGGGCGCACTTCCTTGATGAAGTAATCATGGATGACGCCAGAGGCGGGCAGGCTGGCGTCCAGTGAGAGCGGCACGTTTTCGGTGTCGCGCAACTCGCTGTCGGGCTCGTACTCGATGTACTCGCCCGCCTTGGCCGCTTTCTTGCCGCCTTTGGCTTCAGCGGCGGCCTGCACCTCTGCAGGCCAATAGCCATGGTCGGCCAGCTTGTCGGCCGTGGTTTTCAGTTCGGCCAACAAGTCCTTGAGCTTGGCTGCGGTGAGCTGGTGTCGCTTCTTGATCACCTTGGCTGCGCGCGGGTCTCGCCAGCTCACGGCGTTCAGGATCTGCTTGCGCTCGTTCGCAGCAAGCTTGAGGCCCACAGCTTTGATGGCATCGTCCACCAGGGCTTCGAACACATTGAAATCAAGGTGCTCCGCACTGCCGATCACCCCAGCCAATTGCTGAGCGGCCTGCATGATGGATCGCTGCGCCAGCCAGGTGGTCTCAGACAACAGCTCTTTGCGGCTCTTGGGCGAAAGGGTGATTTCTTCGCGCTCAAGGTGGTTCTCAATGGCCTCGGCATGGGCCTGCAGGCCGGTATAGACCTCTTCGCCATACTTGCCGTGCACCCATTCCATGATCTCCTGCATGCCCGGCGTGTAGCGCAAGGTGGCCATGCGCTCGGGTGTGAACTGGGCCGCCAATCGCAATGGGCGCTCCACCGTGACTTTGTAATAGCCGAAGTCCCGGTTGTGGAAGACCTTCGAGATGCCATCCGCCGGCATGGTCAGGTACAGCTGGGTGATCTGCTCAATGTGCTCGTCAGTGAACTCGCAGTTCTTCTCACCCAGGTTCTTGCGCAGCTTCTGGAACAGGTTGGAAGCGTCGATCAACTGCACCTTGCCCTGGCGCTTGGCAGGCTTGTTGTTCGTGAGCAGCCACACGTAGGTGGTGATGCCGGTGTTGTAGAACAGGTTGTTGGGCAGCTGGATGATGGCTTCGAGGTAATCGCGCTCGATCAGGTGGCGGCGGATGTTGCTCTCGCCACTGCCTGCATCACCTGTGAACAGGGCCGAGCCGTTGTGGACCGATGCAATGCGCGAGCCGGCAAACCGCACAGGGCTGTCGGCACGGCGCTTCATCTTGTCCACCATCTCCATCAGAAACAGCAGCTGGCCATCTGAGGAGCGAGGGATGGCCGGGTAAAAATCAAAGCGCTCGCCCGTGTAGTCGGACAGGTTGACCTGGAAGCGGTGGTCAATGACTTCCTTGCCTTCAACAATGCTCTTCTGGTCGCTCTTCCATGACTTGCCGTAGGGCGGGTTCGTCAACATGAAGTCGAAGCGCTTGCCAGAGAAATCGTTGGTGGCCAGCGTGGAGCCAAAGCGGATGTTCTCGGGGTCGTTGCCCTTGATCATCATGTCGGACTTGCAGATGGCATAGGTCTCGGGGTTGACCTCCTTGCCGTACAAGAAGACGCCCACCTTGGCCTTGATCTCGCCTTCTGGGTCGGTCACAAAGTCCTGGGACTCGGTCAACATGCCACCGCTACCGCAAGCGGGGTCGTAAATGGTCAGCGGGTTGGGAAGCTGATCCTTGACGGGGATGAACACCAGGTTCGTCATCAGCTTGATGACCTCACGCGGCGTGAAGTGTTCACCGGCCTCTTCGTTGTTCTCTTCGTTGAACTTGCGGATCAACTCTTCGAACACGTAGCCCATGCCCAGGTTGGACAAGCCAGGCTGTGCGCGGCCATCCGGGCCCTTGCGATCATCCGGGCTGAGGTTGATTTCTTCGGAGACGAATTTTTCGATGACGTCGTGGAGCACGTCGGACTGCGCCATCTTGCGGATCTGGTTGCGCAAGTCGAACTTGTCGACGATTTCCTTCACGTTGTCCGAAAACCCGTCCAGATAGTTCTTGAGGTTGGCCTCCAGTTGGGACGGGTTGCCCAGCAGGCTCTTGAGCGTGAATTTAGAGGTGTTGTAGAAGACGTAGCCAGACGCATCGCGCAGGCCATGCGGGTCCAGATCAGCCATCGCCGCGTCTTCTTGCTGGAACCGCACTTCTTCGAGCACACCCGCCTTGCTCGACTCAAGCAAGCAGTCCAGGCGGCGCAGAACGAACATGGGCAGGATCACGTCACGGTATTTGCCCCGTACAAAAACGTCGCGCAAGCAGTCATCTGCAATGGACCAGATGAACGAGACGATCTTGTTATGTGCTGCGTGATCCATAAATACCTGGGAAATCGGGGGAAATCGCGATGGGCATGATTTTCCACCGAGCCAAGGCTCGATTGGATCACTGAATGTCTGGCGGCTGCGCGATACAGCAACGCCTAAAAGCTCGGAATCGCTGGGCGAGAGCCCCGGAGACTTGACACTGTATAAATCCACATGGAAAATGTGATAAAACGCTACCTGTAGTGTTTTTCGCCCCACTCAGACACTAAATAGCGCCTGCCACAAGTACACCTCATGTCAGCACCTGCCCCCTGTTCAGCGTCGCAGCCAGATCAAAACAAGGCATTTCAAGTCCTTGCGCTTTCAGGCGGCGGCTACAGAGGCCTGTACACGGCAAAAGTGCTTGCAGACATCGAGCAAGAGCTCCAGGGGCCCATCGCATCCAAGTTCGATCTGATCACGGGCACCTCGATCGGCGGCATCTTGGCGCTGGCCCTCGCCTTGGAAATCCCGGCGCAAACGATGGTTGACCTCTTCGTCAAGCATGGCGAGGAAATTTTCAAGAAGCGCTGGTCTTTTCTGGGAATGGTGCGCGCCCCCTATTCGCCTGCATCGCTCAAGGCGCAGCTTGAGGCCCCCGAAGTCTTTGGCGACCGACTCCTGGGCGCTTGCCTTCACCCTGTGATGGTCCCCTCCATCAACTACACAACGGGTGAGCCTGTTGTCTTCAAGACGGGGCATCACCCCATGTTCAAACGAGACCACAAACATCGCTTGGTGGACATCGGGCTTGCAACCAGTGCGGCGCCGGCCTACTTCCCGCGTCATGTCTTCAATGGGGGGCAGTATGTCGATGGTGGGTTGTTCGCGAACTCACCGGGACTGCTCGCGCTCCATGAATCGCAGCATTTCTTCGGTAGAGATATCAAGCACATCCGCATGCTGAGCATCGGGACGATGTCGTCGAAGTTCACCGTTGACCCTCGGCACAACCGGCAAGGTGGCGCCTACGACTGGGGTGGCTGGAACCCCAGCAACATGCCCAAGAGGCTCTTTGGATTGTCCATCTCCGCACAAGAGGTGCTGACCGACAAGATGCTGGAGCACCGGCTGGAAAGCCGATACCTGCGCATTGATGATGACCTGTTCGATGAGCGTGCCCGTGCAGTCGCACTTGACAAGGCCGATGCTCACGCGCGTGAGGTGCTGCTCGGCGCCGCCATTGAGCGCTCGAAACGATGCATCAGTGACCCACGCCTCTTGGCTTTCTTGGAACACTCGCCACCCAAGTCAGTCTTTTATCACGGCGAACACGCAACTCCTTGACCGGGGTCCCTCATGCTGAAACTCAATCGACTGCTGTTCGCCACTTCCGAGACCGATGTCTTCATCGATCGCCTCGCCCCCACCCCACATCAACGGGAGACCTTGGTTCAGGCCAAGAACGACATTCGGGATCATCTGCGGCCACGCATTCGAGCGGCGACAGTAGCCGTGCTCGGCATGGACAAGGCAGTCGACCCCAAATTCCGCACCCAAGGCTCCTGGTCGTATAGGACCTGCATCCAGCCAGCATGGCAGCCACCCCAGGAAATGGATTGGGACTTCGGTGTGTACTTGCCGGTCACGGTTTGGGAAGACAATGGCCCGCCGCACAAGATGGCGAAGCTCTACTTTACGCTGGTGGAGAAACTGCTGGCGGACCTTTGCACGGACAAGGGTTGGGAGC
Source organism: Aquabacterium sp. A3 (assembly GCF_038069945.1). Lineage (NCBI taxonomy): Bacteria > Pseudomonadati > Pseudomonadota > Betaproteobacteria > Burkholderiales > Sphaerotilaceae > Aquabacterium > Aquabacterium sp. A3. The sequence continues at coordinate 32,346 of NZ_JBBPEV010000001.1, read as the reverse complement.
TGATCACCGGCAAGGACACCTGCATCAGGATCCAGATCAACAACTGGGCGCACATCGATATCCCTTTGTACGCTGCACCTGAAGCAGAGTTCGCGACGATCCTGGAAAAGTCCTTCTCCGCTCAGTTGACGCTTGACTCGGCGCGTGGTGCCCTGGTTGAGAATGCGGCGTTCGGTGAGATCGCAGAACAAGAGTGGGCCGACCTGGATCACATCGTCATGGCGACGCGGTCTGGCGAATGGAAATCATCAGACCCTGAAGCTGTCTCGAAGTGGTTCCTTGACCGCCTGAAGGAACATACCGATCAGCTGCGCCGGGTGTGTTGCTACCTCAAGGCTTGGCGTGACCTGCATTGGAAAGCTGGCGATGGGCCCACGTCCGTTTGCATCATGGTTGCCGTCGCACAGAAGTTCGAAGCGATCCGTGGTCGTGACGATCTGGCTTTGGAGGCGGCGGCCAAGACCCTCGCCAACGCTTTGCGCGGAGACATCCGTGCGCCAGGCATTGACGAAGGCAAGGAAGACTTCAACAAGCGCTTGAATCCGGCGCAACGGGAAGAGGCTTCAGCCATGGCCATCACCCTGGCGCAGCAAATTCAGGCGGCGCGGCTGAAGCCCTTGCACGCGCCGGGTGATGCCATCGACATCATCCAAAGCCAACTTGGTTTGCGCATCCCAATGCGGACCGATCTGATCGAGCCAGACAGCGGCAATGATGCGGTGAGAAGCGTGCCTGCTCGTGAGGTCAGCCGCCCGATCGTCAGAGCCACCACGGCTGGCTGATGACCCCGAATGATGCGCAGCTGACCGACGCCCTGCGGTTGCTTCGCACGCGTGGCTTTGAGCCTGCAGGCAACCGTGCTGGCACGCGTTCTTTTGAGGGCGATTTGCCTTGCCGTGGTGGCAATGTGCGCGTTCGGCTGAGCATCACGGACTGGGACTTTCTGCGTTATCCATCGATCATCGTGCTCGATGGCACCGACGGTTTCCCTCCCCTCGTTCCGCACCTGACTGCCGAAGGATGGCTTTGCTACTTTGCAGCAGGATCAGTTGTCCTTGATCGCTACAACCCAGCTGAAGCACTCGCTCAGTGTCTTGACCAGGCCAAGCTGGTACTTGAACAAATCCGCTTTGATGCCGACTATCGCAGGGGCGACATCCAAGACGAATTCATGGTGCATTGGCTCAATGGCCAATCGACGGCCATCTGGGATGTGCTCATTGGCACCGTCGCACCCGGTGCCACCTGTACCAACTACTGGCTCGTCGACATCAACGGCGTGCCGACCGCATTGATCGCAGACTCAGAAAAGGAAGTTGCTGCCTTCTCTGGAGCACTCGGTGCTTCAGCTCCCGAAAAGACAACCTGCCCGTGCTGGCTGTTCCAAACCGACGTGCTTCCTGTTGTGCCTGATGTCATGCCATCAACCGTGAAAGCGTTATTCGCCTGGCTAAAGGCGTGGGACAAGGGCATCTCGAACGGCGTTCAGCGCATCCTGGAGAAGGAGCCCCGATACCTCGAATACAAGCAAGCGACCTTTGCCGTAAAAACGCCCATCGGCTGGCTCGGATTCGGCTTCGATCTCGACCAAGTCCAACGGCTGGGCGCCATCAAGAAGCCGCGGCTTTACAAACAGCACCTCCACGGCAAAGGCGGCACACGCGGCATCATGCGATTGTCCATTTCGGAGTTCGGGCCTGCGTTCGTCCACAGTCGAAACTTGACTTTCAAGGACCTCAGCGGCCGGCAGATCAAGGTTGTGGGGTGCGGTGCGATTGGCTCCTATGTCGCTCTATCTCTGGTTCGACTTGGCGCTGGAGCCAATGGTGGAAAGTTGACGTTGATCGACCCCGACAAACTCAAACCGGAGAACATCGGAAGGCATGTGTTGGGCTATCCGGCACTGTTCAAATCCAAGGCGACCGCCTTGCGTGATGAACTTGTTCGCCAGTTCCCTTTCTCCACCATTGACGCGAGTCCGACTGACGTCCGTGGCGTTCCTGCCTTGTTCTCCGCCGATTTGGTGATCGATGCCACTGGCGAAGAGTCTGTGAGCGAGTTTCTCAATGCCCGCAGAATTGCCGAGGCGACGAAAACACCTTTGTTGCACGCGTGGATCAAAGGGAATGGGCAGACTGTTCAGACGCTTTGGGTTCAAAGCAGCAAAGGGGGATGCTTCCGGTGCCTGCGCTTGGCAGATCACAAGAACTACAGAGAAGAAAGATTCAAGGTCCTTAAAGAGGACCCCGTGCGCAGACTCATCGGGTGCACCGGCTTTACACCATATGGTGTTGCGGCGCCGATGCATGCCGCGACATTGGCCACTGAAACCATCCTTGACTGGTTGCAGCGCGATAGCCCAAGCCCCCGGTTTCGCACCCGCTCAGTTGCGAGCGCCGACGTGTTCGAAGTAAAGAACCAGGATCTCACCCGCCTGGCTGCCTGCCCAGCGTGCGGTGCCAATGATGTTGCGATCCCAGCCGTACGGTAGCACTGAGGCACGGGTTCTCATTGAGCCCAAAGTTCTCGCTCGTCTGTCCATCTACAAGCAACTGCGACCCCGAGACCCTGAGTCGGGTGGAATCCTCTTGGGATACCGTCGAGGAGAGCACCTGCATGTTGTTGACGCCACCGAGCCCCATCCACACGATCGCCGGAGCCGCTTTGGATTCCACCGTAAGGAGTCGTACCACCAGTCCATGGCCGTCAGGAAATGGACTGAAAGCGGCCAGAAGATGGACTACCTCGGGGAGTGGCATACGCATCCAGAGCACCTGCCAACGCCTTCATCAACCGACATCAGAAGCTGGCTGGACATCACAGACAACAAGACCAATCCCATGGTGTTTCTAATCATCGGTATCTCCAATGTCTGGGTGGGTGTCGGGCTTGGTAGCGGCCACAGATCAACCGACTTGCTGGTGCCATGAGCGCATGCATGCGTGGACAACGCCACCGTCAATCGACGGGATTTGGGGGGCTTCTTCGCATGGATAACACGCCGTGAGGCTCAAGTCATGTTGATTTGGCACCATCTCTCCAGCAGACTGAAAGGGCTACCTGTGGACATCGCGTTCACGCAGCCTTCAATGGAGATCTAGGTCTCCCTGAAGTCCAGCTTTGCTGGCGTCGCAGTCGTCACCTGCCTTGTAGAAGCTGAACCTCGGTTCAGCTCGGCCATGTCCCTGGCCTTGTGCCTCGTTCAGCCCTCATGCTGAACACCGTGTCATCGGCGCACCTCACCGTGCCGCCGCCGAGCCGCTTCAACCGCCAAGGCTGAAGCATCCCAAGTTGGGGAACCACCATGTTCCCCATCGGGACGAGGCGTTCCCCTTCACACCCTGAAGGAGAACGTCATGAACGCATGCCCTCATGCGACAAGGGAAACGCGCGCCATTTGCGTGCTGTTGGGTGGCTCCGGGCTTGCCCGCGAGCCTGTGATCAGTCCTGCAGTGCTACCCGCATTGCTGAAGCCTGCGCCGCCTGTCTCGCGACAGGTCGAACAGGTCATGGCTTACCGTGCTGCCGCCTGAACCACTTGACTGTGGTCCAGCATCAGCACATCGATACCGTGGCGATTGACCTCGCCCGCAGTTCGGGTCGAACACGAAATGACGCGTAGACCTCCCCGGTTTCGCCCAACTTGTGTTCACCCGCGTTCGCATCCCATTGAAGTCAAGCCCGATTGATCGGGAGCCCTCGACTTCATGGGATGTGAACCGTCTTTCATGTGCCCCGGCCATTCGGCTGTGCTGCACTTCCACACAACCCTTTGGGGAGTCCACCGTCTCCCCACCGGGATAGGTGTGCCCTCCTCCTTTTTGGAGTTCACACCATGAACCATGAAGCGTCCCGCGTTCGCCCAAAACGCAGCTGTGTCGAGATTGAAGAGTCTCGCGCCTGGATGGGCTTTTACCGCCGTGTGGGCCAGGACCCCGTCATGGCCGCCGAAGTCATGGCTCAGTTGGAAGCTGATCCGCTGATGAAGAGTAACCACCTGGCCTTGTACCTGTGCTGTAAGCAATCCTTGCGCACACACAAAGCCTCGGCTGCACGCAACAGGCGCATCGGTCAGTTCGTGCGTTGGCTGTTCCATGGCGTTTTTGTTGCGCCAGCTTTGGCGCTTCGCCACATGCTGCGCCAAGGCGGCGACATCGCCGTTGAATGCCTGCCACCCACGGCCAACGAACCGGCAGCAACCCAAGTCAAGCGCCTGAAGAAAGCGCCGGAGTTTGCCCAGGCTCAATCGTCTTTTGAAGCTCAAGCTCCTGTTCCCAAGGACGCGCCATCCGCCACGTCGGGAGAGCCGTCAAAGCCCAATGCTGTGTCTCAAACAGCCTGATTCCCCGCACGTCAAGACCACCGCGTCTTGACCGTGCCGGGGCCAGCGCCCTGGCCCTGCCCAGATCGACCCACGCGCCTGCCCATCTGCTGGTGGTGCATGCCGCGTCCTCCCCCATTTCGCCCGCATCTGCCCGAGTGGCAGTGCGGCACACCCACGGAAGGAATTTCCCATGACCACTGCAACCGACGCCTTGTGCGCCATCGAGAAGCGTGCCCACCGGGCCATCGTGCAGGAACTGTGCTTGCTGATCAAGGAAGTGCAGGCCCTTCAGCCTGGCCTGGCAGGCGATGACAGCGCACATGCCCATGCACTGCTGCTGAAGCTGGAGCACCTCCGACAAAGCCAAGTGGTGGACAGCGTCTGCGATCAGCCCCCCATCCGGTTGGTCGCGCAAGGCTGATACCGACCTGATAGCGACACAACACGCCTGCGGGGCCACGGCCCGAGCGGCGGTGCGTCCCCAAGCTTCCACACAAGGAATCTTCATGACCACCGTCACACTCAACCTGGAAAAAAAGCTCTATGTCATCACGGAGCGATCAGGCCACAGTTGCTTTGGCTTTGGCAATGCTCGCGATCATGCCAACCAGATCGCACAGCAACTCGACCAAAGCCACCTGGCCTTTGCGCCAGGCGACTACGCCACGCTGGCGGGCTATCAGAAATACCTGACGGCCACAGCCGCATGGGGCCGATCCCCACTGAACCACCGCACCTACTTTGCGCCCGGGACCGATCCCAAAGCGGCCAAGGTGCTGGAGTCCTATCGCCGAACTGGCGAGAAGATCCGCCTGATACTTGGCGACCTGGCCACGGGTGAACCGTGGCTTGATGAGCATGGCGTGGTCGGCCGCATTGGCCGATCTGGCGGCATGCTCAAAATCCCCTTGCTGGTCGAGCCTGGCGAGTCAGGTGGCGGCGCCATTTTGACCGACTGCATCCTGTGCCTGGTGGACTGGCAGACCGGCAACACGCCGTATCGGCATCCAGCCTATCGCGAGGCCAACTTGAGCCTGTCGCCCAATGAATGCCCTGACCTGCCATGGGCCGTGAGGCGAGGCTGCGATGCCATCGCTTGTTTCGCGGACATCGGCAAGGCCGCTGCCTACCTGGCCTTCATGCGCGGCGCCACCATCGAGCCACGTGTCTTTGCTTGATGAACCGCCAGGCGGCGTGCTCCATGCTACGCCGCTGAACGGCATTGCTGGTACTCCCGGTCGATCAGCCAATGCAGAAACTGGGTGTCCCTGGAGACGCCCCAATAGTGCGCCTTGCATTGCGCGATGTAGGCATCCAGGTCAGGCAGCGTGCGGATGCCGACTGGCTCCAGATCGGTGATCAGCTTGAAGCGCTCAGTCTCTCGCCGAGTGAGCCGGATGTGAGGGCCAAAACGGATCATGGTCGTGCTCGTTGCATGGGTGCGAGTCGCCATCTTGGCGAAATTTCAGGCCCGTGTCACGGCTTTGGCCACCCACTGAAACAAGATTTCTGTACTGAACTTCAGGTGATATTCAGCTGTCACCAAGCCTTGCATTTCGCAATGCCCCGATTCCATGGCCCCTTGTCCATGGCATGCAGCGATCAAGGCTTGAACGCTTCTGACCATCACGACACACTGCCCACCGCTACCTGCATTCCATCGCGGAATGCGCTCCCGACCTTGCGTCGGCGTCGCAGTCGTCACCTGCCTCATTGACCGTGCTGGCCTCGCGTCAGCACATCCCGAGCGGGAACATCCATCCCCTCGGGACAGGACGTTCCCGCTTTTCCTTTTTGTGAAGGAGAAATCCGTGAATGTCACCCACTTGTCCAGTGCCGAACTGGTCAGCGAGTTACTCGCCGCACCTGTTCGCCAAGCCCCCCTCCCTTTGCCCTGCGCCTGCGATGCAGCAGCCACATACCAGGCCGTTGAGCATGCTCCCCATGAGCTGGCCCACAAACTCAGCATCGCACGTGAGCTGCTGCTGCGCGACATGCGCGCCAAGATGCTGGAAGGCCCAGTCATGGCCTCACCCAAGGTTGTGAAAGACTGGCTGAGCATGTACTGCGCCGGGCTGGAGCACGAAGTGTTCCTGGTGCTCTACCTCGACTCGCAGCAAGTCCTGATCGAGGCCGAAGAGATGTTCCGGGGCACATTGACCCAAACGTCTGTTTACCCTCGTGAGGTCGTCAAAAGCGCGCTGGCCCACAACGCGGCATCCGTTTTGTTGGCCCATAACCACCCGAGCGGTCAATTGTCGCCAAGCAGTGCAGACGAACTCTTGACCCAGACGCTGAAATCCTCTTTGATGATGGTGGACGTGCGCGTGCTCGACCATTTCGTCGTGGGAGGCGACCGCGTCCTGTCTTTTGCGGAACAGGGCTTGCTGTGAAGATGCCAGCCACCCTACCCCGCATGGCACAGCCTCATTCTTGCCAAGAAGGAGTACGCCTTGGATAAGACCATCGTGACCAGGTTCTTGGAACTGGTTGAGCCTCTCGCCGCCTTGTCGATCAGCCACCTGACGGCCACCACACGCCAGAAACTGGCCAATGACGATTTGTCGGTCAATGTGTATCCGAACGACTATGGAGGTTTCGTCTACGTGGGCGCCCCGCCCTACACGGTGCCCGCTGAGACCGACATGGCCATGATCTTCGAAGCGGCCAGATTGGCTGGGATCGTCTGGCTCAAATTCGACAGCGATGCCGCCATCGTGGACGGCCTGCCGATCTTCGAAGAGACCGATCCCCTTTGACCCCCACCGGGCGTCGCGCCATCAGGCCGACGCCCATTTTTTTGCGCCATCCTCGGTCACCCCGTGATCGCGAATCGCATCCAGGTCGATCACGGCGTCGGCCATGGCGGTCAACTCCGGCGTTTGCGACACAAAAAACTCCCGCTGGTAGCCGCCCACGCGCAGCACCTCGCGCTTCATGGCCATGAACATGCGTTTGCGATCGGGGTCCAGCGCCCCATCGGCTTCGTCAGAAAACAAGGCGTCGTAGCGCCGACCTGCATGCTGCGCCAGGTACAGCGCCACCGCCCGCGTCAGGCACTCGTTGACCCACACGCGCTCCCCTCCGCTCATCAGCCCCAGGCTCTTGCTGTCCCCCGACTCGCCGTCATGCACGACGATGTCAAAGCCCTCGCGTTGCTCTCCCTTGCCTGTCTCCACCAGCGTGAGGATGGACACGGTGAAGCGTGGGCCATAACAGGCCAGCAGCAAGTCATTGGCCAAGCCAGACAAAGCCGGGCCGGCATCGTCAATGGCCAGGGCGATCAGGCCATCGTTGCTCATGCATCGGGCAAACAAGTTCCAACTTCCCAAGCTGTCCTCCGCTCGGGCCATGCGAGATTGCACCTGCACACGCCGCTCAGCCAGGGCCCGCGCCTGAGCCATCAATTCGATCCTGGACTGGGCATCGCGCTCGGCGGCCAAGTGGGCTTGCTCTGCGGTGGACAAGGCCAGGCGCGCTTGCGCCTCAGCCTGGGCGGCAGCGGCCAGCATCTGATGGTCAAAGGGCGTTGGCAAACCATGAAGCACCGCGTTCAGGCGATTGAGCGCCTCCCGGAAATGCTGCGCCTGTTGCACCAGGGCCTGCGCGATCCGCTGGCGCGTTGCCTCGATCTGTTGGCGCTCGGCCTGCTCTTCGGTCGCTTCGTAGTCTTGAGTCCGGCCAAGCTCGGCTGCCAATGAGGACAGTTCAAGCTCAATGGTCTGCAAGGCGGCGCGGGCTTGGGTGATCTGACCCGCCCTGGTCGCCAGCAGCGACAAGCGGGACACCCGTGTTCGAGCCATATCGACCAAGCGTTCGGCCCGAGCCAGCGCTTGCGGCGCCAGGGACAGTTCTTCGTACCGATGGCGGATCAGGGACAGTTCCTGTTCTGCCAGGGCCTTGTCCTGTGCCAGACGACCTATCTGGCCTTGTGCGCTGGGCATCAGGGTCTGGGCTTCATGCGCATCCCCCAGCAGCTTGCATTGCCCTTGCAGATCGGTGCCTGCACAAGGCACCTCACCGACCAGGCCAAAGCGGTGCGCCAACTCCTGGGCCTTCAAAGCCGCCCTGCCTGCCTCCAGTTCGATGCTGGCTAGCTTCTGCACTAGCAGTCGTTCCGTGGCCTGTGCATCCCTCATCGCCTGCACCTGCTGTCGGCACACAACGATCTCCTGTTGCCTGGCACTCAGCACCAGTTCAGCCAGAGGCAGGCGATGTGCCGCACGCTGGACCGTGTCAGCTTCTTCCAGCACGTTCAGGCACTGGCGACGTGATTGCATGAGCGCGCTTTGCCGAGACTGCGCTTGCGTGCGCCTACTGTTGATGCGTTGCGCCAAGCGCTCCAAGCCTTGCAAGGCATCCTGCTCTTGAGCCTTGAGCCCCTCGATGGCTCGCGTGCCGGCAACGATCAACGCCTTGCGCTCCTCAAGCAACTGCGCACGACGCGCCTCGGTGCTCTGTGACTGATCCCGTTGTGCCTGCAAGCGGGCATGGCCAACCCGATGCCCATCCAATGCCTGCTGCGCTTGTTCTCGCTCAATCAAGGTCTGCGTAACTCGGTCGGAAGCACCTTGCAAGCGATGCAGTCCCGCATCCAGGCGAGCATGCTCCGCATCTAGGCCGGCCAACTCCTGCCTGATGGACGACAGCCCGGCCTTGATCAGTTTGGCGGTGTCATTGGCCTTTTGCCCCAACGCTCGGATTTCTTCCTGGCCGAGCAAGTCGGACAGCAGGCTCTTGATCTCGGCATTGCGGTAGGTGCTGAGTTGGCGCTTGCCCTGCGCTGAGAACGCGGAGGTGAAGAAGGTATCAGCGCTGCCACAAATGGATTCCACACAGCGGCTGTAGGTCTCGACCTTGCCATCGGACACCAGACCATCGTCGAGACAGACGGGGCGCCATTGGCCCTCATCACTGAGTGCATGCAAATAGGCCTCGGTCTTGCGGCGCCCGTTGAGCCGGATCACCACTTGGGATCGATAGCACCTGCCTTCATGTGACCAGGTCAGATCCTTTTCGTTTTCCGGTAGACAGACATGGTCGTAGTAGGAAAAGCCGCCGGGGCCGCTCAAGGCCGCCCGTGACGGCATCGTCAGATAGGGGTGCATGTTGTCCATCAGCGTGGTCTTGCCCCGCCCATTGGCCCCTGCAATGGCGACGAGTTCAGCGCCATCGGCCAGGCGCTCGAAGTCCAGGGTCAACACGTCTTGCCCCAGGCCATAACGGATGCCCCGAAAGCCTTTGAGGGTGAGTTTCAGTGGTTGCATGGTTGGCTCCAGCGGTTTGCTGAAACCAGTTTCCGACGTGATGTCACGTTGTCAACGTCTGCCTGTCAGTACGGTGAATGCCAGCACTGCAGCGGGAGCGGCCGGTCAACCCGAAACGGTCGCGCCGCAGCATGGTCGCAGCGTTGGAAGTCGCGCAGCGGTCATTCGAGAGCGCCGGCGATCGACGCGAATGCGACATCTAAGACCTCGGCTTCGTCGCTCCGAAGCTGTCCCTCAAACCAGGCGAAGCACCCGAAGGTAGTCTCTTGACTGAGCGCATAGGTTGATCGGTGGCACACGGGGCAATTAAGGCCAAGCACGTGCCTTGAGTCCGCATGTGTGCTCAGCGCTTCGGAAGCCTCGCTTGCAGCGTACTAGCCGGTTGTTACCGCGGGCAGCTGATGGCACTGCACTTTGCGGAGAACGCCAACATCGGCGAGAAACATCGGACCATCCATCTTGGCCGACATGGCCCTGCCAACGTGGTTACATCTTCAAGGTCGACTTAACCTTTTCCCAATCCGTCGCCAGGGTTTGATTCAGGTCGTCAAAGATTTTCGACGACAGCGCGATGCCTGCGTTGGCCTTAGCCGCCTCGTACATCGTTAGCGCGTCCAGAGCGTGTGCGGTGAACTGCGTGACAGAGGGCTTAGTCTGAAACAGTCGAAAAACGTCCTCGAATGTCTTCTCGAACCGGATGCGGAGCCACTCCAGACGGAACAACTTGGACAAGATCTGCTCGCTGAAAATCGCTTGCGAGGCGGCGACGATCCAGCCAAGGTCCGTTCGACGGTTGTGCAGAAGCACAAGCCATATCAGCGCATACACGGCTACCTTGGCACGCTCACGGCGAGCCATGCGAAGCGCGATCTCCTTGCTGAAAAAACTGTTCTCTAGCACCTGCGCGGCCATCCGCTTGATCGGGTCCTTGAAGTCGTTGTTGTAGTACCCGTCGGTCTGCTGATGAATCAGGTTGACATGGCACGCTCGGCTGAAGAAGTCTTGGCGGCGCTTGTCCTCTGCCCTCGGCGTCAGATACAGGCGGAGCGTTATGCCAAGCGCGAACATTGCGATGACCGAAATACCGAACAGGAGTAGTACAAGTTCGTACGCATCGGGGTGAGTCTTTTGCTCCACCAGCAGCGCACAAAACGAGAGCAGCGCGCTCAGGTAGAACAGCCAGTCGCTCACCTTCTCCACCTTTTGCACAGCGTCGAAGTAGTTGGTGCGGATCGGGTCAGAGTGAGACATGCGGTTAGGGAAGGTCTGCACAAATGAGCGCTGACCATGGTTGGGCGTACTGACATGACCAAATTGCTGTCTGGCCGGTCCTCTGGCAGGAGTTTTGGGCGCGTTTGGCGCCCATCTCCCATGCACCAGGCGCACTCATGCCTGGCTCCCGCTCAAACGCCTGCGCACCATCCACAGATTGGCCAACGCAAACAGCGTTTGCAACTGCGCCGTGTTCTTGGCCAGGCCGCGGTAGCGCACCTTCACATGCCCGAACTGGCGCTTGATGACACGGAACGGGTGCTCCACCTTGGCGCGGATGCTGGCCTTGATGCGCTCGAGCTGATCGGTCAGCGCATCCATGGGGTCAGCCTTGTCCAGCAACTTGCGCAAGCCTGGGCGCATGGCCACGTGCCACTGCACATCGTCCTTGGCGTCGGGCCGCTTATGGGCGCCTTGGTAGCCCGCATCGGCAAACACATCTGTCTCTTGCCCATGCAGCAAGCTGTTGGCTTCGACCACATCGTTGACGTTGCCAGCCGTGCCGCGCACGGTGTGCACCAGGCCGGAATCAGCGTCCACGCCGATGTGCGCCTTCATGCCGAAGAACCATTGCTGGCCCTTCTTGCTCTGGTGCATCTCCGGGTCGCGCTCGCCGCTGGCGTTCTTGGTCGAGCTCGGCGCCGAGATCAGCGTGGCGTCGACCACCGTGCCGCTGCGCAGCATCAGGCCCTTGGCGCCCAGCAGCAGGTTGACGGTCGCCAGGATCCGCTCGGCCAGCTTGTGCTTCTCCAGCACGTGGCGGAAGCGCAAGATCGTGCTCTCGTCAGGCAACCGGTCATCCCAGCCGCCCAGGCCGGCGAAGTCACGGAAGAGCGGCATGTCATGCAACGCTTCTTCCATGGCCGGGTCGCTCAGCGTGAACCACTGCTGCATGAAGTGGATGCGCAGCAGCGACTCCACCGGGAACGGCGGGCGCCCGCGCTTGCCCTCGGGCATGAACGGCGCGATCTCTGCCACCAGGTCGGACCATGGCACCACCCGGTCCATCTCGTCGAGGAACTCCCGACGGCGCGTGCGCTTCGTCGAGGTTCCCAATCCAAGGCTGCTCTGCTTCATGGGCTCAATGGTCTCAGGCAATCAGGCCGGCGCCAAGCACATGGCTGGGCGGTTTATGCAGACCTTCCTTAGCCGTACGCAGGAAACAAGTCGCCGAACATTTGCTTCCAGATCTCTATTGCGCCCTTGTGGTCGTCGTTCTTGTCGTAGGTCTTGTGCCAAGCTGATCGACTCTTATCGATGGCCGTGTCGAACCTCTTGAGTGCCTCTTGGCGATCTGACCAAGACAAGTAACTGTCGACAAATCCGAGTTCGTGCCACAAATTGCTGGCGAGCAGTGGTCGAGCCTTGTCGAAGAATTGAAAAACGCTCCAGGGTGTGTCGTCCAAGTTGGAGTCGAACACCTTCAGAGCCAGCACCTCGATGTGGTAGCTCTGTAGGTAATCGCTGTGAATCCTATTCCAGTGCTTGATCATCTTGATGAGCCGCCTAAACTTGTACCCGCAGTCAGAGGATTTCTTTTCTATGTCCGCGGCGTGGGTCTTGGGTCGAGAGGCGATCCAAGTGTCAGTGTTGGAGTCAGGCACGTCGTAGTACACGACGATGCCATCATCGTTCACAACACGACTTACGGGAACGATATCGACGTTTGGCCAAGTCTTGTAGTAGAGAGTCACCGCCTGCCCATTCTTTCGCGCGCCCGTTCTCCACTCTGCCAGCGCATCTCGTACTGACTGTAGGACTTGCGTTGGCGTTTTTCCGTCAATGTGCTTGCCGTGATGTAGTGCGACTATCACGTCTAGATCGGAGTGATTCTTAAGAGCGGTGTACTTCGGGATCGAACCCGCCCCGAATGCTTCAATGATCGAAAAGGTCTTGCCTAGCTTGTTGACGATGTCATCGCGACGTTTGTTCGCGGTCTCTCGGTGATCGCCGCCGAGGTTGATGTTCTCGTAGAACGCGTCGAACGATCCCTCTACGGTGTACGCCATGTTGTGCCCCCTAGGCAAAACTGTATCAGGGGTGGCTACTCCTTTGCGCAGCGCCGCGGTCTTATGCCCGCACGCTCGAATTTCACCGGTGTGCCAGTCTCGACCTGAAGGAACGCGAATGAGCGGTCGCATGAAACGCATGACGGGATCGGTGGTCGCGCGCGAGCTTCGTTCCCTTTCGGCGCAGACAAATTGCCTGCGAAGTCTGATATTCGGCGGTGAACCGGCTGACCGGAAAGCTGACGTTGGCAAAAGTCAGCTGCTGGCCGGGTGCGGGCGCCCCCTCGGCCAACCACATCGCCCAAGAGCAGTCGCTCAGGGGGCACGTCCTGACCGGCCGGTTTAGAGCGAGCAATTTCGTGAGCTGGCGGGCTCGACTCGGCCAGAAGCAGACATTCGTTTTGCTATTTATATTCTATTGAGCCTAAATCCGGAGAATGGAGAATCAAATCTGCAAGGCTTGCCACCGGACCGCTTAACGAAGTTTCTGAGCGATGTACGAGATAAAGATCTTTGTAAACATCTTCTTCAATCGGAATTGCATGTAACCATCCGCTTGCCTGTTCATGCTTGACCGCGCTTTCCATCACAAGCGAGATTCCTAGCCCTGCGTGGACCGCGTGTTTGACCGCCTCGGTGCTACCTAACTGCATACCCACTGTGAACTCTGCCGAGTCGGGACCGGCATATTGTTGTAGTAGGCGCCCAGTTCCGGTAGCCGCTTCGCCTCCAAGCAAGTTCTGGGATTTTAACCACTTAAGTGGAATGGTCGACTCGGCAGCCCAAGGATGGCCGGGGCGAACAATGACAACCATCCTCTCGCGCCGCCATACTGTTGAGACGAACCCAGGACGTGAGTCCCACCACTCCATTACCGCTACATCCACTTCAAGCGTTTCCAGCAAAGCGGCAATCTCGATATTTTTGCCGATCCTCACATCGATCTTGTTTGCTAATTTATCTTGGAGCGCCTTGATATAGGGTTGTAAAAGATAAATGCCGATATTGGAGCTTGCACCAACGACCAGGCTTTTATTGTGGAGGGCTGCCGTAGCCTTATGGCTAGTACGGAGCAATTGTTCCGCATAGGGGAAAAAAATCTTTCCCTCCAATGTCAGGCTTTGCGGCATTGTTGCGCGGTCAATCAGCCGGGCCTGCAAAGACTGCTCCAGCCGCTTGATATGCTGCGTTACTGTTGGCTGGGACAATCCAGTTTGCTTCGCCGCTTCGCGAAAGCCCCCGCATTTGACGACGGCAATGAACGTCGCCACACGCTCCAGATCTATCACGCCGCCTTTACTCCCGGATACGGCTGATTAATCGCGCCCATCGGTTTTTCACCAGCGAGTGCCTGGATGATGTTCATCGCTGCCTGCCGCTCGATTTCAAGCCGAACTTCCTTGACCGCCGATCCCAAATGCGGCGTAAAAAACGTTTGTGCCGTATTGTCGAGCAGCGCCTTGGGGATAGCCTGCGGGCGATCAGCGCGTATCCATTCTTCCATCTCGAAGACATCGGCTGCATATCCAGCTAGTTTTCCAGACGCCAGTGCTGCTATCACCGCATTCTCATCCACGACCGAGCCGCGACATGCATTGATCAGGTAGCTACCGGTTTTCATCTTGGCCAACGCGGTGGCATCGATTAGATGCAGTGTCTCTGCGGCCATCGGAACCATCGGCACGACATAATCACATTTTTCGAGCAGTTCATCGAGCGTGACGCGCTGTACGTGCCAAGCCTTTTCTTGTTCGGCATTGAGCGGAATCGGATCGCAATACAAGAGATTCATTTCAAAGCCAGCCAAGCGCTGGGCGATTGCACGGCCGACCGCCCCCATACCAATGATGCCAAGCGTTTTTCCTGTCAAACCAGAGCCATATAGTGTCGGCCGCCAGCCTTGGAAGTGTCCGCTACGGATTTGCCTATCGCCTTCCAGCATATGCCTTGTCAAACCGAGAAGAAGGCCGATAGTCAGTTCAGCGGTCGGGATCGTAAGCAAATCCGGCACAATCGTAAGCCATACACCGTGGCGTGTGCAGGCGTTGACATCGAAGTTATCATAGCCTTTAAGCGCGGCGCCGATGACACGCAGCTTTGGACATTCCTCGAGAAACGCGCTGTCGATGCTGTCCGGCATGAAAGCCATGAGTGCATCCGCATCTTTGGCTCGCGCAATTACCTCAGAACGCGGCAAGGTTTCCCGTGTGGTGTTGGGGATAACATCGGCGCTAGCGGACAACAATTCGATGATTTCCGGGTGCACCCAGTGGGTGAGGACGACTTTGGGCTTCATAAAAACCTTTGTAAGCTTTGGGAGTTATTTGAACTTGCGACGCAGGAAGGAGCTGAAGGCGTCGACGAGGGTAACCATGCCTAAAATAACCAGCAAAATAGCCGAGACATCCTGGTATTGCATGATGCGCAGAGAGCCCATCAGCTCGAACCCGATTCCACCGGCGCCGACCATGCCCATCACGGTCGAAGCACGGAAGTTGTATTCCCATCGATAGATCGCGGTATCGGCCATTTGCGGAAGCACTTGGGGAAAGATCCCATGAAAAATCACCTGCAATGGCGTGCAGCCCGCTGCATGCGCGGCTTCTACCGGTGCCGGATCGGCATGTTCGATCGATTCCGAAAAAAATTTGGCGATCATGCCAACCGAATGTAAGCCTAGGGCTAAAACACCCGGCAATGCGCCGAAGCCAACGGCTGCCACGAACAGGATGCCCATGATCAGTTCGGGTATCGATCGCAAAGCGTTTAACAGGCCGCGTGTGGCTTGATACACGAGTGGATGAGGGCTAGTATTCCGCGCGGCGAGCACTCCTAAGGGAATGGATAGCAATACCGCGATTGCCGTGCCGGCGATACTCATGGCCAAGGTATCCAGTACCGGTTTGACCCAGGTGCCAGCCTGCGAGAAGTTCGGTGGGAACATCTCGCCGGCAATTTTTACCAGGCTTGGCATGCCATCCTTCAATCGCTCGGCATCAAATAGGCCGACGTAATACCAGCAACCGATCACAATCGCCAGCACAACGGCAAACTGCAGTATCGTGCGGTTCCATACGCGCTGGCGCTCGGCCAGAATCAAACCAAAATCAGCTTGCATGCTGTCGCTCACTTAGAACTTCGACAGATCGAGCTTGAGCAGTGTGCCAAGGCTGCGCACCACGTCATAGTCTTTGTCGCTGATCGGGCCGAAACCATCGGCTTTGAAAGGTTTCAGGACTTCCGGATCTTTGAGATTCAAGAAGGCTGCACGGATCTTTTCCTTCAGTTCCGGCTTCAGATTGCTGCGCATGGTCCACGGGTATTGCGGATATGGCTTCGATTCGGCAAGAACTTTTACTTTGTTGGGATCGACCAGTCCGCGCTGAACCAGGGATTCAAAAATCGGCTTACTCAAGCCGCCAGCCTGCGCGTGACCGTTTTGCACGGCCATGGCCACCGCGTCATGCGCACCGGCAAAGTGTTCGCGATAGTTTTCGCCGGCTTTCAAACCGTTTTCCGCCAATATCGACTTCGGAATCAAATGGCTGGAGGTGGATGCCTTATCACCGTAAGCGACATTCTTGTTGACGATATCACTGATTTTGGCGATGCCGGCGCCAGTATTGGCGATCAATACGGACTGGTAGGTAGTGCTACCCTTTTGCTTCATCGCTGCGAATGGCTCGATGTCGCTCTTTTGCTTAGCCAGCACATACGACAAGGGGCCAAAATATGCCATGTCGATACGGCCGTGACGCATGGCTTCGATCATTGACGAGTAATCAGTGGTAACCACCAGCTCAATTTTCTTTCCCAGCTCTTTTTCCAGATAGATTTCGAGCGGCTTGTTGTTTTTAATTACGGTCGATGCGTTTTCGTCCGGCAGCAGCGCAACTTTGAGCGTTTCTGGATCGGGATTGGATGATGCATGGCCAATGCTGCAGACGGCGGCAAGCAAGACAGACATTAATGCGGATGCGAGTTTTTTCATAATCAATCCTTTACGGTAGCAAGTTGCATGGGAAATGAAGTATCGATAAGCCGTTCCTCTCGAGCGTCTTGTGGAACGCTCAAAGAAGAACGGGGTACTTGTTCATACAGCGTGTCGTAACTGGCTTGATCCAAAGTCTGCGGGGCGGCATCAAAAATGACTCGGCCATGGGACAGGCCAATAATACGGTCGGCATAACGTTGAGCGAGGTCTACCTGATGCAGGCTGACGACCGCCGAAATCCCGTCCTCTTTACAAATGCGGTGCAGCAGACTTAGCACTCGCTCTGCAGTAGCAGGATCGAGGCTGGCTACCGGTTCATCAGCCAACACCAGTTTAGGTTGCTGAGCCAGAGCCCGGGCAATACCGATGCGTTGCTGCTGGCCGCCGCTCAATGCGTCGACACGGCTTAAGGCTTTGTGCAATAAGCCGACTCGGTCCAGACTTTGCAAGCATATGGATTGATCCTTCGCCGGGAGGGGGAATAGACTGCGTAATGCCGTGTGGTAGCCCATTCGGCCCATCGAAACGTTTTGCAAAGCCGTCAGTCGGCCAATCAATTGATGCTGTTGAAACACCATGCCAGTCTGTCGGCGATGCATGCGCAATGCACGCGAGTTCGCCAAATTTCCTAAGCCGGCGACAATGGTGGTGCCGCGCTGCGACGCATGCAGCGAATTAATACAGCGAAGTAGCGTGGATTTTCCAGCGCCGGAAGATCCGAGCAATACGGTGAACTGTCCCTGATGGAGTTTGAGAGTGGTGGGATACAGTGCAATCGCATCACCATAACTGACTGAGACATTCTGTAGTTCGATCATGACACCTCCGGCAGATTTGAATTCGTAATCAAAAATGATGACCTGATTACGAATCTGAATTGCAGCGATGGTAATGTCGTGATATGACACCCTGATGACTCGTTGATGTCATTTTTGTGGCATGGTCGCGGGTGCCTGTGAGGGAAATAAGTTGTGCTATCTATGCCAAATATAGACGTCTGCTATGGGTCGATAGCTGGCCCTTGTGAATGACCGCTGATGGGCATCTGACCCAGCGCTTGCATCGCAATGAGGTCGACGAGTGGTAAGCGGCAGCTCCCAGCCTTGGCCTGCCGCTCAGGTGCGTGGGCACAACGACTGCTCATGGCAGATCCGCGTTGGTCGATGGCACCCCTCATCCACCCTGCACGTGTATGACTGCGGAACGGTAGATCGACACAGCAGAACGTCATCGCTAGACACCATTCGCGGCTCATACGCCCTTGATGCCACCATCACCGCAACTTAGGCATTTCGCTTCCAAAATTCTGCCAGCGATTTCATCGGGCTGTGAACACACCAATTCACCAAGGCATCTCAGCAGCCCCGCATGCTGAACACCCGTTGCCTGCGCCCAAGCCGTGACTTTCTGTTCCAAACTGTCCAACTGCGAAATGCCCGCCGCTCTGGTCCGCACAACCGGCACAATGCGCCCTTCTAACTTGACTTCAGCTGCCGCACCCAACGCCTCCTGAATGGCCTGGCGATTGACCTCATGGCGATCTTCGTCCGCCACCGTCCACCGGACACGCACGAACGCCCCGGCAACGTCCTGTTGCGCCACCGCATCCCGCAAGGTGTCGAGGTCTGGCTTGCCGTCAAACACAATGTCAACCGTTCGCCGAGCAGGTGTCGGCTGCAGCGTGCAGACCGCTGACGAGGTATCCACCTCCCACAGCAGCCAGCCCTTGTCGCCATCCTCCCCATAGTGGAAGCGCCCGATGGAGCCCGCATAGGCGATGCGCTGCTGCCCATGCCGCGCCTCACAGTCCCATGCCTGATGTCGGTGGATGTGCCCCAGCATGAAAGCCTGGGCCTCGGCAGCAAACAATGCGCCCGTGGTGAACTCGTGGTCGAATCCGGCCATGGGAACGCCGTGCTCGCTCATGCAGCCAAAGACGGTGCCATGCGATACGCCGATGGACGGCACCGCCAAGGTCTGTGCGCGTCGGTGGCTCTCGGCAAACCCGGCCAGCAAGACGGCCAGGTGCTCGCCCACTGCCTCGGCAGCAGCCCCCGCCCCCACCGTCGCCGCCACAGCAGCCTTGTTGACCGTGGGCACGCAACTGAACAGGGCCATGAGCCCATCTGGCAGCACATCGAAACGCCAGCTTGAAGAAACCTGCCAGCAGCCGTTCGGCATGAGCGCCACTTGTCCAATCTGGTCGACCACATGGACAGGGTAACGCCCGCCCAAGGATTTGAAGATGGACAGGGTGCCCGGTGGCTCATGAGAGAACGTGCCTTGCAGCATCAGCACCGGACAATGGTCAGCCAGGCGACGCACCTGCGCCACCAGGCGTTCGGCAGCGGGCGAATGCAGGTCCAGGGCGTGATCGGTTGAATCCCCAGACAGCACTGCAGCCTGCACACCTGAGGCCATGGCCATGTCGATGGCTGCCCCGAAACAGCGGTCGGCCTCGATCAGGTTCTTGGGGCCGTAGTGAAGGTCAGAAAAATGAGCAATGCGAACCATGCCGTATCTCCTTCATGTCACCCGGTGCAGTTCGCTCTCGATCTTGTCGAGGTAGCCCTGCGGGTCGTTGCGATAGCGATCCAGTTCATCCCAAGCACGGCGACGACCATGCGGGTTAAGCCGCCACCCTCGGCCCCACCGTCGGTCGGCGTAGGCCTGGTATTGGTCCGCAGCAATGCCATAGGCTTGGGCACGCGCCAGGAGGTGTTCCAAGGTGAGATCCCCGTCATGCACCGGGGCGTCCTTGGGTGCCTCAGCGATCACCGACGCCACAACGGCATCCACATCGGCATCCACATCGGCACCAGCACCCTCCCACGTTGGGGCCCCATCCAGGACCTGAGTGGCCAGTTGCGCTTGAACAATGGCCGTGTCTTCGTCCTCCCTGTCACGCAACAAGGCGGTCACATCCACAGGCGCTTCCAATTCGATGATCCATTGCGGCACACGGGTGGGCAGGCCCGTCTCGTCGATGTGGGCAACCTCCATCAAGCGCTTGGTCAGGTAAAACGGGGTGCGTTGCCGATCCAGAAAGCCAGAGATACGACCGCCACGCAGAAAGCCGATGGTTTCGAACTTCTGGATGGCCGCGTTCATCGCGTAGAAGCTGTTTGTAGGCAACTCGAACGCACTGATGGAGCGGATACCCGGGATGAAGAACAGGAACCGCCCGGTCAGGTTGCAGCGCCGCTGCTGGTAGTCAGCGCAGGACTCGGGCTCGCAAATGCCGCCGTTGTCTTCGCGCAGAACCGTCTTGCGCCCACCGAAGATGCGGATAGAGCGCCGGCCCGTGTTGTCCATGGGCACAGGTGCATGGCACATGCAGTGGCGCACACGGCCATCAGCCGAATACTGCGACCAGTAGCGCTTGTCCTGCGCCCCCCAGGCCGCGAGTTCATGCGGCATCACGGTCTGCCACTGGTCAGCCGGAAAGACGATGGGGAAGCGATAGAGGTGAAGGCCTTCACCACGGTCCTCGCCATAGGCTTGCAGGATCTGCTTCGGTGTCTCGGGATTGGGGAAGTCTTGTGCCCGCACGGTAAACCAGGGCACGTTGCGCGGGATCAGCGGTGACTTGAGTTGCGGCATCGCACCCACGATGGCGCGTTCGATCTGATCGAAGGACTGGCCGGCTTCAACGCCCTCGTCGTAGAGGCGTTGAGCCTGGGGTTGCTCCGCCGCCTTGCGGGTGAGCACCTTGATGCCTGCGCGGATCTTGCCGCCTGTGGGGATGCGGGCGGGGCCTTGCCCGAGCAGGGTCGGCAGGGCCGCCGAACCGCCCTGGACGGTGACAGTGGTTTTTACCATGGTGGCGCTCCTTCATGAACATGCGATGGTTCATGCTCTCGCGACTTCATGCGACGTCAAGCCCGAGCGCGTATGTGGCATTCTCGATAGCATGAACATCAGCGGCAAGCTCAGAGGCTGGGCAAGGCGGATCAAGCGAGACGGTGTAACGCTCTGGTTCGCTGGCAAACACCCGGCAACGCCGTGGTATGCGAAAGCCATCGGTCTTTTCGTCGTGGCCTATGCACTCAGTCCTATCGATTTGATCCCGGACTTCATCCCGGTGCTCGGTTACGTGGATGATGTGTTGCTGCTGCCTTGTCTCATCTGGCTGACCATTCGGCTCTTGCCCGCTGAGGTTTTGGTCATCTGCCGCGAACAGGCTGACAACTGGCTGAAAGTGCAGGGATCCAAACCAAGCAGCCGTTTTGGTGCGGTTCTGATCGTGCTTATCTGGATTGGGGTCTGTACAGCACTCTGGATATGGCTTTAGCCATATCGCAGGTCAAGGCAACGCCCGCCAGGCAAACTTGACACATGGGGTAGGCCTGCCTAAACTTCGTTCACTTGTACAGACTTACGGCGCAACTGCCTCTCATGCCCACGCACGCCTTCACCGTTCGCAAGCTCGCTGACACCGCAGGGGTCGGCGTGGAAGCGGTGCGCTTTTACCAGCGTCGCGGGTTGTTGCGTGAGCCTGCCCGTGAAGGCAATGGCTTTCGGCAGTACGACGAGGGTGACGTGCGGCGCCTGCGTTTCATCAAGCGCGCGCAAGAGCTGGGCTTTTCCCTTGACGATGTGGCCTCGCTGGTGTCTCTGAGCGCTGAGACCGATCAGCTGCGCGTTCGCGAGATCACCCAGCAACGTGTGCTGGACATCCGCCAGCGAGCCACCCAACTGGAAGCCATGGCCGTTGCCCTTGAAGGCTTGGTCACTTGTTGCCAGAAGTCAGCCAAGGGAGATCACTGCCCCATCATCGCGGCCCTGGTCGATCACGCCCCCCGACCCGCAGAGCAGGTGGCCGCATGACCATGCCTCGCGCGCTCAAGCATTGGATTTGCCGACTGATGGTCGGCGTGATCTTGTTTGCGCAGATGAGCGTGGCAGCCTACGCTTGCCCCAGCAACATGGTCTCCGGCAATGCCACAGCCGACGCCATCACCGCGATGGGCGCCATGGTGGATTGCGAGCAGATGGGCGAAGGCATGGGAAGGCACCTGGACCAAGCCAACCCTGGCCTGTGCGCCGAGCATTGCCACCCCACCCAACAAAGCGATCACACCCAGGCGCCTACCGTGCCTGCGGCGCTGTTGATCGCGCTGTACACCGTCGCCCTGACGGTGGATGCGTCAAGGCCGGATGGCCTAGCGCCGACTGCGGACAGCCGCCTTCACGCGGCGCCACCACCGCTGTCCATACTGCACTGCTGCTTCCGAATTTGACACGCCGAGTGACGCGGCGCTGAAAGGCCTGACGGCCGCTTCAGCGCCTGGTCGCGCAGGTTGCTGGCCAATGCAGGCGCGTGGCGTTCTGCCAAGTCCTGCACACGCCCACGCCATTGGCTTCATTCGGAGGTGTCATGTTTACCCATTCTTCGCTCCTGCCGCGCAGGGGCATGCAACTGGTCGATCTCGGCCATCCCATTTGCATGCGCATGCTCACGCGCATTCGCACGTGCTTCCAAGGTGTCGCCGTTCTGGTGGCCCTCAGCCTCGCATCCTTCCACGCCCATGCCGGGGATGTCCTGACGTTTGAACAGGCTCTCAGGCTTTCCCAGGCGCGCTCACAACAACTGGTGGCCCAGAACCACGCCACGGCGGCTGCCCGCGACATGGCGGTTTCGGCCGCACAGCAGCCCGATCCCGTCCTCAAACTGGGCATCAACAACCTGCCCATCAGCGGACCTGATCGCTTCAGTGTCACCCGCGATTTCATGACCATGCGCTCGGTGGGCCTCATGCAGGAGTTCACCCGTCAAGACAAACGCCTTGCACGGTCCATGCGCTTTGAGCGGGAAGCCCAGGCCAGCGAGGCCAGCCGGGCCCAGGCGCTGGCTCAATTGCAACGTGACACGGCCATGGCCTGGCTGGATCTCTACTACCAGGAACGCATGCTGGCCCTGGTCAAGGCCCAGCGCGATGAAATCCGCCTGCAAGTGGAGGCGACTGAGGTCGCCTATCGAGGGGGCAGAGGATCGCAAACTGAAGTGCACGCTGCCCGCGCAGCGCTTGCTCAGGTGGATGACCGCATCGACCAGGCCATGCGTGAAGTGAGCACAGCGCAGACCGCGCTGCGCCGGTGGACAGGTCGTGCAGCCGACACGCCCCTGGGCGATGCGCCCGACACCCGCCATGTTCCCTCGCACCTGAACGATCTGGAAAGCACCCTGACCGCGCACCCTGACATCACCGTCCTGATCCGGCAGGAAGAGATGGCCCAGGCCGACGCAGACCTGGCCCGAGCCAACAAACAAGCCGACTGGGGTGTGGAGCTGATGCTCAGTCAACGTGGGCCCGGCTATTCCAAGATGGCCTCTGTCAATGTCTCCGTTCCCTTGCAATGGGATCAAAAGAGCCGTCAGGACCGGGACCTGGCTGCCAGGTTGGCCACCGTGGAGCAAATGCGCGCCCAGCGCGAAGAGGCCACACGGGAGCACCTTGCCCAGGTCACGGTGATGCTCCAAACCTGGCAGAGCAGCCGGGATCGCCTGCGCCGCTACGACAGCGCCTTGATCCCGCTGGCTGCCGAGCGAACACAGGCCGCCTTGACCGCCTACCGAGGCGGCAGCGGCACGCTGGCCTCCGTGCTGGAGGCTCGCCGCATGGCCTTGGACACCCAAATGGACCGGCTGCGACTCGACATGGACACCGCTCGCATCTGGGCGCAGCTCAACTACCTGATCCCGGTGGAACACGACGCGGCCATACCCGTTCTTGACCACTGACACGGAGCCTCACATGAAACTCAAAAATCTGGTGATCGCCATGATTGCCGCCACAGCACTGAGTGCCGCTGCATATGGCCTGTACGCATTGGGCATGCAAAGAGGCATGGGCATGAATGCCGATGCTGAACTGCGCCCCGCTCAGCCTGCCACAGAAGCAAACGCCACCCAAGCCCTGCCGCAAAGCGTGGCCGAGGGTGAAGACGCCACCCGGCGACACATCGCCGATGGCCTCAAGGCTGGCGACATGGACCCGGTCACCGGCAAGAAGGTCTTGTACTACCACGACCCCATGGTGCCGGGCAACAAGTTCGACAAGCCCGCGAAGTCGCCTTTCATGGACATGATGCTGGTGCCCGTCTACGCAGACAGCGATGGTGACCAGGGCAAGGTCACCGTCAGCCCGCGCATCCAGCAGAACCTGGGTGTACGCACTGCAGAGGTCACAGAAGGGGTGCTGTCGCCCCAGGTCTCTGCCGTGGGCAGCATCGCTTACAACGAACGCGACCAGGTTGTCATGCAAGCACGGGCCGCCGGGTTTGTGGAGCGGCTGCATGTGCGCGCCACGCTGGATGCGGTCAAACAAGGTCAGCCCCTGGCCGATCTCTATGTGCCTGATTGGGTGGCCGCGCAAGAAGAGTTCTTGTCTGTTCGCCGCATGCGGGGTGCCGACCTGGGCAGCTTGGTGGATGGCGCTCGCCAGCGCATGCGTCAGGTGGGCATGAGCGAGGATCAGATCAAGCGCGTCGAGCAAACCGGCAAGACCCAGCCGCGCATCACCCTGGTGGCGCCCATCGGCGGCGTGCTCAGCGAGTTGATGGTGCGTGAAGGCATGTCCGTGATGCCGGGGGCCACCTTGTTGCGCATCAACGGCGTGTCCACGGTTTGGGCCAACGCCGAAGTGCCAGAGAGTCAAGTCGCGCAACTGCGCGAAGGAACCAAGGTGCTGGCCCGCAGCCCGGCTGTGCCTGGCACCACCTTTGAAGGCACGGTTCAGGCACTGGTGCCGGAGGTCAACCCTGGCACCCGCACCCTCAAGGCACGGGTGCAGTTGAACAACCCAGGCATGCGCCTGGTGCCGGGCATGAGCGTGGCCATGCAGTTCATGGACATGCGTGCCGAGAAGTCCTTGCTGATCCCCACCGAGGCAGTCATCCAGACGGGTAAACGCACTGTGGTGATGCTGGCCGAGGACAAAGGTCGGTTCCGCCCGGTCGAGATCGAGGCGGGCATCGAGAGCGATGGGCAAACCGAGGTCAAGCGCGGCCTGGATGTGGGCCAGCGTGTGGTGGTGTCATCGCAGTTCCTCATCGATTCGGAAGCCAGCCTCAAGGGTGTTGAGGCGCGGCTCAATGGCGCACCGGCACCGACCGTGGACAACACCGCACCCAGACACGAAGGTCAGGGCAAGGTGGAAGCCCTGACAGGCGAGGCCATCACCTTGTCGCACGGGCCGATTGCCTCACTCAAGTGGGGCGCCATGACGATGGATTTCAAGGTGCCGCTCAAGGGCGGACTGCCCCGCCATCTGGAAGTGGGGGACCCGGTGAGCTTTGAGTTCTACATGGATGCCGATGGCATGCCGCAGTTGACCCGACTGTCGCACCTGGCACCTAAGCCCCAGCCTGCGTCCGAGGCGCCCCATCACACCCATGGCCCAGCCAAGCAAGGGAGCAAGCCATGATCGCCCGCTTGATCCGTTGGTCCATCACCAACCGCTTCCTGGTGCTGCTGGCCACCTTGATGCTCAGTGCATGGGGGGTATATTCGGTCGCGAGAACGCCGCTGGACGCCTTGCCCGACCTGTCTGATGTGCAAGTCATCATCCGCACGACCTACCCGGGCCAGGCGCCGCGCATTGTGGAGAATCAGGTCACCTACCCGCTGACCACGACCATGTTGTCGGTGCCTGGTGCCAAGACGGTGCGGGGGTACTCCTTCTTCGGCGACTCTTATGTCTACGTGCTGTTCGAGGACGGCACCGATCTGTACTGGGCCCGCTCGCGTGTGCTGGAGTACCTGAACCAGGTTCAGTCGCGCTTGCCCGCCAGCGCCAAGGCGTCGCTGGGGCCCGACGCCACGGGCGTGGGCTGGATTTACCAATACGCCCTGGTGGACCGTGGTGGCACCCAGGATGCGGGCCAGTTGCGCGCCTTGCAGGACTGGTTCTTGAAGTACGAACTCAAGACAGTGCCGAATGTGGCGGAAGTCGCCTCGGTGGGCGGCATGGTGCGCCAGTACCAAGTGGTGCTGGACCCCGACAAACTGGCCACCTACGGCATCGCGCACACCCAGGTGGTCGAGGCCATCCAGAAGGCCAACCAGGAAGCGGGCGGCTCGGTGCTGGAGTTGGGCGAGGCCGAGTACATGGTGCGCGCCTCGGGCTACTTGCAATCGCTGGACGATTTCCGGCAAGTGCCCTTGATGACCACCGACGCAGGCGTGTCGGTGCGCCTGGGGGATGTGGCCCGCATCCAGATGGGGCCGGAAATGCGCCGGGGCATCGGTGAGCTGGACGGTGAGGGAGAAGCCGCTGGCGGCGTGATCGTGATGCGCTCAGGCAAGAACGCATTGGAGACGATTGCTGCGGTCAAGGCCAAGCTCAAGACCCTGCAAGCCAGCTTGCCCAAAGGGGTGGAGATCGTGCCTGTGTACGACCGATCCACCCTCATCGAGCGTGCGGTGGAGAACCTTTCGCACAAGCTGCTCGAAGAGTTCGCCGTGGTGGCCGTGGTGTGCTTTGTCTTTTTGTTTCACCTGCGCTCGGCCCTGGTGGCCATCATCTCGCTGCCCCTGGGCATCCTGGCGGCTTTCATCGTCATGCACTACCAAGGGGTGAACGCCAACATCATGTCGCTGGGAGGCATCGCCATTGCCATCGGCGCCATGGTGGATGCAGCCGTGGTGATGATCGAGAACGCACACAAGCACTTGGAACACTGGGAGCAAGCCCACCCCGATCAATCGCTGGAAGGTGCCGAGCGCTGGAAGGTCATCGGCGATTCGGCGGCCGAGGTCGGGCCCGCGCTGTTTTTCTCACTGTTGATCATCACGCTGTCTTTTGTGCCAGTGTTCACGCTGGAGGCGCAAGAGGGGCGGCTGTTCTCGCCGCTGGCCTTCACCAAAACCTATGCCATGGCGGCGGCAGCGGGCTTGTCGGTCACGCTGATCCCCGTGCTGATGGGCTACCTGATCCGTGGCCGCATCCCCAGCGAGCAGAGCAACCCGCTCAACCGACTCCTGATTGCCATCTACCGCCCGCTGCTCAATGCGGTCTTGCAAGGCCCCAAGCGCACGCTGGCGGTGGCCACCGTGTTGCTGTTGCTCAGCTTGTGGCCCTTGCAGCACATTGGCGGCGAGTTCATGCCCAAACTGGACGAGGGCGACCTGCTCTACATGCCCACGGCCCTGCCGGGCTTGTCCGCAGGCAAGGCCGCCGAGCTGCTTCAACAGACCGACCGTTTGATCAAAACCGTGCCCGAGGTGGCCAGTGTGTATGGCAAGGCAGGTCGGGCCGAAACCGCGACCGACCCGGCGCCCATGGAGATGTTCGAGACCACCATCCAGTTCAAACCCAAAGACCAATGGCGCCCGGGCATGACGCAAGACAGGCTGGTTGAAGAGCTGGACCGCATTGTCAAAGTGCCCGGCCTGGCCAACATTTGGGTGCCCCCCATCCGCAACCGCATCGACATGCTGGCCACCGGCATCAAGAGCCCCGTGGGCGTGAAGGTGGCGGGCACCGACCTGGCCACCATCGACCGACTCACGGGTGAGATCGAGCGGGCGCTCAAGGATGTGCCCGGTGTCAGCAGCGCCTTGGCCGAACGCCTGACAGGTGGCCGGTATGTGGACGTCAACATCCGCCGCGATGCCGCCGCGCGCTTTGGCATGAACATCGCCGATGTGCAGTCGGTCATCAGCTCGGCAGTGGGCGGCGAGAACATCGGCGAGACGGTGGAAGGTTTGCAGCGCTTCCCGATCAACCTGCGCTACCCACGCGAGACACGCGATTCGCTGGAGAAATTACGCACTTTGCCTATCGTCAACGAGCGTGGACAGCGCCTGGTCTTGTCCGATGTGGCCGACATCCGCGTGACCGATGGCCCGCCCATGCTGCGCAGCGAGAACGCCCGCCTGTCAGGCTGGGTGTATGTGGACATCCGGGGGCGGGATCTGCGATCAGCGGTGCAGGACATGCAAAAGGCTGTCGCGGCCAAGGTCAAACTGCCGCCTGGCTACTCGGTGTCCTGGTCAGGCCAGTTCGAGTTCCTGGAGCGGGCCACGGCCAAGCTCAAGGTGGTGGTGCCGTTCACGCTGCTGATCATCTTCGTGTTGCTGTACCTGACATTCGGCGCGTTTGACGAAGCCTTGCTGATCATGGCCACGCTGCCCTTTGCCCTGGTGGGGGGCATCTGGTTGCTCTACCTGTTGGGTTACAACCTGTCGGTGGCCGGGGCAGTCGGGTTCATTGCATTGGCTGGCGTGTCCGCCGAGTTCGGCGTGATCATGCTGCTCTACCTCAAGCAGGCTTGGGGTGAGCGCATCGACAAGGGCCAGGTCAGTGTCGATGACCTGCTGGACGCCATCCGTGACGGTGCCGTGCTGCGCGTGCGCCCCAAGGCCATGACGGTGGCAGTGATCCTCGCGGGCTTGCTGCCGATCATGTGGGGTGCAGGCACGGGCTCCGAGGTCATGCAGCGCATTGCTGCACCCATGGTCGGGGGCATGATCACGGCGCCACTGCTGTCGATGTTCGTGATTCCGGCTGCGTACCTGCTGATTCGCCGCAGCAAAAAGGCAAGGCGCGCCACGCAAGCGCCTCACATGAAACATGCCTGAAGGCTGTCACGCCATCACCCACAACAACAGCCACCTCGACTGGCCTTCTCGGGTTTGAGCGGCCCATTTGTCACCACCACAGGGGTGTAGCCAGCCTCCTGGATTGCGTCGCGAAGTTCATCTGCATCCGCCTCTGTGGGTTCGATCTGGACTTGGTGCGACTGCAACTCGATCCGTACGGTGGCCTCTTTATCGACGGCCCGCACCGCCTTGGTGATGGTGCTGACGCAATGGCCGCAAGTCATGTCCTTGACTTCAAAAGTGATCATCAGAAACTCCGATTGGTTTGGGGTGGATTCACTTTCAAGCTTCCTACAGCAGGAAGGTCAAGCACCTGTTTTCAATAACCCCGCAGTTAACGCATGTAATTGCCACACGGCTTTACATTCCCACGATGGGAAGCTTGAGGATCCACGACAAACATCAACCACCTATACGGGCACACCATGATCTCCCCGCAAAAGCCGCTGGTCACATTCCGAATCGACATCCCCATCTCGGGGATGACTTGCGCTTCTTGTGTGTCCAGGGTAGAAAAATCGCTCAAGGCAACGGCTGGTGTGCAAAGCGCCAACGTCAATTTGGCCACCGAAGTGGCCTCGGTCCAAGCGGACCCATCTGTGAACCTTGAGGTACTCAGCGCAGCCGTCCGCGAGGCCGGCTACGACCTGAAGACCACCGATGTGGCCCTCCATGTCGAGGGCATGACCTGCGCCTCTTGCGTCACCCGGGTGGAAAAAGCCTTGCTCAAGGTTCCCGGCGTCTTGTTGGCCTCCGTCAACCTGGCAACCGAACAGGCCGCCGTGCGTGCACTCTCCACGATCCCACCCGCATCTCTCGTGGCAGCCGTCACCAAGGCAGGCTATGTGACTCAATTGAAGCAGGAAGCCGAGCCCGCAAAGCCCAACACCCTGCCGACATGGGGGCCCGTGGCGATCGCTTCTGTTTTAACCTTGCCACTGGTATTGCCCATGGTGCTGCAGTTGGTGGGGATCGACTGGATGCTCAATGGCTGGCTGCAACTCGCACTGGCCACGCCGGTGCAATTCTGGCTGGGCTGGCGCTTCTACCGGGCAGGATGGCGGGCCGTCAAGGCCAAGGCCGGCAACATGGACCTGCTGGTTGCGCTTGGCACGTCCGCAGCCTTCGGCCTGTCCGTCTACCTTCTGATGCGGCATTCACAGCACGGCATGCCGCACCTCTATTTCGAAGCCTCGGCTGCAGTGATCACGCTCGTTCTCCTGGGCAAGTGGTTGGAAGATCGCGCAAAGCGGCAGACCACGGACGCGATTCGCTCTCTCAACGCCTTGCGGCCGAGCACGGCACTGGTTCGACGCGATGGCGTTGACGTCGAAATGCCCGTGGCCGACGTGAGGGTCGGTGACCTGGTGAGCATACGCCCGGGTGACCGCGTGCCCGTTGATGGCGAAATCATTGAGGGGCGCAGCCATGTGGATGAATCGCTCATCACAGGCGAAAGCCTGCCTGTCGCCAAACAAGTGGGTGATCAGGTGACCGGCGGGGCCATCAACGCCGAGGGCATGTTGATTGTCAAGACGCAGGCCGTCGGTGCCGAAACAACCCTGGCACGCATCATCCGGCTGATCGAGTCGGCCCAGGCGGGCAAGGCACCCATCCAGCGCATCGTGGACCGTGTCAGCGCCGTGTTCGTTCCCGTGGTGTTGGGGGTCGCGCTACTCACCTTTCTGGCTTGGCTTGGCATCAACGGAGACTGGGAGCATGCCTTGATCAACGCCGTGGCCGTGCTGGTGATCGCCTGCCCATGTGCATTGGGCCTGGCCACACCCACGGCGATCATGGTCGGAACAGGTGCCGCCGCACGCCGAGGCATCCTCATCAAGGATGCTCAGGCATTGGAGATCGCGCATTCGGTGACCGTCGTGGCGTTCGACAAAACAGGCACACTGACGGAAGGCAAGCCGACGCTGGTAGCCGTTGTCCCTGCCGAAGGGTCAGGCATTGACGAAGTGGTCGCTCTGGCCGCAGCGTTGCAACAAGCAAGCAGCCATCCGCTGGCACTGGCAGTCACCACCCACGCCCGCGACGCCAGCCTCACCATCCCCTCTGTGCGAGATGCCAAGGCACTGGCGGGCCGGGGCGTCGAGGGCATGGTGAGGGGAGCCAAGTTGATGCTGGGCAACACCAGACTTTTGAATGAACTGGGGGTGGATGCAGGTGCGCTCGGCACGCAAGCCGATGTGTTGGAGCGGCAAGGACGGACCTTGTCATGGCTTGTGCAGCAAAACGCAGGCGGCTTTGAACTGTTGGGGCTGATGGCCTTCGGAGACACCGTCAAGCCCACGGCAACTGCAGCGGTGAGAAACCTGCACCAACTGGGCATCAAAACCCTCATGCTGACCGGCGACAACCAGGGCAGCGCTGATGCGGTCGCGCAGGCCCTGGGTATTCTCGATGTGCGAGCGGAGGTGCTGCCCAGCGACAAAGCGGCCATCGTGCAAGCCTTGCGCGCCAGCGGTGAGGTCGTGGCCTTCGTGGGTGATGGCCTGAACGATGGCCCTGCCCTGGCTGCAGCATCTTGCGGTTTTGCGATGGCCGGAGGTGCTGACGTGGCAACCGAGACCGCAGGCGTCACGCTGATGCGCGGCGACCCCAGGCTGGTGGCCGACGCCCTGGATGTGTCGCGGCGAACCTATACCAAGATCAAGCAGGGGCTGTTCTGGGCCTTTGCCTATAACGTCCTGGGCATCCCACTGGCGGCACTGGGCATGCTCAACCCCGTCATCGCGGGTGCCGCCATGGCGCTCAGCAGCCTCAGCGTCATCGCCAATGCGCTCTTGCTGCGCCGTTGGCGGGGTGCGATGGAAAACGAGTTGCCACAGCACACCAAGCCTGCCACCGTCAATTCACAAGGAGCCGCTGCATGAGCGAACACATGAACATCGGAGAAGCAGCCAAGGCCTCTGGCGTGTCGGCCAAGATGATCCGGCACTATGAAAGCGTGGGGCTCTTCCCCGGCGCTTTGCGAACCGATGCAGGTTACCGCCAGTACACCGACAAGGAGGTCGGCACCTTGCGCTTCATTCGGCAAGCCAGAGACCTCGGGTTCTCGCTGGATCAGATCCGCGAACTGCTGGGACTATGGCAAGACCGTCGACGCCCAAGCCGCCAAGTGAAGGCGCTGGCCCAGGCCCATCTGCAGGAGTTAAATCAGAAGCTCCAGGAATTGCTTGCCATGAAGGCCACCCTCGAACACCTCGTTCATTGCTGCCATGGTGATGACAGACCGGACTGCCCGATCCTCGATATCCTGGCAACCCCACATGCCCAAAGCGAAACGAAGCCCGCGCGGAGCGGGCTGCGGTCAGGTCGGCAAAGTTGACCTGGACGATGTGGGCAAGCAGCGCATCATCCAATCAATCCAGGTGTCCTTCGCTGATCAGGTTGCCAAGCCTTGCCACCTCGTTGCTGCTCGCAACTATCTTCTTCCCGTCGACGGTTTCTAACGTTTCACCTTTTTTCATGTAAACGGCTTTTCCATACTTACTTTCCTTCGCCATTTTTCCATCCTTGAAAATGTAAAGCGTGCCACCATCTTTCAGTTGATGCGTAGCAGCGGCCTGATTTTTAGCCGCATCACCAGCATAAGCAGACCCGACAAATCCAATCAAGGCGACAAGCGTGATCAACGAGGTAGAATTTTTCATGGTGTTTCCTCTTAGAAATTGGCAAAAATGTGGCCTTCGAATAAAATATATAAGGCCACGACATGCAATTTAACCGCTGCCACCTTAGGAAGGTCTGCAAAACCCGCCGTCAAGGCGCGAGTCTTGCATGATGATGTCGTCAAGTTGATACGTGGCGCAAGGACATGAAGCAAGTCAGCCTGGGATTGAACCTGTCGACCAAGAAGA